>NZ_CADIJL010000007.1 GCF_902859695.1 Achromobacter ruhlandii
CGGCCAGCGGCGCCGCCAGGGCGCCGGCGGCGCCGGCCAGGCCGAAGGCGCCGGCCGCCGCCGCGCCCAGGTGGAATGGCGCCTCGTGCAGCATGACCGCCAGGGTCGACCAGAAGGCGCTGAAACCCAGCGACAACAGGCCTTGCGCGGTCGCGGCGCGGCGCAGTTCGCCGTGCTGGCGCCACAGGCGGGGTAGCGAGCGCAGCAGTTCGGCGTAGGGCAGCCGGGAGGTCGGGGCGAACGCGGGCAGGCCGCGCCACAGGGCCGCGCCCAGCGCCACGATCGACACCGCGGCGGCCAGGAACATGGTGCGCCAGCCGAGCTGTTCGGCGACGAAGCCGCTGATGACGCGTGACAGCAGGATGCCCAACAGCAGGCCGGTCATCACCGTGCCGACGATGCGGCCGCGATGCGCGGGTGGCGCCAGCGTAGCGGCGGCGGGCACGATGTCCTGCGCCAGGGTGGCGGACAGTCCGATGGCGAAACTGGCGGCCAGCAGCACGCCGATGGCGGGGGCGGCGGCGGCCAGCAACAGCGCCGCGGCGAGGGCGGCGGCCTTGATCAGGACGATGCGCTTGCGGTCGTAGCGGTCGCCCAGCGGCGCCAGCAGCAGGATGCCGAACGCATAGCCCAACTGGGTCAGCGTCGGAATCCAGCCAAGCTGGCTGGCGCTGGCGTGCAGGTCCGCGCCCAGGATGCCCAGCATCGGTTGGTTGTAATACAGGGACGCAACGGCCAGGCCGGCGCCGATGGCGAGCAGCAGGACCAGTCCGGCGGACGGATCTTGGGTTGTGGGCGCGGGGTGCGCCCGGGTATCGGAGGACATGATGGGGGTTCCGTTCAGGAAATAGGCCGCGAAGGGGGCACGGGGCAGATTCTGAGCGTCCGCGGGGGCCGTGGGTAGCCGTCCCCCGGGTAGATCCGTTATACGATAGGCGTATGACCAAGCCCGCCCTGCCCGCCGCAACTGGAACAGACCGCCTGCTGTTGCTGGAGACCTTCATACGCATCGTGGAGGCTGGCAGCCTGTCGGCGGCCGCTTTGCAGTTGGGAGCGACGCAGCCGACGATCAGCCGCCGGCTGCAGTTGCTGGAGCGCTCGCTGGGGGTGCGTCTGCTGCAGCGCTCGACCCACGCCATCCGGCTGACCGACGATGGCCAGCGCTGCTACGAACGCGCCCGGGAATTGACGACCACCTGGCAGTCGCTCGAGAGCGAGGTCAGTGGCGAGGGCGAGGACCTGACCGGGTCGTTGCGAGTGGTGGCGCCGCACGCGTTCGGTCAGAACCAGTTCATGGAGGCGTTGGCGCATTACCTGCGCCAGTATCCCCGCATGCGGGTGGAATGGCTGCTGCATGACAGGGTGCCGGATTTCATCGCCGAGAACATCGATTGCGCGATCAAGGTCGGGCCGGTGCAGGATCCTTCGGTGGTCGCGATCAAGCTGGGCGATGTGGCGCGCAGCGTCATGGCGGCGCCGTCGCTGCTGGGCGGCGGCCCCCTGCCCCGGCATCCGTCCGAACTGGCGGCGCTGCCGTGGCTCGCGCTGCGCACGTTCTACCGGGACGAAGTCAGCCTGACGCACGTCCGCACTGGCGAGGTGGCGCGCATCGACATCGTGCCGCGCCTGTCCACCGACGGCCTGTACGCGCTGCGCAAGGCCGCGCTGCAAGGCCTGGGCGTGGGTATCGCGTCGGCCTGGGCGCTGCGCGAGGAACTGGCCAGCGGCCAACTGGTGCAGTTGGCGCCGGACTGGTTCGCCCCGCCCTTGCCTGTCTATCTGGTCTACGCCCCGTCTCGCTTGCAACCACCGCGGCTGCGGCGTTTCATCGAGGTCATGCGCGAGCATCTGCCCGCGGAGTTGCGCGCGAGTGACGCGGTTTAGGCGCAGTTCGCGGCATATCAGGGATTACCAGCAGCGCCGCGGCCGGATTGCGACAAGTGGCATCGGCCGTTGCCAGAATGGCAGGTTCCTTGCATTTTGTGTGGAAAGTGGGCGCTAGGCATTGACCTGGGCATCGGACAGAATTTGTGTACCGAATCATCAGGGGAAAACAATGACGACACTGCTCACCACCACAGACGTTGCGAAGATCGTGGCCGCACAGGGCCCGCGCAAGGTATTCGAGGACTTGCTGGATTATCTGCTGGCCGATTTCCTGCGCTGGCCGGAGTTCGACAAGAGCGCGCGCGTCGCAAATCATTCGGCGACCGGCGTGATCGAGCTGATGCCCACCGCCGACCATGATCTCTACAGCTTCAAGTACGTCAACGGCCACCCCGGCAATCCGGCGGCCGGCCTGAGCACCGTGATGGCCTTTGGCGCGCTGGCGCAGGTCAACACCGGCGAACCGCTGTTGATCAGCGAACTGACCCTGACCACCGCGCTGCGCACCGCCGCCACCTCGGCGCTGGCCGCGCGCGCCCTGGCCCGTCCGGGTTCGCGCAGCATGGCCTTGATCGGCAACGGCGCGCAGAGCGAATTCCAGGCGCTGGCGTTTCACCACATCCTGGGCATCGACACGCTGCACCTTTACGACGTCGATCCCGCCGCCAGCGACAAGCTGGCGCGCAATCTGGCCGACGTGCCGGGCCTGCGCCTGCGCCGCTTCGGCAGCGTCGCCGCCGCCGTCAAGGGCGTGGATATCGTGACCACGGTGACGGCCGACAAGGCCTACGCCACCATCCTCACCGCCGACATGGTCGAGCCGGGCATGCACATCAATGCCGTGGGTGGCGATTGTCCCGGCAAGACCGAACTGCATGCGGACGTGCTGCGGGCTGGCGCCGTGTTCGTGGAATACGAACCGCAGACGCGCATCGAGGGCGACCTGCAGCAGATGCCGGCCGACTTCGCGGTGACCGAGCTGTGGCGCGTGCTGACGGGCCAGAGCGCCGGCCGCCAGGACGGACGCGACATCACCGTGTTCGACTCGGTCGGCTTCGCGCTGGAGGATTTCTCGGCCCTGCGCTGGCTGCGCGACTGCGCCGTCAGGCACGGCATCGGCACGCGCGTCGAAGTGGCGCCGCGTCTGGCCGATCCGAAGAACCTGTTCGATCTGGTGCGGGGCCGCCAGGCCGCCGCGCAGGCCGCGGCCCGCGCCAGCCAGGCGTTGCTCAGGGATTGAGGCGCCCCGCCGCTATTCGGAGCCTGGCGGTTCGTGCGACACCGGCCGGCCCAGCAGGAAACCCTGGAAATGCGAGCAGCCTTCCTGGGTCAGCCGTTCAAGCTGGGCCGCGGTTTCGACGCCTTCGGCGGTGGTGGGGATGTCCAGGCTGCGGCCGATGCCGTTGATGGCGCGGATGATGGCCAGCGCTTCCCTGCTCGACTCCACGTCCTGGGTGAACGACTTGTCGATCTTGATCTTGTCGAACTCGAAGCTGCGCAGGTAGCCCAGCGATGAATAGCCGGTGCCGAAGTCGTCCAGCGCCACTTTCACGCCGAGCTGCTTGAGCCGGTTCAAGGTATTCAGGTTGCTCTCGGAGTTGGCCAGCAACACCGATTCGGTGATCTCCAGTTCCAGCCGGCTGGCCGCCAGGCCGGAGGTGGCCAGCGCCGACTCGACCAGCGAGACCAGGGCGTTGTTGGTGAACTGCGTGGCCGACAGGTTCACCGCCACGGTTTCGTGCGCGTCCCAGGTCATGGCCTCGCGGCACGCTTCGTGCAGGGTGAAGGCGCCCAGTTCGTGGATCAGCCCGGTTTCCTCGGCGATCGGGATGAACTCGTTGGGCATGATCAGCCCCTTGACCGGATGCCGCCAGCGCATCAGGGCCTCGCGGCCCACGGTGCGCACGTGGCTGGTGTCCTTGATGGGCTGGTAGTACAGCTGCAGCTGCTGCGACAGGATCGCCTGGCGCAGATCCATTTCCATTTCGTGGCGCTTGAGCGCGGCGGCTTCCATCTCGGGCTTGAAGAACGCCAGGCAGTTGCGGCCGTTGCGTTTGGCTTCGTACAGCGCCATGTCGGCGTAGCGCAGCAGATGGTCGGCGCCATCCTCCTGGGCGGTGGCGACGGCGATGCCGATGCTGACGCTGACCGGCACGGTGTGGCCATCCACCTGGAACGGTTCGCGCATCGCGTCGATCAGGCGCTGCGCCATCTGGCGCAGGTCGTCGGTTTTCTCGATGCCGGGCAGCACCACCGCGAATTCGTCGCCGCCCAGGCGCGCCAGCGTGTCCTGTTCGCGCAGATTCCTGGCCAGGCGCCGCGACAGCTGGCGCAGCAGTTCATCGCCGCACTGGTGGCCGAGCGTGTCGTTGACGCTCTTGAAGTTGTCCAGGTCCAGGCACAGCACGGCGGCGCTACGTTCGCGGCCGTCGGGCGCCAGCGCCTTGAGCAGCCGTTCGCGGAACAGGCGGCGGTTGGGGATGCCGGTCAGGGTGTCGTGGTGCGCCATATAGCGCACCTGGGCCTGGGCCGCGTTCTCGTCGGTGATGTCGTCGGCGATCAGCAGCACGTAGCGCGAACGGGGGTCGCTGCTATGGAACACCAGCGTGCGGCTGCGCAGCGTGCGCGGGCCGCGCTCGGTGACCACCTCCTCCTGCCCGGCCTCGCGCAGCGCGCCGTCCGAGCGCAGCGCGTCGTTGGTCAGGCGCTCGAAGAACTCGTGCACGCCGGGCGGCAGGCATTGCTGGATGGTCTGCCCCTGCATCCGCTCGCGGCGCGCACCGAAGGCGGCTTCGGTCTGCCGGTTGGCCAGCAGGATGCGGCGCGACACGGCATCCAGCACCAGGACGCACGAGGGAATGTGCGAAACCACCGCCTCCAGGAAGCTCGACAACGAGGTCAGTTCGCTGTTGTAGCGTTCGGCCAGTTCCTTGGCGTGCAGCAGCTGCAGTTCGCGTTCGCGGCGTTCGGTGCAGTCGCGCGTGATCTTGGCGTAGCCGATGAGCGCGCCGGCGTCGTCCTGGATGGCGTCGATCACCACATGCGCCCAGAACGGCGTGCCGTCCTTGCGGATGCGCCAGCCTTCGGCCTCGAAGCGGCCCTGCTCGCGGGCGGCTGCCAGACCGCGCGCGGGCAGGCCGGCGGCCTGGTCGGCGGGGCTGTAGAAGCAGGAAAAATGCCGCCCCACGACCTCTTCGCGGGTATAGCCCTTGGCGCGTTCGGCCCCGGCATTCCAGTTGGCGACGGTGCCGTCGGGGTTCAGCATGTAGATCGCGTAGTCAACCACACCTTGCACAAGGTGACGGTACATCACGTCGGAATTGTCGATGATCATGGGGGATTGGGGGGGCGTTGCGGGATTCGCGGCTTTACGTTTACGTCGTGCCGCCGCGATTATTTACCGCCGCCGCGCGAAAAGGCCGATCCTGGCGGATTAAGTCCAATCTTTGCGCGTTGTTGCGCGCTCAGGGCTTCAGGCGTTGCTTCAGGGCCTGTGTGATCATCGGGATGTCGAGGTCCTGGCCCGGATGTTTCTGGCAGAAGTCGTACAACACCGCGATGTAGGCGTTGCCGAGCAGTTTGGTGATGGCGCCCGCCGTGGTGGCGGCGATGGTGCCGCCCACGGCGCTGCCGGCGCCGGGAATGAACTTGAGCAGGCTCGATACCACCGAGCGCCCCACCAGCGTGGCGGCGGACGCGCCCAATGACGAGGTGACCAGCGTGCTGATGGCGGCGGTGTTCAGTTCCATGCCAAAGGTAATGCCGATCTTGGCGATCATGCCGACCTGGATCGGCACCAGGGCCACGGCGTCCGAGAACGGGATCGGCGCGGCGGCGGCCGACGCGGCCAGGCCGGCGGCCACGTTGACCTCTATTTCAGCCCGCTTTTTTTTTACTTCCAGGGCCTTCAGGTTGCGGGTCGAGAGTGCGTTGGCATAGGCGCGCTGCTGGGATTCGGGGATGTACCGCGCGGTGGCTTCGATCAGGGCGTCCAGGCCCATCGGCGGCAGGTCCGCGCCCAGTTCCTCGATGTGCTCGGGCAGGGCGCGCACCGCCACCATCTGCCGCGCGCGCGGCAGCAGCGCGCGGGCCTGTTCCAGGAACGGGCTGTTCTTGCGAGCCTTGGTGAGCACGCCGATGACCGGGATGCCGGCGTCGGCCAGCAATGCGCTCAGTTCGACTTCGGCGTCCTCGACGCGGTGGCTGCTGTCCTGGATGCAGAGCCAGGCGACGTGCAGGTGTCGGTCCTGGTCTTCGGCGGCCGCGCGTTCGCGGATCAGGTCGGCCAGCTGCTGGCGCGAGCGCGCGTAGTCGCCCACTTCCAGGCCACGCGTGTCGATGATGGTGAGCGGGTGGCCGGGGCGCGAGAATTCCTGCGTGGTCTGCGTGACCGGCTTGCCGGCGCCGGTCCGGGCCAGGTCGCCGCGGAACACCGCGTTGATCAGCGTGCTCTTGCCCACGCCGGTCTTGCCGGCCACCAGGATGTTGACGCGGCCCGCGCCGCGCGTGGCGGTGCTGATCGCATCGGCGATCGCGTCCTGCAACTGGGGCGTGTCCTGGCGGGGCGGCGTCATGGCTGGCGGGAAGCGTGGAAATCGGGCATGGCTTGATTCTAGCGAGAAATCCGCGACGGGAAATGCCCGGTCTCAGCCATACAGGTGCGCCGCTTCGGGGAAGCGGCGCGCGCGCACGTCCGCCGCGTAGTCGCGGGCGGCGGCCTGGATGCGGTCGGACAGGGCGTCATAGCGTTTGACGAAGCGCGCGGTGCGATCGAACATGCCCAGCATGTCGTCCACCACCAGCACCTGGCCGTCGCAGCCGGCCGAGGCGCCGATGCCGATGGTGGGGCAACCGATGGCCTCGGTGATGGCCAGCGCCAGCGGTTCGACCACGCCCTCGATCACCACGGCGAAGGCGCCGGCTTCAGCCACCGCCGTGGCATCGGCGGCGATGCGGGCGTACTCGGCCTCGCCCCTGCCGCGCGCGCCGTAGCCGCCAAGGATGTTGACGGCCTGCGGCGTCAGGCCGATGTGCGCCATGACGGGAATGCCGCGCGCCGAAAGATAGGCGATGGCGGGCGCCATGGCCTGGCCGCCCTCCAGCTTGACGGCGCTGGCGCCGGTTTCCTTGAGGACGCGGGCGGCCGAGCGGAAAGCCTGTTCCGGGCTTTCCTCATAGCTGCCGAAGGGCATGTCGACCACCACCAGCGCCTGGCGCGCGCCGCGCACGACGGCGGCGCCGTGCGCGATCATCATGTCCAGCGTGACGGGCACGGTGGACGGCAGCCCATAGATGGTCTGCGCCAGACTGTCGCCCACCAGCAGCGCGTCGCAGTGGGGATCGAGCAATTCGGCCATGCGCGCGGTGTAGGCGGTGAGCATGACCAGCGGCTCGGCGCGCTTGCGGGCGCGAAAGGCCGGGACGGTCATGCGGCGCGGCGCGGAGGCCGCGGAATTCAGGGTGGCGGTGGTGGACATGCGGGGCTCCTGGGATGCGGTGCGTCGGGCCCGTGGGCGGGCGCGGCGCGCGGCACAGGTATATCACGGCGTGGCCTCGGGCGTAGTCAGCAGGGCCGCGCGCATGTCTTCGAGAAAGGCCGCGGCGATGTCGTCGAGCTGGCCGCGGCGCTTGGCCACCATGCTGATCTCGACGTCGTAGTGGTAGGTGTCGGCATCCAGCGCGTGCAGCAGGCCGGCCGCCACGTAGGGCGCGGCATAGTGTTCGGGCAGGTATCCCAGGTGCGCGCCCGACAGGATCAGGATCAGCGCGGCCTCCATGTTGTCGGCCTCGGAGGTGATGTGGCGCGGCCGGCCGGCGAACGAGGACTCCGGCAAGGGGTAGGTGCGCCAGGTCCAGTCGGCGTCGGCCAGGTCCTGTTCGGTGACGCGGCCGGCGCGCGCCGCCAGCGGATGGGTGGCGCCACAGTAAGCGATCTGGCGTTCCTGGAACAGCGTGGTGTAGTCCAGCATCGGCACCCGGTGCAGGAAGTAGCCGATGGCGACCTGCATCTCGTCCTTGAGGATCAGCTCTTCCAGCTCGCGCGGACTGCGGATCAGCACCGACAGGCGCACGGCCTCGTCGCGCCGGCGGAATTTCTGAATGGCCTGGCCGATGCGTGCGTTCTGCGCCATGGTGGCGTTGCCGATCAGGCCCAGCGTCAGGTTGCCGACCAGTTGCCGGTGCATGTTGCGCGCCTGCGCGCTGAAGTCGTCCAGCGAGGCCAGCGCGCGCCGCGCCAGCTTGTCGAAGCGCTGCCCCTTGGCGGTCAGGCGAAAGCCGCCGCGGCCGCGTTCGCACAGCGTGAAGCCCAGGCGGGTCTCGAGCGTGGCGAGCTGGCTGCTGATGGTGGACTGGCCCACGCCCAGTAGGGCCTGCGCGGCCGACACGCCGCCCGCGTCGACGATGGTGAGGAAGACGCGGATCAGTCGCAGGTCGAGGTCGGAAACGGTCGAGAGCATAGGGTAATCACGGACGAAACATTGATGGATATCGATGTGAATTTTCCGAACTAGGCATGGATGGAAAAAGTCCGGATTCCTATTATTCCACCGGAGTTGCCGATTCATCCCGGCGCTGGTGCCGCCGGCGGCCGAGGGGCGATCGGCGGTCCGGAAAACCGATTTTTTCCAGATTCACTTCTACGTAAATAGTTGTTTGGCCGGCGGCGGTGATTCAGCGCGCGGATCGCGCGCGACGAGACAAGGGGAAGGACATGTTTGTCGACATCGGCGTGGTCGTGGCCTATCTGGCCGCGATGCTGCTACTGGGCTGGTACGGCATGCGGCGGGCCAGGACGCACGAGGATTTCCTGGTGGCGGGCCGCAATCTCGGACCGGCCTTCTACATGGGCACCATGGCGGCCACGGTGCTCGGCGGCGCCAGCACCGTCGGCACGGTGCGGTTGGGGTATGTGCATGGCATCTCCGGCTTCTGGCTGTGCGCCATGCTGGGCCTGGGCATCATCGTGCTGAACGTGTTCCTGGCCCGGCCGCTGCTGAAGCTGCGCATCTTCACCGTGACGCAGATCCTGGAGTTCCGCTACAGCGCGCGCACCCGGCATGTCAGCGCGCTGGTGATGATGGCCTACGCGCTGATGCTGGCCGCGACCTCGGTGATCGCGACCGGCACGGTGATGCAGGTGCTGTTCGACATGCCCTTCTGGCTGGCGATCCTGGTGGGCGGCGGCGTGGTGGTGGTCTATTCGGCGGTGGGCGGCATGTGGTCGCTGACCCTGACCGACATCGTGCAGTTCCTGATCAAGACCGTCGGCCTGATGGCCGTGCTGCTGCCGATCTGCCTGTCGCGGGTCGGCGGCTGGGACCAACTGGTGGCGAAACTGCCGGCGGCCAGCTTCGCGCCGACCGCGATCGGCTGGCCCACCATCGTGACGTATTTCCTGATCTATTTCTTCGGCATCCTGATCGGCCAGGACATCTGGCAACGCGTCTTTACCGCCCGCAGCGAGCGGGTGGCGAGGCTGGCGGGGGCGGCGGCGGGGCTGTATTGCATCGTCTATGGCCTGGTGGGCGCGCTGATCGGCATGACGGCGAGGGTCTTGCTGCCCGACCTGGATAACGTCAACAACGCTTTCGCCGCCATCGTGCAGGCCGAGTTGCCCGCCGGCATCCGCGGCCTGGTGATCGCGGCGGCGCTGGCGGCCATGATGTCCACCGCCAGCGCGGCGATGCTGGCGTCTTCCACCGTGTTGGCCGAGGACCTGCTGCCGGCCTTGCGCGGCGGCCGCGGCTTCACCCACGTGCGCAGCCATCGCCTGATGACGCTGCTGGTTGGCCTGGCCACGCTCGGCATCGCGCTGGTGGTCGATGACGTGCTGGACGCGCTTACCTGCGCCTACAACCTGCTGGTCGGCGGCATGCTGGTGCCGATCCTGGGCGCCATCTGGTGGCGCCGTGGAACGACCACGGGCGCGATCGCCAGCATGCTGCTGGGCTGCGCCACGGCGATCGGCTTCATGATTCGCGACGGCCTGGCCGCCAACACGCCGATCTACGCCAGCCTGGCCGTCAGCGCCGTCAGTTTCATCATCGTCAGCCTGATGGGACAGGCGGCGGCGCCGGTTCACGGCGATTCATCTTCCAGGAGCACCCCATGAGTTTCACCCCCGAGAAGCTGGCCGCGTTGCGCGCCCGGTTCGGCGGCGCCAACGAAGCCGTCATCCACGATCCGCACTTTCGCGCGGTGGCGGCCAACGTCATCGACGACAGCGGCACGCGCAGCGCGCCCTATGCCGGGATGCCGACACTGCTGGACGCGCCGGCCCGGCAGATCGACTGGAGCCGGCCGGATTTCGGCGACCTGCAGGTGGCGCTGCTGGGCGTGCCGATGGACCTGGGGGCCAGCAATCGCAGCGGCTGTCGCTTCGGGCCGCGCGCGCTGCGCGCCATCGAGCGGGTCGGGCCGTACAACCACGCGCTCAAATGCACGCCGGTGCGCGAGCTGCGCGTGGCCGACATCGGCGACGTGCCGATGCGCAGCCGCTACAGCCTGGAACAGTCGCACGAGGACATCCACGCGGCCTACGAGAAACTCGTGGCAGCCGGCGTCGCGCCGCTCTCGGTGGGCGGCGACCATTCCGTGACACTGCCCATCCTGCGGGCGCTGGGCGCCCGGCAACCCGTGGCGCTGGTGCATTTCGATGCGCATTGCGACACCGGCGGCCCCTTCGACGGCAGCCGCTTCCATCACGGCGGGCCATTCCGCCAGGCGGTGCTGGAAGGCGTGCTCGACCCGACGCGCACGATCCAGATCGGCATCCGTGGATCGGCCGAATACCTGTGGGAGTTCTCGTATGAATCCGGCATGACCGTGATCCATGCGGAGGACATTCCGCGGTTTGGGGTGGACGCCATCATCGCCCAGGCGCGAGCCATCGTCGGCGACGCGCCCGTGTATGTGTCGTTCGACATCGATTGCCTGGATCCCGCTTTCGCGCCCGGCACCGGCACGCCCGAGGTTGGCGGCGTGACGGTGCGCGAGGCCCAGGCCATGCTGCGCGGGCTGGCGGGCCTGGACATCGTTGGCGGCGACCTGGTGGAAGTGGCGCCGTCGTACGACGCCACCGCCAACACCGCGCATGCGGGGGCGCAGATCCTGTTCGAGATCCTCAGCCTGATGCGGCTGCGCGGCCCGCGCTGAATCCGCGTCCGCCGCGGTCTCAAGGCGCCGCGCCGCGCTCTACTTTCAGCAGGCGGTAGCGCCGGCTCGAATACAGCAGCGTGACCGGGCCGGGCCAGGCCGCCAGCAGCCCCGCGGCTTCGTCCTTGGGCAGCGCCAGGAACACCTGGCGGCCGGCGGTGGGCAGTACGGTGGCCAGTTCCTGCCGGCCGACCAGGCCGGCGCTGTCCCGCGAGTAGTAGCGGGCCGAGAACGGCCGGCTGCCGATGAAATAGAGACGGTCGCCGGGCCGCATGGCTGCCTGCGCCTGCCGCACCAACTGTTTCTCCGTCTTGTAGCGTTCGGGTTGGGTCCAGGCCAGCACCGCCAGCACCAGGGCGGCGGCCGGCGCCAGCGCCATGCCGGCCAGCAGCAACTGGGCAGGGCGGCGGCGCCATTGGCTGGCCTGGATGCCGAGCGCCAGCGCCACGGGCGGCAACGCCGGCAGCACATACGTCCACAGGATGTTGCCGGACAGCGTGAAGAACAGCGGCGTGGCCAGCGCCCATGCCAACAGGTAGGTCAGGCCGGGGTCGCGGGTGGCGGTCGCGATGCGTCGGCGCGGCGACGCGCCGCGGCGCGGCCACAGCATCGCGCCCAGCAGGACCACGCCCCACGGCATGGTTGCCAGGAGCCAGTCCAGCCAGATACTGCCGTAGGGGCGCTGGTGCGCCGAGCCGTAGCGGTCGCCGACCCAGCCGGGATCGACGAAGCGCAGGAAGTGTTCGCCGACGATGAAATACTGCAGGAAGCCGGGCGTCTTCAGTTCGGCGGCGACATACCAGGGCAGCGCCAATGCCAGCATCAACGCCCCGCCGCTGGCCCAGGGCAGGGCCCGCAATTGGGGGGATGCATGGCGGTGCCATAGCATCCAGGGCACGATCGCGCCGCCGGTCAGCACCAGCGCCAGCGGCCCCTTGGACAACAGGCCGATGGCCAGCCCGATGAAGAAGCCGTAGCGCCACAGTGGCCTGGGCTCGGTGGGCGCCAGGAAGAACGCAACCATCGACAGCGTCACGCCCAGCGCCAGGAAGGCGTCGGTGAGCACTGCCCCGGCGCTGGCGAACGGCAGCAGCATGGTGGCGAACAACAGCGTGGCCCAGCGCGCGGCCGAGGCGCTGCGCAGCCGCCGGCCGCAGGCGTGGACCAGCGCCAGCACGCCCAGCATGGCCAGCCATGACGGCAGGCGCACGGCCAGTTCCGACAGGCCGAACAGGCGGATGGAGAGCGCCTGCGCCCAGAATGCCAGAGGCGGCTTGCCCCAGAACGGCACGCCCGGCTCGAACCACGGGGTGATCCAGTCGCCCGATTGCGCCATCAGCCGGGCGATCTCCGCATAGCGCGGCTCCGAGGTGTCCGCCAGCGGCATCGAGGCCATGGCGGCCAGCCGCAACGCCAGGATGACGCCCAGACCCAGCAGCAGGCCCCTAGAAGTTAACCGCATGCGGACCCTTGCCGGTGTCGGCCAGCGGCAGGACCGCCGCGGCGCTGTGCTGCACCTCGCTCACAAGGTAGACGGGCCGCTGCTTGGCTTCCATGTAGGTCTTGCCCATGTATTCGCCCAGCAGGCCGATGGTGATCAGCTGAATGCCGCTCAGGAAAGTGATCATGGCCATCAGCGAGGGATAGCCCTCGACGGGATCGCCGAAGATGAGTGTCTTGAAGATGATGGCCAGGCCAAACAGCGCGCCGAGCAAGGCGGCCGTCACGCCGGCGGCCGTGGCCCAGCGCAGCGGCGCGGTGGAGAACGAGGTGATGCCTTCCATCGCCAGGCGCAGCAGTGCGAAATAGTTCCACTTGGTGGCGCCGGCGGCGCGGGGAGCGCGGTCGTAGTCGATGACGCGGGTGGGCATGCCGATCCAGGCGTACAGGCCCTTCATGTAGCGGCATCTCTCGGGCAGCCGCAGCAGCGCGTCGACCGCGCGCCGGCTCATCAGGCGGAAATCGCCGGTGTCCGGCGGGATCGCGGCCCGGCTCAGGCGGCTGAGCAGCCGGTAGTAGGCATAGGCCGAGGCGCGCTTGAGCCAGCTTTCGCCCGCGCGGCTGCGGCGCCGCATGCAGACCACGTCGGCGCCCTCGCGCCAGGCCCGCACCATGTCCGGGATCAGTTCCGGCGGGTCCTGCAGGTCGGCGTCCAGCAGGATAACGGCCGCGCCCGTGGCATGCTCCAGGCCCGCCGTCATGGCGGCCTCTTTGCCGAAGTTGCGGCTCAGGCGCACCAGCTTCAGCCCGGGCTCGCGCGCCATGAGGCCCGCCAGGTATTCGGCGCTGCCGTCCTGGCTGCCGTCGTCGACGAACACGATTTCCCAGGGGTCGCCCAGGGCGTCCAGCACCTGCCGCAGCCGCGCGTGGCACAGGGGCAGTACCTCGCGTTCGTTCAGGAAGGGAATGATGATGGAGACCTGCACCGGACGCGGCGGGGTCCGTGGCAAGGTCGGCAGATCAGGATAGGGACGCATTGTCTGGGTACTTTCAGGTGGAGCTGACGGGCCACGCCGGCCGTGAAGCGCCGGCGTTTCGCCACTTTATTGGGCCGTCTTCGACAGCTTCCGGACGGCGACATTACATTTGCGCAAGGGTCGAGGCCGTGGGCATGACCCCGCCGGTTCATCCGGCGGCGGGCCGTTCCTGGCGTTGCGCCTCGCTTTCCGCCAGCTCCACCTCTTCGGCATCCTTGCGGTGCATCAGCCGGTACAGCGCCGGCAGCACCAACAGCGTCAGGATGGTCGAGGAAATGATGCCGCCGATGACCACCGTGGCCAGCGGCCGCTGCACCTCGGCGCCGGTGCCGGTGGCGATTGCCATGGGCACGAAGCCGAGCGAGGCCACCAGCGCGGTCATCAGTACCGGCCGCAGCCGCGTCAGGGCGCCCTCGCGCACCGCCTGGTCGAGCGGCTTGCCCGATTCGCGCAGCGAGCTGATGAACGACAGCAGCACCAGGCCGTTCAGCACCGCCACGCCGCACAGCGCGATGAAGCCCACCGCCGCGGTAATCGACAGCGGAATCCCGCGCAGCCACAACGAGATGACGCCGCCGGTCAGCGCGAAGGGAATGCCGGTGAATACGATCAGGCCGTCCTTGATGTTGCCGAACATCGCGAACAGCAGCCCGAACACCAGCAGCAGTGCCGCGGGCACGACGATCCGCAGGCGCTGCGCCGCCGATTGCAGCTGCTCGAAGGTGCCGCCCCAGGCGGTCCAGTAGCCGGCGGGCACCTTGATCTTCTCGGCCAGCGCCGCCTCGGCGTCGGCCACGAACGAGCCCAGGTCGCGGCCGCGCACGTTGGCGCTGACCACGATGCGGCGCTTGCCGTCTTCGCGCGAGATCTGGTTGGGGCCGGGCGCCAGGTCGAAGGTGGCTACTTCCGACAGCGGGATGTAGGCGGTCTGGGTTTGTCCTTCGCTCCGGGGCAGCGCGATGGGCAGCTTGCGCAGCGCCGGGATGCTCTCGCGCACGGTCTCCGGCAGGCGCACCACGATGTCGAAGCGGCGGTCGCCCTGGAAGAAGGTGCCGGCCTCGCGGCCGCCGATGGCGATGCCCAGCGTGTCCTGCACGTCGGCCAGATTCAGGCCGTAGCGGGCGGCCCGGGCGCGGTCGATGTTGACCGTCAGCACCGGCAGACCGGTGGTCTGCTCGATCTTGACTTCGGAGGCGCCGGGAATCGCCTGCAGCACCTGGGCGACCTCGGCGGCGGAGCGGTTCAGCACCTCGTTGTCGTCGCCGAATATCTTCACCGCCACGTCGCTGCGCACGCCGGAGATGAGCTCGTTGAAGCGCAGCTGGATCGGTTGCGAGAACTCGTAGTTGTTGCCCGGAATCCGCGCGGCCTCTTCCTGGATCGCCTGCAACAGCTCGGCCTGGGTCTTGCGCGGGGCGGGCCACTGATCGCGGGGCTTGAGCATGATGTAGCCGTCGGAGATGTTGGGCGGCATCGGGTCGGAGGCGATCTCGGCGGTGCCGGTGCGGGCGAACACGCGTTCGATCTCGGGGAATTTCTGCTTCAGCCGGGTCTCCAGCTGCTTCTGCATTTCCAGCGACTGGCTCAGGCTGGTGCCGGGAATGCGCAGCGCCTGGATGGCGATGTCGCCCTCGTTCAGATTGGGGATGAATTCGCTGCCCATGCGCGCGGCGATCACGCCGCACACCGCCACGAACAGGGTGGCCGCGGCCAGCACCAGCGGCGTGCGGCGCAGGGCCAGGTCCAGCAGCGGCGCGTAGCGGCGCCTGGCCCACAGCATCAGGCGGTTTTCCTTTTCCGAGACCTTCTTGCCGATGAACAGCGCCACCGCCGCCGGCACGAAGGTGACCGACAGGATCATCGCGCCCAGCAGCGCCAGCACCACGGTCAGGGCCATCGGATGGAACATGCGCCCCTCGACCCCGCTGAGCGCGAAGATCGGCAGGTACACCACCATGATGATCAGCTGGCCGAACAGCAATGGCCGGCGCGCCTCGCGCGCGGCGGCGAAGACCTCGTGGAAACGCTCGCTGCGTGTCAGGGGCCGGCCCTGCTGTTCCTGCGCGTGGCTCAGGCGCCGCACGCAGTTCTCGACGATCACCACGGCGCCGTCGACGATGATGCCGAAGTCCAGCGCGCCCAGGCTCATCAGGTTGGCGCTGACCTTGTAGGTGACCATGCCGGTGAAGGTGAACAGCATCGACAGCGGGATCACCATGGCGGTGATCAGCGCGGCGCGGATGTTGCCCAGGAACAGGAACAGGATCACGATCACCAGGGTCGCGCCTTCCAGCAGGTTCTTCTTGACCGTGGCGATGGCCTTGTCGATCAGGTTGCTGCGGTCGTACACGGTGACGGCCTGGATCCCGGCCGGCAGGGTCTTGTTGATGGCGTCGATGCGCGCCGACACCGCCCGCGACACCGCGCGGCTGTTCTCGCCGATCAGCATGAAGACGGTGCCCAGCACCACTTCCTGGCCGTTGTCGGTGGCCGCGCCGGTGCGCAGCTCGCGGCCGATGCCGACCTCGGCCACGTCGCGGATGCGGATGGCCTGGCCGTCCACGGCGGTCAGCACCACGTCGCGGATGTCGTCGATGGAGCGCACCTGGCCCGGCGCGCGGATCAGGTACTGCTCGCCCTTGCGCTCGATGTAGCCGGCGCCGACGTTGGCGTTGTTGCGGTCCAGCGCCGTCATGATGTCGGTCAGCGACAGGCCGTAGGAGGCCAGCCGCTCGGTGTCGGGCGCCACCTGGTATTCCTTGGCGAAGCCGCCGATCGAGTTGATCTCGGTGACGCCGGTGATGTTGCGCAGCTGCGGCTTGATGACCCAATCCTGGATCTCGCGCAGGTCGGTCGGCGTGTAGGGCGTGCCGTCTTCCTTCTTGGCGCCCGGCTCGGCCTCCACCGTCCACAGGTAGATCTCGCCCAGGCCGGTGGAGATCGGCCCCATGGTCGGCGTGATGCCTTCCGGCAGGCTCTCCTTGGCTTCCTGCAGCCGCTGGTTGACCAGCTGGCGGGCGAAGTAAATGTCGGTGCCGTCCTGGAAGATCACCGTCACTTGCGACAGGCCGTAGCGTGACAGCGAGCGGGTCTGCTGCAAACCGGGCAGGCCGGCCATGACGGTTTCGATCGGATAGGTGATGCGCTGCTCGGTCTCCAGCGGCGAATAGCCCGGCGCGCCGACGTTGATCTGCACCTGCACGTTGGTGATGTCCGGCACGGCGTCGATGGCCAGCCGGGTGTAGTTGTAGACCCCGATGGCGGCGACGCCCAGGGTGACGAAGATGACGAGCCAGCGCTGCTCGATGGCGAAGCGGATGAGGCGTTCGAACATGTCTGCGTGCTCCGGCTCAGTGCGCGTGGCTGGCGCTGGCCTTGCCCTGCTCGGCCTTGAGCACGAAGGCATTGCGGGCGACGTAGCGGGTGCCGGCGGCCAGGCCCGACAGCACTTCGACCTGCTCGCCCGTGGCGCGGCCCAGCTTGACCGGCCGCGCCAGGAAGCCGTCCGGCACCTCCACGTACACCACCGATTCGTTCTCGACGGTCTGGACCGCGTCGGCCGCCACCACCACGGCGGCGTCGGCGCTGCTGGTGACGACGTTGACCGAGACGAACAGGCCCGGGCGCCAGGCCATGTCGGGGTTGTCGAGGGTGACGCGGGCCGTGGCGGTGCGGGTCTGCTGGCCCAGCAGCGAGCCGATGTACGACACCTCGCCCCTGGCGCGGCCCGAGAACGCCGCGGAGTCGACGCTGGCGGCCTCGCCCACGCGCACGTCCTGCAGGTCCTTGGGCGCGATCACGAACTCCGCCCAGACGGTGCGCAGGTCCGATAGCGTGAAGATGCTGGCGGTGTCGGCCAGCGCCTCGCCCAGGGCGATGTGTTTCTCGACCACCACGCCATCGAACGGCGCGCGGATCTCCAGCCGGCTCAGGTCATTGGACTGCGGCGGCGCGCCAATGGCCGCCAGCTTCTGCGCGGCGTTCTGCACCGCGATCTGGGCTTCCTGCAGCGCGGTGCGCGCCTGCTGGTAGTCCTGCTCGGCCGAGACTTTCTCGCGCCACAGCTTGAGTTCGCGCTGGTGGGTGGCGGCGGCCAGGTCGCGGCGCTTGCCGGCGGCCAGCCATTCGCTGCGCAGCTCCGACAGCGCGGTGCTCGACAGCGCCGCCAGCAGGTCGCCCTTTTTCACTTGCTGGCCCAGGTCCGCCGATACCTCCTGCACCACGCCGGCCAGTCGCGGCACCACGTGCGCGGTGCGGTCGGCGTTGAACTTGATCTCGCCGGGGAAACGCGACGCGGTTTCCAGTTTGGCGGGGCCGGCCGTTTCGATCCCGAGGCCGGCGGCCTGAATCTGCTCGGCGCTCAGCGTGATCTTGTCTTCATTGTGATCGGCGGCCGCTTCGGCGTCGCCGGCCTTGGCCTGCGGCGCGGCGTCGGCGGCCGGGTGACGGTGTCCGTCGCCGGCGGCGTCGGCCTGGGCCGGGCGTGGCAGGGCCAGCGCCAGCAGGCAGGCGGCGGACAGGGCGGCGGCCAGCGCCGGTCGGGAAAAGGCGGAAAGCGCGGTGTGCATGGTCATGGGAGGAATAAGGTTCAACGGCCGAGAATGCGATCGATGTCCGCCGCCGCCTGATAGGCGCTGGCCAGGACGTTCAGGTAAGCGATGTTTCCTTGCGACAGCGTGCGCTGCGCGTCCAACACTTCCAGGAAACTGACCTTGCCGGCCTCGAAGCCCTTGCGAGCGCTCTCGTAGGCCTCGTTGGCGCCGGGCAGCACGGTGCCGCGGTACTCGCGCACCGAATTGGCGGCCAGGTCGAATCGCGACACGGATTGCAGCAGGTCGGCGGTCAGGCGCGACTCCAGCTCGCGGTACAGGTCCTGCGCCTTGTATGACTGCATCGTGGCCGAATAGACGTTGCCCTGGTTGCGGTCGAACAGCGGCAGGGGGATCGATACGCCGAACTGCGCCTTGTTGCGGCCCTGTTCGTTGTCGCGCGCGACGCCGGCGCTGAGCGTGATGTCGGGATAGCGCTTGCTTTTCTCGACCTCCAGCTGGGCCCGTCCCAGTTCGACCGAGAGGCGGCCCGCCTCCATGCGCGGCGAGGCGGCCAGCGCGGCGCGCAGGTCGTCGATGGCGTCGCGCCGTGGCAGGGCCTGAAGGTCGGCGCTGACCCGTGCGAAATCCGCTGCCGGCGCGCCCCACAACTGCCCCAGCTTGCGCCGCGCCGCGTCCAGCGCGGAGTCGGCGGCGCGGGCTTCGATGCGCGAGTTGGCCAGTTCGACGCGGGCCTTGCTGCTTTCCAGCGGCGGCGCCTTGCCAGCCGCCACGCGCCGTTCAGCCAGGCGCAGGGCGTTCTGGGCAATCTCGACCGTGCCCTGCGCCACCCGTACCGTTTCCTGCGCCACCGCCACGTCGAAGAAGGCGGCGATGACGGCGGCGCGCAGGTCGGCGCGCGCGCTGGACAGATCGCGCCGGGCGATGTCGCGCGCCAGGCCGGCGGCCGTGATGCGCGCGCCGCGCTTGCCGCCCAGCTCGACCGGCATGCTCAGGGCGGTGGTGGTGGTGCGGGTGCTGCGGCGGTTGTCGTCGATGCCGACTTCGAGGCTGGGGTTGGGGATGACGCCGGCCTGCGTGACCTGGCCTTCGCTGGCCGCGGCCTCGTTGCGCGCGGCCGCCAACAGCGGGTTGCGTTCATAAGCGGCGGCCAGCGCCTGTTCCAGGGTCAGGGCGGGCGCGACGCGGGAGGCCGGCGCGGCCGCCCCGGGGCCCGCCTGGCTCCAGGCGGGCGAGAGGAAGACGGCGGCCGCCACGAGGAGCGGTATCGGGGATAAACGCATGAGGTCAACCAAGGGAGGGAAGCCACGGACTCGGGCTGAGACAGGCATTGGTGGGCACTCTATCCAACGGGCCTCGTCAGATCCTCGACAGAAAAATGACATTTCCGTAAGGTTCGCGCGCCTTACGAATTCGTAATCGGCGTGTTGGCGAATTGACGCGGTCGTGTCCGTAGAGTGTCTTCACCGCTTAACAAAAAGCGTGCAGGCGCGGCGTCCTGGCCGCCCCGGCAAGTCACCGAAACTGGGAGATATCCTCATGAAGCAACGCATCGTCGCCACCCTTGCCCTGTGCGGCGCCCTGGCCGTGCCGGCCCTGGCCAGCGCCAACAGCACCTGGCACCCGACCAACACCGAGATCGGCTACAGCATCGCGCCGGACCATGCGGCCATGGGCAAGACCGGCGAGCAGGTCGCCAGCGAACTGGCCGCCGCCAAGGCCGACAGGCGCCAGTGGTTTTTCACCTACTACAACCTGGGCAAGCCGGGCTGGGCCAAGCAGGGCACGTCGCGCACCCGCGCCGACGCGCTGGCGGAAGTCGAGGCGATGACGCCGGCCGAGCGCGCCCGGCTGGACGCGATCTATACCCCGGGTTGAACGCGCCCCGTCGTTTCCGCGCCGTTCGCGGCCAGCGCGCCGCGGGCGGCAACCGGTGCGGCCCGGCCGCCGTCGCCGTCCCGCGCCCTGGCGCGTGGACGGCGGCTGTCGTATTCCGACGCCGCGAACGTAGAATAGGGTGGCACTGCGTCGCGGTTCGTCCCTTTCTCCATCCGGGGCCTCATGAAAATACTGGTCATTGAAGACGAAAAGAAACTCGCCGAATACCTGCGCCGCGCGCTCACCGAGCACAGCTACGTGGTCGACGTGGCGATGGACGGCGTCAGCGGCCTGCACCTGGCGCGCGAAAGCCAGTACGACCTGATTCTGCTGGATGTGATGCTGCCGGGCATGGACGGTTTTTCGGTGCTGCACGAACTGCGCAAGACCGACCGCGTGCCGGTGCTGATGCTGACCGCGCGCGACAAGCTGGAAGACCGCGTCAAGGGGCTGCGCGATGGCGCCGACGATTACCTGGCCAAGCCTTTCGCCTTGTCCGAACTGCTGGCGCGGGTGCTGGCGCTGGGTCGTCGCAGTGGCCACAACGTGGCCGAGGCCGGCGGCCAGAATGTGCTGCGCATCGGCGACCTGGAACTCGACCTGCTGCGCCGGCGCGCCTATCGCGCCGGCACCCGGCTGGACCTGACCGCCAAGGAATTCACGCTGCTGGCGCTGCTGATGCGCAAGCAGGGCGAGGTGCTGTCGCGCCTGGAACTGGCCGAGCAGGTCTGGGACATCAACTTCAACAGCAATACCAATGTGGTCGAGGTGGCGGTGCGGCGCCTGCGCGGCAAGGTCGACGACCCGTTCGAAAAGAAGCTGCTGCACACCGTGCGCGGCATGGGCTACGTGCTGGAAACGCGGGACGACTGATGCCGGCGCCGCGTCCCAGGTCATTGCGCCGCTGGCTCACGCGCTGGCTGGCGATCCTGACGTTCGCCGGCCTGGGCCTAGTGTGCGTGGCGGTCTATTGGGCCACCAATCGCAATCTGTCGATCCGGCAGGAAGCGCTGCTGGCGCAGAAGATGGAAGTGATCAAGCACCTGGTCGAGGAGAACGCGGCCAAGGGCGACTCGGCCTCGCTGCGGCATAAGCTCGACGACTTCTTCTACGGCCGGCCCGATTTTTCGCTGGCGCTGGAGATCGACGGCAGAAGGGTGGTTTATGGCCTGCCCGATGACAACGACGCCGGTCACGACAGACGCATCAATTTCACGCTGCCGGTGCCGGGCTCGCCCGGGGGCTCCATGAATGCGGAACTGGTGCTGGATATCACTTCCGACCTGCACCTGCGGGCCGCGCTGGCCTGGACCCTGTTCGCCTGCGCGCTGGCCGGCGCCATCGTGGTGTCGGCGCTCGGCACGCGGCTGGTACGGCGCGCCATGGCGCCGGTCGACGAACTGGGCCGCCAGGCCGCGCGGCTGTCACCCGACCGCATCGGCGAGCGGCTCGACGAAAGCCACCAGGCCGAGGAGATCCGGCCGCTGGTGCACCAGTTCAATGCGGTGCTGCAGCGGGTGGAGCGCGCCTATGTGCAAATGGAAGGTTTCAACGCCGACGTGGCGCACGAGCTGCGCACGCCGCTGGCGACGCTGATCGGCGAGACCGAACTGGCGCTGAGCGGCCGGCGTTCGGAGCAGGAGCTGCGCGAAATCCTGGGATCGAACCTGGAGGAACTGCAGCGGATGTCCGGCATCGTCAACGACATGTTGTTCCTGTCGCAGGCCGACCGCGGCGCGCAAGCGCGCGGCGCCTGGATCCCGAGCCTGGCGCAGGTGTTGTCGGAGGTGGCGGACTACCATGAAGCGGAAGCCATGGACGCGGGCCTGTCGTTCGCGGTCTCGGGCGAGGCGGCGGCGCAGGCCGATCGCTCGCTGCTGCAGCGGGCGGTCTCCAACCTGGTGTCCAATGCCGTGCGCTATGCGCACCGGGGCAGTCGCGTCGATCTGCTGATCGACCGGGGCGAGGCGGGCATCCGCGTCGCCGTGCGCAACCAGGGCGATCCCATCGGCCAGGAGCATCTGCCGCGGCTGTTCTACCGCTTCTACCGCATGGACGCGGCGCGGCCCTTCGATGCCAATCACCATGGGCTGGGACTGGCCATCGTCGCCGCCATCGCCCGCATGCACGGCGGCAGGCCGTTCGCGTGCTCGGAGGGCGGCGTCGTCACCATCGGCTTCTGGATTGCCGACCGCCACATTACAGAAAACTAATCTTCCTGTGCGGCTTCTGTTGGCATGCCTTGCCTAGACTGCTTCTGTACGCCGGCCGCGCCCCTGTGAGGGTGCGCGGGTCCGAGCGCGATGGAGCGGTTATGCAGCGATGGAAGCGGGCGGCATGTGCCGCCATGATGGTGGCGGGCCTGGCCGCGGCCTGGCCCGCATCGGCGGCCCGGCCGGCGCCTGGCCTGGACGGCGCCGCGGCGGAGGACTGGCAATGCGACGTGCCGGCCGAGGCGCGGCGCGAGTTCGCCGCGCGGCGCGCGCAGGGCGCAACGACGCGCGAGGAAGTGCGCGCCGACGTCGCGGTCTGGCGCGCATCCGGCATGGCGCAGCTGTCGCGCGCGCGTCCCTTGCCCGACGTCTTCAGCGAGCGCTATCGGCAACACTACGCGACGTACCTGCGGATGCGCAGCGGACCGGAATTCGAGGCCGCGCTTTGCAGGGAGTTGCAGGATGCGCGCTGAACCGGCGCCGCCGGCGGCGCGGCCATGCCGCACAGCATGGCCTGCCTGGGCTAGCGTGGTTACTCGCTATACGTCTTGGTGCTGTAGAGGCTGATCGGCAGCAGGTTCAGCACCGGCAGGCCGGACACCGGATCCTTGGCCTGCTTGTCGATGTAGGCCTGCAGCACGTCGGCATCCAGCACGCCGATGTCCTGGCGCCGCGCCGCCGGCACGTTGGCAAGGGTCTTGTAGCCATCGCCGCCGGTGGCGTTGAAGCTCAGCACGAACAGCTTGTAGGTGCGGTTCAGGTCCAGCGGCAGCCAGTTGCCGCTGGCGCTGTCCAGCACTTCGATGTTCGACACCCGGCTGCCCTGGGCCAGGGCGGCATTCACGTCCCAGCGCAGTCCGCCCGCGTACGGGTAAGGGCCGGTGGAGCCGCCCGGGCCGTAGACCGCCTGCATGCCGTCTTCCAGCATGCCCTTGACCTCGGCGCCGGTGATATCCAGGCGCCAGAGCATGTTGCCGAACGGCACGACCTCGATCACGTTGGCCGCCGTCACATTACCCAGCAGCGGCACGCGCACGCCGCCACCGCTTTGCAGGGAAATGTCGGCGCCGCCGTAGCTGGCATTGGCCACTTCCAGGTAGGCCTGGGCCACCAGCTGCTGGATGTCGCCGCCGTGCAGGCTGACGTTGCCCAGCGTGTTGCAGGCGACACTGGAACGGCCATAGTCGCGCGAACCGGGGCCGCCGGGCACGCGCCGCGAGCACAGCTCCTGCGGCACCGTGGCCACCAGGCTGGCGCTGAACGCGTCGACCTTGGCCTTGAAAGGCTGCAGCACGGCGGTGGCTTGCGGGTCCGGCGCCTGCACCCGCAGGAAGCCACTGGCGGCCACGTCCGCCAGGATGGCGGCCTGGTCGGCCGCGGCGGGCGTCGCGCCGCCGATCTTGAAGGCATCGCCCACCAGCACGTGCGGCGTGCCGGCGCAGGCCGTGACATCGCCGTTGGCGTCGAAGCTGACCTTCAGTTCGCCGACCACCTGCGAGTATTCCCAGGCCTGCACCAGACAGACGCGTTTGCCGTCCTTGTTGCGCAGTTCGGTGGGGTATGGGCCGGCGGGCGAGCCGACGCCATAGGTCGACAGGGCGGCCGGTCCCAGGAGGGTGTGCGAATCTCCACCCACCACCACGTCCACGCCGCTCAGGTTGGGGATGATCTGCTTGTCGTACTCGTAGCCGATGTGGCTCATCACCACGATCTTGTTCACGCCCTGCGCGCGCAGGGCATCGATCTGTTGCTGCGCGGCGGCGGTTTCGTCGGAGAATAGCGTGCCGGGGTCGGGGCTGGACGACTGCTGCGTCTTGTTGGCGATGGTCAGGCCGACCAGGCCGATCGGCTGGTCGTCGCGCCGCAGCACGATGGAAGGCTTGACCATGCCGGGCGCGCGCGCCGGGTTCAGCGCCGAGTTGGCGCCGAACGTCACGTTGGCGCTGAGCACGGGCGTCTGGCAGGTGCCGGCATGCAATAGTTCGATGAAGCGCTTCAGGCCGCTGTCGCCCTTGTCGAATTCATGGTTGCCCAGCGTCATGGCGTCGAAGCAGACCGTGTTCATCAGGGCCGCGTCGGCCTCGCCCGGCTCGCCGGCGCGATTGAAGTACAGCGTGCCGGTGGTGGCGTCGCCAGCGTGCAGCTTGAGCACGTTGGGCGCCTGCGCCGCCAGCGCCTGGAACGCGGCGGTCACGCGCGGGAAGCCGCCGATGTCGTCATTGACCGCGACGCGCGAACCCGCGGCGTTCAGCAGCTTCAGGTCTTTCTTCTTGCTGTCCAGGTTGGAATGATGATCGTTGATGTGCAGGATCGTCAGTTCCATCGGCCGGCTGGCGACCGGCGCCGGCTCGGGCGGCGGACTGGCCGGCGTCTCGTCGTCGTCGCCGCCGCCGCAACCGGCCAGCAGGGCCACCAGGCTCAATGCGGCCGCGCCGGCCGTCCTCTTCCACGTGATCATTCGCGCGCATCCCTCTGTCTTCGGAGGGCGCATGGTCGCGGGCCGAGATTACGCGAAGATGAATGACGGGCCTGTCATATTTGGCGCGGCGGCTGTCGCCGACTTGTCATGAAAGAAAACGGGCCCGGCGCATGCGCGCCGGGCCCGCGGGAACCTCAGCCGGGGCGTCAGTAGTGGATCACGGTGCGGATCGACTTGCCTTCATGCATCAGGTCGAAGGCTTCGTTGATGCGTTCCAGCGGCAGCGTGTGGGTGACGAACGGATCCAGGTCGATCTTGCCGCTCATGGCATCCTCGACCATGCCCGGCAGCTGGGTGCGGCCCTTGACGCCGCCGAAGGCCGAGCCGCGCCAGACGCGGCCGGTGACCAGCTGGAACGGGCGCGTGCTGATTTCCTGGCCGGCGCCGGCCACGCCGATGATGATGCTCTCGCCCCAGCCCTTGTGGCAGCATTCGAGCGCGGCGCGCATCACGTGCACGTTGCCGATGCACTCGAACGAGAAGTCCACGCCGCCGTCGGTAAGCTCGACGATCACTTCCTGGATCGGCTTGTCGTGGTCCTTGGGGTTGATGCAGTCGGTGGCGCCCATGGCGCTGGCCAGCACGAACTTGTTCGGGTTGGTGTCGACCGCGATGATGCGGCCGGCCTTGGCCTGCACCGCGCCCTGGATCACCGCCAGGCCGATGCCGCCCAGGCCGAACACGGCCACGGTGTCGCCTTCCTTGACCTTGGCGGTGTTGTGCACCGCGCCGAGCCCGGTGGTGACGCCGCAGCCCAGCAGGCAGACCTTTTCATGCGGCGCGGCCGGGTTGATCTTGGCCAGCGAGATCTCGTTGACCACGGTGTACTCGCTGAAGGTGGAGCAGCCCATGTAGTGGTAGAGCGGCTTGCCTTCATAGCTGAAGCGCGAGGTGCCGTCGGGCATCACGCCCTTGCCCTGGGTGGCGCGCACCTTCTGGCACAGGTTGGTCTTGCCCGACAGGCAGAACTTGCACTCGCGGCACTCGGCCGTATACAGGGGAATGACGTGGTCGCCCGGCTTGAGCGAGGTCACGCCTTCGCCGACCTCGACCACCACGCCGGCGCCTTCGTGGCCCAGCACGGCGGGGAACAGGCCTTCGGGGTCGTCGCCGCTCAGGGTGAAGGCGTCGGTGTGACAGACGCCGGTGTGGGTGATCTGCACCAGCACTTCGCCGCGTTGCGGCGGGGCGACGTCGATTTCAACGATTTCCAGCGGCTTGCCAGGGCCGAATGCGACGGCTGCGCGTGATTTCATGAGGGGCTCCAGAAGGTCGGATGGGTTATTTGAGATAAGAGCGGACGATGCGCATGACCTGGTCGATCTCCGCTTCGGGTTCGAGCGCCGCGCCGGGTCGTGCGCCATGGGCGGATTGCAGGAAGGTCTCGCGCAGGTGGCTTTCGAGCACTTCGGCCATCAGCCCCGTGGCCGCGCCGCGCAGGGCCGCCAGCTGCTGCAGCAGCGCGCCGCATTCCGTGCCTTCGTTGACGGCGCGCTCGAGCGCCAGGGCCTGGCCCTGGATGCGGCGCAGGCGCGTGGTGACGCGCTTTTTTTCTGCGGGGGAATGGGGCACGGCGGCCTCCGGATGGATACAGGGGGGGAGTATAAGCCGGCTAACCGGGTGCGTCCAGCGCGGACTGCCTGTCTGTACATGTCCAGCCGACCCCTATAATCGGCATTCGTTCCACGGCACGACACAGGATACCCCTTGGCTTCTCCCCCGCCCCGTTTGCCGGCCCAGCCCTCGGCCCCGCCGGCGCCGCTGTACGCACAGCTCAAGCAGATGATCGCCCAGCAGATCCGCAGCGGCGCCTGGCCGGCGCACTACCGCGTGCCTTCGGAAAGCGAGCTGGTGCAGGAGCTGGGCTACTCGCGCATGACGGTCAATCGCGCGCTGCGCGAACTGACGGCCGAAGGCCTGCTGGTGCGCATGCAGGGCGTGGGCACGTTCGTGGCCCAACCCAAGACCCGCTCGGCGCTGTTCGCGGTCAACAACATCGCCGACGAGATCAGCGCGCGCGGGCATCGCCACCACGCGCGCGTGGTGCGGCTGGCCGAGGAACCCGCCGGCAGCGAGCAGGCCGCCGCGCTCGACATCCGCGAGGGCCAGCCGGTGTTTCATTCGCTCATCGTGCACTACGAGGACGACGTGCCGATCCAGCTCGAAGACCGCTACGTCAATGTGCGCCTGGCGCCAGACTATCTGAAGCAGGACTTCACCCAGCACACGCCCTATGAGTACCTGACGCGCGTGGCGCCGCTGACCGAGGGCGAGCACGTAGTCGAGGCCATCGTCGCCAAGCCGCGCGAGTGCCAACTGTTGCAGATCGAGCGCAGCGAACCCTGCCTGCTGATCCGCCGGCGCACCTGGTCGGGCGAACGCGCCGTCACCCTGGCGCGCCTGATCCATCCCGGTTCGCGCCATCGTCTTGAAGGAAAATTCTCCACATGATTCCGTTCGATGTGCGCCTGTACCGGGCACAGGATTACCCGCGCATGCCCTGGCGCAATGGCGGCGGCACCACCCAGGAAGTGGCCTGCAACGATGGCGGCGACAGCGCCGCGTTCGAATGGCGCCTGTCCATCGCCGACGTGGCCCAGGATGGCGGGTTCTCGTCGTTCAATGGCCTGCAGCGCATCATCACGGTGCTCGAAGGCGCCGGCATCGCCTTGACCGTCGACGGCCAGGCGCAGGCGCCGCTGCGGCCGCGCCAGGCCTACGCATTTTCCGGCGATGCGCGGGTCGACTGCCGCCTGCTGGATGGCGCCATCCGCGACTTCAATCTGATCTACTCGCCGCGTCACTACCGCGCCCGGCTGCAGTGGATCGGCGGCGTGCGCGAGTGGGCGTTCCATAGCGCCGCCAGCACGGTGTTGCTGCTGAACGCGGGGCAGGCGCTGACCGTCCGGCGTGACGGCCGCGCCTTGCCCGAACCGGCGCGCTACGACTGCCTGCACATCGAACAGCAGGCCGCGGCGCGCGAGGACGGCCGCGATGATCTGGCCGAGTACCGGCTGGCGTCGGCGTCGATGCTGGACGCCTGCCTGATCGAACTGCAGCGGCGCCACGGTTGAACGGCCTCAGCCACTGATCGGTCGTTTTTGTACGGGAAATCCCTGACCGTAAAACAACTCCATCGGACTTGTATATACAAGCATAGGCATCCTATGATTCGGCATCCGCCGCGTTTCACCGCGCGCCGCCCTCGAACACGGAGACTGCCTTGGAAAAATCGAACCGATACCGCGACGTCGAGATCCGCGCCCCGCGCGGCAACCAGCTGACGGCCAAGAGCTGGCTGACCGAAGCGCCGCTGCGGATGCTGATGAACAACCTCGACCCGGACGTGGCCGAGAATCCCAGGGAGCTGGTGGTGTACGGCGGCATTGGCCGCGCCGCGCGCGACTGGGACTGTTACGACCGGATCGTCGAGACGCTCAAGCGCCTGGAGGACGACGAAACCCTGCTGGTACAGTCGGGCAAGCCGGTGGGCGTATTCAAGACCCACGCCAACGCGCCGCGCGTGCTTATCGCCAATTCCAACCTGGTGCCGCACTGGGCCACCTGGGAACACTTCAACGAGCTGGACGCCAAGGGCCTGGCGATGTATGGCCAGATGACCGCCGGCAGCTGGATCTACATCGGCAGCCAGGGCATCGTGCAAGGCACCTACGAGACCTTCGTGGAGGCCGGCCGCCAGCACTACGGCGGCGACCTGGCCGGCCGCTGGGTGCTGACCGCCGGCCTGGGCGGCATGGGCGGCGCGCAGCCGCTGGCCGCGACGCTGGCCGGCGCCTGCTCGCTGAACATCGAGTGCCAGCAGGCCAGCATCGACTTTCGCCTGCGCACCCGCTACGTCGACGAGCAGGCCCGCGACCTGGACGACGCGCTGGCGCGCATCGCTCGCTACACGGCGGAAGGCCGCGCGGTATCGATCGCGCTGTGCGGCAACGCCGCCGAGGTGCTGCCCGAGCTGGTGCGCCGTGGCGTGCGTCCGGACATGGTGACCGACCAGACTAGCGCCCACGATCCGCTCAACGGCTATCTGCCCGCCGGCTGGACCTGGCCCGAGTACCGCGAGCGCGCCCAGCGCGAGCCTGCGGCGGTGGTCAAGGCGGCCAAGCAGTCGATGGCCGTGCATGTCAAGGCCATGCTCGACTTCCAGAAGCAGGGCGTCCCGACCTTCGACTATGGCAATAACATCCGGCAGATGGCCAAGGACGAGGGCGTGGCGAACGCCTTCGATTTCCCGGGCTTCGTGCCCGCCTACATCCGGCCGCTGTTCTGCCGCGGCGTCGGTCCGTTCCGCTGGGCCGCGCTGTCGGGCGACCCGCAGGACATCTACAAGACCGACGCCAAGGTCAAGGAACTGATTCCCGACGATGCCCACCTGCATCGCTGGCTCGACATGGCGCGCGAACGCATCCGCTTCCAGGGCCTGCCGGCGCGCATCTGCTGGGTCGGCCTGGGCCAGCGCGCCAGGCTGGGCCTGGCGTTCAACGAGATGGTGCGCAGCGGCGAACTGTCGGCGCCCGTGGTGATCGGCCGCGACCACCTGGACTCCGGTTCGGTGGCCAGCCCCAACCGCGAGACCGAGGCCATGCGCGATGGCACCGACGCGGTGTCCGATTGGCCGCTGCTCAACGCCCTGCTGAACACCGCGGGCGGCGCCACCTGGGTCTCGCTGCATCACGGCGGCGGCGTGGGCATGGGCTTCTCGCAGCACGCCGGCATGGTGATCGTGTGCGATGGCACCGACGCGGCGGCCGAGCGCATCGCCCGCGTGCTGACCAACGATCCGGGCACCGGCGTGATGCGCCATGCCGATGCCGGCTACGACATCGCCATCGACTGCGCCCGCGAACAGGGCCTGGACCTGCCCATGATCAACGCCACCCGCTGAGCCGGCGGCACGCTGTGGAACAACCAGGGCGCCGCCGGACGGTGTCCACGAGGAGACCTCGCATGCAGCAGGACCGCGCGGCGCAAAAAGGGGCGTTGATCGAACGACGCTCCATCGACTACATCCCGGAGAGCGAGCGCCACGGCCGGCTCTACAGCCAGTTCACGCTCTGGCTCGGCGCCAACCTGCAGATCACCGCCATTGTCACGGGCGCGCTGGCGGTGGTGCTGGGCGGCGATGTGTTCTGGTCGCTGATCGGCCTGTTCCTCGGCCAAGTGTTCGGCGGCGCCGTGATGGCCCTGCACGCGGCGCAGGGGCCCAGGCTGGGCCTGCCGCAGATGATCTCCAGCCGGGTGCAGTTCGGCGTCTACGGCGCGGCGATCCCCATCGTACTGGTGTGCCTGATGTACCTGGGCTTCACCGCGACGGGCACGGTGCTGTCGGGCCAGGCCATCGGCCAGCTGCTCGGGGTCAGCGACAGCGCGGGCATCCTGCTGTTCGCCGCCGTCATCGTGCTGGTGACCGTGTTCGGCTACCGCATGATCCACATCATCGGCCGCGTGGCCAGCGTGCTGGGGCTGGTCGCCTTCGTTTACCTGTTCAGCCGCGTGGTCGCGCTGGGCGACCTCAGCCAGTTGCTGCGGATCCGCCATTTCAGCTGGACCGCGTTCCTGCTGGCGGTATCGCTGGCGGCCTCCTGGCAGATCGCCTACGGCCCCTACGTGGCCGACTATTCGCGCTACCTGCCCAGCCGCACGTCGCCGCTCAGGACCTTCCTGGCGGTCGGCGCGGGCTCGGTGCTGGGTGCGCAGATCGCCATGACCCTGGGCGTGCTGGCGGCGGCCATGGCGGCCGGACAGTTCGCCGGCCGCGAGGTGGCCTACATCGTCGGCCTGGGCGGCGCGGGCGCCACGGCGGCGCTGCTGTACTTCAGCATCGCGTTCGGCAAGGTCACCATCTCGACGCTGAATTCGTATGGCAGCTTCATGTGCATCGCCACCATCATCAGCGGCTTTCGCGGCCATGTGGACATCTCGCGGCGCCAGCGGCTGGTGTTCGTGCTGCTGATCGTGGGCGCGGCCACCTGTGTGGCGCTGGCGGGGCAGCACTCGTTCCTGAACGCCTTCAAGTCGTTCATCCTGTTCCTGCTGGCCTTCTTCACGCCCTGGAGCGCCGTCAACCTGGTCGACTACTACTTCATCAACCGCGAACGCTACGACGTGGCCGCGCTGTCGGACCCCGATGGCCGCTACGGCCGCTGGAACTGGCCCGGCATCCTGGTCTACGTGACGGGCGTGCTGGTGCAGATGCCCTTCATCTCGACCAAGCTCTACACCGGTCCGATGGTCGCGCACCTGGGCGGCGTGGATATTTCCTGGATCATCGGGCTGGTGGTGCCCGGCATCCTCTACTTCATCTTCGCCCGCCGCGCCGGGCAACCCGCGCACCTGCCGGCGCGGCGCGGCCACGATATCGCATGACACCGAAGCCTCATCCTGGAGAACAAGAAATGGATCTGCACCTCAAGCCCGGCCACCTGACGCTGGCGCAATTGCGCCAGGTGTACCAGCAGCCCGGCCGCCTGACGCTGGACCCTGCCGCCCATGGCCCGATCGACGCCAGCGTCGCCTGCGTGGACCGCATCATCGCCGAAGGCCGCACGGCGTACGGCATCAATACCGGCTTCGGCCTGCTGGCCTCCACCAAGATCGCCCGCGAAGACCTGCAGGCGCTGCAAAGCTCGCTGGTGCTGTCGCACGCGGCCGGCGTGGGCGAAGCGCTGGACGACGCCATGGTGCGCTTGATCATGGTGCTCAAGATCAATAGCCTGGCGCGCGGCCGCTCGGGTATCCGCCGCAAGGTCATCGACAGCCTGATCGCGCTGGTCAACGCCGGCGTCTATCCGCATATCCCGCTGAAGGGGTCGGTGGGCGCTTCCGGCGACCTGGCGCCGCTGGCGCACATGTCGCTGCTGTTGCTGGGCGAAAGCCGCGCCCGCTGCGACGGCGAATGGCTGCCGGCCAAGGCGGCGCTGGCGCGCGCCGGACTGGAGCCGTTGACGCTGGCGGCCAAGGAAGGCCTGGCGCTGCTGAACGGCACCCAGGTTTCCACCGCCTACGCCTTGCGCGGACTGTTCGAGGCCGAGGACCTGCTGGCCGCCGGCCTGGTTTGCGGCAGCCTCAGTGTCGAAGCCATGCTCGGCTCGCGCGTGCCGTTCGACGCCCGCATCCACGAGGCCCGCGGCCAGCCGGGGCAGATCGACGTGGCCGCCGTGTACCGCGACCTGCTGACCGAAGACAGCGAGGTCGGCCACTCGCATGCCGACTGCGACAAGGTGCAGGACCCCTACTCGCTGCGCTGCCAGCCGCAGGTGATGGGCGCCTGCCTGACGCAGATCCGCCACGTGGCGCAGGTGCTGCAGATCGAGGCCAACGCTGTCTCCGACAATCCGCTGGTGTTCGCGGAACAGGGCGACGTGCTGTCGGGCGGCAACTTCCATGCCGAGCCGGTGGCGCTGGTGGCCGACAACCTGGCCCTGGCGCTGGCCGAGATCGGCGCGCTGTCCGAACGCCGCATTTCGCTGATGATGGACAAGCACATGTCGCAGTTGCCGCCGTTCCTGGTGAGCAATGGCGGCGTGAACTCCGGCTTCATGATCGCGCAGGTGACCGCGGCCGCGCTGGCCAGCGACAACAAGGCGCTGGCCCACCCGGCCAGCGTCGACAGCCTGCCGACCTCGGCCAACCAGGAGGACCACGTGTCGATGGCGCCCAACGCCGGCAAGCGTCTCTGGCCCATGGCCGATAACGTGCGCGACATCCTGGCGATCGAGTGGCTCGGCGCTTGCCAGGGCCTGGACTTCCGCGCGGGCCTGAAAACCTCGCCGAAGCTGGAGCGCGCGCGCGGCCTGCTGCGCGAGAAGGTCGCGCACTACGAGAAGGACCGCTTCTTCGCGCCCGACATCGAGGCCGCCAGCCAGCTGATCGCCGGCCGGCAACTGAACGCGCTGATGCCGGCGGGCCTGCTGCCCAGCCTGTGACGCTTCCGGGCGGCCGGCGCGCGCCGAGCGGGGCGCCGGCTCCCTGACGCTGGCCGTCCACGGGCGGCCGGCCGCCGCTCGGCCAGAAAACGATACGGAGACAAGGATGGAAACTCAGGAGCGGGATCTCAGGCGAGGCCTGTCGGCGCGGCACATCCGCTTCATGGCCCTGGGGTCGGCCATAGGCACCGGCCTGTTCTATGGCTCGGCCAAGGCCATCCAGGAGGCGGGACCGTCGGTGCTGCTGGCCTATCTGATCGCCGGCGCGGCGGTCTACATGGTGATGCGCGCGCTGGGCGAAATGGCGGTGCGCACGCCCGTGTCCGGCTCCTTCGGCCAGTACGCCACCAGCTATCTGGGACCGGTTGCCGGTTTCGTCACCGGCTGGACCTACACTTTCGAGATGATCATCGTCTGCCTGGCCGACATCACCGCGTTCGGGCTGTACATGGGCTTCTGGTTTCCCGACGTGCCGCAGTGGATCTGGGTGCTGGCCATCGTGTTCTTCATCGGCGGGCTCAACCTGTGCGCCGTGAAGGTGTTCGGCGAAATGGAGTTCTGGCTGTCGCTGGTCAAGGTCGCGGCGATCATCGCGATGATCGCCGGCGGCCTGGGCATCATGCTGTTCGGCATCGGCCTGGGCGCGGACAGCGCGGCCACCGGCGTGCACAACCTGTGGCAGCACGGCGGCTTCATGCCCAATGGCCTGGGCGGCCTGGTGGCATCGCTGGCGGTGGTGGTGTTCGCGTTCGGCGGCATCGAGATCATCGGTATCACCGCGGGCGAGGCCAGGGACCCGGCGCGCGTGATTCCGCGCGCCATCAACGCGGTGCCCTTGCGCATCCTGCTGTTCTACGTCCTGACGCTGCTGGTGCTGATGTCGATCTTTCCGTGGAACCAGATCGGCAGCCAGGGCAGCCCGTTCGTGCAGATCTTCGATAGCCTGGGCATCGGCTCGGCGGCCCACATCCTGAACCTGGTGGTGATTTCGGCGGCGGTGTCGGCGATCAACAGCGACATTTTCGGCGCCGGCCGCATGCTCTACGGCATGGCGCGGCAAGGCCAGGCGCCGCAGGGCTTCGCGCGCGTGTCGCGCGGCGGCGTGCCCTGGATGACGGTGGTGGTGATGACGCTGTCGCTGCTGATGGGCGTGCTGCTGAACTACCTGATTCCCAAGGACGTGTTCGTGCTGATCGCCTCGATTGCCACGTTCGCCACGGTTTGGGTATGGTTGATGATCCTGCTGTCGCAGGTGGCCATGCGCCGCGCCATGCGGCGCGAGGAAGTGGCGGCGTTGAAGTTCCCGGTGCCGTGGTGGCCGGTGGCGCCGATCGCGGCCATCGTGTTCATGCTGTTCGTGCTGGGCGTGCTGGGCTATTTCCCCAAGACGCAGGCCGCCCTGGTCGTGGGCGCGGTGTGGCTCGCGCTACTGTGCGTGGCTTATCGCCTATGGGTGTGGCCGAAGGGCCCCGGCGGCGGCATCGGCTTGCCGGCCGCCGAGGGCGCGGATTGAGCCGCCGGCACGGCGGAGAACAGGAGTCTTGCGATGAAACAGGTATGGCGCAATTGCCAGGCGGCGACGATGGCCGGCGGGCGGTATGCGGTGATCGAGCGGGCCGCGCTGGTGACGCGCGGCGAGCGTATCGAATGGATCGGCCCGGAACAGGCGCTGCCCGGTGGCATCGATGCGCCCGAGCATGACCTGGGCGGCGCCTGGGTGACGCCGGGGCTGATCGACTGCCATACCCATCTGGTGTTCGGCGGCAATCGCAGCCAGGAGTTCGAGCAGCGCCTGCAGGGGGTGGACTACGCGGCGATCGCGGCCCAGGGCGGCGGCATCGCCAGCACGGTGCGCGCCACCCGCGAGGCCACCGAGCAGGCGCTGTATGCCAGCGCCCGATTGCGCGCGCTGCAGCTGCTGCGCGACGGTGTCACCACGCTGGAGATCAAGTCCGGCTATGGCCTGGACCTGCCCAACGAGCGCAAGATGCTGCGGGTAGCGCGCCAGCTGGGACAGACGCTGCCGCTGACCGTGCGCGCCACTTGCCTGGCGGCGCACGCGCTGCCGCCGGAATTCGCCGGCCGCGCCGATGACTACATCGACGAGGTCGCGCGCCGCATGCTGCCGGTGCTGGCGGCCGAGGGTCTGGTGGATGCCGTGGACGCGTTCTGCGAGCACCTGGCGTTCTCGCCCGCGCAGGTGGAACGGGTGTTCCAGGCCGCGGCCCAGCTGGGCCTGCCGGTCAAGCTGCACGCCGAGCAACTGTCGTCGCTGCACGGCGCCAGCCTGGCCGCGCGTCATGGCGCGCTGTCCGCCGATCACCTGGAATACCTGACCGAAGCGGATGTGCGCGCCATGGCCGCGGCCGGCACGGTGGCGGTGCTGCTGCCGGGCGCGTTCTATGCCCTGCGCGAAACGCAAGTGCCGCCCGTCGACCTGCTGCGCCGCCATGGGGTGCCCATCGCGATCTCCAGCGACCTGAATCCGGGCACGTCTCCGGCCCTGTCGCTGCGGCTGATGCTGAGCATGGCGTGCACGCTGTTCCGGCTCACGCCCGAGGAGGCGCTGGCCGGCGCCACCGTTCATGCGGCGCGCGCGCTCGGCCTGCAGGCCAGCCATGGCGTGCTGGCTGCCGGCATGGTCGCGGATTTCGTGGCGTGGGAGATCTCGCATCCGGCCGAGCTGGCGTACTGGATCGGCGGCGAGCTGCCCAAGCGGGTCATCCGCCATGGCCAGCAGGTCTGCGCGACCACGCTGGCCTGAAGCGGGCGCACGGCCGCGCCGGCGACGCCGGCACGGCCGCAACGGCGTTTCAGGCCGACAGCGCCAGCCGCTCGCGCACCGGCAGGGTCCGCTGTTCGTGGTCGAGCACGCTGGCCGGCAGCCGGAAGATGCTGACCGAATGCTGCAGCCGCTGGGCCTGTGCTTCCAGCGACGCCGCGGCGGCGGCGGCCTGTTCGACCAGCGCCGCGTTCTGCTGCGTGACCTGGTCCATCTGCGTCACCGCGGTGTTGACCTGGTCGATGCCCGTGACCTGTTCGTGCGAGGCGGTGGCGATGTCTCCGACCAGCATGGTGAGCCTTTCGATGGCTGCCTGGATTTCCGCCATGGTGCGGCCGGCCGTCTCCACCTGCGCCGCGCCGGCCTGCACCGTCGCGCCCGAGGCGCCCAGCAGTTGCTTGATCTCCTTGGCGGCGCTGGCGCTGCGCTGCGCCAGCGAGCGCACTTCGCCCGCCACCACCGCGAAGCCCTTGCCTTGCTCACCGGCGCGCGCGGCTTCCACGGCGGCGTTCAGGGCCAGGATGTTGGTCTGGAAAGCGATGCCGTCGATCACGCCGACGATGTCCTCGATGCGCCCGGAGTCCTGTGCGATCTCGCGCATGGTGGCCACCGCGCTCTGCACCGCAGCGCCGCCGCGACGGGCGACGTCCGACGCTTCGGCGGCCATGGCATTGGCCTGGCGCGCGTTGTCGGCGTTGCTGGTGACGGTGGACAACAGTTGCTCCATGCTCGCCGCGGTTTCCTCGAGCGACGCGGCCTGCTGTTCGGTGCGGCTGGACAGGTCCTGGTTGCCGGCCGCGATTTCGCTGGAACCGGTGTTGATTTCGGCCACGCCGTCGCGCACCGCGTGCACGGTGCGCACCAGGCTGGACTGCATCTCCTGCAGATAGGGAATGAGCTGGCCGACGCAGTTGCCGCCGAAGGGGGCGATGGGCGCGGTCAGGTCGCCGCTGGCGATGTGCTGGAAGTGCCGCTTGATATCGTTGAGCGGCTGCCGCACGAAGCGCACCACGTAGCGGTCGCCCAGGAACAGCAGCAGCAGGGTGATCCCCAGCAGGATGCCGATGCCGAGGTAGGCGCGCTGGCGCGCGGCGACCGCGCTGACGATCAACGTGTCCTCGCGCTCGCGGGCATAGGCTTCATACTTTTCCATGCTCTCGCCAAAGGCCCGGCTGGCCGCAATGATCGGACCGGCGGCGTGGGCGCGCGCCTTTTCGATGTCATCCGCCGCAAGGAATTTGCGTTGCATGGCTATGCCTTCGACAAGGCTGTCGAATCCACGCTGCAGCGGCTCCAGGATGTCGGCGGGGGCGTCGTCACGCGCCGTTGCCAGGAATGCGGCCTGGTGCTTGCGCGCCAGGTCCAGTGCCGCGTCGATGCCGCGGTTTTCCTCGGCGGCGGGGCCGGGCAGGCCGTCGCGCGCGTATTCCAGCTGGCGGGATAGGCGCAGCCGCGCCCGCATGACCTGGTCGTTCACGCGGGAAAGTGATGAAACTTCGTTCAGGAGTTCATAGCTGTCGGCGAGCGCCTCGCCCGCGCCACGCAGCCCATTTACGCTGATGGCCGACTGGCCTGCCAGCAGGACGCTGATGATGAGCAGGGTGCTCAGGATCATGCGGCGGATGGTGATGTCTTTCAGGAACTGTGTCATACGCGTCGTTCTGGGGTGTAGGAGACTGCTACACCCCGGACAACGGCCCCGCCCGATCGATATTTAGCCGGTGTTGCACATCTTACGTATATGTCTGGCGGCCCATGATTTATAACGCCACAAAGCGCAATAAATGCCGAGAATTCAGCGGGCGGCGGGCAATTCGGCCGGCTCGACCGCGCCGAAGCGCAGCCGCGCGAAACTGGCCAGGCTGGCCAGCGCGGCGCACAGCCCGCCCAGCCACAGCGCCATCACGGCGCCGTGGCTGCTGGACACGTTGAAGCAGGCCGCCACCAGGGCCGCGCCGCTGGCCTGGCCCAGCAGCCGCACGGTGCCGATCATGCCGCTGGCGCCGCCCGCGCGCGAAGGCGGCGCCGAGGTCATGATGGCGCGCAGGTTGGGCGACTGGAAAAAGCCGAAGCCGGCGCCGCACAGCGCCATGCGCCACGAGATATCCCAGGCCGATGGCGCCGCCGGCAGCAGGGCCAGCGAGGCCATGCCCAGGGCCAGCAGCGCCAGCCCCACGCCGCCCAGCATGCCCGCCGGATAGTGGTCCGACAGGCGCCCGGCGATGGGCGCCATGAACGCCACCACCACCGGCCAGGGCGTGATGAGAAAACCGGTATGCACCTGGGTGTAGCCAAGCCCCGTCTGGAACAGGAACGGCAGCGACACGAATGCCAGCGCCTGCGCCGCGAAGGCGCAGACCGCGGTGGCGGCGGACAGGGCGAACAACGGGCGGCGCAGCAGGTCGACCGCCAGGATCGGCGCCGGGTGGCCGGCCTGGCGCCGCATCAGCAGCCACAGGCTGGCGGCCGCCAGGCCCCACTCCAGCGTGACGCGCTGCCACGGCGCGCTGTGCGCCAGTTCGTTCGAGCCCAGTACGAACAGCCCCAGTGTCAGCGCGCACAGCGCCGCCGCCAGGCCGTCGAAGCCGTGCGGCGCGCGCGTGGTCTGCGGCAACCCGCGCAGGCCCAGCCCCACGGCCAGCAGGCCGATCGGCACGTTGATCAGGAACAGCCAGTGCCATGACCCCAGCAGCAGGATGGCGGATGCCGCGGTGGGCCCGGCGGCGAACGACAGGCCCACCACCATCGCGTTCAGGCCCATGCCGCGCCCCAGCACCGGCGCGGGATAGATGAAGCGCAGCAAGGCCGCGTTCACGCTCATGACGCCGGCCGCGCCCAGCCCCTGCAGGATGCGGGCCGCGACCAGCACCGGCAGCGACGGCGCCAGCCCACAGGCCAGCGAGGACAGCGTGAACACCACGATGCCGACCATGTAGACGCGGCGATGCCCGAGGATTTCGCCCAGCGCCGCGGCCGGCAGCAGGCCCGCGACCATCGCCAGCTGGTAGCCGCTGATGACCCAGATGGAGCCGGCGTCGCTGGCCCGCAGGTCGCGCGCGATGGTGGGCAGCGCGGTGTTGGCGATGGCGGTGTCCAGGCTGGCCATGCAGACGGCCAGCATCACGGCCAGCAACGCGCCCAGGCGTTCTGACGCAGGCAGGCCCTGGCCCGCGGGGTGGATGGTGTTGCGTGAGAAGGAGAACATGGGATGCCGCGGCAAGGCGCCGGGGCGCGGGAGGCCGCCGGCTGTGGGGGTGAGCGTTGATTCTAGTGCGACATGCCGATTCAACGCTTCGTCAGGCGCGGCCGTGCCGCCGGCGCGTGTCCGTGGCCGCGGCGCCTGATTATCAGATCGTCCGCGGATAATGCGACCGGGCGGTCACTTTCCCCTGCGGCGGGATAATCATCGAAGCATAATATCCTTGCCGGAAAGCTCTCGAGCATTTGAATATCGGTTACTAATTGAAATTCTCTAGTGTGCTGAATTACAACAAATTATCCAATCTCGCCTTAATCGTGTTTTCATAGGGAAAATTCAGTTTGTTGCCCTTGTTTTTTAATCCGATTGGTGAGAAGTGGTAAGTGCCAGGGGATTTGGTTTAAACAGATTGTGCCGCGCCGGTTTATTGGCCTTACCATGATTCTTCACGCAGGTCTGACAGTGCAGCAGTATTTCGTGGGAGTGATTCATGAAACGCTTGTCCTTGTGCGCGACGACTCTGACTTTGACACTGGCGCTGGCCGGGGCGTGGCCGGGGGCCGCGCAGGCCCAGACCACGGCCAACATGACCGTGACGCTGACCATTACCGCGAACTGCACCATCGGCGCGAATAATCTGAATTTTGGCAGTCATGGGGTGCTCAGCACGGCGCTGACCAACACCACCACGGTCAATGTCACCTGCACCAACACCACGCCGTATACCGTGGGCCTGAGCGCCGGCACCGGCACCGGCTCCACCTTCGCCACTCGCTATATGCAGGGCACCACCACGGGTAACACGACGTCCGTCGTGTCTTATCAGCTGTACCAGCCCGCGCCCAACCAGACCGTGGTCTGGGGCGACACGGGCACCGCGGATCGGGTCGGCGGCACCGGCAACGGTTCGGCGCAGGCGTTGACGGTGAATGGCACCGTGCCCTCGCAGACCACGCCCGCGCCGGATACCTATTCGTCCACCGTCACCGCCACGGTGTACTTCTAGTGGCCCGCGCGCTCCGCAGGCTGGCCGGCGCGATATTGACGGTGGCGATCAGCCTGGCGGCCCAGTCCGTCCAGGCCGCCACCCTGCAGATTTCCCCCGTGCTGGTGGACCTGGCGCCGCAACAGGGCGCCACCGGCATCCTGTTGCGCAACCCGGGCACGACGCCGATCTACGGCCAGGTGCGCGTCTATGCCTGGGATCAGGCGCAGGGCGACGATGTGCTGACGCCCACTCAGGAGATCCAGGCCAGTCCGCCGATCATCCAGGTGCCGCCCAATGGCGAACAGCTGGTGCGGCTGGTGCGGCTCGGCAAGGACCTGGCGCCGGTCGAGCAAAGCTACCGGCTGGTGATCGACGAGATTCCCGATCCCTCCACGCCGCTGGTCAATGGCGTGGTGCTGCGCATGCGCTATTCCGTGCCGGTGTTCGTGGCCGGCGCCACGCCGGAGCCCGCGCCGGCCTTGGCCTGGCACCTGTCGCGGCAGGGCAGGGAATGGGTCCTGCGGCTGGACAACAGCGGTACCCGCTATGCGCAGGTGGCGTCGCTGCAATTGCTGTCCGGCGCCGACGCGCCGCTGGCGAAAGTGGACGGCCTGCTGGGATACGCCCTGGCCCGCCGCGAGCGGCAGTGGCGCTTTCCCGCCAAACACGATGCGGCCGGCCAGATCAGGATCCGGGCCCTGGTGAACGGCAGTCCCGTCACCATCACGCCGCGAGTCGACTGACTGATTGCGTCCCGCGCCGCCTGCGCGCGCGGGGTAAGAGAAGGCAGCCCATGGCAGTACGCGCGATCCGTGCTTGCGGGCGCTGCGCCTGCCGCCTCGCGCTCACACTGTCCGGCGCGACGGCGGTGGCGGCGGATTTGCCCATCCAACTGGTGTCGTTCGGCAATATCGCCGAGCGCGATGTCTATTTGGAGGTGAGTATCAACGGCGTCAACACCACGCAACTGCTGCGCTTTCGCGACGCGCAGGGCCGGCTGTCCGCCAGTCCCGGCGCGCTGGGTTCGGTCGGCGTGGATGTGGGCAAGCTGGGCGCGCCGCGCGACAGCCAGGTCCCGCTCGATGACATCGCCGGCCTGCGCTATACCTACAACGCCGCCATGCAGACGGTGAACCTGGTGGTGCCGGACGCGCTGCGCCGGCCGTTCGAGGTGGACACCCGCGGCTTGCCGCGGACACCGCGCGCGACCTCGGGCCGCGGGCTGATCCTGAACTACGAGGCCTATGCGCAGACCGATGCCTACAGCAAGGTGTCGATGTACACGGAGCAGCGCTATTTCGATCCACATGGCACCTTGAACAACACCGGCACCGCCTACCTGGGGGGGCGCGCCGACCGCTACATCCGCTATGACACCTACTGGACCCATTCCGACCAGGACAGCCTGCGCACCCTGCGGATCGGCGACACCATCACCTCGTCGCTGAACTGGTCGCGCTCGGTGCGCGTGGCCGGCATCCAGTGGGGGCGCAACTTCGCGCTGCGCCCCGACCTGGTGACGTTTCCCGTGTCGTCGCTGAGCGCCTCGTCGGTGGTGCCCTCCTCCGTGTCGCTATACGTCAACGGCGTGCAGCAGTATTCGGGCAACGTGCCGGCCGGCCCGTTCGTGGTCAACCAGATTCCGGGCATCACCGGCTCGGGCCAGGCCACGCTCGTCACGCGCGATGCGCTGGGACGCAGCGTCAGCACCTCGGTGCCGCTCTACATTGATACGCGCATGCTGGCGGCCGGCCTGTCCAGTTACTCCATCGAAGCGGGCGTGGCGCGGCGCCAGTTCAGCGTGCGCTCGTTCGACTACGACAAGCGCCCGGCCCTCACCGCGTCGGGGCGCTACGGCCTGGATGACGCGCTGACGCTGGAAGGGCATACGGAGATGAGCGCCGGCGTCTACAACGTCGGCGCCGGCGCGTTCGTCAGACTGGGGCAGGCCGGCGTCATCAACGGCGCGCTGTCCGGCAGCGCTGGCCACGACAACGGCGGCCAGGTCAGTCTGGGCTACCAATACGTGGAGCCGGCCTTCAGCGTGGAATTGCAGACGGTGCGCGCCCTGGGGGACTACGGCGACCTGGGTTCGCGCGAGGATGTGCCGGTGCCGCGGCAGACCGACCGGGTCACCTTCTCGCTGCCGCTGACCCAGTCGCAGAGCGTCGCGCTGAGCTACATCGGCTTTCGCATGCCGCAGGTGCCGGCCGCCCGTATCGGGTCGGCCTCGTACACCGCCAACCTGCACAGCCGGGTGTCCATGAACGTCAGCGCGTACAACGATTTCGCGCAGGCCAATTCGCACGGTGTCTATCTGGGCTTTTCCATTCTGCTGGGCGACAACACCCAGGTCAATGCCTCGGTCGGCCGGCAGGGTGAGCAGGGCATCTACAGCGTCGGCGCGCAGCGCAATGTGGACTACGGCGGCGGCTGGGGCTGGGGCGTCGAGAACGGGCGCAGCGGCGCCATGCAGTACAACCAGGGCAAGGTGCAGTTCCTGGGCCGCTATGGCCAGCTGACCGCGCTCGGCCAGGACTACGGCGGACGCAGCCAGGCCGCGGTGCAGGCGGTCGGCGCGCTGGTGTTGATGGACGGCGCCTTGACGCCATCGCGCCGCATCAACGACGGCTTCGCGCTGGTCAGCACCGACGGCACGCCGGATGTGGCGGTGCTGCACGAGAACCGCAAGCTGGGCCGGACCAACAGCGCCGGCCATCTGTTGGTGCCGGATCTGAATTCCTACCAGGCCAACCGCCTGTCGATCGATCCGGACGAGCTGCCGGTGGACATGAAGCTGGAGACGACCAAGGCCGTGGTGGTGCCGCAGGCGGGCTCCGGCGTGCTGGTCAAGTTCGAACTGCAGCGCTATGCGGCGGCGTCGGTCATCCTGCACCTGCCGGACGGCGGCGTCCTGCCCGTGGGCGCGCGCGTGGCGCACGTCGAAAGCGGCAAGCAGTCGGTGGTGGGCTACGACGGCATCGCTTTCGTGGAGGACCTGCAGGCCGACAACCACCTGCGCGTCCAGGGCGGCGGGGTGTCGTGCGCGGTGGATTTCCCGTACCGGCACGACCCGGCGCGGCCGCTGCCCACGCTCGGGCCATTCATCTGCCAGCCGTTCAAGGAACCGGGCCAATGAAGTCGATCCTGTTGATCCTGTCGCTGCTGCTGGGCGCGGGCGCAGCCGCGGATGCCAGGGCCACCTCGTGTTCGCTGGGCGCCGCGACCACCGGCACGGTCAACTTCGGCGCCGTCAATCCGCTGCTCTCCGCCGATACCTTCGCCGACAGCAACAGCGTGGCGGTGACGTGCAATTTCACGGCGCTGGCGTTCGGCGCGCGGCTGTGCTTTTCGGCCGGCGTGGGCACCACCAGTCCCTCGACGGCCGCGCGCGCGCTGGGCGCGGGCAGCTATCGCATGAATTACAACCTGTACACCGACAGCGGCCATAGCCAGGTCTGGAGCAGCGCGACCACCTCCGCTCCGACCTCCGTCCTGCTGGCCGGTCCGGTATTGACGACCGGTCCGGCGTCGACCTCGTTCTCCTACTACGCGAAGCTGCCGGGCGGACAGACCTCCGTTTCGACTATCGGCAATGCCAACACCCTGTACAGCGAGACCTACAGCACCACTGTCCGTGTCGACATCGCCTGGGGGTTGCTGTCGACCCTGCTGGTGAACTGCCCCATCGCGGCGCCCAGCCAGACCTTGTTCGTGCCGCTGACCGTGCAGGCCACGGTGCAGAAGAACTGCAGCGTCAATACCGCCAGCAATCTGACGTTTCCACCGCAGGGCCTGCTGAACCAGGCGGTGACCGGCAGCGGACAGATCACCGTGCGTTGCACCAACAACAATGCCTTCGCGGTGGCGATCAACGGCGGCACGGTGGCCAACAACGTGATGGCGCGCAAGATGAAGCACGCGACCGCCGCCGACACGGTCGGCTACCAGCTGTACCAGGATGCCAACTACGCGACCGTCTGGGGCGACGGGGTGACCGGCGGCACGACGTTCAATGGCACGGGCACTGGCGCCAACCAGGCGTTCACGGTCTATGGCCGGGTGCCCGCGCAGGCCACGCCTCGCCCCGGCAACTACAGCGACACCGTCCTGGTCACGATCACGTTTTGAGGTCCGCGCGCGGCTTGACCGGCCAGAACAGCGTGGCCGGCCGTTGCCAGATGCGGCGGCGCACGCCCAGCGCCAGCGCCTTGCGGTCGCCGCGGCGCAGATTGCGCGAACGCAGCGCCACGTTGAAGGCCAGCGCGAAGCTCACGCCCACGTTGAGGATGCCGGTCAGGGCGGTGCCCGCCACGGCCATCCAGAACGCATGCGTATGCACCACCTCCCAGCCCAGCGCGCCGATGGCCGAGCCGATCTGGCCGGCGCTCAAGGTGACGTGGCGGACCTCGACGGGCGGGCCGAAGAAACTGACGATGGCCGGTCCCAGGCCCAGCATCAGGCCCAGCGAGACGTTGCCGGCGATGCCGGAGATATTGCGCTGCCAGAAGCCGGCCCAGCGCGCCGCGCCGCGCGCGCCCACCAGGTGGCGCAGGCGCCGGTCGTAGGCCATGACGTCGTGCACGCGGTGCAGCGCGAACCAGTTGTCGGCCCAGCCCGCGATCAGGCTCGACAGCCACAGCAGCACGCCGGTGGCGGCGGCGTAGATCGGCGTCGGCCCCCAGGCGGAAAACGAATCCAGCGTCGCCTGCGCCTTCTGCGCGTCGATCAGGGGCCGCTGCAGCCAGTGCTGCGCCACCCATTGCACCGCCCAGGCCAGGGGGAACACCACCGCCAGGTTGCCCAGGATGGCCGCCGCGTTCGAGCGGATCATGGACAGCGTATCGTCCAGGAAGGCTTCGCGGCCCTCAGGGGTATTGGCCTCGTCCAGCCGGTGTGCCAGGGCCGGGCCGGTCATCGCCGGCTGCTTGGTGGCCAGGGTGAAGTGGGCGAAGTGGATCGCCAGGAAACCGCCGGCGTAGTTCAGCGAGGCCAGCAGCCCTTCGATGAACTTGTCCAGATGCAGCGAGACGATGAAGAATTTCAGGTAGACGGTCAGCACCATCACCAGTCCGCCGCCGGCCGATGCCTTGAGCATCGAGAGGTACTCGGCCGGATCGCGCGCGATGTAGTGTTCACCGGTCTCGGCGGTGCGTTCCATCACGCGCCGCGCCAGCTGCGCGAACGACGAGGCCGCCAGGTGACGGATGCTGCTGCGCGCCTGGGTCGAGCGGATCAGCTCGGCAATCAGGTGCACGTATTTGTGGCGCTGGGTCGGGTCCACCCACACGCCCAGCAGCAGTTCGATGCGCGCCAGCCGCAGCTTCATGCGCTCGATCTGGAAAACCACTTCGACCGACACGCCGTTCTGTTCCAGTTCGGCGTAGACGTGCTGCGAGGCGGCGCGGCAACTGTCGAGCAGCGCGCGGAACACGTTCAGGCGGCGCGCGAAGATCTCGCGCGGCGTGTCGGGCGGGCTGTCGCAGAGCTCGGCGGCGGCCGCCGCCAGCGCGAAGAACGGGCTTTCGCGCACCCGGCCCGGCAGGCGCGAGCGGATGTCCTGGCTCAGGCCGGTGGCCCGCACCTGGCTGGCCAACACCTGGATGCTGCTGGTGAGCGCCTCCACCAGATGCCGCGGCGGCGGTTCCGGGGCGTCCGGGTCGGCGCGCTCAATGCTGTCGCCGTGGCGCAGCAGGCGCCGCATGCGGGCGCGGGTGTCGTCGTCCAGGGCCTCGATCCAGCTGGCGTCGTGGTCGTTGCGGAAAATCAGCGAGAACAGCCCGAACATGTCGCTGCGGTTCGGCGGCGGCGGCAGCAGCCGCGCCTGGGCCCGCTCCCAGAACTCGCCCCAGAAGCCGGGGTGCGATGCCACGCCCGTATCGCATAGCAGCGACGTGGGATCGTTGTCGCGGACCAGCGAGCGCAGGGTGGCGGCCACCGGCGCCGCCAGCGCCGGATTGTTTTCCAGCACCTGCAGCACGTAGCGCAGCCGCGCATGTTGCGGATGGCGGCCGTCTTCGGCGGGGTCGCGCCCGGGGCGGTCGATCCAGCGGCACAGGTCGACCATCCACAGGTTGCGCTGCGCCAGCGGCGCCTGCGGATCGGCGCCGGCCAGGATCGTATCGAGCTGCGGCCCGCCATGCCGCGATGCGCGCCATTTACGCCAGAGGGAAGTCAGCATGATCGCACCTCGCGGGTCAGAGCGATTCGGGTTCGCGGCGCAGCGAGAAACCCTGCGCCTCGTTCATGGCCAGGTAGCTGACATTGCGCGACACCACCGGCGGCTTGTCGCCGTCATGCAGCGCCAGCAGCCCGTCCAGCACCATTTTGTCGGCCAGGGTCATGCGGTCGATCATGCGCAGGTACTGCATCCAGCTTTCCACCAGGAACACCTCGCGCCACACGCCCTCGCGTTCCAGGTCGCGGAACAGCTGCCATTGCTGCGCGCCATTGCGCAGCCGCAGCAGGCGCAGCGGCCGCGCCGCGTCGATCAGGGCGGACAGTTTTTCCCTGGGGATCAGGTATTCCACCGCCACCAGCACCGCGCCGTGCTGGGTGTTGAAGCCGGCCGCCGACAACGCCGGCTCGGTGGTGTCGGCGCGCGCCAGCGATTGCGTGTTGACCTGTTCTGGCAGGCGCGAGCGGTACAGCAGCGCGACGGTGATGGCCAGCATCACGCCGGCGGCCGACAACGCCCCGGATACGCCCATGGTGCCCGCGAAGTGGCCCCACATGAACGAGCCGGCCGCCAGGCCGCCGAAGATCGCCGTCTGGTACAGCGCCAGCGAACGCGCCTTGACCCAGTCGGGTACCAGCATCTGCACCGTGGTGTTGTAGGTGGCCAGCACGCCGATCCAGCAGGCGCCGGACAACAGCAGGGCCGGAAACGCCAGCCACAGCGTGCTGGTCAGCCCCAGACCCAGCAGGCAGGCGGCCAGCAGCCCCGCCGCCACGCTCACCAGGCCGCTGGCGCCCCAGGCCGCCTGCAGCCGCCGCACCACCGCGCTGCCCAGGATGGCGCCCACGCCCAGCGCGCCCAGCATGTAGCCATACAGCAGCGCGTCGCCCTGTTCATGGGCGTAGGCCAGCAGCGGCAGCAGCGCCCATAGCGCGCTGGCCGACAGGCCGAAGGCGAAGGCGCGCAGCATCACCACCCGCGTCACCGTGGAATGCTGGGTATAGCGCAGGGCCGCCACCACGCCTTCGAACAGCCGTTCCGGCGGCAGCCGCCGCGCCGGCACGTCGCGGCGCCAGCGCCAGATGGCCCAGATCAGGCTGCCGTAGCAGACGCAGTTCAGCAGGAACACGGTGGGCGCGCCGGCGGCGCCCAGCAGCAGGCCGCCGATGGCCGGCCCGACCGCGCGCGCCACGTTGTAGTTGACGCTGTTGAGCAGCACCGCGCTGCCGATATGCTCGCGCGGCACCTGTTCGCCCACCGCGGCCTGCCAGGCGGGCGTGACGATGGCGCTGCCGATGGCGATGCAGAACACCGAGATGATCAGCGTGATGGGATGCAGCAGGCCGATATAGGCCAGGATCGTGATGAAGATGCCGCCGGCCAGCTCCAGCAGCATGCCGACCAGCATGACCTTGCGGCGGTCGTAGTTGTCCGCCAGCACGCCGGTCAGGATCGACAGCGCCACCAGCGGAAAGGCCGCGGCCACCTGGATCATGGCGACCATCAGCGGGCTGCTCTGCTCGGTGGTGATGACCCAGGCCGCCGCCACCGACTGCGCCCAGGTGCCGAGATTGGCGAACAGGTTGGCGATCCAGATGATGCGGAACGCGGGGAAGGCGAAGGGCGATAGCGTGCTGACCCGCAGCACGGGCTGGGGCGGCGCGGCGGGGGTGCCCGGCGAGGTGGGGGGAAGATCGTTGTTGGCCGAGACGGGCTGGAGCATGGAGGCCTCTGTGATCACCCGGACAGGACGGGCGGGGGCCGTCCAATGGTACGCCTATTGCGCGGCGTCCGGATGAAGGCGAGGCGATGCGGCGACGCCGCGCGCCCGATGGGGCGCGCGGCTGGGGTCAGGGCTTGGCGCGCGGCGCGGGCGGCGGATAGGCCTGGTTCAGGTACTCGACGATCAGCGGCACCTGCTCGGCCGGGATCGGCGCGCCGTAGGTGCCGATCATCTTCTTGACCTCGGCGTCCCAGAAGCCCGGCGGCATGGGCGGCTGCGACGAAATGTAGTCGACCGAGTGGCACATCAGGCACAGCGTGGCGCCCTGGGCGCCTGGACTGGCGCCGGGGCGCAGGGTGGCGGTTTCCGGTGGCAACTGGATGTCCAGGGCCAGCGCGGGGACGCAGGCGCCAGCGGCGGCCAGGGCCAGGGCGAGGCGGGCGAGTCGGATCATGGCGGTCTCCTCAGGCGGCGTCGACGCGCACGGTTTCGACCACGTTGCGCATGTAGCCAGCCGGGTTCCACAGCGGTTCCAGGGGCTGGGTGTCGCCGGCCATGTTGGTGGCGCGCGCCTGCAGCTGATACGCGCCGGCCTGCGCCGGGGTGAACTCGGCGTGCCATTCACGGAACGAATAGCGGCCCAGGTCGCGGCCCAGCGTGGCGGCGCGCCAGGTCTTGCCGCCGTCGGCCGAGAACTGCACGTCGCGGATGCCGCGGCCGCCGTCGAAGGCGATGCCCCGCACCCGCACCCGCGCGCCCTTGGCGACGCGGGCGCCGTCGGCCAGGCTGGTGATGAAGCTGCGCACGTTGTAGCGGCCGATAGGACGCGTCTTTTCCGGCGCCTTGCCTGCCGGCGTACAGGCGCAGTCGTTGTCGGGGATGCGGTAGGCCTTCTGCATCCAGAAGCCGTCGAATTCCTTGTCCAGCACCTTGATGTCGGCCAGGTGCTTGACCCAATAGGTGCCGTAATAGCCCGGCACCACCAGGCGCACCGGGTAGCCGTTGAGCAGGGGCAGGTCGGCGCCGTTCATGGCGTACGCCAGCATGACCTCGCCGTCGAGCGCGTGGGCCGCGTCCAGCGCCTTGACGAATTCGGGCGTGCCTTGCAGCACCGGCCGGTCCAGGCCCTCGAACGTCACCTGGCGCGCGCCGGCCTGGATGCCGGCCTTTTCCAGCACGCGCTTGAGCGGAATGCCGAGCCAGCGGGCGTTGCCCATGGCGCCGTTGCCCAGCTGGCCGCCGCCCACGCGCGGTTCGAAGAAGCCGCGGCTGTTGCCGGAACACTGGGTCACCGCCACCAATTCGACCGGCGCGCCGAATTGCTGTTTCAGGTCGGTCAGCGACAATTCCAGCGGCTTGCCCACCCGTCCGCCCACGCGCAACCGGTAGGCGGCGGGGTCGATGGCGGTGGGGATGTTGCCCAGGTGATAACGCACGAAAAAGGCGTCGTTGGGCGTGATCAGGTCTTCGTTGAAGACCGCGAACGGGGTTTCCAGTTGCGGCGGCCGCGAGGTCTGGCGGATCAGGGGGCGTTTCTGCGGATAGGCGACCAGGTCGCGCTCGCCATTGGCGAAAGGCAGGGTGACGGTGGCCGGGGCGGCCAGGCTGGTCAGGGCATGGCCGGCCAGCGTGCCGGTCGCGCCCAGCGTACAGGCCTGGCGCAGGAAGCGTCGGCGCCCATCCGGATCGAATGCGCTCATGCTTGTCTCCTCTTGTTTTCTAGTACCCTCGCCTGCGGCGCGGTCGAATCAGGCTACGCCCGCCGGCCTGACAAATGCGTTAACAGTTGCATCGGCCGTTCCAATAACCGTGTTTTCCGCGCCTGGTGCGCACGACCCCTTCATGAAACTGACTTTCAACCGATCGGCCTTCGCCGCGCTGCTGGCCGTGACCGCCGTGGAAGCGCTGATCGCCACCCTGGGCAAGCCCTATCCGCTGCTGCGCGGCTTCGTGGGCGACGTGGTGGCGGTGGGCTGGGCCTATCTGGTGTATCGCAGCTTCATCCGCGCCGGCGTGCTGCCGCTGGCGCTGGCGGCGTTGTTGACCGGCTACGCGGTCGAACTGGGCCAGTACCTGGCGCGCCACTACGGCTGGCGCCTGGAGCAGCCGGTGCTGCGCGTGATCCTGGGCAGCGTGCCAGACTGGTGGGACATGCTGGCCTACACGCTGGGGTTCCTGCTGGTGCTGCTGCTGGCCGGCGCGCGCCGGATGCGCGGTCCGGATCGCACGCGCGGCAGCGGCGCTCGGGCCGCCGGGGGCGCGGCCAAGCCTTGAGCGAGGAATATGGCCGGGGGCGTGCCGGGTCGGGGGCGGGGTCGGATTGTGTGGCGCCTGGCTTGCGGCAACCTTCAACAAGCGGCCAGGCCACGGCCACGCGGCCAGGCACGGGCCAGGGCAGGGACGTCTGACATCGCGCGGCCTCCTGGCAACCACTGCGAGCGGTCCCGAGGCCGGCGGCGCGCCCAGGCGGGCGTGGCCGGGGGAGCGCCCGGACGCGACGCCGGGCGGGCTTAGCCGGCCTGGCCGACCGCTGCGCTCTCGCCGCGCTGCGGGGCGGCTTTTGCCTGCGGGCGCAACCGTGCGTTGCGGAAGGGGGCTAGACATTCGGCCCAGGACGACGGGAACAGGGGCGTGGCATGGCGAACGGCATCGCGGGCGGCGTAATGCGCTAGCAGCTGCTGGCCGATCGGGGCGTCTCCCAGGGGGTGGCGGGTCTTCATGGTATTTCCGGATTGCATTGAAAGTGTATTCATTGTACCAGGGTAAACCCTGACGTCCAACCCGCGCAGGTTGCGCCAAGTCATTGAAATGATGGGGACCGTCCCCCTTGGTGTGCGCGGCAACGGGAATACCCTAGTCGAACAAAACGGTAGACGGTATACAATGTTCTGCATCGGTCGAGGTTTTCGGCCGGCCCCTCCCCCATAGACCTGGAGCGCGTCATGGCAGAACTGATGAACCGAGATGAATTCCGCACCGCGTTGGAAAACGCGATCAAGGGCAAGAGCGCCAACGCCTCGCCCTTTTCCATTGCCTGGGCCGAAGGCAAGCTCAGCCGTGAGCACCTGTCGCGCTGGGCCGAAAACCACTACCACTACGTCGGCCCGTTCGCCGACTACCTGGGCTATCTGTACGCCCGCACGCCCGACACCTATACCGAGGCCAAGGACTTCCTGCTGGCCAACATGTACGAAGAGGAAATCGGCGGCGACCGCCATACCGACCTGCTGATCCGCTTTGCCGAGGCCTGCGGCACCACCCGCGAGCGGGTCACCAACCCCGACAACATGTCGCCCACCACCCGGGCGCTGCAAAGCTGGTGCTACGCCGTGGCCATGCGCGAAGACCCCATCGTGGCCGTGGCCGGCCTGGTGGTGGGCCTGGAATCGCAGGTGCCGTCGATCTACCGCAAGCAGACCCCGACGCTGCGCGAGAAGTACGGCTTCACCGACGAAGAGGTCGAATTCTTCGACCTGCACATCGTGTCCGACGAAATCCATGGCGAACGCGGTTACCAGATCGTGCTGGAGCATGCCAACACGGTCGAGCTGCAGCAGCGCTGCCTGAAGATCTGCGAGATCGGCGCGCAGATGCGGCTGCTGTATACCACCGCGCTCTACACCGACTACGTGCAGCAGGAAATCGCGCTGCCGGAGCTGGGCCTGGCGGCCTGACACCCGCCGCCGGCGGCGTCGCGCGCGCACGTCGCGCGGGCGGCCGCGGCGGCCCATCGGATGACCGATACATGCCTACCGTCACATTCCACAAAGGCGGCCAGACCTACACCGGCGAGGTGCCGGACAACGCCAATCTGGTGGTGCGCGCCGGCATCCGGCAGTTTCCGTTCCCGCACCTGCGCTACGAGTGCGGCATGGGCAAGTGCGCCAAGTGCGCCTGCCGCGTGCTGGCGGGGGCCGAGCACCTGCCGCCGGTGAACTGGAAGGAAAAGAAACAGCTGGGCGAGCGCATCGAGTCCGGCTACCGGCTGGCCTGCCAGCTATGGCTGGGCCACGACATCGAGCTGGCGCAGGACGCCGAGGTGGCGCCAGCGCGCGAGCCCGCGGCAGCGGTCGGGCAACCCTAGCGCCCGCGCCGCGTGTCACGGGGCGTCACCGCGCCCCGGCCCCCAAACCCCGATGCAAAGGAACCGCGCATGACCCGCGACGCGAATGACGCCGTGTTCGTGATCCTGACCTCCAAGCCTGGTGTGTACCGCACCGAGGTGGACGCGCAGGCCGAGATCGTCGAAACCTACGACTACGCCTGCGACGGCAGGACGCGCGCCGTGTTCAGCATCGCCCGCCTGCGGGGGCCGGCGCGATTGCTCGTCACCGAGGAAACCCCGCCCTACATCGTCAACCGCGTGCCGTCCAAGTTCCTGGAATCGTTCGTCTCGCTCGAGGCCGCGCGCCGCGAGCTGGCGCACCTGAGCCGTTTCGGCAGCATGCAAACCACCTTGACGCGGCGTCCCGGCCCCGTCGCGGAGCATTGAGCAGCATATGGTCAAGATCACGTTTCTATCGAATGGCGGCAAAGTCGCCAGCGCGCCCGAGAACAGCAACCTGCTGCGGGTGTCGCTGAAGGAACAGGGCGGCATTCCGTTCAAGTGCGGCGGCGGCCTGTGTGGCACCTGCAAGTGCCGTATCGAACAGGGGCTGGAGCACACCGACGCCATCAAGCCCAAGGAACGCAAGCATCTGCGGCCCGAGGATTTCGAGGCCGGCTACCGCATGGCCTGCCAGACCTTCGTGCTGGGCGACGTGGCGGTGTCTTGGGTGGTGCGAGACGGCAAGGGCGTGGTGGTGGACGGCGCCAGCCAGCCAGCGCCGGCGGCGTCCTGATCGCGCGGCCGGGCGGCCGCGCTCAGGCGGCCGAGGAATGCGCCTGGCGCGTGTCGGTGTAGGCCTTGGCGGCGTTGTGCACGTGCTGGCTGGCCAACAGCGCGGCCAGGTCGCCGTTGCCGGCGATGACGGCATTCAGGATCTGCGAGTGCTCGTCCCAGTTCTGCTTGGCGCGGTGCATGTTGCTGGGCGCGAACAGCAGCGCGGTGCGATCGCGCAGCGAGCGCATCAGGTCGGTCAGCACCACGTTGCCGCCGATGGTGGCCAGCATCTCGTGGAATTGGGAATTCAGCGCCAGGAACTTGTCCAGCTGCTCGCTGCGCGCGGCTTCGGTGCCTTCGCGCAGGAACGCCTGCAGGCGTTCGACCGTCTTGTCGTCGCGCCGCTGCGCCGCCAGCTTGGCGTTCAGGCCCTCCAGCGTGGCGCGCACTTCCACCATGTCGTAGGCCACCGCGTCCGACAGCACCGACACCGAGGCTCCGCGGCGCGGCTCGATGGTGACCAGCCCTTCGGCCGCCAGCGCCCGCAGCGCTTCGCGCACCGGGATGCGCGACACGCCCATTTCCTCCGACAGCCGCCCTTCGACCAGGCGGTCGCCGGGCGTGAATTCGCCGCTGAGGATGCGCTCGCGCAGCTTGTCGCGGATGACCGCGAACAACTGCGGATGCTGCTCGCCGATCTTCAGCGGGGCAGATTGCTGCGTGTCTACGGCTTGCGAGCTGACGGGCGTGGTGGTCATGGCGAGCAGGTCTGGCGGAATGGATACAGTCTTCATTGTATTACCGGGCGGCGCGCCGGCGACGGGGGCAAGCGGTTTCAACCGGCCCACAGGGCCTTGGCGATCACGCCCAGCGCGCCCACCGCGCAGGCCCCCAGCAGCACGCCGCGCACCGCGCGCGGCGGCAGGCGGTGGCGCAGGCGTCCGGAAACGGCGAAGCCGGCCAGCAGGAACGGCGCCAGGCTGAGCGCCAGGCCGGCGTGGTAGCCGGTGTAGCGCCGCGCCCAGGCCAGCATCGCCAGCGAGAAGATCGAACCCAGGAACAGCACCATGCCCAGCGTGGCGCGCAGCCGTGGCGGGTCGGCGTGTTGCAGCACCAGGGCGATGGGCGGGGCGCCGACCGAGGTCATTGTGCCCATGATGCCGGAGGCCACCCCCGCGCCGGAAACCCGCCCCGGCGTGGCGACAAAGCGCAGGCCGGCCGCGCTGAGGGCGACCGCGGCGAGGATCATGGCCGCGAACAGCAGGCCCAGCGTCTGCGGCGCGAAGCGCGCCATGGCGTAGATGGCGATCAGGGTGCCGGCGGCGCGTCCGCCCAGGGCGTAGGCGACCGCGCGCCAGTCGATCGCGGCGCGCTCGCGCAGCGCCGTCAGCAGCGAGATGAAACCGCCCAGCGTCAGTAATGGGCCGGGGGCGAGCTGGGGGAAGCACAGCGCCGCCACCGGGGCTGCGAACATGGCGAAGCCGATGCCGCCCACGCCCTGCGCCAGCGCGGCGCCGAACACCACCGCGGCCATGGCGGCGTAATGCCAGAGATCGGGTAGGGAAGCCGTCATGCCGAATTCGTCTTTTTTGTATACGGTAGTCTATTGAAATATCGGCGATGCACCAAGCCAGGGCTTATGCCCCAAGTTAATGCACTGATTTTCCTCGAATATTCATGGAAATTTCAGAATTATCGCTTTCCCTAGGCGCTGCATATTTCGGTTGGTATAGCCCCAAACGAAATATAGTATACCGAAGTGGCGACCCAACAGCCACGTCGACAAGGGGAATAGCGCATGCAATCGGACGTCGTGCTCAACGCCGCTCACTGGATGTACCTGATCAGCGTTGCCGCGATCATTCTGACGATGATCCTGCGGGCAAACGTGGTGGTGCCATCGGTGATCGGCACTTTCCTGGTGGTGCTGGCCATCACCGGCAACCCGATCAGCGCGCTGATCGGCATCTTCTCGGCCAGCTTCGTGGCCGCCAAAGAGCTTTTCAACATCTTCCTGGTCATTACCTTCATGACCGCCCTGCTCAACGCGCTCAAGACGCTGCAGGCGGACGTGCGCATGGTGCAGCCGTTCCGGCGGGTGATGCGCGGCGGCCATTCGTCGTTCCTCATCATTGCCCTCTGTACCTATGTGATCTCGCTGTTCTTCTGGCCGACGCCGGCGGTGCCGCTGGTGTCCGCGATCCTGCTGCCGGCGGCCATCGCGGCCGGGCTGCCGCCGCTGGCCGGGGCCATGGCGATCGCCATCGCCGGCCAGGGCATGGCGCTGTCGTCCGACTACGTGATCGGCGTGGCGCCCGGCATCAGCGCCAAGGCCGCCGGCGCCGCGGTCAGCGCCGCGGTGGTGGCGGACCGCGCGCTGGTGCTGTCGCTGATCACCGGCGCGGTGGCGCTCACCGTCGCCTACCTGCTGATCCGCAAGCACATCGTGCCGGCCGATGCGGGGCTGCTGTCGGCCTGGCAGGCGCGCGCCCAGGACGGCAGCCTGGCCGAGATCGAGCAGTCCGGCTCGTTCGACAAGGCCGAACTGGCGCGCGGCACCATGGGCGCCAACCCGGCGCTGCCGCGCGGCTCGGGGCTGGACGACGAGGAACGGCGCCGGGTGCGCTGGTCGCGCGTGTTCGCGGTGGTGACGCCGCTGGCGTTCCTGGGCGTGATCGCGGTGATGGTGCTGCCGCGGCTGTTCCCGTCGCTGCCTGCGCTGCGCGGCGGCGATGCGGCGGCCCTGGTGGGCGGCGTGGCGTTCGTGGTGATGATGCTGGTGACGCTGGCGGCCGAAGGGCCGCGCAAGATGCTGGATGTTTGTCCCGAGCACGTTACCGACGGCTTCGTGTTCGCCTTCAAGGCGATGGGCTCGGTGCTGCCGATCGCCGGCTTTTTCTTCGTCGGCGCCAATGAGACGGCCGCGCAGATCCTGGGCATGCCGCAGGCCCAGGCCCCCGGGCTGTTGTTCGAAGTGATCTCGGCGGGCCAGCACCTGATCCCGGAGAACCACTTCCTGGTGGCTTTCGGCGTGCTGCTGGTGGGGATGATCACCGGCATCGACGGTTCGGGTTTCGCCGGCCTGCCGTTGACCGGCACGCTGTCGGGCGCGCTGGGGCCGGTGGTGGGGGTGGATCCGGCGACGCTGGCGGCGGTGGGCCAGATGGGCGCGGTGTGGACCGGGGGCGGCACCCTGATCGCCTGGTCGTCGCTGATCGCGGTGGCGGGGTTCGCGCGGGTCCACGTGCTGTCGCTGGTGCGGGCGCTGCTGCTGCCCGTATTGCTGGCGCTGTTTGTATCCACGATCTGCGCCGTGCTGATCTGGCATTGACGCGGGTTCGGGTTTACGTGGATCGAACCATTTAGATTAAAGTATACAATGTTCAGAAATTACCTCAGACGGCCAATTTCCGGGCATTCCGGCCAGCCCGGCAAAGGAAGGACTTCCGTGGACGAGCTTTCGCAGCAGGAATTTCTGAATCACATCGGCGGCGAATGGGTTGCCTGCGCCTCGGGCGCGACAGTGCCGAACCTGAACCCGGCCGACAGCGCCGACGTGGTGGGACGGTTCCAGCAATCGGACGCCGCCGATGGCGCCCGTGCCGTGGCGGCGGCGGCCGCCGCCTTTCCCGCCTGGCGCGACACGCCGATCTCCAAGCGCGCCGCCATCCTGTTCCGCGCGGCGCAACTGCTGGAGGACCGCGCCGACAGCGTGGCGCGCGAACTGACCCGCGAGGAAGGCAAGAGCCTGGCGCTGGCGCGCGACGAAGTGCTGCGCTCGGCCCAGACCCTGCGCTTCTACGCGGTGGAAGGGCAGTCGTTCACCGGCGAGACCTTCGTCAACGACGATCCGGACATGGTGGTCTACAGCCAGCGCGAACCGCTGGGGGTGGTGACGGTGATCTCGCCGTGGAACTTCCCGATCTCGATTCCGGCGCGCAAGATCGCGCCGGCGCTGATCACTGGCAACACCGTGGTGTTCAAGCCGTCGTCGGACGCGCCGCTGTCCGGCTACCGGTTGGCGCAGGCGCTGGTCGAGGCGGGCCTGCCGCCGGGCGTGCTGAATTTCGTGACGGGACCGGCCTCGAAGGTGGGCCAGGCCATCACCACCGCGCCGGCAGTGCGCGCCATTTCCTTCACCGGCTCGACCGCCGCCGGCGAGCAGATCCACCGCGGCGCCGGCCTGACCACGCGCACGCAGATGGAGCTGGGTGGCAAGAACCCGCTGATCGTGCTGGCCGACGCCGACCTGGATCGCGCGGTGGACCTGGCGGTCAAGGGCGGGTTCTCGCTCAGCGGCCAGGCCTGCACCGGCACCAGCCGGCTGCTGGTCGATCGCAAGGTGCTGGCGGCGTTCACCGACAAGCTGCTGGCGCGCATGCGCAAGCTGACCATCGGCAACGGCCTGGAGGGCAATTTCGACCTGGGTCCGCTGGCCACGCGCAAACAACTCGACACGGTGCTGAGCTACATCGCGCTGGGCAAGCAGGAAGCCACCCACCTGATCGGCGGCGAGCGCCTGGACGGTCCGGGCTTCGAGCGCGGCTATTACGTGACGCCGGCCCTGTTCACCGACGTGACGCAGCAGATGCGGATCGCGCGCGAAGAGATTTTCGGGCCGGTGCTGGCGCTGATCGCGGTGGATGGCTATGACGAGGCCATCGCCTGCGCCAACGACACCGAATATGGCCTGTCCGCCGCCATCGCCACCAGCGACGCGCGCTACGCCCATCGCTTCGCCCGCGACATCCAGGCCGGCACCGTCAAGATCAACCGCACCACCACCGGCAATCTCATCAACGCGCCGTTCGGCGGCCTGAAAAGTTCCAGCACCTCGACCTTCCGCGAATCGGGCCGGGTCGGGCTGGAGTTCTACACGCAGATCAAGACCGTCTACCGCGCAGGCTGACGGCCCTACCTGGAGTCAAGCAACATGAAGCAGATCTATCGCCTGGAACTCGAAGAAGCGCGTCTCATGGTGCGCGCCGCCATCGCCCGCTCGGAGCAGATCGGCGTGCTGGAATCGGTGTGCATCGTCGATGACGGCGGCTATCCGATCGCGCTGGAGCGCATGGACGGCGCCCGCATCACCGGCCCGCAGATCGCCTGGAACAAGGCCTTCACCGCCGCCGGCCACAAGCGTTCTACGCACCTGTTCACCACGCCGCCCAACGGGCCGGCGCTGCCCGGCAACGAGGCCTTCGGCATCCAGTGGAGCTTCGAAGGCAAGTTCGCCGCGTTCGTGGGGGGCTTTCCCATCGTGGTCAATGACGAGGTCATCGGCGGCGTGGGCCTGAGCGGCGGCAACGGCGAACAGGACACCCAGGCTGGCCTGGCGGCGCTGGGCGCGCTGGCCGAACTGCTGGAGCCGCGCGGCCTGAAGGTGCTGGTGCAGGCGGACATCAAGAAATAGGCGCCGAAACCCCATGGCATATCGTGTTCATCTGCTGGAGACCGGCCAGACCTTCGAGGCCGAGGCGGGCGAATCCGTGCTGGCGGCGGCCGAGCGCGCCTCGGTGCGGCTGCCGCACGAGTGCACCTTTGGCGGCTGCGGCACCTGCCGCATCAAAGTGGCCGAAGGCGCCGTCGACTACGAGGAATTCCCGATGGCGCTGACGCCGGAGGAGGCGGCCCAGGGTTACGCCCTGGCCTGCCAGGCGCGGCCGCGTGGCGACCTGAGCATCAGCGTCGCCAACAGCCGGCAGTTCGCCGCGCCGCGCCGGCTGGGCGCCACCGTGCACCGCATCGCCGCGCTCTGCGACGACGTCATCCACCTGACGCTGGCGCTGCCGCCGGACACGCCGCTGGACTACGCGCCGGGCCAGTACATGAACGTGGTGTTGCCCGACGGCGCCACCCGCAGCTTTTCGATGGCCTCGGCGCCGGCCGGCAACCTGGTGGATTTCCACGTGCGCCGCATTCCGGGCGGCCGCTACACCGACCAGTGGCTGGGGCAGGCGCGGCCGGGCGCGGCGCTCGAGATCGAGGCGCCGCTGGGCGTGTTCAGCTATCACGAGGAAGATTGGCGGCCGATGATCATGATGGCCACGGGCACCGGCATCGCGCCGATCAAGGCGATCCTGGAGTCGCTGCTGGACAACGACGACTGCCCGCCCGTGACGCTCTACTGGGGCATGCGGACCGAGGCCGACCTGTATCTGCGCGACCAGATCGCGGGATGGGCCGAGCGCCTGTACGAATTCAACTTCGTGCCGGTGCTGTCGCGCGCCGGCGCCGATTGGCGGGGGCGGCGCGGCCACGTGCAGCAGGCGGTGCTGGCGGACCACGGCGACCTGTCCGAACACGCTTTCTATCTGTGCGGCGCGCCGGCTATGGTCAGCGAGGCCACCGCGCTGCTGGCCGGGCGCGGCGCCAGCCTGGATCACCTCTACGCCGACAGCTTCACCTTCCAGCACGCGCCAGCCGCGGCCGCGATGCCCTAACGGCGCCCGCGGGCCGCGGCGTGAGCCCGCCTAGCGGAACACCAGCACCGGCAGCTTGGTGCGCGCCAGCACGCGCTGGGTCTCGCTGCCGAGCAGGAAGCCGGTCATGCCGTGGCGGCCGTGCGACCCCATCACAATCAGGTCGCAGCCGCGCTTTTGCGCCGTATCGACGATGGCCTCGTGCGGATGGTCGTTGACGGCGACGGCGGTTTCGCACGGCACCAGGGCGTGGCGCGCCTCGGTTGCCAGCCCGTCGAGGTAGGCGGTGGCGTTCTTGCGGGCCTGGTCGGTGTGCTGGGCCTGGTGCGCGCCCAGCATCTCAGCCTGGTAGACCGTCAGGTGATCTTCCGGGATGGCGCGCAACAGGGTGATGGAGGCGTTCATTTCCTTGGCGAAAACGAGCGCCTTCTTGAACGCCGACTCGGACAGCAGGGAGCCGTCCACGGCGATGAGCAGATGCCTGTACATGTTGCGTCTCCTTTGGGAAAAAGGAACGTCCAGCAAGGGCGAATTCAGTATAGGCCCGCCCCTGCCCGCAATCCAGTACCGCATTCGGATGAACGCCGGGCTCCTTCCACGCGCTCCCTGTCAGGCGCGGCGGCGCAGGGTTTCCCCTTCCCCCTCCAGGCCGCGCGGCAGCGCGTCGATCAGGCTGCGCGTGTAGGGATGGCGCGGCGCGCGCCACAGCGTGGCGTTGGGGCCTTCCTCGACGATGCGGCCGGCGTGCATCACCAGCACCCGGTCGGCCAGGTAGTGCACCACCGACAGGTCGTGCGAGATGAACAGGTACGACAGGTTGAACTCGGCCTTCAGGTCGACCAGCAGGTTCAGGATCTGCGCTTGCACCGAGACGTCCAGCGCCGATACCGGTTCGTCGCAGATCACCAGCGACGGCCGCAGCACCAGGGCGCGGGCGATGCCGATGCGCTGGCGCTGGCCGCCCGAGAATTCGCTGGGGTAGCGCGCCAGGGCGCCGGAGGGCAGGCCGACCGCGTCCAGCATGTGGGCGATGCGGCGGCGCCGTTCCTGGCGGTCGGCGATGTGGTGGATGCGTAGCGCCGATTCCAGGATGTCGCCGACGGTGTGGCGCGGGTTGAGCGAGGCGTAGGGGTCCTGGAAGATCATCTGCACGTTCTGGCGGTAGGCCGCCAGGCCGCGCCGGTCCAGGCGCGCGGTGTCGTGCCCGCGCAGCAGGATCTGTCCGGCGGCGGGGGCCAGCAGTCGTACGAGGGTGCGCGACAGGGTCGATTTGCCGCAACCGGATTCGCCCACCAGGCCCAGCGTCTCGCCGGCGGCGATCTGGAACGACACGCCGTCCACGGCGCGCTTGGCTCCCTGGCGCGTGGCGTAGTCGACCCGCAGGTCGCGCACCTGCATCAAGGGCAGGGGATGGGGGTCGCCCACGGCGGCGTCGTTGGCGGCCGCCACGCGCGGCGGCGTCACCAGGCCGAAGACCGGCCGCCCCGAGGCCGGATCCAGCCGGGAGCGGATCTCCGGCAGGCGTCGCTGGCGGTAGTGGGTGGCGTCGTCCAGCCGCAGCGAAGCGCCCAGCAGACCCTGGGTATAGGGATGGCGCGGCCGCGCCAGCAGCGTGGCGGCGGCGCCTTCCTCGACCTTCTCGCCGTTCACCATGACCGCGACGCGGTCGGCCCAGTCGCCGACCACCGCCAGGTCATGGGTGATCAGCAGCAGGCCCATGCCCAGCGCCGAGCGCAGGTCGTCCAGCAGCCGCAATATCTGCGCCTGCACCGTCACGTCGAGCGCGGTGGTGGGCTCGTCGGCCACCAGCAGCGCGGGCTCGCAGGCGATGGCGGCGGCGATCATGGCGCGCTGGCGCTGGCCGCCCGACAGCAGGTGGGGGTAGTCGTCGACGCGCCGCTGCGGCTCGGGCACGCGCACCAGGTCCAGCAGTTCGATCGCGCGTTGCCGCGCGGCCCGGGCCGAGGCGCCGCGATGCAGCCGCAGGGCCTCGCCGATCTGCTGGCCCAGCGTCAGCACCGGGTTCAGGCTGGTCATGGGTTCCTGGAAGATCATGGCGATGCGGTCGCCGCGCAGGGCGCAGCGCTGGCGCTCGGGCAGCGCCAGCAGGTCGCGCCCCTCGAACAGGATGCGGCCGCTGGCGCGGGCGTGGCGCGGCAGCAGGCCCAGCAGCGCCAACGCGGTGGTGGACTTGCCGCAACCGGATTCGCCCACCAGCGCCAGGGTCTCGCCGGCGGCGATGCGCAGGTCCAGTCCGTTGACGGCCTGATGGCCGGGGAAGGCCACGTTCAGCCCTTGGATGTCGATCAGTGTGCTCATGGGGAGGCAGTCGGTAGCGGGGCGGCGGGCGCCACGGCGGCGCGCCGCCGCAGCTTGGGATTGAGCGCGTCGTTGATGGCGTCGCTCAGCAGGTTCAGGGCCAGCACGGCCGCCATGATGGTCAGGCCCGGCAGGGCGGTCATGTACCAGGCGGTGCGCAGCGCCTCGCGCCCGGCGCCCACCATGCTGCCCCAGCTGACTACGTTGGGGTCACCCAGGCCGAGGAACGACAGGCCGGCTTCGGACAGGATGGCGTTGGCCACCAGAACGGCGGTGGTCACGATGATGGGCGGCAGGGCGTTGGGCAGGATCTCGCGGAAGATGATGCGGGCGTGGCCGGCGCCCAGCGCCTGCGCGGCGCGCACGAATTCGCGTTGGCGCAGGGTGATGAACTCGCCGCGCGTCAGGCGCGCGATGCCGGTCCAGGAGGTCACGCCCAGCGCGAAGATGATGGTCGACAGCGACGGCCCCAGGATCGCCACCAGCACGATCGCCAGCAGGAACGAGGGCACCGTCTGGAACAGCTCGGTCAGGCGCATCAGCACCGCGTCCACGCGCGGCCCGGCATATCCGGCGATGGCGCCCACCAGCAGCCCCAGCGCCAGCGCGATGGCGGCGGAGGCGCCGCCCACCAGCAGCGAGACTCGGGCGCCGTGGAACAGGCCGGCCAGGATGTCGCGGCCCATCAGGTCGGTGCCGGCCGGAAATTCCGCGTCGGTGCCGGGCCAGGTGAAGGGCGCGCCCACCATTTCCAGCGGGTCGCCCGGATACAGCCAGCCGGCCGTGGCGGCGGTGGCCACCAGCAACAGCAGCACAGCCGCGCCGATGGCGGCGGAAGGCGCCCGCAACAGGCGCGCCAGGAACGTCAAGGCGTGCTTCATGCTTTCCTCACGCGCGGGTCGAGCAGGCCGTAACAGGCATCCACGACGATGTTCATTACCGCCACCAGCGCCGCGCTCATCAGCAGGATGCCCAGCAGCAGGTTGACGTCGCGGCTGGCGATGGCCTCGAACGACAGCTGGCCCAGGCCGGGCCAGGCGAATACGGTCTCGACCACGATGCTGCCGCCCAGCAGCGCGCTGCTCTGCAGGCCGAGCATGGTGACCACCGGCAGGATCGCGTTGCGCAGCGCGTGGCGCCAGATCACCCGGCCCTCCCCATTGCCGCGGGCGCGGGCGGTGCGGATGTAGTCTTCCTGCAGCGTCTCGATCATGGACGCGCGCGACAGCCGCGCGTAGATGGCGACGTAGTAGATCGCCACCGTGGCCACCGGCAGCACCAGGTGCCGCGCGTAGTCCAGCCACAGCGCGCCGCCGGTATGGGCGGCGCCGACGTCGCGGATGCCGCCGACCGGCAGCCAGTCCAGGTGCACGCCAAAGCCGACGATCAGCATCAACGCCGTCCAGAACATCGGCGCCGAATAACCCGCCGTGGCCAGGCCGGACAGCAGCGTGTCCAGCAGCCCGTGCGGCCGCCGCGCCGCCAGCACGCCCAGCAGCACGCCCAATGCCACCGACAAGGCCAGGCCGGTGCCGATCAGCGCCAGGGTGGCCGGCAGGCGGCCGAAGATCAGGTCGGCCACCGGTTCGCCATAGCGGAACGAATAGCCCAGGTCCAGCGAAGCCAGGCTCTTGAGGTAGTAGCCGAGCTGCGCCAGCAGGCCCCGGTCCAGGCCGTAGGCCTGGCGCAGCTCGGCCACGTGGGCGGGAGTGATGCCGCTGTTCTCGGCGGCGATCACGTCCACCAGGTCGCCCGGCACCAGCTTGAGCAGGAAGAAATTGGCGACGCCCGTGGCGGCCACCACGAACAGGATCTGCAGCAGGTAGCGGACGGGACGGGGCAGGCGCGCAAGCATATCGCCGGCCCCTCAGGCCTTGCCGAGCCAGACGTGGGCGAAGTTGTTGCGCGAGTGCGACGACGCGTCGGTCACGTTGCGCAACTGCTTGTCCCACACGCCGAACCAGCGGAACTCGAACAGGCCGATCAGCGGCAGGTCGCGCTGCGCCAGCCGTTGCAGCTCGTTGTAGTGTTCGATCCGCTTCTGCGGATCGGTCTCGACCTGGGCCGCCTCGATGACGCGGTCCATGTCGGGATTCTTGTAGCCGGACACGTTGTACCAGGGGGTGCCGCGCGCCTCCGCCTTGCTCCAGTAGCGCGTCTCCACGCCCAGCTGCGGGTCGATCAATACCGTGCCCCAGGAACTGATGAGCTGGAAGTTGTAGTCGGTGAAGACGTTGCGCGTCCAGGTGGCCAGGTCCAGGCCGCGCAGCGTCACGTCAATGCCGATCTTGCGCAGCGCCTGCCGCACGAATTCGCCGGTGCGGCGATAGTCGTCGCCGAACGGGATGTAGTCGTGCGTCAGCGCGAAACGCCAGCCGCCGGCGCCGCGCGGGTAGCCGGCCTCGTCCAGCAGTTTCTCGGCCAGCGCCGGGTCGTAGGGATACTGCTGCACGTTGGGGTTGTGATAGGGCTTGACCAGCGACGGCACCGGGCTGACGAAGGGCTCGGCATAGCCGTTCCACACGGTCTTGACCAGCGCCTGCTTGTTGACGGCGTGCGCAATGGCCTGGCGCACCTTGAGATTCGACAGGATCGGGTCGCGCAGGTTGGTTTCCAGCCATAGCCAGGCCGCGAAGCCGTTGTAGCCGGCGGTGTCCACCGCCAGCTTGGGCAGTTTGGCGAGCCGGGTGGCGTCGGTGAAGGCGACCGGATTGCGCTCGCCATACGAGACCGCGCCGGTCTCCAGCGCCGTCGCGCGGCCGGAGACGTCGGGCACGATCTTCCAGACGATACGGTCCAGGAACGGGCGCTCCGGCTGCCAATAGCGCTCGTTGCGCTCGAGCACGATGTAGTTGCCGCGGTTCCATTCCTTGAAGACGAACGGCCCGGTGCCCACCGGTTTGTTGTTGTAGGGATTGTTCTGGATGTCGGTGCCTTCAAACAGGTGGCGCGGCAGGATCGGCGCGCCCAGCGAGTCGATGGCATTGAGCGCCACCGGCGTGGGCTGCGACAGGTGCAGCACCACGGTGTGGTCGTCGGGCGTCTCGATCCGCTGCAGGTACTGGAACACGCGGCGCGCGCTGGGCGCGTGCTTGAGCCAGACCTCTTCGGCCGACCATTTCACGTCGGCGGCGGTGAACGGCTTGCCGTCGTGCCACAGCACGCCCTGCCGCAGCTTGAAGGTGAGGGTCTTGCCGTCTTCCGACACGCTCCAGCTTTCCGCCAGGACCGGCCGCGGCTTCAGGTCGGGGCCGTATTCCACCAGGCCGTCGAAGATCTTGCTCGCGACCGCGCCGGTAGGGGTGGAGGAGTTCAGGTAGAAAGCCAGCGTGGGCGGCTCGGGGTGCACCACCGCGTTCAGCACGCCGCCCTTGACCGCGCCGTCCAGCGTGTTCGGCAGGCTCTGCGTGTCGGCATGGGCGGGCGCCATGATCACATTGGGAAAGACGGCGCCGACGCCCATCAGCGCGCCGGCGCCCATCAGCCAGCGGCGCAAGGGGTTGACGGTATCCTGCGGCGCGTCGGTCTCGTGCGCCGGGGGCAAGGGCTGGGTCATGCGGATTCCTTCGGTCGTAAGGGGAGCGGCCGCGTCAGGCGGCCAGGCTGGTCAGGGAAGGCAGGTCGTCGGGCGCCACGCGCAGCAGGGTGGCGAGCAGTTCGCGCCGCCAGGCGTCGTACAGCGCCACGTGGTTGCGCGTGTCCAGGCCGGTGGCGCGCAGGTTCAGTTGCCAGGAGTCGCGCAGGTAGGGACCGAGCAGGCGCTGCACGTCCTCGTCGGCCTGGACCAGGCCTTCGGTCCAGTCGTGGCGCTCGCTGTCGCCGGCGCCGGCCAGCTTGCGCAGCCACCATTGCGTGATGCGGATGCGGTGGGCTTCCTCATCGGGCAGGATGCGGTTTTCGCCGAACTCGCGGTGGCCGAAGTCCAGCACCTTCGCGGTGCGGCGGTTCACGAACAGCCGCGCCAGGATGTAGTGCTCGTAGTGGAACTGCCAGGCCAGGAAGTTCTGCCAGTTGCGCAAAGCGAAGCCGCCGACCAGGTCCCAGGCGTCGCGCACGCCCTGCTCGACCTCGGGCCTGGCATCGCGGCCCAGCAGCAGGGTGGCCCGCGCCAGCGAGAACTCCGCATGGGCCGCGTCATCGCCCAGCTGGCGCGCAAGCGCGAACTGGAACTCGGTGTCGTCGCGGAACAGGCCGGCGATGGCGTGCGCCGCGACCTGCGTGATGAACAGGTCGTGCACGGTGTTCCAGACGGCGTACTCGCCGGCCGCGCGCCGTTCCTCGGCGCTGGCCAGGTCGCGCGGCGGGTCGTTGCGCGCGGCGGGAATGTTGGGGGCCACCGCCAGGCGGATGTCGTCGAACAGGCGCGCTTCCAGGGCGCCGTCGTAGTCCAGGGCAATGGGCAGATCCAGTTCGGGCATGGGGTGGCGCGGCGTTCGAGGAAAAGCTCGACTCTAAGCAAGCGCCGAAGCGCGCCGCAAACACTCTTTCGTGATTTGGATATGCCGGCCCGCGGATCGCTAATAGAGGCGCATGACGCGATCGCGGCGCATATACCGATTCCAAATATCCGCATGAGAAATCCGTCCTTCCGTGCGTCGGGGCGTGTCGATAGGCTGATCCTTTCCCCTCCGTGCGCAACCTCCCATGCCGCAAGCCGTGAGTTTTTCCCAGCCCATCGATGATGACGACGCGCCGCGCGTCGTGCCCGCCGCCCGCATTCGCGATGACGCCGAAGCCATCGACGCCGCGCGCATCCTTGCCGCCGATTTCGCCCAGGGCGCGGCGCACCGCGACCAGACCCGCAGCCTGCCGTGGCGCGAGATCGAGCGTTATTCGGCCAGTGGCCTGGGCGGCATCACCGTGCCGCGCGAGTACGGCGGCGCCCAGGTGTCGCACGTGACGCTGGCGGACGTGTTCCGCATCCTCAGCGCGGCCGATCCGTCGCTGGGCCAGATTCCGCAGAACCATTTCGGTTCGCTCAACTTGTTGCGGCAGGTCGGCACGCCGGGGCAGAAGCGGCGCTACTACGAGGGCGTGCTGGCCGGCCGCAGGCTGGGCAACGCCGGGCCCGAGCGCCACACCCGCCATGCGCGTGACGTGCAGGCGCGGCTGGTGGCCGATGGCGACGGCTATCGCCTGTCCGGGCGCAAGTTCTATTCCACTGGCGCGCTGTATGCGCACTGGATTCCCACCAAGGCGCTGGACACCGAAGGCCGCCTGGTGACGGTGTTGCTCGAACGGGACGCCGCCGGCCTGACGGTGGTGGACGACTGGTCCAGCTTCGGCCAGCGCACCACCGCCAGCGGCACGGTGCTGCTGGACAACGTGCGGGTCGAGGCGGACAGCGTGCTGCCCGCCTGGCGAGTGCAGGAAGCGCCAGCCTTGCAGGGCCCGTTCGCGCAACTGATGCAGGCCGCCATCGACGCCGGCATCGCCGAAGCGGCCCTGAACGACACCGTCAAGTTCCTGCGCGAGCGCGCCCGGCCCTGGGCCGAGGCCGGCGTCGAACGCGCCACGCAGGATCCCTACGTGATCGGCGACGTCGGCCGGCTGTTCATCGATCTGCACGCGGCGCAGGCGGTGCTGGCCGAAGCCGCGGCGCACCTGGATGAAGCCACGCCGCGCGCGCTGGATGCCGACGACGTGGCCGCCGCGTCGATCGCGGTGGCGCGGGCCAAGGCGTTGACCACGGAAATCGCCCTGGCGGCCAGCGAGACGCTGTTCGAACTGTCCGGCGCCCGAGCCTCGCTGGCGGAGTTCAACCTGGACCGTCATTGGCGCAACGCCCGTACCCATACCTTGCACGATCCGGTGCGCTGGAAATACCACGCGGTCGGCAATTACCTGTTGAACGGGCGCCGCCCCAACCGCCATTCCTGGATCTGATGCCATGACCGACATCGCCATCTCGACCCTGGCGCCGCGGCGCGCCGCGATCATCGGCAGCGACGCGCAAGCGATCGCGGTCGCGCGTGAACTGGCCGCGGACTTCGCCCGCGACGCCGCCGTGCGCGACCGCGAGCGGCGCCTGCCGCTGCCCGAACTGGAGCGCTATTCGCAGTCCGGCCTGTGGGGCATCACGGTGCCGCGCGAGCACGGCGGCGCCGGCGTGTCGCGGGTGACGCTGGCCGAGGTCACCGCGATCATCTCGGGCGCCGACGGCTCGCTCGGGCAGATCCCGCAGAACCATTACTACGCGCTGGAGGTGCTGCGGGTCAACGGCAATGCCGACCAGCAGCGCCGCTTCTACGCCCGCGCCCTGGCGGGCGAACGCTTTGGCAACGCGCTGGCCGAGATCGGCACGCGCACCGCCGCCGAGCGCCGCACGCGGCTGTCGGCCGATGGCCAGGGCGGCTGGCGCATCAACGGCAGCAAGTTCTATTGCACCGGCGCGCTTTACGCGCAATGGATTCCCACCGCGACCGTGGGCGAGGACGGCCTGCAGCGGCTCGCCTTCGTGCGCCGCGACAGCCCCGGGGTGGAGGTGATCGACGACTGGTCGGGCTTCGGCCAACGCGTGACCGGCAGCGGCACGGTGCTGTTCCAGGACGTGGCGGTGCCGGCGGAGGACGTGATGGTGCTGGTCGACCCTTCCGCGCCGCCCAACACGATCAAGCCGCTGGCGCAGATCATCCATGCGGCCATTGACCTGGGCATCGGCCAGGCTGCCCTGGCCGATGCGCTGGATTTCGTGCGGGAGCGTTCGCGGCCGTGGATCGACGCGGGCGTCGAGCGCGCCGCCGATGATCCCTTGACCATCAGCGAGTTCGGGCGCCTGTCGATCCGCCTGGACGCCGCCCGCGCGCTGGTGGCGCGCGCCGGCCGCATCCTCGACGTCGCCACCGCCGACCCGCAGCCGCATCTGGTGGCGGCCGCCGCCATCGCCGTGGCCGAGGCCCGGGCCCTGACCACGGAATCGGCCCTGGCCGCCGGCACCAAGCTGTTCGAGCTGGCGGGCACGCAAGCCACGCTCGATCAACTCAATCTTGACCGCCACTGGCGCAATGCCCGCACCCACACGCTGCACGATCCGGTGCGCTGGAAGCGCCACGCGGTCGGCAACTACTACCTGAACGACGCCGCGCCCGGCCGCGTCGGCACCACTTGATTCCCTCGGAACGGCACGCCATGGCGAAAAAGCAGATCCTCCTGAACGCGTTCAACATGAACTGCGTCGGCCACATCAACCACGGCCTGTGGACCCACCCGCGCGATACCTCGACGCAGTACAAGACGCTGGACTACTGGACCGACTTGGCGCGCCTGCTGGAGCGCGGCCTGTTCGACGGCCTGTTCCTGGCCGATATCGTCGGCGTCTACGACGTGTACCAGGACTCGGCCGACCTGACGCTGCGCGAGTCGATCCAGCTGCCGGTCAACGACCCGCTGCTGACCGTCTCCGCCATGGCCGCCGCGACCCGCCACCTGGGCTTCGGCGTGACGGTGAACCTGACCTACGAGGCGCCGTACCTCCTGGCGCGCCGCTTCTCGACGCTGGACCACCTGACCGATGGCCGCATCGGCTGGAACATCGTCACCGGCTACCTGGAAAGCGCGGCGCGCGCCATGGGCCTGTCCGAACAGATCGCGCACGACGAGCGCTACGACCGCGCCGACGAGTTCCTGGAAGTGGCCTACAAGCTGTGGGAAGGCAGCTGGGACGACGACGCGGTGCGCGCCGACCGGCGCGCGCGTGTCTACGCGGACCCGGCCGCCGTGCGGCGCATCGATCACGAAGGCAAGTACTACAAGGTCCAGGGCTACCATCTTTCGGAGCCGTCGCGCCAGCGCACGCCGGTGCTGTACCAGGCCGGTTCCTCGGGCCGCGGCCAGGCCTTCGCGGCGCGCCACGCCGAATGCGTGTTCGTGTCGAGCCAGACCAAGGAAGGCCTGCGCAAGCTGGTGGCGGGCGTGCGCGAGTCGGTGGCGCGCGAGGGCCGGGATCCGCGCGACATCAAGTTCTTCATGGGCGTGACGGCGGTGGTGGGCCGCACCGAGGCCGAGGCGCGCGAGAAGCACGCGGAGTACCTGCGCTATGCCAATCCGGAAGCCGGCCTGGCCCACTACGCCAGCTCCACCGGCATCGACTTTTCACGCTATGCGGCGGACGAGCCGATCCGTTATGTGAAGAACAACGCGATCGAGTCGGCGGTAAAGAACCTGACGGTGGCGCGCACGGACCGCACTGTGCGCGATCTGTTGGCCGACATGGCGCTGGGCGGACGCTATCCGGCGCTGGTGGGCAGCGCGTCGCAGGTGGCCGATGAGCTGGCGTCGTGGGTCGAAGAGACGGACATCGATGGCTTCAACCTGGCGCGGACGGTGACGCCGGAGTGCTATGCGGATTTCGTCGATCTGGTGGTGCCGGAGTTGCAGGAGCGCGGGGTTTACAAGACGGCTTATGCGGAGGGGACGTTGCGGGAGAAGTTGTTTGGGGCGGGGCGGGCGTTGCTGGCGGGGGGGCATGCTGCTGGGGAGTATCGGCGGGTGGTGGCTTAGGTTTTTGGGGGCTGGGGGCGGAGCTTCGTAGGTCGCCCCTCGGTCGGGCGGACCCGATGGCGGGCGCCCGCGATTGCGGTCCGGAGCGTTCGCTCCGGACTTCCCCATCCTCATCCTCGTCCTCGCCTTCGGCGACTCCTTCGGATTCCGTCGGGCGCATCGAGGTTGCCCGCCATCGGGTCCGCCCGACCGAGGGGCTACGAGCGTCTGGGCTTGTCGCGCTGCTAGAGCCGGGTGCGGGGAAGGGAATTTGCGGGGCTGCCCATCGCGGCCGCGCGGGCGGCCACGATGGGCGTCTGTGCATCTGAAATTTAAGCGGGTGCGCTGCGCGCGGGTGGCGAGCGGTTTTCTGGCGGTTCCGCTCCGAAGGAGAGGGGGGTAATGGCGGCGCGGTGGGGGCTGGCTTGCGCGTGACGAGCGCGTGCGCCGCCGACAACAGTCGTGGTGCTGGCAGCCGCGCAATCGCACCGGATAGCGCCCTTTTCCTGGTGCCGATAGCCGTGCAATCGCGTCGGATGGGAGCCTTTCCACCCGCGAGGGGAGTGTCAGTATTTTTGTGCTTAAGGCATTAAAAGCCTGATCGTCGTTTAGATCAGGTCTGTTGATGCTATCGCAGCGAGAGGGGGCAGTGACGCCCTGAAGAGAGCGTCATCATCCCGACGCAAGACACCACGTAAGCCGCAAAAGGCCGCCCGCGCGGCCGGCTTGCGGCGGGCCCCGCAAGACCTTTCCCTCCCCCCGTTGTGCGCCAAAACGCCAAGCACACCACCCGCCCCAGCGACCGTCATTACGTCTCATCGCGAGCGCGTGGCGGGGTCGGTGGGGGATGGCGGGGCGTGTAGATGCGCCCGAGGGAATCCGTAGGGAGCCGAAGGCGGACGAGGATGACGAAGGGGCAGTCCGGAGCGAACGCTCCGGACCGCAATCGTAGCCCCGCCATCCCCCACCGACCCCGACACGCGCGCCTTAAGAACCCAACTTCGCCGCCCAACACATCAATCCAAACTCCCCGAAATAACCTCATATTTCCAAAACCCCAAAACCGGAAAAAAATCCAACCCTCACCACATATCCTCATACCCACTAAGTATTTTTCCCAAGGATTTCGCAATGACAGAATCCAGTCATCCCATTCGAATTCAGCCGGAAAGACACGATGTCCCTCACCCGCCACCTGCTCACCGCGACCACCCTCGCCCTGACCCTGATCGGCACCGCTCACGCCGACACGCAGGAAAAAAAGACCATCACCGTCGGCATCTCCGTCGGCACCACCGAAAAGATCTTCGACGTCGTCAAGCAGGTTGCCGCCCGTGAAGGCCTGGAGATCAAGCTGGTCAAGTTCAACGACTACCAACTTCCGAACGCCGCCCTCAACGCCGGCGACCTCGACGCCAACGCCTTCCAGCACAAGCCGTTCCTCGACAACCAGATCAAGGCGCGCGGCTTCGACATCGTGCCCGTCGGCCTGACCGTCACCGCGCCGCTGGGCTTCTACTCGCGCAAGATCAAGTCGCTCAACGACCTGCCCGAAGGCGCGTCGGTGGGCATCCAGAATGATCCCTCCAACGGCAACCGCGCCCTGCGCCTGCTGGCCGCCTACAAGCTCATCACCCTCAAGCCGGAGGCCGAGCAGAAGAACAACGCCACCCCGCTGGACGTGGTGTCCAACCCGCGCAAGCTCAAGCTGGTGGCGCTGGACGCGGCGCAGCTGCCGCGCTCGCTCGACGATCTGACGGCGGCGTCGATCAACAACGACTACGCCACCCAGGCCGGCCTGGTGCCGGCGCGCGACGCCATCGGCCGCGAGGCCGCCGACGGCCCTTATGCCAACGTGATCGCGGTGCGCACCAAGGACCGCGACCAGCCCTGGGTCAAGAAGCTGGTGGCCGCCTACCAGTCGCCCGAAGTCCGCACCTTCATCGAAACCGAATTCAAGGGCTCGCTGATTCCCGCCTTCTGAGCCGGCCTGCGCCGCGCACGATTCTCCAACGCAACACCGGCATCCAACATGAGCATTCTTACCCTGGCGGGCAGTCCGTCGCAGCGTTCCCGTTCCTCCGCACTGCTGCGCCATGCCGCGCAATTGCTGCGCGCGCGTGGGTTGGGCATCAGCGAGCTGGGCCTGCGCGACGTGCCCGCCGAAGACCTGGTCGAAGGCCATTACGCCGGGCCGGCGGCCCATGCGCTGCGCGCCCGCGTGGCGGCGGCCGACGCCGTGCTGATCTCGACGCCGGTCTACAAGGCCTCGTTTTCCGGCGGCCTGAAGGCCGTGCTGGATCTGTTGGACGAGAAGGCGCTGGCCGGCAAGGTGGTGCTGCCGATCGCCACCGGCGGGAGTCCGGCGCATCTGCTGGCGCTGGAATACGGGCTCAAGCCGGTGCTGTCGGCGTTGGGCGCGCGCCACATCCTGGCCGGGGTCTACGCCACCGACAAGCAGGTGCGCGTCGATGACGATGGCGTCAGCCATATCGATGACGACGTGCGCACGCGGCTGGAGGATTCGGTGGAGCGCCTGGCCGAGCAACTGCGGCCGCGCGGCGTGGTCGTCAATGAAGCCTTCGATCTCGGCCGGCTCGCGCTCGCGGGCGGCTTCAGCGTCTGAACCAAAAAGGGGTTTCCATGCGCAGCATGATCTGGATATCGCGTCTTTCCGTCTTCCGCTGGCTGGCGGCGCTGCTGTGCGCGGCGTTGCTGTGGCCCGCCGCGCAGGCGCAGGACGCCAAGACGTTGCGCATCGGCTTCCAGAAGTACGGCACGCTGACCATCGTGCGCGCCCTGGGCGACCTGGACAAGCGACTGGCGGCGCAGGGCATCACGGTGAAGTGGACCGAGTTTCCCGCCGGCCCGCAGCTGCTGGAAGGACTGAACGTCGGCTCGATCGACTTCGGCACGGTGGGCGAGGCGCCGCCGGTATTCGCGCAGGCCGCCGGCGCGGCGCTGGTGTACGTCGGCAACGAACCGCCGTCGCCCACCAGCGAGGCGATCCTGGTGCCCAAGGATTCGCCGATCAAGAGCGTCGCCGACCTGAAGGGCAAGAAAGTCGCGCTGAACAAGGGCTCCAACGTGCACTACCTGCTGGTCAAGCAGCTCGAGCGCGCCGGCGTGCCCTATGCCGACGTGAACGTGGCCTACCTGACGCCTGCCGACGCCCGCGCGGCGTTCGAGCGCGGATCGGTCGACGCCTGGGTGATCTGGGATCCGTTCCAGGCCGCGGCCGAGAAGCAATTGGGCGCGCGCGTGCTGGCCGATGGCACCGGCGTGGTCAAGAACTATCAGTTCTTCCTGGCCGCGCGACCGTACCAGCAAGCGCATCCCGAAGTGATCCAGACCGTGCTGGAGGAAATCCGCAAGGGCGACCTGTGGGCGCGCGACCATCGCGCCGAGGCCGTGGCGCTGCTGCAGCCGGTGCTGGGGCTGGACAAGGCGGTGGTCGAACTGGCCGCCGAGCGGCTGGCCTACGGCGTGCAGCCGATCACCCGGGAAGTGCTGCTGGAACAGCAGCAGGTGCCCAATGCGTTCCACGCGCTCAAGCTGATTCCCAAACCCCTCAACGTGTTCGACGCCGCGCCGTCGGGCCTGAAATAGACAAGGGCAGGCATTCCATGGACGTCTTCTGGTTCATTCCCACCCACGGCGATTCGCGCTATCTCGGCACCAGCCGCGGCGCGCGCGCGGCCGGCTACGACTACTTCCGCCAGGTGGCGGTGGCCGCCGACACGCTGGGCTACGACGGCGTGCTGCTGCCCACCGGCCGCTCCTGCGAGGATGCGTGGGTGGTGGCGTCCAGCCTGATCGGCGCCACGCGCCGCTTGAAATTCCTGGTGGCGATCCGTCCCGGCGTCAGCTCGCCGCAGTTCTCGGCGCGCATGGCCGCCACTTTCGACCGCCTGTCCGAAGGGCGGCTGCTGGTCAATGTGGTGACCGGCGGCGACCCCGGCGAGCTGGAGGGCGACGGCGTCTTCGTCAGCCACGACGAGCGCTACGCCATCACCGCCGACTACCTGCGCATCTGGCGCGGCATCCTGGAGAACAGCCACGAGGCCGAGGGCTACAGCTTCGAGGGCGAACAACTGGTGTCCAAGGGCGGCAAGGTGATCTACCCCCCGGTGCAGAAGCCGTATCCGCCGCTGTATTTCGGCGGCTCATCGGAGGCCGCGCACGAACTGGCCGCCGAGCAGCTCGACGTGTACCTGACCTGGGGCGAGCCGCCCGAGGCCGTGGCGAAAAAGATCGCCGACATCAAGGCGCGCGCCGCGCGGCATGGGCGCACGGTTCGCTTCGGCATCCGCCTGCATGTCATCGTGCGCGAGACCGAGGCGGCCGCCTGGGCCGCCGCCGACGCCCTCATCAGCCACCTGAGCGAGGACGCCGTGCGCGCCGCGCAGACGGCATTCTCGAAAATGGATTCCGAAGGCCAGCGCCGCATGGCGGCGCTGCACGGCGGCAAGCTCAACGACGAGCATGGCGGCCGCAAGCACCTGGAGATCTCGCCCAACCTGTGGGCCGGCGTCGGCCTGGTGCGCGGCGGCGCGGGCACCGCCCTGGTGGGCGATCCCAAGACCGTGGCCGCGCGCATCCAGGAATACGCCGACCTGGGCATCGAGACCTTCATCTTCTCCGGCTATCCACACCTGGAAGAGTCGTACCGCTTTGCCGAGCTGGTGTTCCCGCTGCTGCCCGGCAAGGGCGGCAAGCAGGTCGGCAACACGGTGCTCACCGGGCCGTTCGGCGAAGTCATGGCCACCGAACTGGTGCCCAAGGAAGCGGCCAGCTGATGGCAGCCGCCCGCAAGCCCGGCGGCTGGCGCGCGGCGCTGGCGCCCTGGCTGGTCCCCGCCCTGATCCTGGGCCTGTGGCAGCTGTCCGCGCAGGCCGGCTGGCTGTCGTCGCGCATCCTGCCGGCCCCGTCGTCGGTGGCGGCCGCGGCCTGGTCGCTGGCGGCGTCGGGCGAGCTCTGGCAGCACGTGCGGGTGAGCGCGCTGCGGGCGCTGTGGGGCCTGCTGCTGGGCGGCGGGCTGGGCCTGGCGCTGGGCCTGTTGAACGGTTCCTCGCGCACCGCCGAGACCTTGCTGGACACCACCTTGCAGATGATCCGCAACATTCCGGTGCTGGCGCTGATTCCGCTGATCATCCTGTGGTTCGGCATCGAAGAGACCGCCAAGCTGGCGCTGCTGTCGCTGGGCGTGTTCTTCCCGGTCTACCTGAATACCTTCCACGGCATCCGTTCGGTCGATCCGGCGCTGATCGAAATGGGGCGCTCCTACGGCCTGACGGGCTGGCGCCTGTATCGCGACGTGATCCTGCCGGGCGCGTTGCCGTCGATCCTGGTCGGCCTGCGCTTCGCGCTGGGGCTGGTGTGGGTGATCCTGATCGTGACCGAGACCATCTCGGCGCAATCGGGCATCGGCTACATGACGATGAACGCGCGCGAATTCCTGCAGACCGACGTGGTGCTGCTGGGCATCCTGCTCTACGCGTTGCTGGGCAAGGTGGCCGACACCCTGGCGCGGCTGCTGGAGCGCCGCCTGCTGCGCTGGAACCCGGCCTACCGGCCGGCCTGACCCGCCTTTTCCACCACGAGATTCCATGGCCAAGATCCAGACCGACCCCGATACCGCACGCGCGCCTGCCGCCGGCGCCGCGCCGGCGCGCGCGGCCGACGACATCCCGCGCGCCGTCCAGGCCCTGGCCGATCAACTGGCCGCCACCGCCGTCGAGCGCGACCGCCAGGGCGGCCACGCCGCCGCCGAGCGCGAACAGATCCGCGCCAGCGGCCTGCTGCGCCTGTCGGTGCCGACCCAGTACGGCGGCGCCGGCGCCAGCTGGTCGACCGTGCTGGCGGCGGTGCGCACGCTGGCCGAGGCCGACAGCGCGCTGGCGCACGTGTTTGGCTTTCACCATCTGCAAGTGGCAGGCGTGCTGCTCTATGGCACGCCTGAACAGCACGCGTATTTCCTGAAACCCACGGTCGAACGCAATCTGTTCTGGGGCAACGCGCTCAATCCGCTGGACCGGCGGGTGGTGGCGCGGCCCGAGCTGGACGGCTACCGCATCGACGGCGTCAAGAACTTCAGCTCCGGCTCCGTCGGCTCCGACCTGCTGACATTCTCCGCCTGGCACAAGGCCTCGGATACGGCGTTGATCGCCGCGCTGCCGACCCGCGCCGAGGGCATCACCGTCAATCCCGATTGGGACGCCTTCGGCCAGCGGCAGACCGACAGCGGCACCGTGCGCTTCGACCACGTGCGCCTGGAGCCTGTGCAGGTGCTGCAGGCGCCTGGCGTCGCGCCCACGCCGCGCGCCACGCTGCGCTCGCAGGTGGCCCAACTGATCATGACCAACCTGTACCTGGGCATCGCCCGCGGCGCCTTCCGCGAAGCGCGCCGCTATGTGCGCGACGACGCCCGGCCCTGGTTCGCGTCGGGCGTGCAGCGCCATGCCGACGACCCCTACGTGCAGGAGCGCTTCGGCGAATTCTGGCTGCGGGTGCAGGCGGCGCAGGCGCTGGCCGACGTGGCCGGCCTCAGGCTCGACGCCGCGCTGGCGCGCGGGCCGTCGCTGACGGCGGACGAGCGCGGCGAGGTGGCGGTGGCCGGCGCCCAGGCCAAGGTGCTGGCGCACCGCGCCGCGCTGGAGGTGGGCAACGGCCTGTTCGACGTCACCGGCGCCTCGTCCACCGCGGCGCGCTATGGCTACGACCGCTACTGGCGCAACGCGCGCGTGCACACCCTGCACGACCCCGTGGCCTACAAGATCCGCGACCTGGGCCGCTACGCGCTGCTGGACCAGGTCCCCGAACCCACCGCGTATTCCTGATGCGCATGACTCTCACCCTGATTCGCCGATGACCGATCTTTCCTCCCTACCCGAACCGGCCTCGCTGCCGCAGCCGCTGATCCGGCTGGACGCGGTGAGCAAGTCGTTCGCCACCCGCGCCGGCCGCTTCGACGCGGTGCGCGACGTGTCGCTGTCGATCCGCGCCGGCGACACCTTCGGCATCATCGGCAAGAGCGGCGCCGGCAAGTCGACGCTGCTGCGCCTGATCAACCTGCTCGAACGTCCCGACCAAGGCACGGTGCGGGTCGGCGGCACCGAGTTGACCGCGCTTGGCAAGCCGGCGCTGCGCGCCGCGCGCCAGAACATCGGCATGATCTTCCAGCAGTTCAACCTGCTGCAGAACGAGACCGTGTTCGAGAACGTGGCCTTCCCGTTGCGGGTGCATGGCGGCCGCGGCCGCGAACAGATCGCGGCGCGGGTGCGCGAGTGCCTGGAAATTGTCGGCCTGACGGACAAGACCGCCAGCTATCCCGCGCAGCTGTCCGGCGGCCAGAAGCAGCGCGTGGCGATTGCGCGCGCGCTGGCCAGCGAGCCGGCGGTGCTGCTGTGCGACGAGCCGACCTCGGCGCTCGACCCCGAGACCACGCGCTCGGTGCTGAGCGTGCTGCGCGACATCAACAAACGCCTGGGCGTGACCATCGTCATCGTCACGCACGAATTGGCGGTGGTGCGGGCGCTGTGCCGCCACGTCGCCGTGATGGAGAACGGCCAGGTGCTGGAGCAGGCCGAGATCTCCGGCGCCGGCGTGCACCTGACCTCGGCGCTCGGCCGCGAGCTGATCCGCGAAGCCACCCATCCCTATGAAGAGGTCGCCTGATGCTGGACACCTTTGTGCAATTGCTGCCCGAACTGGGCGTGGCGGTCGGCCAGACCTTCCTGATGCTGGGCATCGCGCTGGCCGCGTCGATCCTGCTGGGCGGACCGCTCGGCGTGCTGGTGTTCCTGACCGGCCCGGGCCAGTCGCTGGACCGCCCGCTGGCGCACCGGCTGCTGAGCTGGACGGTCAATACCGTGCGCTCATTCCCCTTCATCATCCTGCTGGTGGCGCTGGTGCCGTTCACCCGCGTCATTGCCGGCACCTCGATCGGCCCCGTGGCGGCGGCGGTGCCGCTGTCGTTCGCGGCGATTCCGTACTTCGCCCGGCTGGTCGAGCAATGCCTGCGCGAAGTGCCGCGCGGCGTCATCGAGGCCGCGCACGCCGCCGGCGCATCCGAACTGCAGATCGTGCGCCGGGTGCTGCTGGTGGAAGCGCGGTCCGGGCTGGTGCTGGCCCTGACCGTGCTGGCGGTGAGCTTCCTGTCGTATTCCGCGGTGGCCGGCGTGGTGGGCGGCGGCGGCATCGGCGACTTGGCCATCCGCTATGGCTATTACCGCTTCCAGACCGACGTGATGGTGCTGACCGTGGCGCTGCTCGTGGTGCTGGTGCAGATCATCCAGTTCGCCGGCAATACCGTCGCGCGACGCATCGACAAACGTTGATCCCGAGAGGAATCCCATGTCCGTCAAACGCAATCTCCTGAGCCTGGCGCTGGCCGCCACCGTCCTGTCGCTGTCCGGCGCCGCGCTGGCGGCCGATCCGGCCAAGAAGGAAATCGTCTTCGGCGCCACCGCCGGCCCCTACAGCGACCAGATCAAGCTCGGCATCAAGCCGATCCTGGAGAAGCAGGGCTACACCGTGCGCATCGTCGAATTCAACGACTACGTGCAACCGAACTTCGCGCTGGCCCAGGGCGCGCTGGACGCCAATGCTTTCCAGCACATCGTGTACCTGCAGAACTTCGCCGCCAAGAACAAGCTGGAGCTGTCGGAGCTGGTCAAGGTGCCGACCGCGCCCATCGCCATCTACAGCCGCAAGTACAAGAGCGTGGACGCCGCGCCCGAGGGCGTGAGCGTGGCGGTGCCGAACGATCCGACCAACCAGGCGCGCGCGCTGGTGGTGCTGCAGGAGCTGGGCTGGATCAAGCTGCGCGAAGGCTACGACCCGTTGCGGGTATCGGAGAAGGACGTGGCCGTGAACGTGAAGAAGATCAAGCTTATCCCGCTGGAGGCGGCGCAGTTGCCGCGCTCGCTGGAGGACACCGACTACTCGTTCGTGAACGGCAACTTCGCGCTGGCCTCGGGCCTGAAGCTGACCGAGGCGCTGGCGCTGGAGAAGACCACGCCCACCTACCAGAACCTGGTGGCGGTGCGCACGGCCGACCTGGACAAGCCGTTCGTCAAGGACATCGCCGCGGCCTACGCCTCGCCCGAGTTCCTGGCGGTGACCGAGAAATCGTTCGCCGGCTTCGTCAAGACCGACTATCAGCAGAAGCTGGCGGCGTCCCGCTGAGGACGCGGCGCCCGGAGGCCACGCCATGTTCGTCAACCCCAACGAGTTCGAGCTGTTGCAGCACCTGGACGTGCCCGGGCGCGCCGATCGCGAACCGGCCGCCGACGAGGTGGTGCCGGCCCGGGCCGCGCTGCGCGTGACCCTGCGGCAGCTGTCCAAGCGCTATGGCGAGCGCCTGGTGCTCAAGGGGCTGGACCTGGATATCGCGCCGGGCGAGTTCGTGGCGGTGGTGGGACAGAGCGGCTGCGGCAAGAGCACCCTGCTGCGCCTGCTGGCCGGGCTGGAGACGCCCAGCGCGGCGCAGGGCGGCGTGCCGTCGCGCTCGCCGGTGCTGTTCGACAACTTTCCGCAATGGTCGGCCGACAGCCGGGTGCGGATGATGTTCCAGGACGCGCGCCTGCTGCCTTGGAAAAGCGTGGCGCAGAACGTGGCGCTGGGCCTGCCCGGCCAGGCACGGGCCCAGGCGGCCGAAGTGCTGCGGCAGGTGGGCCTGGGCGACCGCGGCGGCGACTGGCCGGCGCAACTGTCCGGCGGCCAGCGCCAGCGCGTGGCGCTGGCCCGCGCGCTGGTGCACCGGCCGGGCCTGCTGCTGCTGGATGAGCCGCTGGGCGCCCTGGACGCGCTGACCCGTATCGGCATGCAGCAACTGATCGAGGACATCTGGCGCCGCGACGGCTTCACCGCGGTGCTGGTGACGCACGACGTGGGCGAGGCGGTGGCGCTGGCCGACCGCATCCTGGTGATCGACGAGGGCCGCGTGGTGCTGGACGAGCGCGTCGAGCTGGCGCGGCCGCGTTCGCGGGGATCGGCCGCCTTCGCGGCGCTGGAGGCGCGGGTGCTGCGGGTGGTGATGAAGCAGGAGGCGCCGGCGGCGGGGGACAGGCCCCTGGCGCCGGTCATACAGATACGGCACCTGCGGCTCGCGGTTTAGTCCGCGGCCGCGGGGGCGGTTTTCCTGGCAAGCGCCGCCCGGGCGCGAGCGGGACCCAACGGAAATCCTTCCATTTTTTCAGGAGCAGGACCATGAGCATTCAATCCATCAACGCCCGCAACCAGTTCCGCGGCAAGATCAAGGAAATCATCCTGGGCCCGGTGGTCTCGGAGGTCGACGTGGACACGCCCGCCGGCATCGTCACGTCCGTCATCACGACCCGTTCGGTCAAGGAACTCGACCTGCAGGTCGGCACCGAGGTGCTGGCCTTCGTCAAGGCCACGGAAGTCTCGGTCGCCAAGCTGTAGGCATGCGCTGCCGGAATCGGCGCCTTTCCGGCGCCGGTTTCGGTACATGTCGCCGGCCACGCCAAGGGCCCGGTGTGTCGTTCGGAACCTGGAATAACATCACGCCGCAACCCATTGGCGCCAAATGTTTTTTTACGATTGTTGCAGGTGTGGCGGCGCGAGCGTTGTAGCGGTGCCGCAACCTGCCTGCCGCGCGGCCCGGTCGGCCGGGGTTTACGGTTTTTTGACAGTTGGCTATGCCAAAATGGCGAGCACTGGGATCGGCGCCCGATCCCCTTTTGTCGGACCTGGAAATTGAATCCCTTGCATTTTGTCCGCTGCGCCATTTTCGGCGCAGGGATGGCGCTCAGCGCCGCCGCGGCGTCGGCCCCGATCTTCGTCCTGAACTCCCTGGACGCCAACGTCAGCATCGTCGATCCCGCCACGTACACGGAATTGCGGCGCGTCCCCACGGGCAAGGAACCGCACCACCTGTATCTCACGCCTGACAAGAAGTCGCTGATGGTCGCCAACGCCACCGGCGACTCGATCACGCTGATGGATCCCAAGACCGGCGAGGTGCAGCGCACCCTGACCGGCATCGTCGATCCCTACCAGTTGCAGTTCTCGCCGGACATGAAGTGGTTCGTCACGGCCGCCAATCGCCTGGACCACATCGACATCTACGCCTGGAAGCCGCTGGAAAAGGGCTTCGACCTGACGCTGGTCAAGCGCATCCCGGCCGGCAAGACGCCCAGCCACATCATGATCGACGCCAAGAGCACCACGGCGTACGTCACGCTGCAGGACAGCGACCAGCTCATCGCCATCGACCTGGCCACGCAGACGCCCAAATGGACCGTCTCGGTCGGCAAGACCCCGGCCGACGTGTTCCTCACGCCCGACCAGAAAACGCTGCTGGTGGCGCTGACCGGCGATTCCTACGTCGAGGCCTATGACGTCAGCAAGGGCCCGGCCAAGTTGATCTCGCGCATCAAGACCGCCGCCGGCGCGCACGCCTTCCGCGCCCAGGGCGACCAGCGCCACCTGTTCGTCAGCAACCGCACCGCCAACTCCATCAGCCGCATCGACCTGCAGACGCTGGCCGTGGTCGACACCTTCCCGGTGCCGGGCGGTCCCGATTGCATGGACGTGCTGGCCGACGGCAAGACCCTGCTGGTCACGTCGCGCTGGGCCCGCAAGCTCACCGTGGTGGACCTGGAGCAGAAGAAGGTCGTCAAGCAGGTCAACGTCGGCAAGTCGCCGCACGGCGTCTGGACGCTGAACCATGCGGCGACCCGCTAAACGGCAACTGGCCGCCGCCGTCTGCCTGGCGCTGGCGGCGCAGGCCGCCACAGCGGCCCCCGCGTCCTGTGACAAGCCGGTCTACCTGACCTTCGACACCGGCCACATGGGCGTGGCGCCGCTGATCGCCGACGTGCTGGCGCGCCACCACGTCAAGGTCACGTTTTTCCTGGCCAACGAGCGCACCCTGACCGACGGCAGCAGCCTGGACGACCAGTGGGCGCCGTGGTGGAAGGCGCGCGCGGCCGAGGGCCACGTGTTCGGCTCGCACACCTACGACCACGTCTACTGGCAGGGCGACCTGCCGGACGGCAAGTTCCGCGTCAAGCCCAGCGCCGGCCCCGACACGGGTAAGCGCGAGACCTGGACCGCCGAGCAGTACTGCGCCGAGATCAAGCGCTCCGCCACCCGCTTCACGCAGATGACCGGCAAGCAGATGCTGCCGCTGTACCGCGCGCCGGGCGGCAAGACCTCGCCGGCCCTGCTGCGCGCCGCCAAGGCCTGCGGCTTCGAGCACGTGGGCTGGGCGCCGGCCGGTTTCCTGGGCGACGAACTGCCCAGCGACAAGTACCCCAATGCCAAGCTGCTGGACCAGGCGCTGCGCACCATCAAGCCCGGCGACATCCTGCTGGCGCACCTGGGCATCTGGTCGCGCCAGGACCCCTGGGCGCCCGCCGTGCTGGAGCCGCTGATTGAAGGCCTGCAGCGCAAGGGCTATTGTTTTGCTACCTTGGATACGCATCCGGCTTACCGCGACTGGATCGCCACGCATCACTGATCATGGATACGCTTAGTCAATGGTTCGGGAACTGTCAGCAATGGTTGTTCGAAACCCTGGTGCAGCCGGCGCTGTTCCACCTGGGCCTGAGCAATTTCATCGAGGACGGCTACGACGCCACCATGTGGCTGCTGGTCGGCCTGCTGCAGGTGGCCGTGCTGCTGCTGGTGTTCGGCCCGCTGCAGCGCCTGCGCCCGGTCGAGCCGGTCACCGACCGCCGCCAGATCGGCATCGACGTGATCTACACGCTGATCCATCGCCTGGGCGTGTTCCGCCTGGCGTTGTTCTTCACCATCGACCCGTTCTGGGACAGCATCTTCGGGCAGCTGCACATCTGGGGCTTCGCGCCGTTCCAGCTCGACCAGTACTGGCCCGGCGTGACCGACCAGGCCTGGGTCAGCCTGATCATCTACCTGCTGCTGTTCGACCTGGTGGACTACCTGTACCACCGCGCCCAGCACCGTTTCGCCTGGCTCTGGGCGCTGCACGCGGTGCACCACAGCCAGCGCCAGATGACCATGTGGAGCGATGACCGCAACCACCTGCTGGACGACATGCTGCGCGACGTCGTGGTGGTGTTCGTGTCGCAGCTGGTGGGCGTGCCGCCCGCGCAGTTCGTGGCGATCGTGGCCATCACCCAGCTGGCGCAGAGCTTCTCGCACGCCAACCTGCGCATGCACTTCGGCGCCATTGGCGAACGCCTGCTGGTCAGCCCGCGTTTCCACCGCCATCACCATTCCATCGCCTATGACGCGTCGACGCCGGGGCCGGCCGGCGGCTACAACTTTGCCGCGCTGTTCCCGGTCTGGGACGTGTTGTTCCGCTCGGCGCGCTTTGGCGTCGGCTACGGCCCCACCGGCATCCATGACCAGCAGCCGGAACTGGGCGGCCGCGACTACGGCCAGGGCTTCTGGTCGCAACAGTGGCTGGGCCTCAAGCGCATGGTCGGCCGCGACCGTGAACCGGCCGTGACGGCGCCGCCGTCGCGCCCGCCGGGCGCGGCCGAAGGCGCGTGACGCGCCGCGTTGCGCCGTCGCCAAAAAAAACCGGGCCTCAAGGCCCGGTTTTCATGTCCGCTCACCTGCGACCTGGACGCCGCTCATCGCAAGAATAGCCGCCCGCCCGCCCGCCGGGCCGCCCCAAGGGCGGGCAGCCCCCTCGGGGGGCAGCTAGCGCGCGAAGCGCGCGCGGCGTGGGGGCGTTCACCCCTCATGGGTGGTTTCGCGCTTGATCTCGTCGTGGCGCCGTTCCATTTCCTGGCGCAGTTCGCGGCGCAGGCGGGCGGCCTCGAAGCGCTGCTTTTCCTCGAGGTTGCGCGGCGCCAGCGGCGGCACCGCGGTGGGGGCGCCGTTGTCGTCCACCGCCACCATCGTGAAGTAACAGCTGTTGGTGTGGCGCACCAGCTTCTTGCGGATGTCCTCGGTGACCACCTTGATGCCGATTTCCATCGAGGTACGGCCGGTGTAGTTCACCGCCGCCAGGAAGGTCACCAGCTCGCCAACGTGAATCGGCTCGCGGAATACGACCTGGTCGACCGACAGGGTCACCACGTACTGGCCGGCGTAGCGGCTGGCACAGGCGTAGGCGACCTGGTCCAGGTACTTGAGGATGGTTCCGCCGTGCACATTGCCTGAGAAGTTCGCCATATCGGGCGTCATCAGGATGGTCATCGACAGTTGGTGGCTAAAGGCTTCGTCCATGGCGGGCGTTCTACTCGGCGACAAAACGCCTATGGTAGTGGCGAAACCCTGTCATGGCGCCGTCGGCGGCGGGTTTGTCAGGGTTTCTTCGCGGGGCCGGGGACGGGAGCGCCGGGCGGCGTCGTGGCGGGCGTTGCGACGCCGCCCGGCGCGGCCCCCGCCCGGGGTTCCGCCTCGGGCGCGGATTCCGGTTCGGCCTCCGGTTCGTCGCGCACGGCCGGCGGTGGCGTCCACAGCCCGTCCAGCAGGGCCGGACCCGGGGCATAGACCCGCAGCAGCACGTATACCGGGCCGCTGGCCGCCACCGGCAGCCAGTTGGCCTGCGCGCCGGGCTCGGGGGCGGCGTGGCTGATCAGCAGGTCGAGCGAGCCGTCGGCGTTGTACTGCAGCGGATCGCGTTCGCCCAGTGCGTAGCGGTCGATGGGATTGGCCACCGGCAGGCCTTGCGCGTCGTAGGCGGCCAGCGACCACCGCGCGCCGGCTGGCGGCAACTGGCCGCTGTCGAAGTGCAGCGTGTAGCGATGGGCGCCATCCAGCGGCCGGCCCTGGCTGTCGGCGGCCAGCAGCAGCGCCGACAGGTCCTCGGGCAGCCCCGCGCCCGGCTGGGCCTGGGCCGACAGCGCGCGCCGCAGATAGGCGTTGCCGTAGACGCCGGCGCTGGCCGTCTCGCGCTGCCAGCCGTTGACGCTGGCCAGGCTGACGCCGGCGGCCGCCAGCATGCGTTCGCGCGCTTCGCGCAGGCCGCGCCGCAGGCCCTGCTTGACCGGGTGGTCGAGCTTGTCGAAGTCGAACGGCCGGCCGGGGATCAGCCCGACCCGGCGCAGCTTGGCCAGCACGGGCTGGTCGGTGGCATGCGCCGGATTGCGGCGCAGCAGCTCGGCGGCATAGGTGAAGAAGGCGTCGGTCGGCATCGATTCGACCTGCTCGCGCACCGGCGTCTTCAGGTCCAGCGACGGATCGGCTTTGATGCGCTGCGACTGCGGCGGCAGGTTCCACTGCGCCAGCGGCGTCAGAGTGAAGCCATCCTGCAGCGCGTGGACCGCCGGATAGTCAGCCGGGCCGTCGGTCTGGACCAGTGAGCGGGCCCAGACATACGCCGTGGGCGCGTCGATGCGCGGCATGCCCGATGGCAGGGTGCCGGACCAGCCCGGCGGCACGATCGCGGTATTGCCGCGGGCGGTGCCCGTGCTGCGCTTGCCAACCGTGGCGAAGGCCTCGTTCCACAGATCCAGCAGCGTCAGGGTATACGGGCGTCCCTGACTGTCCGGCACCGACAGCACCACCGGCCCGGCGCTCAGGTCGATCCAGGCGGTGCTGCGCAGCATGTCAGGGTTGCCCCAGGGCGTGGCCGCGCCCGGCCGGGGCAGGGCGCGGGTGTGCAGGAAGGTGTTGGCGGGCGCGCCCAGATCGCCCTGCGACGGATGCGTGAACTGGCGCCGGGTCAGGTCCAGGGTGAGCAGCGGGTAGAAATACAGATAGCCTTCCATTGCCGCCTCGCGGGCGGATTCGGTGGCCGCCGCCGCCGGGGTCGGCGCCGGCGCGGCGACGGCTGGCGCGGGCGACAGGCCGTGCGCGGCCAGCGACAGGGACAGGACCAGGGGGGCAAAACGGCGCATCGGCGCTCCAACGGGCAGGCAGGAAGGGCGTAAAAGCGGGCCGGAACCCGCCGCGAGCAATGGTAGCAGTCTCGCGATCATCCAAAATCCGCGAAAAAGCCCGATCCTGGCGGTAAATCGTTCTCATTGCCCGATTTTGTGTTCAGGGGACGCAAGGCATGGCAACTCGCTCGCGCTGCGCCTATACTTGCTTGCATATCCTTGGAATTCGTAGGGCTTTTCCCCCGGACCGGCCCGCGCTTTCCTCCTATTCACCCGGAGAGGAGTGCTTCATGGTCAACATGAACCGCCGCCAGTTCTTCAAGGTGACCGGTACCACGCTGGCTGGCTCGAGCCTGGCATTGCTGGGGGTAGCCCCTGGCACGGCCATGGCCGAGGTGCGCCAGTACAAGCTTGCGCGCATGACGGAAACGCGCAACACCTGTCCCTACTGTTCGGTCGCCTGTGGTCTGCTGATGTATGGCCTGGGCGATGGCGCCAAGAATGCCCGCGCCAGCATCATGCACATCGAGGGCGACCCCGACCACCCCGTCAACCGCGGCACGCTCTGTCCCAAGGGCGCGGCCCTGATCGACTTCATCCACAGCCCCAACCGCCTGAAGTACCCGGAATACCGGGCGCCCGGTTCGGACAAGTGGGAACGGATCTCCTGGGACGACGCGCTCACGCGCATCACCAAGCTCATGAAGGCCGACCGTGACGCCAACTTCGTCGAAAAGACCGAAGACGGCAAGACGGTCAACCGCTGGCTGACCACCGGCATGCTGGCCGCCTCGGCAAGCAGCAACGAGGTCGGCTATATCACGCACAAGACCGTGCGTAGCATGGGGATGCTGGCGTTCGACAACCAAGCCCGTGTCTGACATGGCCCGACGGTGGCAGGTCTTGCCCCGACGTTTGGCCGTGGAGCGATGACGAACCATTGGGTCGACATCAAGAACGCGGACGTAGTACTGATCATGGGCGGCAATGCCGCCGAGGCCCACCCCTGCGGGTTCAAATGGGTCACGGAAGCGAAAGCCCATAACAAGGCGAAGCTGATCGTCGTGGATCCGCGCTTCACGCGCTCGGCATCCGTGGCGGACTTCTACGCGCCCATACGCACCGGCACCGACATCATCTTCCTGGGTGGCGTCATCAAGTACCTGTTGGATCACGACAAGATCCAGCACGAGTACGTGCGCAACTACACCGACTTTTCCTACATCGTGCGCGAGGACTTCGCGTTCGACGCGGGCCTGTACTCCGGCTACAACGCCGAGAAGCGGACCTACGACAAGGCCAGTTGGGACTACGAGCGCGGCGACGACGGCTACGTCAAGACCGATCCGACGCTGGCGCATCCGCGTTCGGTCTACCAGCTGCTCAAGAAGCACTACTCGCGCTATACCGAAGAGATGGTCGAACGTGTCTGCGGCACGCCGCGCGACAAGTTCCTGAAGGTCTGCGAGATGCTGGCGTCCACCGCCACCACCGACCGGGCCGCCACCATCCTGTACGCGCTGGGCTGGACGCAGCACTCGATCGGTTCGCAGATCATCCGCACCGGCGCCATGGTGCAGCTGCTGCTGGGCAACATCGGCATCGCCGGCGGCGGCATGAACGCGCTGCGCGGGCACTCGAACATCCAGGGCCTGACCGACCTGGGCCTGATGTCGAACCTGCTGCCCGGCTACATGACGCTGCCCAACGAGCCCGAGCAGGACTACGGCAAGTACATCGCCGCGCGCGCGCTCAAGCCGCTGCGGCCGAACCAGCTCAGCTACTGGCAGAACTACGGCAAGTTCCACGTGAGCCTGATGAAGGCCTGGTGGGGCAAGGCCGCGACCGCCGAGAACAACTGGGCGTTCGACTACCTGCCCAAGCTCGACAAGCTCTACGACATGCTGCAGGTCTACGAGCTGATGAACCAGGGCAAGATGAACGGCTACCTGGCGCAGGGCTTCAACCCGCTGGCGGCCGCGCCCAACAAGGCCAAGCTGAACGCCGGTTTCGCCAAGCTCAAGTTCCTGGTCATCATGGACCCGCTGGTCACCGAGACCTCGGAATTCTGGCGCAACGCCGGCGAGGCCAACGACGTCGATCCCAAGCAGATCCAGACCGAAGTGTTCCGCCTGCCCACCACCTGTTTCGCCGAGGAAGACGGCGCGCTGGTGAACTCCGGGCGCTGGCTGCAATGGCACTGGAAGGGCGCCGAGCCGCCGGGCGAGGCCAAGAGCGACATCGAGATCATGTCGCTGATCTTCACGCGCCTGCGCAAGATGTACCAGGAAGAGGGCGGCAAGTACCCCGACCCCATCGTCAACCTGTCCTGGCCGTATTCCAACCCGCAGAGCCCGACCGCGGAAGAGCTGGCCAAGGAATACTCGGGCAAGGCGCTGGTGGACCTGGTCGACCCCAAGGACCCGACCAAGGTCACGCGCAAGGGCGGCGAACAACTGGCCGGCTTTGCCGAGCTGCGCGACGACGGTTCCACCGCCAGCGGCTGCTGGATCTTCGCCGGCGCCTGGGGGCCCGGCGGCAACCTGATGGCGCGCCGCGACAACAGCGACCCGACCGGCATCGGCCAGACGCTGAACTGGGCCTGGGCCTGGCCGGCCAACCGCCGCATCCTGTACAACCGCGCCTCCTGCGACGTCGCGGGCAAGCCGTTCAACCCGCGCCGCAGCCTGATTTCATGGAACGGCAAGGCCTGGGTCGGCGCCGACATCCCCGACTTCAAGGGCGATGAAAACCCCGACGGCGGCATGGGCCCGTTCATCATGAACCCCGAGGGCGTGGCGCGCTTCTTCGCGCGCGCCGGCATGGCCGAAGGGCCGTTCCCGGAACACTACGAGCCGTTCGAGACGCCGCTGGGCTACAACCCGCTGTATCCGAAGGCCAAGGGCGTCACCAGCAACCCGGCGGCGCGCGTGTTCAAGGACGACCTGGCGGCGATGGGCACGGTGGACAAGTTCCCCTACGTGGCCACCACCTACCGCCTCACCGAGCACTTCCACTACTGGACCAAGAACGTCCGCATCAACGCGATCCTGCAACCCGAGCAGTTCGTCGAGATCAGCGAGGTCATGGCCAAGGAACTGGGCATCGCCAACGGCTCGCGCGTGAAGGTGTCGTCCAACCGCGGCTACATCAAGGCCGTGGCGCTGGTCACCAAGCGCCTGCGCCCGCTGACCATCGAGGGCAAGACGGTCTACCACGTCGGCATCCCGATCCACTGGGGCTTTGTCGGCATTGCCAAACCGGGCTTCCTGACCAACACCCTGACCCCGTTCGTGGGCGACGGCAATTCGCAGACACCGGAATTCAAGTCGTTCCTGGTGCAGGTCGAGAAGATCTAGGAGAGCGCTCATGTCTATGCAATCCCTCGACATCAAACGGCGCTCGGCCACCACCACGCCGCCGCCGGGCGTGCGCGAACCCATCACCGGGTCCGTGGCCAAGCTGATCGACGTCTCCAAGTGCATCGGCTGCAAGGCCTGCCAGAGCGCGTGCATGGAGTGGAACGACCTGCGCGACGAGATCGGCACCAACGTCGGCGTCTACGACAACCCGGCCGACCTGACCGAGCATTCCTGGACCGTCATGCGCTTCTCGGAATACGAGAACCCGCAGGGCGACCTGGAGTGGCTGATCCGCAAGGACGGCTGCATGCACTGCGAGGATCCGGGCTGCCTGAAGGCCTGTCCGTCGCCGGGCGCCATCATCCAGTACAACAACGGCATCGTCGATTTCCACGAAGAGAACTGCATCGGTTGCGGCTACTGCATCACCGGCTGCCCGTTCAACGTGCCGCGCATCAGCAAGAAGGACCACAAGGCGTACAAGTGCACCCTGTGTTCCGACCGCGTGGCCGTCGGCCAGGAGCCGGCCTGCGTCAAGTCCTGCCCCACCGGCGCCATCGTGTTCGGCACCAAGGACGACATGAAGCAGCACGCGGCCGAACGCATCGAGGACCTGAAATCGCGCGGTTTCGAGCAGGCCGGCCTGTATGACCCGCAGGGCGTGGGCGGCACGCACGTGATGTACGTGCTGCATCATGCCGACCAGCCCGGGCTGTACCACGGGCTGCCGAAGGACCCGCAGATCAGCCCGATGGTCTCGCTGTGGAAGGGCATCGCCAAGCCGCTGGGCGTGGCCGCCATGGCGCTGACGGCGCTGGCTGGCTTCTTCCACTACGCCCGCGTCGGCCGCAACGAGGTCGACGAGGAAGACGAACGTCGCGCCGAAGAGGAGATCCGCCATGAGTGACGACCGCCATCACCGCCGGATCAAGCGCTATTCCCCCGGCGAGCGCACCAACCACTGGATCATCGCCCTCACGTTCATCCTGTTGGCGCTGTCCGGGCTGGCGCTGTTCCATCCCTCGATGTTCTGGCTCACCAACCTGTTCGGCGGCGGTCCCTGGACCCGCATCCTGCATCCGTTCATCGGGCTGGTGATGTTCTTCTGCTTCGTGGTGTTCGCCGGCCACATGTGGCGCCACAACCTGATGACCAAGGCCGACCGCCAGTGGCTCAGCCAGCTCAACGACGTGGTCGAGAACCGCGAGGACAAGCTGCCCGAGGTCGGCAAGTACAACGCCGGCCAGAAGCTGCTGTTCTATGTGCTGATCCTGTGCATGCTGGGGCTGTTCGTCAGCGGCATTGTGATCTGGCGCGAATTCTTCGCCTTCTATTTCCCGATCTGGGTGGTGCGCGCCGCTTCGGTGCTGCATGCCGTTTGTGCATTGGTGCTGATTTGCGCGATCATTGTGCATATTTATGCGGCGATCTGGGTCAAGGGCTCGCTCACGGCGATGCTGCGCGGCTACGTGACCGCGGGCTGGGCGTGGAAGCACCACCGCGCCTGGTTCCGGGAACAAATCGGCAAGCAGTCCACGACGAAGTAAGCGGGCCCCGCGCGGCGGGCGCCACCTGGCGGCGGTGGCGGCGCCGCCGGGTGGATCCCGCCCGATCCCACCGCACGGCTGCCTCCCCCTGTCGGGGCGGCAGCCGTGTTTGTTTATCTGGAGACGCAATTGCAGCGAATTCTTCCGCGTGGCGAGATCGAGGCGCTCGATCACAACACCATCCCCCGCATCCAGCTGCCGGCGCGCGATTCGGTTTTCGCGACGCGCGCGGCACGCCTGCGGCAGCTGGCCGTGGATAGCCCGGTGGCCGACTACCTGCTGCTGATGGCGCGGCTGGTCGACGCCCAGCACCATGCCCTGCGCGACTGCAACGCGCCGCCGGCCTCGGAAGACCGCATCGCCCTGGCGCAGGCCCATGGCATGCCGCCGTTGCAGGCGGTGGGCTGGCCGCGCGACCCGCTGTGGCGCGACATCCTGCGCCAACTGGTCGACGAGGTTGCCGGCGGCCAGGACGTGCCGGCCGAGGCCCTGGACGTCTGCGCGGCGTTGCGCCGCGCGCTCGACGAAGACACCGAATCGCTCGAAGACCTGGCCGAGGCGGTGTTGTCGGAACAGCATCGCGGCGTCGACGGCGCCGCCGCGCCGTTCGTCATGGCTGCCCTGCAGGTGTACTGGACCGACCTGGCCAGCCGCTTCGACGAAAAGCAACTGCCGGTGGCCTCGCCCTTCGGCGTCTGCCCGGTGTGCGCCAGCCTGCCGGTGGCCAGCGTGGTGCGCGTGGGCGGGCAGTTCGAGGGCTACCGCTACCTGTGCTGCAGCCTGTGCGCGACCCAGTGGCACATGGTGCGGGTCAAGTGTTCGCATTGCGAGGATGTCGAGTCCGTGGCCTACCAGGCCATCGAGGGCCGCGCGCCCGCCATCAAGGCCGAGACCTGCGACCGCTGCCATACCTACCGCAAGATCTTCTACCAGGACAAGGACCTGCACGTGGAGCCGGTGGCCGACGACCTCGCCAGCCTGATGCTGGACGTGCTGGTGGGCGAGGCCGGCTATTCGCGCGCCAGCGGCAATCCGCTGCTGTGGCACGGCGCCGAGGAGGAATAGCCATGACCGGGTTCGCCGCCGCCGCCGACATCCCCGCGCTCGACCGGCTGCTGAACGCGCCGGCGCTGGCCGCGGCGCTGGACTCGCATGGCCGCACGCAGGTGGTGGCGGCCCTGCGCCGGCACCTGGACGTCCTGCGCCAGCGCGCCCTGGCCGGCGAGCTGCCGCGCGCGGACCTGGCGGAAGCCGCCGTGGCCGCCGCCGTCGACAGCGCCCTGGCGCGTGCCGCCGCCCCGCGTCTGCGCGCCGTCTACAACCTGACCGGCACCGTGCTGCACACCAACCTGGGCCGCGCGCTGCTGCCCGACGAGGCGGTGGCCTCGGTGCTGCGCGCGCTGACCACGCCGGCCAACCTGGAATTCGACCTGGACAGCGGCGGCCGAGGCGACCGCGACGACCTGATCGACGACCTGCTGTGCGAACTGACCGGGGCCGAGGCCGCGACGGTGGTCAACAACAACGCCGCCGCCGTGCTGCTGATGCTGAACGCGCTGGCCGACCGCCGCGAGGTGGTGGTGTCGCGCGGCGAGCTGGTCGAGATCGGCGGCGCCTTCCGCATCCCCGACATCATGAAGCGCGCAGGCGCCAGGCTGGTCGAGGTGGGCACCACCAACCGCACCCACGCCGCCGACTACGAGAACGCCATCGGCCCGCGCACCGCGATGCTGATGAAGGTGCATTGCAGCAACTACGCCGTCACCGGCTTCACCAAGAGCGTCGGCGTGGCCGAGGTGGCGGCGCTGGCGCATGCGCGCGGCCTGCCGGCCACGGTGGACCTGGGCAGCGGCACGCTGGTGGACCTGACCCAGTTCGGCCTGCCGCGCGAGGACACGGTGCGCGAGACCATTGCCGCCGGCGCTGACCTGGTCACCTTCAGCGGCGACAAGCTGCTGGGCGGCCCGCAGGCCGGCCTGCTGGTCGGGCGCGCCGACCTGATCCGCAAGATCAAGAAGAACCCGCTCAAGCGCGCCCTGCGCGTGGGCAAGCTGACGCTGGCCGCGCTCGAACCGGTATTGCAGCTGTACCGCGCGCCGGAATTCCTGGCGCAGCGCCTGACCACGCTGCGCCTGCTGACGCGGCCGCAGCGCGAGATCCAGCCGCTGGCCGAGCGCCTGCGCGGCGTGCTGGCGCACGCGGCGGGCGCGGACTACGAGGTCGAGGCGGTGCCGATGTTCAGCCAGATCGGCAGCGGCGCATTGCCGGTGGACCAGTTGCCCAGTTACGGGCTGGCGGTGCGCTATCGCGGCAAGGGCCGTCCCGGCCGCCATCTGGACCGCCTGGAGACGCGCTTGCGCAACCTGCCGGTGCCGGTGATCGGCCGTATCGCCGATGATGCGCTGTGGCTCGACCTGCGCTGCCTGGAGGCGCGCGACGAGGCCGCCTTCACCGCACAACTCGCCGAAAGACGCGCTGAACCCTCCGCCGCGCCATCGGCGCCGCAATCCGTGGAGCCGCGCGCATGATCGTCGGCACCGCCGGCCATATCGACCATGGCAAGACCACGCTGGTGCGGGCGCTGACGGGGGTCGACACCGACCGTCTCAAGGAAGAGAAGGCGCGCGGCATTTCAATCGAACTGGGCTACGCCTACACGCCCCTGCCCAACGGCGACGTGCTGGGCTTCATCGACGTGCCGGGCCACGAGAAGCTGGTGCACACCATGGCGGCGGGCGCCAGCGGCATCGACTTCGGCCTGCTGGTGGTGGCGGCCGATGACGGCGTCATGCCGCAGACCCGCGAACACCTGGCGATCCTGTCGCTGCTGGGCGTGGCGCGCGGCGCGGTGGCCTTGACCAAGGCCGACCGCGCCGACCCGGCCCGGCTGGCGGCGGTGCGCGGCGAGATCGCGGCGCTGGCGGCCGACACCTTCCTGCGGGATGCGCCCGTGTTCGAGGTGTGCGCGGCGCGCGTCGGCGACGATGGCGTGGCGCGCCTCAAACAGCATCTGGATGAGACGGCGCAGGCGCTGGGCGCGCGCGACGGCGCGGGCCTGTTCCGGCTGGCGGTGGACCGCGTCTTCACGCTGGCCGGCCACGGCACCGTGGTCACCGGCACCGCGCACGGCGGCCGCGCCCGCGTCGGCGACGACGACGCCGACCTGCGCCTGATGCCGGCGGGCACGCGGGTGCGGGTGCGCGGCATCCACGCGCAGAACCAGCCGAGCGAGACCGGCGCGGCTGGCCAGCGCTGCGCGCTGAACCTGGCGGGCATCGACAAGAGCGCCATCACACGCGGCGACTGGATTGCCGATGCGCGCTGCTTTCTGCCGTCGCGCCACGTCGATGTGGCCTTGACGCTGCTGCCCTCGGCCGACGCGCCGCTGCGGGCCTGGACGCCGCTGCACGTGCACATCGGCGCGGCGCGCCACGTGGCGCACGTGGTGCCGCTGTCGGCCGATGCCTTGGCGCCGGGCCAGTCGGGTTGGGTGCAACTGGTATTCGACGAATTGGTGTGCGCGATGCCCGGCGACCGCTACATCGTGCGCAATGCGCAGGCCACGCGCACGGTCGGCGGCGGCCGCGTGCTCGATCCGAACGCGCCGGACCGCAAGCGCCGCGCGCCGGCGCGGATGCAATGGCTGCAAGGCGTGGCGGAGATGCTGGACGGCGGCGGGCTGCAACCGCTGCTGGCACAGGCCGTGCTTGGGCTGGACGAGACGGCGCTGCAACGCCTGGCAGGCCGGCCGGTGCGCGAGCTGGCGGCGCCCGACGGCGCGATCTGGATCGAGCCGCGCGCGCCGCAGGGCGCGCGCACGCTGATCCTGGCCACGCACTGGGAAGCGCTGCGGGCGCGGGTGGAGCAGGCGCTGGCGAACTTTCATCAGGGCGCGCCGGACGAACCCGGGCCGGACGGCTCGCGCCTGCGCCGCATGGCGCTGCCGGCGGCGCCGGAGGCATTGTGGCAGGGGCTGCTGGACGATCTGCAGCAGCAGGGCCGGGTGTTGCGCAACGGGCCGTGGCTGCATCTGCCGGGCCACACCGCGGCGCTGGCCGAGGCCGAGGCGCAACTGGCGCAACGCCTGTTGCCGCTGCTGGCCGCGGGCGCCTACGACCCTCCCTGGGTGCGCGATCTGGCGCGCGCGCAGGGCGAGCCCGAGGAGCGCGTGCGGCAGGTGCTGCGCAAGCTGCTGCGGCGTGGCGAGGTGGCGCAGGTGGTGAAGGATCTGTTCTATCACCGCGAGCGGGTGGCGGAGCTGGCGGCGCTGGCGGTCGCGCTTGCCGGCAAACCCGAAGGGTTGAACGCGGCGGCCTTCCGGGATGCCACCGGCCTGGGGCGCAAACGCGCGATCCAGATCCTGGAATTCTTCGATCGGACGGGGCTGACACGGCGGCTGCGTGACACGCACGTGCTGCGCACGGACAGCGCGTACCTGGGGGCCGGGCAGGCGGTATCATAGGCGGGTTTTCGAGGAAGGCATCCGTGTCCGGTGGCACGGCCGGGCTTCAAACCCGGTTGGGGGCGTCAGACGTTCCCAGGTAGGTTCGACTCCTGCTGCCTTCCGCCATTCGTTCCCGCGATGGTCGTTCGGCCAAAAACAGGCGGACCGGTCTTGTATTGATGAGTCTGGTTCCTGTGGCCTCGTAATCCAGCGTAGTTTACCGATCCACCCGCGCCTGTTGGACGATGGATCGAATAATCGAAGACCCATGGCAAGACCCGGTTCAGGGCGCGAGGATTCACGCGCCTACGCATTACCGGATATGAACCACGTCGACCCCATTGCGCCACAGATCAGCCTGATCGTCCCTGTCTATAACTGCGAGCGGTATCTTGCCCACCAACTGGATGCGCTGTTGGGCAATGCCGCGATGAACATGGAGGTGATCGCGGTCGATGATGGTTCCGCCGATGGCGGCATGGCGATCCTGCAGGCCTATGCCGCCAAGGATGCGCGCCTGCGCATCATCAGGCAGACCCATCTCGGGCAGGGCGCCGCAAGGAATGCGGGCTTGCAGGCGGCGCGTGGTACCTGGATCGCATTCGCCGATGCCGATGATGTGTTGCCCGTGGCGGGGCTCGCTGCGTGGTACGAACAGGCCGTCTCGCAGGATCTGGACGTGTTGATCGGTAACGCATATCGCTTCACGGACACACCCCCTCCCGCGCCCCGGCCCGCGGTCCTGACACGGCAGCCGGTCGCGCGGACGATGGCCGGCACGGACTGGATCGTCCACTGTGTAGGCGTCGGGGAATGGCCGCACTACGTTTGCCTGCAACTTATCAGGCGTGACCTCATCTGCCGGCACCGGCTGGCATTCGAACCCACGATATTCCACGAAGACATTCTCTGGACTACCGAGCTCGCCCTTGTTGCCAAGCGGATCGGCTTCGCGCCCGAACCTGTCTATGGCTATCGCCGCAACCCCGATTCGACAACGCTGTCGACTTCGCCTCAGATCCGCCAGCGGCGCGGCATCAGCTATGTCCATATCATCGGCAGGTTGCTTGTCCTGTCCTCGCGACGAGAACTCGGCCGCAGGACTCGCATTGCCCTGGTCCGCCACGTTGTGCATGAACTTCTGTGCTTCGTAAGTCTGCTTCGCAATGACGTGGGCGATCCGCAGATGCGGGCCCACCTTGCGCGCGCCATGCTCGATCTTCGCGCCTGGCCGCGGCTGGTTCGCCACGCACGCGGTATCACCCAACTCCGACGCCTGCTCAAGGCGTATTGGCGCCTGCGACGGATGGTCCGCGCGGAAAGTCTCGCCGTGGCGGACGTGTCCACCAGGCGGTAGCCAATGCCTACGCGCGCAGCATCCGCGTGACGACGCTGCTGACGTTCTCGGCTTTCCAGTCCAGTGCGCCCAGGTGCCAGTGGCGGATGCTGCCGCCGCGATCGACGAGGTAGTTGGCGGGCAGGCCGACGGCGTCCCATTTCTTGGAAACGGTGCTGTTGCGGTCGTGCAGCACGGCGCCGGCGACGGGCCATTTGGCCAGGAAGGTGGTGATCTTGCCGAGGGCTTCGCCGACGTTGACAGCGACCAGGCGCAGGCCTTCCTCGCGGTGGCGCCTGGCCATGGCGGACATCAGGGGGATTTCGTCGCGGCAGGGGTCGCACCATGTCGCCCAGAAGCTGACGATGACGACATTGCCGCGCCAGTTGGCGAGTTTCTGTTCGCGGCCGGAGAGGTCGGGCAGGGCCAGGGGCGGGGTAGCGGCGGTCCAGGGCGCCCAGTCGGGGCCGGTGGCGAGCTTGAGGGCGCTGTCGCTGGCGGCGCCCGCCCAGGCAGGCAGGGCCGCCAGCGACAGGGCGGATTGCAGCAGTTGGCGGCGGCTGAGCATGGCGTGGCCCGCTCAGGTGGACAGCGGGCGCGCGGTCAGGGTGTAGCGGAAGCTGTCGGGGTCGAGGCTGTCCAGCCGGCCGTCCGCGGTTTCGCCGTTGGGGTACATCAGGAAGGGCACCGGGCCGTGGGCGGTGCCGGGCAAGGCGACGTCGTGGCCGTGGTTGTAGGCGACCCAGTTCATTTCCCAGGCGCCGAACAGCATGACGCGGGCGCTGCGCACGCGGGCATCGGTGGCCGGCAGGTCGCCGGGCGGCTCTTCCAGCATGACCTTGCGCACGTCCGCCGGGTCGACCGGGATCCAGCCGTAGCCGTCGGCGTAGAACTCGGCGCGGCAGTGCTGTGCTTTCGTCACGTCGCCGGCCTTGCCCAGGCTCTTGAAGCCGAGCTGCGAGTCGGCCACGCGCAGGCCGTAGGCGTCGCGTGCCGGGATTCCGGAAGCGCGCGCCAGGGCCACGAACAGCGCGTTGATATCGGCGCATTTGCCGTTCAGGTCGTTGGCGGTGAGCATGTAGCGCACGTCGCCGGTGCCGCAGCCGCGGGTGGAGGCGGTGCGGCAGGTGTTGTCGACCACCCAGTCATAGATCGCCCGGGCCCGCGCCAGCGTGCCGTGGTGACCCTGGGTGATGCGGTCGGCGGTGGTCTTGACGATGCCGTCGGTGGGCAGCAGTGCGGTCGGCTTAAGGAATTCGCGCAGCGTGGCGGCGCTTTCACGCGGCGCGCCGGGGGGCGGCTGGGTCAGGTCGACGCGGCGGTTGCGGGTCTGGAAGCGGCTGGTCACCGTGACCTCGCGCGGCGCCTGGGCGTCGGGCCATTGCACGGCGAGCATGCGCACGTCGTAGCCGGGGGCCTGCACCAGCTGCGCGGCCCCGCCGCCGCTGACCAGCCAGGCGCTTTGCGCGCCGCGCTGGTAACCGGTGTCGGTGGCATAGGGCAGCGGAATCCAGAGGCGCGGGTGGGCGCCGGGATCGCGGACCTGGATGTGGGTGGTCAGTTCGAAGCCGCGCCAGTCGGCGCTGACGGGCGCCTGTTCGGCGCGGGCGGCCAGGTGCAAGGCGGCCTGGGCGGCGCACAGCGCGCCCGAGAAACGGAGAAAGTGTCGGCGATCCATGAAGCCCTCACGCACGGTGAAGTTTGGCTGTCGGTGCGCCCGGTGGCGGGCGGCCGTCCGTTGCTGCCCGATCATCATAGGGCCATTCGGGGGCGCGATGCTATCCTTTTCCCATCACTTACGGAGAGACTGACATGACTCAGGATGCAGCGTCCGCGGCGGTGCCGCGCTTGACTTCGCTGTCGCACGGCGGCGGCTGCGGTTGCAAGATCGCGCCCGGCGTGCTGTCGCAATTGCTGGCCCGCTTCGGGCCGGCCGCCAGCTACCCCAACCTGCTGGTGGGCACCGAGACAGCCGACGATGCGGCGGTCTACCGGCTCAACGACGAGCAGGCCCTGATCGCGACCACCGACTTCTTCATGCCGATTGTCGACGATCCCTACGACTTCGGCCGCATCGCCGCGACCAACGCGCTGTCGGACGTGTACGCCATGGGCGGCACGCCGATCATGGCGCTGGCGATCGTCGGCATGCCCATCAACGTGCTGCCGCACGATGTCATCGCCGAGATCCTGCGCGGCGGCGAATCGGTGTGCAAGGACGCGGGCATTCCGGTGGCCGGCGGCCACAGCATCGACTCGGTCGAGCCGATCTACGGCCTGGCGGCGATGGGGCTGGTGCATCCGGACCGCATCAAGCGCAACGCCGACGCGCGCGCCGGCGACGTGCTGGTGCTGGGCAAGGGCCTGGGCGTGGGCATCCTGTCGGCGGCGCTCAAGAAAAACCGGCTGGACGCGGATGGCTACCGCGTGATGATCGAGACGACCACGCGCCTGAACCGACCGGGCGCGGCGCTCGCGGCGCTGGACGGCGTGCACGCCATCACCGACGTCACCGGCTTCGGCCTGCTTGGCCACGCGCTGGAAATGGCGCGCGGCGCGGGGCTGACCGCGACCCTGCGGCGCGAGGCCCTGCCGTGGCTGCCGGGCGTGCAGGCTTTGGCCGCCGACGGCGTGATCACCGGCGCCTCCGGCCGCAACTGGGCCTCGTACGGCGAATCGGTACGGCTGGGGGCGGGCGTGACCGACGTCGAACGGGCATTGCTGACCGATCCGCAGACCTCCGGGGGCCTGCTGGTGGCGTGCGCGCCGCAAGCGGCGCAGGCGGTGCTGGACCTGTTCCGCGAGCAGGGCTTCGCCGACGCCGCGGTAATCGGCGAGATGACGGCGGGAGACGCGCTGGTGCGCGTGGACTAGCGGGTCTTGCGGCAACGCTGCCCGGCTTGCCGGCGGCCGGATTCCGATCGGCGCGCGGCGACGCGGCTCAAGGCCGCTCCGGGCGCGATGGCAGTTGGTGCTGCACCTGGTAGTTGATCTGCCATTGCAGCAGCGGGCCGTAGGCGTCGAGCCGGGCCAGTTCGGCGGCCTGCTCCGGCGTGGCGTCGCGCTCGTCCGCCAGCGCCAGGCCGGTGCCGTCCGCCCACGGCCGGATGCGGCCGGGACGGTCGCGCTGGTAAGCGCCCTCGCGCGTGATCAGCAGGCGCGGATTGTTGAAGCCGAAGCACCACTGCGGGTCTGGCCGCGCGGCCAGCAGGTCGCAGCCGCTGCGGAAATAGGGCGTGTCCGGCAGGCTCAGGTGATAGAGCGTCGGCAGGATGTCCTTGTGGCTGCCGGGACGCGACGGGTCATAGGTCGATTGCCCCCGATAGGCGGGTGGGACATACAGGTAGAACGGCACCGCGTGTGCCAGCACGGCGTCGCTGTCGAGCGCATAGTCGACGCCCAGGATGTTGTGGTCGCCGGTGACGGCGACAATGGTGCGGGCACCGCTCGGCGAGGCCTTCAGACCGGTCAGGAAGCGGCCCAATTGATCATTCGCGTAGCGCAACGTGTCGAAGGCTTCGTCCAGGCCGGTCCAGTTGGCGTAGTAGGGCAGCCGTTCGATCTCGCCCAGGTCGAGGCCGCCGCGTTGGCCGCCCTCGGGCACCAGGAAGGGCGGATGGTGGGTGGTGGACAGGGCCATGATGAGCAGGCGCTCGCCGTCGCGGTCGGCCCGCGCCAGTCGTTCGCCGATATAGCGGAACATGTATTCGTCCGGCACGCCCCAGACGCCGGGCTGCGCCTCGGGGTAGTGCTGCCGCAACCCCAACTGGTCGACGAACTCCTGCGCGCCCAGATGGCTGGCGAAGCGGCCCAGGTTGCGCCAGGTGGCCGTGCCCGAGGTGACGAACACCACGCGGTAGCCACGCGCCAGGAACGGCGCGAAGGCGTTGCTGGCGAAGGTGGCGCTGGCCGCCGACGACTGGCTCGTGGCAGGTATCGGGCTGCGCACCAGCAGGCGGCTGAGGCTGTCGATGGTGCCGTTGCCCTCTGACAGGAAGCGGTCGAAGCGCCAGTCCTCGCGCCAGTGCGGCCGCAGCGCGCCCAGCAGGTCGCGGCCGGGGCGGTCGTACATGTTCATGTGGTGGCCCATGCTTTCCATGACCTGCAGCACGATGTGCGGCGGCCGTTCGCGCGCCCGCGGGTTGGCGCCGGTCGTGGCCATGAAGGGCCTCAGGCCGTGGTCCGGCCGACCCAGGAAGCGCAGGTAGAGCCGCGCGCCCTCCTCGTCGGTGACGTTCGTGAAGCGCTTGTCGTTGTCGCGCTCGGACAGCGCCCAGAAAAAAGCCGAAATGCCGTTGGGCGCGATGTCGTTGAGCAGCCGCAGCGAGGAAATGCCCGTGTCGTCCTTGTTGAGCGGGAAGGTGCCGAGCGAGCCGCGGCAGGCCAGCACGGTCACGCCCAGGATCAGCAGCATCCGCAAGGCGCTGGGCGCCAGCGGCCGCCGCGCCAGGCGCGCGCGCAGCACCCGGGCGCGCCAGCGGCACGCCAGCCAACTGGTCGCGGCCAGCACCGCCGCCAGCAGCGCCAGCGTGCGCAGCACCGGATAGCCGTGCCACAACGTCGCCACGATGGCGCGGGTGTCGTCATCGATCAGGCCGAACACGAAGATGTCGATCGAGCGCGAGAAGGTGGCGAAGTAGCACACGCTCACCACCGTGCTGGCGGCGAACAGCGTCGCCATCACGGCGCCCAGGTAGGGCAGGCAACGCAGCCACAGCGCCTGCGCCGCCGGCCGCGCGGCCAGCAGCAGGGCGGCCAGCAGCGGCGCGGAGAACGCGATGGCCGCGACCTTGATGTCGAACAGCAGGCCGATCGCCAGGGTGCGGTTGATGTCCTGCGGCAAAGCGGCGTAGGCGCCCGGCGGCGCATAGGTCGCCAGCAGGTAGACGCGGCCGGCGCCTTGCGCCAGCACCGAGACCAGCCACGGCGCCAGCAGGATCAGGAAGGAACGCTGGAAGTTGATGAACCAGGCTTGCCAGGCGTCCGCGGAACGGAAGCGCTTCATCTGCGTCATGAAAGAAATGCGGGGCGTTGCCGCGAAACGGCGGCAACAGGCCGCGCCCGCCGTCGGGACGGTGGGTACGGGGTTCATTCGCAGGGGAGCTCGGAGCCGTGCGGGGATGCAGGCCGCAATCTACAGGAGGGGCAACGCGAATCTATGAAGGTTTGTATAGAACTTGTAGCGGGCTGCCCAGACCATCGGCCGGTGCGTTGGTCTGAAAAGGCCGGCATGTCCGCGGGCGAACCGCATTTGTCAGTCTTGTTCAGGGGTCAACAGGCGCGCGGTGGCCGCGGCCTGCTGCACCAGCCAGCGCGTCACGATCTCGGCGTCGGGGGTGCTGCGGCGCGCATTGCGCACCAGCCAGTAGGCATGCTCGGTGGCATCGGCCGGCTGGCCGTCGACCGCGGCCAGGCGCCGGTCCGCCAACATCGGCGCGATCAGCGCCAGCCGCCCGAGCGCGATGCCATGGCCGGCCAGCGCCGCATGCACGATCTGGTCGTACTGGTTGAAGCGCAACATGCCCTTGGGCCGCACCCGGCCCAGGCCGCGCGCGTTGAGCCATTCCGACCATTGCAGCCAGGGGCGGGTGGGGTCGTCGAATTCCAGCAGCACGTGCCGCTGCAGCTCGCGCGCGTCCAGGGCGCGGGCCTTGAGCGAAGGATGCGCCACCGGCACCACCGACTCGCCGAACAGCCAGACGGCGCCGTCCGGCACCGTGTCGCGCAGGCTGTAGCGAATGGCGATGTCGACGCTCTCGCGATCGATGTCGATGACGCGGTTGTCGGCCGCGACGCGCACGTCGATATTGGGATAGGCGGCCTGGAAGTCGCCCAGCCGCGGCAGCAGCCAGAGCGAGGCCACGCCGATGGTGGTGGTGACGGTGACCGGGGTGCGGCGCTCCGGCGCGCGCAACTGCTCGGTCAGGTCGCCGAGCTGGCTCAGCCATCCGTCCGCCATGCGGAACAACTGTGCGCCCTCGGACGTGAACGAGACGCTGCGAAAGCCCCGCAACAGCAGCGGCACGCCCAGGTGCGCTTCCAGCGCGCGGATCTGCCGGCTGACGGCCGATTGCGTCACGTGCAGGTCCTGTGCCGCCAGCGTGATGCTCATGCGCCGGCCCACGGCGACGAAGCCTCGCACCAGATCAAGCGGGGGAAGTTTGGCTAGCGGGTATGACATGCGTAAAACTCATGCGTAGGCGGCGGAAATGTCGCTTGTGCAATATAACGCCTGCGGCGTCCAATAGGACTCAGACGACGGGCGAAGCGGCAACACGCCAACCGCGCCCGGCACGCTGGACGCCGTTGCGGCGGAGGATGCGCCATGATCCGGTTATGTTGCACTGCGGGAATGTCATTTCATTTGACCCGGGGTTCGACTATGCTGCTCAAGCGTGCCTCGGGCCTGCGTATCGAGTGTCATGCCGGCACGGTCTGGTTGTCCGAATACCGTTGCCCGGACGACAGCGTGCTGCGGGCCGGCGAGTCCATCACGGTGGACAGCGATCGAGACGTCGTCCTCAGCGGCCTGCCGGATGCGCGGGTCGCCCTGGTTTCCCAGCCGTTGGAGCTTGTGCCATGAATGCGCCCCTGTCCACCACGCCCCGCCTCGAGATGTGGTTCGATTTCGCCAGCCCCTACAGCTATCTGGCGATCGAGCGCATCGCCGGCCTGGCGGCGCAGGCGGACGTGCGCGTCGACCTGCGACCGTTCCTGTTGGGTCCGATCTTCCAGGCCCAGGGTTGGAATGACACGCCGTTCCGCCTGTTTCCCGGCAAGGGCGCCTACATGATGCGCGATATCGCGCGTCTGGCCGAAAAGTACGGCGTGCCCTACAACCGGCCGCGCCTGTTCCCGCGCATGAGCGTGCTGCCGGCGCGCATCGCGCTGCTGGGCGAGGACGAGCCCTGGGGCCGGGATTTCAGCCTGGCGGTGTTCCGCGCCAATTTCCAGCGCGACGAGGACATCCAGGCCGAGGACGTGGTGCACGCGTTGCTGACCGAGCTGTCGCTGGACGCCGACGGGCTGATCGCGCGCGCCAAGTCGGAAGCCGCCAAGGAAGCGCTGCGCCGCCGGGTCGATGAGGCTCGTCACCTGGGCCTGTTCGGAGCGCCGACGTTCCTGGTGGATGGCGAAATGTTCTGGGGCAACGACCGCCTCGAGGACGCGCTCGAATGGACCCGCCGCGCGCCCGTCAGCGCCTGGGCCCCCGCGGCCGGCTGAGGCCGCCAGGTCCGCTTTTCCTCCTGGCCGCGGCCTCGCGGCAATCTTGCAGAATTTCTCCGCCAACGCTTTTCCCACAATGAAAAACAGCAGCAGTCCGCTACGTGGCGCACCCATGCCGGGTGGCCGTTCGTTCACGCAATTCCGCGCCGCGCGCATCCGCCGCGTGTCGTTCCAGTGGCAACAGCAGGTGACCTGTGGCGCCGAGCCGGCACCCAAGGGCGGCGGACCGCGGCGTTCCTGACGCGCCACGCCCGCCGGGCGGCTCCGCAGGCCGGTTTCAGCCGCGCGAGACCGGGGCCACGTGGGCCCACTCGTCGTCGGAGTACAGCCGCGACCGCAGCAGGAAGCGTTGTCCTTCGGCGCTGTCGAGCGAAAACGCGCCGCCGCGTCCAGGCACCGCGTCGATGATGAGCTGAGTGTGCTCCCAGTAGGCGAACTGGTCTTCGCCCATGTAGAACGGGCAGCCCTCCAGTTCGCCCAGCAGCACGTCCGAGCCGCCCACCATGAATTCACCCTGCGCGTAGCACATGGGCGAACTGCCGTCGCAGCAGCCGCCCGACTGGTGGAACATCAGCGGGCCGTGCTTGGCGCGCAAGGTTTCGATCAGCGCGCGCGCCGCGTCGGTGGCGACCACGCGCGGAGTGGGTCCTGGCATGATGCAACTCCCGCGACGCCACGCCGGCGCGGCGCGGCCGACCCGGCATGGGTCGATCCGCGACGCACCGGCGGGCATCGCCCGTGGGTCAGAAGAAACCCAGTTTCTTGGGCGAGTAGCTCACCAGCAGGTTCTTGGTCTGCTGGTAGTGGTTGAGCATCATCTTGTGGTTCTCGCGGCCGATCCCGGACTGCTTGTAGCCGCCGAACGCGGCGTGCGCCGGATAGGCGTGGTAGCAGTTGGTCCAGACCCGCCCGGCCTTGATGGCGCGGCCCATGCGATAGCACGTGTTGGCGTCGCGCGACCAGACCCCCGCGCCCAGGCCGTAGAGCGTGTCGTTGGCCAGCGCCAGCGCGTCGTCGGCGTCCTTGAACGTGGTCACCGCCACCACCGGCCCGAAGATCTCTTCCTGGAACACGCGCATCTTGTTGTGGCCCTTGAAGACGGTGGGCTGCACGTAGTAGCCGCCTTCGAGCGCGCCCGGCAACTGCGCGCGCGCGCCGCCGGCCAGCACCGCCGCGCCCTCCTGCTTGCCGATGTCGAGGTACGACAGGATCTTCTCCAGCTGCTCGGTGGAGGCCTGCGCGCCCAGCATGGTGTCGCCATCGAGCGGGTTGCCCTGCTTGATCTCGGCCACGCGCTTGAGCGCGCGCTCCATGAACCTGTCGTAGAGCGATTCCTGGATCAGCGCCCGGCTGGGGCAAGTGCAGACTTCGCCCTGGTTCAGCGCGAACATGACGAAGCCTTCGATGGCCTTGTCGAGGAAGTCGTCGTCCTGCGCCGCCACGTCGGCAAAGAAGATGTTGGGCGACTTGCCGCCCAGCTCCAGCGTCACGGGGATGATGTTCTGCGACGCGTACTGCATGATCAGGCGGCCCGTGGTGGTCTCGCCGGTGAAGGCGATCTTGGCGATGCGCTTGCTGGAGGCCAACGGTTTGCCCGCTTCCAGGCCGAAGCCGGTGACCACGTTGACCACGCCCGGCGGCAGCAGGTCGCCGATCAGTTCCATCAGCAGCAGGATGCCCAGCGGCGTCTGCTCGGCCGGTTTGAGCACCACGCAGTTGCCCGCCGCCAGCGCCGGCGCCAGCTTCCACGCGGCCATCAGGATGGGGAAGTTCCACGGGATGATCTGGCCGACCACGCCCAGCGGCTCGTTGAAGTGGTAGGCGACGGTGTCGTGGTCGATCTCGGACAGCCCGCCTTCCTGGCTGCGGATGCACGAGGCGAAGTAGCGGAAGTGGTCGATCGCCAGCGGGATGTCGGCGGCGCGGGCCTCGCGGATCGGCTTGCCGTTGTCCCAGGTCTCGGCGGTGGCCAGGCGTTCCAGGTTGGCCTCCATCACGTCGGCGATACGCATCAGGATCTGCGCGCGCTCGGCGGCCGGGGTCGCACCCCATTTGGGCGCGGCGCGATGCGCCGCATCCAGCGCCAGCTCGATGTCGCGCTCTTTCGAGCGGGCGTTGCGGGTCAGCACCTGGCCGGTGACCGGCGTGACGTTGTCGAAGTATTCGCCGTCGGCGGGCGCCTGCCATTTGCCGTCGATGAAGTTGTCATACTGCGTCCTGAGGTCCAGGCGCGTGCCATAGGATTCGGGGGTGACGCGGGTCGCGATGTCCATGCTTGTCTCCGTATAGTCGGTGTAACGGCAGTCGGGTGCCTGCTTCGTATCAAGCAAACCGCGTGCCATGTCGGGGGACGCGGCTGGACAAGCGCGCATGCCGCGTGCGAAAGTAGATTGCCACGCGCCGGCAGGGGCGTGGGCGGCGTTTCGCCGCTACCGGGTGTCGCGTTTCGCGACACTGTCGCGGAACAGGTGTCGCAGAACACCGTCCAAGGAGACATGCATGGCCACTCAATCCGGTCGGCACCCGCTGACGCAAGCGCGCCAGCTGTTCAACCAGCAGGGCGTGGTGCCCGGCGGCCTGGTCGCCGAACCCATCCTGCGATCCTGGCGCCGCTGCGCCGACCTGGGTTTCGACATGCGCGGCAAGCGCCGCGCCGAGCCCATGACCGCCGCCGAACTGCGCGAGGCACGCCAGCGCAACGAGGCCTTGCGGCGGCTGTCCGAACCCGCCATGTCGCTGCTGCGCCGCGAAGGCGGCAGCGACGGCCTGGTGATCCTGTCGGACGCCCAGGGCCTGGTGCTGGACAGCGACGGCGACATCGATTTCGCGCAACGCGCCTCGCGCGTCGCGCTGATGCCCGGGGCGGCCTGGGACGAGGCCGGCGCGGGCACCAACGCCATCGGCACGGCGCTGGTGGAAGGCCGTTCACTGGTGGTGCACGGCGCCGAACACTATTTCGAACCCAACCGCATCCTGACCTGCGCCGCGGTGCCGATCACCGACAGCGAAGGGCGCATGCTGGGCGTGCTGGATCTTTCCAGCCCCGCGCGCGAGGTGCGCCCCGACGTGCTGGCGCTGGTGCGGGCCGCCGTCGACCTGATCGAGCACCGGCTGTTCGACAGCGCGCACGAATCCTGCGCGGTGCTGCGCCTGCATGCCGACCGTTCCGCGTTGGGCACGCCGGGCGAGGCCTTGCTGGCCTTCGAGGGCGACCTGCTGGTGGGCGCCAACCGCCGCGCCATGCAGGTGCTGGGCCTGGCGTCCACGGCGCTGGGCGTCTATCGCTACGCCGACCTGTTCGAGGGCGTCATGGAACAGGCGCCCGACGCGGCCGGGCGGGTGCAGGCGCGCGGCGGCGCGGTCTACCACGCGCGCCTGCGCCTGCCCCGGTCGCGGCCGACGGTCGCCCCGCAACCGGCGCTGCGCCTGCCGGCCACGGCCGCGCTGCCGGCGCCCCAGACCCAGCGCGATGCCGCCAGCTTCGACGCGGCCACGCTGGGCGCGCTGGCGCGCGCGGTGCATCTGTCGGACGCGGGCGTATCGATTCTGCTGCAGGGCGAGACCGGCGCGGGCAAGGAGGTCTTCGCGCGCCAGTTGCATGCGCGCAGCCGGCGCGCGGCCGGCCCGTTCGTGGCGGTCAATTGCGCCGCGCTGCCCGAAAGCCTGATCGAATCCGAACTGTTCGGCTATGAAGACGGCGCCTTCACCGGCGCGCGCCGCCAGGGCAGCAAGGGCCTGCTGCGGCAGGCGCATGGGGGCGTGCTGTTCCTGGACGAGATCGGCGACATGCCGCTGGCGCTGCAGGCGCGCCTGTTGCGGGTGCTGCAATCGCGCGAGGTGTCGCCGCTGGGCGCGGCGCGGCCGGTGGCGGTGGACTTCGCGCTGGTGTGCGCGACCCATCGCGCGCTGGCGCATGATGGCCCGGACGCGCCGGTGCGCCCTGATCTGTACTTCCGTATCGCCGAATACACCGTGACGCTCGCGCCGCTGCGCGCCCGCCCCGACCTGCGCGAATTACTGCGCACGCTATGGGCCGCGCAGGGCAGCGGGCCGGCGCTGCCGGGCGGCATCGAGGACGCGCTGGCGCAATACGCCTGGCCCGGCAACTATCGCCAGATGGCCGCGGTGCTGCGCACGCTGCACGTGCTGGCGGGCGCGTCCGGCAGGGTCGATGAAGAAATGCTGCCGGCGGACATCCGCGGCATGCCGGCGGCGCCGGCGTCCGCCGGCGCGCCCAGCCTGCAGGCCATGGCCGACGAGGCGATCCGCGCGGCGCTGGCCGCGCACGCCGGCAACGTCAGCGCCGCGGCGCGCGCCCTGGGCGTGCATCGCAGCACGTTGTACCGACGCGCGGCGGCGCTGGGGCTGGCACGGCCGGGTTGAATCGACGCGCATGCAAGAGCACGCATGCAACAACACGCATGCATGAACATGCAAAGACGCCGTGGCGCGCCGCGCCCCGTGCCGTGCATGGCGCGGGACCGGCGGCGGTTCAGCCGACCACGCGGGCCAGCTCGGCGCCCGGGTCCTGGGCGCGCATGAAGGCCTCGCCCACCAGGAAGGCGTCGACCTTGTGCGCTCGCATCAGCTTCACGTCTTCCGGCTTGAGGATGCCGCTTTCCGTCACCACGCGCTTGCCGGCGGGAATGCGCGGCAGCAGGTCCAGCGTGTTCTGCAGGCTGGTCTCGAAGGTGCGCAGGTTGCGGTTGTTGATGCCCAGCAGCGGCGTCTTCAGCGTCAGCGCGATGTCCAGTTCCTGGGCGTCGTGCACTTCCACCAGCACGTCCATGCCCAGTTCCATGGCCAGCGTTTCCATCTCGCGCAGCTGCGTGGGCGTGAGCGCGGCGACGATCAGCAGCACGCAGTCGGCGCCCATCGCGCGGGCGGCGATGATCTGGTAGGGATCGATCACGAAGTCCTTGCGCAGCACCGGCAGCGAGCAGGCGGCGCGCGCCTGGCGCAGGTGGTCGTGCGAGCCCTGGAAGAACTGCACGTCGGTCAGCACCGACAGGCAGGCGGCGCCATGCACGGCATAGGAGGCCGCGATTTCAGCGGGCTGAAAGGTCTCGCGCAGCACGCCCTTGGACGGCGACGCTTTCTTGATTTCGGCGATGACGCCGGCCTTGCCCTGCGAGATCTTGTCTTCGATGGCCTGGGCAAAGCCGCGCACGTCCTGGCGCGCCTGCGCTTCGCGCAGGACTTCGGCTTCGCTGCGCATCTGGCGCGCGGCGGCGACTTCCTCGGCCTTGACGGCGAGGATCTTCGCGAGAATATCGTTCATTTCTGGAATTTCCGGGTATATGCGCAGAAATCTTCCAGCTTGGCTCGCGCCGCGCCGGTGGAAATCAGTTCAAATGCTAGCGCTAACGCTGCGGGAATGGAATCGGCTTTGTTGCCTGCGTAAATGGCGAGACCCGCATTCAGCGCGACGATGTCGCGGGCGGTGCCCTCGACATTGTCCAGCGCCTCTATGACAAGCTCGCGCGACTGTTCGCGATTGGACACCTTGATGCTGCGATTGGACATCATGGATAGCCCGTAGTCCTCGGGGTGGATCTCGTACTCGCTGACCTTGCCGTCCTTGAGTTCGCCCACCATGGTGGCGCCGCCGAGCGAAGCCTCGTCCATGCCGTCCTTGCCGTGCACCACCAGCACGTGGCGCGAGCCCAGGCGTTCCAGCACGCGTACCTGGATGCCCACCAGGTCGGGGTGGAACACGCCCATCAGCTGGTTGGCGGCGCCGGCCGGGTTGGTCAGCGGGCCGAGGATGTTGAAGATGGTGCGCACCGCCAGTTCCTTGCGGACCGCGGCCACGTTCTTCATGGCGCCGTGATGGGCGGGCGCGAACATGAAGCCGATGCCGGTGGCCTGGATGCACTCGGCCACCTGTTCGGGCGTCAGCACCAGGTTGGCGCCCAGCGCTTCCAGCACGTCGGCGCTGCCGCTCGACGAGGACGCGCTGCGGTTGCCGTGCTTGGCGATCGGCACGCCGGCCGCCGCCGCCACGAACATGGCGGTGGTGGAGATGTTGAAGGTGTGGCTGCCGTCGCCGCCGGTGCCGCACATGTCGAGCAGGTCTTCGGGGTTGGGCGTGACCACCGGCGTGGCGAACTCGCGCATGACCTGCGCGGCCGCGGTGATTTCACCCACCGTTTCCTTTTTCACGCGCAGACCCATCAGCAGGGCGCTTGCGATCTGCGGCGACATCTCGCCGCGCATCAGCATGCGCATCAGATGCAGCATTTCGTCGTGGAAAATTTCGCGGTGTTCGATACAGCGCGTCAGCGCTTCGGAGGGGGAGATCGTCACGGTGCGTCCTTCTTAGGCGAGGTTCAGGAAATTGCACAGCAGGGCGTGGCCGTGTTCGCTGAGCACGGATTCGGGGTGGAACTGTACTCCGTACAGGGGCAGCGTCTTGTGGCGCACGCCCATGATGTCGCCGTCCGGCGCCGTGGCGGTCACGGCCAGGCACTCGGGCAGCGTCGCCGGGTCGATGGTCAGCGAGTTGTAGCGGATGACAGTGTACGGCGTCGGCAGGTCGGTGAAGATGTCCGTCCCGGTATGCGAGATGCGCACGGTCTTGCCGTGCATGATCTGCTGGGCGCGGACGATGTTGCCGCCGTAGGCGGCGCCGATGGCCTGGTGGCCCAGGCACACGCCCAGGATCGGCTTCTTGCCGGCAAAGGCCTGGATGACGGGCACCGAGATGCCGGCCTCGGCCGGCGAGCACGGGCCGGGCGACACGCAGATGCGGTCGGGGTTGAGCGCGGCGATCTCTTCCAGGGTGATCTGGTCGTTGCGCGCCACGCGCACGTCCTCGCCCAGTTCACCGAAGTACTGGACCAGGTTGTAGGTAAACGAGTCGTAGTTGTCGATCATCAACAGCATTTTTTTCTCCAGGCGGGCCGATTCGCGGCCCGGGGCGGTCATTGGGGCGGCGGGCGTCTCAGATGGGCTCGTCCAGGCCGTGCTGGACCTGCTCGGCGGCGCGCAGCACGGCGCGGGCCTTGGCCTCGGTCTCGGCCCATTCGGCTTCGGGGTTGGAGTCGGCCACGATGCCGGCGGCGGCCTGCACGTACAGCGTGCCGTCCTTGATGACGCCGGTGCGGATGGCGATGGCCACGTCCATTTCGCCGCCGTAGCTGAGGTAGCCGGCCGCGCCGCCGTAGATGCCGCGGCGCACGGGCTCGAGCTCGTCGATGATCTTCATGGCCTCGACCTTGGGCGCGCCGGTCAGGGTGCCGGCCGGGAACGAGGCGCGCAGCACGTCCATGCTGCTCATGCCGGGATTCAGGTTGCCGGTGACGTTGGACACCAGGTGCATCACGTGCGAATAGCGCTCGATCACCATGGTGTCGCTGACCTTGACCGACCCCACCTCGGCGACGCGGCCGACGTCGTTGCGGGCCAGGTCGATCAGCATCACGTGCTCGGCCACTTCCTTGGGGTCGGCCTTGAGCTCGGCGGCCAGGGCGGCGTCTTCCTCGGGCGTGGCGCCGCGCTTGCGGGTACCGGCCAGCGGGCGGATGGTGACCTGCGACTTGGGCGCGCCGTCCACCACCACGCGCTCCTGGCGCACCAGGATCTCGGGCGACGCGCCCACCACCTGGAAGTCACCGAAGTTCCAGAAGTACATGTAGGGGGAGGGGTTGAGCGACCGCAGGGCGCGGTACAGCGAGAGGGGGGAGTCGCGGAAGGGCTTGGCGATGACCTGGCCGATCTGCACCTGCATCAGGTCGCCGGCGGCGATGTGTTCCTTGGCGCGGTGCACGGCCGCCAGGTAGTCTTCCTTCTTGAAGTCGCGCCGCTCTTCGGTCTGCATGCTGGCGTGGCTGTAGGGAATTTCCACCGGGCGTCGCAGGCGCGCGCGCAGGTCGTGCAGGCGCTGCTGGGCGCGGCTGTAGCTTTCGGGCTGGCCCGGGTCGGCGTAGACCATCAGGTAGATGCGGCCGGCCAGGTTGTCGACGATGACCAGTTCGTCCACGTGCATCAGCATCAGGTCGGGCGTGCCGCCTTCCATGCCGGCCGGGAACGGCTTCACGGCGGGACCCAGGCACGGTTCGATGTGGCGCACGGTGTCGTAGCCGAAGTAGCCGGCCAGGCCGCCGCAGAAGCGCGGCATGCCGGGGCGCAGGGCCACCTTGAAGCGGGCCTGGTACTGCTCGATGAAGGCCAGCGGGTCGCCGTCGTGGGTTTCCACGACCTTGCCGTCGTGCAGCACTTCGGTGCGGGTGCCGCTGGCGCGGATCACCGTGCGGGCCGGCAGGCCGATGAACGAGTAGCGGCCGAAGCGCTCGCCGCCCACCACCGACTCCATCAGGCAGGTCATGCGGCCGGCCTGCGGGCCGGCATGGGCCAGCTTCAGGTAGATGCCCAGCGGGGTGTCCAGGTCGGCGTAGGTCTCGGCCACCAGCGGGATGCGGTTGTAGCCTTGGGCGGCGAGGGCTTTGAATTCGATTTCGGTCATGGCGGGTCTCGTGGGCGATGGGTATCTGCTTGGGACCGGGCGCACAACAAAAAGCCCGGTCCAGGTTACTGGTTCCGGGCTTGGCTCTGTGTTCTACACAGTATCGGCGCTTGGAGGCGGGGACGCGTCCAGGGCCGGGAAGGGAATCATCGCCACCCGGAAGACAAACGCCACCAGCGCCACGAGGCGCCGAGCATTTGGTTCTGGATGGAAACGTTCATCAGGAGGATATCGGTTCGATAGTCAGGTATGCCGTCAAGGGCGCGGACCCTAGCTTCAGGCCTGGGCTTTCGCGGCGTTCTGGTTCTGATTCCAGAGCGCCACCCACTGGGCGGCGTTGACGAGCGTGTCCACTATACCATCGACATCGAGCTCGCGCACGTCACGGCCTTCGTTGTAACCGTAAGGCACCACCAGCACCTGGGTGCCGGCGCTGCGGCCGGCCTGGGCGTCGTTGATGGAATCGCCGATGGTGACGGCCTCGGCCACCGTCACGCCCAGCAGTTCGCAGGCGTGCAGCACCTGGTCGGGGTCGGGTTTGCGGCGGGCGCAGGTGTCGCCGCACACCACCGCGTCGAAGAACCCGGCCAGGCCGGTGCGTTGCAGCAGCGGCAGGGTGAATTCGGTGGGCTTGTTGGTGACCACGGCCAGCTTCAGGCCCTGGTCGCGCATGTGCTTGAGCCCTTCCATGACGCCCGGGTAGACCTGGGCGCGTTCGCCGTTGACCAGGTGGTAGTGGCGGTAGAAGGCCTCGCGCGCCCGGGCGAAGTCCTCGGGCGACGGATCGGCGGCGTCCAGGCTGCCGGCCAGGCTGCGGCGCACCAGGTTGTCCACCCCCTTGCCGACGAAGGTGGCCACGACATCCTCGCGCAGCGCGATCATGCCGAGTTCCACGCGCATGGCGTTGGCCGCGAAGGCCAGGTCGGGGATGGAGTCGAGCAGGGTGCCGTCCAGGTCCAGCAGCGCGGCGCGGAAGGGAGTCATGGCGGGTATTCCTCAGACGGCGGTGGTTTCGCCGATGGCGATCTGCTCGCGCATGGACTTGATGATGCCGGGGTAGTCGGGCTTGCCGAAGATGGCCGAGCCGGCCACGAAGGTGTCGGCGCCGGCGCGGCGGATTTCGGCGATGTTGTCGATCTTCACGCCGCCGTCCACCTGCAGCACGATTTCGTGGCCGCCGGCCTGGGTCCAGGCGTCGATGCGGGCGCGGGCCTCGCGCAGTTTGGTCAGCGCGCCGGGGATGAAGCTCTGGCCGCCGAAGCCAGGGTTGACCGACATGATCAGCACCAGGTCGACCTTGTCCATGACGTGGTCCAGGTACGACAGGGGCGTGGCGGGGTTGAACACCAGGCCGGCCTTACAGCCGTTCTCGCGGATCAGCGACAGGGTGCGGTCGACGTGGCGGCTGGCTTCCGGGTGGAAGCTGATGTAGTTGGCGCCGGCCTTGGCGAACATCGGCACCAGGGCGTCCACCGGCTCGACCATGAGGTGCACGTCGATCGGCACGGAAACATGGGGACGGATCGCCGCGCAGACCATCGGGCCGATGGTCAGGTTGGGCACGTAGTGGTTGTCCATCACATCGAAATGGATCCAGTCGGCGCCGGCGGCGACCACGTCACGCACTTCCTCGCCCAGGCGGGCGAAGTCGGCGGACAGGATGCTGGGGGTGATGCGGGTGGTGGTAGACATGGTGTTCGGGGTGGGTGAAGGCATAATGTGCCATTATTGCAGCTTGCTCGTGCCACACAGGAAAGGACTGTGAAACCCTACGACCTGAGCGTCTCTGTCACTCCGCGCTTCGTGCCTGAACAGTCCGATCCCGGCGAGCAGCAATTCGTGTTCGCCTATACCGTGCGCATCACCAATACCGGGGAACACCCGGCCCAGGTGATCAGCCGCCACTGGATTATCACCGATGGCAACCAGCGCGTGCAGGAAGTGCGCGGGCTGGGCGTCGTGGGCCAGCAGCCCCTGCTGGCGCCCGGCGAGACCTTCGAATACACCAGCGGCTGCCCCTTGCCCACGCCGGTCGGCACGATGCGCGGCACCTACCATTGCGTCGGCGAGAACGGCATTCCGTTCGAAGTGCCGATTCCCGAATTCGTCCTGGCCATGCCGCGTACCCTGCATTGACGCGGGGCGCGGCCATACGTTGTACGGTTTTCCATCTGCTCATGAAGCGCATTCTTAGCCTGTCCGTGCTGTCGGTCCTGCTGGCGGCATGTACCACCCCCTCGGAGATCCCGCCCGAATCCGGCGAACCCGGCGCTGGCGCGCGCCCCACGGCCGTCGATGGCCCGCTGGTGGTGCCGGCGCTGTCGGCCCTGCCCGATACGCCGCCCCGCGCGCTGGCCGGCAAGTACAAGGCCGGCACCTGGGCCGAGATGCCGGGCTGGACCAATGACGATCTGGCCCAGATCTGGCCCCTGTTCCTGCGCAACTGCAAGGGGCTGATGCGCCCGACCAGCGGCAACCTGGCCGCGCCGGCGCGCGCCACCCCGCGCGCCTGGCAGCCGGTGTGCGCCGCGGCGGCCGATCCGTCGCGGGCGCCGGCCGCCAACGACCCCGAGGGCGTGCGCCGCTTCCTGCAGACCTACCTGCAACCCTGGCGCCTGAACGCCGCCGACGGCAAGCCGGCCACCAATACCGTCACCGGCTATTACGAGCCGCTGGTGCGCGGTTCGCGCCGCCAGGGCGGCAACTATCAATGGCCCCTGTACGCGGTGCCGGCCGACCTGCTGACCATCGACCTGGGGTCGGTCTATCCGGAACTGGCTGGCAAGCGCGTGCGCGGCAAGCTCGACGGCAAGCGCGTGGTGCCCTATGACACCCGCGCGGCCATCGAGTCGACCGGCCGCCGTCCGCCGGTGGTGGTGTGGGTCGACGACCCGGTCGACAACTTCTTCCTGCAGGTGCAGGGTTCGGGCCGCGTGCTGCTGACCGATGGCCCCGACAGCGGCAAGACCATCCGCGTGGCCTACGCCGACCACAACGGCCAGCCCTACGTGTCCATCGGCCGCTGGCTGGCGGACCGCGGCGAGCTGTCGGCCGACCAGGCCTCGATGCAGAACATCCGCGCGTGGGCGCAGCGCAATCCCAAGCGCGTGCCCGAGATGCTCAACGCCAACCCGGCGGTGGTGTTCTTCCGCGAAGAGCCGGTGATCGATCCCGAACTCGGCCCCAAGGGCGCCTATGGCGTCAACCTGGCGCCGAAACGCGCGATCGCGGTGGACGCCGGCTTCGTGCCGCTGGGCACGCCGGTGTTTCTGGCCACCACCTTCCCTGCCTCCGACCGGCCGTTGCAGCGCCTGGTGTTCGCGCAGGACACCGGCACCGCCATCCGCGGCGCGGCGCGCGCCGACTTCTACTGGGGCTACGGCGACGAGGCCGGCCAGCAGGCCGGGCGCATGAAGCAGCGCGGCCAGATGTGGCTGCTGTGGCCGAAACAGGCCGGGGAGCCGAGCGCAAGATGACACACCAGATCGTGGTTTGCGGGGCCGGCATCGTCGGCCTGTCCTCGGCCCTGGCGCTGGCCCGCCGCGGCCAGCGCGTGGCCCTGCTGGCGCCGCGCATGAGCGTGCCGCCGGCCGATCCCAACCATTACCACGCCCGCGTCTACGCCATTTCGCCCGCCAGCCAGCGTTTCCTGGCCGAGCTGGGCGTGTGGGACGCGCTGCCGTCGGCCCGCCTGACGCCGGTGCAGGCCATGGAGATCCATGGCGACGCCGATGGCCTGGTACACCTGAACGCCTGGCAGGCGGCCCTGCCGCAACTGGCCTGGATCGTCGAATCCGGCGAGATCGAGCGGGTGCTGATCCAGGCCGTGCGCATGTTCGGCATCCCCTGGCTTGAAGACCGCTGCACCGGCTACCAGGCTGGCACGGTGGAAACCGAGAGCGGCGCCCGCATCCAGGCCGAATTGTTCGTCGGCGCCGATGGCGCCGCTTCGCCACTGCGCACCGCCGCCGGCCTCAAGCACGACGCCGTGTCCTACCACGACACGGGGCTGGTGGTGAACCTGGACGCCGAGCGCGCCCACCAGGGCACCGCCTTCCAGTGGTTCCGCGACGACGGCGTGCTGGCGCTGCTGCCGCTGCCGGACACGGCGGACGGCCCGCAGGTGTCGATGGTCTGGTCGATGCGCGACGCGCAGGCCCGGGAATTGCTGGCCCTGCCGCCCGAGGAACAGGCCGCGCGGCTCGAATCGATGCTGGAACACGCGGCGCAGGGCCGCCTGGGCCGCCTGAAGGTGCGCAGCACGCTGCACGGTTTCCCGCTGACGCTGGAGCGCGCCCAGATGGTGGCGCCCGGCATCGCGCTGGCCGGCGACGCGGCGCATCGCCTTCACCCGCTGGCCGGGCAGGGCCTGAACCTGGGCCTGGGCGACGTCGAGGCGCTGGCTCGCACCGTGGCCGGACGCGAACCCTACCGCCAGGCCGGCGACCTGCGCGTGCTGCACCGCTACCAGCGCGCCCGCGCCGAGCCGGTGCTGGCGTTGCGGCTGGCCACCGACGGCCTGCACAAGCTGTTCGGCTCGCGCGCCACGCCGCTGGTGTGGCTGCGCAATGCCGGCATGCACTGGGTCGAGCGCGCGCCGCTGGTCAAGCGGCGCCTGATCGCCGGCGCATCGACGAATTAGGGACCGGTCCCGGGACGGAACCCGCCCGCGGCGGGCGTGTCTGATTCCCGGAAGGCCGGCCCGGGCCGGGCGCCGGATCGGTTACGCTTTCGGCCATCGAAGGCGAGACGTCACAAATACAGGAGTCCCCATGAATTTCCGTTTTTCCGCCGTGCTGGCGGCCTGCTTCATGGCCGCCGGGCTGGGCCTGTCGGCCGGCGCCCAGGCGCAGGCCAGCGGCGACAAGTCCGTCTCCACCAATTCGGTCGGCAAGGCGGACAAGGGCGGCAAGAGCTATTCCACCACCCAGGTGGCGCCGGCGGACCCCGTGGCGGACGCGGTCAAGGAACGTTTCAAGCAACGCTTCACCGGCATGGACGTGACCGCCGTGCGCCGCACGCCCTACGGCCTGTTCGAGGTGCAGCTGGGCATGGACCTGCTGTACACCGATGAAAAGGTGACCTGGGTCATGGAAGGGCCGTTGATCGACGCCATGACGCGCCGCGACGTCACCCGCGAGGCGCAGGAAAAGCTCGGCTCCATCCCGTTCGACCAGTTGCCGCTGGACCTGGCCATCAAGCAGGTCAAGGGCGACGGCTCGCGCAAGGTCGCCATTTTCGAAGACCCCAACTGCGGCTACTGCAAGCAGTTGCGCAAGACGCTCGAAGACGTGGACAACCTCACCGTCTACACCTTCCTGTACCCGATCCTGTCGCCGGACTCGAACACCAAGGTGCGCGATGTCTGGTGCGCGCCGGACCCGGGCAAGGCCTGGGACGACTGGATGCTGCGCGGCCAGAAGCCGGCCACCGCCAATTGCAGCGTGCCCGAGGACAAGCTGCTGGCGCTGGGCAAGCAACTGATGGTGCGCGGCACCCCCACCTTGTTCTTTGCCGACGGCACGCGCATCAGCGGCGCGCTGCCGCTGGACCAGCTCAAGGCACGACTGAACTGACCGGCGCGGGTCGCGTCGGCCGGGCGGCTGGCGCGGCAAGCGCCACGCCACCCGGAGACAGACTTGAAAATCGCAATACTCGACGATTACCACGACGTTGCCAAACGCTACGCGGACTGGGGTTCCCTGGGCGGCGACGCCGACGTGCGGATCTTCAACAACTTCATCCCCGACGACCAGGTCGAGGCGACGCTCGAACCGTTCGACGTGATCGTGGCCATGCGCGAGCGCACGCCGTTCCCGGCCGACCGCATCCGCGCGCTGCCCAACCTGCGCCTGCTGGTCACCACCGGCATGCGCAACAACGCTATCGACATGCCGGCCTGCGCCGCGCAGGGCATCGTGGTCAGCGGCGCGCCTGGCAGCGCCGACGCCAACACCGCCACCGCCGAACTGGCGTGGGCCCACATCCTGGCCCTGTTCAAGCACCTGCCCGCCGAGGACGCCGCCATGCGTCGCGGCATGTGGCAGACCGGCATGCCCGAGCCGCTGGCCGGCAAGCGCCTGGGCGTGCTGGGGCTGGGCAAGTTGGGCGCGGCGGTGGCCAAGGTGGGCCTCGCGTTCGGCATGGACGTGGTGGCCTGGAGCCCCAACCTGACCGACGAGCGCGCCGCCGAGGCGGGCGTCACGCGGGTCGACAAGCACGAGCTCTTCGCCACGTCCGACGTCGTCAGCCTGCACCTGATCCTGTCCGATCGCAGCCGCCACATCGTCGACGCCGCGGCGCTGGCCGCGATGAAGCCGACGGCCTACCTGGTGAACACCTCGCGCGCCGGCCTGGTGGACCAGGCGGCGTTGATGGACGCGCTGGTGAAATTCCGCATCGCCGGCGCCGGCCTGGATGTGTATCCGGAAGAGCCCTTGTCGCCCACCGACAGCGTGCGCGACCTGGACAACGTCATCCTGACGCCGCACCTGGGCTACGTCAGCCGCGAGAACTTCGAGGCCTTCTACCGCAACGCGCTGGAGGCCGTGAAGGCCTGGCGCGCCGGCCAGCCGGTGCGGGTGTTGAACGGCTGAGCCGGCAGGGGAAAGGCGACCCCCACGCCGCGCCTTCGGCTTTGCTGCCCCCCCGAGGGGGGGCGTTTTCATCTTGAGGCGGCTCGGCGATGAAAGGGCCCCCCACGCCGCGCCTTCGGCTTGCTGCCCCCCGAGGGGGGCGTTTTCATCTTGAGGCGGCTCGGCGATGAAAGGGCCCCCCACGCCGCGCCTTCGGCTTGCTGCCCCCCCGAGGGGGGCGCCTTTCATCTTGAGGCGGCTCGGCGATGAAAAGGCCCCGGCGCTTCGTCCCTCGCGGGTCGGAAGATCGGGGCCTTTTGCTGTCCGCGCCGGGCGCGGACGGGGGTGTTCAATTGCGGGTGAACACCACTTTCTTTTCGACGATGCCAGCCGCGTCGGACGTGGCGGGCGTATCGCCACAGGCTTCGTCCGCCTCATCCGACGGATCGACCGCGTCGAAGGCGGTGTCGCCGTTGGCGTCCGGCACGCCGGTCGGCTTGAGGCCGACGAAGTCGAACAGGTCGCGGTCCATCAGGTGCGACGGCACCACGCGCGACAGCGCGTTGAAGACGTTCCACGAGCGGCCCGGGTGCTGCTTGTCCCACTCCTTGATCATGCGGCCGACTTCCTTGCGCTTCAGGTTTTCCTGGGAGCCGCACAGGTTGCACGGAATGATCGGGAACTGCTTGAGTTCGGCGTAGGCGATCAGGTCGGTTTCCGGCACGTAGGCGAGCGGGCGGATGACGGTGTGGCGGCCATCGTCGGACACCAGCTTGGGCGGCATGCCCTTGGCCTTGCCGCCGTAGAACAGGTTCAGGAAGAACGTGCCCAGGATGTCGTCGCGGTGGTGGCCGAGCGCGATCTTGGTGGCGCCAAGTTCCGAGGCCACGCGGTACAGGATGCCGCGGCGCAGGCGCGAACAGAGCGAGCACATCGTCTTGCCCTCTTCGAGCACGCGCGTGACGATGGAATAGGTATCCTGCGTCTCGATGTGGAACGGCACGCCCAGTTCGGTCAGGTAGCGCGGCAGGATGTCGGCCGGAAAGCCGGGCTGCTTCTGGTCCAGGTTGACCGCGATCAGTTCGAACCGGAACGGCGCGCGCTTTTGCAGCTGGAGCAGGATGTCCAGCATGGCGTAGGAGTCCTTGCCGCCCGACAGGCACACCATGACGCGGTCGCCCGCCTCGATCATGTTGTAGTCGGAGAGGGCGCGGGTGGTCTCGCGCGCCAGGCGCTTGGTGAGCTTGTTGCCTTCGTGGCGGGCCTTCTTGTCGTCGGGGCCGGCCACGGAGACGGCGCGGGTCGGCGCCGCCGCGTCGGGAGAGTCCGCCACGGCGCGGATGTCGGGGGAGGCGATATCGTTCATGGTCAACGCGAGATCTGGATTTCCACGCCCACCGCCGCACAGTCGGAGAAGGCCATGGGCTTGCTGATGCGCAGGCGCAGCGAGCGGATTTCATGGAAGTCGGCCAACAGGCGCGCGGCGACTTGTTCCACCAGGGTTTCGATCAGGTTCACGTGCGCCTGGGTGCACTCCTCGACGATGGCCTCGCGCAGGCGGCGATAGTCCAGCACGCTGTGGATATCGTGATCGTCGACCGAGCGCTGGATATCGACGTCGAACTCGGCGTCGACGTGCAGCGGCTGGGTGGCGCGGCGTTCATGTTCGAGGATGCCGATGCGGGCGTCGAGCGCGAGCCCGGATAGGATGATGCGGCGAGTGGGCATGATGAAAACCTGGGTGGAATCCCGGAATTGTAAGGCGGCGCCGAACCGGGCCGGCGCGCTGGCTACAATTCGGCCATGGCCGGACGCCCGCGTGGGGGCGGCGACGGCAAACAAGGGATGAAATGCAACAGATGCACGATGCGGTCATTGTAGGCGGCGGCCCGGCCGGCGCCTCCTGCGCCCTCTGGCTGGCCCGGCTGGGCCTGGCGCCGTTGCTGGTCGAGGCCAGCGGCCGCCTGGGCGGGCTGGCCGTGGACAACCCCTTCGCCGACGACTGGATCGCGGTGCTGCCCGGCATGACCGGCCAGCAGGTAGCCGCCAATATCGATACCAGCGTGCGCGCCGCCGGCGTTCCGCTGCGCCTGGACACCCGGGTGACGGCGGTGCGGCCCTGCAAGGGCGGCATCGAGGCGACCCTTTCCGACGCCAAGGGGGACATATCGCTGGCGCGCGGCCGCACCCTGGTGATCGCCTCGGGCGTGCGCGCCAAGGGCTTTCCGGAACATCCGCCGGGTTCTCAGTGGCCGGGGGTGCTGATCGGGCCGGGTTCGCCGATCGTGGCGCAGGATTACTCCGGCCTGTCGGTGGCGGTGCTGGGGGGCGGCGACAACGCCTTCGAGAACTACGTCTATGTGCGCAACCGCGGCGCCCGCGCCGTGCACCTGTACGCCCGCAGCGTGCGGGCCCAGCAGCAGTGGGTGCTGCGCGCCGGCAAGGAAGGCGTGCGCATCGGCCCGTACCAGGTCGATCCGGCCACCCGCAGCGTCGACGGCCAGCGCTACGACCTGATCCTGGTGTTCTACGGCTGGGAGCCGCAGGCCGCGTTCGCCGACGGCCTGCAACTGGCGCGCGATGAGCGTGGCTACATCCGCACCGATTTCGCCACCGCCGAGACCAGCGTGCCGGACATCTATGCCATCGGCGAGGTGGCCCATCGCATGCATCCCTGCGTGGTCACGTCGATGGCGGACGGCGTGGTGGCCGCCAAGGCGATCCAGCGGCGTTGGGAGCGCGCCGGGGAATAACGCCGGGGCCGTTGTGCGGCGCCGCTGACATCACGCCCGTCGACGCCGCCATCGCGTCGCCGAATGTCCGACCCTGCAAACGGCCGGCATCGGGCGACGCGCCCGGGCCTCAGCGCGCCAGCAGGAATCCCAGCACCGCGTCGCGGAATTCATCCGGCCGCTCGATGTTGGACAGGTGCACCGCCTCCAGCAGCAGCCACTGCGCGCCCGGCACGGTCGCGGCGATCTGTTCGCCATGGCTGGCGGCCGTGACGGTGTCGTCGCGGCCCGCGATCACCAGCGTCGGCCGCGGAATCAGCGCGATGGTGCGGCGCAGGTCGGCGTCGCGCACCGCGGCGAACGCGCCCGCCAGGCCTTGCGGATCGGTGTTCAGCAGCATGTCGCGTAAGGTGTCGATGACCGGCCCGCCGGCGCGCAGCATCGACGCCGGGAACCAGTTCGCCAGGAACGTCTCGGCGGCCTGTGTCATGTCCGGCGCCCGCAGCGTGGTGGCGATGCGTTCATCCCACTGCGGCGCGGGGCCGAGATAGGGCGAGGTGTTGGCCAGGATCAGGCGGTCGATGCGCTCGGGCGCATGCACGCCCAGCCATTGCCCGATGATGCCGCCCAGCGACAGGCCGAGGAAGTGGGCGCGCGTCACTTCCAGCGCATCGAACAGCTCCAGCACGTCGCGGCCGAGCCGGTCCAGCGAGTAGGCGCCGGCAGGCACGCTGGAATTGCCATGTCCGCGGGTATCGAAGCGCAGCACGCGGAAATGCCGCGCCAGCGCCGGCACCAGGTCGTCCCACATGTGCAGCGTGGTGCCGATGGAGTTGGACAAGGCCAGCAGCGGCAGGCCGGCATCGCCGTCCCAGCGGTAGGCGATGCGGGCGCCGTCGCCCGTGGTGATGAAAGTCGTGTCGGCAGGCATGATGAGCGTCCTGTTCATGAAGGAGATGCGAGGCCTGGAGCGGATGTCGCGCTCATCTGCCGGGCCGGGCAACGGGGTAGTCGTTGAAGACATCGTAGTTGCCGCCCGGCCTGAAAGAAATTACAAAGATCGCACAGTCACTGTAGGAAAACCTGACATGAGCGAGTTCACCCTGCACGACCTGCAGTGCTTTGACGCGGTGGTGCGGGCCGGCGGCTTCCAGGCCGCCGCCGAGACCCTGCACCGCTCGCACCCGGCGGTATTCGCCGCCGTGGCCAAACTGGAACGCCAATTGGACCTGGCGCTGCTGGACCGCAGCGGCTACCGGGTGCGGCTCACCGCCGCGGGCCAGTCGTTCCATCTGCGCGCGCAGGCCCTGCTGCGCGAACTGGCCGGCCTGCGCGCCCACGCCGAACAGCTGGCGATGGGCCAGGAAAGCGAGTTGAACGTGGTGATTGGCGACTTCTGTCCGCGTCCGCTGCTGCTGGGGCTGCTGGGCCAGTTCTTCGCGCAGTGGCCGGCCACCCGCCTGAACCTGCACTTCGAGGCCGTGACCGGGCCGTGGGAACGGCTGCTGGACGGCGATGCCGACCTGATCCTGCACCGCGTGGAGCCGGGCGATGCGCGCGTCGAATGGCTGGAACTGGGCAGCGTGCCGTTCGTGCCGGTGGCCGCGCCAGGGTATCTGGCGGCGTCGCCGCGCGCCCCGCGGCCCGAGCACCTGCGCGACTACACCCAATGCGTCATGCGCGACACCGCCCGCCACACGCCGGCGCGCGATTACTTCATGGTGGCGGGGGCGCGTCAGTGCACCGTGGCCGACCAACTGATGAAGAAGGAGATCATCCTGCAGGGGCTGGGCTGGGGCCACATGCCGCGCTTCCTGGTGGAAGACGAGTTGCGCGATGGCCGGCTGCGGTCGCTGGCCAATCGTCACCTGCCGGGCAGCACCGAGACGCTGGCGGCCGCGCGCCGCGCCGACCGGCCGCAGGGACCGGTCATGACGCGCTTGTGGGACACGTTGCGCGCCCACGCGCCCGCCATTCGACAGGCTGTGTCGCCGGCAAAAAAGCGCAAGCCCTGATCCCGCATCCGAAAGCCGTTTCCTTGCCCGCTGCGCAGGGGGCAGGCCGCGCCGCTCAGTACTTGCCGGTCAGCAGTTCGCCGGCGTCGGGCACGCGCGTCTCCAGGTCCAGCACCTTGAGCATGCGATAGACCGTGGCCGCGGCGGCGGTCACCACCGGCAGGCCCAGGCGGTCCTGCACCGGCTGGATCGACGCCAGCGACGGCATCTGCACGCAGGCCGACAGCACCACGGCGTCGACGCCGCGCGTGTCCAGGCGCGCGACATGGCTGGCGGGCGCCATCGGGTCCTGCGCGCCCACCTTCAGGTTGTCGGCGATCTCCAGCGACAGGCTGTCGTGCACTTCGATGCCTTCGTGCTCGATGTAGTCCACCACCAGCTTGGTCAGCGGCTTCATGTAGGGCGTCAGGATCGCGACCTTGCGCGCGCCGATGGCGTGCAGGCCCTCGACCAGCGCGCCGGCGCTGGAGACGATGGGCGCGGGCGCGCCGTTGTCCACGGTGGCCTGGTGCAGCCGTTCCTGCGAGGCGCGGTGGTAGCCCAGGCCCTGCGCCATGATGGCCACCAGGCAGGCGTAGCCCAGCACGTCGACGCGCGCGTCCGACAGTTCCTGCGCGCAGCGGTCGGACTCGCGATCCATCGAGGCCAGCTCGGCCGCCGTCACCTGCTTCATGCGCATGCGGCTGGAATGGAAGGTGAAGCGCTCGGGCGCGATGGTCTCGCGCCGGCGCAGCATGGCGGGGATCTCCGTTTCCATGGTGGTGTTGGAACTGGGAACGATCTGGCCGATGCGCAGGACGCGGGGCGACGGGGTCATGGCGGGTCTCCGATAAGCGTTGTCAGCGCCCGGGAGGGCGCGAGAAGCCGATTCTGCTCGCCGCGAACGATAGTTTCCAATATAGTTTTTGTCTGGTTTCATATCTTTCGCAAATCATTGGCCGCCATGGAAATCCGCCAACTCCGTTATTTCGCCGTGCTGGCCGAAGAACTCAACTTCACCCGCGCCGCCGCCCGGCTGCACATTTCGCAGCCGCCGCTGAGCCTGCAGATCGCCCAGCTCGAGCGCGAGCTGGAGGTCAGGCTGTTCGACCGCACCAACCGGCGGGTGACGCTGACCGAGGCCGGCGCCGCGTTCCTGAACGACGTGCGCGCCACGCTCGCGGGCCTGAAGGACGCCACGGTGCGGGCGCGCGCCGTCGACCAGGGCAGGGCGGGGCGGGTCGAGATTGGCCTGTCCGGCTCGCACTTCCTGGGGCCGGTGCCGGCGCTGATCGCGCGCCATGCGCAGACCCACCCGCAGGTGTCGGTGCTGCTCAATGAAATGAATCCCGCCGCGCAGTTGGACGCGGTGCGCGGCCACCGGATCGACGTCAGCATCTCGCGCACCGCCGTGGACGACGACGAACTGCAATCGCTGGCGCTGTGGCCCGATCCGGTGGTCGCTGCCCTGCCGCCCGGGCACCGTCTGGCCGGGCGCAAGCGCCTGGCGCTGGCCGACCTCAGGCAGGACGCGTTCGTGATGCTGCGCACCGAGACCTCGGCCTTCGCCCGCGAGCTGGCCGATACCTGCGCCCGCGCCGGCCTGGCGCAGTCGGTGGCGCAGCGCGTGGCCGAAGTGCCGGCGCAGCTGGCGCTGGTGGCGGCCGGGCTGGGCGTGGCCCTGGTGCCGGCCTCGGCGTGCGGCCATTTCGGCGCGCGCATCGCGGTGTGCGCGCTGCCGGCCGCGGTCGGCAGCGGCACGGTCTACGCAGTCACGCGGCGCGACGACGGCAACCGCGCGCTGCAGGCGTTCCTGCGCACGGCGGCGCAGATCGCGGCGCGCCCGCCGCGCTGAGACGCGCGCTCTTTTGCGCAGGCGAAGCCGCTCCTCCAGATTCCGGAATAGGCATTTCGCGGCATCGCGGCCACACTTTCCCGCACAAGTTGATTCGCACCAGGATCGCGCAGGGAGACAAGCATGCCGCACCCGCAACGCTGGCTGGCCGCCAGCGCGCTGTCGCTCGCCATGGCGGGCCCCGCCCTGGCGGCGTGGCCCGAACGGCCCATCACCCTCATCGTGCCGGCGTCGCCCGGCGGCACCACCGACATCGCGGCGCGCCTGATCGCCGACAAGCTGGCCGCGAAACTCGGCCAGCAGGTCATCGTGGAGAACCGCGCCGGCGCCGCCGGCATCATCGGCGCGCAGACTCTGGCGCGCGCCAAGCCTGACGGCTACACGGTGCTGATGGGCAACATCGGCCCCAACGCCATCAACTACGCGCTCTACAAGACGCTGCCCTACAAGCCGGCCGACTTCGCGCCGGTGACGCTGGTGATTTCCGTGCCCAACGTGCTGGTGGTCAACGAGGCCTCGCCCGCGCGCAGCGTGGCCGACCTGCTGGCGCTGGCTCGCAAGGACCCGGGCAAGGTGTCGTTCGGCAGTTCGGGCAGCGGCCAGTCGCCGCACCTGTCGGCCGAGCTGTTCAAGCAGCGCGCCGGCATCGGCGGCACGCACGTGCCCTACAAGGGCGCGGGCCCGGCGGTGGCGGCGCTGCTGGGCCAGCAGTTCACCTTCATGATCGACAACCTGCCCAGCTCCATGCCCTACATCCAGTCGGGCAAGCTGCGCGCGCTGGCCGTCACCAGCGCGCGGCGCCTGGCGGAACTGCCCGACGTGCCGACGATGGCCGAGGCCGGCGTGCCCGACATGGTGGTCACCGCCTGGTTCGGCCTGGTGGCGCCGGCCGGCACCCCTGGCACCGTCGTCGACACGCTTTATGCCGCCACCCGCGACGTGGTGCGCAGCCCCGACATCGCCGAGCGCTTTCGCGCCATGGGCGGGCAGGCCGGCGGCAACACGCCAGCCGAGTTCGCCGCCTTCATCGACCAGGAACGCACGCGCTGGAAACAGATCGTGGACGCCGCGGGCATCGCGCAGGAGCAATAAGTGATCGACAAGATTCAGGCTTGCATGAGGGACGCCGTGGCCGTCATTCCCGACGGCGCCAGCGTGCTGGTGGGCGGCTTCGGCGAGGCCGGCGTGCCGTACGAACTGCTGCACTGCCTGGCCGAGCTGGGCCGGCGCGACCTGACTCTCATCGCCAACAACGCCGGCACCCATGATCGCGGCATCGCCGCGCTGCTCAACCGGCGGCAGGTGCGCAAGATCATCTGCTCGCATCCGCGCCCGCCCAATTCCGAGGCCTTCGCCCGCGCCTTCCACGCCGGCGAGGTGGAACTGGAATGCGTGCCGCAAGGCACCCTGGCCGAGCGCCTGCGCGCGGCCGGCGCCGGCCTGGGGCCGTTCTACACGCCCACCGGCTACGGCACCGAGCTGGCGCAGGGCCGCCGCCAGGAAGTGATCGACGGCGTAGGCTACGTGCTGGAGCAGCCGCTGCGCGGCGACTACGCGCTGATCCGCGCGCACCAGGGCGATCGCTGGGGCAACCTGATGTACCGCCACGCCGCGCGCAATTTCAATCCCGTGATGTGCATGGCCGCCGGCCACGCCATCGCCCAGGTCGACGAGGTCGTGCCGCTGGGCGCCTTCACGCCCGAGCACGTCATGACGCCCGGCCTGTTCGTGAAAACCGTGGTGCGGGTGGAGACCTGACATGCCGACGATCACCCCCATGACCCGCCAGCAGGTCGCGCAACTGCTGGCCGGCGATATTCCCGACGGCTCGGTCGTCAACCTCGGCATCGGCATGCCGACCCTGGTGGGCGACTACCTGCCGCCCGACAAGGACATCCTCTTGCACAGCGAGAACGGCATCACCGGCATGGGGCCCGCGGCGGCTGGAGACGCCATCGATCCGGACCTCATCAACGCCAGCCGCCAGCCCATCACGCTGCTGCCGGGCGCCTCCATCACCGAGCACACCGTGTCGTTCGCCATGATGCGTGGTGGCCATCTCGACTACGCCGTGCTCGGCGCCTTCCAGGTCTCGGAACGCGGCGACCTGGCCAACTGGAAGACCGACGCCGCCGACGCCATTCCCGCCGTTGGTGGCGCCATGGACCTGGCCGTGGGCGCGCGCCAGGTGCTGGCCATGATGGAACACCGCGGCCGCGACGGCGCGCCCAAGATCCTGCGCCAGTGCCGCTACCCGCTGACGGGCGCTGGCGTCGTCACACGCATCTACACCGACCTGGCCGTGATCGACGTTACGCCCGACGGCCTGCGCGTGCACGCCATGCTGCAAGGCATCAGCGCCGACGACCTGCAGGCCGCCACTGAAGCGCCTTTGCGATTTCCCGACGCGCCCTGGGTTATCGCCCTGGACGGCGCTGGTGCGCCGCGTTATGTGCGCGGCTGAGACAAGCCGTCCATGTCTCGATCGTGGCGGCCATCGCCGGGGCGTTGCCGCATCGTTCCTCCGCGCAGCGTGTTGTCGCGTTGGATGCCGCCAGCATTCCCCGCCCTAGCCGAGCCATTCCGGAGTCCACCATGCACCGTCCTGTCCTTGCCGTCCTGGCAACTGCCAGCCTGTTGTTCGCCGCGTCGACCACCGTGCACGCACAACCGGCGGATGCCGCACCTCCCGGCGCCTACCCCGACAAGCCCATCACGCTGCTGATCCCGTACCCGCCCGGCGGCAGCGCCGACATGCTGGCCCGCCCGCTCGGCGCGGCCCTGCAGAAGAAGTGGAACCAGCCGGTGGTGCTGGAATACAAGCCCGGCGCCGGCGGCGCCATCGCCTCGTCGCAGCTGGCGCGTGCCAAGCCCGATGGCTATACCCTGCTGATGGTGCTGGCCGCCCACGCCATCAACCCCAGCCTCTACCCCTCGCTGCCCTACGACACCCGCAGCGATTTTGCCCCAGTCTCGCTGGTCGCGACCCTGCCCATGCTGGTCTCGGCCCCGCTGTCCACCCCCGCCAATAGCATCCCGGAACTCATCGCCTACGCCAGACAGCATCCCGGCAAGCTCAGCTTCGCCTCCGCCGGCAACGGCAACACCAGCCACCTGGCCGCCGAGATCTTCAAGCACCGCACCGGCGCCGACATGCTGCACGTCCCCTACAAAGGCAGCGGCCCCGCCGTCGTCGCCCTGCTGGGCGGCGAGGTCTCCCTGATGTTCGACAGCATCTCCACCTCGCTCCCCCAAGTGCAGTCCGGCAAGCTCAAGGCCCTGGCCGTCACCGGCGAACATCGCTCCCCCCTGCTGCCCAACGTCCCCACCGTCGCCGAAGCCGTCCCCGGCTTCGTCATCAACGGCTGGTACGGCATCCTGGCCCCCGCCAACACGCCACCCGCCATCCTCGACACCCTCAGCACCGCCATCGCCGCCGCCATCAACACTCCCGACCTGAAGGCCCAACTGAACAGCTACGGCTACGAAACCGTAGGCTCCACCCCCGCCGCCTTCGCCGACCACATCAACAAGGAACTCGACACCTGGAAACAAGCCGTCGAAGTCTCCGGCGCGAAGTTGAACTGACCCGGCAGGGCGCTTCGCGCCCACCGTGTGCAACCGGAAAAAGTCACTGTAGGCGCAAGCGAGACAGCCCCCCAAAGCCCCACATACCCGAGAAAACGCTCGCGCAAGACGCAAATCCCCGCATACGCGACAGCGCCCTCATCGCGACGCAAGACACAACGTAAGCCGCAAAAGGCCGCCCGCGCGGCCGCTTTGCGGCGGGCCCCGCAAGACCCTCCCCACCCCACACCTAGACGGCAAAAAAAGCCAAGCAAACAGCCTGCCCCGCCACACGCGCCTAAAGAACCCCACCGCCCCAATGCAACAAGGGCCTTCCAATCAAGAAGAAGGCCCTAAAAAAATACTCACCCAACCGACAACACACAATCCAGCGCCTCAGGCCCATTCAAACGAACCTGAAACACCCGCAACTCATCCCGCCTGAACACATGCACGCTCACGCGATCCCCCACCCGATACTGCCCCAGCAACACTTCGACGCCCGCGGCCCCTTCGACCTTCAAGCCATCGATCGCCACCAGCACATCCCCGGCCGACAGCCCGCCCCTGTGCCCGGCGCCGCCCTCCAGCACCGTCGCCAGCACCAGTGAATCTCCCTGCTTGCGCGTGCGCACATCCAGCGAAGGAATATTGACCGAGGCTTTCCATTGCAGCTTGATGCCTTGAGCGGCCAGCAGCTCGGCCAGCGGCACATCCGCCGTCCCATGCGCATGCCGCGCGATGAAGCGCCGCGCATCCACCCCGGTCGCCTCCTTGATCAGCGCCGGCAGCCCGTCTTCCGGCAGCCCCTGCGCCTTGCCGCGATAGAAGTCGCGCCCGTACCGCTGCCACAGCAGGCGCATCACATCATCCAGCGAATGCGCGCCCGCAGACTCCTGGCGGATCAGCAGATCCAGCCCCAGCGCCACCAGCGCGCCCTTGGTGTAATAACTCACCAGCGCATTGGGCGAATTCTCGTCCTGCTTGTAATAGCGCGTCCACGCGTCGAACGAACTTTCCGCCACCGACTGCTTGTGCCGCCCCGGCGTGCGCGCCACGCTGGTGATGGTCTTGGCCAGCAGGCGCAGGTAATCGTTCTGCGTGATGACGTTGGAGCGCAGCAGCAGCAGATCGTCGTAGTAGGACGTGAACCCCTCGAACACCCACAACAGCCGCGTCAGGTCCGGCTGCGCCAGGTCGTAGGGAACGAACGCCTGCGGCTTGATGCGCTTGACGTTCCAGGTGTGGAAATACTCGTGGCTGACCAACCCAAGAAAGCCGCGATAGCCTTCGCCCTGGCCCTGCTGGCCCAGCACCGGCAGGTCCTTGCGCGCCGTCATCAGCGCCGTGCTGGCGCGGTGCTCCAGGCCGCCGTAGCCGTCGCCCGTCACCATGGTCATGAAGACATAGCGATCGCTGCTGTCCAGGAAGGGCGCGCGCTTGCCGCGCGGTTCGAAAAAGGCGATCTGGGTTTCGCAGATCCTGCGCACGTCGTCGGTGATGCGGGCCAGGTCCAGGTTGGGCGCCACGCCCGTGAACACCAGTTCGTGCTCGGCGCCATGCGCCGTGAAGCTCGCCACCTGCGGCGTGCCCATTTCAACGGGATGATCGATCAGCGCGTCGTAGTCCGGCGCCAGGTACAGGCCGAAGCCGTGGCGGCGCGCCGCGCCCTTGTGGCCGCGGGCCTCGGGCAGGCTGGTGTAGACCTTCCAGCCGTCGATGCCGCGCGGCGGCGCCAGGTCCACCAGGCAGGGCAGGTGGTCCTGCCCATGCACGCGCAGGAACACGCTGGTGCCGTTGAAGAAACCGTGCGTTTCGTCCAGGTGCGCGCCGCGCACCGACAGGTCCCAGGCGTAAACCGTGTACTCGACCCGCAGCGGGCCGTCGCAGGGCGCGGCCTGCCAGGTGTGGTTGTCTATTTTGTCGACAGCCACGCGGCGGTTGCCGCAATGGGCCGTCAGCGACTCGATTTGGCGCGAAAAATCGCGGATCAGGTAGCTGCCCGGAATCCAGGCCGGCAGCGACAGGCGCTGGCCGTCCGGCGAGGGCGCCTGGATGGTTAGGGTTATCCGGTAGCGGTGCCCCGCGGGGTCGTGGGGCGCGAGGCGGTAAAGTATGGGGAAAGCATCGGTTTTTTCCATGCGTATATCTTATTTCATCCCATCCTCTGGAGACAGGTAATGAGCGAGTCGTTTGTGCTGGTCGAAACCCGCGGCCGCGTCGGTCTGCTGACGCTGAACCGCCCCAAGGCGCTCAACGCGCTCAACGATCAACTGATGAACGAACTCGGGGCGGCGCTGCTGGCTTTCGAGGCGGATGCGGACATCGGCGCGGTCGTCATCACCGGCAGCGAAAAGGCCTTTGCCGCGGGCGCCGACATCGGCGCCATGAAAGACTGGTCGTACATGGATGTGTACGGCAGCGAATACATCACCCGCAACTGGGAAACCCTCAAGCGCATCCGCAAGCCCGTGATCGCCGCGGTCGCCGGCTACGCGCTCGGCGGCGGCTGCGAACTGGCCATGATGTGCGACATCATCATCGCCGCCGACACGGCCAAGTTCGGCCAGCCCGAGATCAAGCTAGGCGTCATTCCCGGCGCCGGCGGCACCCAGCGCCTGCCGCGTGCGGTGGGCAAGGCCAAGGCCATGGACATGGCCCTGACCGCCCGCATGATGGGCGCCGAGGAAGCCGAGCGCGCCGGCCTGGTGTCGCGCGTGGTGCCGGCCGACAAACTGATGGACGAAGCCCTGGAGGCCGCCACCGTGGTCGCGTCGATGTCGCTGCCCTCGGTCATGATGGCCAAGGAATGCGTCAACCGCGCCTTCGAAGGTTCGCTCAACGAAGGCCTGCTGTTCGAGCGCCGCGTCTTCCATTCGCTGTTCGCCACCGAGGACCAGAAGGAAGGCATGGCCGCCTTCACCGAAAAGCGCAAACCGGACTTCAAACACCGTTAAGCCTTGTTACGCCGTCCCGATCCCGCTCGGGCCGGCTATCGCGGGTGCGAGGACCCTGGCGTCCGGCCCTGTTTTCCCGTGCGCGCCCTTACCGGGCGCGTTTTTCATGCCTGCGCGATCGGGTTGGCGCGTTGCGCCTTGAAACTTTTGGACAGCACCTTGTTGCAGTGATCGGCCCTATCCTGAAAAGGCGTCACTCTGAAAACGAGATGTCGCGCCAGAGAGGCTTGCCCGAACTGGTAAGCCCCAAGCGCGGCGGCTCGTCTGCAAACAATAGCAACAAGGAGCCTTGCATGCGTACTTCCCCCTTCAATCGCCGGTGGTCCGCCGCCGTGCTCGCGGGCGCCCTCAGCGCCTGCTTCATGACCGCTACGCAAGCCCAATCGCCGCAGCCGACGCTGCGGCTGGTATCGGAAACGCCGTATCCCGCCGCCAACGCGCCCGCGCCGCAGATGAGCGCGCAGGAGCTGCGCGAGATCGCCATCGATGCCTACGTCTACGCCTATCCGATGGTGCTGATGGAGCTGGCGCGCCGCAAGGCCACAGCGGTGCAGTCGCCGCTGGACGGCAAGGCGCCGGTCAACCAGTTCGGCCACAAGGCCGCGTTCCCCGATCCGCGCGCGGCTGACACGCCGTGGCCCAGCGCCGACGCGCTGTATTCGAGCCTGTGGTTCGACGTGTCGCGCGCGCCGCTGATCGTGCGGCTGCCCGATACCGGCAAGCGCTACACCGTGCTGTCGGCGCTGGACATGTGGAGCGATGTGTTCGCCTCGCGCGGCACGCGCACCAATGGCCCCGGCGCCCAGTCGTTCGCCATCGTCGGCCCCAACTGGCAGGGCGCGCTGCCGCCGGGCATGGACGTGATCCACAGCCCGACCTCGACCGGCTGGCTGATCGGCTGGACCCAGACCGGCGGTCCGCAGGATTACGCCGCGGTCAACCAGCTCCAGGCCAACATGACGGCCAGCCCGATGGTGGCGCCGGTGGCGCCGGTCCCCGGCCGTCATCGCGGCGCCAGCGGCGCCACGCCCTATCCGCAGACCGGCCCGGGCGTGGGGTCGGCGCCGATCGGCAGCGACGTGCCGATGCCGATGCCCGTGACGGTGCCCGATGGCACCCCGGCCGAGCAGGCCGCGAGCATGGACGCCGCGTCATTCTTCACGCTGTTCTTCGACGTGCTGCGCAACAATCCGCCGCACGCCAACGACACGCCGATGCTGGACCGCATGCGCCGCATCGGCCTGGATGGCCGCCAGCCGTTCTCGTATGGCCGCCTCAGCCCCACCGTGCAGCAGGCCCTGGCCGACGCGCAGCCGCTGGCCGGCCGCCGCATCGCCGACGGCGTGTCGCGCCTGGCCACGCCGATCAACGGCTGGAACACCGTGCTCACCGGCATCGGCACCTACGGCACCGACTACACCCGCCGCGCCGCCATCGCCTACGCCGGCCTGGGCGCGCCGACGCCGGAAGACGTGCTTTATCCGGTCACGGTCGCCGACAGCAAGGGCCGCGCGCTCAACTCGAACGAAGACTATGTGCTGCACTTCGAGAAGGGCCAATTGCCGCCGGCCAATGCCTTCTGGTCGCTGCATGTCTATAACGACAAGCACGCCTTCCCCGACAATCCCGCCAACCGCTACGCGCTGCGCAGCACCGACGGCCTGAAGTACAACGCCGACGGCTCGCTGGACATCTACATCCAGCGCCGCGATCCGGGCGAGCGCAAGCGCTCCAACTGGCTGGCCACGCCGGCCGCCGACGGCCCGTTCCTGCTCAGCATGCGCCTGTACTGGCCACAGGACGTCGCGCTCGACGGGCTGTGGGCGCCGCCGCCGGTCAAGGAAGACTGACGCGCCGCGGCGCGGCCGGGGCGGGTGGGCGCCATCGGCCGGGCAGCACCCTGGCGGCTCCTTCGGGAGCCGCTTTTTTTTGTTCCGGCCGTTCGCGCTTTGGCGCGGCGGCAGGCCGCATTCACGTCCCCAATTTCCGTCCCGACACGCCGTCCGGCAAGGCCTGTTGCCGCCTTACAAACCGCCGAAAGTTCATTTGCTCGGGTAAAAAAAAACACGCTATACTCTGCGGGTTTGACGCTTGCGGGATAAGAACACAGGGCGATGATTTCGCCGGTTCTGACGGGGGCAAGGCGGGCCGGTTAGGCCAATTCCGTTTAGGCCAATTCGTACGGCCGGTTCGTACGGCCACGGCCAGTGGCGGCTTTGGCATGACGGCATTGGTACGGCTTTAAGCGGGGAAGTTTGATGCAGCAGAACACAGTGCGGCACGAACCTGCGCGCGGTTGGAATGAAGCCCGGGAGCAATCCTGTGGAATGAATCTGCAACCTGCGCAACAGGGCAAGGCACGCCAGGTTCTGGCGGATCAGGATCCGGTGGACCGGGTGCTGGTTCTGAGCGACGCGGATCGCGCGGCGCTGAATGCACAGGCTGGCCGCGGTCTCCTGTTGGCACTGGCGGCGCAAGGCGCCATGGGGCTCGCAGCAGCAGTAATAGCGGGGGTTGTCGGAGGGGCGGCGGCAGGTTGGTCGGCGCTGGCGGGGGCAGGAGCGTATTTCATACCCAATGCGTTGTTCGCATTGCGCCTGGCTGTCAGTGTCCGGACCGGCAAGGCCAGTCCCTTTACCTTTCTCTCTGGTGAGTTGATCAAGTTGTTCGCAACGGCACTGCTGTTGTGGCTGCTTTCGCGTGTGGCGCAGGACAGTCTCGTCTGGCCTGCCGCGCTGCTGGGCTTGATACTCACGCTGAAGGGATATCTCCTGCTTTTGATGTTCCGCAAGTTGTCATAGCGCGCCGGGTAGGTAACGGCAAACGGAATCGTGGAATCGTCCGGCTCGCAAGGGCTCGGGCATACAGCAAATAGGGTAGGATTCAAATGGCTGCTGCCAGCGACGTGTCGCCTCAGTCCGCTTATATTCAGCACCACCTGGTGCACCTGAACAATACGGGCGAAAAACAGACTGCAATTGCTCAGTTTGACATCATCAACTACGACTCGTTGTTCTGGTCCGGCCTGACGGGCCTGATCGTCATCTTCTTCCTGTGGCGCGCCGCCCGCCGTGCGACCGCCGGCGTCCCGGGCCGCTTCCAGGCCTTCGTGGAAATGATCGTCGACATGGTCGACGACCAGGCCAAGGGCATCGTCCACAATGCCAAGAGCCGCCTCTTCATCGCTCCGCTCGCCCTCACCGTGTTCCTCTGGATCATCCTGATGAACGCGCTGGACCTGCTGCCCGTCGACCTGATGCCGTCGATCTGGCGCCTGACCGGCCTGGGCGCGCACCACGGCGACCCCCTCTACTACCACCGCGTCCTGCCGACCGCCGACCTGAACGTGCCGATGGGCATGTCGCTGGGCGTGCTGCTGCTGATGTTCTACTACGGCATCAAGATCAAGCACCCGGGCGGCTTCGTCAAGGAACTGTTCACCGCGCCGTTCCATGCGCATGGCCTGGGCGCGCTCGTCCTGGCGCCGTTCAACCTGCTGCTGAACCTGATCGAATACGCCGCCAAGTCCGTGTCGCTGGGCATGCGGTTGTTCGGCAACATGTTCGCCGGCGAATTGATTTTCATGCTGATCGCCCTCTTGGGCGGTGCCTGGACCGGTTTCAACGGCGCCAGCATCGGCTTGGGAATCGGCCACGTGCTGGCCGGCTCGATCTGGGCCATCTTCCACATCCTGATCGTGTTGCTCCAGGCCTTCATCTTCATGATGCTGACCCTGGTGTACCTCGGCCAGGCGCACGAAGGCCACTGATCCCCCGAATTTCCGGCGTCGGCCTCCGGGCCGGCGCTGGATAGCAAGATCCTCTTGCATTGAGCAGTACCCCAATCTTTTATTTTTTTGACTTCAGATTTCTAACCAAGGAGTTGTCATGACCAACGTCGCTTTCGTTGCTCTCGCTTGCGGTCTTATCATCGGTCTGGGCGCTATCGGCGCTTGCATCGGCATCGCACTGATGGGCGGCAAATACCTGGAAGCTTCGGCTCGTCAGCCTGAACTGATGAACGCTCTGCAAACCAAGATGTTCCTGCTGGCTGGCCTGATCGACGCGGCATTCCTGATCGGCGTGGGTATCGCCATGCTGTTCGCCTTCGCCAACCCGTTCGTCGGCTAAGGCACGCCCGCCGGCGAAAAGGCGGGTCATGACGCTGGCGGCGATGCGGGCCTGAGCCCCGTCGCCGACCGGCAAAGTATCGAGTGCTCCGCGTTGCCCGCCCCGGGTGTCGTCGGAGCCGCAAGGTGTTAAAGGAACGACCGTGAATCTGAACGCGACGATCATTTTCCAGATGCTCGTGTTCTTCGTTCTGGGCTGGTTCACGATGAAATTCGTGTGGCCTCCTCTGACGAAGGCGATGGACGAGCGCCGCCAAAAAATCGCCGACGGCCTTGCCGCCGCGGAGAAGGGCAAGGCCGATCTGGCCCAGGCCCAGGCGCGTGTCAGTCTGATCGAGGCTTCTGCCAAGTCCGAAAACCACGCCCGCATCATCGAGGCCGAGAAGCAAGCCGCCTCCCTGATCGAGCAGGCCCGCCGTGAAGCGGAAGCCGAGCGTGCCCGCATCGTGGCGCAAGCTGCACAGGATGCCGCGCAGGAAGTCCAGCGCGCCCGTGATTCGCTGCGCGACGACGTCGCCGCGCTGGCCGTCAAGGGTGCTGAACAGATCCTCAAGCGCGAGGTTGACGCCCGCGCCCACGCCGAGCTGCTGAACCAGCTCCGCGCGCAGCTTTAATCCGGGACCGTCATGGCTGAACTTTCCACTGTTGCCAGGCCCTACGCCGAAGCCTTGTTCGCCGCCGCGCGCGACGACAAGGCCGGCCTGCAGGCTTGGGCCGACCTGGTCAGCGAGCTGTCGCAGGTCGCCTCCAACCCCGACGTGCGCGAGGCCATGGCCGATCCGCGTCTGGGCGACAAGCAGCGCGTCGAGCTGTTTACCGGCCTGGTGAAGGCCGAACTGCCCCAGGCCGCCCGCAATTTCATCGAGCTGCTGGTCGAAAACGACCGGTTGCTGCTGCTGCCCGAGATCGCCACGCAATTCGTGGTGCTGCGGAACCGTCACGACGGCACGGCGCAGGCGGAAATCACCAGCGCGTTCGAGCTGAGCGACGCCCAGGTCCAAGAACTGGTCGTTGCCCTCGAGAAGAAATTCGGCCTGAAGCTCAAGCCCGTCGTCACCGTCGACCAGTCGTTGATCGGCGGCGTGCGCGTGGCCGTCGGGGACCAGGTGCTCGATACTTCCGTACAAGCCCAATTGGCCCGCATGCGCGATACGCTCGCCGCTTAAAGGCAGCACTAACAGGATTCCAGGAGTCAATATGCAACTCAATCCCTCCGAGATCAGCGAACTGCTCAAGAGCCGCATCGAGGGCCTGGGCGCTTCGGCTGATGTCCGTACTCAGGGCACCGTCGTGTCCGTGACCGACGGTATTACCCGCATCCACGGCCTGTCCGACGTGATGCAGGGCGAAATGCTCGAATTCCCCAACAACGTCTTCGGTCTGGCGCTCAACCTCGAGCGTGATTCCGTCGGCGCCGTTATTCTCGGTGACTACACCGGCGTGTCCGAAGGCGACGCGGTCAAGACGACCGGCCGCATTCTGGAAGTGCCGGTCGGCCCCGAGCTGAAAGGCCGCGTGGTCAACACGCTGGGCGAGCCGATCGACGGCAAGGGCCCCGTGAACGCCAAGGCCACCGACATCATCGAAAAAGTGGCCCCCGGCGTTATCGCCCGCCGCTCGGTGTCGCAGCCGCTGCAAACCGGCATCAAGGCTATCGACTCGATGGTTCCCATCGGTCGCGGCCAGCGCGAACTGATCATTGGCGACCGCCAGACCGGCAAGACCGCCGTGGCCGTCGACACCATCATCAGCCAGAAGGGCAAGGGCGTCACCTGCGTGTACGTCGCCATCGGCCAGAAGGCGTCGACGATCAACAACGTGGTGCGCAAGCTGGAAGAGCACGGCGCGATGGAATACACCATCGTCGTGGCCGCCTCGGCTTCGGACTCCGCCGCCATGCAGTACCTGGCCGCCTACGCCGGCTGCACGATGGGCGAATACTTCCGCGATCGCGGCGAAGACGCCCTGATCGTCTATGACGACCTGACCAAGCAAGCCTGGGCCTACCGCCAGGTCTCGCTGCTGCTGCGCCGTCCGCCGGGCCGCGAAGCCTACCCGGGCGACGTGTTCTACCTGCACTCGCGCCTGCTGGAACGCGCCGCTCGCGTGAACGAAGACTACGTCGAGAAGTTCACCGGTGGCGCCGTCAAGGGCAAGACCGGCTCGCTGACCGCGCTGCCGATCATCGAAACCCAGGCGGGCGACGTGTCGGCCTTCGTTCCGACCAACGTGATCTCGATCACGGACGGCCAGATCTTCCTGGAAACCGACCTGTTCAACGCTGGTGTGCGTCCCGCCATCAACGCCGGTATCTCGGTGTCGCGCGTGGGCGGCGCCGCCCAGACCAAGGTCGTCAAGAAGCTGTCCGGCGGTATCCGTACCGACCTGGCGCAGTACCGTGAACTGGCCGCCTTCGCGCAGTTCGCCTCGGACCTGGACGACGCCACCCGTCGCCAGCTCGAGCGCGGCAAGCGCGTGGTCGAACTGCTCAAGCAGCCGCAATACCAGCCGCTGCAAGTGTGGGAACTGGCCGTCACGCTGTACACGGTCAACAACGGCTACCTGGATGACGTGGACGTGGCCCAGGTGCTGTCGTTCGAAAAGGCGCTCAAGGACCAGCTCAAGGCCAAGCACGCGGCCCTGATCCAGCGCGTCGAAGACACCAAGGAACTGTCCAAGGATGACGAAAGCGAACTCGCCGCCGCCATCCAGGAATTCAAGAAGCACGGTGCTTTTTAAGAAAGTGATGGGTTAGGCGCGCAAGCGCCTCACCCATCCTTATCGGATGGTTGAGGCGCAAGCGACAACCCATCGGCCAGTCTTCACAGGAAAGCGCAATGCCCGGAATTAAGGAAATCCGAACCAAGATCAAGAGCGTGCAAAACACGCGCAAGATCACCAAGGCGATGGAAATGGTCGCCGCATCCAAGATGCGCAAGGCGCAGGAGCGGATGCGCGCGGGCCGTCCGTACGCCACCAAGGTGCGCGAGATCGCCGCGCACCTGATGCAGGCCAACCCCGAGTACAGCCACCCGTACCTGGTCGAGCGCGAAATCAAGGCGGTCGGCGTGGTCATGGTGACGACGGACAAGGGTCTGTGCGGCGGCTTGAACACCAACATCACCCGCGTGGTGTTGACGAAGCTGAAAGAGTTCGAGAAGAACGGCATCGCCGTTCAGGCGACCGCTTTCGGCAACAAGGGCGTGGGCGTGCTGTCCCGTATCGGCGCCAAGCTGGTTTCCCAGGAAGTGCAACTGGGCGACAAGCCGCAACTGGACCGCCTGCTGGGCGCGATCAAGGTGCAGCTGGACGCCTACCTGGAAGGCCGTATCGACGCGCTGTACGTGGCTTCGACCCGCTTCGTCAACACGATGAAGCAGGAGCCGCTGTTCCTGCGCCTGCTGCCCCTGGCCAGCGGTTTGGAAGATCCGTACCAGACGGGCGCCGAAAGCCTGGCCAAGACTTCGGAAGTGAAATCGGATTACAGCTGGGATTACATCTACGAACCCGACGCTCGTAGCGTGATCGACGACCTGCTGCAGCGTTACGTGGAAGGCCTGCTGTACCAAGCCGTGGCCGAGAACATGGCTTCGGAGCAGTCGGCCCGGATGGTCGCCATGAAGGCGGCGTCGGACAACGCCAAGAAGGTCATCGGCGATCTGCAGCTGGTCTACAACAAGACCCGCCAGGCCGCGATCACCAAGGAAATTTCGGAAATCGTAGGGGGCGCTGCCGCCGTCTGAGGCAGGCAGCATCCCGTCAAAAGCTATCAAGCAAGGAATCGACATGAGCAACGGAACCATCGTTCAGTGCATCGGCGCCGTGGTGGATATTCAGTTCCCCCGCGATCACATGCCCAAGATCTACGAAGCGCTTACTCTGGTCGACGAGGGTTCCTCGTTCGCCGAAAAGGGTCTGACGCTGGAAGTGCAGCAACAGCTGGGTGACGGCGTGGTGCGTACCATCGCCCTGGGCTCCAGCGACGGCCTGCGCCGCGGCATGAAGGTCGCCGGCACCGGCGCCCCGATCTCGGTGCCGGTCGGCACCGGCACGCTCGGCCGCATCATGGACGTGCTGGGCCGCCCGATCGACGAAGCTGGCGAAATCCAGCACGACGAAAAGCGTGGCATCCACCAACCGGCCCCCCGTTTCGACGAGCTGTCGCCGTCGGTGGAACTGCTGGAAACCGGCATCAAGGTTATTGACCTGGTGTGCCCGTTCGCCAAGGGCGGCAAGGTCGGCCTGTTCGGCGGCGCCGGCGTGGGCAAGACCGTCAACATGATGGAACTGATCAACAACATCGCCAAGCAGCACAGCGGCTTGTCGGTGTTCGCCGGCGTGGGTGAGCGTACCCGTGAAGGCAACGACTTCTACCACGAAATGGAAGAGTCGAACGTTCTGGACAAGGTCGCCATGGTGTTCGGTCAGATGAACGAACCCCCCGGCAACCGTCTGCGCGTGGCGCTGACCGGCCTGACGATGGCCGAGAAGTTCCGCGACGAAGGCCGCGACATCCTGTTCTTCGTGGACAACATCTACCGCTACACCCTGGCCGGTACCGAAGTGTCGGCACTGCTGGGCCGTATGCCGTCGGCGGTGGGCTACCAGCCCACGCTGGCCGAGGAAATGGGCAAGCTGCAAGAGCGCATCACGTCCACCAAGACCGGCTCGATCACCTCGATCCAGGCCGTGTACGTGCCCGCTGACGACTTGACCGACCCGTCGCCCGCCACCACCTTCCAGCACTTGGACTCGACCGTCGTGCTGTCGCGTGACATCGCCGCCCTGGGTATCTACCCGGCCGTGGACCCGCTGGATTCGTCCAGCCGCCAGCTCGACCCGCAAGTCGTCGGCGAAGAGCACTACGCCGTGGCCCGTGGCGTGCAGCAGACGCTGCAGCGCTACAAGGAACTGCGCGACATCATCGCGATTCTGGGCATGGACGAACTGTCGCCGGAAGACAAGCAGGCCGTGGCCCGCGCCCGTAAGATCCAGCGTTTCCTGTCGCAGCCGTTCCACGTGGCCGAAGTGTTCACCGGTTCGCCCGGCAAGTACGTGCCGCTGGCCGAAACCATCCGTGGTTTCAAGATGATCGTGAACGGCGAGTGCGATGCGCTGCCGGAACAGGCCTTCTACATGGTCGGCTCGATCGACGAGGCCTTCGAGAAGGCCAAGAAACTGCAATAAGGAACCGATATGGCTACCCTGCATGTGGATGTCGTCAGCGCAGAGGAAGCGATCTTCTCCGGTGAGGCGAAGTTCGTGGTGCTGCCTGGCGAGGCGGGTGAGCTGGGCATCCTGCCCGGTCACACCCCGCTGATTTCGCGCATACGCCCCGGGACGGTCAAGATCGTTCGTGCCGACCAAGGCGAGGAAAACATCTTCGTCGCCGGGGGCATTCTGGAAGTGCAGCCGGGCAGCGTGACGGTCCTGGCCGACACGGCCATCCGTGCCGCCGACCTGGACGAGGCCCGTGCCCTGGAAGCGCGCAAGCGCGCCGAAGAGGCCCTGGCCAACGCCAAGGACAAGGCCGACATCGCGGTTGTCGAAGCCGAGTTGGCGATGCTGGCGGCGCAAGCCGTCGCCGCGCGCAAACTGCGTCAAGGCGGTCGCTCGCACTGAGCGCACGACCAGCCGGGGTTCGCCCCGGATCCGGAAAAAGCGGCCCTGGGCCGCTTTTTTTTCGCGCGCGCCGGTCGGTGGCCCCTCGGTCAACCGCAGGCCGGCTTGCGTTCGCTACGAATGGCGAGCGGAATGGCGCGCCGGTAGCCTTCAGGGATTGCAATTTGAACCTGGAGGAACGGCGTGCGAGAAACCATGGATTGCGGCGTGCTGCTGGCCCCGGGCCACGAAGCCGCCATGGGCGACTGGGTGGCCCGTGCCCAGCCGAGGCTGGCGCGGGTGCGCTTGCACCTGGTGCCGCTGCGGCAATCGGGAGGCGGCCCGTGCGGCCCGGATACCCACGCGCTGGCCGGGCTGGCCGTTGGCCTGCGCCGATACGATCATTGTGTCCTGCCGGTCGCGCCGGCCTCGCTGGCCTGGACCCGCCTGTCGCTGCAGCAGGCGCGCGATGCGCTGGCAACCCCGATCCTGCTGCTGGTGCACGACATGACGGCGCCCGCCATCGAAGATCTGCTGCGGCTGGGCGCCGCCGATTTCATCGCCGCGCCGTATTGCCTGGAGAGCCTGCGCGTGCGCCTGGGGCGGCTGGCGCGGCGCGCGCCCCTGGCGGGCGAACGCCTGGAAGAGCCCGGCCTGGTGTATGCCGCCCGTGCGCCGCGGCCCCCCGGAGGCGCCGGCGCCCGGCCGCGGGTGCCGCGGCAGGTGCTGCAGCAGGGCCTGGCCGGGCTGCGCTACCAGCCGCCGCGCGATGCGCAGGAACCTTTCCGGCAGGCCAAGGCGCGCGTCGTCGACGGTTTCGAGTCCGACTACATCCGCCTGGCGCTGTCACGCCACCAGGGCAACGTGGCGCGCGCCGCGCGGGCTTCCTCCAAGCACCGGCGGGCATTCTGGGCGCTGATGCGCAAACATGGCATCGACGCCTCGCCATACCGCCGGCAGGCCCAGGAGGCGCGCATCTGACTGGTGCCACGGCGGCTGGCGGCGAGGCGCGACCGACGTCACCCGGCCGGCGCCACGTGCCGGGGGCCGTCACAAAGGCGGCGCGACTTGCGTCCCGGCAAGCCCGGGCCGGATGGGCGTCGTGCCCTGTCAGCTTGGGGCAGTAAAATCATGGCTTCCGATCATCGAGGATAGTCGTGTCCGCTTCCGTCTTGAAGAACGATGTGTTCTTGCGCGCCTTGTTGCGCGAGCCCGTGCCCTACACCCCGATCTGGCTGATGCGCCAGGCGGGCCGTTACCTGCCCGAATACCGCCAGACGCGGGCCCGGGCCGGTTCCTTCATGGGCCTGGCTCAGAATCCGGACTACGCCTGCGAAGTCACCCTGCAGCCGCTCGCGCGCTATGACCTGGACGCGGCCATCCTGTTTTCCGACATCCTGACCGTGCCGCATGCCATGGGGCTGGGCCTGGACTTCGCCGAAGGCGAGGGCCCGCGCTTCGCCCGTCCGGTGCGCACCGAGGAAGACGTGGCGCGCCTGGCGGTGCCCGACATGGACAAGCTGCGCTATGTGTTCGACGCCGTCGGCACCATCCGCCGCGAGCTGGACGGCAAGGTGCCGCTGATCGGCTTCGCCGGCAGTCCCTGGACTATCGCCTGCTATATGGTCGAGGGGCAGGGCAGCGACGACTACCGCCTGATCAAGACCATGCTGTATTCGCGCCCGGACCTGCTGCACCGCATCCTGGAAATCAATGCGGAGGCCACGCTGCAATATCTGAATGCGCAGATCGCCGCCGGCGCCCAGGCCGTGATGCTGTTCGACAGCTGGGGCGGCGTGCTGGCCGACGGCCTGTTCCAGCAGTTCTCGCTGGCCTACACCCGCAAGGTAGTGGCTGGCCTGACGCGCGAACACGACGGCCGTCGCGTGCCGGCCATCGTCTTCACCAAGGGCGGCGGCCAGTGGCTGGAAGACATCGCCGCCTGCGGCTGCGATGCCGTGGGCCTGGACTGGACCGTCGACCTGGCCGCGGCGCGACGCCGCACCGGCGACTCGGTCGCGTTCCAGGGCAACCTGGATCCGATGGCCTTGTTCGGTGGTGGTGAGGCCATTCGCGCCGAGGCGCGTCGTGTGCTGGATGCGTTCGGGCCAGTGGGCAAGGGCGGCCATGTGTTCAACCTGGGCCATGGTATTTCGCGCTTCACCCCCCCTGAAGCCGTAGCCGAATTGGTCGATGAAGTCCACCGTCACAGTCGCTCGCTGAGAGGGTAAGTGAGTGAACGCTTCGGCCCGCAGGGCCGGGCGTCGAGGGCCCTCGGACGCAGTTGTGCACAGCAAGATTGCGCTCGGGGAAAACCCTTTATAAGCTGGTTTACAATCTTGGAAGTTTGTTCAAGTTATTGTTTTTATTGGAATAAAATGGGTTTTCAATAGGATTGCAAGAGTTGGTGCAATCTTGCCTTATTCCAATTTCTGACGTTGCTCTCGCCTTTTCCCCAAAGTTATCCACAGGTCGGGTCTGGAGTTCCGGACCTGGTTGCGGTGACAATCCTTCATGGCCCGGACAGCCCAGGCCTGTCATCCTGATTCCGTCTGTCCCGGCCCTGGCCGGGCCGCCCAGCCCATGTTGTGTTTCCTGATCCATGTCTGAAGTTTTCGCGCTGGTCGAATCCACGCCGGCCGCGCACGCGGCGGCTTGCTGGGTGCGCGTCGCGCTGGACGTGCCGCTGCCCGGCCCGTTCGATTACCGGCACCACGAGCCGATCGAGCCGGGCCTGCGGGTGATCGTGCCGTTCGGCCGCCGCAAGCTGATCGGCGTGGTGGTGGACAATCCGGCAGCGCCGTCCTATGAGCCGAAGCAGATCAAACCGATCGAGGAAGTGCTGCGCGACCTGCCGCCCTTCGACGAGGCGTGGCTGCGCCTGGCGCGTTTCGCCGCCGAGTATTACCAGCGGCCGTTGGGCGAGGTGATGCTGCCGACGTTGCCGCCGCCGCTGCGCAAGCCGACCGCCTATCAGGGCAAGCGCTCGGCCGGCGGCCCGGTGGCGCGGCTGGACGGACGCAAGCGCAAGGCGGTCCGCAACCCGGCCGAGGCCGACCAGCCCCCCGAACTGAACGATGCGCAACGCGAGGCCGTGGACACCATCGCCGGACTCACCAAGTTCAAGCCGGTGCTGCTGTACGGCGTGACCGGCAGCGGCAAGACCGAGGTCTACCTGCGCGCCGCCGAGAAAGTGCTGGCCGCCGGCCGCCAGGTGCTGCTGCTGGTGCCGGAAATCAACCTGACGCCGCAACTGGAAGGCGCGTTGCGCGCCCGCCTGGAAGGCCTGGTCGGGCCGGACGGCCTGGCGGTGCTGCACAGCGGCCTGTCCGATGGCGAGCGCCTGCAGGCCTGGGCGCGCGCGCAGCGTGGGCAGGCGCGCATGCTGCTGGGCACGCGCATGGCGATCTTCGCGCCCATGAGTGAGCTGGGCCTGATCGTGGTGGACGAAGAACACGACGCCTCGTACAAGCAGCAGGACGGCCTGCGCTATTCCGCGCGCGATCTGGCGGTGTGGCGCGCGCATGACCTGGACATCCCGGTGGTGCTGGGCTCGGCCACGCCGTCGCTGGAGACCTGGCAGCATGCCGAGCGCGGCCGCTACCTGCGGCTGGCGCTGCCGGCGCGCGCCCGCGCCAGTTCGCTGCCCGCCATGAAGCTGGTGGACACGCGCCGCCTGCAGATGAAGCACGGCATGTCGCCGCAGCTGCTGGAGGCCCTGGGCGAACGGCTGGCGCGCAAGGAACAGTCGCTGATCTTCCTGAACCGGCGCGGTTTCGCGCCCGTGCTGCACTGCCAGTCCTGCGGCTGGGTCAGCAACTGCCCGCGCTGCACCGCGTTCACGGTGTTGCACCGCACGGCCGGACGCGGCCATCGCCTGCAGTGCCACCACTGCGGCTACCAGGCGCCGGTGCCGCACGCCTGCCCCGAATGCGGCGACCAGGACCTGGCGCCGATGGGGCGCGGCACGCAGCGGGTCGAGGAACACCTGGCCGAACTGTTTCCCGAGGCGCGCATCCTGCGCATCGACGCTGACAGCACCCGCAAGAAGGGCAGCGCCGAGGCCCTGTTCGCGTCGGTGCACGCGGGCGAGGTCGACATCCTGGTCGGCACGCAGATGGTGTCCAAGGGGCATGACTTCGCGCGGCTTGGCCTGGTGGGCGTGCTCAATCCCGATTCCGCCTTGTTCGCGCACGACTTCCGCGCGCCCGAACGGCTGTTCGCCCAATTGATGCAGGTGGCCGGCCGCGCCGGCCGCCACCAGGGCAACGGCCAGGTCATCATCCAGACCGGCTATCCCGAGCAGCCGGTGTACCAGGCGCTGCTGCGCCATGACTACGCGGGCTTCGCGCGCCACGCGTTGCAGGAACGCGAAAGCACCGGCCTGCCGCCGTTCGCCTACCAGGCGCTGTTGACGGCCGAGGCGCGCGAACTGGCGGTGGCGCAGGCCTTCCTGCAACAGGCCCGCGCCCTGCCCGAAGGCGAATGGGCCGCGGACTTCCCGGGGCTCGACGCGATCATGCTGTACGACCCGGTGCCGCTGCGCGTGGTGCGGGTGGCCAATATCGAGCGCGCCCAGTTGCTGGTGGAAAGCACCAGCCGTCCGGCGCTGCAGGCTTTCCTGGCGTCGTGGTCGCACCACCTGCCGTACCTGGCCAACGAGGCCCGGGTGCGCTGGCAGCTGGAGGTCGACCCGCTGGAAATCTGACAGGCGCCGCGCATTCGTCCGTTTACTCTATGTCGTTCCCCTTTCCCCGACTCCCATGTCCGCACACGAACCCATCGGCCACGGCCTGAACCCCGCGCAGAAAGAGGCGGTGCTGTACCTGGACGGCCCTTGCCTGGTGCTGGCCGGCGCCGGCAGCGGCAAGACGCGCGTCATCACGCAGAAGATCGCCTACCTGCTGCGCGAATGCGGCTACATGGGCCGCAACGTGGTGGCGCTGACCTTCACCAACAAGGCCGCGCGCGAGATGGATGAGCGCGTCAAGACGCTGGTGGACCGCAAGCTGGGCAAGGGCCTGACCATCAGCACCTTCCACTCGCTGGGCGTGAAGCTCTTGCGCGAAGAGGCGCGCAACGCGGGTCTCAAGCCGACCTTCTCGATCCTGGACGCCGATGACGCCATGGCGATCATCCAGGAGCTGCTGGCCACCACCGACAAGGGCCGCCTGCGCCACGTGCAGGGCATCATCTCGCTGTGGAAGAACGCGCTGATGGAACCCGACGACGCCGCGCGCGAAGCCATCACGCCGGGTGACGTCGAGGCCGCCAACGTCTATCGCAGCTACGCCGCCACGCTGGCCGCCTACCAGGCCGTGGATTTCGACGACCTGATCCGCATCCCCGCCATCCTGCTGGCCAACAACGAAGAGGTGCGCACGCGCTGGCAGAACCGCGTGCGCTACCTGCTGGTCGATGAATACCAGGACACCAACGTCTGCCAGTACCGCCTGGTGCAGCTGCTGACCGGCCCGCGCGCCATGTTCACGGCGGTGGGCGACGACGATCAGGCCATCTACGCCTGGCGCGGCGCCACCATCGAGAACCTGGCCAAGCTGACCACCGACTATCCCAATCTCAAGCTCATCAAGCTGGAGCAGAACTACCGCTCGGTGCAGCGCATCCTGGCGGCGGCCAACCAGGTGATCGAGAAGAACCCCAAGCTGTTCGAAAAGAAGCTGTGGTCGGACCTGGGCGTGGGCGAGCCGATCGTCGTTTCGGCGATGGACGGCGAGGAGCACGAGGCCGAGTCCATCGCCATGAAGATCTCGGCCTCGCGTTTCGAGCGTCAGGCGCAGTGGAAGGATTTCGCCATCCTGTATCGCGGCAATCACCAGTCGCGCATCCTGGAGCAGGCGCTGCGCAACCTGAAAATCCCGTACACGATCGCGGGCGGGCAGAGTTTCTTCGACAAGGCCGAGGTGCGCGACATCCTGGCCTACCTGCGGCTGCTGGCCAACGACGAGGACGATCCGGCCTTTATCCGCGCCGCCACCACGCCCAAGCGCGGCATCGGCCAGGCCACTTTGCAGACGCTGGGCCAGTATGCCGCCACCCGCGAACTGTCGCTGCTGGCGGCGGTCGACGAAACCGGGCTGGAGAGCCTGCTGGCGCCGCGCCAGCTCGAACCGCTGCGCACCTTCACCGAATTCATCCGCCGCATGCAGTGGCGCGCCGGCCGTGGCGCCACCGCCGGCACCGATGGCGCGCCCGCCGAACCCGCCGGCGTGATCCTGGACGATCTGGTGCAGGCGATCCAGTACGAACGGCATCTGTTCGAGCTGTTCGACGAACGCCCGGCGCAGACCCGCTGGCAGAACGTGCTGGAGCTGACCGGCTGGCTCAAGCGCAAGGCCGAAGAGGACAACATGTCGCTGTTCGAGCTGGTGCAGCACGTTGCGCTGGTGACGATGCTCGAACGGGGCGAGGAAGAGGAGCCGGACGCGGTCAAGATGTCGACCCTGCATGCCTCCAAGGGCCTGGAGTATCCGCACGTATATCTGGCCGGGGTCGAAGAAGGCCTGCTGCCGCACCTGGGCAAGGACGATGAGGTGGGCGATCCGGCGCGCGCGGCGGAGAACCTGGCCACCCGTATCCAGGAAGAGCGGCGGCTGATGTACGTGGGCATCACACGCGCCCAGCGCAGCCTCAACCTGAGCTGGTGCAAGCGCCGGCGCCGGGCGCGCGAGGACCTGGTGCGCGAACCGTCGCGCTTCATCGAGGAAATGGGCCTGGACGCTCCGGGCATCCAGGAAGACGAGACCACCGCCGCCATGAATCCCAAGGAACGCATGGCCATGCTCAAGGCCTTGCTGAAGAAATAGCCCCGCAATAAATTACATGACGGGGGGAGCGTCCGGGATCTATACCTGCCGCTTTGCATCATGGCGCTGACGATGAAGGATGACGTGCGTTACCAACCGGTGCCCGGCACGCCGGGCCTGGTGCTGGGCGTGGCGCGGCTGGTCGATTTCCAGTTCGACCGGCACTACCATGTCGATTACCACATCGGCCTGGTGACCCAGGGCGTGCAGCGCCAGACCTTCCGTGGCCGCAGCACGCTGCTGGGGCCCGGTGGCATCGCCCTGATGCCGCCCGGCGAGGTCCACGACGGCGCCGGCGTGGCCGACTATGGCCAGTCCTACACCCTGAAGACCTTCCGTCTGTCGCCCGATCTGATGCGCGATTTCATCGCCGAAGTCTCGGGCGGCGCATCTGACGAGCGGTTCCTGGGCACCTTGATCGAGGAACCCGCGCTGGCGGCCCGCTTCAAGGCGTTGCACGCTTCCTGGATGGCGGATGCGGCCGCCGGGCCGTTGGCGCACGAGTCCGCCTCGCTGGCCCTGATGGGGGCGCTGTTCGCGCGCACGGGGGCCGTGACGCCCCAGGCGGTGCGCGGCGGCCTGTCGCTCGCGCACCAGCGGGTCGTGCGGGAGTATTGCCAGGCCCACCTGGGCGACAAGATCGGTCTGGAAGACCTGGCGCGGCTCTGCGGCCTGAGCCGCTACCAGTTCCTGCGCCGCTTCGCGCTGTCGGTGGGGCTGACGCCGCACGCCTGGCTGACGCGGCTGCGCCTGGAGCGGGCCTGCGCCGAGCTGGCGCGAGCGCGCGCTCCGATCGCGCAGGTGGCGGCCGATGTGGGCTTCTACGACCAGAGCCATTTCAACCGCGCCTTCCGCACGGCCTATGGGGTGCCGCCCTCGGCCTACCGGCGCGCGGCCTGAGCGCACCGATTCCCGCGTCGTCCTGGCGTTGGCGCGCGGCGCGCCGGAGGAACGGCGCGGGTCGTTATCGCACCAGCGCGCGCAACGCCGCCAGGAAGTGATCGACGTCCTGCTCGTGCGTGGTGAACGACGTCACCAGCCGCGCCACGCCCGGGCCCCAGCGGTCGTGGTAGAAGCGAAAGCCCTGCGCCAGCAGGCCGTCAATGGTGGCGATCGGCAGCCGGCAGAACAGGATGTTGGCCTCGACCGGACCCTGGAGTTCAACGCCTGGCAGGTTCGCCATGCCCGCCGCCAGCCGCGCCGCCATGGCGTTGGCCTGGCGCGCGTTGCGCAGCCACAGATCGTCCGCCAGATAGGCTTCCATCTGCGCCGACAGCAGCCGCATCTTCGAAAACAGGTGGCCGCCGCGCTTGCGCCGGTAGGCCAGTTCCGCGGCGCGTCCGGGTTCGAACAGCACGATGGCCTCGGCGCCCAGCACGCCGTTCTTGGTGGCGCCGAACGACAGCGCCGCGACGCCGGCCTTCCAGGTCATTTCCGCGGGCGTGCAGCCCAGGCTGACCAGGGCGTTGGCGAAGCGCGCGCCGTCCATGTGCAGGGGCAACCCGGCCTCGCGGCAGACGTCGCCGATGGCCGTGATCTCGTCGCGCGTGTAGACGCTGCCGGTTTCAGTGGCCTGGGTAATGCTGACGCAGGCGGGCGGCATCGAATGCACGTCGCCGGCCTTGCGGCGCGCTTCCACGGCGAGCTGGGCGGGGTCGAGCTTGGAGGCGGCGCCCTCCAGCAGCGCCAGGCGCGCGCCGCCGCTGTAGAACTGCGGCGCGCCGCATTCGTCGTTGGCGATGTGGCTGTGCGCATGGCACAGCACGCTGCCCCAGGGCGGCGTCAGCGCCGCCAGCGCCAGCGAATTGGCGGCGGTGCCGGTGGGCACCAGCAGCACGTCGACCTCGCGTTCGAAGATCTCGGCCAGGCGCCGTTCGACGCGCTGGGTGATGTCGTCGGCGCCATAGGCGGGGGCCTGTCCCTCATTGGCGCGCAGCAGCGCGGCCAGGATCTGGGGGCTGGCGCCGGCGGTGTTGTCGCTGGCGAAACCCTGTTGGGGCGAGGCGGCGGCGGGGGTGTCCAATACGGGGCTCCGGTGAAGACAGACAGGTCCTCACTATGCCCGCCGGCGCCGGGCCGGGCTTGTAGAAAATTGCGCCTCGCTCCTACACTGGGGCGGACCCGGCGAGCCCGCGCCGGGCCGGTTTTCAAGGAGCGCATCATGTGCCGCTGGCTGGCTTACACCGGGAGTCCCCTGCAAATGGAGAGCGTGCTGTTCAAGGCCACGCACTCGCTGATCGACCAGAGCCTGCATGCGCGCATGGGCGCCACCACCACCAATGGCGACGGTTTCGGCCTGGGCTGGTACGGCCGGCCGCCCGAGCCGCCGTTCCGCTACCGCAGCGTGCATCCGGCCTGGAACGACCGGAACCTGCGCGAGGCCGCGCGCGCCATCCATTCGCCGCTGTTCGTGGCGCACATCCGCGCCGCCACCGACACGCCAGCCCAGGAAACCAACTGCCATCCGTTCCGCCATGGCAACTGGCTGTTCGTGCACAACGGCGTGATCCGCGACTATCCGCTGCTGCGGCGCGACCTGATGCTGATGATCGCGCCGGCCTACTTCGGTTCACTGGAAGGGTCGACCGATTCCGAGGTGATGTTCCTGCTGGCGCTGACCTTCGGCCTGGAGGAAGACGCCTTGCCGGCGCTGGCGCGCATGGTCGGCGCGGTCGAGGAGACCGGCCGGCGCCACGGGGTGGCCCGGCCCATCAACATGACCGTGTGCGCGCTGGATGGCGAGCGCCTGATCGCGGTGCGCTATTCCAGCGAGCGCGATTCGCGCACGCTGTTCCACAACACCTGCGTGCGGCACCTGCGCGAGCTTTATCCCGACGACCCGAAGGTCGCGGCGCTGGACGATGACGCATTCCTGTTGCTGTCCGAGCCGCTGAGCGAGATGCCGGGCGCCTGGGAAGAGGTGCCCGAATCCACCGCCATCATCGCGGGCCGGGGCCGCGTCGAGCACTATCCGTTCGTGCCGGTGCCGCCGGGCGCCTGAATGCCATAGCGCGCCGCCGGCGTATTGCGCGACAGTTCCGGCCCCAGGGCCTGGCGCGCCGCTTCCAGGCGTTCCAGCAGCGCCGGGTCGGTCAGCGACGGGATGGTGACGAACTCGCCCTGGTCCAGGCCCGCCAGGGCGCTGCGCACCATGTCGTCCGCGCTCATCACGATGGCGGACGGCAACTCGCTGGCCGGCTTGCCGGCCAGGTCCCAGAACTCGGTGCCGGTGGCGCCCGGCAGCACCGCCTGGACGCGCAGGCCCTTGTCCGCCAGTTCGTGGCGCAGCGACTGCGAGTAGGCCAGCACATAGGCCTTGCTGGCGCCGTAGACGCCGTTGAGCAGCTCGGGGTGCAGGCCGACGATCGACGCGATATTGATGATGGTGCCGCCGCCGCGGGCCACGAAGGCGGGCGCGGCCGCCATGGTCAGGTGGGTGAGGGCGCTGATGTTCAGGTCGATCATGGCCTGCATCTGGGCGGGATCGGATTGCAGCAGCGGGGCCACCGCGCCGATGCCGGCGTTGTTCACCAGCAGGGTCAGCGAGTCGTCCTCGCGCAGCGCTTGCGCCACGCGTTGCACGCCGTCGGCCCGCGACAGGTCGGCTGGCAGCACGCGCACGTCACGGCCGGTCTCGGCGCGCAGTCGCGCGGCCAGGGTTTCCAGGCGTTCGACGTTGCGCGCCACCAGCGTCAGGTCGTGGCCGCGATGGGCCAGGTGGTGGGCGTAGCGCGCGCCGATGCCGGACGAGGCGCCGGTGACCAGGGCGCGGCCGGGGGATTTGCCAGACGGGGTGTTGCTCATGAAGGACTCCAAAATGGGGACGGCGGGTAGTGCCGGTACGCTTGCAGAGTAGAACCGGGATGGAATATCCTCAATGACATAGAAACGTCTTTTCAGGACATGCGATGAAAGCAGATGGTCCAGCCATGAAAACCATTGCGATCCTGTTGCACCCCGGCTTCCAGCTCATGAGCCTGGCGGCCAGCGCCGTCTTCGAGATGGCCAATCGCCAGAGCGGCGAACCGGCCTATCGCGTCGTCCTGGTGTCCGAGCACGGCGGCCCGGTGGCCAGTTCGCTGGGGTTTGCGCAGGACACGCAGAAGCTGGGACGGCGCACATTCGACACGTTGATCGTCGCCGGCGACAACACCGGCGAGGGCGCGTCCGAGAGCCTGTTGCGCGCGCTGCGCGGCGCCAGCGAACGGGTCCGCCGTTGCGCCTCGATGTGCACCGGCGCGTTCGTGCTGGCGCAGGCGGGCCTGCTCGACGGCCGCCGCGCCACCACCCACTGGTTCTATGCGCGGCGCCTGCAGCGCGAGTATCCGCGGGTCAAGGTGGACGAGGACCGCATCTTCGTGGCCGACGGCCCGATCTGGACCTCGGCGGGCATGAGCGCCGGCATTGACCTGGCGCTGGCCATGGTGGAGGCGGACCTGGGGGCGGACATGGCGCGCGCGGTGGCGCGCAAGCTGGTGCTGACGCAACGCCGCGCGGGCGGACAGTCGCAGTATTCGGCGTTGCTGGAGCTGGATGCGAAGTCCGATCGGGTGCAGACGGCGCTGGCCTATGCCAAGGCCAACCTGAAGGCCGAATTGTCGGTGGACGAGCTGGCGCGCGCCGCGCACCTGAGCCCGCGCCAGTTCAGCCGTGTGTTCCGCCAGGAAACGGGCCAGTCTCCGGCCAAGGCGGTGGAACATCTGCGCCTGGAGGCGGCGCAGGACATGATGCAGTCCGGCCGCCACGCGGCCGAGGTGGTGGCGCGCGAAACCGGCTTTGGCGACCGCGACCGCATGCGCAAGGCTTTTCTGCGCGCGTTCGGCCAGTCGCCGCAGGCGATGCGGCGGTTGCTGCACGCCTGACGACGGCGCCGCGCCGCGGGCCCGCGACGGGCCCGCCCGCTCAGTGCCCGGTGTGCAGCGCCGGGTTCAAGGTGCCCCAGGCGGCCGTGCGCACCAGCGTCTCGACCGCGCCGGTCTGCGAATTGCGGCGGAACAGCAGCCCGTGCTGTCCGGCCAGTTCCACGGCCTTGACCACCGCGCCCTCCGGCGTCAGCACGCGCGTGCCGGCGGTGATGTAGCAGCCCGCTTCCACCACGCAGTCGTCGCCCAGCGAAATGCCGATGCCGGAGTTGGCGCCCAGCAGGCAGCGCTTGCCAATGGCCACGACCTGCTTGCCGCCGCCTGACATGGTGCCCATGATGGAGGCGCCGCCGCCGATGTCGGTGCCGTCGTCGACGATAACGCCGGCGCTGATGCGGCCCTCGACCATCGACGCGCCGAGCGTGCCGGCGTTGAAGTTGCAGAAGCCTTCGTGCAGCACGGTGGTGCCGGCCGCCAGGTGCGCGCCGAGCCGCACGCGCGCGGTGTCGGCGATGCGCACGCCAACGGGCACGACGTAGTCGGTCATGCGCGGGATCTTGTCGACGCCGCGGATTTCGAGGATCTGCCCGGTGGCGCGCAGTTGCCAGCGCAGCGCCTCGACCTGGTCGACGGCGCAAGGGCCGGCGGAGGTCCAGGCGACGTTGGCAAGCACGTTGAACAGGCCGTCGAGGTTGGCGCCGTGCGGCCGGATCAGCCGGTGGCTGAGCAGGTGCAGGCGCAGGTAGGCGTCGTGCGCGTCGGCGGGCGGCTGGTCGAGCGAGGCGATGGCGGTGCGCACGGCGACGATGTCGACCTTGCGCCGGGTGTCGCGTCCCAGCGAGGTGGGCACGTGCTCGCCGAGCGCGGCACGGGCTTCTTCGGGCGTGAGGTGCCGCGTGCCGCCCGCGGGCGTCTTGTCGGTCAGGGACGGGCGCGGATACCAGGTATCGAGGACGGTGCCGTCGGCGGCGATCGTGGCCAGGCCGTAGGCGATGGCGCTGTTTTGGAGGTGTTCTTGCATGGGCTGTTTTTTTTTGAGGGCTTCTCTTGGGAACATTCTAGGCGATGGGGGCGGGTCTTTCTATTCGGGAGCGGGGGGGAGCTTCGTAGGTCGCCCCTCTGGCAGGCTGACCGAGCGGCGGGCGCCCACGATTGCGGTCCGGAGCGTTCGCTCCGGACTGCCCCGTCGTCATCCTCGTCCTCGCCTGCGGCGACTCCTTCGGATTCCCTCGGGCGCATCGAGGTTGCCCGCCGCTCGGTCAGCCTGCCAGAGGGGCTACGTGCGTCTGGGCTTGTCGCGCTGCTGCACCCCTGTGCGGAGAATGAAGCCTGCAGGGCTGCCCATTGCGGCCGCGCGGGCGGCCACAATGGGCGTCTGCGCATTTGAAGGCGAGGCGAGTGCGCTGGTGTTGAGTGGATTTCTATTGGGCCGCGCGTCAGGGGGGGTAGGGGCGGTGGTGGGCGGCGCGATGGATGTCATGTTGCGCGTGGCGAGTCTGCCGCGCCGCCCACAAACAGGTGTGGTGCGCGCAATCTCTCAGTTGTGCTCGACAGCGCCATCGCGACGACGCAAGACGCCGCGTAAGCCTCAAAAAGGCCGCCCGCGCGGCCGTTTGAGGCGGGCCCCGCAAGCCCCTCTCCCCCCACCCCTGATGGCCAACACCATGCCAAGCACTCCACTCGCCCCAGAAGTCGTCACTAAGTCTCATCGTGAGCGGGTGGCGGGGTCGGCGGGGGATGGCGGGGCGTGTAGATGCGCCCGAGGGAAACCGTAGGGAGCCGAAGGCGGACGAGGTTGACGACGGGGAAGTCCGGAGCGAACGCTCCGGACCGCAATCGTAGCCCCGTCATCCCCCGCCGACCCCGCCACCCGCGGCTCAAGAACTCAACAGAGCCGCATTAAATATGCCCGTTAAGCAAGTTCCTTCAACAACAACTCCCAAAACTTCAAGCGCTGCTCCAATGTAGAAACCAAGATGTACTCATTCAATGTATGTGCGCCGTCTCCGTCGGCCCCGAGGCCATCCAGCGTCGGGATCCCCATGGCCGAGGTGAAGTTGGCGTCGCTGCCGCCGCCGGTCATCGGCGCGTCTTCCAGCAGGAAGCCGGCGCGTTCCGCGTAGCCTTGCACCAGCGCCAGCAGCGCGGCGGCTTCCTCGGTCTTCACCATCGGCGGGCGGTTCAGTTCCACGTCGATGTCCAGTTCCACGTCCGGTCCCACCGCGCACAGCTCGCGCATGCGGCGCAGCACGTCTTCGGCCGCGCCCATGTCGGGCACGCGGAAGTCCACCACGCAGCGGCACAGCGCCGGCACGGTGTTGGTCACGGTGCCGCCGGCGATGGTGCCCACGCTCACGGTGATGCCGCGCTCGTAGTCCGTCATCGCCTCCAGCGCCAGCACCTGGTGCGCCATTTCGCGGATCGCGCTGCGGCCCTTCTCGTGCTGCATGCCGGCGTGGGCCGGGCGGCCCTTGACGTTCAGGTTGAGCATGCCGGTGCCCTTGCGCGCCGTCACGCACTTGCCGCCGTTGGGACGGGCCGGTTCGCACACCAGGGCGTACTTGGCATTGGCGGCGAAGCGTTCGATGTGCGCGCGCGAGGCATGGCTGCCGGTTTCCTCGTCGGGCACTACCAGGAAGTCCACCGGCAGTTGCGTCGCGCCGGGTCGGGCCACGCTGGCCAGCGCCGTCAGCGCCAGGTAGATGCCGGCCTTCATGTCGTAGCTGCCGGGGCCGTAGAGGCGGTCGCCGTCGATGCGCACCGGGTTCTCCAGCAGCGTGCCGACCGGATGCACCGTATCCATGTGCGCCAGGATCAGGATGCCGGGGCGGGTGTCGCCGGGGGCGCGGTTGGTGGCGTACAGCAGCGGGCCGGTGGCGGGGCCGAGGGAGGACAGTTCCACCGTCAGGCCGGCCGCGGCGGCGTAGTCGGCAATGATGCGGGCCATCGCGGCGATGCCGTCGGGGAAGTTCGAAGGCGATTCGCATTGCAGCCAGCTCTGGATGCCGGCGACGAGTTGTTCAGTGCGGGAAGTGGAGGACATGGCGATTCTGCTAGCGGGAATGAAAGGGAACGTTCAGGCGACCTGCTGGCCGGCCAGGCGGGCCAGTTCGGCGTCGCTCGGCATGCCGCCCTCGAACCACAGGCTGGCGCAGACCGCGGACATGGCGCGGCCGTCGTGGCCGATGCCGGGCACCACCTGCAGCGTCCAGTTGAACGGCACGCCGCGGCGCTCGGCTTCCTTGCGGCCGGCCTCGAAATAGTTGTGGGCGCGGGCGAAGCGGTGCGGGCCCTGGCGCATGGCGGCCGGTTCCGACGGCAGGTTGGGATCGTCGGTGGCGATGTCCTGGTCGCCGGCCAGTATCGTCATCGGGTACGCCAGCAGCTTGACCAGGTGGTCCTCGGTCAGGCCGACGCCGTCCATGCCTTCGGGGAAGGGGTAGTCGAAGGTCGGCAGCGTGTACCAGCCCGGGTTGCCGGCAGCCACGGCCTTGAACGGCGCGTGCGACTGACTGCTCATGAGGCGGTGCACGAACTGGCCGCCGGCCGAGTGGCCGAACAGGTAGACGTTCTGGCCGTCGGTGATCTCGGCCGCGATCATGTCGCGAATCACGTTGCCCACGAGCGCGTAGGTCCAGCCGTCAATGTGGCGCGGATTGCCGCCGGCCGAGAACACGCGGCCATTGTTGTAGCTTTCCACGCCCGGCCAGATCTCGTTGGAGAAGGTCAGCGCCACGATCAGCAGCTTGTGCTTGTCGGCGGCCTCGACCCAGAAGTCGCGGTATTCGTCGCCGTTGCGCAGCACGCCATGCTGCACGATCACCACCGGCCGATCCGGGGTGTAGCCGTAGGGGCGGTAGGTCTGCAGCTTGAACGGGCGATCGGAATTGCGATCCTCGTCGATATAGGTGATGGCGTTGCGGCCGGCATGGCCCATTTCGATGGCGATGCGGTCCACGTTGGACATGTCAGAGGGTTTCATGGCGTTCAGGCGGTGGCTTCGTTCAGGTGGCAGGCCGACCAGTGGCCCGGAGAGATTTCCTTCAGCGTCGGCGCCTGCTCGCGGCAGCGCGGCATGGCGTGCGGGCAGCGCGGGTTGAAGGTACAGCCCGACGGCGGATTCAGCGGCGACGGGATCTCGCCCTTGATTGGCGTGAACTTGCGGCCGCGGCGCGCCACGTCCGGCACCTCGGCCATCAGGGCCTGGGTGTACGGATGGTTGGCGCGCGCGAAGATCTCGGCCGAGGTCGAGATCTCGACGATCTTGCCCAGGTACATGATAGCCACGCGATCCGAGATGTGGCGCACCACGCCCAGGTCGTGGCTGATGAAGAGGTAGGTGAAACCGTGCTGCTCGCGCAGGTCCATGAACAGGTTGATCACCTGCGCCTGGATCGACACGTCCAGCGCCGCCACCGGTTCGTCGCACACCAGGAACTTGGGCGCCACCATCAGCGCGCGGGCGATGCCGATGCGCTGGCGCTGGCCGCCCGAAATCTGGTGCGGGAAGCGATCGCGGTACTCGGTGTCCAGACCGACTTCCTTCAGGGCCTGGTCGATGCGCGCGGGAATCTCGGCCGGCGGCGCCAGCTTGTGCACCTTGAGCGATTCGCCCAGGATCTGGCGCAGGCGCTGGCGCGGGTTGAGCGAGGCCTGCGGATCCTGGAAGATCATCTGCACGCCCAGCGTGTAGGCCAGCTTGTCGGCGCCGCGCAGTCGACGCGCGTCCTGGCCCTGGTAGAGCAGGTCGCCTTCGGTCTGGCGGTGCAGGCCGGCAACGACGCGGCCCAGGGTGGACTTGCCGCAGCCGGACTCGCCCACCAGGCCGACGACTTCGCCGCGGCCGATGCGCAGGTCAACGCCGTTGACGGCGTACACGGTGCGGCGGTCGATCGGGCGGCCGCCCAGGGCCAGGATGCGCTGGGCCAGGTCGGGACGCTGTTCGAAGCGCTTGTGGACGTTCCTGAGCTCGATGACGGGGGTATCGGCTTGACTCATGCTTGCTCGGCCTCGCGGGCGATCGGGACGTAACAGCGATAGCTGCGCGAACCTTCGGTGGTAACGGTGGGGGCTTGTTCGGTGCAGCGCGTGACCGCGTGGGTGCAGCGCGGCCGGAAGGCACAGCCCGACGGGCGGCCGGCCAGGCTGGGCGCCATGCCGTTGATCTGGTGCAGGCGCGCGCCCGGCGTGGTGGCGCCGGGCATCGAGTCCAGCAGGCCGCGGGTGTACGGATGGCGCGGCGCGTCCAGCACCTGTTCGACCGGGCCGCTCTCGACGATGCGGCCGGCGTACATGACCGCGACGCGGTCGGCCAGCTCGGCCACCACGCCCAGGTCGTGGGTGATCCAGATCAGCGCCGTATTGTGCTCGCGGCAGATCTCCTGCATGCGGTACAGGATCTGGCCCTGGATGGTCACGTCCAGCGCCGTGGTCGGCTCGTCGCAGATGATCAGGTCCGGCTTGTTGAGCATGGCGATGGCGATCGCCACGCGCTGGCGCATGCCGCCCGAGAACTCGTGCGGGTAGCTCTTCAGGCGCTTCTCCGGCGACGGAATGCCGACCATGGCCAGCGCCTCGCGGCAGCGTTCCAGCGCTTCGGCGCGCGGCACGTCCTCGTGCGTCAGGATGGCTTCCATCATCTGCTCGCCGATGCGCAGCACCGGGTTGAGCGTCATCAGCGGGTCCTGGAAGATCATGGCGATGCGGTTGCCGCGCAACTGGCGCATCTGCTCTTCGGAGAGCTTGCGCAGGTCGTTGCCCTTGAACTTCACTTCGCCGTCGACGACTTCCCCGGGCGGATCGATCAGGCCCAGCAGCGAGAAGCCGGTGACCGATTTGCCCGAGCCGGACTCGCCGACCAGGCCCACGATCTCGCCGCGGCGCACGGTCAGGTCGACGCCGTCGACCGCCAGCCAGGCGCCGGCCTCGGTATGGAATGCGGTGCGCAGGCCGCGCACTTCTAGAAGCGTGTCACTCATATCATTTGTCCATTGCGCCAGCCGCCAAGCAGGCGGGAGGCCTTGCCCAATCGGGATGCCGCGGAGCCGGCTCCGCCGGTCCGCTGGCATGCCCCCTTGAGGGGGGAGCGCGAAGCGCTTCGGGGGTGGGTCATTTCCTCGGATCCAGGCTTTCGCGCAGGCGGTCGCCCACGATGTTGATAGAGAGAATCAGCAGCAACAGCGCAATGCCCGGGAACAGGCTGATCCAGTAGTCGCCCGACAGCAGGTACTGGAAGCCGTTGGAGATCAGCAGGCCCAGCGACGGTTCGGTGATCGGCACGCCGACGCCCAGGAACGACAGCGTCGCTTCCAGCGCGATGGCGGTGGCGATCTGGATGGTCGCGAACACCATGACCGGGCCCAGGCAGTTGGGCAGCAGGTGGAACACCATGATGCGCCAGGCCGGGAAGCCCAGGTTGGCGGCGGCCTCGACGTACTCCTTGCGCCGCTCCTGCAGCGCGCGGCTGCGCATGATGCGGGCATAGTGGCCCCACTGCACCAGCACCAGCGCCAGAATCACCTTGTCGACCCCGCGCCCCAGCACCACCAGCAGCACCAGCGCCACCAGGATGGTCGGGAAACCCAGGATGAAGTCGACGATGCGCATCAGCACGGTGTCGACCAGGCCGCCGACGTAGGCAGCCACCAGGCCGACCGCGCCGCCCACGGCGGTGGCAAGCACCACGGCCGACAGGCCCACCATCAGGCTGATGCGCAGGCCGTAGAGAATGGCGCTGAGCATGTCGCGGCCCTGGTCGTCGGTGCCGAGCCAGGCGATGCTGCCGTCCATCAGCGCCTGGCGCGGCGCCAGGCGGCCGTCCATCAGCGACAGGTTGGCCAGATCATAGGGATTCTGCGGCGCGAAGTAGGGCGCGAACACCACCAGCAGCACCAGGATGGCCAGCGCGATGACCGAGCCGCGCACGGTCGGCCGGGCCCGCAGTTTCTTCAGGATCGAGGCGCGCTTGGGCGTATCAGCCAGGGGCTGGACGGTACGGGTGCGGCCGGTATTGGGAGATTGAGCCATGACGATTATTGAGCAGGGGTCACGAGCTGCACGCGCGGATCGAGCGCGGCGTACAGGATGTCCACAACCAGGTTGATGACCACGAAGATCAGGGTGACCAGCATCACGTACGCGACCACCACGGGCCGGTCGAGCTGGTAGACGCTGTCGATGAGCAGCTTGCCCATGCCGGGCCACGCGAACACGGTCTCGGTGATGGTGGAATAGGCGATCAGGCTGCCGAATTCCATGCCGATGACAGTGACCACCGGGATCAGGATGTTGCGCAGGATGTGGCGGCGCACGATGCGGCCGGGCTTGATGCCCTTGGCGCGCGCGAACTTCACGTAGTCCTGGCTGCGGGCCTCGACCACGCCGGAGGCGGTCAGGCGCAGCACCAGCGCGATGTTGGCCAGCGCCAGGTTGATCGCCGGCATGATCAGGTGCGACCAGCCGTCGGCCGTCAGGATCGACAGGCGCACGCCCAGCACCGTCACGGTGTCGCCGCGGCCGGTGGCGGGCAGCCAGCCGAGCCACACCGCGAACAGCAGGATCAGCATCATGCCCTGCCAGAAGTTGGGCAGCGAGAAGCCCAGCACCGACGACGCCATGATGCCGCGGCCCAACGGTTCATCGCGGTACAGGCCGGCCACCAGGCCCAGCGGAATGCCGATCACACAGGTCAGGCCGATGGCCACGATCACCAGTTCGAAGGTGGCGGGGATGCGCTGCACGATCAGCTCGATGGCCGGGATGCCGTGCACGAACGACGTGCCCAGGTCGCCGTGCAGCGCGCGCCACAGGAATCCTGTGTATTGCTGCCACACGGGCAGGTCCAGGCCGAGGCGGGCGATCATCGCCTCGCGCGCCGCCTGGCTGGCTTCGGGGCTGACCAGCAGTTCGATCGGGTCGCCCACGGCATACACCGCGAAGAAGACCACGACCGAGACGGCCAGCAGCACGAACAGACTCTGGATCAGTCTGCGTAGGATGAAAAGGGCCACGTGATATTTCCTTGGTGGGCTCGGGGTTGCAGGCGCCGGAAACGGCGATCTTAATTGGCGGGCTTGGCCGACATGGCCAGGGTGTATTGGTCGGCGCGGCCTTCGTAAGTCAGGCCCTTGCGGAACGCCCAGATGCTGCTTTCGAAATGCAGCGGAATGCTGGGCAGGTCGGCCAGCGCCAGGGTCAGGGACTCCTGCAGCAGCTTTTCGCGCACCGCCGGATCGACGGTGGTCAGGGCGCGCTTGAAGACCTTGTCGAAGGCCGGATTGTCATAGCCGCCGTAGTTGCTGGTGCCCAGGCCGTGTTCCTTGTCGAAGGCGCTGACCCAGTACTGCAGGAACGACGAGGCCTCGCCGGTTTCCGACGACCAGCCGCCCATGGCGAAGCTGAACTCGCGCTTGGCGCGCTTGGGGAAGTAGACCGAGCGCGTCATGGCATCCACGGTCGTCTTGATGCCCACGCGCGACAGATACTGGGCCACGGCCTGCGAGATCTGCGCGTCGTTGATGTAGCGGTCGTTGGTCGACGAGATGGTCAGCTCGAAGCCGTCCGGGTAGCCGGCCTCGGCCAGCAGCTTTTTGGCGGCGGCCGGATCGTACTTCAGTTCTGGCGGCGGCTGCAGCGTGCCGAACATGCCGTCGGGCAGGAACTGGTTGGCCGGGGTGGCGGCGCCGTCCATGATGCGGGCGGTAATGGCCTTGCGGTCGATCGCCATCGAGATGGCGCGGCGCACGCGCACGTCCTGCAGCGGGTTCTTGCCGTCGGCGGCGCGCACCATCGGGCTGGGGCTGCGCGCCACGTCGAACTGGAAGTACACCACCCGCACCGACGGCGTGATGACGTAGCCGAAGCCCGGCGTTTCCGAGATGCGCTTGACGTCGCGCGCGGCGGGGTTCTCGATCAGGTCGAAGTCGCCGGCCAGGAGGCCGGTCAGGCGCGGGCCGGCGGCCGGCACCGGAATCAGCCGCACGTTCGGCCAGGCCGGTTTGTCGCCCCAGTAGGCGTCGTTGCGCGCCAGCTCGATGGCGCTGCCCTTGACGTAGGACTTGAGCGTGTACGGGCCGGTGCCGATGGCGGACTTGCCGCTGTTGAAGTCGCTGATGGTGGGCCAGGGGCCGGTCACGCCGCAACCATTCTTGGGATCGAAGCGGATCGGGCCATGCTCGACGATGCCGCTCCACAGCATGGCGTTGCGGGTCAGGTCGTTGGGCAGCAGCGGGTAGGGCAGGTGGGTCTTGATGACCAGCACGTTGCCGTCGCGCACGTCGATGCTGGCCAGCTTCTGCACCACGCTCAGGTACGAGCCGCCGATCGACTGCTCGTTGTGGAACGCGCGGCACAGCGTGAAGATCACGTCCTGCGGCGTGAACGGCTGGCCATTGGAGAACTTCACGCCGTCGCGCAGCGTGAATTCCCAGGTGGTGTCGTCCACCGCCTTCCAGGCGGTCGCCAGCCGCGGCACCAGATTCATCTTGGCGTCCTGGCCGATCAGCGTCTCGAAGATGTGCGAGGTCATCGCGTCGTTGGGCGTGACCTGGTGGTAGTGCGGGTCCATCGCCGTGGGTTCGGACGACAGGCCGATCCGCAGCGTCTGCGGGGCCGACTGGGCCTGGGCCATGGCGCCAGCGGCCAGGGCGGCCGCCAGCGTACAGGTCGATAACGCGCTGCGGATGAAAACGTTTGCGGACATGCTGCTTCCCTTGGTGGTTTTTTTATATGAGGCGGCGCGCCAGCAAGGGCGCGACGCGCGATGCATCAGACGATCGGTTGCGCCAGCCGCACCACCGTCACCCCGGCCCGCAGGTTGGCGGTCGACGGCATGATCAGGACGCAGTTGTCGTACGGCGTGGTCACGGCCTCGCCCTCGGACCAGCCGATGACGGTGCCGGCGCGCGCCAGCGTCTCCAGGCCCTTCCAGGGCTCGGCGAAACGGAAGTCGGCGCTCTTGGCGGCGATCGCGTGGGTCACGCGCAGCGCGCGCTGGGCGCTGGCCTGGGGGGCGAACCAGGCGGCGGGCAGGTCGGCCTCGTCCACGGTGCCGGCCGCCACCAGGAAACGCGCCATCTGGTCGACCGCCACGCCGCGCGCCTCGGGCGCGCCATGGAAGCCGCATTCGATCAGCAACGAACGGGTGCCGTTGTCGCCGGCCTCGCCGAAACGGCCGTAGTCGCGCATGCGCACGCCGGCGGCATGGCCGGCGTCGGCGATGATCGTGGCGGGGTTGCCCAGCGACAGGGCCAGGTCGATGTTGCGCTGTTCCATGCCGGTCAGCTGCAGCGGCACATCGGAATTGCTCATCGAGTGGAAGTCCAGCAGCCAGTCGGCCTGCGCCACCCACGGGCGCAGGGCGGCGGCGCGGCGGCGTTCCTGGCTGATGGGCTGGGCCAGCTTGTCGTCGCTCCAGACGCGGTTCATGTCTTCGTCGACGAAGCGCGCCGGCGCGTAGTTGGCGGGGTCGAAGCGGTCGAACGCGGCCAGGTTGCAGAATGCCAGCGTCAGCGAACCACGGCGCGGGCGCAGGCCGGCGGCCAGCGCATCCTTCAGGGCCCAGGCGCCGCACAGCTCGTTGCCGTGGACCAGGGCGCTGAGCATCACGCGCTTGCCCGGCACGCCGGAGTCGAAATGCCAGACGCCGGGGGTATCCGTGTTGCCCACGCGCTCGGCCGCCAGATCCGGACAGGCGAGCAAAAAGGGGCGCGGACGGGACGCGGTAGAGGACGAGGACATGGGAACTCCGATCAAGCGAGGGGGATTGTATAAGGGATGGCGCCCGAAGGCGGTCAGGTGGCGGTCAGGCGCTCGCGTTGCGCGGCCACGGCCGCGCCCTGTTCGCCCAGGTCCCAGAACAGGCCGGCCATCACCGCCGCGCCTTCGCGCGCCACGGAGGCGAGCAGGTGTTCGTCGGGGCCATGCTGGCAACAGGCGGGATAGGAATGCGGCACCCAGATGGTGGGCAGCCCCAACACTTCCGAGAAAGCGTCGTTGGGCACGGTGCCGCCCAGGTTCGGCAGCAGTGCGGGCGTCTTGCCGGTGGTGGCGGCCAGCGAGGCCACGGCCCAGCGCGCCCACGGATCGTCCGGGTCCAGCCGGGTGGCCGGCGTGCCGCGCCGCACGCGGACCTGGACCTGCCGCAGGCCCCGCGCGTCCAGGTGCCGGCGCAGGATGCCCTCGGCCTGGCGCCAGTCGGTGCCGACCACGAAGCGCAGGTTGCAGGTGGCGCTGGCGCGCGGCGGAATCGCGCCCACCGGGTTGTCGGGGTTGCCGGTCTTGTAGGCCAGCACTTCCAGCGTGTTCCAGCCGAACAGGCGCTCGGCCAGCGACAGGCCGGGCTCGCCCCAGTCCGGGTCGATCTCGGGCGCGTCGTCGTCCTGGCCGACCCGGATGTCCGCCAGCGCCTGGCGCACGGCGGGCGGAATCGCCGGCGGACGCAGGCCGTCGACCAGCAATCGGCCGCGCGCATCCACCAGGCTGGCCAGCGCGTGCGCCAGGATGAGGCCGGGATTGGGCAGCACGCCGCCCCAGTTGCCGGAGTGGTGGGCGTGGCCGCGCAGGTCCACCGTCAGGTCGAACAGCAGCGTGCCGCGCGAGCCCAGGAACAGTGTCGGCAGGTCGGCCGCCAGCCGAGGGCCGTCGGAGGCGATGAAGACATCCGCCGCCAGGGCGTCGCGCCACGCGGCGCAGGCCTGGTGCAGGCCGGGCGAGCCGACTTCCTCGCCGCATTCCACCAGCATGCGCAGGTTGAAGCCCAGGCGCCCGCCGCGTTCGGCCCGCACCTGTTCCAGCGCGGTCATGTTGACGCAGTACTGTCCCTTGTTGTCGGCGGCGCCGCGGCCGTACCAGCGATCGCCCTCGGCCGTCAGGCGCCACGGCGCCAGGCCGGCGCGCCATTGCTCGTCATAGCCGCGCACCACGTCGCCGTGGGCGTACATCAGCACGGCGGGCAGGGCCGGGTCCTCGATGCGCTCGGCCAGCAGGAACGGCGGACCGCCGGCGACGGGGTTGTCCTCCACGCGCCAGGAACAGCCCAGCGCTTCCAGGCGCGGCGCGACCGCCGCGCGCAGGTAGTCGTAGAGCGCGGCGCGCTGGTCCGGGTTCTGGCTTTCGGTGCGGTGCGCGACCAGCTCCGCCAGATCGCGCTGCAAGGCGCCGCTATCGGCATATGCGACCGCGCGGCCGATGGCGGCGGCGCGGCTGGCGCTCGTGACTGCTGCTGGCACGGACTTCCCCTTGTCTGGCAGGGCGCGTCATTGCGCACCCTGCTGAATCGTTGCGCAAATTCTAGGATCAGGGAAGCTTTCTCTACAATTAGAATATTTATCGGAAGCTTTGCAAAAAAGGCAAAGCTATTTTCATCGGCGTCAGGCCCCAGCGAGGGGGAAACATGCACGGCATCGCCCTGCGTTACTTTGTCGAGGTCGCCCAGGCGGGCAGCCTGAGCGGGGCGTCCGAACGCCTGCACGTGGCGGTGTCCGCCATCAGCCGCCAGATCGCCAAGCTGGAGGAAGAAGCGGGCGCGCCGCTGTTCGAGCGCGCCGCGCGCGGCATGGTGCTGAGCGAGGCCGGCCGGCTGCTGCTGGCCCACGCGCGGCGCACGCTGCTGGAATCGGATTCGGTGCTGCAGGAGATCGCCGCGCTCAAGGGCATGGCGCGCAACGAGATCCGCATGGCGGCGGTCGAGGGCGTGGCGCGCATCTTCCTGCCGTCGGCCATGGCGCGCTTTCGCCGCGACTGGCCCGAGGCGCGCTTCGACCTGCATGTGGGCACGCCGGCCGATGTCGCCCGCCGCGTCGCCGAAGGCAGCGTCGAACTGGGCATGACCTTCAACGTCGAACGGCTCAGCGGCGTCAGCGTGCGCTATTCGCGGCGCGCGCCGGTGCACGCCGTCATGGCCGCGGGCCACCCGCTGGCCGGCCGCAAGAGCGTCAGCCTGCAGGACCTGGGCCGCTACCCGCTGGCGCTGACCGGCCCTGGCACCACCACCCGCCATCTGTTCGAGATGGGCTGCCTGCTGGAATCGGTGCAGCTCGAACCGACCTTTACCTGCAATGATTCCTCGCCGCTGCATGGCTTCGTGTTCGGTTCCGACGCCATCATGCTCAGCGGCTACATCTCGGTGGCCTGGAGCCTCAAGCGCGACGAGCTGGTGGCGGTGCCGATCTCCAATGCCCAGTTGCAGTCGCGCACCTTGCAACTGCACGTCATGCAGGGGCGCCAGCTGCCGCCCAAGACGGAAGCCTTCATCGACCTGTTGTCGCGCGAGCTGGACGTGCTGCTGGCGCAAGGGCCGGGCGCCTGAGACCGCCACGGCCGCCCGGTGGGGACGCGATGCGCATCCAAGGAAAAACGGCTGCCCGAAGGCAGCCGTTTTCATGTCACGCGCGCCGGATTACTTGGCGTCCGGCTTGACCGAGGTGGCCAGCGTGAACTGGTCGCGGCGGCCTTCATAGGAGATGCCCTTGCGGAAGGCCCAGATGCTGCTTTCGAAGTGCAGCGGGATCAGCGGCACGTTGTCCAGCGCGATCTGGGTGGCTTCCTGCAGCAGCTTCTCGCGCTTGGGCGCGTCGACGGTGACGATGGCCTGCTTGTAGACCTTGTCGAAGTCGGCGTTGGTGAAGCCGCCGTAGTTGCTGGTGCCCAGGCTGTTGGGCGAGTCGAGCGAGGCGACCCACAGCTGGAACAGCGCCGAGGCTTCGCCCGTTTCCGCCGGCCAGCCGCCCATCGAGAAGCTGAACTCGCGCTTGGCGCGCTTGGGGAAGTAGATCGAGGCGGTCATGGCGTCGACGTTGGTCTTGATGCCGACGCGGGCCAGGTACTGGGCCACGGCCTGCGCCACCTGGCCGTCATTGACGTAGCGGTCGTTGGTCGACGACAGCGTCAGCTCGAAGCCGTTGGGGTAGCCGGCTTCGGCCAGCAGCTTCTTGGCGCCTTCCGGGTCGTACTTGATTTCCGGGGCCTTGGGCAGCGCGCCGAACATGCCGTCGGGCATGTACTGGTAGGCCGGGGTGGCCATGCCGTCCATGATGCGGGCGGTGATGGTCTTGCGGTCGATGGCCATCGAGATGGCCTTGCGCACGCGCAGGTCCTGCAGCGGGTTCTTGCCGTCGGCGCTCTTGACGAACGGGCTCGGGTTGCGCGCCACGTCGGGCTGGAAGAACACCAGGCGGGTCGAGGGCGTGGCCACGAAACCGAACTTGGGGTTGTCCTTCAGGCGCTGCAGGTCGCGCGCGGCGGGGTTCTCGATCATGTCGAAGTCGCCCGACAGCAGGCCGGTCAGGCGCGGGCCGGCGGCCGGCACCGGCACGAACTTCACTTCCTTCCAGTAGGGCTTCGGACCCCAGTAGTTCTCATTGCGCACCAGTTCGATGCCGGTGCCCTTGACGTACGACTTCAGGGTGTACGGGCCGGTGCCGATGGCGTCCTTGCCGTTGTTGAAGTCGGCCACCGTCGGCCAGGCGCCGGTCACGCCGCAACCCTTCTTCGGGTCGAACGTCAGCTTGCCGTGCTCGACGATGCCGTTCCAGATGATCGGCAGCGAGCGCGCCATTTCGGCGGGCATCAGCGGGAAGGGGGCGCCGGTCTTGATGATGACGGTGTGCGCATCCGGCGTCTGCACGTCGGTGATCAGCTTGGTCGTGTCCATGTAGGACTGCGACACGTTGGTCTCGTTGTTCAACGTGCGGCAGATCGTGAACAGCACGTCTTCGGACGTGAACGGCTTGCCGTTGGAGAACTTGACGTCGTCGCGCAGCTTGAATTCCCAGGTCAGGTCGTCCAGGTTCTTCCAGGACGTGGCCAGCGCGGGCACCAGCTTCATGTCGGCACTGCGGCCCACCAGCGAACTGTAGACGTGCGCGGAGAACGCGTCGTTCTGCGTCATCTTGTGGTAGTGGGGGTCGGCCGAGGTGGGTTCGGCGGACAGGCCGATCTTCAGCGTCTGGGCCTGGGCAGCGGCCAAGGGAATGGCGGCGGCCACAAGGGCCAGGGTGGTGCGCAACTTCATGGTGACAACTCCGGATGGGGAACGAACCGGATCGTGCTGGCGGGGGGAAACAGCGGCGGGGCCAACCGGGGGAACGCAACGTCGGCCGGGGGGCTTGCGGTGTTTTTGGCGCCAGGCACGACGGCAAGGGGCCGATTATCGATAGGGGCTTCGCGCGCTGTCAATGCGCGCCGGGCCGGCGTCAGGGTAAACGCCGAGAGGGGGAATAGCGGGCGAAGCCGTGCGAAAAATGCCGATCGCCCCAGTTCGAGGCGGTCCCGCTTCGGGACGGCTTCGCACTGGGGCGATCGAGTATTGCGTCGTGGAGGGCGTCGCGGGGGCCCCGCAAGTGGGGCCGGCGCGGCGCGATGGCGCCCGGTAATGAAGACCCGGGCGCCGGGTCCGATGCAGCGGGCGCCGCGTGGGCGGCGGGCGTCGCACCGGCAGCGCGCCAGGCTGAATCGCGGGAGATCGGTCGCGACTCAGGCCGGCACGGCTGGTCTTACCACTGCGAACCGGAGAAGCGCGAGCTGGCGGCGCGGGCCTTGTTCATCGACTCGTTGACTTCGTCGATGAAGGCGAACACGCCAGCGACAGCGGCGGCGATCGCCTTGCCAGCCTTCTTCAGGTTGGTCAGCGGGTGGGAATTCGGTTGGTTCTCGAGGGCGCCGCGGAGCAGGTCGCGCTCCAGCGCGTCGGTCAGGCGGGCAGTGTGGTTCAGGGTCAGTTCGCTCATGGTTTTCTCCAGTCCGTTTCGTCTTGGGGTAAACCATTATAGGGATAACCCTAAATCAAAAGCAACGCGTTTTTAGGGGAAAACCCTAGTATGTTGTAAAAATGTTTTTGCCCCCAGGGACTTAGGCGGTCGGCCCGCCGTTGCGCAGTCGCCGGGCGGCGTCCGCCAGTTCGCCTGCGGTCAGCCCGATCGGCCCGATGCCCCGGGCCACCAGGGCGTCGGCGGCCGCGCCATGCAGCCAGACCGCGCCGGCCACGGCTTGCGCCAGCGGCAGGCGCTGGGCCAGCAGCGAGCCCAGGATGCCGGCCAATACGTCCCCGGTTCCGGCCGTGGCCAAGCCGGGGTTGCCGCTGGTATTGCGCCACCAGGTGCCGTCCGGCGCGCAGACCACGGTGCCCGCGCCCTTCAGGACCACCCAGGCGCCGAAGCGCCGCGCCAGCGCCTGGGCGGCGGCGGGGCGGTCGGCCTGGATGCCGGGGGTGTCCAGGCCGAGCAGCCGGCCGGCCTCGGCCGGGTGCGGGGTCAGCACCACCGGGCCGTCGCCCCAGTTGGGCTGGATGCCGCCGTTGGCCAGCAGGTTCAGGCCGTCGGCGTCCAGCACCAGCGGCGCGCCATGGCGCAACACGAACAGCTCGGACAGGGCGTTGGCCGCGCTCGGGCCGGCGCCGATGCCGCACCCGGCGACCCAGGCGGTCACGCCCCAGTCCGTGTCGAGCAGCGAGCGCGCGTCGCGCAGCATCAGTTCCGGTTGCAGCGGATCGCAGGGCAGCGGCGCCGCGTCCTGGGCGAAGCCCACCAGCACCTTACCGGCGCCGGTCTTGAGCGCGGCGCGCGCGGCCAGCAGCGCCGCGCCTTCCATGCCGCGCCCGCCGCCCACGACGCCAACGGTGCCGAAACTGCCCTTGTGGGTGTCCGGATCGCGGACGGCGAACAACGCCGGCAGGTCGTCGCGGCGGATCTCGCCGGCAAAGGAGGGGGCGGGGGTGTTCATGGGCTGAGGCTCCGGGATCGGCGGCGGGCGCTGGGGATGGGGCTATCCACTATAGTGCCCCAAAACGCGCGGCCTTCCGCCCGCGCCACCGGAGACGACGATGACCGATATCACGCTGGAACACTATTCCGCCTACGAGTCCCTCAAGCTGCGCCGCCATCCCAATGGCGTGCTGGAGCTGATCATGGGGTCCAAGGACGGCAAGCCGGGCAAGCTGTCCACCGCCGACGACCGCATGCACCGCGAGCTGGCCGACATCTGGCGCGATATCGACACCGACCCCGACACCCGCGTGGTGGTGATCCGCGGCGAGGGCAAGGGTTTCTCGGGCGGCGGCGACCTGGACCTGGTGCAGCAGATGGCGGACGACTTCGACGTGCGCACCCGCGTCTGGCGCGAGGCGCGCGACCTGGTCTACAACATCATCAACTGCAGCAAGCCGATCGTGTCGGCGATGCACGGCGCCGCCGTGGGCGCGGGGCTGGTGGCCGGCCTGCTGGCCGACATCTCGATCGCCGCGCGCGACGCCCGCATCATCGACGGCCACACCCGCCTGGGCGTCACCGCCGGCGACCATGCCGCCATCGTCTGGCCGCTGCTGTGCGGCATGGCGCGCGCCAAGTACTACCTGATGCTGTGCGAAACCGTGAGCGGCGAAGAGGCCGAGCGCATCGGCCTGGTGTCGCTGTGCGTGGACGAGGCCGAGTTGATCGGCCGCGCTTTCGAGGTGGCCAACCGCCTGGCGGCGGGCTCGCAGACCGCGATCCGCTGGACCAAGTATTCACTGAACAACTGGCTGCGCATGGCCGGCCCGACCTTCGATACGTCGCTGGCGCTGGAGTTCATGGGATTTGGCGGCCCGGACGTGCGCGAAGGCGTGCAGTCGCTGCGTGAGCGGCGGGCGCCGAACTTCCGGCCCGACTCGCCCTTCTGACAAGGACGGCTGCCGGCCGCGTCCGGCCCCGCGCCGGGCGGGATCTGGCCAAGCGTCCCGGCCCAGGCGTCGCATGCGGCGGCGCGGGCGCGCAAGGCGCCCGGCCGTGCCGGATTCACTTCTTGAAGAACGCCGCGAACGCGGCCTGCGCCTCTTCCGTCTGCAGGCGGGCGCGGAACTGCTGCGCCTCGTAATCGAGCGTGTCCTGGATCGCCTGCCGGTCCGGGCGCTTGAGCATGGCCTTGGTCAGCCGCAGCGCGGCCGGCGGTTGTTTCGCCAGGCTGGCGGCGGTGGCCTGCGCGGCCGCCAGGGCGCCGCCCTTGGCGGTGACCGCGGTGGCCAGGCCGGCCTCGCATGCTTCCCGCGCCGAGAACGCCTTGCCCTGCAACAGCCATTCGGCGGCCCGGCGGGCGCCGGCCAGGCGCGGCATCAGCAGGCTGGACGCGCCCTCCGGGCACAGGCCCAGCGCCACGAACGGCATGCGCAGGGTGGCGCCTTCGCCGATGTAGACGAAGTCGCAATGCTGCAGCAGCGTCACGCCGATGCCGATGGCGTAGCCCTCGACGGCGGCGATGACCGGCACGTCGGCCTGCGTCAGCGCGCGCAGGAAGGTCAGGCCGGCGCTGTCGCCGGCGCCGCGTTCGGCCTGGAAATCGCGCAGGTCGTTGCCGGCAGTGAAGTGTTCGCCGGCCCCGGCCAGGATCACCGCCGACACGCCGGTGTCGGCGCTGGCCAGCGCGATCTGTTCGGTCAACGCCGTGTAGGTGGCCGTGTCGAGGGCGTTGCGGCGGTCCTGGCGATCGATCACCAGCGTCAGCACCGCGCCGTCGCGCGTGACCCGCAGCCCGGCGCTCATGCGAAGGTCCTGGCGGCCAGTTGCGTCTTGGCCTCGGCGTATTCGCGGCGCAGCGTGTCGACGATCTGGCGCGTCGGCTGCACGCTGCCGATGTTGCCCACGCCCTGGCCCGCGCCCCAGATGTCCTTCCACGGCTTGACGCGGCTGGAGCCGAAATTGGAGGCGCCGCTGTCCGGCTGCGGCAGGTTGGCCGGATCGAGGCCGGCGGCGCTGATGCTGGCCTTCAGGTAGTTGCCGGGGATGCCGGTGAAGAACGGGGTGTAGAGGATGTCGGCGGCGCTGGCCTCGACGATGGCGGCCTTGTAGCCCTCGCTGGCGTTGGCTTCCTCGCTGGCGATGAAGCGCGTGCCCATGTAGGCGAAGTCCACGCCCATGGCGAGCGCGGCCAGCACCTGGGCGCCGGAGGTGATGGCGCCCGACAGGATCAGCGGGCCATCGTAGAAGCGGCGCACCTCGGACACCAGCGCGAACGGGCTGAGGGTGCCGGCATGGCCGCCCGCGCCCGCGCACACCAGGATCAGGCCGTCCACGCCCGCTTCCAGCGCCTTTTCGGCGTGGCGGATGGTGGTGACGTCGTGGAACACCTTGCCGCCCCAGTCGTGGATGCCTTTGACCAGGTCGCCGGGGGCGCGCAGGCTGGTGATGATCAGTGGCACGCGGTGGCTGGCGCACACTGCCAGGTCCTGTTCGAGCCGGTCGTTGGACTGGTGGATGATCTGGTTGACGGCGTAGGGCGCGACGGCGGCGCGGGGGTTGGCCTCGCGGTACGAGGCCAGGCCGGCCTGGATCTCGTCCAGCCAGTCGGTCAGCAGGCTCTGCGGACGCGCGTTCAGCGCCGGAAACGAACCGACGATGCCGCTCGTGCATTGGGCGACGACCAGCTTCGGGTTGGACACGATGAACATGGGGGCGCTGATGACCGGCAGGGACATCTGGCCATACAGATCTGTCACGAGGGAGTGGGGCATAACGGCGTCACGTGTGGTTTCGGGTTGAGCGCCCAAGCCGCGCTTGCGTGGCGGAAAGGGATGTGTCTACAATTACCTACCGACCGTCCGGTAATTAATTAATCTTTATTTAACGGCAAGCGCCGAACCGCTGTCAATGGAACGGAACCGCCCGTGGTCCGGCATTGCCTGCCTCGACGCCGCCTCACCAGGTTCCCTCATGGCGACTTCCGCAGCCCCCGCCACCAAACGCGCCCGCGCCGGCCGACCGCCAACGCTGGCGGCCCCGCGCGAACGCATCCTGGCCGAAGCCGCCAAGCTGTTCGCGCGCAGCGGCTACGACGGCAGTTCGGTGTCGGACCTGGCCGCCGCCATTGGCGTGTCCAAGGCCGCCATCTATCACTACTTCACCACCAAGCAGGACATCTACGACGCCATCATCCTGGCGGTGCTCAATGGCCTGAACCAGAGCGTCGGCCAGGACGTGGCGCGCGCCGAGGGCGGCGCCGCCCGCCTGCGCGCCTTCATGGTCGGCCACGCCCGCTATTTCGAGCAGCACCACGCCGAGTTCGTCACCATGCTGATCGGCTATTCCGGCATGGCGCTGCCCGAGCGCGAGGACGCTGCCCGATTGCGCGACGGCTACGAGAAGCGCCTGCGCGACCTGATCGCGCAGGGCGTGGCCGAGGGCGCGTTCCGGCCGCTGGACGTGCCCGCCACCGGCCGCGCCGTGCTGTCGATGCTGAACTGGATGGTGCGCTGGTACAAGCCCGGCCAGGGCGACAGCGCCGAGACCATCGCCGCCGGCTATTTCGATTTACTGGTTGGCGGCATGCGCCCCTGAGCGCCGCCGCCCCGCACTCCCGAGAGACTGACATCATGGCCCTGGATACCGAAACCCTGACCCTGTTGCTGGACGCCGTGCGCCGCTTCGTGCACGAACGCCTGATTCCCGCCGAGGACGAACTGGCCGCCAGCGGCCAGGTGCCGCCGGACATCGTCGCCGAAATGCGCGAGCTGGGCCTGTTCGGCCTGTCGATCTCGCCCGACCACGGCGGCCTGGGCCTGACGATGGAAGAAGAAGTGAAGGTGGTGTTCGAACTGGGCCAGACCTCGCCCGCGTTCCGTTCGCTGGCCGGCACCAACATCGGCATCGGCTCGCAGGCCATCGTGCTGGCCGGCACGGACGAACAGCGCGCCCGTTACCTGCCGCGCCTGGCCAGCGGCGAACTGATCGGCTCGTTCGCGCTGACCGAACCCGATGCCGGCTCCGACGCCATGGCGCTGCGCCTGTCGGCCGAACGCGACGGCGACCATTACGTGCTCAACGGCACCAAGCGCTACATCACCAACGCGCCCATCGCCGGCCTGTTCTCGGTGATGGCGCGCACCGCGCCCGAACGCCGCGCCAATTCCATTTCGTGCTTCCTGGTCGAAGCCGGCACGCCGGGCCTCATCATCGGCAAGCCGGACAAGAAAATGGGCCAGGCCGGCGCGCTTACCAGCGACGTGGTGTTCGACAACTGCCGCGTCCCCGCCTCGGCCCTGCTGGGCGGCGAGGAAGGCAATGGTTTCCGCACCTCGATGCGCGTGCTCGACAAGGGCCGCCTGCACATCTCGGCCCTGTGCGTCGGCATCGCCGACCGCCTGCTGCGCGACGCTGTCAAATACGCCACCGAACGCAAGCAGTTCGGCCAGCCCATCGCCGAGTTCCAGTTGATCCAGGCCATGATCGCCGACAGCCAGGCCGAACTCTACGCCGCCCGCTGCATGGTCCTGGACGCCGCCCGCCTGCGCGATCGCGGCGAGAACACCACCATGCAGGCCGCCTGCTGCAAACTCTACGCCACCGAAATGGTCGGCCGCGTCGCCGACCGCGCCGTCCAGATCCACGGCGGCGCCGGCTACATGTCCGAATACGCCGTCGAACGCTTCTACCGCGACGTGCGCCTCTTCCGCATCTTCGAAGGCACCTCGCAAATCCAGCAACTGGTCATCGCCCGCGAGGTCATCAAGGCCAACAGCTAAGCCGTGCGAAGGCGTGGCGGGCATCCACCCGCCACCCCCGATGCCGACACCTCAACACTGGAGCAATAGGGCAGGGCGCCATGCCTCGTGTGCCGCCAGGCGGCCATGCAACGTGAAGGTCCTCCACCCCCGCGCAGCGTCATCACCCAACCGCAAAACAGCATGTAAGCCAAAGAAGGCTGCCCGCGCAGCCGCCTTTGGCGGGCCCCGCACTACCTCTCCACCCCCCGATGGTCGCCATCAAAATGCCAAGCAAACCGCCCGCCCCAGCACCCGCCATGAACCTTCAGCGCAGCCCTTTGCGGTGTGGCGTGGGGAATGGGGGGCGTGTAGATGCGCCCGACGGAAACCGTAGGGAGCCGCAGGCGGACGAGGTTGAGGACGGGGCAGTCCGGAGCGAACGCTCCGGACCGCAATCGTAGCCCCCCATTCCCCACGCCACACCGCAAAGGGCGTCTAAAGAACCCACCCGCGTCCCCCCAAAACGACCACCCCAACACACCCAAGCCCCCACCGGCTAATATCCCCACTGACCTAATACTCTTTGGCGAAAAGATAAAAGATGTCGCAACGTCCCGCTCCCCTGACAGGCATCCGCGTCCTGGACCTGACCCGCGTTCTCGCCGGCCCCTGGTGCACCCAGAACCTGGCCGACCTCGGCGCCGAAGTCATCAAGATCGAGCGCCCCGGCGCCGGTGACGACACCCGCGCCTGGGGCCCCCCGTACCTGAAGGACGCGGCCGGCAACGACACCACCGAAGCCGCCTACTACCTCTCTGCCAACCGCAACAAGTTCTCCGTCGCCCTCGACATCGCCTCGCCGCGCGGCGCCGAACTGGTGCGCGAACTGGCCCTGCAGAGCGACATCCTGGTCGAGAACTTCAAGGTCGGCGGCCTGGCCAAGTACGGCCTGGACTACGCCAGCCTCAAGGAAGTGAACCCGCGCCTGATCTACTGCTCGATCACCGGCTTCGGCCAGACCGGTCCGTACGCCAGCCGCCCGGGTTATGACTTCATGATCCAGGGCATGGGCGGCCTGATGAGCATCACCGGCGAGCGCGACGACCTGCCCGGCGGCGGCCCGCAGAAAGCGGGCGTGGCCGTGGCCGACCTGATGACCGGCATGTACTCCACCGTCGGCATCCTGGCCGCGCTGCACGAGCGCTCGGTCAGCGGCCTGGGCCAGCACATCGACATGGCGCTGCTGGATTGCCAGGTCGCCATGCTGGCGAACCAGAACCTGAACTTCATGACCTCCGGCAACGCGCCGCGCCGGGCCGGCAACGCGCACCAGAACCTGGTGCCGTACCAGGTATTCGCCGCCAGCGACGGCCACCTGATCGTCGCGGTCGGCAACGACAGCCAGTTCCGCAACTACTGCGGCGCCATCGGCCTGCCCGAGCTGTCGGCCGATCCGCGTTTTTCCACCAACCCGCAGCGCGTCAAGAACCGCGAGGCGCTGGTGCCGCTGCTGGCCGAACGCATGGCCACCGGCGCGCGCGATCACTGGCTCGCCTCGCTCGAGGCCGTGGGCGTGCCGGTCGGCCCGATCAATACGCTCGACCAGGTCTACGAAGACCCGCAGGTGCTGGCGCGCGGCATGAAGCGCGAATTGCCGCATCCGACCGCGGGCACCGTGCCCATGGCCGCCAGTCCGCTGAAGTTCTCGGGCAGCCCGGTCGAATATCGCCGCGCGCCGCCCATGCTGGGCGAACACACCGCGCAGGTGCTGGCCGAAAAGCTCGGGCTGTCGGCCGCGGAAATCCAGGCGCTGGCGCAAAGCCCGTCCTGATCCGCGCGCGCCATCCCGTCGCCGCGCTGGGCGCGGCGCACACACCATTCCAATGACAGGCAGGAGAAGTTGATGACGGAGATTCAAACCATCGGCGTCGTGGGCGCCGGGGCCATGGGGCGGGGCATCGCCCAGATCGCGGCGCAGGCCGGCCTGCGCGTGCGCCTGTACGACACCAGCGCCGACGCCGTGGCCGCCGCGCGCGAGTCGCTGCGCCAGACCTGGGACAAGCTGGCCGAGAAGGGCAAGCTGACCGCCGCCGACGCGCAGGCCGCGCTGGCGCGCGTCGAGTCCGCCACGGCGCTGACCGACATGTCGCAATGCCAGTTGGTGGTCGAAGCCATTGTCGAGCGCCTGGACGTCAAGCGCGACCTGTTCGCCGCCCTGGAGGGCGTGGTGGCCGACGACTGCATCCTGGCCTCGAACACCTCGTCGCTGTCGATCACCGCCATCGCCGCGGCTTGCAAGCTGCCGCAGCGCGTCGCGGGCTATCACTTCTTCAACCCGGTGGCGCTGATGAAGGTGGTCGAGGTCATCGACGGCCTGCGCAGCGCGCCCGAGACCGGCGACGCGCTGGCCGAACTGGCGCGCCGCATGGGCCACACGCCGGTGCGCGCCAAGGACATGCCCGGCTTCATCGTCAACCACGCCGGTCGCGGCATGAACACCGAAGGCCTGCGCGTGGCGCAGGAATCGGTGGCGAGCTTCGCGCAGGTGGATGCCATCATGCGCGAGCAGGCCGGTTTCCGCATGGGCCCGTTCGAGCTGCTGGACCTGACCGCGCTGGACGTCTCGCATCCGGTGATGGAATCCATCTACCGCCAGTTCTTCGACGAACCGCGCTTCCGTCCGTCGCCCATCACCACCGTGCGCCTGGCCGGCGGCCTGATCGGCCGGAAGGCCGGCGAGGGCTTCTACAAGTATGTGGACGGCCAGAAGCAGGTGCCGGCCGAGCCGCCCGTGCCGGCGCTGCCGCAAGGCCTGAAGGTCTGGGTCAGCCCGCGCCACGCGGAAGGTTACGCGCGCGCCACCGCGCTGCTGGAAAAGCTGGGCGCGCCGCTGGTGTCCGGCGCCACGCCGGCGGCCGATGCGCTCATCATCGTCACGCCGTTCGGTGAAGACGTATCCACCACGGTGTCGGCGCAAGGGCTGGATCCGGCGCGCTGCGTCGGCCTCGATACGCTGCACGCGTTCGACAAGGCCAAGCGCCGCACCCTGATGGTGTCGCCGGGAACCGACGCCAAATGGCGCGATGCCGCGCACGCGGTGCTGGCCGGCGACGGCGTGCCGGTGTCGGTGGTCGAGGATTCTCCCGGCTTCGTCGCGCAGCGCATCGTGGCCATGATCGTCAACATCGCCGCCGATATCGCGCAACAGCAGATCGCCACCCCCGAGGACATCGACCGCGCCGTGACGCTGGGCCTGGGGTATCCGGTGGGCCCGCTGGCCCTGGGCGACGCGCTGGGCGCGGAGCGCATCCTGGAGATCCTGAAGAACATCCAGCGCGTCACCGGCGATCCGCGCTATCGTCCCAGCCTGTGGCTGCAACGCCGCGTGCAGCTGGGCATGTCGCTGCTCAAGACCTCGGCCGCCGACTGACGGCGCGGCCCCAAACAAAAAGCCCCTCGATGCATCGAGGGGCCTTTTTTTCGACTGGCGCGGCGCCGCGCCCGGGGTGTGCGCGGCTTACTTGGCCGCGTCCACCATGTATTGCACGGCCGCGCGGATGTCGTCTTCCGAGGCGTTGGCCGCGCCGCCCTTGGGCGGCATCGGCGGCTTGCCCTGCATCGCGACCTTGACCATGGCGTCCATGCCGGTCTTGATGTACGGCTCCCAGGCGGCCTTGTCGCCGAACTTGGGAGCGTTGGCCACGCCGGTGGCGTGGCAGGCGAAACAGACGCTCTTGTAGAGCTTCTCGCCAGCGGGGTTGACCGCGGCGGCCTGTTGCGGCGCGGGCGCGGCGGCGGGAGCGGGAGCCGGCGCAGCGGCAGCGGCAGCGGGCGCGGCAGCAGCAGGAGCCGCGGCAGCCGGTGCGGGGGCGGGAGCGGCAGCCGCGGGCGCGGCCGGCGCGGCGTCGGCTTCCTTCTTGGCGCCTTCTTCAGCGGGGGCGGCCGGCTCCGGCAGCGAGCCGCCGGATTTGTTGGCCATGTACACCACGGCGCGCGCAACCTCGAAATCGGACAGAGTCGGGTTGCCGCCCTTGGCGGGCATGCCGCCCTTGCCATGCAGGGCGACGTTCATCATTGCGTCGAAGCCGGACTTGATGAAGGGGGCCCACGCGGCGTTGTCGCCGACCTTGGGCGCGCCCGCCACGCCGGCGGTATGACAGGCCGTACAGACGGCCTGGAAGACCTGTTCGCCGGTCTTGAAGACCTTGGGCGCGTTGGCGTCGACCAGTTCGAATCCCGCGACGGGGGCGATGCGTTTCGTGACGGCTTCCGTGGACAGGGTATCCGAGCCGGCGCCGACCTTGGCGCCCGAGGCGACCATGTTCACCAGTAGGATGATGATGGCGATAGGCACCACGAAGGCCAGTATGACCGTGACGATCAGTTGCTTCGGGGTCTTGATGGGGGAGGAGTGCTCTTCTATGTGTTCCTGCTCGTTGCTCATGACCAAATCCTGCTAACGGGTACCGGGGCGCCTGGCGGCGGCAACAGAAAATCAGTACTGCACAAAGGGCGGCAAAAAGCAGACCGCCTTGCAAGCAAACGCTGGATTATATAACGGTGTCAGGGACGCGCGTCCAACGGACGGACGGGGTTTTCACGCAGTTTGCCCGGCGAATCGATCCACTTCATGCAGATTGCGCAAAACTAGGTACAATACCGCCTCCTTGCGCTGCGCCCGTAGTTCAATGGATAGAATGAGAGTTTCCGAAGCTCTTGATACAGGTTCGATTCCTGTCGGGCGCGCCATCGACCAAATGGCCAATCATCGTCGCTGGCCCATCATCGCGTTGCCGCAACGGCGTCGCGGATGGCCAATGCGATGCCGATGCCCAGGCCGGCCAACAGCACGCCGGCGGCCTGATGGGCCGTTCCAGACGCAAGCAGCGGCGCCGCCAGCGGCACCAGCGACAGAATGGACACGTTGTTCAGCGTCTCCGCCGCGGCCAGCACCGCGCCCTTGTCCCGATCCGATCGTTTCGCCAATACGGCCGTGGATAGCGGCGCGCCCGCGCCCAGCGCGGCGCCCCACGCCGCCAGGCAGGCCAGCGCGCCGGGCAGTGGCAATGGCAGAAGATAGAATGCCGCCACGCAACCACCGAGCAGCGTGGTGGTGATGACCAAAGCGCCTTCTTCTCCGCAGCCCAGCCGGCGCAGCGCGCCGGTGGAAAGGTTGCCGACCCCCAGCCCGATGCCGAATGCCGTTGCGCTCAGGCCGACCTGCGCCACCTCCAGCTGATAGCGCGCGCGCAGGATTTCCCCCGAAAGCAGAAAGGCGGCCACGCCCGCGCCGTTCCAGAGCCCTTTGGCCAACAGCGGACGCACGATGGCCCGCGCGCGCAGCCAATGTACTGCGCTGCGCTGGCGCGGCGCGCGCGCGGCGTGCCCGCGCGGTATCGACATGCCGCTGACAACGCAGGCGACAAGGCAGCCCGCCGACGTCAGCAGGAACGGTGCGCGCCAGCCGATCCAGTCGGTCAGCAGGCCGGCCAGCGCGGGCCCCATCGCGATGCCCGCCGTCATGCCCAGCATGACGACGCCCATGGCCGCGGCCTGGCGGTCGCGCGGCATGCTTTCGGCGACCAGCGCGAACGCGTTCGGAATGATGACGGCGGAGGCGAGGCCGCCGAAAATCCGCAGCGCCAGCGCGACCTCCAGGGTTGGCGCCAACGCGACGCCGACGCCGTCGATCGCGAATGACAGCAGGCCGGCCAGCAACAGCCGGCGCCGATCGACGCGATCCGATAGGTGGCCAAGGATCGGCGCCGCGATGGCGTAGGCGAACGCGTAGCTGGAAATCAGCCACGCGGCCTGGGCCGGACTGGCGCGAAAGGCGTCGGCCAACGGGTTCAACATCGGCGCGAGCATGAACTCGCTCGCGCCGACGAAAAACACGGACAGGGAAAGTGCGGACAGCAAGTGGCGTCCGTTGCCGATGCCGGCAATGGTTCTGGAACAGGACATGCCTTCTCCCGTGCAGATGCGAGTGGAGGGGAATGGAAAGAAAACGGGGAAAAACGGGGAAAAGCGGCGACGCTGGGGAATGCCGCGAGGAGGCGGGGCGTCGGAGTGCGCGAGGCGGGGGAGCAGCCGCGGGAGCCGGGCTACAAGCGGCGCTGATCCGTGGATCAGGCAACCGACGTCATGATACCGGCTTGGTTGTGCGCGTTCAATCGACCAAGCGAAGCCATGGCGTCCATCCGCTGATTGTTGCCGCCGAGGCAACACCATGATCCCCTGGCCGGGCCTTCTGCCGCGGTTCAGGCCGACCTACGATCCGGGTGTCGTTCCAGCGCGCGCACCTTCCCGCGCCACGCTGCCTGGACCTGCCCAACCCCCTGAAGGAGTCACCATGAGTCAACGCCTGAACGCTTTCGCCCAATCGCCCGAACTGTTCAAGAAATTCGTCGAGTTCGGCATGCTCTTGAAGTCCGGCGCGATCGAGCAGTCCATCCTGTCGCTGGTGGAGATCCGGGCATCGCAGCTCAATGGCTGCGGCTTCTGCCTGGACATGCACGTGAAGGAAGCCAAGATCCGTGGCGAGCGCGAGCTGCGCCTGCACCATGTGGCGATCTGGCGCGAATCCACCGAGTTCTCGCCGCGGGAGCGCGCCTGCCTGGCCTGGACCGAGGCGCTGACGACGCTGGGCGCGCAGGGCGTGCCCGACGAGGTCTACGAGCGCGTGCGCACGCAACTGTCCGAAAAGGAGATCAGCGACCTCAGCTTCGCCATCATGTCCATCAACGGCTGGAATCGCCTGAACGTCGGCTTCCGGACCGTGCCCGGCTCGGCCGACAAGGCCTATGGTCTGGACAAGGCCAAGTTCAACTGAGGAGCGCGCCATGAAAATCCTGGTCATCGGCGGCACGGGCCTGATCGGCTCCAAGCTCGTCAAATTGCTCATCGAACGGGGCCATGACGCTGTCGCCGCGTCGCCCGCGACCGGCGTCGACACGATCACCGGCGCGGGCCTGGACGCGGCGCTGGCCGGGGTCGAGACGGTGGTCGACGTGGCCAACTCGCCGTCGTTCGAAGACAGGGCCGTGCTGGAATTCTTCCAGACCTCGGGGCGCAACCTGCTGGCCGCCGAGGCTCGCGCCGGCGTGCGCCACCATGTCGCGCTGTCGGTGGTGGGCACGCACCGCCTGGCCGAAAGCGGTTACTTCCGCGGCAAGATCGCGCAGGAACAATTGATCCAGGCGGCCGGCATTCCCTACACCATCGTTCACAGCACGCAGTTCTTCGAATTCCTGGGCGGCATCGTGCAGTCGGGCACCCAGGATGGCGAAGTGCGCCTGTTGCCCGCCTACGTCCAGCCGATCGCGTCCGACGACGTGGCGCTGGCCATGGCCGACGCCACGCTGGCGCCGCCGGTGAACGGCATTGTGGAAATCGCCGGGCCCGAGCGCCTGCGCCTGGCCGAACTGGCGCGGCGCTACATGGACAGGATCGGTGACTCACGCACGCTGCGGGCGGACGCGGGCGCGCGCTATTTCGGGGCGCTGCTCGACGATACGACGCTGGTGCCCGGCCCCGGCCCGCGCCTGGGCGCGATCGATTTCGAAACCTGGTTCAGCCGTTCCGGTTCGGGCACGTAGCGGCGCGCGCGGGGACTTCCATGAGCAGACCGCGGCCGCCTGCACAGGCGCTCCTGGACAAGTACCGGGGCGGTGATTTCCAACCCCTGTACGCCACCAGCGTGACGGTGCGGGGCGGCGAGGCCGCGCATGGCCGCGCCTCCGGCATCGCCATGTCGGATGACGGCGCGTTGCAGGTCGAGCTGCGCCTGCCTGTCGAACTGGGCGGCCCGGGCGGAGGAACCAACCCCGAGCAACTGTTCGCCGCGGGCTATGCGGCTTGTTTTCACGGTGCGCTCAGCATGCTGGCAGAGCGCGCCGGCCTGGCCATTGCCGATGCCTCGGTGACGGCCATCATCGCCTTTGGCCGCGATCCCGTCGACGGCCTGTTCGCGCTGTCAGCGGACATCAACATCCACCTGCCCGGCGTGGCCAGGGCGGTGGCCGAGGAGCTGGTGCGCAATACGGAACGCCTGTGTCCTTACGCCAAGATGGCGCAGGGCGGCATCGAATGCGTGGTGGCGTTGACGCAATAGCGATTCAGGCCGGCGCCGACAGCAGGCTGTCGAGGATCTGCAGGTCCAGCGCGCGGATGCGCTCGGTCATGTAGTCGATGAAGACCCGCATGCGCGCCGGCAGGTGTTGGCGGCTCAGGAAACACAGGTAGTGTCCGCGGTCGTCGGGCGCGTACTGCGGCAGGCACGCCACCAGCGTGCCGGCACGCAGGTGGTCACAGACCTGATAGCCGGCCATCTGCGCGATGCCATGGCCGTCCAGCACCGCTTGCAAGACCAGGTCGGCGTCATTGAAGGTGAGCATGGCGGGCGGAGCGACTTTGCGCAGCTGGCCGCCGACCTTGAATTCCCACTCATATACGCGTCCGGAGGCGAGCCGGAAGTTCACGCAGCGGTGGCCGGCGATGTCGTCGACGCTGTCCGGCAGGCCATGGCGGGCGACGTAGGCGGGGGCGGCGCACAGCATCATCTGCATGGGTATCACTTTCTTGGCGATCACCTGGCTGTCTTCCATGCGGCCGTTGCGGAACGAGAGGTCGACGCGGTCGGTGGTGAAGTCGGTGGGGCCGTCGTCCAGCAACAGTTCCACCGAAATATCAGGATTGGCGTGGCGGAACCCTTGCAGCAGCGGCGCGACGACCTTGCGGCCGAAACCCACGGTGGAACACACGCGCAATTGACCCGCGGGCGGGCCCTCGCGCAGTTCCCGCATGTCGTCCAGGGCCTGGACGATGCGTTCCACACCGGGATGGCATTGTTCGTAGAAGCGCTCGCCCTCGAGGGTCAGCGAGGTGCTGCGCGTGGTGCGGACGAACAGGCGGGTGCCCAACTGGTCTTCCAGTTTTTGCACGCTGCGGCTGACCGCCGAGCGACCGATGCCCAGGCGGTCGCCGGCCTTGGCGAAGTTGCCTTCCGCGGCGACGGCGATGAAGGCCACGACGCCCGCGTAGCTGGTTGCAAAGCTGTCGGCCAGGGAGTCCGGCGCGGTGGAGCGGGGCGCGGCCGACGAGGCGGATGAGAGTGTCGACATGGTGGTGGCTCGGTGAGTGGGTGGGTCCTACCCCTCAAGACGGCACACCGGCCAACTTTGTGACATCGTCCGCAAAAAATACGGGCTTTCCCTAGAGGCAAGGCCCGCGTGCGCGTGGGCCCGCTCCGGGCCGCCTCCGAACCGCCGACCGCCTATTCGACGGGTGTCAGGGCGGGGGCGCCCTGCTTCTTGATCAGGACCACCAGGAACCTGGCCGGCCTGGTCTGGCTGGCGTTGCGGCCTACGGTGTGAATGTCGTCCGGCCCTTCGTAGAACGTCTGGCCGGCGGTCAGCGTCACTTCCCTGCCGCCCTTGACCTGCATGACGATGCTGCCCTCGAGCACATAGACGAAAGCATGGGCGTCGTGGCGATGGACCGGGTCGGCGCCGCCAGGAGGGTAGTCGACGAGCAGCATCAGGGCGTCCTTGCCGGGAATGTCCGGCAGGTTCCTGGTCGTCAATTCCGTGACCACCGGATTGGCCGGCCCGGCGGTGGCTGCGTGGTGGGAGGCGGCGTGGGCCGGCGAGGCCAGCAATGCGCCGGCGGCAATAAGGGGGAGTGCGAACTTCGCGATTCTCGACATGGCCTGTCCTTGGTTGAAAGGTGACAGGTCGATCGTAGAAGCGCGGCAGGCCCGGCGGTAGGTCCGCGCAGGGGATCACCGTGTTGCCCGCCGCGCACCAACGCGGGCGGCGGGCAGTGGTCAGCCCCGGGCCAGCGCCGCCGCGATGCGCGCCAGCTTGTCCGGGTTGCGTTGCACCAGCACCCGCGTCAGGCGTTCGCCATCGGTCTCATAGGACTGCACGGATTCCAGTTGGCCATCGATGAAGCGCAGCAGGGCCCATTGCCCGTTCACCAGGACCACCTCGGTGCGCAACGCATCGCGGAACCGGCGCTTGCCCGCGTAGAACAGCTGTGCCAGGCGCTTGCCTCCCACCAGGCTGGCAAAGCTGCCGACCTTGCCGCCGCCGTCGCCAATGAGTTCGGCATCGTCGCTGAGCAGCGCATGCAGGCCATGGAAATCGCTGCGCTGCATCGCGTCGGCGAAGGCTTGCAGCAGGCGCTGCAGCGTCGCCCTTGGCACGGCTTCGCGCGGGGTGCCCTGGCGCAACTGCTGCCGCGCCCTTCGGACGAGCTGGCGCACCGCCGCCTGGCTCTTGTCTAGCGTCTGCGCGATGTCTTCATAGTCGGCGTCGAACACGTCGCGCATCAGGAAGGCCGCGCGGGCGTCCGGCGACAGGCGCTCCAGCATGAACAGAAACGCCACCGACACGTTGTCGGCCAGTTCGTGCAGCTGCTCCGGCGTGGACGGCGCGGCCATCAACATGGGTTCGGGCAGCCAGACTCCCACGTAATGGGCGCGCTCGGCCTTGGCCAGGCGCAGGCGGTCGATGGACAGGCGGGTGGCGACGGTGACCAGCCATGCTTCGGGATTTTCGATGGCGCCGCGGTCGGCGCCATGCCAACGCAGCCATGCGTCCTGCACCACGTCTTCGGCCTCGGCCACTTCGCCCAGCATGCGGTACGCGATCGCATACAGGCGCGGGCGATGACTGTCGAACAGGGTCACCGAGTCGGTCATGGCAGGGGTGGACGCGAAGGGAAGGGGATGTGGCAGGCGGCTATTTTGCCGCAGCGAGACGCGCCGCGACAAGCGGAAAACGCCGATGCGAACGCCTGGCGATGCGCAGTGGTGCGTCGCGCACAACAGCATGCTTCCCGCCGCGAGCCTACCGCCAGGGACGCGCCACCCCTAGGATGCCTCCATCGCCTTTCCGGCACGCCGCAAGGCCTTGCCGCCACCCCGCAGGATCGCGTCAATGCCGACCTGCCCGCGCTGTCGCGAGCCTGATCCAACCGCCTCTCTGGAGATCCCGTCATGCCATCCGCAACCCAAACCCTGCCGTTCAGCAGCCTGTCCGATCCGGGCGTCCGGCCTCCCCACGATCTGGTGCCCTCGCGTTATGCGCTGCGGGTGGGCGAGATCGATGCGCTGGTGATCAGCGATGGCGTGCTGCCGTTGCCCACCGCGACCATGGCCACCAATGCCGATCCCGCCGATCTGGCGCGGTGGCTGCAATACATGTTCATGCCGCCGGACGCCTTCGATTGGCCGCTGAACGTGATGGTGGCCCGCAGCGGCGACCAGACGATCCTGATCGACGCCGGCCTCGGCGGGCAGTTCCCGGGCTTTCCGCGCGCCGGCCAATTGCCCCAGCGCCTGGAGGACGCCGGCATCGCGCTGGAGTCGGTGACGGACGTGATCATCACGCACATGCACATGGACCATGTCGGCGGCCTGCTGGTCGATGGCGTGAAGGAACGCCTGCGGCCCGACGTGCGCATCCACGTGTCCGCGACCGAGGTCGCGTTCTGGACGTCGCCGGACTTCTCCCATACGGTCATGCCCAAGCCGGTGCCTGCCGTGCTCAGGTCGACCGCGACCAGTTTCTACAACGAATACCGCGACCGGCTGCGGATCTTCCAGGACCGGCACGAAGTGGCGCCCGGCGTGGTCGTGCGCATCACCGGCGGACATACCCCGGGACACAGCGTGGTCGACCTGATCGGCGGCGATGAGCGGCTGACCTTTGCCGGCGACGCGATATTCCCCGTGGGCTTCGATCATCCCGACTGGCACAATGGCTTCGAGCACGACCCCGAGGAATCCGCCCGCGTGCGGCTCCGCCTTTTCCAGGAACTGGCGCAGAACCGCGGGCTGCTGGTGGCCGCTCATCTGCCGTTCCCCTCCGTTGGCCGGGTGGCGATCGATGGCGAGGCCTTTCGCTGGGTGCCGGTCATCTGGGACTACTGACCGTGCCGGCGCTGCCCTTTAGGCGCTGCTCTTTAAATAGCACACCGTTGTGACACACCGGGGCGCGAGCCCCGATGTGGCTTGGGTGTCGGGCTCGCGCCACAAATTCGTCCGATTTTCATCGATGATGATCCGCGTGTGCCGAGGTCCCAAAAACTGACATACAGCGTTCCTAGAATTCGTTCCGGTCATGCGCGGAATCGCCGCTCGTGTTGCGTGCCGACCCGCATGCGCATGTCTGTTCAATCAACGGGAATCTGTAATGAAAAAGACTCTGTTCGTCACCGCTCTGTTCGCCGCGCTGTCCGGTGTTGCACATGCTGAAACCTCGGTGACGCTGTACGGCCTGATCGATACCGGCATCGGTTTCCAGCGCATCAAGGGCAACGACGGCTACAAGGAATCGAAGGTTGGCATGTCCAACGGCCTGTCCAGCGGTTCGCGCTGGGGCCTGCGTGGCGCCGAAGACCTGGGCGACGGCCTGAGCGCCGTATTCACGCTGGAAAGCGGCTTCAACTCGGCCAACGGCCAGTCGGGCCAGAGCAGCCGCCTGTTCGGCCGCCAGGCCACCGTTGGCCTGAAGGGTGATTCGTGGGGCCTGCTGGAATTCGGCCGCCAGACCAACATCGCCTCGAAGTACATCGCCGCGATCGATCCGTTCGGCGCCAGCTACGGCCAGGCCAACGTGGGTGCGGCCTTCGGCGCCGCCAACACGGTCCGCCACGACAACATGGTCATGTACCAGACCCCGTCGTTCAGCGGCTTCCAGTTCGGCCTGGGCTACTCGTTCAACGTGGCCGACACGACCGCCGCGCAAACCGGCTTCAAGACCGCCAACAACACCCGCGCCATCACCACCGGCCTGCGCTACGTCAACGGTCCGCTGAACCTGGCGCTGACGTATGACCAGCTGAACATGGCCAACCAGCTCGGCACCGACGAGAAGCCGAAGCAGTGGATCATTGGCGGTTCGTACGACTTCGAAGTGGTCAAGCTGGCGCTGGCCTACGGCCAGACGCGTGACGGCTGGTTCACCGGCCAGTCGCTCAACAACTTCAGCAGCGCCGCCAACCCGTCGGGCAAGAGCTTCAGCTCCAACGTCGTGGCCAAGGACTTCAAGTCGAATTCGTACCTGGTCGGCCTGTCGGCTCCGGTCGGTGGCGCGGGCAGCATCCTGGCCTCGTGGCAGCGTGCCGACGCCAACAACACTTCGTTGACTGGCGACGACGCGACCATGAACATCTACAGCCTGGGCTACACCTACAACCTGTCCAAGCGCACCAACCTGTACGCGCTGGGTTCGTACGCCACGAACTTCGCGTTCGTCGACGGCCTGAAGAGCACCGTCGGCATGGTCGGCGTGCGTCACCGCTTCTAAGCGGCGATTCGCCTCGTCCGGCGGCGCGCGCGGGTTGCGCGTCGCCGGACGCCGCGGTTGCAGTGAGCGGACTGGGCGTCTTACCCGGCCACAGACGCGAAAAAAGCGGCCACCTCCCTAGCTCCACTCTCAGTCCGCTCACCCCAACCCTGTGTGGGATGAGCTCCCCGAAGCGGCATGCGCGCCGCCGGCATGCAGATGCCGGCGGCGTTTTGCTTTGCGCGCGGCGGTCAGTCGTCGAGCGACGGCACCGTGCCGATCTGCGCGAGGATGCGCGGCGATTCCATGTCGCCGGTTTCCTTGTCGATCATGACTTCGTAGGCGGCGACGCCGGCGAACTTGCCGGCCATGGAGTTGGCGATGCGGATGGCGCCGAACTCGCTGCTGGCGGGCCGGATTTCGCCGGGGGCCACGCCATTGGCGGCGGCGCGGTAGGGAACGACGATGTATTGGACGACGTGGGTCTGGGCGATTTGAGCGGCTTCGGACACAGGAGTCTCCTGGAAGACGTTTTTCGGGCGAGCGCAATGTAGCACGTCGCACTGTGTTTTTGTACAGTATTTTCGGATTCGTCGCTGGTTTTTTTCCAGGCGGATGACGGGCCCCAGGAAAACCCCTAGCGCGCAATCATTGCCCGATTCGGCCGCCACCTCTAATATTTTCGAAAATCTTTTGATTTTTATAAAAAGAGGCAAGGGATGGAAGCGAACAGGTACGACACCTATCGGGAAGACACCGCTGGCCGCGCCAATGTGGCGGATTCGCCGGAGCGCATCGCCTATTACCAGGATCTGGCCCGGCTCGAGACGGGCGCGCTCTGGACGGTGGCCAACAAGATCGAGCCCTGGGCGCCGCGCTCGGCGTCGGTGCCGGTGGTCTGGCGCTACCAGGAACTGCGCGGCCACGTGTTGCGCTCGGCCGAGCTGGTGTCGCCCGAGGAAGCGGGCCGCCGCGTGATCTATCTGAACAACCCGGGCCGGCGCGACGTCGCCGCCGCGGTCGGCTGGCTGTATTCGGGCCTGCAGGTGATGCGGCCGGGCGAGCTGGCGTCGGCGCACAAGCATTCGCATTCGGCGCTGCGCTTCATCATGGAAGGCAAGGGCGCGTTCACGGTGGTGGACGGCCACAAGATGACGCTGGGCGCGAACGACTTCGTGCTCACGCCCAACGGCACCTGGCACGAGCACGGCGTGGCCGAGGACGGCACCACCTGCATCTGGCAGGACGGCCTGGACATTCCGCTGGTCAACGCATTCGAGGCCGGCTTCTACGCCGTGCATCCCGACCTGAACCAGACCGTGACGCACCCGGTGGACGACACCAGCGCGCTGTGGGGCAGCGCGGCGCTGCGGCCGCAGACGACGGGCTGGACCAAGCCGTATTCGCCGCTGTTCAAGTACGAATGGGAACCCACCTACGAGGCGCTGCGCCGCCACGCGCGGGTGTCGGCGGGCAGCCCCTATGACGGCATCCTGATGGAGTACGTCAACCCGGCCACCGGCGGCCCGGTCATGCCGACCATCGGCGCCAGCATGCAGCTGCTGCGCCCGGGCGAGCACACCAAGGCCCACCGCCACACCGGCAGCTTTCTCTACCAGGTGGCCAAGGGCAGCGGCTTTTCGGTCATCGACGGCAAGCGCTACGACTGGACCGAGCGCGACATCTTCTGTGTGCCGTCGTGGGCCGTGCACGAGCACGCCAACCTGTCGTCCAGCGACGACGCGTGCCTGTTCTGCTTCAACGACCTGCCGGTGATGCGATCGCTGGCGCTCTACCGCGAGGAAGCGGTCAAGGACAACGACGGCCACCAGCAACTGATCTAGCGGCTGGCGCCAACCCCCACTGAATTTTCATCCGCCGCCCGGCGCAGGCCGGGCGCCTGTCTCAACTCGTCTTGAATTTCCTGGAGTTCCTATGCGCTTGGTAACTTTTCGCGCCCATCCCACCGCCGCCGCCCGCCTGGGCGCGCTGGCCGAAGGCTATGTGATCGACCTGGCCCTGCTGGGGCAGGCCGGCGGCGTGGCGCTGCCGGACGACATGCTGGCCTTCATTGACCTGGGCCCGGTGGCCGTGGCGCAGGCCTCGAAGCTGATGGAGTCGTACCGCGGCGCCTGGCCCGTGGGCACCGCGCTGCCGCAGGAGAACGTCAAGCTGCTGGCGCCGATTCCGCGTCCGCGCAAGAACATCTTCGGCATCGGCCTGAACTACGTCGAGCACGTGGCGGAATCGAGCCGCACGCTCGATACCTCGGCCGACCTGCCCAAGCAGCCGGTGATCTTCTCCAAGCCGCCCACCACCGTGATCGGCCCGGGCGACGCCATCGAGCACAACGCCAAGATCACCCAACAGCTGGACTGGGAAGTCGAGCTGGCGGTGATCATGGGCCGCCGCGCTACGCGCGTGGCCGAGGCCGACGCGCTGTCGTACGTGTTCGGCTATAGCGTGATGCTGGACATGAGCGCGCGCGACTGCCGCCGCGCCGGCCAGTGGATCTATTCCAAGGGCCAGGATACCTACGCGCCGTTCGGCCCCTGCATCGTCACGGCCGACGAAATTCCCGATCCGCAGGTGCTGGATCTGTGGCTGACGGTCAACGGCGAGAAGAAGCAGGGCTCGAACACGCGCCACATGCTGTTCAAGGTGCCCTTCCTGATCTCGGACATCAGCGCCGGCATCACGCTGGAGCCGGGCGACATCATCGCCACCGGCACGCCCGAGGGCGTGGGCGCGGGCCGCAAGCCGCAGGAGTGGCTGTGGCCGGGCGACGTGGTGGTGGCGTGCGTGGAAGGCATAGGCACGCTGCGGCATCCGGTGGTGGCGGTCTAGGCGAAATTCCAGCGCCCGCCACGAGACGGCGGGCGCGGCGGTCTCCAAGGGGAAAACAATGATCAAGCAAACCATGTTGGCGGCGGGCCTGGCCTGGACGCTGGGGGGCATCGCGCACGCCGCGGAGCCAGTCAAGATCGGCTTCATCGCCACGCTGTCGACGCCTGCCGGCTACATCGGCGAGGACGAGCGCGACGCCTTCAATCTGGCGATCAAGCAGGGCGGCGGCAAGCTGGGCGGGGTGCCGGTGCAGCTGGTGATCGAGGACGATGGCCTCAAGCCCGCCAACGCCAAGCAGGCGGCCGACCGCATGCTGCAGTCGGGCATCAAGCTGTTCACCGGCGTGAACTTTTCGAATGTGCTGGCGGCGGTGGCGCCGGGTGTGGTCAAGTCGGGCGCGTTCTACGTCAGCCTGAACCCCGGCCCGTCGAGCTTTGCCGGCGAGAAGTGCGACCCGAACTATTTCGTGGCCTCGTACCAGAACGATGCCTTCCACACGGCGGGCGGCGTGGCCGCCAATGAGCTGGGCTACAAGCGCGTGGCGCTGCTGGCGCCGAACTACCAGGCCGGGCGCGACGCCATCGAGGGTTTCAAGCGCACCTACAAGGGCGAGGTGGTGGCCGAGATCTACACCAAGCTGGACCAGTCGGACTTCTCGGTCGAGCTGGCGCGGGTGCGGTCGCTGGCGCCCGATGCCGTCTACCAGTTCCATCCGGGCGGCACCGGCATCAACTTCGTCAAGCAGTACGCCGCGGCCGGCCTGAACAAGACCGTGCCGATGCTGATGCCGAGCTTCTCGATGGATGCGCGCATGATCAAGGCCACCGGCGACGCGGCGCAGGGCGCCTACGTCACCGGCATCTGGTCGCAGGACTTCGACAATCCGCAGTCCAAAGCCTTCGTGCAGGCGTTCAAGGAAGCCTATGGCCGCGTGCCCACCGATTACGCGATGCAGGCCTATGACACGGCGCAGCTGATCGGCGTCGGCCTGAAGGCCACCGGCGGCGACCTGTCGCGCCAGGCCGAGTTCCGCGCCGCGCTGCGCAAGCCCGAGTTCGCCTCGCTGCGCGGCAAGTTCAGCATGAACACCAACCAGCATCCGGTGCAGGACCTGTACCTGATGCGCATCGAGAAGGACGCTGACGGCGGCCTGTCGCCGCGCCTGGTGCGCAAGCTGGTGTCCGATGACAAGGACGCCTACGCCCAATTCTGCAAGATGCCGTCATGACATTGCTCTTCGAACAGTTGCTCAACGGGCTGCAGTTCGGCGCGATGCTGTTCCTGCTCGCCGCCGGGCTGACCCTGATCTTCGGGATCATGGGCGTGGTGAACCTGACCCACGGCTCGTTCTACATGGTGGGCGCATATTGCGCGGCCTATGCCATCGGCACCACCGGCTCGTTCCTGGCGGGTGTGCTGGCGGCGTTGCTGGGGGCGGGGCTGTACGGCCTGTCGGTGGAGGTGCTGGTGATCCGCAAGCTGTACAAGCGCGACCACCTGTACCAGGTGCTGGCCACTTTCGGCCTGCTGCTGTTCTCGAACGAGGCGGTCAGCCTGATCTTCGGCCGGCGGCCGCCGCTGGTGGGCATCCCGTCGTTCCTGGAAGGCGCGGTGACGCTGGCGCCGGGCTTCCAGTATCCGCTGATCCGGCTGTCGTTCATCGCGGTCGGCGCGCTGGTGGCGGTGGGGCTGTGGTGGCTGGTGAACCGCACCCGCATCGGCATGCTGATCCGCGCCGGCGCCGACGACCGTGAAATGGTCGATGCGCTGGGCGTGGATATCAAGAAGCTCTACACCCTGGTGTTCGGCCTGGGCGCGCTGCTGTGCGGACTGGCGGGCGTGATGGCGGCGCCGCTGCTGGCCGTCGAGATCGGCATGGGCGAGCGCATCCTGATCACCACCTTCGTGGTCATCGTGATCGGCGGCGTGGGCTCGGTGCGCGGCGCGCTGGCGGGGGCGCTGCTGGTCGGCATGGTCGACAGCATGGGGCGGGCCTTCCTGCCACAGCTGCTGGGCGCGGTGTTCTCGCCGGCCACGGCGGATCCGCTGGCGGCGGGCCTGGCCTCGGCCAGTATCTATGTGTTGATGGCGATCGTGCTGATCGCCAAGCCGGGCGGGCTGTTCCCGGCGCGAGGATGATGATGGCAAAGACACTTTCGAATCGTGCGCGCTGGGGGCTGGCCGGGCTGATCCTGCTGCTGGCGCTGCCGGGCGCGGCGGCGGCCACCGACACGCCGTTCCTGATCGGCGTGGTGACGCGCTTCCTGATCTACGGCCTGGCCGCGGTCAGCCTGGACCTGGTGATCGGCTACGGCGCCATGGTCAGCTTCGGCCACGCGATGTTCTTCGGGCTGGGCGGCTATGCGGTGGGCATCATCGCCTTCCACACCACCGAAGCCGGGCCGCTGTTCGGCTGGGCCGGCAGCAACGCCGCGCTGGTGGTGTGGCCGATCGCGCTGGCGGTGTGCGCGCTGGCGGGCTGGCTGTTCGGCTACCTGGCGCTGCGCACGCGCGGTGTGCAGTTCATCATGATCACACTGGCGTTCGGGCAGATGGTGTACTTCATCCTGGTGTCGCTGCAGTTCTATGGCGGCGACGACGGGCTGATGATCTCGCAGCGCAACGTGCTGCCGGGCCTGAACCTGGAGAACCCGCTGACGTTCTACTACGTCTGCCTGGCGCTGCTGACCCTCTGGACGCTGCTGTGCATCCGCGTTACCAACTCGCGCTTCGGCATGGTGCTGCAGGCGCTGCGCCAGAGCGAACGGCGCGCCATCAACCTGGGCGTGGCGCCCACGCCCTACCGCCTGAGCGCTTTCGTGCTGTCGGCGGTGGGCACCGGGCTGGCTGGCGTGCTGTGGGCCAACTATGCCGGGCTGGTGACGCCGGACATGGCGGCCTGGACCAAGTCGGGCGAGCTGATGGCCATCGTCATCCTCGGCGGCGTGGGCACGCTGCTGGGTCCGATCGCGGGCGCGGCGGTGTTCCTGGGACTGGAGCAGATGCTGTCGTCGCTGACCGAGCATTGGCTGCTGTACATGGGGCCGGTGCTGGTGCTGGTGGTGCTGTGGGGACAGAAGGGCCTGTTCGGCCGCCTCCTGGAGACGCGTCATGCGGATTGAGACCACCCCCGGAGCGCTGCGCGCTTCCCCCTCAAGGGTGCATGCCGGCGGACCGGCGGAGCCGGATCCGCGGCATTCCGATGAGGCATCGACAGTGGGGACGACTGATATGCAGACGCTGTTGCGTCTATCCGGGCTGCGCAAGGCCTTCGACGCGGTCGTCGCCACCAACGGCGTCGACCTGGACGTGCGCGCCGGAGAGATCCACGCCATCATCGGCCCGAATGGCGCCGGCAAGTCGACGCTGATCGCGCAGATCTGCGGCGAGATCCGGCCCGACTCGGGCACCATCGAACTGGACGGACGCGACGTGACGGCGCTGCGCGCCTTCGAGCGCGCCCGGCTGGGGCTGGGCCGCTCGTTCCAGATCACCGAGCTGTGCCAGGAATACACCGCGCTCGAAAACGTCATCCTGTCCAGCATGCTCAAGGGCGGCCGCGCCTTTGGCGCCTGGTCCGATCCGCGCCGCGACGCCGGCCTGAAGGCGCAGGCGATGCAATGGCTGACCCATGTCGGCCTGGCGGACCGGCGCCACGTGCGCACCGCCGATCTGGCGCACGGCGAGAAGCGCCAGCTGGAACTGGCGGTGGCCCTGGCGCGCTCGCCGCGCCTGTTGCTGCTGGACGAGCCCATGGCCGGCATGGGGCCGGAGGAATCCGCGCGCATGACGCGCCTGCTGCTGGGCATGAAGGGCGACTACGGCATCCTGCTGGTGGAGCACGACATGGACGCGGTGTTCGCGCTGGCCGACCGCATCAGCGTGCTGGTCTACGGCAAGGTGGTGTTCAGCGGCGCGCCCGACGAGGTGCGGCGCCATCCGGAAGTGCGCGCCGCCTACCTGGGAGAAGAACATGTTGAAGGTTGAGGGCCTGACCGGCGGCTACGGGTCGAGCAAGGTGCTGTTCGGCATGGCCTTCGAGGCCGCCGAGGGCGAGGTGATCTCGCTGATCGGCCGCAACGGCATGGGTAAGACCACCACCATCAAGACGCTGATGGGCATGCTGCCGGCCACCGGCGGGCAGGTACAGTTCCGCGGCCAGACGCTGTCGCGGCCCGCGCCCAGCGCGGTGGCGCGGCTGGGCGTGGGACTGGTGCCGGAAGGGCGGCGCGTGTTCGGCTCGCTGTCGGTGGAAGAGAACCTGGTGGCGACCTCGCGCGCCGCGCCTGGCGGCTGGGACCTGGCGCGGGTCTACGCGCTGTTCCCGCGCCTGAAGGAGCGCCGCGCGCAGTCGTCGCGCACGCTGTCGGGCGGCGAGCAGCAGATGCTGGTGGTCGGCCGCGCGCTCATGACCAATCCCAAGCTGCTGATCCTGGACGAGGCCACCGAAGGGCTGGCCCCGCTGATCCGCCAGGAAATCTGGCGTTGCCTGCGGGCGCTGAAGGCCGAGGGCCAGACCATCCTGGTGATCGACAAGAACCTGCCCGAGATGGCGACGCTGGTGGACCGTCACTACATCGTCGACAAGGGCCGCGTGGCCTGGTCGGGCGCGCCCGCGGAACTGTCCGCGCAGCCCGACCTGGCGCAACGTTATCTCGGCATCTGACCGCAATAGGAGCACACGCATGTTGAACCTGCCCGTTTTCAAGGCCGCCGCCGTCCAGGCCGCGCCGGTGTTCCTGGACACCGACGCCACCGTCGAAAAGACCTGCGCACTGATCGCCGAGGCCGCCGGCAACGGCGCCAGCCTGGTGGCCTTTCCCGAGGTGTTCGTCTCGGCCTATCCCTACTGGAGCTGGGTGATGAACCCGGTGCAGGGCAGCCCGTGGTTCGAAAAGCTCTGCAAGAGCGCCATCGAGCTGCCGGGGCCGGAGATCCGCCGCATCGCCCAGGCCGCGCGCCAGCACCGCGTCAACGTGGTGGTGGGCGTGAATGAGCGCAGCCGCCATGGCGTCGGCACGATCTACAACACCATGGTCTTCATCAACGAAGAGGGCCGCGTCCTGGGCCGCCACCGCAAGCTGGTGCCGACCTGGGCCGAGAAGCTGACCTGGGCCCACGGCGACGGCGAGTCGCTGCGCGTGTATGACACGTCCGTCGGCAAGCTCGGCGGCCTGGCCTGCGGCGAGAACACCAACACGCTGGCGCGCTTCTCGCTGCTGGCGCAGGGCGAGATGGTGCACGTCGCCAGCTATATCTCGCTGCCGGTGGCGCCGCCCGACTACGACATGGCCGAGGCCATCCGCCTGCGGGCGGCGGCGCATTCATTCGAGGGCAAGGTGTTCACGGTGGTGTCGTGCTCGACCATTTCCACCGAGATCCAGGACGCCATCAGCGCCAGCCATCCGGAAGCGCGCGAGATGCTGGCGCGCCGCAACAGCGCGTTTTCGGGAATATTGGGGCCGGACGGCCGCGTCATCGGCGAACCGCTGATCGACGACGAAGGCATCGTCTACGCCGAGATCGACCTGTCGCGCTGCATCCAGCCGCGTCAGATGCACGACATCGTCGGCCACTACAACCGCTTCGACGTGTTCGACCTGCGCGTGAACCGGCGGCCGCTGCAGGCGGCGCGCTATGACGACCTGGCCGAATCGGGCGCCGCCGACCTGGACGGAGACTTCGAGCCGTTGCCCGAGGCGCGCGGCTAGGGGCGACCGGGCCGCGGGTAGAATGGGCCGCCTGAGCGCCCGCCGGCCCCGGCCTCAAGGCCGCTGACATCTGGAGAGCACGTTGAAGCCAAGAATCAAAGCTTCCCGCCAGGACGAGCCCGGCGCCGACGGGAACGCCGAGGTAGAGGAAATCACGCTGTCCGAGCAGGTCTACCGCCTGCTCCGGCGCGACATCATGAGCGGGGCGTTCGCGCCGGGCCAGTCGCTGCGCCTGGAATTGCTCAAGCAACGCTACGGCAGCAGCTTTTCCCCGATCCGCGAAGCCCTGAACCGGCTGCGCAGCGAACGCATGGTGATCACCACCACCTCGCGCGGTTTTCGCATCGCGCCGCTGTCGGTCGAGGAAATGTGGGACGCCTGCGAGACCCGCATCCTGATCGATTGCGACGCTCTGCGGCGCTCGCTGGCCAACGCCGATGACGCCTGGGAGGCGCGGCTGGTCGGCGCCTACCATGCGCTGACGCTGGCGGCGCAGCGCGCCGGCGAGGCCGTGCCGCCCAGCCAGGAGCTGGAGGAGTCGCTCGAGGCGCGCCACCTGGACTTCCACCACGCGCTGATCGGGGCCTGCCGCTCGCACTGGCTGCTGGACCTGTCCACGCAGCTGTATGCGCAGACTGAACGCTACCGGCGCCCGGCGCGCGCCGGCGCCACCGCCTACGGCCCCGAGCGCAATGTCGACGACGAGCACCGCCAGTTGCTGGACGCGGCGCTGTCGCGCGACGTCGAAGGCTCGGTGGCGATGCTGGCGGCGCATTACCGCAAGACGGCGCAATTCATCGAACACATCATTTCCCAGGACGACAGGCAGGCCATTCATGCGTGACGCGGACATCGATCTCTTTTTCCCCACCATCGCCGAGCGCGAGGTGCAATACAACGCCCGCGAGTCGGTGGCGGACTTCGACGCCTGCGTGCGCCGCTACGCCGAGTCGGCCGCCGCGGTGAAGTCGCGCCGTCCCGGCCTGCTGAACCTGCGTTACGGCATGGGCCAGGACGAGCGGCTGGACCTGTTCCTGCCGGCGGCGAATCGCGGCCCGGCGCCGCTGTTCGTGTTCATCCATGGCGGCTACTGGCGCGGCCAGCGCAAGGAAGACGCGCCGGTGATGGCCGAGGCCTTCAACGCCGCCGGCGCGGCGGTGGCGGTGCCGGAATACACGCTGGCGCCCGAAGCGACGCTGCCGGAAATCGTGCGCGAGATGCGCTCGGCGCTGGCCTGGCTGTACCACAATGCGGAGATGTACGGCGTCGATCCCGAGCGTATCTACGTCGGCGGCAGTTCGGCCGGGGGGCATCTGGCGGCGATGCTGGCCGCGCCCGCCTGGCCGGCGCGCTACGGCGTGCCGGATGACGTGGTCAAGGGCACGCTGGCGCTGAGCGGCCTGTTCGACCTGCGACCGCTGTGCGACGTGCTGCCCAACACCTGGTTGCAGTTGACGCCGGAGCAGGCCGCGCGCCACAGCCCGATCTTCAACCTGCCCGAGCGCGCCGGCCCCATGTTGCTGGCCGTCGGCGGCCTGGAGACGCAGGGTTTCAAGAACCAGACCGAAGCCTTCGAACGCGCCTGGACCGGCGCCGGCCTGCAGGCCACGCGCATCCCGACGCCGCATTGCAATCACTTCGACCTGGTGAACGAGCTGGAGGACCCGGCCAGCGACCTGACCCGCGCCACCCTGGCGATGATGGGCCTGGCGCAAGCCTGAGCGCGTTCACGGACACGGGCGCGCCATGGCCGACCTGAAACTGCTCGAAGACCTGATCGCGCTGGCGCAGAGCGGCAGCTTCGTGCGCGCCGCCGAGGCGCGGCACGTCACGCATCCAGCCTTCGGGCGTCGCATCCGCGCGCTGGAGGCCTGGGCCGGCGCGCCGCTGGTGGAACGCCAGCGCGTGCCGGTGACGCTGACCGCCGAGGGCGAGGCCCTGCTCAAGACCGCCACCCAGGTGGTCGAGCAGATGGGCCTGGTGCGCCATCGCATCCGCAGTTCCGGCGCGGGCGGCGAGGCGGTGCTGCGCATCGCCACCGGCCGCAGCCTGTCGCGCACCGTGGTGGGCGACTGGATCGCGCGGCTGCGCCATCGCGCGCCGAAGGTGCTGGTCGAAGGCACGCAACTGGAGATCTCCACCGGCAAGATGGAAGACATGGCGATGCGGCTGGAGCAGGGCAAGGTCGACCTGCTGTGCTGTTACGAGCATCCGGCCCTGTCCATGCAGCTCAACCCGGTGCGCTACCGCTACATGACGCTGGGCACCGACAAGCTGGTGCCGGTCAGCCAGGCCGACGGCCGCGGCCGCGCCCGCTATGTGCTGAGCGAGGGCGGGCAGCCGGCGCCGCTGATTACCTACGCCGGCGGCCTGTCGATGGAGCGCATCCTGGGCGACAGGCTCGAATCCACGCCCTATGCGCTGACGCCGTTCGTGCGCATCGATTCGCTCGATGCCGCGCATGGCGCCGCGCTCAAGGGATTGGGGGTGGCCTGGCTGCCCTGGTCGATGGTGGCGGCCGACTGTCGCCGCGGCGTCCTGGTGTCGCTGGGCGGCCGCAGCGACGAGATCGCCTTCGAGGTGCGGCTGTACCGCTCGCGGGCGCGCCTGGCCGATCTCGCCGAGGCGGCTTGGGAAGCCACCGCCAATCGCAAGGCCTGAAGCGGCGCGTCATTGCTCGCAGGGGCAGGCCGGCGGCGATCTGAATTAGCACGGAAATGTGCCGACTTGGCACATCATGCCGCCGGCCCACGCGCAGAATGTCTCCCGAAACTCGAACGAGACGGCGCCGCCGTCCACCTCAGCACCCCAGGGAGAAATTCATGAAATTCGTTCCGCACGCCTTGCGCGGCGCGTCGGTCGCGCTTTGTGCCGCCGTTTCGTTGATCGCCTCGCCGGCCATCGCCGCCGGTTACCCCGACCACCCGGTCTCGTTGATCGTCGGCTACCCGGCCGGCGGCAGCGTTGACCTGACCGCCCGCCTGTTCGGCGAGGAGCTGGCCAAGCGTATCGGCCAGAGCGTGGTGGTCGAGAACGCCGGCGGCGCCGGCGGCACCATCGGCGCGCAGCGCGTGGCCCGCGCCACGCCGGACGGCTACACGCTGTTGCTGGGCTCGACCAATGAAATGGTCGTCGCCCGCATGATCAACAGCGCCGTCAAGTACGACGGCGCCAAGGACTTCACCGCGCTAGGCGTGATTGCCTCGCAACCCATGGTGCTGGCGGCCAGCAAGAATTCCGGCGTGAAGAGCGCCGCCGAATACCTGCAGAAGCTGCGCGCGGCCGCGCCGGGCAGCTTCAACTACGGCTCGTCGGGCGTTGGCACCACGCTGCACCTGGCCGGCGAGATGATCAACCAGGAAACCAATACGCGCGCTGAACATGTTCCTTACCGGGGTGTGTCGCCGCTGGTGACCGACCTGATGAGCGGCCAGCTGGATTTCGGCGTGCTGGTGCTGTCCTCGGGCCTGCCGCAAGTGCGCGCCGACAAGATCGTGGCGCTGGGCGTGACGCAGCCCAAGCGCTCTCCGGTGGCGCCGGACATTCCCGCTTTGGCCGAGACGCCGGGCTTCGAGGCCGTCGATCTCAGCATCACGTTCTCGCTGTACGGGCCGGCCGGCCTGCCGGAGCCGGTGGCCGCCAAGCTGCGCGAGGCCCTGGCCGATACGCTCAGGTCGGAACAATTCCGCGCCAAGATGCTGGAAGCCGGCGGCGTGCTGGCGCAGCCGGGCGTGGATCCGGTGGCCTCGCAGGCGGCCGAGACGCGCAAGTATGGAGAGCTGGTCAAGGCGGCCAAGATCGAAGCGCAATAAGCGCGATGCCTTCCCGCGCCGGCGGCCGCCCCAGCGCGGCCGCCGGCGCATCCGGACCCATTCCACACCCTATCAACGCAGGCCGTTCCATGGATTTCACGCTTTCCGTTCCCGACCTCGCCGCCGAGCGCCTGGGCAACACCGATACGCCGGGCGTCTGGCATTTCGACTCGGGCCTGCCCGGCCGCACCCTCATGCTGTCCGCGCTGGTGCACGGCAACGAGCTGTGCGGCGCCTGGGCGCTGAAGGACCTGCTGGCCGCGGGCCTGCGGCCGCGCCGCGGCCGCCTGACGCTCGCGTTCTGCAACCTGCCGGCGTTCGACCGTTTCGACCTGGCGCGCCATGACGCTTCGCGTTTCGTCGACGAGGACATGAACCGGGTCTGGAGCGCCGAGCGCCTGGACAATCCCACGACCCGCGACCGCCAGCGCGCGGCGCAATTGCGGCCATGGGTCGAGCGCGCCGATTGGCTGCTGGACCTGCATTCCATGCACGAGCCGGGCGCGCCGCTTTTGTTGACGGGCCTTCTGCCGCGCAATATCGCCCTGGCGCGGCGCCTGAAGGCGCCGCGGCACGTCATCGTGGACGCCGGCCACAAGGACGGCGTGCGCATGCGCGATTTCGCGCAGTTCGGCGATCCGGCGCGCGAGGACGCCTGCGCGCTGCTGATCGAATGCGGCTTTCACGGCGATCCGGCGGCGCGCGACGTGGCGCGCGACATGGTGGCGCGCATGCTGGTCGCGGCGGAGGTGGCGGATGCCACCGACCTCCCGGCCGGCTGGCTGCGCCCCGACGCCGCGCAGCGTGTGCTGGAAGTGACCGACGCCGTGGTGGCGCCGTCGATGGACGTGAGCTTCGCGCAGCCCTGGCAGGGCCTGGAAACGCTGGAGAAGGCGGGATCGGTGATCGGCTGGGCCGACGGCCGGGCGATCGTTTCGCCCTATGACCGTTGCACGCTGGTGATGCCGTCGCTGCGCCAGCTCAAGCCGGGCGTGACGGTGGTGCGATTGGCGCGCGACTACGCAGGCTGATGGCACGGACGGTTGGCGCGGCCTGATCGCCGCGCCGATCCGCCCGGCCGGGCGTCGCGTCGCGTCGCATGCCCTCCGGGCATTGCGACGCCGGGCCGGCCGTGTCGTTACTTCTGCGGCGTATAACGCAATTCGTCGAGTTGATAGCCCTGCGCCGTAGCGGCGGCCAGGGCGCGGTCCAGGTCTTCCTTGGGCAGTTGCGGCGAGCGCGACAGGATCCACAGGTACTTGCGGTCGGGCGTGCCGACCACCGCCCAGCGGTAGTCCGGGTCCAGTCCGATGACCCAGTAGTCGCCCTTGAACGGCTTGAAGAACGAGACTTCGAGCTTGGCGTTGTTGCTGCCTTCGACCACCGTGGCGGTGCCCGAGGCCGAGTCGATGTCGCCGTCCTTGGTGCGGCAGCGGTTGTTGACTCCCACGGTGCCGTCCGGATGCAGCGTGTATTCCGCGGTGGTGTCGCCCACGCAATTGCGCTGGAAGAACATCGGGAAGTTGGCGATCTCGTACCACATGCCGGCATAGCGCTTCAGGTCGACCGACTCCACGGTCTGCATGGGCGGCGGCGCGGCGTGGGAGATTCCGGCCGCGCTGGCGGCGACGGCCAACAGTAATGTTGCAATGCGGCGCATGGGGAAAGCCTCCTGATCCAAAACCCTAACGATACGCCTTATTTGCGCGGCGCCTTCAGCGCGGCGTGGTAGCGGGCGACGTAGGTATCGAAATCGACGTCATCGGATTGCTCGATGCGCCGCTGTTCGGCGCTGGAGTCCAGCGCGGCCTGGCGGTATTCGGCCGCCACGTCCGCCGGCAGCGGCTGGGCCCGCAGTGACTGCGCATGCTCGCGGCTCTGGCGCAGCGAATAGTCGTGGAACGATTCGCCGCTGTCGACCAGCGCGGCCAGCAGGCGCGCCGACGGCGTGGCGTCGGGCCGGCCCAGCTTGGCGCGCTGCGCGGCCAGGCTGTCGGCATAGGCGCTGCCGCCCAGGGCCGAATCGTACAGGGCCGCGTAGGGCGCGATCTGGTCCAGCAGTTCCTGGCCCCATTGCGCCAGGCCGATGGCCTTGCCGTCGCGGTCCAGTTGCAGGCCGGGCTTGCGGCCTTCCTTGACCACGGTGGAGAAGTTGTCGGCGCTGCGCTGACAGTAGCCGTTGGCGGGGAAGAAGGGGCTGTCGGAGGCGGCGCAGAACAGCAGGAAGGCGTCGACGAAGCGGCTGGTGTCGGCATCGATGCCCACCGGCGATTCGGGGTTGATGTCCAGGCAGCGCACTTCCACGTACTGCACGCCGCGCTCGGCCAGCGCGGTGATCGGGCGCTCGCAGCGGCCGGTGGCGCGCTTGGGGCGGATGCTGGAGTAGTACTCGTTTTCGATCTGCAGCACGTTGGTGTTGAGCTGGATCCATTCGCCATTGCGATGCGTGCCGAGCTTTTGGTAGTCGGGCCACGGCTGCGTGACCGCGTCGTACAGGCGGCCCAGGAAGGTATCGAGATCGTTGTAGCAGAGCTTGAGCTGCGACTGGGCCTTGTTCTGGTAGCCCAGGTCGCTCATGCGCAGGCTGGTGGCGTGGGGCAGGTACAGGGTGTGGTCGCCCAGGCGTTGCAGGCCGTGTTCGCCATCGCGCAGGAAATCGCGGGCCAGCGCCGGCGCGGCGCCGAACAGGTACATCAGCAGCCAGGAGTAGCGCGTGAAATTGCGGATCAGGCCGATGTAGCCGCGCGAGCGGCGGTCCTGGTCGGTGCCGGGCTGGGTGTCGAGCACCGACCACAGCGCTTCGGGCAGCGAGAAGTTGTAGTGGACGCCGGCGATGCATTGCATGGTCTTGCCGTAGCGCTCGGCCAGGCCGCGGCGGTAGACGTGCTTGAGCATGCCGGTGTTGGACGTGCCATACCAGGCGATGGGAATGTCGGCCTCGGCCGGCAGCGTGGCCGGCATCGACTGGTTCCAGATCAGCTCGTGGTCCAGCACGCTGTAGACGTGGCGGTGGGTGGCGGTCAGTTCGGCCAGCAGGGCGTCGACGTTGTCGTGGGTGCCGGTGATCAGTTCGAGCAGCGATTCCGAATAGTCGGTGGTGACGTGTTCGTTGGTCAGCGCGGAACCGAGCCCGGCCGGGTGCGGCGTGCGGGCCAGGATGCCTTGCTCGTCGACGCGCAGGCCTTCTTTCTCGATGCCCCGCAGGGTCTGGGTCAGTAGCGAGCGGTTGGCCTCCAGGCGGGAGAGGCGTTGGGCGGCGGTATCAGTCACGGAATCTTCTCGATGGGGTCTGTCGCCGGATTTTACGGGGTGCTGGCCTCCTCTGCCGAGGGAGCCTGTACTGGGGACAGGGACAATTGCGCGGCGGTGCGCGCCAGCCACTCGTCCAGGTCGGCGTAGACCGGGTCGGCGATGGGGGCGGTTTCGTTGAAAATCTCGTGCCAGGCGGTGTCGTACCAGCGCAATGTCAGCAATTCGGCGGGCGCGCGCTGGGCGAACTGGCGGCTGCCCTCGGCCGCCACGATGGAATCGTCGCCGGCCACCATCAGCAGGGTGCGGCAGGCCAGGAGATGGGCTTCCCGCAGGGAATCGCGGCCGCCGTCATCGACGAAGCGGGCCAGCCGGCCGGTCATGCTGCGCCGCACCAGGGGGTCGGACCGGTAGGCCTTGACCACCGCCCGGTCGTGCGAGATGCGGGCCGGCGCCAGGCCGTGAGGAACCCGCAGGTCCGGCGCGTGCAGCGACATCCAGGTCAGGGTACGGCGCACCCACAGGGGCACGTTGACCACGAAGGGCGGCGAACTCAGCACCAGGGCGTCGATCGGGGCCAGCCGCTGCAGGGCGATCCGCACCGCCACCAGGGCGCCCAGGCTGTGGCCCAGCAGGATCGGCGGGCGGCCGTGGGCGGCGGTCCAGTCGGCCAGGCGCGCCACGGCGTCGGTTACCAGGTCCTCCTGGCGCGCCAGGGTGGCGGGCCGGCCGCCGGAGCGGCCATGGCCGCGGTGGTCGTGGGCGCCCACCGTCCAGCCGCGCGCGGTCAGCCAGCGCGCCAGCCGGTCATAGCGCCCGGCATGCTCGCTCAGGCCATGCAGCAGGTAGATGCCGGGCGTGCCGGGGCCGATGATCGGCGGGGGCACATTCGGGGCGGCGGGCCAGACATAATTGGCCAGGGGCGTGCCGTCGGGCGCTGGGGTGGTCGAAATCGGCGACAATTTGGGGCTGTCCTCGAAATGAAAAGACCGTGGGGTCTTTACGGTAATGACGATTTCATCGCTGTTTCGTTTCATGTTCAAGAAAGCCGGCCTGATTCTTGTGGTGGCCCTGCTGGCCAGCGCCTGCTCGCCCCGTTACAACTGGCGCGAAGTGGACGTGGCGGACGGCCGGGTGCGGGCGGCGTTCCCGGACCGCGTGCAGACCGAGACCCGCCAGCTGCGGCTGGACACCCATACGCTGTCGTTCACGCTGGCCACCGCCACCGTGGGCGAGGCGGTGTTCGCGATCGGATCGGCGCCGCTGCCGCCGGAGATCGCGGCCGACCCCGTGGCGCGGCAGGCGCTGGGCATGGCCCTGATGCGCTCGCTGTACGTCAACATGCAGGCGCCGCCGCCCACCGAATGGCCGCCCTACGGGCAGGACATCGACGTGCAGGGCAAGGCCATGGGCAAGCCTGGCTGGCTGCGGGCGCGGGTGTGGGTGACCGACACCATGCTGATCGAGGCGGTGGCGGCGGGCACCGAAGCCAGCCTGCCCGAGGAACGGGCGCGTGAATTCCTGAGGTCGGTCGTGGTCAAGCCGTGACGGTTCACACCAATCCCCGCCGGATCGCCGCCGCCACCGCGGCGCGGCGGCCGCGCACCTGCAGCTTGCGGCAGGCGTTGCGCAAATGGAAATTGACGGTGCTTTCGCTGATGTCGAGGATGCGGGCGGTTTCCCAACTGGTCTTGCCGATGGCGCTCCAGTGCAGCGAGGCCGATTCTCGCGGCGACAGGCGGATGGCGGCGGGCGCCCGCGGCGGGGCGAAAGCGGGTTTGGCGGACATGGCGGATACGGCGTGGTGCGACTGGCAAAAGACAACCCATGCTCCGGCCCGGGATGGCCGACGGACAAGCGCCGATGCCGCTACGTATCTCACTTTGAATCTCTGATGGAATAAACGGATGCTGGCCATCGCGCAGTTCTATTTGTCGGCCATCGTGCTAATGCTGCCCCTGTTGTCGTGCGTCGGCATCGGCGTGTTCTGGGGCAAGCGCGACCTGCCGTTCGGCGGCGCCTTCATCACCACCCTGGTCACGTCCGTGACCACGCCGGCGCTGGTGTTCCATACCTTCGTCACCACCCACCTGGACGACCGCGCGCTGGCCGACGTGGCGGCCGCCACGCTGCTGGCGCTGCTGCTGTGCGCACTGGCCTGCGCCGCGCTCCTCAAGCTGGGCCGCCTGCCGGTGCGCACCCTGTTGCCGACGGCCTTCCTGCCCAACGCCGGCAACCTGGGCCTGCCGATCTCGCAACTGGCGTTCGGCGATGCCGGACTGTCGGTGGCGGTGGCGTTCTTTGCCGTCAATTCTTTCGTGATGCACACCATCGCGGTGCGGCTGCTGCCCGGCGTCAACACCAAGGGCAGTTGGAAGAGCCCGATCCTGTTGGCCTCGGTGGTGGCCGTGGCCATGCGCCTGCTGCACATCCCGGTGCCGGCCTGGCTGATCGAGACCGCCCGCATGCTGGGCGCCGTGACCGTGCCGCTGATGCTGCTGAGCCTGGGGCATGCATTGGCGCTGATCCCGGCCAATGGCCTGCGCGATGGCGCCAAGGTGGCGGCGATGCGGCTGGTGACCGGACTGGCCGCGGGCCTGGCGATCGTGTGGATCCTCGATCTGGAGCCGGTGCTGGCCGGTGCGCTGACGCTGCAGATGGCCATGCCGTGCGCGGTGGTCAGCTACATGTACGCCAAGCGCTACACCGCAATGGGCGATACGGCCGCCGGCGCGGTGCTGGTGTCGACCGTGGTGTTCCTGTTGCTGGCGCCGCTGATGCTCTGGTTCAGCCACGCCGGCCCATAGGGTCTGTTCACTCTGGCAAGAGCCTCACACAGGCAGGCAATCGGGCGCCTGGCCTGGCGGGGGCGCCACCGCGCGCCGCCGGGCAACGGCGGCCGCGTTTTTTTTGCGTGCGCTCATGCGGTCCGCGCCGCCGGAATGTGATGCCTCGTGTCATTTTTCCGCCCCGATTTCCGCCCTTTGAGGACTGCGCATTCCGGCCGTCCGATTCTGGATAGCGCGCGCTTCTTTCGCCGCAGGCATTCAGATACTTTGTGTATCCAATTGACCGTGGTGGTCGATTCGCTCACTTAATTTTGTGCGTCGGCCGCGCGGTCTTTTCGTCCATTTCAGGTACCTGGAATCAACGCATTCCTCGTGATTCAGGTTCCGGCGACATCGTCGCGGCCGATGTTGGAAGTATCAAAATGCCTCAGCCCGTTCCCTTGCGGAAATCCATCGCCCATCGCGCGGCCCATTCCAATACGGAATCGTCTCCTGGCAAGATGCCTGCCGACCGTGGCGGGCCCCTGTCCTGCCACGGCATGCGAGCGCTGCTGCTAGCGCTGGCCGCGGCCTTCGCCTCGCCCACGCCAGCCAGGGCGGCCGGGTTGCCCGACTTGCCGGCGCCGCAAGCCGGCGACAAGCGCGAACTCGAACGGGCCTTCGCTTCGTTCCTGCAGGACTCCGCGCGGGCCGAGCAGGCGCGGCGCGATGCCCGCGGCAATCCCATGATGGCCGCGGCGGCCGACACGCGCATGGGCGCGTCAAATGCGAACCTGACCGTGCCCGTGGGCGACGGCACCCTGGCGCTGGGGCGGGATTCCTTCGCGCTGTCCACGCCCGATTCGCGTTTCCGGGTCGGCGGCGGCGCCATGGACAACGCGCCGATCGGCCGCATCGAATATTCCCGGCTCATCACCGATCGTTTCGCGCTCGGCGCGAGCGTGCAGCTCGGTGAATACCAGCGCGAACTGATCGGCCGCGGCATTTTCGTCGACGCCAGCAAGCAATACGAATTCGACGCCGCGGTGTCGCTGATGAAGGGCCGGCCGTCGTTCGATTTCGATTCCGGCAGCGCGCGCGTGCCGGTCACACAGTTGGCGGGCATCGTGGCGGCGCGCCGCCTGTTCGCACCGGAATCGGGGCTGGGACTGCATGCGCTGGGCGCATCCGCGTGGGGCGCGCGCGCCCACAGCCCGAACGACCTGTCGAGCCGCACGGTGGTCGAGGACTACGCCAGCTACACCCGGGTGCTGTACGACCCGCGCCGCATCTCCACGGGCCGCTTGTTCGGCGCCAGCGTCGACATGCAATACGCGCCGTTCTCCACGCTGGTGCTCAACACGTCGCTCGGCTTGGAACACGAACGCTATCCGATGGGCGACGGCTCGGTCGAGAGCCGCCACCGTCCCTATCTGTCCGGCGGCGTGAAGTTCGCGGTCTACAAGGACTACCTGTTCGACATGCGCGTATCGACCGGCGTGTCGCGCGACCTGGTCGCCAGCCTGTCGGGCGACAAGGCGCGGCTGTCGTTCGGCATGTCGCGCGGCCGCGATGGCGCGCTCAACAGCAAGACGGTCATGGTCTACGTCGACCTGATGAAGCTGATCTCGCCGTCGCGCTATACGTCCGACGGCAGCTCGCTGGCCATGCGCGAATCGCTGCGGCAGTACACCGGCGAGCGCCTGCTGGACAAGGCCGTCACGCGGCCCGACCGCATTCCGCAGACGTTCCTGGCCAAGGTCGACCGCACCGGCGTGCAGGAAGTCTTCATCGAGAAGGCCGGCCTGCCGCCGGGCGCCAAGGTCAGCGCCGATGGCCAGCGCCTGACCATCGCCGTGGGCAGTGGCGCGCTGACGCTGGCGGCCGTGCAGAAAAACGGCGCCGCGGTGGCGATGCTGCCGCAGTTCGCGGTCGCGCCCGCGCAACTCTCGGTCGACCTGTTCAGGCTGCCTGTGCCGGCGCAGACCGACGAGTACGTGGTGCGTGTCAGCGACGCCACCATGGCGACCTACAACGTCAAGATCACCGTGGGCCGCAAATGAACGGCCGGATGAAGATGTCAAAATACCTCCAAACCCTTTCCGACCTGGTCGCCTACTTCCTGGCCGGGGTCTGCCTTGTCCTGGGCCTGTCCTGGACCGGCGCGACATTTGCGCAGTCGCGGCTGAGCGTGATCAACGTTGTCGTCGAGAGGGCCACCGCGACTCCGACGCTGAGCTTCGCGCAACCGGCGCTCACCCTGACGCTCGGCGACACGGCCGCCAATCCCGCGCGCAGCGACCAGCCGGCCAGCAAGGGGGCCATCACCTACCGTTCCAGCGATGACGCCATCGCGCGCGTCGCCGCCGATGGCACGGTCACCGCGGTGGCCCCGGGCACCGCCACCATCACCGCCACGCAGGCGGCCGACCTGCCCGCGTTCGAGGCGGGCACCGGCAGCTATCAGGTGGCTGTCGTGGGGCCCCTGTCGGCCAGCGCCAACTTCACCTCCAGGACCTGGCTGGTCAACGAACCGGTCGGTGTCGCTGTGGTTCCCGTGAGTGGCAGCGGTGGGATCGGCAAGCTGCGTTATGCCGTCTCCCCGGCCTTGCCCGCGGGGTTGGATTTCTCGGTGGACTCCGGCACCCTGACGGGTAGCGCCAGCGCCCAGTCGCCGCTGACTACCTATACCGTGACAGTGACCGACGGCGCCACGCCGCCGGGATCGGCCACGGCCACATTCAACCTGGAGGTCGGGCCGGCCATGCGCTCCTTCATCAACAGCGCCACCTTGACCTGGGTGGCGCAGGTAGGTGATGCGCTCAGTGGCACGCCAATGTTGGCCGACGGGGGAATCGGTACGCTCAGCTACGCCGTTGCGCCGGCGCTACCGGAGGGGCTGACAATGAATGCGGCAAACGGCCTCATCACAGGGTCGGCCGCGGTTGCATCGCCCCTGACCGAGTACACCGTGACGATCACTGATAGCGCCTCGCCCGCGCACCAGGTTAGCAGTACCTTCACGTTGGAGATCAGGGGCGCGCTGACGGCGGTTCCTTTCTCCTCGGAGAGAACGCGGGCGGCCGTGGGCTATAAGCTCAGCTATCAGCCGGTGAGTGCCGCGGGCGGTGTGGGCGCGCTTCATTACGCCATTTCCCCCGCATTGCCGTCGGGACTGAACCTGGATGAGGCGACTGGGGCGTTGACAGGAGCCGCGGTCGCGGTAGCGCCCTTGACTACGTACACCGTCACGGTTACCGATAGCGATACGCCGGCGCATACGGTCACGGCCAGTTTCATGATGGAGATTGATGAAATGCTCCTGGCGACGTCTCGGGTCGATTTGGTCTCCGTGATGGCGGAAGATCCCGTGACGGTAACGGCTCCGGTCAATGCTTCTGGGGGTGTGGGTACGTTCCATTTCGAGATTTCACCTGCGTTGCCGCCCGGCCTGGCCATGAATGCGAGCGACGGCAGCATCTCCGGTTCCGCCGTTGGCGAGTCGGCCGAGACCGTTTACACCGTCACCATCAGCGACAGCATCGCGCAGAGGGCCAGCGCGACCTTCTCGCTCCGGGTTTTTCCGACGCTCAAGACGTTCGTATTCAATGCCAGCGAAACGCATCGGGTAAATGACACGGTTTCCTATACGCCGGCCACCACCTCGGGCGGCTTGCGTCCGTATCACTACACCGTGACGCCGGCGTTGCCGGCGGGGCTGGTCATGAATGAGGGAACCGGCGCCGTCACCGGGATCGCCACTGCGGCGTCCGCGTTCACCATATATACCTACACCGTGATGGATGGCCTCGGGCATTTTGTGACTGGCAAGTTCTCTCTGCTGATCGAACCGGAACTGTCCGCGATCACGGTGACTCCGACGATCTCCGTGGTGGCCGATGCCAACGTCATGGAAATCCCGATCAAGGCCGAGGGCGGCCTGGGCCTGCATCATTTCAGCGTGCAGCCTGCCTTGCCGGCCGGGCTGACGATGGATGAACTGAGCGGCGCGATCAAGAATATTCCCGGCACGCGGATCGAGCTGTCGCCCGAGACCGTGTATTCCGTCACGGTCACGGACAGCGCCAATCCCCGGCAGTCGGCATCTGCCACCTTCAAGCTGGGCGTATCTCCCAATCCGGGCATCGCCATTACACTGAATGCGCCGGCAAAGCCCCAGCGCGTCAATCAGGCCTTCCCGCCCTACGCGCCGGTGACGGCGTCCAGCGGCGTCGGCAGCGCGCTCACGTACAAGGTGGCGCCAGCGCTGCCGGCCGGGCTGTCGATGGATTCCGCCACCGGCATCATCTCCGGCATGCCGACTGTCGAACAGATTGATGACGACGCCGCCAGGTACACCGTCACGGTCACCGACAGCGCTTCGCCTGCCCATGAGGCCGAGGCCCGTTTCGGCCTGGTGACGTACCAGTTGCCGACGGCGACGGTCCTGGAGTCGTCGAAGACGTATCAGGTCGGGGAAGCCGTCAATTATCAACCCGCGTCAGGCGTCAGTGCCGCGGGGCGGCCGGTCACCTATCGCGTGGCGGGAGGCGGATTGCCCCCCGGGTTGAAGATGGATCCCAACACGGGTGTCATTACTGGCATGGCCCGCGAGAAAATGAAGAACGAATTCTTCGTTTATATCTCCGACCTTGCCGTACCAGGCGTTGTGTCCGCCTCGGCTTTCTTCTCGCTGGAGATCGTGCAGCCGGCGGTGCCGTGATCGTCTGCGCGGCAGTGGATGGGGGGGCGGACCAAGGGTTGGTCAGCCCGAGTGGCGATCGGGCCGCCGCCACAGGGGCCGGCCAGATCGTCACGGGTCATGCCGAAGAGGGGTCATGGCGAGGAGCGTCGGGCCGGCTGTGCCCGGCGGCCGGTGCGATCCCGGGGAGCAGCCGCCAGGGACAATATCAAGCCACGCCCGCCATGGCGCGCAACTGCGCCATCAGCGCCTCGGGAATCTCCACCCCATGCTTGAGCGCTTCGTCGCGCAGCTTGCGGCGGCGATCGCCGGGCAGGCGCACGCCGTCGTCTTCCAGCATGGCCTCCACCAGCGTTTCGACTCTTTCCAGGTAGGCCTCGTTGCCCGCCAGCGCGCCCGGGTCGATGGCCATGAAGGCCTGCCCCAGCCGCGCCGGGCCACCCTCGTCGACGAAGAACGACTCGGTCTCGAAACCGAAGTGCGAGCCGGTCAGGGCGCAGGCCAGCAGTTCGATGATCAGCGCCAGCATCGCGCCCTTGACGCCGCCGGCTGGCAGCATGCTGCCGGCCAGGCCGGCCTTGGGATCGGTGGTGGGCTGGCCGTCGGCGTCCAGCGCCCAGCCCAGCGGGATCGGCTGGTTGTCGCGCGCCGCGATCATCAGCTTGCCGCGCGCCACCTGCGACAAGGACAGGTCGATGACGATGCGGCCGCCGCCGCGACGCGGAAAGACGGCGGCGATGGGGTTGGTGCCAAACAGCGGACGCTTGCCGCCCCAGGCCGGCATGGCGGCGGGCGAGTTGCTCAGCGCCAGCGCCACCAGGCCGGCATCGGCCAGGGCTTCCAGGTGATAGCCGGCCTCGCCGAAATGGTGGCTGTTGGCCACGCCGATGAAGGCCACGCCGTGTTCGCGCGCGCGGCGGCCGGCTTCGGCCACCGCCAGCGCGCACGCCGGGAACGCCAGGCCCGAGCCGGCATCGATCAGCGCCGCGCCGCCGCGCTCGTGCACGATGCGCGGCACGGCGTTGCCGATGGCGCGTCCGGTGCGCAGGTGGCCGGCGTAGAACGGCACGCGCGACAGGCCGTGGGAACTGAGTCCCTGGCTTTCGGCGAAGACCAGCGCGCGGGCGGTGCTGTCGGCCATGGCCGGGTTGGCGCCCGCGGCGGCCAGGCTGGCCGCGGCCAGGTGTTGGAGTTCGTCCAGATAGATGTGAGCCATATCCTTCCTGTCAGGGAGGCGCGCCGCGCTTCATCGGGCACCGCCGGTAAGCGCTATTGTCACACCGGCGGCCACCATGTCGGAAACGCGGGTGTTGGCTTCCCGCGTCAGGCCGGCGATGTGCGGGGTCAGGATCAGGTTGGGCGCGCCGGCCAGCGGGCCGCCGGCGGGCAACGGTTCCTGTTCGAACACGTCCAGCGCCGCGCCGCCCAGGTGCCCGCCGCGCAAGGCCGCCGCCAGCGCGGTCTCGTCGACGATGCCCCCGCGCGACGTGTTGATCAGCACCGCGCCCGGCCGCATGCGGGCGATGCGGGCGGCGTCCAGCAGGTGGCGGGTGCCGGCGGTCAGGGGCACGTGCAGGGTGACGGCGTCGGCCTGGGCCAGCAGGTCGTCCAGTTCCAGCCGCGTGGCGCCGGTTTCGGCCCAGGCGGGATGATCTGCCGGCAAGGCGGCGTCACAGGCGACGATGCGCATGCCCAGCCCGGCCGCGAGCCGCGCGGTCAACTGGCCGATGCCGCCGAACCCCACCACGCCCAGGGTGCGGCCGTGCGCCTCCAGGCCTTGCGACAAGGCCGCGCGCGGCCACTGTCCGCCCGCCACCTCGGCACTGGCGGCATAGGCGCCCCGCAGCAGCGCCAGCAGCGTGCCGATGACGTATTCCGACACCGCGCGCGCGTTGGCGCCGGTGGCCGGCACCACCTGGATGCCACGCGCGGCGCAGCCGGGCAGGTCGATGTTATCCAGCCCCACGCCCAGCCGGCCGACTGCCCGCAGGCGCGGCGCGGCCGCCAGCAGCGCCGCGTCCACCTGGCTGCGGTTGCGCACGATGAGGGCGTCGGCCTGGCCGGCAGCGCGCAGCAGGGCTTCGCGCCGCTCCACCAGGTCGGGGGCGTAGCGCACGTCGAAGCGCTGGCGCAGCGCGTCGACCGCGGGCGCGTCCATGAATTCCGAGATAAGCACGTGCATGGCGGCTCCGGCGTCAGGCGATCTGGATGTTGGCGTCGCGGATGATCCTGGCCCAGCGGTCGACCTCGGATCGCAGATAACTGCCGAATTCCGCCGGTCCGCGCGGCTGCGGCACGAAGCCCAGTTGTTGCAGGGCCTGCTGCATGGCGGGCTGCGAAATCTGTTTGACGATGGCATCGCCGATGCGCTGCACCAGCGCCGGTGGCGTGCTGGCGGGCGCCATGACGCCGGTGAAATTCTCCACGATCAGGTCCGGCAGGCCGGCCTGCGCCACGGTGGGCACGTCGGGCAGATCCCGGCTGCGCTCCCGGGTCGTGATGGCCAGCGCCCGCAACGATCCGTTCTTCACGTGCGACAGGGATTCGGGATAGTTCGAGAACACCACGTCCAGGTGGCCGCCGATGAGGTCGGTCAGCGACGGCGCGCCGCCCTTGTAGGGCACGTGCATCAGCGGCGCGCCGGTCAGCTTCTGGTACAGCGCCAGCGTCAGGTGCGGCGGCGTGCCGTTGCCGCTGGAGCCGGCCGCCAGCGGCTTGGCGGCCGCCGCGCGGGCCAGGTCGTCCATGGTCTTGATCGGGCTCTTGGCGTTGACCACCACCATGATGGGCGAGGACGCCAGGCCGGCCACCGGCGTCAGGTCGCGGGTCAGGTCGTAGCCGGCCTTGCCGGCGAACAGGGTGGCATTGGCGGCGTGCGACAGGGTGATGGCCAGCCAGGTATAGCCGTCAGGCGCGGCGTGCGAGACGTGAGCGGCGCCGATGTTGGCGCTGCCGCCGGGCTTGTTCTCCACCACCACGTTCCAGCGTTCGGCGTCGCCAAGCGCCTTGCCCACCTGGCGGGCGGCCACGTCGGTCAGGCCGCCGGGCGGGAAGGGCACGACGTAGTTGATGGGGCGATTGGGCCAGTTGCCCTTCTGCGCCAGCGCCTGTTGCCACGGCGCCAGCGCACAGAGGCCGGCGGCGCCCAGCGCGCCGAGTACGCGCCGGCGTTGCGCGTCGTCGATAGGGGGGTGTTGCTCGCGGTTCATCGGTCTTCCTCCTTGGGGATGGGCGCCCGGGTAGGAATGCTTGCGCCTGTGCTGCCGTGGCGGCTTGCGCCCGGGTCTGCATGCATTTTTTGCGTGTGCTGCGAGGGACTGCGGGTGCTGCGCGAGAGCGAGGTGTTGCAAGGGCTGCGGGTGCTGCGCGAGAGCGAGGTGTTGCAAGGACTGCGGGTGCTGCGCGAGAGCGAGGTGTTGCAGGGACTGCGGGTGCCGCGCGAGAGCGCGGTGTTGCAAGGACTGCGATTGCGGCAGGGCCGCCGCCGCGACGGTCCCGCGCGCGGCGGCGCGGACGGCCGCCGCGCGCCGGGCCGGGACCCCGTCAGGCGCTTTCGAAGATGCGGGTCAGGACGAACTCGCGGTGCCCCAGGGCCTCGGCCGCGGTCCAGCGGCCGTTGGCGGTGGCCAGCATGCATTCGAGCAGCTTGTCGCCGGCCTGGTTCAGGTCGATTTCGCGTTGCAGCAGGGCGCTGGTGTCGACGTCGATGTGTTCCGACATGGTGCGCACGGTGCGCGGATTGGCGCAGATCTTGATGACCGGCAGGATCGGGTTGCCGATGACGTTGCCCTGGCCGGTGGGGAAGAAATGCACCGCGTAGCCCGAGGCCGCGCACAGCGTCACCATCTCGGCGGCGGCCGAGGACGAGTCCATGAACCACAGGCCCGGGCCGTCGGGAATCTCGGCCTTGTCGATCACGCCGTCGACGCGGCACTGCTTGCCGATCTTCTGGATGTTGCCCAGCGCCTTTTCCTCGATGGTGGTCAGGCCGCCGGCGATGTTGCCCTTGGTGGGCTGCGATTCGGACAGGTCGCTGGTCTTCCAGCGGTCGATCATGGCCTGGTAGCGGTCGAACATGAACATGAAGCGTTCCCGCACGGCGTCGTTGGCGCAGCGCTCGGCCACGATGTGCTCGCCGCCGGTCAGTTCCGAGGTCTCGCCGAACACCAGCGTCGAGCCCAGCGCGTAGAGTTTGTCGAAGGCGTTGCCGACGGTGGGGTTGGCGCCACAGCCCGAGGTGGTGTCGGACTCACCGCACTTGGTCGAGACCCACAGGTCGGAGATGGGACACGTGCTGCGGGTGAGCGCGGTGGCGTAGTGCACGAATTCCTTGGCGCAGCGCGAGGCGCGCATGATGGTGTCGTGGTCGCCGTGTAGTTCGATGCTGAAGCCCATGACCGGCTTGCCGGTGGCGGCAATGCCGTCGACCACGCGCTTGGTCCAGCCTTCCTCGATGCCGATCACCACCACCGCCGCGACGTTGGGGTTGCAGCCGGTGCCGATGAGGGTGCGGAAGTGCAGTTCCAGGTCTTCGCCGAATTGCAGGCGGCCGTAGGGGTGGGGCAGGGCCAGCGTGCCCTTGATGTTGTTGGCGACGGCCTCGGCCGCGGCGTTGGAGATGTCGTCCACGGGCAGCACGATGACGTGGTTGCGCACGCCGACCCGGCCGTTGTCGCGGCGGTAGCCCTGGAAGGTGGTCTGAGCATTGATGACGGACATGATGGTTTCCTGTGTGGGCGAAGGATCGGCTTACCAGCGCTTGGTCTTGATGTTGTGCACGTGGGCGTGCTGGCCGGCCTGGATCGGCGCGACCACGCGGCCGATGTCCACGCCGTACTTGTAGACCGTGTCGCCCACGGCCATGTCCTTCATCGCGACCTTGTGGCCGATGGGGATGTCCTGCGAGGCCCGCACATGGATGATCTTGTCCTCGTCCATGATCCAGGCATTGAGCTCCGTTCCGGCGGTCAGTCCTTCCACCACGGCGACCGCCACCGTGTCCTTGGCATCGTGCAATACGGCGTGAATCATCGTCTTTCCCTCCTGGGTGAGCGCCGCGGCGGAGTGCCGCGGGCGCTTCGGATCACAACGTCCGGCAAATCTTAGGGCGGGCTTTTTTGCATGTCAACTAAATCATATATATGAATTGTATGACTTGAGTGAGGCCCGCTCGCGCCGCTACACTGGAGGCCCGGATTTATTGCGATGCACCCATGAACACCAGCCTGTCATCGACTGTGCCTTTGGGCAGTCCCTTGTACGAGCAGGTCAAGCAGGCCGTGCTTGCCGCGCTGGCCCAAGGCGAATGGAAGCAGGGCGAGGCGATTCCGCCGGAAAAGAACCTCGCCGAGCGTTTCGGCGTGTCGATCGGCACGCTGCGCAAGGCGATCGACGAACTGGCCGCCGAGAACATCCTGGTGCGGCACCAGGGCCGCGGCACCTATGTGGCGGTGCACACCCGCAACCACCACTTCTTCAAGTTCTTCCGCATCCTGCGCCAGGACGGCCACAAGTCGTACCCGACCACCGAGCTGCTGCGCTTTCGTCGCGTCAAGGCCTCGGCCGAGGCGCGCGACAAGCTGGGGCTGCCGGCCGGCGCCTACGTGTTCGAGTTCCTCAACATGCTGTCGCTGAACGGCGACGTGGTCATGGTCGATGACATCTGCCTGCCGGAATCGCGCTTTCCCGGCATGACCGAGGCGCACCTGCGGGAGCGCGCCAGCACGCTGTATGCGCTGTACCAGGACGTCTTCGGCGTCAATGTCATCGCCACGGACGAACGCCTGCGCACCTGCCTGGCGGACCGCGCCCATGCCCGCTGGCTCGGCGTGGCCGAGGGCGCGGCGCTGCTGGAGATCCGCCGCGTGGCTTATTCGTACAACCGCCAGCCGGTCGAATGGCGCATCTCGCGCGTCAATACCGAACGCTACGAATACCTGGGCCACGAGCCCTGGGAGGCGGGGGCCTGAGGCGCATGCCGCCCCGCAGCGGAAGGACGCGGCCGGCGGGGAAGGGGGCTGGCATTCCGATGCGGGCCTTCCCGCGATCACGGCGCTGACGGCCGCGGCCGTTCCCGGCCGCTTGCCGTCCCTGCCGCCAGCAGTGCTAGAATTCCTGCCGCACTACCCAATTTTCGGCGCCGATTTGCCTGATCCGCTTGCGGGCGCCTTCCAATAAATTCAGCTAAAGAGGTCCGTATGACCACTCCTGCCCAACATTTGGCCGGTGATTCGGCCAGCGCCGCGCTCGCGACCCTGCCCGCCGCCGCCATCACGCAGTCCGACGCCGCTGATCCCGGTTCCGTCGGACTCGTCGCTCCCATCTTCCTGCGTTTCGACGAGCCGCTGCCGTTGCTCAGCGGCCAGTCGCTGGCCAGCTACGAGCTGGCGGTCGAGACCTATGGCACGCTCAATGCCACGCGCAGCAATGCGGTGCTGATCTGCCATGCCCTGAACGCCTCGCACCACGTGGCCGGCCAGGCCGCGGACAGCCCCAGCGACGTCGGCTGGTGGGACAACATGGTGGGCCCCGGCAAGCCGGTCGACACCAACGTGTTCTTCGTCATCGGCGTCAACAACCTGGGCTCGTGCTTTGGCTCGACCGGCCCGGCCAGCATCAATCCCGAGACCGGCAAGCCCTGGGGCGCCGCCTTTCCGGTGCTGACGGTGGAGGACTGGGTGCAGGCGCAGGCGCGGGTCGCGGACCACTTCGGCATCGAACGCTTCGCCGCCGTGATGGGCGGGTCGCTGGGCGGCATGCAGGCCCTGAGCTGGGCCATCACGCTGCCCGAGCGCGTGGCCCATTGCGTGGTCATCGCCAGCACGCCGCGCCTGTCGGCGCAGAACATCGGCTTTAACGAAGTGGCGCGGCGCGCCATCATCACCGATCCGGATTTCCATGGCGGCGACTATTACGCGCAGGAAACCGTGCCGCGCCGCGGCCTGTCGGTGGCGCGCATGATCGGCCACATCACCTACCTGTCCGACGACGACATGGCCGAGAAATTCGGCCGCGCCCAGCGCGAACCCGCCGCCAATGGCGCCTACCGCTACGGCTACGACGTTGAGTTCGAGGTCGAGTCGTATCTGCGCTACCAGGGCGAGAAGTTCACCCGCTATTTCGACGCCAATACCTACCTGCTGATCACCCGCGCGCTGGATTATTTCGATCCGGCGCGCAAGACCGGCGGCGACCTGGCGCGCGCGCTGGCGCCGGCCAAGGCCGACTTCCTGCTGGTGTCATTCACCACCGACTGGCGCTTCCCGCCGGAGCGCTCGCGCGAGATCGTGCGCGCCCTGCTCAAGAATTCCAGCCCCGTCACCTATGCCGAGATCGACGCGCCGCATGGTCACGATGCCTTCCTGCTGGACGACGCGCGCTACCATGCCGTGGTTCGCGGCTATTACGAGCGCATCGCCCGCGAATTGGGGCTGACCGACGCCGCTCAGACCGAAGGACGCTCCGCATGAATCCCGTGACTCCCCGTCCCGCCGTCAATACGCTGCGTCCCGACCTGGCGCGCATTGCCAGCTGGATCGAACCCGGCAGCCGGGTGCTGGACCTGGGCTGCGGCGACGGCGCGCTGCTGGCGCACCTGCGCGACCATCGCCAGGTGCGCGGCGCTGGCGTCGAACTGGACGACACCTGCGTCATCGCCTGCGTGCGGCGCGGCGTCGAGGTGATCCAGCAGAACCTGGAAGACGGCCTGGCGCTGTTCGACGACAAGCAATTCGATACCGTGGTGCTGTCGCAGACGCTGCAGTCGATGCATCGCACCGAGCACATCCTGCGCGAAATGGCGCGGGTGGCGCGCCATGGCGTGGTGTCGTTTCCCAACTTCGGCTACTGGCCGCACGGTTGGGCCATCCTGCGCGGCCGCATGCCGGTGACGGGCCAGATGCCGTATCAGTGGTACAACACGCCCAACATCCACCTGTGCACGCTGCGCGATTTCGAGCAGCTGGCTGGCGAACTCGGCCTGCGCATCCTGGAGCGCGCCACCTTCAACGAGGGGCGCGAGATCAAGGCCTTTCCGAGCTGGCGCAGCACGCTGGCGGTGTACCGCTTCGCCTCGCCCTGACATTCTGAAACGCAGGCTGACGGCCCGGGCGCCAGCGCCTAAAATGCCGCAAGCCCGCCGCGCCCGTCCGTGCGCCCGGCCGGGCCGTTTCAGGAGACCGTCATTACCGCTGTATCCAACGTCTACACCAGTCCCCGCGTCGCGCCCCTGCTGGTCCTGGGGTTCGCCAGCGGATTGCCGCTGGCGCTGACCAGCGGCACCCTGCAGGCCTGGGCCACGGTGGCCGGCGTGCCCTTGCAGCAGATCGGTTTCCTGACCCTGGTGGGCACGGCCTACACGCTCAAGTTCCTGTGGGCGCCGCTGGTGGACCGCTATGCGCCGCCGCTGCTGGGCCGGCGCCGCGGCTGGATGCTGGTGACGCAGGTGCTGCTGGGGCTGGCGATCATGGTCATGGGCACGCTGTCGCCGTCCTCGGCGCTGCAGACGCTGGCCCTGCTGGCCGTGCTGGTGGCGTTCCTCTCGGCCACCCAGGATATCGCCTTCGACGCCTATTGCACCGACGTGCTGCGCAAGGAAGAGCGCGGCGCGGGCGCGGCCATCAAGGTCATGGGCTACCGGGTGGCGATGATCGTCTCGGGCGGGCTGGCGCTGATCCTGGCCGACCAGTGGATCGGCTGGGGCAATACCTACGTGGTGATGGGCGGCCTGATGCTGCTGTGCGCGCTGGCGACGCTGTGGGCGCCCGAGCCGGAGCACGTGGCCAAGCCGCCGCGCAGCCTGGGCGAGGCCGTGTCGGCGCCCCTGCAGGAATTCTTCACCCGGCGCGGCGCGCTGGCGGTGCTGCTGCTGATCGTGCTGTACAAGCTGGGCGACGCCTTTGCCGGCGCGCTCTCGACCACCTTCCTGATCCGAGGCGCGGGCTACACGCCCACCGAGGTCGGCGCGGTCAACAAGGTCATGGGCATGGCCGCGACCGTGGTGGGAGCGCTGGCCGGTGGCCTCGTCATGTCGCGCTGGACCCTGTACCGGTCGCTGATGGTGTTCGGCCTGCTGCAGGCGGTGTCCAACCTGGGCTACTGGCTGATCGCCGTCACCCCCAAGAGCATCTGGCTGATGGGCGCGGCGGTGGGGCTGGAAAACCTGTGCGGCGGCCTGGGCACGGCGGCCTTCGTCGGGCTCTTGATGGCCCTGTGCCGCCAGCGCTTTTCGGCCACGCAGTTCGCGCTGCTGTCGGCCTTGTCGGCGGTGGGCCGGACCTATCTGGCCGGGCCTTTGACGCCGCCATTGGTGGAGCATCTGGGCTGGCCCGGATTCTTCCTGGTGACGGTCGTCATCGCGCTGCCGGGCCTGTTGCTGCTGTATCTGCTGCGCGGCCGCATCGAGGCCATGATGCAGGACGGCGACGCCTGACGCCAGGCCCGCCAGGACCCGGCGCCAGGGCGGTGGGCTACGCCTCGTCGGTCAGGCGCACGATCAGCACGTCGCTCGGCAGGGCTTCCAGCAGGCGCTCGGCAACGCTGCCGATGGCCGTGCGCAGCAGGCCGGTGCGGCCATGGGTGCCCGTGACGACCAGGTCGGAACGGTGGTTGAACGAGTATTCCGACAGCACCGTTTCCGGCTGGCCGCATTCCAGCACCACCTTGGGCGGCGCCACGTTGGCCAGTTCCGGCGTTTCGGCGATGAATTCGCGCGAGCTCTGCTCGGCCGCGTGATAAAAGCTGCGGGTCACCGCATCGTCCGGCACGTTCTTGCCCTGGAACGGCACATCATAGGCATGGAACAGCGTCAGGTCGGCGTTGGGCACCAGTTGCAGCGCGGCGCGCAGCGCCCGGCGCGAGCCGGCCGAGAAGTCGGTGGCCACCAGCACGTCGCGGTACGGCTTGCGCGGCCGGTTCTTGACCACCAGCACCGGCTGGCGCGCCTGGCGAACCAGTTTTTCGACCGTGGTGCCCAGCAGCAGACGGCCCAGGGTTTCGTCGCGGGCGAGGCCGGCGATGATCAGCGAGCAGCCGAAGCTGTCGGCGGTTTCCATGATGCGCACCAGCGGATCGCCCGAGACCACCACGACTTCGGTGGCGACGCCGGCGTTGGCGAGGTCCTCGGCCAGCTCGCGTTCGGCCACCGCCTTGTGGTCGGCGGCCAGGCGGCGCCAGACCGGCGTGGTCAGGCGCGGCGATACGCCGTGACTTTCCATCACGTGCAGCACGACCAGCTTGGTATCGAGTTCCTTGGCCAGTTGCAGCGCGCGATCGAGGGCGCGATCGCCCCGCGCGCTGAGGTCGGTGGCCAGTAGGATGGGACCAGGTTGTTGCGACATACGTTTCTCCCGATATGGGGCCCGCCGGTGGCTCCCGCTAGCCCGCCGGTGGCCGAAATCGCCCTTGCGGGCACATCCCCATTGTCCCGCCGGGGCATGGACAGGGGCTTGACCGATATCAACGCGCTTCCAGGGTAAGGGAGGATCGGGCGGGGAGCAATCGCCCGGCCCGTGGGCTGTCAATACAATGGGGCCTGCCGCGCCGCGGCTTCGTCCATCGCCCACCTGTTTCATGTTCTACGACCTTTCTCCTGCCCTGCTGCACACCCTGTACCTGGTCGCCATCGTGGCCGAAGCCATGACGGCGGCGCTGTCGGCCGGCCGGCGCGACATGGACTGGATGGGCGTCTGCATCATCGCCTGCGTTACCGCGCTGGGCGGAGGCTCGCTGCGCGATGTGCTGTTGGGTCACTATCCGCTGACCTGGGTGGTGCACCCCGAATACCTGTGGATGACGGCGGGCGCGGCCTTGCTGACCGCCCTGATCGCGCCGGTGATGCGGCGCCTGCGCAGCGTGTTCCTGCTGGCGGACGCGCTGGGCCTGGTGGCATTCACGGTCATCGGCTGCCAGGTGGCGCAGCTGATGCAGCTGCCGATCACGGTCGTGCTGATCAGCGGCATGATCACCGGCTGCGCCGGCGGGGTCTTGCGCGACGTGCTCTGCAACGAGGTGCCGCTGCTGTTCCGCAAGGAACTGTATGCCAGCGTGTCGGTGGTGACCGGAGCACTCTACCTGGGCGCGCAGTCCCTGGGACTGCCGGCCAACGCGGCCGTGCCCATCGCGCTGGCGGTCGGGCTGGCGCTGCGCCTGCTGGCCCTGCGCTTCAATTGGCAGATGCCGAAGTTCGTATACCGCGACGACTGGCACTGAGATTTCCCGGCACGCGCTCCTGCAACAATTTTCCTATTTGTGTTTCAATAGATTTCTAGTATCTTGTCGCTGTCGCAATACTTGCATCACGCAGTACAAGGGGAGCCGATTGGACGTCAAAGCGCCCGCCACGATTCCGTATTTCCTACAGGAACAGATTCGTGAGTTGATAGTGGATGGCACTATCAGGCCCGGGCAGCCATTGCGGGAACAGGAACTGGAGCAGCGTTTCGGCACCAGCCGCAGCCCCATCCGGGAAGCGCTGCGTCTGCTGGAACTGAGCGGCCTGGTGACCCACGTCCAACGCAAAGGCTTCCGGGTCACCCTGTATTCCGAAACCCAGATCCGCCACCTGTACAAGCTGCGCGCGGAGCTGGAGGCTTATTGCATCCGCCAGGTCGCCGAGATCGACGACATCTCGCCCCTGGTGGCCGAGCTGCGCACCTATGACGAGGCGATCGCCGCCGCCATGGCCAAGCGCGACGTGCGCGCCTATATCGCGGCGCTGCGCGAGTTCTACCTGGCCGGCGCGCGCTTCACCGGCAACGCGCCGCTGGCGGACGTGCTGACCAAGCTTTACGAGCAGGTCGAGCCGCTTCGCTACCTTTTGGCGCGGCAGACCATGGCATCGAACAACCTGCAGACCTATACGCAGGGCATCACGCAGGCGCTGGCCAGCCGCGATTTCGACCGCGCCGCCGAGCTGACGCGCAATTACGTGATCGATGTGCTGCCGGGCATCCTGCGGGCCTACCATGAGGCGTCGCTGCAGGATGCCGAAGAGGCCGCGCCGCGCTACGGGCGCGCCTAAGCCCGTGACCGCGCCCGGCGCTTGAGGTGCCGGCGCGGCCCCGACCCTGCGCAGTGAAGCACGACGGTCCGCCACCCGCGTCCGCGGATGGCGGCGCCGACGGGTTTCAGGCGTGCGCGGCCGGCGTGCGCACGGCGATGCCGGCCCGTTCCAGCGCTTCGCGGATGGCGCGGGCGAACACCAGCGCATTGGGCTGGTCGCCGTGGATACAGAGCGTGTCGGCCTGCACGGGTACGTCCTTGCCGTCGACCGAGCGCACCTTGCCTTCCCGAACCATGCGCACCACTTGCGCCACCGCCTGGTCGACGTCCTCGATCATGGCGCCGGCGCGGGTGCGCGGCGTGAGCGAGCCGTCGTCCTGGTAGGAACGGTCGGCGAAGACTTCGTTGGCCGCCGCCAGCCCGATGGCGCGCGCGGCGTCGATCAGCTTGCTGCCGGCCAGCCCGTACAGCAGTAGCGAGGCATCCACGTCCTTGACCGCCTGGCAGATGGCGCGCGCCAGGGCCTCGTCCTTGGCGGCCATGTTGTAGAGCGCGCCATGCGCCTTGACGTGGTGCAGCCGCGCGCCTTGCGAGGCGGCCACGCCGGCCAGCGCGCCGATCTGGTAGACCGTGATGTCATAGGCTTCGTCCGGCGTGATCGGAATCGCGCGGCGGCCGAAGCCGACCAGGTCCTGCAGGCTGGGATGCGCGCCCAGCGCCACGCCCTGCCTGAGCGCGGCGGCCACGGTCTTGCGCATGGTGGCGGGGTCGCCGCCATGGAAGCCGCAGGCAATGTTGGCCGAGCTGACGAAGGCCAGCACCGCGGCGTCGTTGCCCATGCTCCAGGCGCCATAGCTTTCGCCCATGTCGCAGTTCAGGTCGATGCTTGTGCTCATGATGGGGTTCCTGTGGAGGTTCGGGCTGTTATTCGGGGGGCGCGTGCGAGCTGGCCTCACGGGTGGCCAGGCCCCAGCAGCGCGCGCAGCGGCGCCAGCGCGTCCAGCAACTGGGCGAAGGCGCGTTCGCGCTCGCCGTCCAGGCGTTGCGCCTCGTCGAGTTCGATCATGGCGAACCGCAGCGCGCGTCCCGGCGCGTATTGCGCCAGCAAGGGCAGGTCGACGGTGGCGATCTGCGCGATCTTGGGATAGCCGCCGGTGGTCTGACGGTCGGCCATGAGAATGATGGCCTCGCCGCCCGAGGGCACCTGCACGGTGCCGAAGCAGGCGGCCTCCGACAGCATCTGGCGCGGCTGGCTCATGGACAGCGCCGGACCCTGCAGGCGGTAGCCCATGCGGTCGGACTGCGGGCTGATGCGGAATTCCGCGCCGCCGAAGGCATGGCGGGAGGCTTCGGAGAATTCCTGCCACTGCATGCCGGGCAGGAAGCGGATGGTGTCGCGTTGCTTGTTGCCGAGCGCGCCGGGCAGGTAGATGCGCAGGTCCCACAGGGCCTTTTGCAACGCATCGAGGTCGCGGCCGGCAAGCGTGTGGCGCAGGCCGACCTGGTCGCCCTTGGCCAGCGCGCGGCCTTCGAAGCCGCCGAAGCCGCTGCGCAGATAGGTGGTTTCGCTGCCCATCACCGGCGCCAGCGCAAAGCCGCCGTGCACCGCCAGATAGGCGCGCACGCCGTTGGCCGGCCGCGCGCCAAAGGCCAGCGTGTCGCCGGCGCGGGCGACCAGCGGCCGGTGCCGGGGGATATCCTGGCCGTTGAGCGTGGCGCCCAGGTCGGCGCCCGCCAGCGCGAAGCAGGCCGGCGCGTCGAAGCGCAGCGTCGGGCCGGTCAGGGTCATTTCCAGGGTGGCGGGATCGCCGGTGTTGCCGGCGAGCGCGTTGGCCAGGCGGTGGGCGCGTTCGTCCATGGCGCCGGCGGCCGGGATGCCCTGGTGCTGGTAGCCCTCGCGGCCGCGGTTCTGGAAGCTGGACAGCATGCCCGGCTTGATGACGGCAACGCTCACGGCCGCGCCTCCCGCAGGCGTTGGAATTCGTCGGGGGTGATGGGCACGAAGCGCACCGAGTCGCCCGGTTGCAGATACGCGGCGGGGTCGCGCGCGGGGTCGAACATGGTCAGCGGGGTGGCGCCGATGATGTGCCAGCCGCCGGGCAGGCGGTTGGGGTAGATCACGGTCTGGCGGTTGGCGATGGCCACCGCGCCGGGTGGCACGGCGGTGCGCGGCGAGGCGCGTCGCGGCAGGTTCAGTTTTTCGTCGTGCACGCCCAGGTAGGCGTGGCCGGGGGCGAAGCCCAGCATGAACACCATGCTGCGCGGCCCGCTGTGCAGCGCGATGACGTCGTCGGGAGTCAGGCCGGCGGCGCGGGCGACGTCGTCGAGGTCGGGCCCGTGCTCGCCGCCGTAGCAGACCGGCACGTCGACCTCGCGGCCAGCGGCGGCGTCGGCCTGGATGCCGTCGGCCAGCAGCGTCTCGATGCGTTCGGCCAGGTCGGCGTAGGTGGGGCCGTTGCCCAGGCCGTCGGGCCGGTAATGCACCGCCACCGCCACGAACGACGGCACCACGTCGGTCACGCCCGGCAGGCCGGCGTCGCGCAGCTTGCGCGCCGCCGCCAGGCAGGTGCGGCCGATGGCGGCGTCGATCTGGTCACCGAATGAGACGATCAGGCAGCGGTCGCCCTGGGGCTGGATGCGCCAGGCGGTTTCGGCCGGAGAAGAAGTGTCTGATGTAGCGTTCAACGGCACGAAACCTGTAGAGACGGATTACTTGGCGAACAACGAATCCAGGTTCTTGAACGCCTTGAATTCCAGCGCGTTGCCCGACGGATCCAGGAAGAACATGGTGGCCTGTTCGCCGACTTCGCCCTTGAAGCGGATGTAGGGCTCGATGACGAACTCGGTGCCGGCATCGGTCAGGCGCTTGGCCATGGCTTCCCATTGTTCCATGGAAAGCACCGCGCCGAAATGGCGCACGGGCACATTGTGCGAATCGACCGCGCTGGTGGCCTTGTGGCCGCACTCGCTGGGCGCCAGGTGGGCGACGATCTGGTGGCCGTAGAAGTTGAAGTCGATCCATTCGGACGAGCTGCGGCCCTCCGGACAGCCCAGCTTTTCGCCATAAAAGGCGCGGGCTTCGGCCAGGTCGCGGACCGGGAAGGCCAGGTGGAACGGCGGCAGGTTGGTTTGAGCGGTCATGAAAAGCTCCGGATAAGGCGGAAAAGGTAATTCAGAATGCGGACCGTCACCATCGGGGCGTGTCCGGAGTCAATAGTTTATGAATTGTTTTTTTGATTGAAAAACGATATTTTTTGTGTCTTAGCATCGAAAATATTGATCGTGATCAAAGAATTCAAGACCTTCATCGCCGTGGCGCGCGACGGCACTTTCACCGGCGCCGGCGCGCAGCTGGGCCTGACCCAGTCCGCCGTTAGCGCCCAGATCAAGCGCCTGGAGGACTACCTGGGCGTGGCGTTGTTCGACCGCAGCGCGCGCGCCGCCGTGCTGAACGACCATGGCCGCGAGATGCTGCCGCAGGCCGAGGAACTGGTGGCCATGGCCGAGCGCATGGCGTCCACGGCCGGGGCCGGCCACGTCAGCGGTTCGCTGCGCATCGGCGCCATCGCCTCGGTGCAGCAGGACCTGCTGGTGCGGGCGCTGGGCGAGTTCCGCGCCGGCTATCCCGACGTGCGGGTGCGCATCGTGCCAGGGGTGTCGCTGTCGCTGCTGGGACAGGTGGACGCCGGCGAGGTCGACATGGCGCTGCTGATCCGGCCGCCGTTCGCGCTGCCGCCGGAGCTGGGCTGGCAGCCACTGCTGCGCGAGGAAGTGGTGCTGGCGATGCCGGCCGCGATGCCGCCCGCGCCGTGGCGCGAGGCGCTGGCCGCGCAACCCTTCATCCGCTACGACCGCGCCTCCTTCGGCGGGCGCGTGGTGGACCTGTTCCTGAAGAAGCAGCGCATCACGGTGCACGAGGCGGTGGAGCTCGATGAGATCGAGGCCATCGCCAACCTGGTGCGGCACGGTCTGGGCGTGGCGCTGTTGCCGCGATTGCGCGGGCTCGATCTGGACGGCCTGCGGCTGGTTTCGCTGGGCGAGGCGGCGTTTCACCGCGAGATCGGCCTCATCGGGCGGTTGCCGTTCGATGCGGGCAGCGTCCGCGGCAAGATGGCCGAGTGCCTGGCGCGGGCGGCGGGGGCCACGCTGGCGCCCTGAGCCAGCCGGGTGGCCGAGCACCGCACGGCAAGGTCCCGCGGCGGCCGGGGCATGGCCATGCCTTCCGGCCGCGTTGTCCGCGACCGCGCCGCCTTGGCGTCGTTAACGCCATGCATGAAAAAGAAAGGCCCGCGCAAGCGGGCCTTTTGCTGGCTTGAACCCGTTTACAGCCGGTCGCAACGCACCGTGATCGGGTGATCGCGCAGCGTCGTCATGACCAGGTCATCGACCTGGCCTTCGACGTCGGTGATCACGTAGCCGATCTGGCCCTTGGTCTGCAGCGTCTGGCTGACGATGTTCAGGCCGTGCTGTGCCATGAGGTTGTCCAGCGTGCCGAGCGCGCCGGGGGCGTTGCGGTGCACATGCAGGATGCGGGTGGCGCCGGCCGGCTCCAGGTAGGGCAGCTCGGGGAAGTTGACCGCGCCCTTGGTGGTGCCGGCCTGCAGGAAGCGCACCAGCTTCTCGGCCACTTCGCGGCCGATGTTCTCTTGCGATTCCTGCGTGCTGCCGCCGATGTGCGGGGTCAGGATGACGTTGGGCAGGCCGATCAGCGGACTGGCCAGGGGTTCGTCGGCGCCCTTGGGCTCGGTGGGGAACACGTCGAGCGCGGCGCCCGCCAGGTGGCCGGACTTGAGCGCGGCGTGCAGGGCGTCGATGTCGACCACGGTGCCGCGCGAGGCGTTGATGAGGATGGCGCCGCGGCGCATGCGCGCGATGGTCTCCGCATTCATGATGTTCTCGGTGGACTTGCCGCCGGGCACGTGCAGGGTGACCACGTCGGCCTGTTCCAGCAGGTCGTTGAGCGAGCCGGCCGGGCGGGCGTTGCCCAGCGGCAGCTTGGCTTCGACGTCGTGGTAGATGACGCGCATGCCGAGGCCTTCGGCCAGCGTGCTGATCTGCGAGCCGATGTTGCCGTAGCCGACGATGCCGAGCGTCTTGCCGCGGGTCTCGAAGGCGCCGGCGGCGCTCTTGTCCCAGTGGCCGAGATGGACGCGGGCGTTCTTCTCGGGAATGCGGCGCAACAGCAGGATGGCTTCGCCCAGCACCAGCTCGGCGACCGAGCGGGTGTTGGAGAACGGCGCGTTGAACACCGGGATGCCGCGTTGCATGGCGGTGTCGAGGTCGACCTGGTTGGTGCCGATGCAGAAGCAGCCGACCACGCGCAGGTCGGGGCTGCCGGACAGCAGGGCGGCATCCAGGTGGGTACGAGAACGGATGCCCGCGACGTGGGCGCCGCGCAGGGCGTCCTGCAGCTGCGCCGGCGGCAGGGCCGCGGCATGCGTGACGATGTCGGTGTAGCCGGCGGCTTCGAAGACGGCGCGGGCGCTCGGGTGGATGTTCTCGAACAGGACGATGTGTGCCATGACTGCCAGGGGTCGGGTGAAGAATGCGTTTTATTTATTGTGGCGCATTTTTGCTGCGGAGCAAGAGGTACCCATTGCCCGGGTGGGGATGAATTGTTTCAGGCGGGTGGCCGGGGCTCGCCCCGGCCCGGTGCTTCAACGATACGCCTGGAACACCTTGGCGCCGCCGCGCTTGTCCACCAGCAGGACATCGTGCGGGGTCTTGCGGCCGCCGTATTCGGGGCCGTCCATGCCGGGCGAGCCCAGCGGCATGCCAGGCGCGGCCAGGCCGGCGGCGTCGGGCTTCTCCAGCAGCAGGCGGCGCACGTCGCTGGCCGGCACGTGGCCCTCGATGGCATAGCCGTCCACCATGGCCGTGTGGCAGGAGCCATAGTCGGCCATGCCGGCGTTGCGGCGCACCGCGCCGGTGTCCTGCACGTCGTGGGTGGTGACCTCGAAGCCGTTGTCGCGCATGTGCTTGACCCAGTCTTCGCAACAGCCGCAGGTGGGGGTCTTCCAGACCTGCACCTTGGACGCGGACTGGGCCTGCGCGAGGAGCGGCGCGTACAGGGGCAGGGATAGCGTGGCCGCCAGCAGCAGGCGGGCAGGGGTGAGGATTTTTTTCATGGGTCTCCGCGAGAAGGATCAGAACCAGAAGCGCACGCCCGCCAGCACGGCGGCCTGCGAGCGACCTTGGCCGGCGGCGGAGGCATAGTCCGCGGTGCGGCCGAACTTACGTTCGAAGGATACCCCGACGTAGGGCGCGAACTGGCGCGTGACCTCGTAGCGCAGCCGCAGCGACAGCGAACCGCTGGACAGGCCCGCGCCGATGCCGCGCGCGGGATCGTTGCGGCCGTAGGCGCTGGCCTCGATTTCGGGCGTGAAAATCAGACGTTGGGTGAGCAGCAGATCGTACTCGGCCTTCATGGCCAGCGCGGTGCGGCCGGACGGCCCGGCGTAGGCGGTGGTCTCGAACTCGATGTTGTAGGGCAGCACGCCCTCGATGCCGAGCGCGGCCCAGTTGCGCTTGGGGCCGGCGCCGACGTCGCGGCGCGCGCCCAGTTGCAGGTCCCAGAACGGCGAGATGGCGTGGCTCCAGAAGGCCTCGATCTTGGCTTCGGAGCCGCCGCCGCTTTCGCGCTCGCCTTCGCTCTTGACCACCAGCCGGTCGGTGGCGGTGCCCCACCAGAAGCGGCCGTCCCATTCCAGCGCGTTCTGGCCGTCGCGGTTGCGCGACCAGCCGAACTTGTCGAACAGCAGCCGCGATGACGCATCCTTGTCCATCATGTGCGGGTGGATGCCGTAGCTGTCGTAGCCGCGCGGGCCCGCGCCGTCGCTGGACGGCAGGCTGCCGACCGGCGGGGCGGCGGGCGCGCCGTGGTCCATGCCGGGCATGGCGGAATGATCCATGGCGGGCGGCATCGCGGGCTGTGGCTTGGCGCCGCCGGGATTCGTGCCGGGCATGGAGAGATGGTCCATGCCGGGTGGCATCGCGGGCTGGGGCGGGGCGCCGCCGGGGTTCATGTCCGGCATCGAGCCATGATCCATGCCGGCGTGGTCGCCCGCGGCCTGGCCGAGGGCCGGCTGGCCGGCCAGGGCCGCCAGCAGGGCGCTGGCCAGCGCGGCGTGGCGGAACGGGGGAAAGGGGGGGCGCATAGTCCGGTTTCTCATCGCCTACTCCACCACGACCGCCCTGAACATGCCGGCCTCCATGTGGTACAGCAGGTGGCAGTGGTAGGCCCAGTTGCCGCGCGCATCGGCGCTGACGCGGTAGCTCAGGCGCTGCGCGGGGTTGAGCGACAGGGTGTGCTTGCGCACCTGGAAGGCGCCGTCGGGCGATTCCAGGTCGCTCCACAGGCCGTGCAGGTGGATGGGGTGGGTCATCATGGTGTCGTTGACCAGCACGAAGCGCACGCGCTCGCCATGGCGCAGCACGATGGGCTTGGCGTCGGAGAACGTCACGCCGTTGAACGACCACATGTAGCGCTCCATGTTGCCGGTCAGGTGCAGTTCGATCTCGCGGGTCGGCGCGCGGTTGTCGTCGGGTTCGCGGATCGAGCGCAGGTCGGCGTAGGTCAGCACGCGGCGGCCGTTGTCGCGCAGGCCGATGCCGGGGTCGTCCAGGCGGGTGGACACCACGTCGGGCAGCATCGAGTTGCCGGGGCCGCGCTCCTCGGGATAGGGGTGCCTGACCTCGACGATGCCGCCCTGGCCGGCGCCGCTGTCGTGGGAGCTGCCATGGTCCATGCCGGGCATGGCGCCGTGGTTCATGCTGGCCATGTCGTGCTTCATGCCCATGTCCATCATGCCGAGCAACTGCACGCGATCGACGGCCGGCACATCGGCCTGCATGCCGGGGCGCGGCGCCAGGGTGGCGCGGGCGTAGCCGGAACGGTCCATGGCCTGCGAGAAGATGGTGTAGGCGCGGTCCTCGGCGGGCTCGACGATCACGTCGTAGGTCTCGGCCACGGCGATGCGGAATTCTTCCACATCGACCGGCCGCACGTCCTGGCCATCGGCCGCCACCACCGTCATCTTCAGGCCGGGGATGCGCACGTCGAAGTACGTCATGGCCGAGCCGTTGATGAAGCGCAGCCGCACGCGCTCGCCTGGCTTGAACAGGCCGGTCCAGTTGCCGGCCGGCGTCGCGCCGTTGGTCAGGAAGGTGTAGGTGGCGCCCGATACATCCGCCAGGTCGGACGGGTTCATGCGCATCCGTTCCCACATCAGGCGCTCGGACAGCGCCGCGCGCCAGCCCTTCTCATCCGCCTCGCGCATCAGGCCCTGGACGCTGGGCTGGTTGCGGTTGTAGTAGTCGGGCATGGCCTTGAGCTTGTCGAACACCCGCATCGGGTCTTCGTCCGTCCAGTCCGACAGCAGCACGGTGTAGTCGCGGTCCGCGGCGATGGGGTCGCGCCGCTTCGGGTCGATGACGATGGCGCCGTACAGGCCGGTCTGCTCCTGGAAACCCGAATGGCTGTGATACCAGTAGGTGCCGCTCTGGCGCACGTCGAAGCGGTAGGTGAAGGTCTGGCCAGGATCGATGCCCGGGAAGCTCAGGCCCGGCACGCCGTCCATTTCCGTGGGCAGCAGGATGCCGTGCCAGTGGATCGAGGTCTGTTCGCGCAGGCGGTTGGTGACGTGCAGCGTGACCGTGTCGCCCTCGCGCCAGCGCAGCAGCGGGGCCGGCACTTGGCCGTTGACGGTGGTGGCGATGCGGGCCGCGCCGGTGAAGTTCACCGGGGTTTCGCCGATCTCCAGGTGGAATTCGGTGCCGCGCAGTTCGGCGGGCAGGGCGGGGGCCGCGTGCCGGCTCGCGGCGGCGGCGCGCCAGCGG
>NZ_CADIJL010000008.1 GCF_902859695.1 Achromobacter ruhlandii
GGCCGTCCTCGGGGAACGGCGTGCGCGCGCTCAGGCCGCGGGCGGGGCGCGCGGCTGGGCCGCGTGCCAGGCGTGGAGCGGGTGCGCGGCGCGGTAGAACAGCGCCGGGTAGGTGACGCCGCCGCTGGCGGGCGCCGGCAGCACGGTCAGGGGAGCGGGAGGGAGGCCGAGGTCGGCCTGGGGGTTGCGGCAGAACGGGCAGTGGTTGCTGTCGCCGTGGTGGGCGGCGTGGTCGCCGGCCGGGTCATCGCCCTGCACCTCGATGGTCAGGGACGAGCGGCCCTCGGGGGCGCAGTAGTCCACGCTGACCTGGCGGCTGGCATTGGGCAGGTGATTGCCATGCGCCAGCGACGGAACCAGCGACGCCCACAGGATCGCGATCAGCGCGATCCAGGCGTAGCCGCGGTTCAGGAAGTGGGCGAGGTGCATGACGGCGCATTATATCCAAGCCCTTTCAGACGGAAAGATGGCGCCGCACGTCCTCGCCGTCGATGGCGGCGCGGTCGCCGCTGGCCACCACCTCGCCGCGCGACAGCACCACGAAGCGGTCGGCCAGCTCGCGGGCGAAATCGAAGTACTGCTCGCACAGCAGGATGGCGATGTCGCCGCGCTGGCGCAGCATGTGGATGACGCGGCCGATGTCCTTGATGATCGAGGGCTGGATGCCCTCGGTCGGCTCATCCAGGATGATCAGCTTGGGCTCGGCCACCAGCGCGCGGGCGATCGCAAGCTGTTGCTGCTGGCCGCCGGACAGGTCGCCGCCGCGCCGCGCCAGCATGCTCTTGAGCACCGGGAACAGCTCGAACACTTCCTCCTTGATGCGGCGCGCGCGCGCCGCCGGCTTGGTCGCCATGCCCATCAGGATGTTCTCTTCCACCGTGAGCCGGGCGAAGATGTCGCGGCCCTGCGGCACGTAGGCCATGCCGCGCGCGGCGCGCTGGTGCGGCGCCAGGCGGGTGACGTCGGCGCCGTCGAAACCGATGGCGCCGCGCGCCACCGGCAGCACGCCCATCACGCACTTGAGCAGGGTGGTCTTGCCGACGCCATTGCGGCCCAGCAGCGCCAGGCATTCGCCCTGGTTCACGGCCAGCGATACGCCGCGCAGGGTATGGCTGCCGCCGTAGTACTGGTCGATGGTGTTCACGTTCAGCATGTCAGCGCCCCAGGTAGACTTCGATCACGCGCGGGTCGGCCTGCACCTTGGCCATCGGCCCCTCGGCCAGCACCGAGCCCTCGTGCAGCACGGTCACCTTGCCGTCGCCGGCGATCTGGTTGACGAAATCCATGTCGTGCTCGACCACCATCAGCGAATGGCGGCCGCGCAGTTCGTTGAGCAGTTCGCCGGTGCGCTCGGTCTCGGCGTCGGTCATGCCGGCCACCGGCTCGTCCAGCAGCAGCAACTGCGGTTCCTGCATCAGCAGCATGCCGATCTCCAGCCATTGCTTCTGGCCGTGCGACAGCAGGCCGGCGGGGCGGAAGGCCTCGGGCCGCAGCCGGATCAGGTCGAGCGTCTCGCCGATGCGGTCGGCCTGCTCGCCGGTCAGGCGCGCGAACAGCGTGGGCCGCACGCGCTTGTCGGTCTTCATCGCCAATTCCAGGTTCTCGAACACCGTGTGCTGCTCGAACACGGTGGGGCGCTGGAACTTGCGGCCGATGCCGGCGTGCGCGATCTGCGCCTCGCTCAGCGTGGTCAGGTCGATGCTCTGGCCGAAGAACGCGGTGCCGGCGGTGGGGCGCGTCTTGCCGGTGATGACGTCCATCATGGTGGTCTTGCCGGCGCCGTTGGGGCCGATGATGCAGCGCAGTTCGCCCACGCCGATGTCCAGCGTCAGGTCGTTGAGCGCCTTGAAGCCGTCGAAGCTGACGGTGATGCCTTCCAGGTACAGGATGGCGCCGTGGCTGGTGTCCAGGCCCTTGGGGCTGACGCGGCCGTAGCCGGCCTCGCCGCTGGGGCCGCCATCGAGCATGGCGCTTTCGATATGGGTGCTGGTCATGCGCGTCGCTCCTGGTAGCGGGCGGCCAGGCGCCGGGCCAGGCCGACGATGCCGGTGGGCAGGAAGAGGGTCACCAGCACGAAGATCAGGCCCAGCGCGTACAGCCAGAATTCGGGCAGCACGCTGGTGAACCAGGTCTTCAGGCCGTTCACCGCGCCGGCGCCGATGATGGGGCCGATCAGCGTGCCGCGGCCGCCGGTGGCCACCCAGATCACCATCTCGATGGAGTTCTCGGTGGACATCTCGCTGGGGTTGATGATGCCGACCTGCGGCACGTATAGCGCCCCGGCGATGCCGCACAGCACCGCCGACAGCGTCCACACGAACAGCTTGAAGCCGAGCGGGTCGTAGCCGATGAAGCGCAGCCGGCTCTCGGCGTCGCGCACCGCCGTCAGCACCCGGCCCAGCTTGGACTGGGTGACGGCGCGCGCCAGCACCAGCGCGCCGGCCAGCGCCGCCAGCGTGATCCAGTACAGCGCGGCGCGGGTGCCGGGCGCGGTGATGTCGAAGCCCAGGATGCGCTTGAAGTCGGTGAAGCCGTTGTTGCCGCCAAAGCCGGTGTCGTTGCGGAAGAACAGCAGCATGGCGGCGAAGGTCAGCGCCTGCGTGATGATGGAGAAATACACGCCCTTGATGCGCGAGCGGAAGGCGAAGTAGCCGAACACGAAGGCCAGCACGCCCGGCACCAGCACCACCAGCAGCATGGCATAGGCGAAGTGGTCGGTGAAGGCCCAGTACCAGGGGTAGTCCTTCCAGTCCAGGAACACCATGAAGTCCGGCAGCCGGCTCTGGTAGACGCCGTCCTGGCCGATGGCGCGCATCAGGTACATGCCGTGGGCGTAGCCTCCCAGCGCGAAGAACAGGCCATGACCCAGCGACAGGATGCCGGCGTAGCCCCACACCAGGTCCAGTGCCAGCGCCGCCAGGGCGTAGCACATGAACTTGCCCAGCAGCGCCACGGCGTAGGCCGAGATGTGCAGCGGATGGCCGGCGGGAAACGCCAGGTTCAGCAGCGGCACCAGCGCCAGCAGCAGCACGCCCGCGCCCAGCGCGGCCCAGGCGCGGCCATTGAACAGGGGCCGGCGCGCCAGCAGGTTGAAATCGGTCAGCGCGGTCTGCTTCATTCGACGCTCCGGCCGCGCGGGGCGAACAGGCCTTGCGGCCGCTTCTGCACGAAAAGCACGATGAGCACCAGGATGGTGATCTTGGCCATGACCGCTCCCGCGTAAGGCTCCAGGAATTTGTTGACGCCGCCCAGGCCGAGCGCGGCGATGACGGTGCCGGCCAGCTGGCCGACGCCGCCCAGCACCACCACCATGAAGGAATCGACGATGTAGCCGCGGCCCAGGTCCGGGCCCACGTTGCCCAACTGCGACAGCGCCACGCCGGCCAGTCCGGCAATGCCAGAGCCCAGCCCGAACGCCAGCATGTCGACGCGGCCGGTGGGCACGCCGACGCAATCGGCCATGCGCCGGTTCTGGGTAATGGCGCGCACGAACAGGCCCAGCCGCGTGTGGTTCAGCAGCGCCCACACCAGGAACACCACGAACAATGCGAAGCCGATGATGACCAGCCGGTTGTAGGTCAGCACCAGGCCGCCCAGCACGGTGAAGCCGCCGGACATCCAGCTCGGGTTGCCCACTTCCACGTTCTGCGCGCCGAACAGCGTGCGCACGCCCTGCATCAGCATCAGGCTGATGCCCCAGGTGGCCAGCAGCGTCTCCAGCGGCCGGCCGTAGAGCCAGCGGATCACGGTGCGTTCCAGCGCCATGCCGACCAGCGCGGTGACCACGAAGGCCAGCGGCAGCGCCGCCGCCACGTACCAGTCGAGCCAGCCCGGCAGCCAGGCGCGGAACGCCGTCTGCACCAGGTAGGTGACGTAGGCGCCGATCATCAGCAGCTCGCCGTGCGCCATGTTGATGACGCCCATCAGGCCGAAGGTGATGGCCAGCCCCAGCGCCGCCAGCAGCAGCACGCTGCCCAGGCTGAGACCGTAGAACAGGTTGCCGGCCCACTCGATGGTGGCCAGGTGGCGGTCGATGCGCTTGAGCGCGTTGGCGGCCGCTTCGCGCACGCCGGCGTCCGGTTCGGCGTAGACGCCGTCCTGCTGTTGCGTCAGCGCCGCCAGCGTCGGCCGGAAGGCGGCGTTGTCGGTGCGGCCGAGCAGATCGACCGCGTGGCGCCGCACGGCGGGGTCGGCGCTCTTGAGTTCGAGATTGGCCTGCGCGATTTCCAGCGCGGCGCGCACGGCCGGGTCTTTTTCGGCGGCCAGCGCCTTCTCCAGTAGCGGCAGGCGGGCGGGATCGCCGGTCTGTTGCAGGCGGCGGGCGGCGGCCAGCCGTTCCTGCGGGTTGTCGGAGAACAGGCGCGAACCGGCCAGCGCCGCTTCGATCGCGCGCCGCAAGCGGTTGTTGATGCCGATGGCGGCGGCCTCGGGCGGCAGCGCCAGGGAAGCGCCGGTGGCCGGATCGGTGGCCTGGCCCTTGCCGTCGCCGATCAGCACGCGGCCGTCCGGCAGCGCATACAGCTGGTCATTGCCCAGCGCCTGCAACACGGCGGCCGCGCCCGGGCCGGGCTGCTGGCCCAGGGCGGCGATGGCCTGCAGCCGGGCGTCGGTGTCGTCGCCCGCCAGCGGCGCCAGCAGCGCCGGGTCCACGCCCGGCGCGGCCGCGTGGGCGGCCAGCGCCGGCGCGGCCAGCAGCCATGCAAGCAGGAGGTGACGCAGGAATTTCGCGATGACCGCATTCAGCATGGCTGCGCTTCCGGTTCCGGTTTAAAGGCCTTGCTTGCTTTCGTTGCCCGGGATGTACGGGCTCCACGGTTGCGCGCGGATCGGGCCCTTGCTCTTCCAGACCACGTTGAACTGGCCGTCCGCCTTGATCTCGCCGATGTAGACCGGCTTGTGCAGGTGGTGGTTGGTCTTGTCCATCTCGATCGAGAAGCCGCTCGGCGAATTGAACTTCTGGCCGCCCATGGCCGCGATCACCTTGTCGACGTCGGTGGTCTTGGCCTGTTCGACCGCCTGCTTCCACATGTGGATGCCGATGTAGGTGGCTTCCATCGGGTCGTTGGTGACCACGGTGTTGGCGTTGGGCAGGTTCTTGGCCTTGGCGTAGGCCTTCCACTTCTTGATGAATTCCTCGTTGACCGGGTTCTTGATCGACTCGAAGTAGTTCCAGGCGGCCAGGTGACCCACCAGCGGCTTGGTGTCGACGCCGCGCAGTTCTTCCTCGCCCACCGAGAACGCCACCACCGGCACGTCGGTGGCCTTCAGGCCGGCGTTGCCCAGTTCCTTGTAGAACGGCACGTTGGAGTCGCCGTTGATGGTGGAGATGACGGCGGTCTTGCCGCCGGCGGCGAACTTCTTGATGTTGGCGACGATGGTCTGGTAGTCGGAATGGCCGAACGGGGTGTAGACCTCGTCGATGTCGCTGTCCTTGACGCCCTTGGAGTGCAGGAAGGCGCGCAGGATCTTGTTGGTGGTGCGCGGGTACACATAGTCGGTGCCCAGCAGCACGAAGCGCTTGGCGCCGCCGCCGTCTTCGCTCATCAGGTATTCCACGGCCGGAATCGCCTGCTGGTTGGGCGCGGCGCCGGTGTAGAACACGTTCTTCTCCAGTTCCTCGCCTTCGTATTGCACCGGGTAGAACAGCAGGCCGTTCAGTTCCTTGAACACCGGCAGCACCGACTTGCGCGACACCGAGGTCCAGCAGCCGAACACCACCGCCACCTTGTCCTGCGACAGCAGCTGGCGCGACTTCTCGGCGAACAGCGGCCAGTTCGAGGCCGGGTCGACCACCACCGCTTCGAGCTTCTTGCCCATCACGCCGCCGTTGGCGTTGATCTCGTCGATGGTCATCAGGGCCACGTCCTTGAGCGACGTCTCCGAGATGGCCATGGTGCCCGACAGCGAATGCAGGATGCCGACCTTGATGGTGTCTTCGGCGGCGAACAGTTGCGGCATCCAGCCGGACATGGCCAATAGGCTGGCGGCGGTCAATTGCTTGAGGGCTAGTCTGCGTTTCATGGTGACTCCTGGATGGGAAGAAGCCGGCGGCGCCGGCGATAACGGTCTCAAAGCCTGGGACTGCATCCAACTACCTCTGCGCGCGGCCCTGCCGAAGCAAGGGCGTGACCAGGACTCAAAAGCAAAAGGCGTGCCAGGCGCATCGGGGGCGCGATGCGCTGTATGGAGCGATAGGGAAAAGGGGCATGCCGGCGGTGGCGGCGGGACGACGACGGCACGGTTCAATCTGGTGCCGCGTGCACAAAATCGGTGCGGACCTTGCCCGCTCCGGGTGCGGCGGCCAAGCGCGTGAGGCGCCCGGCGTGGCGCCGCCACCCGGCGCGCGCAGTGGCGGCGCGGGGCGCGGCCGACATGGCACGCGTATTGCTTGGGAATCCGTACTTGTATACAAGAGAGGATTCCAGCATGAATGCCGTAGCAACGCAGCAGGGCCCCATCGGTTGGACGATCGCGCAATGGCTGTCGGCCTATGAAAACGACGGGGTGACCCCGGATACGTTGTTGCCGTCCCTGTTGCCCGCGCCGGACGCCGCCGCCGATAACGCGTGGATCTCGCGGGTCAGCGCGCCGGTGCTGGCGCGCCAGCTCGACGACCTGCGCCTGCTGCTGGCCGCCGCCGGCGGCGACCGCGCCCGCCTGCCGCTGTACGGCGTGCCGTTCGCCATCAAGGACAACATCGACGCGGCCGGCTGGCCGACCACGGCGGCCTGCCCCGAGTTCGCCTACACGCCGGACGAAGACGCCACCGTCGTGCGGCGCCTGCGCGCGGCCGGCGCCATCCTGATCGGCAAGACCAACCTCGACCAGTTCGCCACGGGCCTGGTCGGCACCCGCTCGCCGCATGGCGCGGTGGCCAACAGCTTCAACCCCGAATACATCAGTGGCGGCTCCAGTTCCGGCTCCGCCTCGGTGGTGGCGCGCGGGCTGGTGGCGTTTTCGCTGGGCACCGACACCGCGGGCTCGGGCCGCGTGCCGGCGGGCTTCAACAATATCGTCGGCCTGAAGCCGACCAAGGGCTGGCTCAGCACCGCCGGCGTGGTGCCGGCCTGCCGCACGCAGGACTGCGTGTCGATCTTCGCGCTGACGGTGGACGATGCCGAACGCGTGGCCGGCATCGCCGGGGGCTATGACGAGCGCGATCCGTATTCGCGCGCGCAGCCGGCCGGCGCCGCCGCGCCCTGGCCCGCCACGCCGCGGCTGGCCGTGCCGGATCGCCTGGAGTTCTTCGGCGACGCGCAGGCCGGCGCCGCGTTTGAGGCGGCGGTGCAGGCGCTCAAGGCCGCGGGCGCGGTGATCGAGCCGATTGATTTCTCGCCTTTCGCCGAGCTGGCGGCGCTGCTGTATCAAGGCCCCTGGGTGGCCGAGCGTTTCGCCGCCGTTGAGTCGCTGTGGCGCGACAAGCCCGAGGCCATCCATCCGGTGGTGCGCGGCATCGTCGAGGGCGCGGCCAACTACGACGCGCTCGACGCCTTCAAGGCCGAGTACCGTCGCGCCGAGCTGACGCGCCGCATCCACCAGTCGCTGCAAGGCTTCGACGCGCTGGTGGTGCCGACCTCGCCGTCGATCTACACCATCGCGCAGTTGCAGGCCGACCCGGTGCGTCTCAATTCGCAGTTGGGCATCTACACCAACTTCGCCAACCTGGCAGACCTGTCCGCGCTCGCGCTGCCAGCGGGCATGCGCGGCGACGGCCTGCCGGCCGGCATCACGCTGATCGGCATGGCCTGGCAGGACCGCGCCCTGGCGCGCTTCGGCCGCCAATGGCAGGCGCTGCGCGGCCTGCCGCTGGGCGCCACGGGCCAGCCGCTGCCGCCGATGGGGCCGCCCGCCGCCGACCCGGAACTGCTGCGCGTGGCCGTGGTGGGCGCGCACCTGACCGGCATGCCCCTGAACCACCAACTGACCTCGCGCCGCGCGGTGCTGGTCGAAAAGACCCGCACCGCCGCCGACTACCGGCTCTATGCGCTGGCCAACACCACGCCGCCCAAGCCGGGGTTGGTGAAGTCCGACAGCGGCGCGCCGATCGAGGTGGAGCTGTGGGACATCCCGCTGGCGGCGTTCGGCGCCTTCGTGGCCGAGATCCCCGCGCCGCTGGGCATCGGCACGCTGACGCTGCATGACGGCCGCCAGGTCAAGGGCTTCATCTGCGAGCCGCGCGGCCTGGAGGGCGCGCGCGACATCACCGCCTTCGGCGGCTGGCGCGCCTACCTCGCCAGCCTGAACGCCACCCCCCGCTAATGCCAATCGCCCCTGGGAGCCGAACCGTGTTCGATACCGTCCTCATCGCCAACCGTGGCGAAATCGCCGTCCGCGCCATCCGTACCCTGAAACGCCTGGGCATCCGCAGCGTTGCCGTGTATTCCGATCCCGACCGCAATGCGGCCCATGTGCGCGAGGCCGACGTGGCCGTGGCCCTGGGCGGCGAGAAGGCCGTCGACAGCTATCTGCGCACCGACCTGCTGCTGGCGGCCGCGCGCGAGCACGGCGCACAGGCCATCTACCCCGGCTACGGCTTCCTGTCGGAGAGCGCCGAGTTCGCGGAAGCCTGCGGGGCCGCGGGCATTGCCTTCGTCGGCCCCACGCCGCTGCAGATCCGGGAGTTCGGCCTGAAGCACCGCTCGCGTGAACTGGCGGCCGAAGCCGGCGTGCCGATGACCCCCGGCACGGGCCTGCTGGCCAGCCTGGGCGAGGCGCTGACGCAGGCCGAGCGCATCGGCTATCCGGTGATGCTCAAGAGCACCGCGGGCGGCGGCGGCATCGGCCTGTCGCGTTGCGACAACGAGGCCGAACTGACGGTGGCGTTCGACAGCGTGCAGCGCATGGGCGAGCATTTCTTCCGCGACGGCGGCGCCTTCATCGAGCGTTATGTGGACAACGCCCGCCACGTCGAGGTGCAGATCTTCGGCGACGGCGCCGGCCGCGTGCTGGCGCTGGGCGAGCGCGATTGCTCGGTGCAGCGGCGCAACCAGAAGGTGATCGAGGAAACTCCCGCGCCGCACCTGCCGGCCGCGACCCGCGCGGCGCTGCTGGCGGCGGCGGTCAAGCTGGGCGAGTCGGTGGCCTACCGCTCGGCCGGCACGGTCGAATTCATCTACGATCCGGCGCGCGACAGCTTCTATTTCCTGGAGGTCAACACCCGCCTGCAGGTGGAGCACCCGGTGACCGAGGCGGTGACCGGGCTGGACCTGATCGAATGCATGCTGCGCGTGGCGGCGGGCGAGCCGCTCGACCTGGCCGCGATGTCGCGCGCGCCGCAAGGCGCGTCGATCGAGGTGCGGCTGTACGCCGAAGACCCGCTGCGCCAGTTCCAGCCGTCGCCCGGCGTGCTGACGGAGGTGCATTTTCCTGAAGGCGTGCGCCTGGACGGCTGGGTCGCGACGGGCACCGAGGTGCCGCCGTTCTACGACCCGATGCTGGCCAAGCTGATCGTGCACGCCGACACCCGCGAGGCCGCGCTCGACAAGCTGGCGGACGCGCTGGCGCACACCCGCCTGCACGGCATCGCCACCAACCTGGACTACCTGCGCCAGATCGTGGCCGACGCGCGCTTCCGCGCCGGCCAGCTGTCGACGCGCTTCCTGGAAGGCTTCACCTACCGGCCCGCGGCCATCGAGGTGCTGGAAGCCGGCACCTACACCAGCGTGCAGGATTACCCGGGCCGCACCGGCTATTGGGACATCGGCGTGCCGCCGTCGGGGCCGATGGACGACTACGCTTTCCGCCTGGCCAACCGCATCGTCGGCAACGCGCCCGACGCCGCCGGCATCGAGGCCACGCTGGTCGGGCCGACGCTGCGCTTTCATGGCGATGCCATCGTCGCGCTCACCGGCGCCGAATGCGCCGCCACGCTCGATGGCGCGCCGGTGCCGATGTGGCAGCCGGTCACGGTGCGCGCGGGCCAGGTGCTGGCCACGGGCCGCGCCCTGTCCGGCTGCCGCACGTACCTGGCGGTGCGCAACGGGCTGGACGTGCCGGTCTACCTGGGCAGCCGCTCGACCTTCGCGCTGGGCCAGTTCGGCGGCCACGCCGGCCGCACGCTGCGGGTCGGCGACATGCTGCCGCTGGTGCGTCCCGAGCTGCCGGCCGCGAACGCCCAGGCGCCCGTGAGCGCGCCGCAGGCCGCGCCGGCCGAACTGATTCCCGCCTATGGCAACACCTGGGAGATCGGCGTGCTGTACGGCCCGCATGGCGCGCCGGACTTCTTCCGCCCCGAGGCCATCGAGGCCCTCTTCGCCGCCGATTGGGAGGTGCACTACAACTCCAATCGCCTGGGGGTGCGCCTGACCGGCCCCAAGCCCACCTGGGCGCGTGAGAACGGCGGCGAGGCCGGCCTGCATCCGTCCAACATCCATGACTGCGAATACGCCATCGGCAGCATCAACTTCACCGGCGACAGCCCGGTGATCCTGACGCGCGACGGTCCCAGCCTGGGCGGTTTCGTCTGCCCGGTGACGATCGCGCGCGCCGAACTGTGGAAGGTGGGGCAGGTCAAGCCGGGCGACCGCATCCGCTTCGTGCGCATCGACTACGCCGAGGCGGTGGCGCGCGAGGCCGCGCAGGACCGCAGCGTGGAGCAGTTGCGCGCCGTGGCGCCGCAGGCCACCACGCCCTCGGCGCTGCCCGCCACGGCCTCGGAGACCATCATCGCGGCGCTGCCGGCGACGGGCAGCCGGCCGTCGGTGTCGTACCGCCAGGCGGGCGACGGCTACCTGCTGCTGGAGTATGGCGACAACGTGCTCGACCTGGCGCTGCGCATGCGCATCCACCTGCTGATGGAGGCGCTGGCGGCGCGGCCGATCGATGGCGTGCGCGAGCTGTCGCCGGGCGTGCGCTCGCTGCAGATCCGCTACGACAGCCGCGTGATTCTGCAACAGGCGCTGATCGCGCGGCTGCTGGAGATCGAAACACAGTTGGCCGACGTGGCGACGCTGAAGGTGCCGACCCGCGTGGTCTACCTGCCGATGGCGTTCGAGGATTCGGCCACGCTGGGCGCGGTGCAGCGCTACCAGGAAACCGTGCGCGCCAGCGCGCCGTGGCTGCCGAACAATGTCGACTTCATCCAGCGCATCAACGGCCTGGCCAGCCGCGAGGACGTGCGCCGTATCGTGTTCGACGCCAGCTACCTCATCATGGGCCTGGGCGATGTCTACCTGGGCGCGCCGTGCGCGGTGCCGATCGATCCGCGCCATCGGCTGCTGACGTCCAAGTACAACCCGGCGCGCACCTTCACGGCCGAGGGCACGGTGGGCATCGGCGGCGTCTACATGTGCATCTACGGCATGGATTCGCCCGGCGGCTACCAGCTGGTGGGCCGCACGCTGCCGATCTGGAACAAGTTCCTGAAGAACCCGGTGTTCCAGGACGGCAAGCCGTGGCTGCTGCGCTTTTTCGACCAGGTGCGTTTCTATCCGGTGAGCGAGGCCGAACTCGATACGCTGCGCGAGGACTTCCGCGAGGGCCGCGCCACGGTGCGGATCGAGGAGGAGGTGTTCGACTTCGCCGCGCACCAGCGCTTCCTGGCCGAGCAGGCCGACAGCATCGGCGCGTTCCAGGCGCGCCAGAAGACGGCGTTCGACGCCGAGGTGGCGCTGTGGAAGCACGAGGACGTGGCGGTGGCGCCGGCCGAGGCCGCGCCCGAGACGCAGACCCCGTTGCGCGATGGCGAACGGCTGGTCAGCGCCGACATCGAAGGTCATCGGCAGGTTGTGCGGCTGCATGGCTTCGCGGCCGTAGCCGACGCGCTTGCCGACCACGTAGGCGCCCACCAGACCGGCCACGCCAGCATTGATGTGCACCACGGTGCCGCCGGCGAAGTCCAGCGCGCCCTTGGCGTTGAGCAGGCCCGGGGCCGTTTCGGACGCGAACCAGACCATGTGCGCGATGGGAATATAGGCGAAGGTGAACCAGATCACCGTGAACACCAGCACCGCCGAGAAGCGGGCGCGTTCGGCGAAGCTGCCGACGATCAGCGCGCAGGTGATGCCGGCGAAGGTGGCCTGGAACGAGGCGAACAGCAGTTCGGTCAGCGAGTTCGACATGGCGTACTTGCCATCCGCCGGATTGAACATGCCCGAGAAGAAGGCGCGCGAGAGGCCGCCGAAGAACGCGTTGCCTTCGGTGAAGGCGAGGGAATAACCGTAGATGAACCAGAGGACCAGGCCCAGCACGAACGTGCACATCACTTGCAGCAGCACCGACAGCACGTTCTTGCTGCGTACCAGGCCGCCGTAGAACATCGCCAGACCGGGTACGGCCATCATCAATACGAGAAGGGTAGAGACGAGCAACCAGGAGATATCTGCTTTATCCATTTTCAGGCTCCAATGAGTCTTTCTTATTTGTCTACAGCGCAGCTTCGCCGGCTTCGCCCGTGCGGATACGGATCACTTGTTCAAGGGGGGCGGCGAAGATCTTGCCGTCGCCGATCTTGCCGGTGCGGGCGGCTTGTTCAATGGCTTCGATGACCTGGTCGACCAGGTGGTCGGGCACGGCGGCTTCGACGCGCAGCTTCGGCAGGAAGTCGACCGCGTATTCCGCGCCGCGATACAGCTCGGTGTGGCCCTTCTGGCGCCCGAACCCTTTCACTTCGGTAACGGTGAGGCCCTGGACGCCGATTCCGGATAGAGCCACCCGCACTTCGTCGAGCTTGAAGGGCTTGATGATGGCGATGATGAGTTTCATGGCATTTCCTCTCATGGTTGCACGTTGGCATCGTCCATCAAGCAAATTCCATGCCACCATGGGCGGCACCCGCAGGGCGGGAGGGCAGGCGCTTTTATTGTGCCTGTGCGCACCAATATAGTGCGTCGTGCACCATACGTCAGCCTCAATTCGGTGCATCGCGTGGTCCGTGAGGGATGCAACGGAATATGTTCCCACGCCGCCATTTGTTGCGAGTTGATGCCAGCCCTGTTGCGATTTGTCGTGTTGCTCCGTTGGCGCTCGGTCATCCGGTGGACAGGGCTCGCGGGCCGGGGAACCTTGCTGGCCGGGCTTCACGCGGCAGGAACGATATCTGTCAGGCGGTTGAAAGCAGGCCGCAACGATCCATAAAACGGGGGCGGGGCGTGATACGAGGGTTTACACGCATAAGCTTGTTGCCAAAGGTTGGGTGAAGAAGAATCAAGTCCAGCTCATGGCGGTATCTGGGCCTGATCGGGCCGCGGCAACAGGGTTCCGGCGTTGCGGCTCTCTGAATACCAAAAAGCAAGAAAGGAAAGAGGAATGATGACGACCCAACGCAAAACCTTTGCCGTGTTGGCCTTGACCGCCGCGCTGGCTGCCCTGGCCGGCTGCAACAAGAGCGACGAAAAAGTCGCGCCGCCCGCGGCTTCGACCACGCCAGCACCTTCGACCACGACGCCTGGCACGCCGCCCGCGGCGACCACGCCGCCGGCCACCACCGCGCCGTCCAGCTCGGGCGCGCCTGCTGGCGCCACCGCCGGCCTGCCTGCCGAATGCGATGCCTATCTGACCAAGGTCAGCGCATGCATGGACAAGCTCGGCGCCTCCAATCCCGCCGCGGCCAGCTTCAAGCAGCAGCTCGATGCGGCCAAGACCCAGTGGGCCACGATCAGCGACAAGACGCAGCTGGCGGCCCAGTGCAAGCAGTCGGCGGACCTGTTTGCGCAGTCCGCTTCGCAGATGGGCTGCAAGTAAAGATGTTGGTAGGGGGTCGCCCCCAAGGCGGCCCGGTTTTCTCCTGTGCTTTGATGGGCGGTCACCGCATGCGGCCCGCCCTCTTTTTTTGCCTGCGGGGCGCGCCGGGAAAGCACTACACTTGAGGCATCAAGAACACGTGAGGCCGCTATGAACAATCGCACCCAGTGGATGGAAGACATCCAGAAGAACATTTCCGACCTGATCGCCCGCAGCCCGGCCGCGGATGTCGAGCGCAACGTGCGCGCCATGATGACGCAGGCGTTTTCGAAGCTCGATCTGGTCACCCGCGAAGAGTTTGACGTGCAGGCCGACCTGCTGGCGCGCACCCGCGCCCGCGTCGACCAATTGGCCGCCACCGTCGAGCAACTGGAGTCGCGCCTGTCCGCCCTGGACAAGTAATCCGCGCGGGACACTTTTGCCACGGCCGCTTCCGCGGCCGTTTTCGTTTTCGGCATACTGGTCTTCGATCGCCACCGGAGACCGCCTTGACGCTTGCCGTAATCGCCAGCCGCACCCTCAGCGGCCTGCACGCCCACGCGGTGCGGGTCGAGACTCACCTGGGGCCGGGCCTGCCCAGCTTCAATGTGGTCGGGCTGCCCGACACCGAGGTCCGGGAAAGCCGCGAGCGCGTGCGCGCCGCCATCATCAACAGCGGCTTCAACTTTCCCGCTGGCCGCATCACGGTCAATCTGTCGCCGGCCGACATCCCCAAGGAATCCGGCCGCTTCGACCTCCCCATCGCCGTGGGCCTGCTGTTGGCCGCCGGGCAGCTGGCGCCGCAGGGTGAAGGCAGCTCGACTGATGGGGACCTGTCCCGAGCCGCGCCGGATCCGCTGCTGGCCGGCCTGGTGCTGGCGGGCGAACTGTCGCTGACGGGCGCGCTGGTACCCGTTGCCGCCGCCCTGGTGATTGCGCTGAGCGTGGCGCGGGAGTCGCCAGGGGCCACCCTGATCCTGCCGGCTGGCAGCGCCGAGCAGGCGGCCCGGGTCGAGGGTCTGCGGGTCTTGTCGGCCCGCAGCCTGGCGGACGTGGCGGCCCATGTGGCGGGCCTGTGCGGGTTGCCGGACGCCATTGCAGCCGCCTGGCCCGAGGCGCCGCCGGCGCCCTGCCTGTCGGATGTGCGGGGCCAGCCTGGGGCGCGGCGCGCCCTGGAGGTGGCGGCGGCGGGCGGCCACAGCCTGCTGATGGTCGGCCCCCCTGGGGCCGGCAAGAGCATGCTGGCCGCGCGCCTGCCTGGGCTGTTGCCGCCGCTGGCGCGGCCGCAGGCGCTGGAGGTCGCGGCCATCGCCGCGGTGGCGGGTGTGCCGGACACACGCATGGGCACGCCGCCGTTTCGCGCCCCGCATCACTCGGCGTCGGCCATCGCCATGGTGGGCGGCGGCGGCCGCCCGCGCCCGGGAGAGATCAGCCTGGCCCATCATGGCGTGCTGTTCCTGGACGAACTGCCCGAGTTCAGCCGGCGCACGCTCGAGGCGCTGCGCGAGCCGCTGGAGACGGGCAGGGTGGTCATCGCGCGCGCCCTGCATACCGCGCAGTTCCCCGCCCGCTTCCAATTGGTGGCGGCGATGAACCCCTGCCCCTGCGGTTGGCGCGGCCATCCTCGCCGCGCCTGCCAGTGCACGCCCGACCAGGTGGCGCGCTATGCAGGCAAGGTTTCGGGGCCGCTGCTCGACCGGATCGACCTGTATGTGACCCTGCCGCCGCCCGATCTGGACAGCCTGCAGGGCCCCCCCGGCGAGGCCTCGGCGCCGGTGCGGGCGCGAGTGGCGCGTTGCCGCGAACGCCAGCTGACACGGCAGGGCAAGCCCAATGCCGGCCTGACCGGCGCCGAACTGGAGCGTCATTGCCCCATGGACCCGTCCGCCCAGGCGCTGTTGCTACAGGCGATGCGGCGATTGGCGGGGTCCGGGCGGGCGCTGCATCGCGCCCTGCGGGTGGCACGGACCATCGCCGACCTGGACGAGGCCGATGCGCTGGAGGCCAGCCATGTGGCCCAGGCGGTGCAGTATCGACGGCCGGGGGTATGATCGCGAATCCTCCCCGGCGCGGGCGGGGCGCGTCCGCCTTGGTGCGTGGATCCGTTTCCCCTGGTTCCGTCCCTGGTTGCGCTGCCATGTCTTTGTCCGGCCCGGTGTCCCGGCTCGACAAAACCAGGGAAATCACCATATAATCAAAGGCTTTCCCGGATCCAGGCTACCTTTTTTGCCGCCGGTGCGGGGAAGACCGGGCCAAATGCCCTGGCGGCGGCCGAATGGCTGCAAGCCGGGATTCATGGCCCGGGGCGTATTCGAGTAATACGTCAGAAGTACCCCAGCAGTACCCCAGAAGTACCCCCAGAAGTGGCAAGAGGTCCTCAAGTTTTGCCGCAATGGTGTAGGTCGAACGTTCCTGCCTTCGTGGTTCGGGGCGACGCCAACCGCCTTGCGACAAGCACCTCGCGTCATGTAAATCAACAATGCGTTCAGTTTAGGGAATCATCATGCCCAAGATGAAAACCAAGAAAAGCGCCGCAAAGCGCTTTCAGGTTCGCGGCAGCGGATCCATCAAGCGTGGTCAGGCGTTCAAGCGTCACATCCTGACCAAGAAGACCACCAAGAACAAGCGCCAGCTGCGCGGTTCGGCGGCGGTTCATGAAACCAACGTGGCCTCCGTCAAGGCCATGATGCCTTTCGCTTGATCTAAGGGAGATCTACTATGCCTCGCGTCAAACGCGGCGTTACCGCCCGCGCACGTCACAAGAAAGTCATTTCCGCCGCCAAGGGTTACCGTGGCCGCCGCGGTAATGTGTTCCGTATCGCCAAGCAAGCGGTCATGCGCGCTGGCCAATACGCCTACCGCGACCGCCGCAACAAGAAGCGCACGTTCCGCGCGCTGTGGATCACGCGTATCAACGCCGCCGTCCGCGAACATGGCGTCAGCTACAGCGTGTTCATCGCCGGCCTGAAGAAGGCTGCGATCGAACTCGACCGCAAGGTCCTGGCCGATCTGGCCGTGCGCGACAAGGCCGGCTTTGCCGCCATCGTGCAGCAAGCCAAGGCTGCCTTGGCTGCCTGATCGCGCGCTTTAACTCATCGCGCATCGCTGCAAACGGGGCTGTAATGGCCCCGTTTGCGTTTTGAAGGCTGGATTTCATGACTCAATCGGTTGACGACCTGGTTTCCCAGGCACAGGAACTGTTCGCCGCGGCCAGCAACGCCGCCGCGCTCGAAAACGCAAAGGCCCGCTTCCTGGGCAAGGACGGCGCGCTGACGGTCCTGCTCAAGGGGCTGGGCAAGCTCGATCCCGAGCAGAAGCGCGACATGGGCGCCCGCATCAATCAGGCCAAGCAGAAGGTCGAAGAGCTCCTGAACCTGCGCCGCGCGGCCCTGGTGCAAGCAGAACTGGATGCCCGCCTGGCGTCCGAAACCATTGATGTGTCGTTGCCGGGCCGTGGCCGTGTGCCGGGCGGCATCCACCCGGTCATCCGGACCTGGGAGCGTGTCGAAGAGATCTTCCGCTCCATCGGCTTTGACGTGGCCGACGGCCCCGAAGTCGAGAACGACTGGACCAATTTCACCGCGCTCAACAACCCGCTGGACCATCCGGCGCGTTCCATGCAGGACACGTTCTACGTCGACATGAAAGACGCCGACGGCCTGCCGCTGCTGCTGCGCACGCACACCAGCCCCATGCAGGTGCGTTACGCCCGCATGCACAAGCCGCCCATCAAGGTCATCGCGCCTGGGCGCACCTACCGCGTCGACAGCGACGCCACGCACTCGCCCATGTTCCACCAGGTGGAAGGGCTCTGGATCGCCGAGGACATCTCGTTCGCCGACCTGAAGGGCGTGTACACCGATTTCCTGCGTTGCTTCTTCGAAAGCGACGATCTCGTCGTGCGCTTCCGCCCGTCGTTCTTCCCGTTCACCGAACCGTCGGCCGAAATCGACATGATGTTCACGTCGGGCCCGAACCGCGGCCGCTGGCTGGAGATCTCCGGCTCGGGCCAGGTGCACCCGCAGGTGGTGCGCAACTTCGGCCTGGACCCCGAACGCTACATCGGCTTTGCCTTCGGTTCCGGCCTGGAGCGCCTGACGATGCTGCGCTACGGAGTCAACGACCTGCGCCAGTTCTACGAAGGCGATTTGCGCTTCCTGCGCCAGTTCAACGAATAACAGACGGCTAGATCATGCAATTTCCCGAATCCTGGCTGCGTACGCTGGTCAATCCTCCGATCGCAACCGACGAACTCGCGCACCGGCTCACCATGGCCGGCCTGGAAGTCGAAGACACCGTGCCGGCCGCGCCCGCGTTCACGGGCGTGGTGGTCGCGCACATCGTCGAGATCGCCCCGCACCCCGACGCCGACAAGCTGCGCGTCTGCCAAGTCGATGACGGCTCCGGCGCGCTGCTGCAGATCGTCTGCGGCGCGCCCAACGCGGCCGCCGGCCTGACGGTGCCGCTGGCCCGCGTTGGCGCGGAACTGCCCGGTGGCATGAAGATCGGCGTGGCCAAGATGCGCGGCGTGCAATCGTCGGGCATGCTGTGCTCGGCGCGCGAACTGGGCCTGTCGCAAGACCACGCCGGCCTGCTGGAGCTGCCGGCCGATATGGTGCCGGGCCAGTCGATCCGCGAAGCGCTGGATCTGGACGACACGCTCTTCACGCTGAAGATGACGCCCAACCGCGCCGACTGCCTGTCGATCCTGGGCGTGGCGCGCGAAGTGGCCGCGCTGACCGGCGCGCCGCTGTCGGTGCCGACCGCCAAGGCGGTGCCCGTGACCCTGGACGAGCGCCTGCCCGTCAAGGTCGAGGCGCCCGACCTGTGCGGCCGCTTCGGCGGCCGCGTGATCCGCGGCGTGAACGCCCGCGCGCAGACCCCCGCGTGGATGAAGACGCGCCTGGAGCGTGCCGGCCAGCGTTCGGTATCGGCGCTGGTGGACATCTCCAACTACGTCATGCTGGAACTGGGCCGTCCCTCGCACGTGTTCGACCTGGACAAGATCCATGGCGACCTGTCGGTGCGCTGGGCGCGCGAAGGCGAGACGCTCGAGCTGCTGAACGGCCAGACCGTCACACTGGATTCGAAAGTCGGCGTGGTGGTGGCCGGCGATCAGGTCGAAAGCCTGGCGGGCATCATGGGCGGCGAGGCCACCTCGGTCACGCTCGACACGCAGAACATCTACCTGGAAGCCGCATTCTGGTGGCCGCAATCGCTGGCCGGCCGCGCGCGCCGCTTCAAGTTCAGTTCCGAGGCCAGCCATCGCGGCGAGCGCGGCGTGGACTTCGCCACGATTCCGCAGCACATCGAATTCATCACGCGCCTGATCGTCGACATCTGCGGCGGCCAGGCCGGTCCGCTGGACGACCAGATCGTCAACCTGCCCAAGCGCGAGCCGGTGCGCATGCGCCTGGCGCGCTGCCACCGCGTGCTGGGCGTGCCCGTCACGCAGGCCGAAGTCGCCAAGATCTTCGGCAGCCTGGGGCTGGAATTCACGCTCGATGGCGATGACTTCATCGTCACTCCGCCGTCGTATCGCTTCGACCTCGAGATCGAGGAAGACCTGATCGAAGAAGTGGCCCGCATCTACGGTTTCGAGAACATCCCCACGGTGCCGCCGCTGGCGCGCGCCAAGATGTTCTCGCAACCCGAAGTGCGCCGTGGTCCGCACGCGCTGCGCCGCCTGGCCGCCGCGCAGGACTACCAGGAAGTCGTCAACTACAGCTTCGTCGAAGCCGAGTGGGAGCGCGACTACGCCGGCAACGACACGCCGGTCAAGCTGGTCAACCCGATCGCCAGCCACCTGTCGGTGATGCGGTCTAGCCTGATCGCCGGCCTGGTGGCCAACATCCGCCACAACGCCAACCGCAAGCAGACGCGCGTGCGCCTGTTCGAGCTTGGCCGCGTCTTCGCTCGCGATGACGCCGCGCAGGACGGTCCGCTGGAAGTGGCCGGCGTGCGCCAGCCGCTCAAGCTGGCGGGCGCCGCCTGGGGCCCGTCGGTGGAAGAGCAGTGGGGCGTGCCCACCCGACAGGTCGATTTCTTCGACGTGAAGATGGACGTCCAGGCGTTGTTCGGCGCCCGTGGCGCGCGCCTGCGCTTCGAAGCGGCGGCCCATCCCGCGCTGCATCCGGGCCGCAGCGCCCGCGTCACGCTGGACGGCAAGCTGGTCGGCTGGATGGGCGAACTGCATCCGCGCTGGGCGCAACAGGCCGATCTGGCACACGCGCCGGTGGTGTTCGAGCTGGACGTGGACGCTCTGTCCGAAGGCGAACTGCCGCAGGTGCGCGAACTGTCGCGCCAACCGGTGGTGGTGCGCGACCTGGCCCTGTGGGTCGACGCGCCCGTGACGGTGCAGTCCATGCTGGACACGGTGGCGGCGACGGTCAAGGCCGATCCGCAACTGGCCGTGGTGCAGGACGTGCGCCTGTTCGACGTCTGGCGCGAAAAGGCCCAGGGCGACCAGCCCGTGGCCGAGAAAAGCCTTGCGTTCCGTTTCTGGCTACAGGACACTGAGGTCACACTGGACGAAGCCCGGGTGGCCGATTGCCTGGCGCGCATCAAGGACGCTTTGGTCCGTGCCCACGGCGCGCGCCAGCGCGCTTGAACCATGGGGAACAGTATGCTTGCCGAGCCGCGCACCCTGACCAAGGCCGAGCTGGCCGAGCTGCTCTTTGAGCGGGTCGGCCTGAACAAACGCGAAGCCAAGGACATCGTCGACACGTTCTTCGAGGAAATCCGCGACGCCCTGGCGCGCGGCGATTCCGTCAAGCTTTCGGGCTTCGGAAATTTCCAGGTGCGCGACAAGCCGCCTCGCCCGGGGCGCAACCCCAAGACCGGCGAGACCATCCCCATCGCCGCACGCCGCGTGGTCACGTTCCACGCGAGTCAGAAACTCAAGAGCGTGGTGGAGCAGGCCATTCCCGCAGCGCCCGACGCCGAGGAGTGATACGCTTTGTCGGTAATTGTTATCGGCACTCGACGCATCGCGGCATAGAATTCTCTTATGACACGTACCGAATCCACCGTTACCTTACCGCCCATTCCCGCCAAGCGTTACTTCACCATCGGTGAAGTCAGCGACCTGTGTGGCGTCAAGCCCCATGTCTTGCGGTATTGGGAACAGGAATTCACGCAGCTCAAGCCGGTAAAGCGGCGCGGCAACCGTCGCTACTACCAGCATCACGAAGTGCTGCTGATCCGTCGCATCCGTTCCTTGTTGTACGAACAAGGCTTCACCATCAGCGGCGCGCGCAACCGCCTGGGCGATGCCCGCGACACGCCGCACGACCAGGACGCCGCGGTGCGCCTGAGCGGCGCCGAGATGCAGGCCCTGCGCAACGAGTTGGGCAGTGTGTCGACGATGCTGGGCGAGGCGCTGGGTTCGGCCGCGCCGGCTTCAAGCGGCAGCGCGGTGAGCGTCAGCGCCACGGCTTGAACCGCGGCGGGGCATTGCAAATCCGTCTTTCCGAATTGATGCTTCGTGGCATGCGCGCTGTCGTTGATCGCGGCGCGCGTGAATCGCGGTGCCTCTAGTTCAGTCTGTCGCATCGCGCGGTCATGCGCGTGGTTCAGTCTGGCATTCAGTACCCTTGCGTGTCATGCGCGAGCCTTGCCTGCGAGGGTTGCGGGCATCGCGTGGGGCAGGCAAATTTTTTTGAGTATTCGGCACTTTTTTTGCACCAATGCGTGCAAACAATTTTTAGGTCTGCTATACTCTTTTTCTTTCGGGGCGTAGCGCAGCCTGGTAGCGCACTTGCATGGGGTGCAAGGGGTCGCGAGTTCGAATCCCGCCGCCCCGACCAAGAGAATCAAGCACTTAGGCCAATCTTCGGATTGGCCTTTTTGCTTTTTGTTGGCTGGGGGAACGATCAGGGGAACAGTTGTTACGTGCTAGCCGTTGCAGAAGGCAGGGGATAGCCGTCGCGCTGCGCCGCAGCGATCTTCTCATCATTGCCGAGCGCGCCGCGGAACTCGTACCCAAGGCCAGTCAGAAGGGCTCTCCTGGGCGACTTCATGATTGGCGATGATTGGATTGGCCCTTAATGGCGTCCGAAATAGATCTACAATTTTCGGACATTGTGTTCTTGCTAATTGTCCGGAAAAGTTATACAAATATCGGACAATGAGGCCCATATCCGATCTCAAATCCGCTATCTCGTCGCAAATCAATGCCGCCGGTCCCGGCCATGTCTGGGTGCCTACCGACTTTGCACATCTCGGCAACCGTGATGCGATCGACAAGACGCTCCAACGCATGGTGCTGGCGGGTGACCTGCGGCGTATTGATCGAGGTTTATACGACAAGCCCAGCCTCAACCGTCTGACCAAGCGTCCCAGCACTCCCGACTATCGCGCGATTGTCGATGCCATCGCGCGGCGCGACCAACTGCGTCTGCTGGTGGATGGGATGACCGCAGCCAACGATCTTGGCCTGACGGATGCCGTCCCGGCTCGTGTCACCCTTCATACCGACGCACGTCGCCGGGCGATCAAACTCGACAAACTCGTCATCGACTTCAAGCAAACCGCCCCCAGTCGCCTTTATTGGGCTGATCGTCCCGCCATGCGAGTTGTGCAGGCCCTACATTGGCTGAAGGACACGCTGATCTCCGACCATGACCACATCGTGAACCGACTAAGCCAACTACTCGTCGATTCCGCCCAAGGGGCTGCGATCTGCCAGGACCTGCGCGATGGTTTCAACGTGCTGCCGGCGTGGATACAAAGTCTGGTCCGTGATCTACCCGGTTGTGATCCACTGGGGTCCGTACCCATGACCTTGCCGGCACCTAGCGGCGTGAAGCCCCCGGCAGATTCATCTTGGGCCAAGGGTATAAGGGGGGGCCGTTGAATCCTTCATTTCACGATGTCATCACCGCTGCCGATGGTGATCGACTCGATTTGTTTCTCGGCGCGGCCACGCGCTTGGGTACGGCGGTTCAGAACGTCGAGAAGGACTTCTGGGTCTGCTGGACCCTGGATGCCTTGTTCAACGGATTGGCTACTGGCGGACCTCGGCTCTTGTTCAAGGGGGGCACTTCCCTGTCCAAGGCCTTCGGCCTGATCTCCCGCTTCTCCGAGGACATCGACATCACGGTTTTCCGTGGCGATCTGGGACAGGCCGCTGAGGTGGCAGAACTGGACGCCTTGAGCGGCAAGAAGCGCCGGGCTCGCCTTGAAGCCATCCGGCTGGCTTGTCAAGCCTACATCGCCGGCCCATTGGCGGATGAATTCACTCAGATCGCCGCTGCCGTCATTCCCGATGGCCGCTTCCACCTGGAACTCGATCCGGACGACAAAGACGGCCAGACCCTGTTGTTCTGGTATCCCGCCGTCACGCCCACGACCAACGACTACATCCGCTCCGCCGTGAAAATCGAGTCCGGTGCGAAGTCGGCACTCGACCCCCATATTGCGGCAACGGTCACGCCATATATTGCGCAGGACTTGCCCGCGCTGGATCTCACCGTAAGCAACGTGACCACCGTAAAGCCGGAGCGCACCTTCTGGGACAAGGTCATCATCCTGCATGGCTTGCGGCAGTGGCACGACCGTCGCGGAGAACTGCGGCACGGCGGGCAGCGCGTCTCGCGCCACTATTACGATGTGCACCAACTGATGCAGGCAACCGCATCGCCCGAGTGGCAGGCCGATCAGGCACTCGCTATAGATTGCGCTCACCACGCCAGGCTTTTCTTCGGCAGTGCCGACCTGGGGCTGAATGCCGCCGAACCCGGTACATTCACGCTCATGCCCAGTCCGGCGATGTGTGAAGCACTTGCCAAAGACTACGCAGCGATGGCCGGCATGGTTTTCGGCGAAGTTCCACAGCTTGACGTGGTACTTGCCAACGTCGAGCGATTCGAACAGATCGTCAATGGGACAGCGAAGGCCGTACCGCTCGTGCCGAAGGAGTCGGCTCTGTGAACGACTATTTCAGCGACCGGGAAAATGGGCCGCGGGCGCGAACCGAGCTGGTGATTTCACCCGCCGTCTGGGCGGGCTTGGTGGCAACGGTACAGGCCCTGATCAACAGCGGGGCCTTCGGGTTGCGTTTTCCCGAGCGCTGTCCAGATGGACAAGCCGTTTGCGGTTGCGATACGGATGCTCTGGCCGCTTCCGTGATTGCGGAGATGCCGGGGTTGGCTTGGCCGCTCGGTAAGCGTCCAGCGCTCCCACCTGTGCTCGCGTGCAGGATTTGCTGACACTCCTGGTTTTGACGAGGAGGTTGTCATGAGCAAGCAGTCCGAGCGCGCAGCGCACTGGCGTGCGCACGTTGAGCAGTGGCGCCGCAGCGGCCAGACCCAATCAGCGTATTGTGCCGAGCACGGCGTGAGCAAGAAGTCGCTGGGTTACTGGATTCGGCAGTGGCGACAGGCGGCGGCGCAGCGGCCGGATCGGGCACTGACCCTGGTGGCAGCGCGTCCTCCGGTCCCGATTGATCCGCCCGTGCAGGCCGGGGGCGGCCTTTCACTGCGCAGCCCCTCGGGCTGGCACCTGGAGTTCGGCGCCTTGCCGCCGGCGTCCTGGCTGGCTGAGGTGCTCACGCCGGGGGCGACATGATGATTGCGCCCGAGCAGATCTGGCTGGCGGTCGAACCGATCGACATGCGGCTGGGAGTCGACGGTCTGTCGGCACGGTTGCAGAACAGCCTGGGTCGCGCGCCGTGTGATGGCAGCGCGTACGCCTTCATCAACCGCGCGCGCACGCGCCTGAAGGTGCTGATGTGGGATGGTGCAGGCGTGTGGCTGAGTCAGCGCCGCCTGCATCGGGGCAGCTTCAGTTGGCCCGCGGCCGACGGCGCGGTGTTCGCACTGTCGGCCCAGCAGTGGCAATGGCTCGTGGCGGGGGTGCAGTGGCAGCGACTGAGCGCATCGGCGCCGGCCCACTGGCGGGTTTGAGCGAGCACTGGCGCGGCCTGGAAAGCCTTCCAATAAAACGCCTGAAACCCTTGTGAATGCTGGGCTTCAGCGCCGTTGCCGGGTATAATTCTGGCATGAATTTCGCCGCCGAACTGGCCCCTTTTGATCTGCCGCCCGAGCTCGTCGAGCGGTTCGAGCAATGGGCCGATCGGACGCGTGAAGAGGCCGCCGGAGCGCATCAGCGGGTGCTCGAGGTGAGTCGCCTCGAAGCCGAACTGAAGCTGAGCAAGCTCAAGATCGACGCCCTGCTCCATGAGCTCGCCGTGCTCAAGCGGCTGCGCTTTGGCGCGCGCAGTGAAGCCATGTCGGCGGACATGAGGGATCTGTTCGACGAGACGCTCGCGGCCGACGTGGCCGCCTGCGAAGCCCGCCTGGACGCGCTGCGCCAGGCGCAGGCGAACGAGCTGCCCGCTGCGGCGGCGCCCAGGCGAGCGCGCACCGGACGCCCGCCGCTGCCCGCGCATCTGGAGCGCATCGAACACCGCCACGAGCCCGAATCGTGCGCCTGCGGCGCGTGCGGGCAGGCGCTGGTCAAGATCGGCGAGGATGTCACCGAGCAACTCGACATCGTTCCGGCCAAATTCTTCGTGCATCGCCACATCCGCCCGCAGTACGCCTGTCGGCGCTGCGAGAGCGTTTCGGCCACACCGGTGCCGGCCGCGCTCATCGACGGCGGGCTGGCCGCACCGCGCCTGCTCGCGTGGGTGGCGGTGAGCAAGTTCGTCGATCATCTGCCCTTGTACCGGCTCGAGCAGATCGCGCAAAGAAGTGAGGTGGTGCTGCCGCGCTCGACGCAGGCCGAATGGATCGGTCGCATCGGGGTGGCGCTCGCGCCGCTTTGCGATCGACTGATCGCGCGTCTGCGCGAAGGTGATGTGCTGCATGCCGATGAAACCCCGGTCGCGCAACTCGATCCGGGCCGGGGCAAGACCAAACGGGCGTATCTGTGGGCCTACCGCAGCAACGCGCTCGGCGCCGACCCGCCCATCATCGTCTTCGATTATCAGCCCGGTCGCGGCGGACACTATCCCCAAGCCTTCTTGAAGGGCTGGGTCGGTATGCTCATGGTCGACGACTACGCCGGCTACAAGGCGCTGTTCGACGACAAACGCGGGGAGCTCGCCTGTATGGCCCATGCCAGACGGAAGTACTTCGAGCTGCATCGGGCCAGTCCAAACCCGGTGGCGGCCGAGGCGCTGTCGCGCATCGGCGAACTGTACGCGATCGAAGAACAGGCCCGCGACCTGTCGATCGAGGCCCGCGCCCAACTGCGCGAGCGCCACGCACAGCCGCGCCTGGAGGCGATGTACCTGTGGCTGGTGCAGACCCGCAAGACCGTGGCCGACGGTGCGGCGCTGGCCCGGGCGATCGACTACAGCTTGAAGCGCTGGCCGGCGCTGGCGCGCTATGCGAGCCGGGGCGACTGGCCGATCGACAACAACCCGATCGAGAACGCCATCCGTCCGATCGCCCTGGGTAAGAAAAATTGGATGTTTGCGGGTTCCGAAGCCGCCGGCAAGCGTGCCGCGGTGATTCAGTCGCTGCTCGCCACCGCCCGAGCCAACGGCTTCGAGCCGCTGGCCTGGCTCTCCGACACTCTCGAGAAACTACCCACCTGGCCCAATAGCCGCATCGACGAATTGCTGCCGATCAGAAAGCACGAGGCTGCGCAAGCGTAAGAGGCCGTGGGAGCGGCGGACGCTTACGCCGCTCGAAACCACGTGTCTGGTGGAAGAAGGTTTCCTATCGCAGCGAGAGCCCTTTGCGCCGGACACGCTGCTCATCCTGGATTTCATCGAGTTCATCTACGCTTCGGTGGCGAAGCCGATTCCCGGGAAACACCACGATTTCTTCAGCCACCACCATTTGACCTTCGACCAACACTCGGGACAGGAAGAGTTCCGGGCGACCGTAAATCGCATCTTTTCGCGCAACGGCGTGGCTTTCGAGATGTTGTCGACCGGCCGCATCGTGCGCGTGCTTCCGCCGGTGCTTGGGGAAGATTTGAAGCGGACAATTTTTCGGACTGGAGACCGGACCCTCGATAACATGCTGGAGGAGTGTCGGACCAAGTTTTCTGACCGGAATCCTCTGGTACGGCGCGAGGCCTTGGAGCGCTTGTGGGATGGGTGGGAGCGCCTCAAGTCTCTTGCGGACCCCGGCGACAAGAAGAGGTCTATCAAGATCATTCTCGATGCCACCGCTGCAGAGCCATCACTCCGGGCACGACTGGAGGGAGAGGCGACAGAATTGAATTCCATCGGAAACAGTCATCTCATTCGTCATTCAGAAGTCAATCAAGTGCCGGTCATCGATGTGGATCAGGTTGACTACCTGTTTCATCGCCTGTTCGCGATGATCCAGTTGGTATTGAGGAAAAAGGGCTCCACATGAGAGATGATCCGGGGCGGCGGGTCTTGGTGGTGGAAATGTTGGCTGGGTAGCAGGCCATACGCTTGCAACCTACGCCATCAGCGTTAGGCTGAATCCAGGAGGCAGACATGAGAAAACTCATCTTCATCGGATTCATCGCGCTCGGCGCCTTGATTGGGTTGGTCACTGTTGTAAAAAGCGACTGGGAAACCCGCTTGGTCATGATGGCCGTCGGTGCGCTGGTCGGTACGGCCATTGGTGGCGGATTGACGCGAATGCGCTCCAGGCCTCTGCCGAGAGAGTCTTCGTGGTTGGACCAGCCGCACGGACACGGGACGCCGGAGGATGAGTTGGTTCGGAATTACTGGCGCGATCGGGGGCACGCGCCATTCATGAAGCCGCCTGAGGCTGTCCCTGATAAGCATATGTTCGACCCTGACAGACTCGGCTGACTACTTTCGCAGCAAGTCCTTCACTACATCCTTTGCGTTGTCGAGTGTCGCTCCGGCGTCCTTACCGACCTGCTTGCCTGACTGCACCAGTAGCGATTTCTTCGATGCAAGTGTTCCGTCATCGGTCTTGATGATCTCAGCCTTGGCGTCGAAGTTCGCACGGCTTGATTCTGCTCCGGTGCGGATTTGATCCCCGTGGGTACGAATCTCGTCTCGAATGGGCGATGCCGTGGGGGCGGTTCCCTGCGATGGCTTGGCGTTCCCAAACCGTGATGTCTGTTCTCGGTTGGATAGGTGCAGGCCGCCGATATCGGGTGCCAGGGCGGCATCACCTCGCTGATACACATGCTGGTCGCGGATATCGCCAAACGAGGCCGGCAGTGCGGTCCCGTCGGAGAACACCCGGTTCGGGCGAAGAGATCGCCGCGCCAATTCGGATTCCATCAGGGTGTGGGCGGCAGCGCTGTCGCCGCCATACTGCTCAGCATAACGCATGAACATCTCCAGGTTGTGCGGGTCCTGGGCAATGTCGATGGAAATGGCTTCTCCCTTCTCGTGGGCAGCAGATATGCGTTCGGCGAAAGCCGTACGCTCGACGAGACTCGCCTCTGCGCGTTCCGATCGTGCATGCGTGGAGGCCAGCCGGGCAGCCATTTCATGTGCTTCGCGGGAATCATTGGCTATTGCGCTCATAAAACTGGAGTCGCGAGACACCCTGTCGCCGAATTGTTTAAACTCCGCCAACTGTTCGCTACTCAAGGAACTCAAGACTTTCCGCTCGTCGGCCGTCAGCGACGATTGGTAAGCCTTACCTCCGTTGGCATGGACCGATGCACTCGCAACTCCGGTATTCAGACCTAATCGCCCTGATACGCCAAAGGCGATGCTGGCAACCTGAGATTGCGATAGACCTGTACTATCGGCGACACCTTTGGCTATCTGATCCAGCCTGTTCAGTGTTTCGCCCATCTGCTCGAAACTGCTGGACGTGGAGCCACTGCTGCTGCGCGATGAGCGCAGCTTTGTCAGCCCCCGGGAGAACGCTTCCGATAGTACGGCCGAGCGCTCAGTGCTGGCTGCGACAGCTTCGTTTCGTGCGGCGTCGGCTTGCCGACTTGCCTGCACCACATCCTGCTCGGACACCCGCATCGAAACCACCCTCGACGCAAACCCCTGGTTGCGCAGCAGACTGACTGCAGTCCGTCCGGTCAGCGCATTCGACGAGAACGTGTTCCCACTCAGGTCGTTTTGCCAACTGCTCATGAAAGCTGAGGTGCGGTTGGGCGCCAGTTGCATCTGATCCATCCCCACGTTCCCCATGGAAACGTTGCCGACGGTCGCGGCCGACGTTCCACCCGAGATCATCGCCTGCAGGCCCGACAGTCCACCGACCAGGGCCGTCCCGAAATTCTCCATGCGCTTCAAGGCCGCCCAGGCGATGAAGGGGATGCTGATGGCGAGGTAGCCGACGACGGCTTCGCCCGAGATCGCCCGCGAGTAGATCGTCGAGGCAGTCTGCAGGGCCAGCGCCTTGGTGCCGGTGCCCAGGTCCGCCGCGGCTGCCAGATCGTAAGCCGCGTAGATCGAAGCCATGTAATTGAGGATCGCGTAGAGCGGCGGCCAAAGCTGGATCCAGATGAGCACGGCCGCATAGCCCTTGAAGGCCAGCATCGTCTCGCGTCCGCTGGTGAGCAGGAGCAGCAGTACGAAGAGCGGGAACATCGCGTAGGTCACCGCCTCGACCACATTGCGGAAAACCGGCAGGGCCTGCTCGGCCACCTTGCCGTAGTTGAGCCAGGTCGCGTTCTGCTGGGCCACCGCCTGGGCCCGGCCGACCGCCAGCACCATGGCTGCCGGATCGTTGACCTTCTGGCCGACGATCTTGCTGGTGTCCTCGATCGCGTTGAGCACCGCGTTTTGCCGGATGAGGTCGGCAGCGGTGGCCGCGGCGGTGGCGATACTGTTCTTGAGATAGGCCTGCTGGATCTGCCCGGCGATGACGGCTGCGGCAGCGGCACCGGGCAGCGTCGGGTTGAGCTGGAAGGCCAAGCGCCCCTGGATGCGGGTGATCTGCGCCGGCAGTCGCCCATTGAGACTCTGGTACACGTTCGGGCAGGTGTCGATGCCGACGCTGCCGCCCGCGGCGGTCAGCGTGCTGAAGCGCGCCGGATTGGGCGAGGCCATCAGCGGCCAGACATCGTCCGAGGCGGAAAAGGTGGCCGGATCGAGGGTGCCGTCGATCAGGTCGTAGGTGGTGCAGTTATGGATGAAGTTGATGAGGTCGGTGCGGAAGGCCGGGTCCTGGAACACCACGTTGCCGGTCTCGCGGATCAGGCGGTTGCCGAACATCAGGCCGTTTTGCTGGTAGGAGAGCTCGGCGGGCAGCGCGCCGACGCCCGGAATGACCTGGAACGCCGTCTCGAAAAGCCCGGTCAGCGTGTGGCCGATGGTGCTCGTGAGGCTGCCCAGCACGGCCACCCCGAAGGGCACGTTGTCGACCACCTTGACCGCGGAGCCGCCGGTCTTGTCGATGATGCCCACGGTCACCTTGGGTACGATCAGCACCGAAAAAACCAGCACCACCGTGCCCAACCACTTCCAGCCCTGCAATTTCTCGGGGGCGAAGGCGTAGGCGATCAGGGCGGCGACGAAGCCGCAGAAGGCGACGGCGGCCACCGCCGCCGCATAGTCGCCCGACGCATGGATGGCCGCCGCTGCATTGAAGACGCCGAACAGGCTGTCGGCATTCTGGTAAGCGTAGATTTCCCACACGGCACTCCCTCCTGGTTCGCAATGGCGTCGGCGTTACTGCGCCAGATAAGCGGCCTGCTGGCCGAGCATGTCCATCACGTGCTGCGGCATGCTGGAGCGCAGTTGGCGTTCGAGTTGTTCCAGGTGGCTAGCCACCGCCCGGAAGGAACCCACCTTCTGGTAGAGCAGGTTCTTCTCCTGCGACAATTGCATGAGCATCGCCTGCGCGCGCTGGCGGATCTGGTTGGCTTGGTCACGTTGGGTCTGCTGCAGCGTGTAGTTCTTGTCCAGGGCGGCCATCCCAAGACGCAGGTTGCGTTCGAGGAAGACGTAGGCGTAGTCGGCGGCGATCACGTCGCGGTACTGGCCGATCAGGCTGTCGGCGAGGCCGGAGCCCGGGATGCTGGTGCCGATGGACAGCATCTTGTAGACCGGCTCGGTGGTCTGGTTCACGAAGCCGACCTCGGTCGAATTGTTGGGGATGGCGGTGCGTGTCGTGATCTTCTCGGCGATGGAGCGCATCATCGCCTCGACCTTGGCCGTGAAGGGGGTGTGGGTGTACCCGGTGTTCAGGGTGACCACGTCGCAGTTGGTGTAGTCGTTGCACTTCAGCACGTGCTGGATGACATCCGTGCCGCTCGCCGCACTCTGGCCATACAGCAACTGGCTGATCGACGTGAGGGTGGGCGCGATCGGCTCGGGGTCGCGCGCCGATTCTTCCGGGTAGTAGATGATGGTGCCGACCAGGCTCATGATCAGCTCGCGCTCCTGATCGTCGAGGTAGGCTCCGGTGTACTGCAGCGCTTTCCAGGTGAGGTTGCCGACGAAGGGGGCCTTGTTCTTCACATTCGGATCGGTGGAGGAACGTGCCGATGCCAGGATGCTGGGCCGGTCGGAACCACACCGCCGGCGCGCCGCATCCCGGTCGCTCTCCAGGCCCATCTCGACGGCGAGGTCGGCGCAGGTTTCCTGCGAGCTGTAGCCGATGGATTCGGCGGCCGTGCTAACGATGGCTTTGGCGGTCTCGCACGAGTTGATGCGCGCGTTGTTGATCCAGGTCTCCAGCCCCTTGGCCCACTTGGTGAGTCCTCCCAAGAGGGGTGACACCGCTTCGAGCGCCAACTGGAAGGCGATACCGGGTAGGGCGGCCGTGATGTTCTTCAGCATGTTCTTGAACTCGGTCGCCGAGAGGTGGCTGAAGCTGCCGCCGAAGACGTCGATGCCACCGCAGCCCGCCTTGGCGCTGGGGAACTGGATGGCCGTGAGCTGATAGACCTTGTTGGGCGAGCGCATCATCAGATTGCCGCCGGAATAGGTGTTGAAGGTCTGGCCGCGGAAGGCCCCGGGGGCCGTGTAGTTGCCGATGGCGCCCAGGTTGTTGAACATGTCGTTCACTTCCGTGTTCAGGTCGCCGGCGCGCAGCGGCAGCGGCGAGATCACCAGCAGCAACGCCAGCAGCGCGGCGGAGGGTCGCCACAACGGGGGATGGTCGGGGTGGTTCATGGGGCCTCCTGCGGCAGGGCAAAACGTTGCATCGTTCCGGGCAGCATCGCCTCGGCCTGCGGGCCGGACACGACGGCGATGCGTTCCAGCAACTGGGATTCCGAGAGCACGCCGAAGCCGATCGGCGTGATCTTTCCGGTGAAGGGCTGCGCCAGGAAGACGGCGGGTACCTGCGCGACCTTCAGAGTGGTGGCGATGCCGTTGTCCGGCCGCGCGTTGGGGAAACCCGGCAGCGGGCCGCCATCCACGCTGATGGCCACCACCTGGATGCCATGGCGCACCTGGAAGGCCGCCAGGGTCGGTGCGAAGGCGTGGCAATAGGGGCAGTCCGAGCGGTAGAAGAAGAACAGCACGTGGTCCTTACCCAGTTCGGCGATCGAGCGGGAGCGATCCACCCACTCGGTCTGCTCGAACACCTCCAGCGCCTTGGCGTTGACCGGCCGGCCTTGCTGCGTCGGATCGAGTGCCGGCGTGGCCCAGGCGATCTGCTGCGCCACGTCGGCAAAATAGGAGGCGCGGGCGACGACCTGGGACTCCAGTGTCATGTAGCGGCGGACATTCGCCTCGGTCGGCCGCATGATGGCGATGTTGCGCGTGTCCTCCAGCGTCTTCTGCAGGCGTTCGAACTCGACCAGTTCCGGAGCTTTCGAGGGCGGAGCCGATGGCGCCGCGGGCACCACCTTGTCCGGCAGCGGCGGACGTTCCCGTTCCTCGTGCATGGGATCCTCGTAGAAATGCCAGCCGCGCCAACTGTCGGACCAGTAGCGCTCAGCAGCATCCTGGGCCGATGCGGCGCAGGCGCCCAGCATCGAGGCCAGCGCTAGCAGCGAGCGAATGGGCGGGAGGAACGCGAAGCGCTTCATGCGGAGCCTCTACCTCAGGGATTGCGGCGGCCGGCCGTCGAGGCAGTAGTTGATGCCGAAGTCCATCGTCTGCCGGCGCGCAGTCGTGGCACCGGGCAGGAGAACGCCGTCTTGCCAGAACGTGACCTTCAGCCGGCTGCAGCCGGGTTGGGCGTAGCGCTTCTCGGTCGTCACGTCGATGAAGATCGGCGAGGTGGCACCGAAGCGCCTCGTGATCGCGTCGGCCATCTCGCCGGTGAGGACGCCATGGGACTGCCCGTCGGTCGCCTGCAGGGCGGCCAGCATCACCGGGCGCGCATCGGGCACCGGCGTGCGGAGCACGTCGTCGGCAAGGACGGGCCACGCGAGTACGGCCAGCAACGCTGCAGCATCGATGAGCTTCATTGACATCTCCCCTGTCCGTAGTAGCAGGTCGTCAGGCGCGAGGCGTTGCTGCCCTGAATCGTTCCGACGTTGGGCAGCGTCGGGACGATGGAGGCGTAGAACTCCGAAAGGTCCATGGCGGCGAAGTCCAGGCTCTGCAGTTGGGCAATGGTGAAGCCCGAACAGTCGGGATTCTGGCCGGAACCCCAGGCCTTGCCGACCTGCACGCGGCCCTGCTCGTTGACGATGCGGGCGAGCTTGCTGTTGAAGCAGCACTTGCCGGTGGTGTGCTCGATGCAGGCGACACAGGCGCCGAGGATGCGGATGCACGACGAACAATAGGTCCCGACGCTATGGCACAGGCCGGCCCCTTCCTTCATGGCGACCTTGCCTTCCTCCTCGTTGCAGGACGACATCGACATGACGATGTAGATCACCACCGCAATGGCGAGCGACCAGGGATCGAAGGCGACCACCAGGCCGTCGCCCGCGTAGAGCACGACTGAACTGGCCGGCAGCGCGGTGCCGTTGATGGCGACGGTGACGCCATAGGTCGTGAAGCTGCCGGAAAAGCCGCCGCTCATCAGCAGCGCCTGCATGCCCTGATAGAGGAACTCGCGGTTGTCGGCGTTCATCAGCACGTCATAGACGAGGCGCGAACCCGTGCCGAACAGGCTCTGGTTGGTCATGCCGGCCCCGGCCGAGTCGGAATAGCAGCAGTTCTTGAAGAGCCGGTCGCGGCATTTGTTTGATTCGCCCTTGAAGACCTGCATGTTGTCGGTGTCGAGGTACACGCCGGCTTCGCGTGCGGCTTCCATCAGCGACATCGAACGGGCGAAGTCGGGGTCGTTGGTGTAGCTGGTGTTGAAGCAGTTCGAGCCCAGGCAATAGACGTTGGCGGGGCAATTCGAGGCGGTGGTGGCGGTTTGGGCGGAGACCGGGCAGGTGTAGGTGTCCTGGTGGATTTCGCATAAGCCCGTCGCGGCGTTCGTCTGCTTGCAGATGCTGGTCGCCGGGGTGCAACCGCTACTCGCCAACGCGGCGCATTCGTCCACCGGCGCGCCCGCGGTGCAGGTCAGGGTGCGCTGATAGGACCAGCAGGCGCGCGTGACCGCGCGGCCGTCGATGGTCTTGGTCGCGGGGCCGTCCACGCAACGGTCGGCGGTGGTCACGGTGCAGCGGCCGCCCTCCGTCAGCGCGGCGCTGCGGTCGACCCAGACGTCGGTCTCGTGCTGCTCCATGGTCGGCTGGACGAAGGACAAGGGCAGGCTCCACCCGGAGGCGCCGGTCAGCGTAGCGGCCCCGGCGGGTACGGCGCAATGCATCCCGCTGTCGTCGTAGATCGCCGTGCTGCCGCCCGGGCAGCCGGCCTCGGCATCGGGGACGGTGAGGGTGAAGCACTGGTCGGCCGCACCAGCGGAGAGGAATTCGCCGGCCCAATAGCCGCTCAGCGTATCGCCGCGCACCGTCCCGGCGGGGCAGGCATAGACCGGCGTGCCGAACTGGAAGGTGTAGTTGCAACTCCCGGCGGTGCAGCCCGAGCCCGGCATCATGACCACTTTGAAGGGGCGCCAGCAGTAGCCCTGCCAATGCGGCGACAGGTCGGTGACAAAGGCGGCCTGGGTGGCCGGTGCCGTCGGCAGGTCGAGGGCCTGCCAGCCGATGCAGGCGCCCATGCCGCCGGCAGCGTAGAAGCGGAAGCGCTGCAACCCGTCGGCGCGGATGCGGCATTGCGCCTCGGCCACCATGTAGTCGGCGCCGTTGCGGTTGACCTGTCCATGGGCGAACCAGGTGCCTTCGGTGCAACTGGGCAGCAGTTCGACCTGGACCGTGAGGTCGCGCCGGGTGGTGTAGTTGCCGACACCGCTGTAACGGTTGCAGACCTTGGTGGTCGTGCCGGCGGGCGTGGTGACCTCGGCGGTGGTGCAACCCGAGTAATAGTCGGCGAGACTGCCCAGCACGCTCGACGGATTGCCGGCGATATCGCGGGCGGCAGCGACGGCGGGATCGTAGGCCGAGACCGGGGTGCGCGGGGTGTTGGCCGAGGTCACGGCGCCGCGCTGGGCCTGGCAGACGGGATCGTCGGTGCTGGTGGCGCAGGCGGCCAGGCGGGCATTGGCCGCCCCCGACAGGCTGGGCTGGCCGTAGTAGGTGGTTTCCGGTGGCGTCGTGGTGTAGCCCGGCACGGCACTCGATGCACTCGGCGTATTGACCGTCCCCCGGATGACGGGATTGGCCAGTTGTCCGGCCGCAGTGCCTTCCTCGAACGGACCGGCGACGGCGGCGGTCTGCGTCATGACGAAGCAGACGAGCGTGATCCAGGTGACCCAGCGGCGCATCGTGGCCTCCTAACTCTTAATCCGTTTCAGGAAGGTGTCGGCGGGCGGGCCGAACCCGGGTGCCGAGCGCCGCATGTGTTCCAGCACGTAGTCCAGGCTCACGTCGCCGGAGGTCCGCAGGAAGCTGTCAGCCGGCGCGCAACTGCCGCTGGCGCAGGCAACCGGGCGGGTGCCGGCACGTATCAGCACGAAGGTCGGTACCCGGGTGACGGCGTAGCGGTCGAAGGCCTGGGGATCGATCTGCACGGCCACCTGGCGGGTGCCAATCAGGCCCTGTACCTGGGCGACGGTGTCGCGCAGCGAGCCGTTGGCGAAGCCCCGGAGGACGATCGAGGCCTTCACCCGCGCGGCCTGGTCGATCAGGCGTTGCAGCGTGGGCCGGGGCATGGAGAGGCTGACGAACACCAACAGCCCGGGCCCCATCGCCAGCCCCTGCGCCTGAGTCATCGCCTCGGATTGCGATGCATAGCCCCGCGCCAGCGCTTCGAGGTCGATCGGGGTGGGGCTGAGGGGCTGGGGCAGCGCCTCGACGTTGGGGGTCGGCACCGGTGCATATCGGAGTTCGGCATCGCTGGGCATGCCGTACTTCCGCCGCGCCGCGTCGATGTCCTGGTCGGTGACGGTCGGCATTTCGCGGCGGACCCGTTCGATGTCCGCATCGGTGATGACCGGCGGGTTTTGCGCCAAGGCTTGTGCGCTAGCCAGGATCGCGGCGGTGAGGCCGAGGGCACGGGCAGATAGACGGAGATCAGAAGCCGACACAGCAGTTCCTCTTGCGAAATAACATGAAGGCGAAGTCCTCTCCGCGCACCGGGTATTCCTTGCCGGCGCCCCAGAGCACCGTGGTGCGGCCGAAGGGCTGGCAGCAGCGGCCGGCCTCCTTGTCGGTGTTGGGGATCGGATAGGTGAGTTGAGTCTTGTAGGCGGTCTTGTCCATGACCGGCTCGAAGTACGGACCGCACAGGCCGGGCGTGCCGTGCCAGCCCCAGGCGATCAGTTCGCGGTGCATCTTGGCGGTCAGGCGCTGGGCCATCAGCGCGGCCGTGCGCACGCCGCCCAGGTGGTAAGGCACGTGGCCGTCGAGGGGGTAGATGCCCCCCTGGCAGCCGGCGCACCAGAACAGCTCGCGGATGCCGAAGCCGACCGAGGCGGCGACGCAGTCGGCCGCGCAGGCGGCGATAGCGACCGGATTGGCGAAGAGCACGGCGTCCGGATTGAGGATCAGGGTGAGTTCGTCGTCGGCCCACAGGGGATCGACCTCGGTGAGGTAGGCGAGATCGAAGGAGCCCTTTTCCAGGCAGGGGAAGTCGGTCACCACCTCCAGCCAATACATCACCGGGTTCACGTAGAAGTGCGCCTGGTAGAAGCTGCCGCCGTCGCCATCGCCTTCCGGGCGGGTGAAGCGCGCCGCTTCCGGCGCCGGAATGCCGGGATCGAGATCGATGCCGCCGAGCGATACCAGGCAGAAGGGCTTGCGCACCGCCTCGACATGCCGTGCGGGCTCCCAGAAGCCGATGGAGAGCCCGATGACCGGATTGACGCCACAACTGCAGACCGGGCTCGCAGGGTTGTCGGTGTCCTCCTGGTCGCCGAAGTTGGCGATGTGCGCGGCTCCGATGCTGATCGGCAGGATGCAGGACCAGCAGATATCGGTGATCGGATTGGGAAACTTGCCGGTGCAGGTGGCCGCACCGGCGGCGAGGCTGGGGCCGGCCGCGCAGGCGAGCACGGCGGCGAGCAGGAAACGAACGAGGCCGCGATGGGCATTCATGGGGACACCGCCAATTCGTCGATACGCAACCGCAGCCCGTCCTGCGACACCAGGGCCGGCACCTGGGTGATGCCCAGGCGGCGGGTGAGCAGGCCCTGCTGGTCGTAGTAGACCGGGAGGCGCCAGGACTGCATGAGGTCCAGGTAGGAGCCGCCGACCAGGATCGGCTTCACCCGGCCCTGGTAGAGGGTGATCAACTGCCGGGCGCGGCCGACCTGACGCGGGTCGCGGGCATCGAAAAACAGCAGGTGCCGGGACAGCGACACCACCTCCAGCGGGTTCTTGCGCGTGCCGGCGGCAAACAGCAATTCGCCCTGGGAGCCGAGGATGTTGCGATCCAGGATGAAGCTCGGGTCGAAGTAGAAGGTCCGCACCGTTTCGGTCGGCCGCAGGCCGGTGACCGGCGGCGGATTCTTCACGGTCGCGATGCCCCGTTCCCGGGCCTCTGCTTCCAGGCGCCCGAGTTCGCCGCTGCGTTCCTTCTCGCGCAGGCGCTGCTCGATCATCTGCAGCAGATGGGGTTCGCTGATCTCGTAGGTCGGCCCGATGACGCCCAAGTCCATGGCCCGCACGCCTGCCGCGCCCAGCATCAGGCCGAGCACCAGGGGAGCGGACACCATGCAGCGTTTCATCGCGCCCCCCTGGCCGGGCAACGGATCTGTCCGGCGAGTCGTTCGCGGGCGACGGTATCGCGCAGGTGGCTGGCGCGGATCAGTCCCATCAGCACCGGATCGCCGTCACCGGCCGACATCGCTTGGCGCAACTGGGTCGTGGTGAGTGCCCGGCCACAACGCCGCTCGAAAGCGGCGAGATAGTCCTTGGCGCCGGCTTCAGCGGCGGGGGCAATTTGCCGCAGGAGGCCGAGATAGTCGGCCAGCGGCATGTCATTGCTCTGGGGAGCCGTCGGCGTCCCGTGAATCGGTCCGCGGGCCGGACTGGACTGGCCCCGGGCGGCCGGCTGGGTCAAGAGGCCGAGGAGCGCGAGGAACAGAAGGGCCTTGGTCATGGCGCGCCCTTCAATACAGCGGAACCACGACACCGACCACCTGCTCGGCCCGTACCAGGCCGCTGTCCTGGTAGCGCGAGTCGAAGGAGTCGGGGCTGGTGCCCTGCACGTAGTAGTGCCCGGGCGGGATGACGGTGGGCGTGATCGGGTCCAGCGGACTATGGTCGTAGGCCTGCAGCTTGGCCACGCCGACCTCCTCGCCGTTGATCGCCACGTGCCGACCGGCGACGGTCACGGCATCGCCCGGCAAGCCCCGCACGATCTTGAAGAAGGGCTGGCCGCGCAGCCCTGGGTAACGCGCCTGCGCCTCACCGTCGAACGAGAAGACGATGAAGTCGCCGCGCCGCAGGGGGTGGGGCCCATGCACCAGCCAGGCGATGCGATACGACAGGCTCGGCGTCCAGTTGAAGAGGACGGGCAGCCGCGGCGTCGCATCGATGAAGAGCCGGGCATAGGCCAAGCCCCAGATCGCCAAGATCGGCAGGTAGACATACCAGCGCCGGCGCACATGGCGCAGGAAGTCCGCAAAATGTTTGACGACTCGCCGACCGCTGCCGGGGTTCGACGCGGGACGCGGTTGCGCCTGTTGGATCGGTTCGGGGTTCATGGCGCGGCCACCTTTCTGCGCAGCTGTGCCGTCAGGTCGACGGTGTTCGGCGTCGGTCCGGCTATGGCGGTCCTGAGGATCACCAGGCAGTTGCATTCCCGCGGCAGCTCATCGAGGGCGAGCGGCAGGCGCTGGGCGAAGGCCCGGGCCATGACGAGCGCCTTCTGGCGGTCCTCCTCCGAGCTGGTTCTGGTGAGGAGTTGGGTGAACTCCGCTTCCTTGGCGCGGTACACCTCGGCCACATCGACCACGCCGATGACCAGAGCCGGCCGTAGCACCAGGTGGTCGTAGGCCGTGAGCGAGGCGGCCACCACGAACAGGGTGACCAGGCCCTGGGTGAGCCATTGGGGAACAGTGGTCTTCATACCGTATGTCCCCGGCGGCACAACAGTTCGCCGATCGCCTCGTCGATGGACAGGCCCTGGGCGCGCAGTTCATCGATCGGCGCGTTGTCTTCCAACTTGTTGGAGAACAGCAGGTGGGTGGCCGGATCGAGGATGTTGCGGGCGACGCCTTCGCCCACGGGGGAGGAGATGTACACCTCGGAGAACACGCCGGCCTCAGTGCGTAGCGAGTTCAACAGCCGCTTCTTCGGTTCGTCCATGGTGAGCCGGCCCTTGCGGTCGAGCATCTCGATGGATTCCGGTTTCTGGCGCAGCAGGAAGACCCAGTCCGAGCAGTTGAAGGCCGCTTCCATCTGCGCCGAGCCGTAGTAGTCGTCGGCGCTCTGGGTCGCGGTGCCGAGTGCGCCGCCGTACTTGCGGGCACGCCGGGCGGCTTCCTCGATCACGGCGGCCTTGACCGGATCGTCGGCGCCGATGTCGCCGAGTTGCTGCTTCAGCTCGTCGACGAAGAGCACCTTGCGCCGGTTGCGGGTCAGGTACATCTCGCCGGTGATCCGGTGCAGCAGCAGGATGTTGACCACCGCGTGCAGGTCGGGGCGGCGCTTCAACTCTTCGTTCTCGATGACGATGAAGTCGTTGGAAAAATCGACGTTGTTCTTGCCCTCGAAGAAGCGCTCGTACTGCCCGCCCTTGGCGTAGGGGTTGAGCATGATGGCCAGATCCTTGATGCGCTGGTCGCCCACCACGCCCAGTTCTTCGATGGTTCCGCCCTTGAAGGCGTCGCGCAGCCCCGTGATGCGCAGCTCGTTGCCGTATTGGCGCCAGAGCTTGAGGACCATGGCCGAGATGGCCTTGTACTGGACTTCCTCCAGGGTGTGCTGCATCGAGCACATCTTGGCGATGCCGGGCACCAGCATGTCGATGTCTTCATTGATGTCGACGATGTGGGTGAAGGGGTCGAGGCAGATGTCCACGTCGGGGCGGAACTCGATGTAGGTCCCCTGGGCCTTGCGGCACAGCTTCTCGAAACTGCGGCCGAGGTCGAGCATCCAGACCTTGGCGCCGATCGCGCGATAGGACCAGGCCATCTCGTTCATCAGCACCGACTTGCCCGAGCCCGGCGCGCCGATGATGGCGAAGTTGTAGTTGCCTAGGTCGTTGTCGAAGATGTCGAGGGTCATCAACTGGCCGCGGCGGCCGCCGAAGACCAGGGCGGGGGTGCGCGTACCGCGCCACTCGGCGATCAGCGGCGCCATGTGGATGGCATTGGCCATGGTCTTGCGCGTGACGCGGCGCATCTTGACCAAGTCCCGGTGGAACTTCTCGGTCAGCGTCATGGGGAGGCTCGCCAGCAGCGCCTGGCGGTGCATGTAGGCATCGGCGTTCAACTGAAAACCGCGTCCGCGCCAGATGGCGTTGGCCGCTTCGTGGGCGGCGACCGCCTTGTTCGGGGCGGTGAACAGCGCCAACTGGTGGTACAGGCTCACCAGGCTGCCGCCGGTGTCGATGGCATCCGCCGCCGCCGTCCAGTCCTGGAGCTTCTTATTCACGTCCGGCATCACGTCGGCCATCTTCGACTTGGCGTTCTGGGTGGCCCGCACATGGTTGGCGGTGACCACCGACTTGGTGACGTTGGGGTCGAGCACCTGCACGCCCAGCGTGAGCAGAAAGGGCGCGCTGTACTGCAAGGCCGGCTGCATCAGGTCGCCGATGAGGGAGCCCATCTGCCACAGCGCGAAGCGTTCCGGAAAACTCTTGATCGAGAAGAAGCGCGCCTCCAGTACATCGGGGCTGGCTTCCTTCCATAGCGTGAGGCCGCTGGGGTGCGGGTCCTGGATGGTGTCGAAGTCCACGATCTGGTCGCGCAGCTCGCGGCCATCGTCGTAGTGCAGGTCCGGGGCATCGGTCTGGGAGATGCGGTCGGGGTTGGTGAAGAGGGCGCACCAGTTGATCAGGTCGGCGGCATCGCAGACGCGGTTGGGGAGCGAGGCCGAGCGCAGGGTGGACGACATGGAATCGCGCAGCGCCATCAACTCGTCGCGCTTGTTGAGATCCTCGGGGTCGCCGGGAAAAGCGACGCTCAACATCAGCCGGAAATCCCGGATCGTGTAGTGGAAACCGGCGGTGAGCGACTTCTGCGCGCCCTGCAGCAGGTGGCCGACGCGCTGGCGGGCGAGTTTCCTGAACAGGTTCCCGTTGCGGGCCGGCCGGCCCCACTGCTTGGCCTGCTCCGCCTGATCCTCGTCCTCGACGCGCAGGTTGGCGTAGTGGCGCAACTGGGTGCGCACCTGGGGCGAGCCGAACAGGTGGAACTGGATGCCAGTGCCGGGCGGGCAGTTGGCATAGAGCGAGACCAGGACTTCCGCCATGCGCTCGTCGGCGCCCGACTGGGGCATGAGCTCGAGCATGACGCCCATGCTGTCGCGGTTGACGAAGATTTTTTCGGGGGCGAGATAGGCGGAGTAGGGCAGCCAGTTGGCGAACTGCTCGGCCGGCGACTCCACGGGCTGGGCGAAGGGGAAGCGCTGCGCCTGCCGACGGTCGCGATGGGCGCCGATCGGGGGATTGCTGTGGGGGGCGTTCATGGCGACCTCACTGCGCACGGTTGGCATTGGGCCCGGCGAACGGGGGCCGTTGCGGCGACATCGGCGCGGCCGGCGCGTTGGCGCCGGCGTTCGGCTCGGCGGTGGTTTCCGTTGCCGACTTCGGAGGCGCCTTGAGTGGCGCATAGGCGTCGCGGATCTGGCGCTGCACGTGGTCGATCAGCCACTGGCCGTTGTCCACGTGCACATAGATGTAGCCCTGGTCGTAGAGATCGCCATCGGCGTCTTCCCAGGGCTTAATCCACAAGCGCAGAAGACGGGCCTGGGAGCGCAAGGGGCTGGGCGTGACCGCCGTGTCGGCATTGCGGCTGGCGACGGACGATGGGGCGGGCACGGCCGATTCGGGCGGATTCGCTTCGGATGCCTCTTTTCGCGGGGCGGCCGACCGTTTGGCCCGTTGGCTGGGCAGGTTGTTGTGGACGGCGTTGGCGTAGGTACCCGACACCGAGTCGCAGGCGACACCTTCCGGGGCCTTGCAGGCGTACTTCGAGTCGCCGCCCAATCCGGACATGTTCATGCAGGCGCCCAAGGGGAGCAGCAGGCAGAGGGCGCTGATGCGCAGCACGAGTGTCTTCATGGCTGCTGCTCCGCGGTGGTTTGCGGCGTCGTTGGTGAAAAGATCTGCGCGAGCCGTGCTTCCAGCACCGCGCGTCCCACGAAGCCCTCGGTGCGGCTGCCGTCCGCCCAGATCAGGGTGGGCGTGCCCTGGACGCCGAGTTGGTGGGCCAGTGCCAGGTTGCGGGCGATCGGGTGGTCGCAGGCGGCATCGGTCTTGAGCGCACTGTCGTCGCCGTGCAGCATCAGGCGCTGCCAGGCTGCGGCGCGATCCCCCGCGCACCAGATGGCGATGGGCTTGGCCTCGCCCTGGAAGGGGACGAGGAAGGTGTAGAGGGTGACGTTGTCGAGGCCGGCCAGTTCGGACTCGAGTTGCTTGCAGTAGGGGCAGTTGGGATCGCTGAAGACGGCCACTTTGCGCTGGCCATTGCCGCGGACCGTCTTGATCGCATCACTGAGCGGCAGTCGATCGAAGTGGACGGGGGCCGCCGCCGTGCGAGCGGTTTCTGAGGCCGATCTTTGGGCACCATTTACGCTGTCGGCCTGCGCCAGTTTCGCGCCGGTGAGGTCGCGCAGGGTCTCGGTATCGAACAGGCGGCCGAAGAGGAAGTAGCGCGGGTTGCTGGCCGAGACGTAGGCCACGTTGCCGTTCATCCAGACTTCATAGAGGCCGCCGATGGGCGAGCGGGTGACTTCGGAGAAGTGCGTGCCCGGATGCGCTTTTTGCAAGGCCGCCAGCAGGCGCTTTTCAGTGGGTGCGGCGGCGTCAGCGCAGGCGAAGGGTCCGAGCAGTGTCGCGCTCAAGGCCGCGACGAGCACGCGCCGGGGCCGGCACAGGGGTTCAGTAGTTGCCATCGTCGGAGGTCTCCAGATAGCGGGTTTCGGGGGCGTTCGCGGAGTGGGCGAGGCGCGCGGACGACGGGTCGCCCGCCGTCATGGGGACGTCGATGCGCACGCCCTTGGTGATCACGACGTCGACTTCGCGGCCGGCATCCACCTCGATGACCGGGAAGGTGTTCTCGGCGAGCTTGATGTAGTACTGGGCCAGCCGGTCCAGGGCTTTGCCGACACCCGACCCCAGGCCCGCGCGGTAGGCTTCGGCGCCGGTGGCGCTGGCGACCGTGCCCAGCGCCGAGGTGCTGTACTCCGTCGACGAGGTGGCCAGGCCCTGGCCGATGCCGCTGACCACGCCGGCCAGCAGCGCATTGGCGAGCATCTGGCCCTGCTTGGTGACCAGGCGCCCGCGCATGCCGACCTTGCCGTCCTCGCCATAGACGCTGCCCTGGATCTTCACTTCCAGCGTGGCGCCGTCGGCGCGTACGCAGGACAGGCTCTCGGTGCGCAGGTAGGCGCGCTCGGAGCTGATGTCGCCGTAGCCGGCCGCGATCACGAAGCACTCGCGGTATTCGGCGCGGAAGCGGTTGGGCAGGACCGAGTTGTCCGAAAGGCGGATCAGGATCGGGTGGGGATTGGACTGGGACTGGCCGCCGGTCGGCGCATCCAGCCCGCCCAGCAGCGTGCCGCGGGTAAAACTCACCGGCAGGAAGGTGGAGATGGTCCGGGCGACAGCTTGCGAAGTGCTGCCCGAGGCCGGGTCCGCATTGACACCGGTGTTCGCGACCGGCGCGCCGGTGCCGGTGCGGGACCGGTCCGCGACGGTGATGCGCGTGATCGCGGGCTGCGGCGGCGATAGCACGGTGTCGCCCGGGGTGCCACTTGGCATCGCGCCGGCGGGCGACCCTTTGGGCGGCGGCGGGGCGGGGGGCAGGCTCGCCGCCGGCGGCAGGGTGTTCGGCGTGGTCGCGACGGGGGTGGGCGCCGCCGGGGTGGCGGCCGCTTGCTGTGCCGAGGTGAGCCGCTGTTCCAGGTCCGCGAAGCGCTGCATGGTCTTCGCTTCGAAGGCCTGGGCGTTCTTGTTGAGGCGTCCTTGCTCTTCACGTTCGTTCTCGTACTGGGCGAGCTTGCGTCCGGCCGTGCCGACCCACTGATCCACCGGATTGACCTGGCCGCCGGGGGGCATCACGCCGATGTTGGTGACCGCACTCGGTTGCCCGGCGGACGCTTGGGCGGCGCCGGTCTTCGGGGGGGTGCCGGTGAAGGCGAAGATCAGCCAGAGCAGCCCGACGCCGCCGGCCAGGAGCGTGCCGAGCATGGCGTATTGGCGTTGCCGGGGAGAAAGATGCTGCGACAGGCGCTGCGGCAAGCCGCGCAGGGCCTGGAACGACTGCTGCGGCGTGCTCATGGCGCCTCTCCTCGGCGGATCACGTAGACGCTGGTGCTCTCGCCGGGGCGCAGGTTGTGCTGCTCGATACTGACGCCGGCGACGCCGCCACTCAGTTGACTATCGAGGCGATCGAACTCCGGTTCGGCCAGCACCATGGGGGCATTGCTGACGTTCTGCAGCAGGTACTTCTCGCCGATCAGGCCGCGCCCTTCGTACTGGCGCACCAGCGAGAACCGCGTCTCGATCCACAGGGGGACCGAGCGATGGGTCTCTTCGACCCGCACGTCGGGCGGCACCCGGTCCGAAGCCATCGCCAACAGCAGCGCCTTCATCGCGCGGACCGGGTTGGGTGACGGTCCGGCTCCGGCCTGGGCCGCTGTGGCTGGCTTCAACGCTCTGGGCGTCTTGTCGCGGATGACGATGGTGTCGGCGGGCGTGTCCGCGCGGCGCAGCAGCAGCGTGTAGGTGGTGCTCGCCGAGGAGACGAACAGGTTGATCGGTTTCACGGCATCGCCGACCGGGCGAACGTAGATTTCGCCCTTGTCGCGGTCGCACTCCAGCACGACCTCACCGGCCGGATTGATCGCCGAACTGACGCCGCCGCCGGGCGCTGTGCTGCTCATGCCCGGTGTGGCGGGCAGGGCGGTCGCCGCGCCGCAATGACTCGAATGGATGTTGCCGAACACGTCGGTGATCGGCGCCCCCTCGATGCGGATGCGGGTCGGCTCCTTGATCGACACGATGGCTTCGACCGACACGCCGTCGCTGGCCTCGACGATCTGCAGCGCGTGGGCGGGCACAGGCGTCAAGGCGAAGACGGCGGCCGTTGCGGCGATTGCGGCACTCATCGCCCATCCGTGCCGAAGCACAAGGACGAACCGATGCGGGGATCGGGCTTGGGTTGGTTCAGTTGCCGGCATTGGGCACCTCCTTGAAACTCTTCAAATGCATGCGCGCACCGGCGTAGCTGAACTCGACCCGGTAGGCCTTGAGGTCGTTGGCGGTCTCGAAGCCGTTGACCAGGGTGCGCAGGCGCCCGCGGATGACGATGCTCTGGCCTTCTTCGCTGGGTACGAGCTGCTGGGGGGCGAACACGGTGGCGGCGTTGATGCGCTTCAAGCGTTCGGCCTCCACTTCCTGCCGCGTCTTGAGCGGGCCGTACTGGTCGGGTTCGACGTAGCCGAGCAGGATGTCCTTTTTCCAGTCGATCGAGGCCGGCGTCACGTCGAGCACCAGCCAGGCGATGAAACTGCCCATCTGCTCGAGGTATTCGTTGCTGGCCTGGTCGCGGGTGACCCAGAAGGTTTTGTTGAGCGAGGGCGGCACGACCACGGTGCGCACCGTCCCGAGCAGGTTGAGGATCACTACCAGGGCGAGGATCTGCCCGGCAGCGAGCACGCCGACCGCCAGGCCCAGCCCGCGATTGCGGCGTCGCATCTCCTTGATGTCGCCGTTGAGCCGTTCGAAGTCCATGGTCAGTGCCCGCCCGGCCGCCCGAAGGGCACTGAACGCCCCCTTGGGGGGCAGCGAACGAAGTGAGCGTGGGGGTTCATATTTATCTCCCGGCTCAGCCGACCATGCGGCGGATGTGCGACGGCGGCGTGGCGCGCATGGCGGTCATCGGACTGGCGGGCAGGTGCCAGTACAGCCAGTGGATGGCGAAGGCCGGGTGCTTGTCCGCCTTGAGGCGCGAAATCCAGCGCGAGACGAAGATGCCCATCGCCATGCAGACGGCGAAGGACAGCCTGCTGCCGGACAGATAGCCGACGAAGAACATGAACAGGATCGGCGCGGCGACATCGACATCCCAGAAGCCGATCTTCCACTGGTCATCGAGACGCCGCGGGATATAGGTGTCCGCTTGCATGGCGGTCTCCTGGGTGTCGATGCTGGCGTCAGACGACCGCGCCCATGATCGCGCCGGCGATCACGAGACCCACGGCGGCGAAGATGGCGAGGCCCACGTAGAAGAGGACCGGGCCGAAGTTGCGTAGCGCGGAGAGCGAGATGAGCGCGACCACGAAACCGACGAATCCGACCAGGGCCTTGATGCCCGGTCCAAGCGCGGCGATCTGGGTCAGGGCCGAGGTGAGCGGCCCGGTGATGCCGGTGAAGGCGACGAGGTCCAGGGCGTAGCCGGGAAAAGCGGTGCCGAGGCCGACGACGATCGTCGCCAACAGCACCGCGACGGTCATCGGCTTGCGCGTGGCGACGCGGGGGGAAGAAACAAGCACTGCAGTGTTCATGAAAACCTCCGGGCATGGGTGGAGCGTTGAAAGGGGGATAGAGGTAGGAAGGCCGGTGGGCGGACGGATGCGCCTGCGGGTGGGAGCGCGAGTGCTCGACGGGTGAAGGACTGGGAGGTGAGCGGGCGACCGGCGCGGCGTCATGGCAGATCCTCCTCGCTCATCTGAAAGACCACCTCGGCCCGCCGGTTCTGCGTGCGCCCGGCCACGGTGTCGTTCGAAGCGATGAAGCAGCACGCCCCTCGCGCCTGCAGCGTCAGCGTGGCGGCCAGCGTCGGATGGGTCTTGCGGAGATGGTCGCGAACCGCGAGGGCGCGGGCGAGGGCCAGCGATTCATTGAAGGCCAACGGTCCGGTACTGTCGGTGCGGCCGATGATCGTGATGCGGCGCACGTGGAGCAGGTTGCCCATGGCCGCATTCAGTTGGGAGCGCGCGGCGGAGCTCAGCTTGGCGCTGCCCAGGCCGAACTGCACGATGACCGTGCGCGAGCTTTCCGCCTCCGTCACAGGGTCTTGCGCCAAAGGTGCAGGGGCGATGGATTCGGCCGGGGTGACTGCGGCTTCGCGCGTGATCGGCTGGCTGGGCGCCTCCGGCGCGAGTGTCTTGGGTGTGCGGGTGGGGCATGCCGGGGGCACGCACTGCGCGAAGTGGGCCCGGCGGCCGAAGTCGAGTTGGGCCAACTGCGCAGGCGTCGCCGCGTGCATTCCCGATGTGGGATCGGCCGGTACCGGCGTGCGGAACAGGCTGCACGACGATGCGAGGGCTGTACAACTGGCGACGAGACCGAGCGCAGCGACACGGCGCAGGAGGTGAGCTGTCATGGCGAGACCCTCACTGACATCAGGGCGGGAATCGTGGTCGCCGTCACTACCAAGTGTTTGCCCAACTGCGCGCTGCGTTGTGCGGGTAACTGGCGGTACACCCGCCAGGCGTATCGGGCGCGGGCCTCGATGCAGTCCTTGCCCTTGAGTTGCGAACAGGCCGCGTTGTAGGCGCCGACGGCATCCCACGTTGCCCCCCGCCGAGAAAAGCTGTCGGCCAGCAGCCAGGCGCCGACCCGGATGTTGGTGCACGGATCAAAGAGATCGGCTTCCTTGATGCCGTGGCGCGACAGGGTCCGCAGATGGCCGCTGTTGATCTGCATGAGCCCGATGTCGTAGGACCCGGTGCGCTGGAGGTGCGAGCGGTTGACCGCCTGGGGGTTCAGGTTCGACTCGACCCGGGCAATGGCATAGAGCAGGTCGGCCGAAATGCCGTAGCGCTGGGCCGCCTCCTCCCAGCAGGCCCGTGCCCAGGTGGGCGCGGTCGCCAGGACGGCCAAGGCAGCCAAGCCAGCAAAGTGCAGCGGCAGACGCATGAGTCACCTCTCCAACGAAACCGGAACGACCCGCCGGTGGGCGGGTAACGAGGTCAGGGCCGTCGGCGAGGGTGCAGACGGTCAGGGTCGGGTTCGGGTTGGTCCGGCGTCTAGCCGGGCAAGGTGACGGTGAGCGAGCGGGTCAGAAGCGGGTGGATGCCAGTCAGGGGCAACAGTTGAGGCGATGCAAGCCTCAGCCGGGTGGTACATCCCGCCCGCGATGGGAACGTTCGGCCATATTGCGGCGTGCCTGTCGCAGGATGCCGGCGCCAGAGCCATCCGCTGCCCGGCACAGGGCGACGCAGGCCGTGGTCAACTGGTCGAGTTGGAATTTGGGGTTGGGGTGCCGGTTGGCGGGCGAACGCTGCAGGTCCAGCAGCAACTGGTACTGGTGTCGCCACATCGATTCGCGGCGGCGCGGTGTCTCGGGTGGGCGGAGAACGAGTTCGGTCCCGAGAAACCGGAAGATGCTAGCGGCGGCATCCGGATGCGTAAAGACCAGCGAGACGCTGGCGCTGATGAGATCGGGAAAGCGGAAGGTCGGCGACACATTGTCTTCGCTGCGCAGCAGACGGTAGAGCCAGTCGTGCTCCTCGAGCCACAGGCGCGTCTCGATGACATCGTGAGCATCGCTCTCCTCCGCGGCGGGCGATGCGATGTTGTGCTGGTGAGTCGTCGGTGTGGCGGTGAACATGGCGCTGACCTCGATTTGGTGGCTGCGAAGTGCCTCTGTGAGTGTATGGCCGAAAGGATAGGTGTCGGGGGCCTCGGCGTCTCCTGGGAATGAGTGCCTTATGAGGGGGATATCGGCATCGAGGGGCGCTTGATGCCGATGATCGAGGGCGAGTCTGCCCTTACGCTCAAGCAGCTCAACCAGGCGACCCAGGCCTGGGTCGAACAGGAGTATCACCGCACGCGGCACAGCGAACTCGACGCCACGCCGCTCGAACGCTATCTCGCCGGCCCCAACGTGCGGCGCGACTGCCCCGACACGACGCTGCTCGCCGACGCCTTCCGCATCGAAGCGCCTCGCCGGCTGCGCCGCTCGGACGGCACCGTGGGCCTCAAAGGCCGGCGCTTCGAGATCCCGTCCCGCTACCACCATCTGGCCGTGGTGCATCTGCGCTACGCCCGCTGGGATCTCGCCCGGGTCGATCTGGTCGATCCCCGCACGGGCGTCATCCTGTGCCCCATCCGGCCGCTCGACAAATCCGCCAATGCCAACGCCCAACGGCGGCCCCGCGCGCCGGCGGCGATCGACCTGTCGCCCTTGCCCCCCACGGGGATGGCGCCGCTGCTCTCCCAGTTGCTCGCCGACTCGCCGCCACCGGCGTACCGCCGGCCTATCTGCCCACCCCTGAACCGCTCGCCAACGAGGAGGCCGCATGAACCCGAACCTGCTCGCCCTCTACGGGCTGAAGTGGCATCCGTTCTCGACCGAGGTGCCGCTCGAGGCGATCTTTGTACCGCCGCGGGTGGAGCACTTCTGCTGGCGCATCGAGCAGGGGCTGATCCGCGAAGGCGGTTTCGCCATGATCCACGGCGATCCGGGCACCGGCAAAAGCGTGGCGATGCGCCTGCTGGCCGAGCGCCTGGCGCGGCTGCCCGACGTCACCGTCGGGGCGATCAACCCCCCACAGAGCAATCTGGCCGACTTCTACCGTGAAATTGGCGATATCTTCGGCGTGCCGTTGCGGCCGCACAACCGCTGGGGCGGCTTCAAGGCCCTGCGCGAGGCCTGGTTGGCCCATCTCGAGACGACACACCGGCGCGCCGTGCTGCTCATCGACGAAGCCCAGGAGATGAGCCCGGCGGTGCTCTCGGAGTTGCGCCTGATGGCCAGCGCCCGCTTCGACTCGCAGTCGCTGCAGTGCGTGGTGATCGCCGGCGATGCACGCCTGCCCGACAAGCTGCGCCGCGAAGAGCTGATCCCGCTGGGCTCACGCATCTGCACCCGGCTCGCCACCGAGCCGGCCAGCCGCGATGAGCAGCCTGCCTGCAGCACCTGATGGCCGCGGCCGGCAACGCCAGCCTGATGAGTCCCGCGCTCATGCACACGCTGTGCGATCACGCTTCGGCAACTACCGCATCCTCACCACCCTGGCCGCCGAGCTGCTCGCCGTCGCCGCCCAGCGCGAGCTGCCGCAACTGGACGAGAAGCTCTATCTCGAGGTCTTTGCCCCGCCTGAAACCGCCACCCCGCTGCGCGCCGCTGCCCGCCGCTGATGCAAACCCAGCACCTTCCCGCGCCCCTGTCCTGGCCGCAACTCCCCGACGAGGCCGCCGTGACGCTGCACGCCTGCCTCAACGACTTCCTGATGCTGTTCGAGTCGCATTACTTCGGCCAGATCGAGCGCTTCTACCACGCACGAACGAGCACGCGAAAACCTCATGCAACCCAACTTCGTACAGCCGGACCTGTTCCGATCGGCCGACCCCGACGAACCGCCGTTCTGACTCCGAAACCTCACCATGGAAACGCCGCCGGTGCTGAACATCCGGCGGCGTTTCCGATTCAGCCGATCGCCTCTGCAGACCATCACACTATGTGACCATCGGAACATCAAATCGGGGGACCACACTCAGGTAGCGACGCCGCGATCGTCGCCCCGTCGATCGTCGATGCGCTCGCCACCGACCCGATCATGACCCCCCAGCGCGACCTAGCGTCAGATTTTTCGCTGGCAGGACTGATCTTCTGCGGAGCTCTCAGCGCCCTCGCTGCGCTCATCATCGCAAGACGGATGGCGTACCGCAGGCAAGTCGCAGAGTGGAAGGGAGTTAGCCGCCGCGGCTGACTAATCGACCGCATTCGTCGGTTTGCGGTATCTGCAATTTTCTTTCGAAACAGGCTCAGCGCCATTTATCGCGCAATTCAGTGCCAATTATCGCGCGCCGCTACACTTGCGGCTGGAGAAGGTCCCAGTGGCGTAGCCGTAAATCAGCAACGCCAGCAGCATTGCCGGATGATAGGCGTCGCTGCCCTTGCCCGCATACGCCCGCTCCATGGCAGACAGATCCAACTGCTCGACGACGTCCACCACGTACCGCGCCAGATGCGCTTCCGGCAGCCACTCCTGCACCGAGGGCGGCAACAGAAAGTCCGTGTCTCGATCTATCGGGTGGAACGCCATCGCAGCAGATTCCCTCTGTTCCTCTGGCTATGAATATCGCCTATCTCTGTGAGAGCCCGACAGGCTGCCAGGCCTCGCCCTCTTCGGCGGCGAGCTTCTTGCGCATTTGCCGCGTGCCCCAGGCGACGACGCCTGCGATGAGCGGGATCGAGAGCGCGGTGATCACGTCGGTATTGAGGTGGTGCAGATCCTTGGTGCTCTTGGCGAGGTATTGCACCAGTTGCGAGCCGTAATAGGTTAGGACGACGACCGACAGGCACTCGACGGTTTTCTGCAGGCGCAGCTGCAGGCGGGTTCGCTGGTTCATGTGGCCGAGCAGTTCCTGTTTCTGGCGTTCCAGTTCGATGTCGACGCGGGTGCGCAGCAACTGGCTATTACGGGCGACGCGGGCGGAGAGTTCCTCCTGACGGCGGCTGATCGCCTCGCAGGTGTTCATCGCCGGCTGCAGGCGGCGCTGCATGAATTCGTAGAAGGTCGGCAGGCCGGAAATGCGCGTCTCGCGCAGTTCCTCTATGCGCTGCATGACCAGCCCGTGGTAGGCGCGCGCGGCGCCGAAGCGGAAGGTCGTGCGGGCGACCGAATGCTCGACCTCGGCGGCCAACGTGGAAAGTGAGGAGAGCACCTCGCGTTCGTCCTCCGCCGACCGCGCCTGGCCGATGCGGTCCATCAGCCCGGCGAGTTGCTTCTCGCCGCGGTAGAGCCAGCGGCCGACCTCCCTGGCCACGGGCAGACCGAGCAGGGCCATCATGCGGTAGGTCTCGATTTCGACCAGGCGCTGCACGGTGCGGCCGGTCTGGCGCTGGGTCATGCCGGCGTTGAGGACGAGGAAGCGCGAGAAGCCGTTTTCGATCTTGAAGTCGGTGAAGATCCAGGCCGTTTCGTCCGCCACCCGGGCGGCTGCGGCGACCATCGTGCGCCCGCTCGGCGACAGGCTGGAGAGCACCGATTCCGGGCTGATTTCCTCGGTCGACCGTAACTCGACGTGGGTCGCCACCATCAGCTTGCCGGGGATGGCCCCAAGCCAGTCGGGACGCACGGCGTCGAAGACGGTGGCGTCCGGGTGCAATTCTTCGCCCGGGGCGAGCGGGCGGAAGAAGGTGTAGCTTGAGAATTCGGTGTGCAGCTCCCAGCGCATGCGGAAGGCGTCGGTTTCCAGCGTCATGTGGGAATCCGAGCTCTCGATGGAGCTGCAGACATGCCCTTGGCAGAGCAGCGCCAGGTTGTCGCGCTCAGCCTGCGCCGTCGTCGCGCTGTGCTTGAAGACCAGGTGCGAGACGAGCATCGCCCCGACCAGCGGAATCGGCGGCCGGGCGTGGAATTCGTTGTTCAGGCGCTGGCGGAGCGGGTGCTCCTCCAGTCCGGCGAGCGTGAAGCGGGGATGCATGGTCGGGGTGGCGGCTTGCGGTTGGCGCGAATGACTTTTTGGAGAAGCGGGGTATCCGGATGAGTGCGGCGATGAGAAAGAGTGCAGAGATTCATCCTCTTACGTAAATAGGCCACGGCTGTAGGTTTGGCTGCCGAACGGCTCATGTGGCCACGTCTGCGAACCGAAAACGCCAGAATTGTAGGAAATTTGTAACTAACCGCACTCATCCGGATACCCCGCTTGGAGAATGTCATTGGCCTTGGCAGTCCAGACGAAGGGTTTCGGGTTTTGATTATGCACAGCGATGTACTCGTCGATGGCGGTGATCAATACTGCGAGCGCGCCAGTTTTGACAGTTCGACTCGCTCTTCGTTAGTCAACATGATTTCGGGGGCAACACGCATTTCAGGCATCCGCAAAATACGACCACTCAAGGATGCAACACTACACTAGTGAGAAGGCCGAACCATCGTCTTCATCGACGAATCCGGACTGAGCGAGCGGCCGAGTGTTGCGCGGACCTGGAGCCTGCGCGGACAAACGCCGGTTCTGCAACACAGCTTCACCTGGAAGCAACTTTCGGCCATCGCCGGACTGTCGTTCTGGCAGTTCTACTTCCGTTTCTTTCCGGGAGCGATTCGCTCGGAACAGATCATCGAGTTTCTGGAGGCGCTTCGGCCCCAGATCACGCAGCCAGAATTAAGCCCGTTACCCACTATTGCGCAGGCCGGCGGCGATGCCGTTGATGGTCAGGTGGATGCCCCGCCGCAGGCGCTCGTCGGCCTCGGGGCCCGCGGCGCGCAGGCGCTGGAGAAGCTCCACCTGGAGGTGGTTCAGCGGATCAATGTAGGGGAAGCGCTTGCGCACCGAACGCTGCAGAAGGGGGGTGTCGGCGAGGAATTCGGTCTGGCCGGTGATGGCCAGTAGCGCCTGCCGGGTGCGCCGCCACTCGGCGCCAAGGGCCCCGAAGACCCGCTCGCGCAGGGCCGCATCGCCCACCAACTCGGCGTAACGGGCGGCGATGGCGAGGTCGGTCTTGGCGAGCACCATGTCGATGTTGGAGACGAGGCTGCGGAAAAAGGGCCAGGCGGCGGCCATCCGTTGCAACACGGGGAGCCCCTCGGGATTGGCCGCGAGCCAGTCGGCCACCGCGCTGCCGAAGCCGTACCAGCCGGGGAGCATCACCCGGCACTGGGCCCAGGAGAAGACCCAGGGAATCGCGCGCAGGTCCTCGATGCGCTCCGACGCGCTGCGGGACGCCGGCCGCGAGCCGATGTTCAGCGCTGCGATCTCTTCCACCGGAGTGGCCTCCCGGAAGTAGCGGACGAAACCCGGCGTCTCGTAGACCAGCTCGCGATATGCCCGATAGGCGTGGGCAGAGAGGGCGTCGAGCACCGGGTGGAAGTCGACCGCCTGGGCATCCTCCCCGGCGGGAGAGCCGAGGCTTGCCTCCAGGGTGGCGGCCAGCAGAATCTCCAGGTGGCTGCGGCCCACCTCCGGGTGGCCGTACTTGGCGGCGATCACCTCGCCCTGCTCGGTGATGCGGATCTGGCCGTCCACCGCTCCCGCCGGCTGGGCGAGGATCGCCTGGTACGCCGGCCCGCCGCCGCGCCCCACGGAACCGCCACGACCGTGGAAGAGGCGCAGGCGGACCCCGTGCCGGCGGCAGACCTCCCCCAGGGCGATCTCGGCCCGGTAGAGCTCCCAGTGGGCGGTGAGGAAGCCGCCGTCCTTGTTGCTGTCGGAGTAGCCCAGCATCACCTCCTGCTCGTTCCTTCGGGCGGCGAGGAGGGCCTTCCAGGTGGGCAGGGCGAAGAGGCGGTCCATGACCTCCCCGGCGCGGCGCAGGTCGGCGATGGTCTCGAAGAGGGGCACCAGATTCACCGCCAGGCCCCCGGCCGCGGGATCGAGGAGCCCCGCCTCCTTGCAGAGGAGCGCCACTTCCAGGAGGTCCGAGACTCCTTCGCTCTTCGAGACGATGCAGTTCTGCACCACCGCGCTCCCGCAGCGTCGCTGGGCGTTGCGGGCGGCGAAGAAGATCGCCAACTCCCCGGTGGTCTCCGCGGAGTACTCGATGTAGGGGGAGTAAAGGCGCCGCGGATCGGCGAGCTCCGCGCTGAGCAGCGCGATGCGCGCCTCCTCGGGAAGCGCCGGATAGTCGGCGCAGACCCCGGCGCGGTGCAAGAGCTCGGCGATGCTGCGCCCGTGCACCTCGGCGTTCTGCCGCAAGTCCAGGGGTGCGAGATGGAAGCCGAAGACCTCGGCGGCGCGGATCAGGTGGCGCAGGCGGGCCTCGGCGAGGAGGCCCGCGCCGCAGCCGGTGAGGGAGTCGGCGAGGACGGTGAGGTCGGCGGTGAACTCGGTGGCGCTGGCGTAGGGGAGGGGTGTGCCGGGCGGGGGGCTGGCGGCTGTGTTTGCCAGGTCGGGAATCGTCTCGCCAGTACGCGCTTCCCCGATCCGCGCCGCAGTTGCCGCGAGGCGCCGGTCGATGCCCCGCAGGGCGCGCCGATAGGGCTCGTCGGCTCGCTGCGGCGAGGCATCGCCGGAACGGTCGGCCAGCGCCTTAAGCGCCGCGGAGCCCGCCACTAGGAGCTCCGAGAGGCAGAGGTCCCCGGCCAGGGCCTGCACCTCCTCCCGGTAGTGGGCGAGGACCGCCGCCACCTGCAGGCCCACTGCCTGGTCGAGGACGGCGGCGGTGACGTAGGGATTGCCATCCCGGTCGCCGCCAATCCAGCTGCCCACCCGGTAAAACGGCGGGAGCGGCCAGGAGCCCCCGAAGCGCGCGGCGAGGAGATCCTCGAGCTGGCCGTAGAGGCGCGGCAGCTCAGGGAGGAAGGTGCGCCGCTGGTAGCTGATGCCGTTCTTCACCTCGTCGAGCACCGTCAGGCGGGCCGGGCGCAGGAGGCGGGTGCGCCACAGGGCAAGCACTTGCCGGGCCAGTTCCCGGGCGTCTTCCGCCTGTTCCTCGGGGGTGAGGCGCAGGCGATCGCGGCGGTCGAGGAGGGCGGCGACGCGCGCTAGGCTGCGCTGCACCGCCTGCCGGCGGACCTCCGTCGGGTGGGCGGTGATCACCGGGGAGACCAGGGCGCCGGCGAAAAAGCGGCGCAGGGCCTCCGGCCCGGCCGTAGGACCTTGCAGGGCGTGGCCCAGGGAGCCCGGGGAAAGGGCCGCCCCGGCCATGGTGCGGGCCCGACGAAGGCGGAGGTGGTGCTGGTCCTCGGCGATGTTGGCGAGCTGCAGGAAGGTGCCGAAGGCGCGCACCACGGCGAGGATGGTCTGCGGGTCCAGTTCGGCGAGGACGCCGGCCAGCGCGTCCGTTGCCGCTGGCGCCCCCTGGGCGCCGCCAACGATGGCCCCCGGGTCGCCGTTAACGATGGCCCCATGGGTGGCATCCGCCAGAGGGCCCTGGGGGCCGCCCACCGCCGTGCGGCGGATCCGCTCCACGGCGGCGAAGACGGCCTCGCCCTCCTGGGCGCGCACCGTCTCGCCGAGGACCTGTCCGAGGAGGCGGATGTCGGCGAAGAGGGCGGCATCCGCCTGGTCCTCCTCGGCCTCCGCTGGACGCTCCCGGCGACGTCCCCGGTGCTGAAGGCCTTCGCGGTGCTCCGGAGTGTCCCAGGAAGGACGGTGATCGGCGCCCCCCACCTCAGAGCTCCCGGCCCGGCGCAGAACCTCCCGCACCTTCCCGGCCAGCGCCTCGGCGGTAAGCCCGAAGCGGCGGAAGAGGGCCTCCGCCGGCGCCGAGGCGCCGAAGGAGTCGATCCCCAGGACGTCGCCCCCCGGCCCCACGTACTTCCACCACAGCCCGCTATGGGCCGCCTCCACCGCCACCGCCGGCAGCCCCGGGGGCAGCACGCTCTTCCGGTAGGCCGCGTCCTGGCGGTCGAAGGCCGCGGTACAGGGCATCGACACCACCCGCACCCGCAGGCCGTCGAGGGCCAGGAGGTCCCGGGCGGCGAGGGCGAGGGCGACCTCCGAGCCGCTGGCGATGATCGCCGCCTGGTTGGTCACCCCGCCTTCGCGCAGCACGTAGCCGCCGCGGGCGATGGTCGCCGGGGCCACCTCGTGGCTTACCGCGGGCAGGTTCTGCCGCGACAGGGCGAGGACGCTCGGTCCCTCCCGGCGGCCGATGGCGGAAGTCCACGCCACCGCCGTCTCGCAGGCATCGGCGGGACGCCAGACGTCCAGGTTGGGGATCAGGCGGAGCGAAGCCAGGTGTTCCACCGGCTGGTGGGTCGGCCCGTCCTCCCCCAGGCCGATGGAATCGTGGGTGTAGACCATCACCTGGCGCTGGCCCATGAGGGCCGCCATGCGGATCGCGTTGCGGGCGTAGTCGGAGAAGACCAGGAAGGTGGCGGTGTAGGGGATGAAGCCGCCGTGCAGGGCGAGCCCGTTGGCGATCGCCGTCATGGCGAACTCGCGCACCCCGTAGAAGAGGTAGTTCCCCGCAGGAGCGGCGGCGGACACCCCCTTGCTGCCCTTCACCAGGGTCAGGTTGGAGTGGGCGAGGTCGGCGGAACCGCCCAGCAGCTCGGGGAGCGCGGGCACCAGGGTGGCCAGGGCGTTCTGGCTCGCCTTGCGGGAGGCCACGGTCTCCGCCTTGGCGGCGGTCTCCCGGTGCAAGGCGGCGGCCACCGCCGGCCAGGATTCCGGGAGCTTGCCCCGCATGCGGCGCAGGAACTCGGCGGCGAGTGCCGGGTAGCCCGCCTGGTAGGCGGCGAAGCGGGTCGTCCAGCGGGCCTCTGCCTGGGCGCCGGCGGCGCGCCGGTCCCAGGCCGCGCGCACCTCATCGGGCACTTCGAAGGGGGCGTGGTGCCAGGCGAGGGCCGCGCGGCTCGCGGCGATTTCCGCCTCCCCGAGGGGCGCGCCGTGCACATCGGCGGTCCCCGCCTTGGCAGGCGAGCCCTGGCCGATCACCGTCTTGCAGCAGATCAGGGTCGGCCGCCCGTCGGCACGCCGCGCCTGGGCCTGGGCGGCCAGCAGCGCCTCTTCGATGGCCGCCGTGTCGTGGCCATCGACGTCCGGGATCACGTGCCAGCCGTAGGCTTCGAAGCGCTTCGGGGTGTCGTCGGTGAACCACCCTTGCACCTTCCCGTCGATGGAGATCCCGTTGTCGTCGTAGAAGGCGATCAGCTTGGAAAGCCCCAGGGTGCCTGCGAGGGAGCAGGCCTCGTGGGAGACCCCTTCCATCAGGCAGCCGTCCCCGACGAAGACGTAGGTGTAGTGGTCGACGATGGCGTGTCCCGGGCGGTTGTAGGTCGCCGCCAGAACCTTCTCGGCGATGGCCATGCCCACCGCGTTGGCGAGCCCCTGGCCCAGGGGCCCGGTGGTGGTCTCCACCCCCGGCGTGTGGCCCACCTCGGGGTGCCCCGGGGTCTTCGAGTCGAGCTGGCGGAAGGCCTTCAAGTCGTCGATGGAGATCGCGTAGCCGGTCAGATGCAGCAGCGCGTAGAGGAGCATCGAGCCGTGGCCGTTACTCAGCACGAAGCGGTCGCGGTCGACCCACGCGGGGTTGCCCGGGTTGTGCTTCAAGTGCCGCCGCCAGAGGACCTCGGCGATGTCCGCCATGCCCATGGGCATCCCCGGATGCCCCGACTTCGCCGCCTGCACGGCGTCCATGGCCAGGGCGCGCAGGACGGCGGTCAGCGGCCGCCCCACCACCGGGCCGGAGTGAGCCTCCGCGCCCTCCAGAACCCCATCATTAACGACTTTCACTGCGTCCTCCTTTTGCGATCCACCAGGTTGAGAATCATCGGCGTGAAGATGAACTGCACGGCGAGCGGCATCTTCCCCCCCGGCACCACCAGGGTGTTGGCGCGGGACATGAACGAGTCGTGGAGCATCGCGAGGAGGTAGGAGAAGTCGATCCCCCGCGGGTTGGCGAAGCGGATCACCAGGAAGGACTCGTCGGGGGTGGGGATGTCCCGGGCGATGAAGGGGTTCGAGGTATCCACCATGGGCACCCGCTGGAAGTTCACATGGGTGCGAGCGAACTGGGGGACGATGTAGTTCACGTAGTCCGGCATGCGCCGGAGGATGGTGTCCACCACGGCTTCCGTGGAGTAGCCGCGGGTCGCCTTGTCCCGGTGCAGCTTCTGGATCCACTCCAGGTTGATGGTGGGCACCACGCCGATCAAAAGGTCGGCGTGGTGCGCCACGTCCTCCGTCTCGGTGACCACCGCCCCGTGGAGGCACTCGTAGAAGAGGAGGTCGGTCTCCGCGGGCAGTTCCTCCCAGGGGGTGAAGGTTCCCGGCTCCTGCCCGGAGGGTGCCGCCTCCTCGGCGTCGTGGAGGTACTTGCGCACCTTCCCCCGCCCCGACTCGCCGTAGTTTTGGAAGAGCTTTGCCAACTCGTCGAAGAGGTTGGCGTCTGGGCCGAAGTGGCTGAAGTGGGGGTTGCCGGCGGCGGCGGCCCGCTGCATGGCCTCGCGCATCGCCAGCCGGTCGTAGCGGTGGAAGGAGTCGCCCTCGACGATGGCCGGCTTCACGCCCTCGCGGCGGAAGATGTTCTCGAAGGTTTTCTTGACGGTGGTGGTGCCGGCCCCCGAAGAGACGGTGATGGCGATGATGGGATGGGCGCTGGACATGATGGGGTTCCTCGCAAACGAGCGTCAGACGAACTGGGAAAACAGGCCGCGTTTGTGGAAGAGGGGGGAGCGGAAGGGGTGGTCGGTGCCCGCGTCGTGCCCCTGGTGGAGGCGCTCGATGTGGTCGACCTCCTCCCGGGAGCCGAAGATCAGGGGCACCCGCTGGTGCAGCCCGGAAGGCGGTACCTCGAGCACCCGCCCGCGGCCGGTGCTGCAGGCGCCGCCCGCCTGCTCGATGACGAAGCCGATGGGGTTCGCCTCGTAGAGGAGCCGGAGCCGCCCGGGCTTTTTGGGGGCCTTGCTATCCCGGGGATAGAGGAAGACCCCGCCGCGGGTCAGGATGCGGTGGGTCTCCGCCACCAGGGAGGCGATCCGGCGCATGTTGAAGTCCTTGCCCCGGGGCCCGCCGCGACCGGCCAGGCACTCGTCCACGTAGCGCTTCACCGGCGGCTTCCAGAATCGGGTGTTGGAGGTGTTGATGGCGAACTCCTGGGTCGCCGCGGGGATGCGCAGCATTGGATGGGTGAGGATGAACTCGCCGACATCCCGGTCGAGGGTGAAGCCGTGGGTGCCCTGACCGGTGGTGAGCACCAGCATGGTCGCCGGCCCGTAGAGGGCGTAACCGGCGCAGACCTGCCCGGCGCCCGCCTGCAGGAAGTGTTCGAGGGTCGGCGGCACCTCCGGATCGGGCGAGCGCAGCACCGAGAAGATGGCGCCCACCGAGATGTTGGCGTCGATGTTGGAAGAGCCGTCCAGGGGATCGAAGACCAGCAGGTACTTGCCTCGCGGGAAGGCCGCGGGGATCGGGTAGATCGTGTCCATCTCCTCGGAGGCGAGGGCGACTAGGTGGCCACCCCTCTCGGTGGCGTGGACGAGGATCGCGTTGCTGATCACGTCGAGCTTCTTCTGCACCTCGCCCTGAACGTTCTCGTGCTCCGCCGAGCCGAGCACGCCCGCCAGGGCGCCGCGGCTGGCCGCGGTGGCGATCACCTTGCAGGCGGTGGCGATCACGTTGAGCAGTCCGGAAACTCCCCGGTGGCCGCCGGGTGGGCGCGCTGGGACTGGATGATGAACTGGGTCAGGGTGATGCCGGTGGGGGTTATGACCCTCTCCTCGTCGGGGATCGTCGGTGTGGCAAAGGTGGCCGCTTGGCCGGAGTTCCAGAAAAACCCCCTCCGCTACAGCGGAGGGGGTGAAGGCACTTGCCGAGGAGAGTCGATGCAAGTGCGAGGGAGACCGGGCCAAGGGACTACCGTGCAAGGCACTATCGGGACGACAGCTTAGATGGAGGCAATGCTTAAAACAATTTGTAAATACTTTATCGGCAGTTTAGTTTGTCTTAATCAACCCGGCGCCCGGGCGCCATGGCGGAATCGACGGGGCCAAAACAAAGCCCCCGAGTTGCCGAAGGCAGTCGGGGGCGGGAGGCGGCCACAGGGGCGGAGGTTGTCGGCGTTTCAGCTTGTTAGCGAAATCGGTTCAGCTTGTCGGCGTAGAACGCTTTCAGGTCCTGCCGCTCCACGTACGCCCATACCCGTCGCGCCCGGTGCCCTTCCGGCAACACCGATTCCAGATCGCTCGCGCGAAACTCCAACTGGTTTCGGTTCGGCAACAGCACTCGGGCTCGTAACGTCATGGCCTTGGTCGGCCGACTTGCAACGGCTCGATTATACCACTGGCATTGCTGGTACTTTCACGGGCTCTCTGCGGAAGCGGCTGCGGCGACGTGCGAGGGTTGGTCATGTCGGATCGGCGACGTCGCTGTCGTCAGGACGCGTCGTGGCTCATCATCGCAGCAAGATGAGACTCGCCGTGCTCGAGCACGAAGTAGCGGAATGCCTCGGCCGCCGGCGACAACTGCTTGGCCGCAATGTTCACCACGTTCCACCGCCGCTCCAAGGGCAGGCCTTCAACATGAGGTACGGCGATCAGGCCGTTGGACCACTCCAGCGCGATCGTGTGCAGCGACAGAAGACTGACGCCCATGCCGGCCATTACCGCCTGCTTGATTGCCTCGTTGCTAGGCATCTCCATGACGAACGTGGGCTGAATTCGGTGCGCATCCAGGTACTTCTGAAGCGCCTCCCGGGTTCCCGAATCGGGTTCGCGCACGATGAACGGCTCGTTGGCGAGCGCCACCGCGGGCACAGCTTCGGCGCGCGCGAAGCGATGCTGTGGCGACACCACCAGCACATGCGGGTGCGACGCGAACGGTTCCGCTCGAGTGGGGGGATACTGTGGCGGCCGACCCATGATGCAGAGGTCCACATCGTTGCCCTGCATCATCACGCCAAGCTTTTCCCGACTAGCCAGGCGCAGGCGCACGTCCACGGTAGGATGCTCGGCGTGGAACTTCGCCAGCAACTGCGGCAGGAAGTAGCTGGCGGCACCCACCATCCCGATCGTCAGTCGGCCGGACTCCAGGCGCTTGAAACGGGCCATCATATCCTCGGCGTCCTTCAGCGTCGCCAACAGCCGGCGCGCATAGACGAGGAAGTACTCCCCAGTCGTGGTCAGCGTCATGCGCCGGCCCGCGCGATCGAACAAGGTCAGCCCGACCTGCCGCTCGGCTTCCTTGATTTGCAGCGAAACGGCTGGCGCCGTCAGGTGTAGAGCCTCGGCGGCACGGATCACGCTCGAGTAACGAGCGACCTCACTGACAACCCTGAGTTGCCTGAAGGTGATCTGCATGATTTAGCAAAAGGTAAACGAAAACGAAAGAATATCAAACTTTCTGTTATTCATCACAGCGATTAATGTTCGTCCGTACCCCGGATCCCTTCTCAGGAGAGTTGAATGAACAGCCCGCTTGACTCCCGCTTGGCGGCCGACGCCACCCAGATCAACCAGCCGACGGACGAGCCCCGCGTCGGCCTCGCGCGCCAGGAGGGCGCGGGCCGCGACATTCGCTACACGGCGCATTCGTGCGCGACCGACCGCGCCGAAGCGCAGCGCTACTGAACGAGGACTGCCGCAGCATGACCATGCACCGCATCGCCCCCAGCATCCTCAGCGCCGACTTCGCATGCCTCGGTGACGAGGTACGCGGCGTGATCGCCGCCGGCGCCGACTGGATTCACTTCGACGTGATGGACAACCATTACGTCCCGAACCTGACGATCGGCCCGGCGGTGGCGAAGGCGCTCAAGCCCCACACGCGGCGCGCCGACGGCAGCTCGGCGCCGCTCGACGTGCATCTGATGGTGCACCCGGTGGACACATTGGCGGCCGAGTTCGCGCAAGCCGGGGCCGGCCTCATCAGCTTTCATCCCGATGCCAGCGTTCACGTGGACCGCACCCTGCAGCTGATTCGCGGGGCCGGCTGCAAGGCCGGTCTGGCCTTCAATCCGGCCGCGCCGCTGGACGTGCTGGACTGGACCCTCGACAAGATCGACCTCGTGCTGATCATGAGCGTCAACCCCGGTTTCGGTGGGCAGAGCTTCATCGACAGCGCGCTGCGCAAGATCGAGAGCGCCCGGCGTCTCATCGACCAGTCCGGCCGCGACATCCGTCTGCAAGTCGACGGCGGTATCAAGGTCGACAACATTCGTCGTGCCGCCGATGCGGGCGCCGACACTTTCGTGGCCGGCAGCGCGATCTTCGGCCAATCGAACTACAAGGCCGTCATTGATGCCATGCGGGCCGAACTGGCCGCGCCGATGGGCAAGGTGGCGTGAGGCTGGCGCATGGACGCACCCCTACCTCTGTATCGCATGCGCCAGACCAGCCGCCTGTTCGCCGATCGTAACCGCGTGCTCGACCAGGTCGCGCTCACGACTCTTGCCGCGGCGGACATCCGGGTCAGCCGGGTGTTCGCCGCGGCAACCTGACACTGAACCACTCCGAGGACTCACCCATGCCACTGTCCCACCGCCAGACCCTGACCCGCTACCTGATCGAGGAACGACGCCGCTTCCCCGAGGCCAGCGGCGAACTCAACGCGCTGATCCTCGATGTGGCGCTGGCATGCAAGGCGCTGGCCCGCGTCGTGTCGTTCGGAGAACTCGGCGACGCGTTGAGCGACGGTTCCGCTGCGCCCACGGGGGGGGGCATCAACGTGCAGGGCGAGGTGCAGAAACCGCTGGACGTGCAGTCCAACGAGATGTTCATCCGCATGAACGAGTGGAACGGGCAACTCGCCGGCATGGCCAGCGAGGAGATGGAGGAGCCGTACCTGATCCCGAGCTCTTACCCGCGCGGCAAGTACCTGCTCGTGTTCGACCCACTGGACGGCAGCAGCAACATCGACGTCAACGTCTCCATCGGCAGCATCTTCTCGATCCTGCGCGCCCCGGCCGACGTGGTAGCCAGCGGCCGCGACGTGACCGAAGCGGACTTCCTGCAGCCCGGCGCCGCACAGGTCGCCGCCGGCTACACGATCTACGGGCCGACGACGCAACTGGTGCTGACCGTCGGCAATGGTGTCGCGGCCTTCACGCTGGACCCCAACCTCGGCGAGTTCTTGCTGACGCGCAGCGACATCCGCGTACCCGAGCAGACGCAGGAGTTCGCAATCAACTCCAGCAACAGCCGGTTCTGGGAGCCGCCGGTCAAGCGCTACGTCGACGAATGCCTGGCCGGCAAGACCGGGCCGCGCGGCAAGGACTTCAACATGCGCTGGGTCGCGAGTATGGTCGCCGAGGCGCATCGCATCCTCATGCGCGGCGGTGTCTTCATGTACCCGCGCGACACCAAGGATCCCGCCAAGCCCGGTCGTCTGCGGCTGCTGTACGAGGCGAATCCGGTCGCAATGCTGATGGAACAGGCCGGCGGCCGCGCCAGCACGGGGCGCGAGCCGATCCTGGGGGTCAGTCCGACGGCGCTGCATCAGCGCATCGGCTTGATCTTCGGCAGCAAGGATGAAGTCGAGCGCATCGAGCGCTATCACCAGGAGCCGGCGTCCAACGAGGCCGCCGCACCGCTGTTCGCCGAACGCAGCCTGTTCCGCGACTGAACCGAACACGAGCCACCCTGCGAGTCCACACCATGTCAGAAAAACACCCCATCATCGCCATCACGGGCAGTTCCGGCGCCGGCACGAGCTCGGTGACGCGCACGTTCCAGAACATCTTCCGGCGCGAAGGCGTGAAGGCAGCCGTCATCGAAGGCGACAGCTTCCACCGCTACGACCGCAAGGGGATGAAGCTGCACCAGGCCGAGGCCGAGAAGTCCGGCAACACGCACTTCAGCCACTTCGGGCCGGAGAACAACTTGCTCGTCGAGCTCGAACAGCTGTTTCGCGGCTACAGCGAGAGCGGCACCGGCAAACGCCGCAAGTACCTGCACGACGACGACGAGGCCGCGCCGTACAAGCAGGAGCCGGGCACCTTCACGCCGTGGGAGGACCTGCCTGCCGACACCGACATGTTGTTCTACGAGGGACTGCACGGGGCGGTGGTGACGCCTGAGGTGAACATCGCCAAGCACCCCGATTTGCTGGTCGGCGTGGTGCCGGTGATCAACCTCGAGTGGATCCAGAAGCTGTACCGCGACAAGAAGATGCGCGGTTACTCGACCGAGGCGGTGACCGACACCATCCTGCGCCGCATGCCCGACTACGTCCAGTACATCGTGCCGCAGTTCTCGCAGACGCACGTCAACTTCCAGCGCGTACCGGTGGTGGATACGAGCAACCCCTTCATCGCGCGCGACGTCCCGAGTGCCGACGAGAGCCTGTGCGTAATCCGCTTCGCCAACCCCAAAGGCATCGACTTTCAGTACCTGCTGAACATGATCCACAACTCGTGGATGAGCCGCGCCAACACGCTCGTCGTGCCCGGCGGCAAGATGGAGCTGGCGATGCAGTTGATTTTTACGCCGTTTATCTGGCGCATGATGGAACGGCGCAAGCGCGCCCTGGGAGTCCTGTGATGGCCAGTACCTCTGCCGACCGCGTGCTGCGCCCCGAGAGCGGCCGCTACGACGAACTCGCCAACGCGCTGCGCGCCCTGGCCATGGACGCCGTTCAGCAGGCCAACTCCGGCCACCCCGGCGCGCCGATGGGCATGGCCGAGATGGCCGTCGCGCTGTGGAGCGGTCATCTGCGCCACAACCCGGGCAATCCCGGGTGGCCCGACCGCGACCGGTTCGTCTTGTCCAACGGGCATGCGTCGATGCTGCTGTATGCCTTGCTGCACCTGAGCGGCTACGACCTGCCGATCGAGGAACTGCAGCGCTTCCGGCAACTGCACAGCAAGACCCCGGGCCACCCCGAGGTGGGCCTCACGCCCGGCGTGGAAACCACGACCGGCCCATTGGGCCAAGGTTTGGCGAACGCGGTCGGCATGGCGCTGGCCGGGAAGTTGCTGGGCGACGAGTTCAACCGCCCGGGACATGTCGTGGTCGACCACCACACCTACGTCTTTCTCGGCGACGGCTGCCTGATGGAAGGCATCAGTCACGAGGTCTGCTCGCTGGCTGGCGTGTGGAGGCTCAACAAGCTGATCGCGCTGTACGACGACAACGGCATCTCGATCGACGGTGCGGTCGATGCCTGGTTTCGCGACGACACCGCGGCACGCTTTCGAGCCTATGGCTGGAACGTGATCGGCCCGATCGACGGCCACGACGTCGTGGCGATCGGGCGTTCCATCGCCGACGCGCGGCGCTCTGCCGACCGGCCCACGTTGATCGTGTGCCGCACCACCATCGGCCGCGGCTCCCCGGGACGCGCCGGTACGGCCAAGGCCCATGGCGAACCGCTCGGGGCCGACGAGATTGCCGCCACGCGCGCCGCCATCGGGTGGCACGAGGCTCCGTTCGAAATTCCGGATACCGTGCGTGCGCGCTGGAGCGCGCGCGATCTGGGCGCCAGGCGCGAAGCTCAGTGGCGCTTGGGCTTCGAGGCCTACCGGAGCGAATATCCCGCACTGGCCGCGGAGTTCGAGCGCCGGATTGCCGGCGACCTGCCGTCGTCGTTTCATGAAGCCGCGTCGGCAGCGATGATCGAACTCGGTCAGGCCACCACGCCGGTCGCCTCACGCAAGGCTTCGCAGCAAGCGCTGGCGATGCTGGCGCCCAAGATCCCCGAGATGCTCGGCGGCAGTGCCGACCTCACGGGCTCTAACCTGACCGACTTCCCGGGCTGCGGTGCCGTGCGGGCCGGCCAGCCCGGCGGGCGCCACGTCAACTACGGCGTGCGCGAGTTCGGCATGGCGGCGATCATGAACGGGCTGGCGCTGCACGGCGGCTTCATTCCGTACGGCGGCACCTTCCTCACCTTCAGCGACTACAGCCGCAACGGAATTCGCATGGCCGCGCTGATGAAGCTGCGCGTGGTTCATGTCTTCACGCACGACTCGATCGGCCTGGGCGAGGACGGCCCGACGCACCAGGCCGTCGAGCATGCCGCGAGCTTGCGCCTGATCCCCAATCTCGATGTCTGGCGGCCCTGCGACGCCGCCGAGACCGCGGTGGCCTGGGCGTTCGCGCTCGAGCAACGCACGCGCCCCAGCGCGTTGCTGCTGTCGCGGCAGAACCTGCCGCCGCAGGCGCGCACTGCGGAGCAGGTCGCGCAGATCCGTCGCGGCGGTTACGTGCTCTCCGACCGACCCGAGCCGCAGGTGGTGCTGATCGGCACCGGCTCCGAGGTGTCCATCGCGATGGAGGCGCAGCGCCTTCTCGATGCGGTGGGCATCGCGGCGCGGGTGGTCTCGTTGCCCTGCAGCACCCTCTTCGATCGGCAGGAGGCCGCCTGGCACGAGCAGGTGCTCGGCCGGGGAATCCCGCGCATCGGCGTCGAAGCGGGCGTCACCTCGTGGTGGGGCCAGTACCACTGCGTCGCCGCGCTGGGGGTGAACAGCTTCGGCGAGTCGGCGCCCGGCCCGCAGGTGTACGAGCACTTCGGCCTCGACGCCAAGGCGCTGGCCGACCTGGCACGCGAAGTGCTGGCGCGCGAAGTGCGGTTCGTCCGGTCCAGGAGCTGACATGCGCTACGACATCGTCAGTTTCGATCTCGACGGCACGCTGGTGGACACGGCCGCCGAGATTGCCGAGGCCGCCAATCGCGCGCTCGAGTCGCATGGGATCGCGCGGCGCCCTGTGTCGGAAGTGACCGTGCTGATCGGCGCCGGCACGCGCGAGCTCATGCTCAAGCTGTTGGCCCGCGTCATGATCGAGCAGCCCCATCTCGCCGACCGCGTGCACCCGGACCAGGTGCTCGCCAGCATGGACGAACACTATGCGGTGACCACCGGCACCTCCAGCGTGCCGTACCCGGGCGCGCTCGAGGCCCTGAGTGCGCTCAAGGCGGCCGGCATCAAGCTGGCCTGCGTCACCAACAAGGAATTCCGGCATGCCGAGCGCGTGCTGCGCGTGCACCGGCTCGACGCCTATTTCGACCTGGTGGTCGGCGGCGACTCCCTGCGCGTGAAGAAGCCCGATCCGGGCGTGCTGCGTCATGTCGTCGAACGACTCGGTGGTAGTACGGACCGAACCGGACACGTCGGCGACTCGCGCGTCGACGTCGAGGCAGCCCGCAATGCGGGAGTGACCGCATGGGCCGTCCCCTACGGCTACAACGCCGGGCAGCCGATCGAAGATGCGTATCCCGAGCGCCTGTTCCCGAGTCTCGCTGATCTTGCGCAGCATGTACTCGCCGGCCGGTCCGGCGCACCTTGCGTTTCGCTCACTTCAACCCAACCCACTATCTCATCATGACTATTCGCATCGGAATCAACGGCTTCGGTCGCATCGGCCGCATGGTGTTTCGCGCCGCCGTGCAGGACTTCAAGAACGACATCGAGGTGGTCGCGATCAACGACCTGCTCGAACCCGACTATCTCGCGTACATGCTGCGGTACGACAGCGTGCACGGCCGCTTCAAGGGCGAAGTGGTCGTCGATGGCGGCACGCTGGTCGTCAACGGCCGCAAGATCCGGCTCACCGCGGTAAAGGATCCCGCCGCGCTCGCCTGGGGCGATGTCGGCGTCGACGTGGTCGTCGAGTCGACGGGCCTGTTCCTGACGCACGACACCTGCCAGAAGCACCTCGACGCTGGCGCCAGGAAGGTGATCCAGAGCGCACCCAGCAAGGACGACACGCCGATGTTCGTCTATGGCGTCAACCACACCCAGTACGCCGGTGAGAAGATCGTCAGCAACGCGAGCTGCACCACGAACTGCCTGGCGCCGGTGGCCAAGGTGCTCAACGACAGTTTCGGCATCAAGCGCGGCATGATGACCACCGTGCACGCCGCCACCGCCACGCAGAAGACCGTGGACGGCCCGAGCAACAAGGACTGGCGCGGCGGCCGCGGCATCCTCGAGAACATCATCCCCTCGTCCACCGGCGCCGCCAAGGCGATGGGCCGGGTGATCCCGGCGCTGAACAACAAGCTCACCGGCATGGCGCTTCGCGTGCCGACCAGCGATGTGTCGGTGGTCGACCTGACCGTCGAACTCGCCCAGGAGACGAGCTACGAAAAGATCTGCGCGGCGATGAAGGCGGCGAGCCAGGGCGCCATGAAAGGCGTGCTCGGGTACACGCAGGACAAGGTGGTTTCGACCGACTTCCGCGGCGAGGCCTGCACCGCGGTGTTCGACGCCGAGGCCGGCATCATGCTCGACTCGACCTTCGTCAAGGTGGTGGCCTGGTACGACAACGAATGGGGCTACTCGAGCAAGGTGCTCGAGATGGTGCGCGTGATGGGAGCGTCGCGGTGAACGTGTTGCGCTTCGCCGACCTCGTCGCCCAGGGCCGCGTGTGCGGCCAGCGCGTCTTCATCCGCGCCGACCTCAACGTGCCGCAGGACGATGCGGGGAACATCACCGAAGACACGCGCATCCGCGCCTCGGTGCTCTGCATCCGCATGGCGCTGGACGCCGGCGCGGCGGTCATGGTCACCTCGCACCTCGGCCGCCCGACCGAAGGCGAGTTCAAGCCCGAGGACTCGCTCGCGCCGGTGGCCGCACGGCTCGCCGCGCTGCTCGGGCGGCCGGTGCCGCTGAAGTCGAACTGGGTGGGTGGCGTGGACGTGCAGCCCGGCGAGGTGGTGTTGCTCGAGAACTGTCGCCTCAACAAGGGCGAGAAGAAGAACAGCGAGGCGCTGGCGCGCCAGATGGCGGCGCTGACCGACATCTTCGTGCACGACGCCTTCGGCACCGCGCACCGCGCCGAAGCCTCCACCTACGGCATCGCGCAGTTCGCGCCGGTGGCTTGTGCCGGCCCTCTGCTCGCGGCGGAAATCGACGCGATCGGCAAGGCGCTGGCTGCCCCGAAGCGCCCGCTGGTCGCCATCGTCGCCGGCAGCAAGGTCAGCACCAAGCTCACGATCCTGCAAAGCCTGGCCAAGAACGTCGATGGCCTGATCGTCGGCGGCGGCATCGCCAACACCTTCCTGCTCGCGCAGGGCCTGCCGATCGGCAAGAGCCTCGCCGAGCCGGACTTGGTGGATGAGGCTAGGGCGGTGATCGACGCGATGAAGGCCCGCGGCGCCGAGGTGCCGATCCCGGTGGACGTGGTCTGCGCCAAGGCGTTCAAGGCCGACGCGCCGGCCACCGTCAAGGCCGTGGCCGAGGTGGACGACGACGACCTGATCCTCGACATCGGCCCGCAGACCGCCACGCTGCTCGCGCACAAGCTCGCGGCCGCCGGCACCATCGTCTGGAACGGACCGGTGGGCGTATTCGAGTTCGACGCGTTCGCCAACGGCACCAAGACCATCGCGCGCGCGATCGCGGCCAGCGACGCCTTCAGCATCGCCGGCGGCGGCGACACGCTCGCGGCGATCGCCAAGTATGGCATCGACAAGGACGTGGGCTACATCTCCACCGGCGGTGGCGCCTTCCTTGAGGTGCTCGAGGGCAAGACGCTGCCGGCCTTCGAGATCCTGGCCAGGCGCGCGCAATGACCACCGGAACGGCGGCAAGACCCAAGCTCGAGGCGCTGCTGTGGGACGTCGACGGCACCCTCGCCGAGACCGAGCGCGACGGGCATCGGGTCGCGTTCAACCTCGCCTTCGAGGCCTTCGGCCTGCCTTGGCGTTGGGACGATGCGCGCTATGGCGAGCTCCTGCGCGTGACCGGCGGGCGCGAGCGCCTGATGCACGACATGGACAGCCGGCCCGACGCACCGCCCATGGCGAGCGAGCGCGATGCGCTGGCGCGCGCGCTGCACGCGAAGAAGAACACCTTGTATGCTGAACTGGTTGCCGATGCCGGCATTCCGCTGCGCGACGGCGTTCTGGAACTGATGCGCGAGTGCCGCGACCACGGCGTGCGCATGGCCGTCGCCACGACCACCAGCCGCTCCAACCTCGAAGCCTTGTTGCGCAAGCACATGGGCAACCGGTGGGCCGGCTGGTTCGGTGCCATCGTGTGCGGCGAGGACGTGGAGCGCAAGAAGCCCGATCCCGAGGTCTTCGTCAAGGCCTTGCGGGCGCTGGGCGTCGGCCCACACCAGGCCGTCGCCATCGAAGACTCGCCCGGCGGCGTGGCGGCGGCGCGCGCCGCCGATTGCCCGGTGGTGGTCACCCGCAGCTTCTACTTCGCCAAGGCACCGATCGAGGGTGCCATCGCCGTCGGCCCCGGCCTGCACGCCCGCGAGGGCTGGCGCCCGGCGCTGGCCGCGCGGGTGAAGCCGCCGCAGTCGCAGGGGCAGCGCGTCGGCCTCGCCGACATCGCCGACTGGTTTGCGCAACGGGACACGATCTGCGACTACCCGTAGCGCACTTGCACTCGATCCAACGACTTCCTGAACCTTCAACGACTTACGGAGAATCCTTCATGGCCCTCATCTCACTGCGCCAAGTGCTCGATCACGCTGCCGAATACGGCTACGGCGTGCCCGCTTTCAATGTCAACAACCTGGAGCAGGTCCACGCCATCATGGAGGCGGCGCAGGAAACGCAGTCGCCGGTGATTTTGCAAGCCTCGGCCGGCGCCCGCAAGTATGCCGGCGAGCCCTACCTGCGCCACCTGGTGCTGGCGGCCGTGGAGATGCACCCCGACATCCCGGTCGTGCTGCACCAGGACCACGGCGCCTCGCCGGCGGTGTGCCAGCAGTCGATCCGCTCGGGCTTCACCAGCGTGATGATGGACGGCTCCCTGCTCGAAGACGCGAAGACGCCCGCGAGCTACGATTACAACGTCGACGTCACGCGCAAGGTCTGCGAAATGGCGCATTCAATCGGCGTCTCGGTCGAGGGTGAACTGGGCTGCCTGGGTTCGCTCGAAACGGGCGAGGCCGGCGAAGAAGACGGCGTCGGTGCCGTGGGCAAGCTCACGCACGACATGATGCTCACCAATCCCGAGGAGGCCAAGGACTTCGTGGCCCGCACTGGCGTGGATGCGCTGGCTATTGCCATCGGCACCAGCCACGGCGCCTACAAGTTCACCCGCAAGCCCACCGGCGACATCCTGGCCATCGAGCGCATCGCGCAGATCCACGCCGCGGTGCCGAACACGCACCTGGTGATGCACGGCTCCTCCAGTGTGCCGCAGGAGTGGCTGGCGATCATCCGCAAGTACGGCGGCGACATCAAGGAGACCTACGGCGTGCCGGTCGAGGAGATCCAGCGCGGGATCAAGAGCGGTGTGCGCAAGATCAACATCGATACCGACATCCGCTTGGCGATGACCGCGGCGATGCGCCAAGTGTTCGCCGAGCAGCCCAGCGAGTTCGACCCGCGCAAGGCGCTGCAGGCGGCCACTAAGGCCGCGCGCAGCGTGGTCAAGGCGCGCTTCGAGGCCTTCGGCTGCGCCGGGCAGGGGGCCCGCATCAAGCCGCTCCCGCTCGAAGTCATGGCGGCACGCTACGCGTGAAGGCCCGCCACACCATGCGCCGCAACCGCAACGCCAAGATCGTCGCCACGCTCGGCCCGTCCAGTTCCGACAAGGACACCATCCGCCGGCTGTTCGCCGCCGGTGTCGATGTCTTTCGCCTGAACTTCAGTCACGGCGACGAGGCGGCGCATCGGGCCAGCTTCGCCATCCTGCGTGAACTCGAGCGCGAGGCCGGCCGCCCGATTGGCATCCTGGCCGACCTGCAGGGTCCGAAGCTGCGCGTGGGCACTTTCGCCGCGGGTTCGGTGATGCTGGACGAATCGCAGCCGTTCCGCCTCGAGCTCGACACGGCGCCGGGTGACGCGCGCCGCGTCGGCCTGCCGCATCCGGAGATCTTCGCGGCGCTGGCGCCGGGCGCCGAACTGCTGCTCGACGACGGCAAGCTGCGGCTGATCGTCGAACGCTGCGGCGCCGACTTCGCCGATACGCGCGTGGTGGCCGGCGGCAAGCTGTCCGATCGCAAGGGCGTCAACGTGCCCGGCGTGCTGCTACCCATCAGCGCACTGACCGCCAAGGACCGGCGCGATCTGGCGCTGGCGCTGGACCTCGGTGCGGACTGGATCGCCCTGTCGTTCGTGCAGCGGCCCGAAGACGTCGTCGAGGCGCGAAAGCTGATCGGCGAACGCGCGGCCATCGTTGCGAAGCTCGAGAAGCCGTCGGCGGTCGAACAACTGGAAGCCATCGCCGAATGCGCCGACGCCGTGATGGTGGCGCGCGGTGACCTGGGCGTGGAGTTGCCGGCCGAGCGCGTGCCCGGGATACAGAAACGCATCCTCCGCACCTGCCGCCGGCTCGGACGGCCGGTGATCGTGGCCACGCAGATGCTTGAATCGATGGTGACGAGCCCGGTGCCTACGCGCGCCGAGGCCTCGGACGTGGCCACTGCGATCTACGACGGCGCCGACGCGGTCATGTTGTCCGCCGAATCCGCTGCCGGCCGCTATCCGGTCGAGGCGGTGGACATGATGAGCCGCCTGATCACCGAAGTGGAGGGCGATCCGCAGTACCTGCAGCTGATGAACGCGTCGCGCCCGAGCGCGCCGGCTGGCGCGGGTGCCGCCGACGCCGTGTGCTGCGCCGTGCGCCATGCCGTCGCGCTGATGCATGCGAGCGCCATCGTCTGCTACACGAGCTCGGGCCACACCAGCCTGCGTGTCGCCCGTGAGCGTCCCGAGGCGCCGGTACTGAGCCTGACGCCGCATTTGCGCGTCGCGCGCCGCATGGCGCTCGCCTGGGGCATCCACTCGGTGCACATCGAGGACGTGGCCGATGTCGATCAGATGACCGCGAAAGCCTGCGCGGTCGCCTGCCAGGAAGGATTCGCCCAGGGCGGGCAGACCCTCGTCGTCATTGCCGGCGTGCCGTTCGGCACGCCCGGCACGACGAATCTCATGCGCATCGCGACGGTGTGAATCCAGTCCCTCTTAACAGACCAAAGAGCCCCCCGATGGACCCGACCCCCCTCCCGCCGCACCCAGTTCGCGGCCAACGCCGACGACTGCTGGTGGCCGGCAACTGGAAGATGAACGGCAGTCTGGCCGGCGTACAGGCGCTGGCGGCGGCGATCGCCGACGGTGCCGTGGCACGCCTGGACCGTGTGCAACTGGTACTGTTCCCACCCTTTACCTACCTGCCCGAGGCGCAGCGCCGCCTGGGCGCCAGCGGCATGGCCTGGGGCGCACAGAACGTCTCGGGGCATGAAGACGGTGCCTTCACCGGCGAAGTATCGGCCCAGATGTTGCGGGAGTTCGGCTGCGCCTGTGTGCTGGTCGGCCACTCCGAGCGGCGCACGCTGTTCGGCGAGAACGACGCCGTCGTGGCGCGCAAGTTCCTTGCGGTCCGCCAAGCCGGAATGACGCCGGTGCTGTGCGTCGGCGAGTCGCTGCCGGAGCGCGAGCAAGGTGCGACCGAGGATGTGGTGGCGCGCCAGCTCCAGGCGGTGCTTGATCTGGCCGGGGCGAGTGCGTTTGCCGATGCGGTCGTGGCCTACGAGCCCGTGTGGGCGATCGGCACGGGCAAAACGGCCACACCCGCCCAGGCGCAGGACGTTCACGCCTTCATCCGTGGCCGACTGGCCGAGGCGGACCCGGCCATCGCAGCGTCGCTGCACGTCCTTTACGGCGGCAGCATGAAGCGAGCGAACGCACGCGAGCTGCTCGCCATGCCCGACATCGATGGCGGCCTGTTGGGCGGGGCGTCGCTGAACGTCGACGAGTTCATGGCCGTGGCCATCACGGCCCAGCGGCTCGCGCAGGAGAACACTTAATGACGCAGGACGAGATCAAGGCCATGGTCGCCCGTGCGGCGCTGCCGCACGTGCTGCCCGGCAGCATCATCGGCGTGGGTACCGGATCGACGGTGAACCACTTCATCGACGCGCTGTCCTCGCTTCGCGAGGGCATCGCCGGCGCGGTGTCGAGCAGCAATGCGACCACGGCCAGGCTGCGCGGGCATGGCATTCGAGTCCTCGAGGCCGGCGAAGTCGAACAACTGGCTCTGTACGTGGATGGCGCCGACGAGATCGACCCGCACGGTCACATGATCAAGGGTGGCGGTGCGGCGCTCACGCGCGAGAAGATCGTGGCCGACTTGGCGCAGCGCTTCCTGTGCATCGCCGACGCATCCAAGAAAGTCGAGGTGCTGGGACGGTTCCCGCTACCCGTCGAGGTGATCGACGTCGCCGCCACGCGCATCGCCCGCCGCTTCGCGGCGATCGGCGGCCGTGCCGTTCTGCGCAAGGGTGTCGTCACCGACAACGGCCACCCGATCCTCGACGTGCACGGCCTTGCCATCGCCGACCCGCCGGCGTTGGAGGCCGAGATCAACCAGTGGCCCGGCGTGGTGACGGTCGGACTGTTCGCGCGCCACCGCGCCCATGCGTGCCTGCTGGGCACCCCCGAGGGTGTGCTCACGCTGCAGTTCTGACTGCGTTAGAGATATGCGATCGTAATGCTCACGATTCGCTCATTTCAAGATCAGCGAAAAAGGGGCGACAATGCTAGCAGCGGGCGCCAGACCCTGAATCGCTTCGACCACCAAGGAGGAGACACATGAGCAAAGACATCCGGACAATACTTGAGCGTTACCGCTCAGACAGAGCCCGTCTGATGGACATACTTTGGGATGTTCAGCATCTGTACGGGCACATTCCCGATGAGGTGCTGCCGCAACTAGCGGCCGAGTTGAACCTGTCCCCACTCGACATTCGGGAAACAGCGTCGTTCTACCATCTTTTCCATGACAAACCGTCGGGAAAGCATCGGATTTACCTGTGCAATTCCGTGATTGCCAAGATGAACGGCTATCAGGCGGTGCACGATGCCCTCGAGCGCGAGACTGGAGTCCGTTTCGGCGAAACCGACCCGAATGGAATGTTCGGCCTGTTCGAAACGCCCTGTATCGGACTCAGCGATCAGGAGCCGGCGATGCTGATCGACAAGGTGGTATTCACCCGCCTGAGGCCCGGAAAGATCGCAGACATCATCGCCCAGCTGAAACAGGGGCGGTCCCCGGCCGAGATCGCGAACCCGGCCGGGTTGCCCAGCGACGATATCGCCTATGTCGATGCCCTGGTGGAATCCAATGTGCGCACGAAGGGGCCGGTATTCTTCCGTGGCAGGACGGATTTCAAGGCCGTGCTCGACCACTGCCTGACGCTCAGGCCCGAACAGGTGATCGACGAGATCATCGAATCCAAGCTGCGCGGACGCGGGGGCGCCGGGTTCTCGACCGGGCTGAAGTGGCAGCTTTGCCGGCGTGCTTTGAGCGACACGAAGTACGTCATCTGCAATGCCGACGAAGGCGAGCCCGGGACCTTCAAGGACAGGGCCCTGCTGACACGCTCGCCCAAGGAGGTATTCATCGGAATGGCGATCGCCGCCCATGCCATCGGCTGCCGCCATGGCATCGTTTACCTCCGCGCGGAGTACTTTTATCTCAAGGATTATCTGGAACGACAGCTTCAGCAGCTCAGGGATGACGGGTTGCTGGGACGCGCTATTGGCGTCCGGCGGGACTTTGATTTCGATATCCGTATTCAGATGGGGGCCGGCGCTTATATCTGCGGTGACGAGTCGGCCCTCATCGAGTCCTGCGAGGGAAAACGCGGCACGCCACGGGTGAAACCTCCCTTTCCGGTGCAGCAGGGGTATCTGGGAAAACCCACCTGCGTCAACAACGTCGAGACCTTTGCCGCCGTCTCCCGAATCATGGAGGAAGGCGCCGACTGGTTCAGTGCGATGGGAACGCCGGACTCCGCCGGCACCCGACTGCTGAGTGTTGCCGGCGATTGCAGCAAGCCGGGGATCTACGAGGTGGAATGGGGCGTGACGCTCAACGAGGTACTGGCGATGGTCGGAGCGAAGGAGGCGCGGGCCGTTCAGATCAGCGGGCCCTCGGGTGAGTGCGTGTCGGTGGAGAAGGATGGCGAACGCAGGCTCGCGTACGAGGATCTTTCCTGCAATGGTGCGTTCACGATCTTCAACCGGAACCGTGACCTGCTGGACATCGTCAAGGACTACATGCAGTTCTTCGTCGATGAGTCCTGCGGCATTTGCGTGCCGTGCCGGGCCGGCAACGTCGACCTGCACAGGAAGGTCGAATGGGTGATCGCCGGCAAGGCGTGCCAGAAGGATCTGGACGACATGGTCAGTTGGGGAGCGCTGGTGCGCAAGACCAGTCGATGTGGTCTTGGCGCCACCTCTCCCAAACCCATCCTGACGACGCTGGAGAAGTTTCCCGAGATCTATCAGGACAAGCTGGTGAGGCACGAGGGCCCGCTGCTGCCGTCGTTCGACCTCGATACCGCCTTGGGCGGGCATGAGAAGGCGCTGAAGGAACTGGAGGAGGCAAAAAAATGAGCATTCAGATCACGATCGACGGCATCACGGTCACGACGGAGGAAGGGCGAACGCTGGTGGACGTCGCCGCAGAAAACGGCGTGTATATCCCGACGCTGTGCTACCTCAAGGACAAGCCCTGTCTTGGCACCTGCCGGGTGTGTTCGGTAAAAGTGAATGGCAACGTGAACGCGGCGTGTACGGTGCGGGTCTCCAAGGGCTTGAATGTCGAGGTCAATAGCCCTGAAATGGTCGATATGCGCAAGGCGCTGGTCGAATTCCTGTTCGCGGAGGGAAACCACAACTGCCCGAGCTGCGAAAAGAGTGGCCGTTGCCAGCTGCAGGCGGTCGGCTACGAGGTGGACATGATGGTCTCGCGCTTCCCGTACCGTTTCCCGGTTCGCGTACAGGACCAGGCTTCGGAGAAGATCTGGCTGGAGCGGGATCGCTGCATCTTCTGCCAGCGCTGTGTCGAGTTCATCCGCGACAAGGCGACCGGCAGGAAGATCTTCAGCATCAGCCAGCGCGGTTCCGAGTCGCGCATCGAAATCGATGTCGAACTCGCGAACGCCATGCCGCCGGAGCAAGTCAAGGAAGCGGTTGCGATCTGCCCGGTTGGCACCATTCTCGAGAAACGGGTCGGCTACGACGACCCCATCGGACAACGCAAGTACGAAATCCAGTCGGTGCGCGCACGCGCGCTGGGCCTGGAAGGAGTGGACAAATGAGCACCGCCGCAAAGAACGAGCTTGCGTCGCACGAGTTGCCTGCGACGCCGATGGATCCGGCGCTGGCCGCAAACCGCGAGGGCAAGATCAAGGTGTCCATGATCGGTCTGTGCGGTTGCTGGGGCTGCACCTTGTCCTTTCTCGACATGGACGAGCGGCTCCTGCCGCTGTTGGAGAAAATCACCATCCTGCGCTCGTCGCTGACCGATATCAAACGAATCCCCGAGCGCTGTGCGATCGGATTCGTCGAAGGCGGCGTTGCGAACGAGGAGAACATCGAAACGCTGGAGCACTTCCGCGAGAACTGCGACATCCTGATCTCGGTCGGGGCGTGCGCGGTGTGGGGCGGTGTGCCCGCGATGCGCAACGTCGTCGAGCTGAAGGACTGCCTGGCGGAGGCCTACGTCAACTCGGCGACCGCCGTGGCGGGCGCCAAGGCCGTCATCCCGTTCCATCCGGATATTCCCAGGATCACCACCAAGGTTTACCCCTGTCATGAGGTGGTCAAGATGGATTATTTCATCCCGGGGTGTCCTCCGGATGGAGACGCCATCTTCAAGGTCCTGGACGATCTGGTCAACGGGCGTCCATTCGATTTGCCGAGCTCGATCAATCGCTACGATTGATAAACGGAGGTAATGTCATGAGCAGAAAACTGGTTATCGATCCCGTGACCCGTATCGAGGGTCACGGCAAGGTCACGGTGCACCTGGATGACGACAATAACGTCATCGACGCCAAGCTGCACGTCGTGGAATTCCGGGGTTTCGAAAAGTTCATCCAGGGCCATCCCTACTGGGAGGCGCCGATGTTTCTGCAGCGTATCTGCGGCATCTGCTTTGTCAGCCACCACCTGTGCGGGGCCAAGGCGCTGGACGACATGGTCGGTGTCGGCCTGAAATCCGGCATCGATGTCACACCGGCCGCGGAGAAAATGCGCCGCCTCGGCCACTACGCGCAGATGCTCCAATCCCATACGACGGCCTATTTCTATCTGATCGTGCCGGAGATGCTGTTCGGGATGGACGCGCCGCCTGAGCAGCGCAACGTGCTCGGCCTGATTGAGGCCGATCCCGAGCTGGTGAAAAGAGTCGTGATGCTGCGCAAATGGGGCCAGGAAGTCATCAAGGTGGTGTTCGGCAAAAAAATGCACGGCATCAACTCGGTGCCCGGTGGCGTCAACAAGAATCTGAGCATTGCCGAGCGCGACCGTTTGCTGAACGGGGAAGAAGGCCTTCTGGCGATGGATCAGGTCATCGACTTCGCACAGGATGGACTGCGCCTGTTCTACGACTTCCATGAAAAGCACCGGGCGCAGGTGGACAGTTTCGCCGACGTACCCGCACTCAACATGTCCCTGGTCGATGCCGACGGCAATGTGGACTACTACCACGGCAAGCTGCGTATCGTCGACGACGACAAGAACATCGTCCGCGAACTCGATTATCACGACTACCTGGATCACTTCAGCGAAGCGGTCGAGGAGTGGAGCTACATGAAGTTCCCTTACCTCAAAGACCTGGGAAGGGAAAAGGGTTCGGTGCGCGTCGGGCCGCTGGGCCGCATGAACGTGACGAAGACGCTCTCGACGCCGCTCGCCCAGGAGGCGCTGGAACGCTTCCATGCCTACACGAAGGGGCGGGCGAACAACATGACCCTGCACACCAACTGGGCACGGGCCATAGAAATCCTCCACGCCGCGGAGGTCATCAGGGAATTGCTGCACGACCCGGACCTGCAGAAGGATCAGCTGGTGTTGACGCCGCCCGCCGGCGCGTGGACCGGCGAAGGGGTCGGTGTGGTCGAAGCGCCACGTGGAACCTTGCTCCACCATTACCGTGCCGACGAGCGCGGCAATATCACCTTCGCCAACCTGGTCGTCGCCACCACTCAAAACAACCAGGTCATGAATCGCACGGTGCGCAGCGTCGCCGAGGACTACCTGGGCGGGCACGGCGAGATTACCGAGGGCATGATGAACGCCATCGAGGTGGGCATACGCGCATACGATCCTTGCCTGAGCTGCGCCACCCACGCCCTGGGGCAGATGCCGCTGGTGGTTTCGGTCTATGACGCGGCGGGGGGGCTGATCGATGAACGCACCCGCTGAGTTTCCCCTCGTGACCCTTGAGGATTTCGACGATCCGTCGAGCCTGATTTATGGCATCGGCAACGTCGGTCGGCAGGACGACGGACTGGGCTGGGCCTTGATCGACTGGCTGGAAGCGGAGTCGCTGTGCCCGAAAGCGGAAATCCAGAGGCACTATCAACTGCATCTCGAGGATGCCGACCTCATCAGCCGCAAGAGGCGGGTGTTGTTTATCGATGCCACGAAGGACGCCTCGGTGGAATCATTCACGTTGGAGCGCGCAGAACCGAAAATGGACTTCAGCTTTACCTCGCACGCGATCTCGATTCCATCGATCATGGCGACCTGTCAACAGTGTTTTCAGCGCTTGCCCGAAGTGTATGTGCTCGCGATCAGGGGGTATGAATGGGAACTCAAAATGGGGTTGACCCAGAGGGCAAGGCAAAACCTGGACGATGCGACCGCTTATCTCGCGATGCGGCGGAGTGTCGAGTCTCGTGAATTTAGTTAGACGGAGAACGTAATGAAAGAACTGGAAATCGACAGGATCGCCACGATGATCTATGAAGCCCCATTGGGCGAGTATATCGGCCGAGATGGCGCCGGCATCCTTGCAGAACATGCCGCCAGTGAGTGCCGCCTCAAGGATGGTGAGTTTCTCTACCGACAAGGAGAGAGCGCGAGCAGCTTCTATATCGTGACCGAAGGGCGTTTGGCCCTTGTCAAGGCGCGAAGCGCCGTGGGCAAGGAGCGCATCGTGCACGTGTACGAAGAGGGCGATCTGGTCGGTGAGTTGAGCTTTGTCGACCAAACCCCGCATACGTTATCGGTTCGCGCGCTGGGCGAAGCATCTCTTCTCTGCTTCAACGCGGACGGCATCGAGCCGCTGATCACGGAACAGCCGTTGCTCATCTACAATTTCATGCGCGCCATCATCAAGCGCGTCCACCACGTGGTTGCCACCGTCGGAGAGCACGAGATGGAGTTGCAACAGTACATCTCGACGGGGGGCAAGGGACGGAGTTAAACGCCAACGCTGGGCGCATCCGGCGCATGCCTCGTTACCACGGCGGTGAATCAACTGCACGTCGCCGGTGGCCTGGATGTGATCTGCACCATGTGCATCGGGATCGGCCAAGGCATCGCAGCCGTGTTGGAGCGTGTCTGAAATCGTCCTGATTTGTATGCGTCGTCTCCTGGTGGCGTTTGCTTCCTCCCCGCCGCCGGGCTTTGGCCGGATCATTGAACGGCTCGGTGATCCGGCTGAGTCTTCCTAATGTTCGCTAGCGATATGACCCCCTTGAACTTGCTCGGTCCCGTCTGTAGCCGGGCGCGCAGCGATCAGCACAAGAGGATGAAAACCATGCCTTTGACAATTGGAGTGCCGACTGAAACTGTGCATGGCGAGCGTCGCCTGTGTGTCGTGCCGGACGTGGTCAAAAGATATCTCGGGCTCGGCGCGCAACTGCTGATACAGTCCGGTGCCGGCCAGCCCGCGCATCTGCGCGACGAGATGTTCGGGGACGTTCGCTTTGCCGCAAAGTCGGAAGAAGTGTATTCAACCGCAGATGTCGTACTGTGCGTGCAACCGCCGTCGGTAGAACTGATCGCAACGATGAAGCCGGGCAGCGTGCTGCTCGGCATGCTGCAGCCGTGGTCGGATGCGACACGCGCGCAGCAGCTGATGGACAAGCAGATCACTTCGTTTGCGCTGGAGCTGCTGCCGCGGATCACCCGCTCGCAGAGCATGGACGCGCTGTCGAGCCAGGCCGCGGTTGCGGGCTACGAGTGCGCGCTGATCGCGGCCGATCACTGCCCAAAGTTTTTCCCTATGCTGACCTACGCCGCGGGCACGATCCGTCCGGCGAAGGTGCTCGTGATCGGGGCGGGCGTCGCGGGGCTGCAGGCGATCGCCACGGCGCGGCGGATCGGCGCGATGGTGGAAGCCTATGACGTGCGTGCCGAGACGCGCGAGCAGATCGAGTCGCTCGGCGCGAAATTCGTCGACACCGGCGTGTCGGCAGAGGGCACGGGCGGCTACGCGCGCGAGCTCACGGACGAGGAAAAGGCGAAGCAGGCGGAGCGCCTCGCGAAGGCCGTTGCGCAGTGCGACGCGTTGATCACGACCGCCGCCGTCCCCGGTAAGCGCGCCCCGCGCATCATCACCGCCGACATGATCGCGCGGATGAAGCCGGGTGCGGTCGTCGTCGATATGGCGGCCGAATCCGGCGGCAATGTCGAGGGCACGGTTGCGGGCAAGAAGACCTGGATCAACGACGTCCTCGTCATCGGCCCGGCCCACATCGCCAGCCGCATGCCCGTGCACGCGTCCGAGATGTACGCCAGGAACCTCTTCAACTTCCTCTCGCCATTCATCAAGGAGGGCACACTCGCGCTCGACTGGGAAGACGAAGTGATCGCCGGTACCTGCCTCACCCACGCGGGGGTGCTCAAACACGTGGGCGTGCGGAAGGCGCTGGGACTCATGGCCGAAATGGAGGTGGCTTGAATGGAAGGCATTGCCGCGTTGTATATCTTCATGCTGGCCGCGTTCACCGGTTACGAGGTGATCGCGCGCGTGCCGGTGATCCTGCATACCCCGCTGATGTCGGGCTCGAACTTCGTGCACGGCGTCGTGCTCGTCGGTGCGATGGTGGTGCTCGGCGACGCCGATCCGGCCGATTCGGTGCAACTCGCGATCGGCTTCGTCGCAGTGTTCCTCGGCGCGGCGAACGCTGCCGGCGGTTACGTCGTGACCGAGCGCATGCTCGCGATGTTCAAGCCGGGCGCCAACAAGGCGGGAGGTGCGCAATGAGCGACGTCATCCAGTTGGCGTACTTCGCAGTGGCCGTGGTCTTCATTCTCGGCCTGAAGGCGATGAGCTCGCCGGTCTCCGCCCGCAAGGGCATCGTGTGGGCCGGCTACGCGATGGTCGCGGCCACCCTTATCACACTGCTTAAACCGGGCATGGAAAATTACGGCCTGATGATCACCGCCATTGTGCTCGGCGGTGCCGTCGCGTGGTGGTCCGGCAAGGTCGTCAAGATGACTGACATGCCGCAGATGGTCGCGATCTACAACGGCATGGGCGGCGGCGCGGCAGCGGCGATCGCAGCGCTCGAGTTCGCGCGCGGCAGCATGCATGGCGGCTTCGCTGCGACGCTTGCGGTGCTTGGTGCGCTGATCGGCTCGGTGGCGTTCTCGGGGTCATGCATCGCCTTCGCAAAGCTGCAGGGCATCATGACCAAGGCGTGGCGGCTGCCGGCGCAGAACGTGGTGAATGTTGCGCTCGCCGGGATTGCCCTGGTGCTCGGCGGCGCGATCATCTTTGGCAGCACTCCGGCGTCAGAAATGGTGATCGCATTTTTCGTGGTTGCGCTTGCCCTCGGCGCAATCCTCACCAGCCCGATCGGCGGCGCCGACATGCCGGTTGTGATTTCGCTCCTGAACGCATTCACAGGCCTCGCGGTCGGTTTCGAGGGTTACGTGCTCGGCAACCCGGCGCTGATCGTCGCGGGCATCGTCGTCGGTGCGTCCGGTACGCTGCTGACGCAGTTGATGGCGAAGGCGATGAACCGCCCGATCAAGAACATCATCTTCACGCCGATCACCGGCGCGGCGGCGGGTGGTGGCGAGGCGATCGGGGGCTCGATGAAGGAGCTCTCCGCACTGGACGGCGCTTCGGTGATGCGCTACGCGTCCAAGGTCATCATCGTGCCGGGCTACGGCATGGCGGTCGCCGGTGCGCAGCACAAGGTGTGGGAGATGGCGCAGTTGCTGGAAGAAGGTGGCGTCGAGGTCGTGTTCGCGATCCATCCGGTCGCGGGCCGCATGCCGGGTCACATGAACGTGCTGCTCGCGGAGGCCGGCGTGCCCTACGACAAGATCTTCGACCTCGAGGAGATCAACGCCGACTTCCCGCAGGCGGATGTGGCGCTCGTGATCGGCGCGAATGACGTCGTGAACCCGGTCGCGCGCACCGACAAGTCGAGCCCGATCTACGGCATGCCGATCCTCAACGTCGACATGGCGCAGAACGTCATCGTCGTGAAACGCGGGCAGGGCGCGGGCTACTCGGGCATCGAGAATGCGCTGTTCTTCAAGGACAACTGCCGCATGCTGTACGGCAGTGCGCAGCAGATCATCGGCGAAGTCATCACCCATGTGAAGGCGCTGGAGGTCTAATTTGATACAGTCAAATTAAGAGGAAGTAGAATTTCTTCATAACCTAGTCCAGGGGAGCGGAATGGAAGCACTGCCGAACGATTGGGTGGCCCTGGCCGCGCTGGTCTTCATGCTGGGCGTCAAGCACGGCTTCGATGCCGATCATCTCGCCACCATCGATGGCCTGACCCGTTTCAACCTGCGCCATGGCGCCCCCGTCGCCCGTGCCTGCGGCATCCTGTTCTCGCTGGGGCACGGCACGGTGGTCATCGCCATCGCCCTGGCCGTCAGCACCCTGGCCCGCCGCTGGCAGGTGCCCGGCTGGCTGGAGGCCAGCGGTGCCTGGATTTCCATCGGCTTCCTCGTCGCGCTCGGCGTCATCAACCTGCGCGCCGTGCTCACCACGCGGCACGACGAGGTGGTGCAGCCCGTGGGTCTGAAGGGCCGCTGGCTCGGTCGGCTGCAGCATGCCTCCCATCCCCTGGCCGTCGCCGCCGTCGGCGCGCTGTTCGCCCTGTCCTTCGACACCGTCAGCCAGGCCGCCCTGTTCGCCGCCGCCGGCGCGCAGTATGGCGGATGGGGCCACGCCCTGGCGCTCGGGCTGCTGTTCACCCTCGGCATGCTGGTGATGGATGGCATCAACGGGCTGTGGATCTCCCGCCTCATCCGCCGCACCGACCAGATGGCCCTCGTCGCCTCCCGCGTCATGAGCCTGGCGGTGTCAGGCACCAGCCTGCTGGTGGCGGCCTTCGGCGTCATGAGGCAACTGCTGCCCGCCGTGGACGCCTGGAGCGACGGCAAGGAGCTGGCCTTCGGGCTGTCCGTGGTGTGCGTCATCGCTGGTAGCTTTTTTCTTGCGCTGCGCCTGACCCGGGTGCCGGCGGTGGCAGCGGCGCGGCCCATGCGGTTCGTCGAATAGCCGGGCCGCATCCGGCCACGCGCCGCATTCGTCTACCCGGCTGGCAACGTAGCGTTTAAGCTGCGCAGATTTTTAACCGGACACTACTGAGCATCCCAAGCCCGTGACCGTGCCCGGTGTTCGCGAAGAAACGACGATGGGCTACAAAGTGAACGGCAGCGCCGAGATGACCGACCCGTCACTGGTGCGAGTACACGGCGTTAGCCGACGCCGTTGTGCGAGCCCGTTACTGAGCATGGTCCGGGAATCGTCGGTGACAGTGGTGAGCGGTGAGAGCCGCATCCCGTTTGAGAGATCGAGTCGAATTCGACGCTTCCCCTGGCGCTGCCGTTCATCAACAATCGTGAGGCAGACCATGGCGATGCGCAAGCGAAACGAGGAAGTCTTTCCCAATGCGGCGGGGATTGATGTCGGCGCATCGAGTCACTGGGTGGCGGTGCCGCCGCATGTGGCCGAGGATTCGGTGCGCGAATTCGGGGCGATGACCGACGACTTGAACGGGATGGCCGACTGGCTGCTGGCCTGTGGTGTCGATACCGTGGCGCTGGAATCGACCGGGGTGTACTGGATTCCGGTGCATGAGGTGCTGGAACAGCGCGGGCTGAAGGTCTGGCTGGTCGATGCGCGGCAGTTGAAATACGTGCCCGGCCGCAAGAGCGACGTGCAGGATTGCCAGTGGCTGCAGAAACTCATGAGCCTCGGGTTGCTGCGCGCCGCCTGGCGTCCGGCGGGCGAGGTATGCGTCGTGCGCGCGATCGTGCGCCAACGCGAGGTCCTCCTGACCGAGCAGGCGCGCTGGGTGCAGCGCATGCAGAAGGCGCTCGTGCAGATGAACCTCCAGCTGACTGAAGTGCTCAGCGACATCATGGGCATGACCGGGGAGGCGATCATCCGCGCCATTGTCGCCGGCGAGCGCGATCCGCAGGTGCTGGCTCGGCTTCGCCATCGTCGGGTCAAGGCCAGCTCCGAGGACGTGGTCAAGGCACTGACCGGCAACTGGCGCGAGGAACATCTGTTCGTGCTCGGCCAAGCGCTGGCGATGTACGACGACATTGCGCGTCGCCTCACCGAGTGCGATGCCAAGCTGCAGACGCTGCTGGCCGAACGCGGTCAAACCCAGCTTGATCTCGGCCAAGCGCCGCGCAGCGGCAGCAAACTGGCGACGGCATTCGGCCTTCGTCAAGCCTTGGCTAACTGGGCCGGCGTCGATCTGACGCGCATCAATGGCCTGGGCGTCACCGTTGTCATGAAGCTCCTGTCGGAGATCGGGCCGGATCTGAGTCGCTTTGCCAGCGTCAAGCACTTCTGCTCCTGGCTCGGGCTTTGTCCGGGCACCAAGATCAGCGGCGGCAAGGTGCTCGCGTCCAGCACCAAGCGCTCAGCCAATCGGGCGCGGCATGCGCTGAAGATGGCGGCCATGACGCTCTCGCACAGCAACTCAGCCCTCGGCGCCTTCTACCACCGGCTGTGCGCACGCATGGACAAACCCCGCGCCAATACCGCTGTCGCCCACAAACTGGCCCGCCTGGTCTACTTCATGCTCACGCGCGGCGAACAATTCGTCGATCAGGGGCAACAACGTTACGAGGAACAGCAGCGGCAACGTAGCATCACCGCCCTCAAACGCCGCGCCGCTGCCCTCGGGTTTCAACTTCAACCGACCGCGGTGGCCGCATGAAAACCGCTGCCGTCAGTTCTGTTTCTTGAGAGATCCGATCATGTTTGAGCGATTGTTCAAATATCCCTCTGCCTCGGCGCGCCATCGTCAAGGGCCGTTGGCGGACGCCCGAGAGCAATTTCGGCAGCACTGCGCCGACCAACGAATGGCGCACGGTACCTCGCTTCGGATCGCCCGTGGACTACTGATGATCGCCCAGCAAATGGATACCGTCGCCGAGGCGCTGGTCACCCCCCGGCAAGCCGGACAAGGTCGTGGTCGTTGCCTGCTGCGCAAACTGCTGACTATCATGAATGCCATCCTCAAAACCCAGACGCCGTGGATAGCGAAATGCGCTTGATTTTGAACACGGTTGCTCCACGTCTGCCCCGATTGCTACCGGCCGGAGCGAAAGTGGCTGGGCGGGATTCGCACCCGCTGAAAGACAGCGCCTTTGCACGGCGCACTCCGACAGGCTGCTCGCGGGTGGACACGGCGCGTGACATGTTGCTACACTGCCTGCAGGCGAGCGGTGCGCACGTCCGGCGCTCCGCGATCGTTGCCTCCACTGAGTGGGATTTTCATCCGCAGGGTGCCTTTCGCATCGAGGCCCTCGGCAAGCGCGCGACCGACGACGAGACATTGAAAACCTATCTGGACGCCTTGGCGCTGACGCTCGATCCCTGCGTCGCTGACGAGGTCAGGCTGCACGATGCATGAGATGTCGCTGGCCGAGGGCGTGCTGCAGATCGTCGAGGACGCGGCACGGAGCCAAGGCTTCTCCCAAGTGACCGCGGTGAGGCTGGAGATCGGCCGGCTGTCCAGCGTCGAGCCGGAGGCGCTGCGCTTCTGCTTCGACGTGGTGGTGCGCGGCAGCCTGGCGGAAGGGGCGCGTCTGGAGATCGTGGATATCCCCGGCACGGGCTGGTGCCTGCAGTGCAGTGAGACGGTGCCGGTCAATGCGCTGTACGACTCCTGCCCGCGCTGCGGCAGCAGCCAGGTGCAGCCCACTGGCGGCACGGAAATGCGCGTCAGGGATCTGGAAGTGGCGTGACCTCACGTCAGGACAAGGAGACAGAATCGAATCATGTGTACCATCTGCGGCTGCGGCGCCGGCGAAACCCGCATCGAAGGCCAGGAACTGGAGCATACGCACGAGCACGTGCATGCCGACGGCACCGTCCATGCCCATGCCCACCCTCCTCACGAACAGGATCACCATTACGCGGATCATGACCACGACCACGCTCATGCCCACCGCGCCGTGCGCGGCACCGACCATCTGCACTACGGTCACGGACCCGCTGGTGCCCATGCCCCAGGCATGAGCCAGGCGCGGATGGTGAAAATCGAGCAGGACATCCTCGGCAAGAACAACGCCTACGCGGCGCAGAACCGCCGCTGGTTCGATGAGCACGGCGTGTTCGCGCTGAACTTCGTCTCCAGCCCCGGCTCCGGCAAGACCACGCTGCTGGTGCGCACCATCGAGGCGCTGCAATCCACCTGCGGGCTGGCCGTCATCGAGGGCGACCAGCAGACCTCCTTCGACGCCGAGCGCATCCGCGCCACCGGCGTGCGCGCCCTGCAGATCAACACCGGCAAGGGCTGCCACCTGGACGCCTACATGGTAGGTCACGCCCTGGAGCAGCTGCGGCCGCAGGACGAGAGCGTGCTGCTGATCGAGAACGTGGGCAACCTGGTGTGTCCTTCCGCCTTCGACCTGGGCGAAGCCCACAAGGTGGTGATCCTCTCCGTCACCGAGGGGGAAGACAAGCCCCTCAAGTATCCGGACATGTTCCGGGCTGCCAGCCTGATGTTGCTCAACAAGTGCGATTTGCTGCCGCACCTGTCCTTCGACGTGGAGCGGACCATCGAGTATGCCCGGCGCGTGAATCCCGCGCTGCACGTGATCCGCACCTCGTCCACCACCGGTGAAGGCTTCGCCGAGTGGCTGGCGTGGATCACTGAAGGACTGGTCGGCCAGCGCGCCAAGCGCAGCCAGAACGTGGACCTGCTGCGCGCCCGCGTCGCCGAGCTGGAAGCGGAGCTGGCGGTGCTCAAGCGCTGATCGCCGAGCCCGCATGCTGATGCCGCGAACCCAGCGCCAGCCCCGGCCCGTCCGCATCCGCATCCGCGTGCGCGGCGTGGTGCAGGGCGTGGGCTTCCGGCCCTTCGTTTATCGCCTGGCGCAGGAACTGGGCGTCGCCGGCTGGGTGCGCAACGACGGCGCCGGCGTGGACATCGAGGTCCAGGGGAGCGCCGCGGCCATCGCCGAGCTGCGCGAGCGGCTGCGCCGCGACGCGCCGCCCCTGGCGCGAGTGGATGAGATCGGCGAGGAACGCTGCGCGGTACAAGCCGACGCCGACGGCTTTGCCATCCTCGAGAGCAACCGTTCCGATGCCGCCGTGCACACCGCCATCGGCCACGACACGGCGGTGTGCGCCGACTGCCTGGCGGAGCTTTTCGACCCCGCGGACCGGCGCTACCGTTACGCCTTCATCAACTGCACCCAGTGCGGCCCGCGCTACACGCTGACGCGCGCGCTGCCCTACGACCGCGCCACCACCAGCATGGCGCCGTTCCCGCAGTGCCCGCCCTGTCTGGGCGAGTACCAAGCGCCGGAGCATCGCCGCTTCCACGCCGAGCCCAACGCCTGTCCGGATTGCGGCCCCAGCTTGATGCTGCTCGATGCGCAGGGCATGCCGGTGCCGGGCGTAGACCCGATTGCCGGAACGGTGGCGCGCGTGCTGCGCGGCGAGATCGTCGCCATCAAGGGCCTGGGCGGCTTCCATCTCGCCTGTGACGCGCGTAATGCCGAGGCGGTGGCGCGGCTGCGCGACCGCAAGCAGCGCGAGGAGAAGCCCTTCGCGGTGATGGTCGCCAACCCGGTGACGGCGGCGCAGTGGGGCGATGTCTGCAGCGGCGCAGAGATCCTGCTCGCGGCGCCGGAGCGCCCCATCGTGCTGCTGCGCAAGCAGCGCATCGTCGACGAGCAGCTGCACGGCGTGGCGCCGGGACTCGCCTGGCTGGGCGTGATGTTGCCCCATACGCCGCTGCAGTACCTGCTGTTCCACGAGGCGGCCGGCCGGCCCGACGGGCTCGCCTGGCTCACGCAGCCGCAGCCGCTGGTGCTGGTGATGACCAGCGCCAACCCCGGCGGCGAGCCGCTGGTCATCCGAAACCATGTGGCGCTGCAACGCCTCGCCGGCATCGCCGATGCCTTCCTCCTTCACGACCGCGAGATCCTGGTGCGCTGTGATGATTCTGTGGTGAGAGCCGAACCCACCGATCACCCATCGCAGCAATTCATTCGTCGTGCTCGGGGTTACATACCGCGTGCCATCAAGCTCGCCCGCAGCGGTCCGTCGGTGCTGGCGCTGGGCGGCTACTTCAAGAACACCGTGTGCCTGACCCGCGGTGACGAAGCCTTCGTTTCCCAGCATGTGGGCGATCTCGACAACGCCGCCACCTGTGAGGCGATGATCGAGGCGGTGGCCCATCTGCGGCAGGTGCTGGACATCCAGCCGCGGCTCGTCGCCCACGACCTGCATCCGGAATTCTTCAGCACGCGCCACGGGGCGGAACTGGCGGCGGAATGGGCCGTGCCCGCCGTCGCCGTGCAGCACCATCACGCCCACATCGCTGCGGTGCTGGCCGAGCACCGCTCGGACGGGCCCGCCATCGGCTTGGCGCTGGACGGCGTCGGCCTGGGCAATGATGGCCAAGCGTGGGGTGGCGAACTGCTGCTGGTGGACGGCGGCTCCTGCAAACGCCTCGGTCACTTGCGCCGGCTGCCGCTGCCCGGCGGCGACCGCGCGGCGCGCGAGCCTTGGCGCATGGCTGCCGCCGCGCTGCACCTGATGGGGCGTGGCGAGGAGATCGCAGAGCGCTTTCCGCAGCAGCCGGGGGCGAAGATGGTGAACCGCATGCTGGCCCAGCGGTTGAACGCGCCGCTCACTTCCAGCATGGGCCGCTGGTTCGACGCCGCCGCCGGCCTGCTGGGCACGCGCGAGACCATGGCCTACGAGGGCCAGGCGGCGATGCTGCTGGAAGGGCTGGCCGAGCGCTGGGGCGAGGGGCTGGCGCTGCGCGATGCCTGGCGCATCGGCGCGGACAACGTCCTGGATCTGCTGCCGCTGCTGGAGGCGCTGTCCGCCGAAGCAAACCCGGCGCGCGGTGCGGCGCAATTCCATGCTACGCTGGTGGCGGCGCTGGAAGCTTGGGCCGTCGCGGCGGTCCAGGACACCGGCGTGCGCACCGTCGCCTTCGGCGGCGGCTGCTTCCTCAACCACATCCTCGTCCGCAACCTGGGTCGACGCCTGGCGGCACGCGGCCTGACCGTGCTGACGGCGCAGCAGCTGCCGTCCAATGACGGCGGCATCGCCCTCGGTCAGGCCTGGGTGGCGCTGCGGTGGGCGCCTCAACTTATGGAAGAGTAGAAACATGTGCCTTGCTATACCCGCACGCATCGCGGAGAAACTCGACAACGACATGGCCCTCATCGACCTGGGCGGCGTGCGCAAGGAGATCTCGCTGGCGCTGGTGGATGACGTCGCCGTGGGCGACTACGTCATCGTGCACGTGGGCTACGCACTGACGAAGCTGGATCCCGAAGAGGCGGAACGCACCCTGAAGCTGTTCGCCGAAGCCGGCATGGTGCAGACGGAGGGTGCGTCATGAAATACGTGGACGAATTCCGGGACGGCGAGCTGGCCCGTACCCTGGCGGCGAAGATCGCCCGCGACGCCGACTCCGGGCGCAGCTACAGTTTCATGGAGTTCTGCGGCGGCCACACCCACGCCATCTCCCGCTACGGTGTCAGCGATCTGTTGCCCGCCAACGTGCGCATGATCCACGGCCCCGGCTGCCCGGTGTGCGTGCTGCCCATCGGCCGCATCGATCTCGCCATCAAGCTCGCGTTGGAGCGTGGTGTGATCCTCTGCTCCTATGGCGACACGCTGCGCATCCCCGCCTCCGAGAGCCTGTCGCTGCTCAAGGCCAAGGCCCGCGGTGCGGACATCCGCATGGTCTACTCGGCGGCCGACGCGCTGGCCATCGCCCAGCAGAATCCCCAGCGCGAAGTGGTGTTTTTCGCCATCGGCTTCGAGACCACCACGCCGCCCACCGCGCTGGTGATCAAGCAGGCCGAGGCGGCCCGCGTCACCAACTTCAGTGTGCTGTGCAACCACGTGCTGACGCCTTCGGCCATCATCACCATCCTCGAGTCGCCGGAGGTGCGCAAGCTGGGTACCGTGCCGCTGGACGGCTTCGTCGGCCCCGCCCATGTCAGCACCGTGATCGGCAGTCGGCCCTACGAATTCTTCGCCGAGGAGTACCGCAAGCCGGTGGTGATCGCCGGCTTCGAGCCGCTGGACGTGATGCAGGCCATCCTCATGCTGGTGACGCAGGTCAACGAGGGCAGAGCCGAGGTGGAGAATGAATTCACTCGCGCCGTCACCCGAGACGGCAACCAGAAGGCCCAGGCCTTGGTGTCGGAAGTCTTCGAGCTGCGCTGCTCCTTCGAATGGCGCGGCCTGGGCGAGGTGCCCTACAGCGCCCTGCGCATCCGCGCCAGCTACCGCCTGTTCGACGCCGAGGCCCGCTTCGGCCTCGCCTACCGGCCGGTGCCCGACAACAAGGCCTGCGAATGCGGCGCCATCCTGCGCGGCGTGAAGAAGCCCACCGACTGCAAGCTCTTCGCCACCGTGTGCACGCCGGAGAATCCGATGGGCTCCTGCATGGTGTCGAGCGAAGGGGCGTGCGCGGCGCATTACAGCTACGGGCGGTTCAAGGACATCGAAGTGGTGGTGGCAGCTTGATGAATTTAACCGCAGAGACGCAGAGGCGCAGAGTTTTCTCCGTGTCTCGGCGCCTCTGCGGTGAGGATCGACGATGAGCGAAGTGAAGAAAGGCTATATCCGGCCGCTGGATTTCAAGCACGGCCGCATTGACATGAGCCACGGCGGCGGCGGGCGCGCCATGGCGCAGTTGATCGACGAGCTGTTCCTGCGCGCTTTCGACAATGAGTGGCTGCGCCAGTTGAACGATCAGGCCTGTTTCGCCGTCACCACGGGGCGCATGGTGATGGCCACTGATGCCCACGTGGTGTCGCCGCTGTTCTTCCCCGGCGGCGACATCGGCGGCCTGTCGGTGCATGGCACCATCAACGACGTGGCCATGGCCGGCGCCCGGCCGCTCTACCTCGCCGCCAGCTTCGTCATCGAGGAGGGTTTTCCGCTGGCGGACCTGCGGCGCATCGTGGACTCCATGGCCCAGGCGTCGCAGGAAGCGCGGGTGCCCATCATCACCGGTGATACCAAGGTCGTCGAGCAGGGCAAGGGCGACGGTGTTTTCATCACTACGACCGGCGTCGGCGTCGTGCCCGAGGGCGTGAGTATCAGCGGCGAGCGGGCCCGGCCGGGCGACCGCATCATCGTCTCCGGTGCCATCGGCGACCACGGCATGGCCATCATGTCGCAGCGGGAGAACCTGCGCTTCGACACCGAGATCGTCTCCGACACCGCGGCCCTGCACGGCCTGGTGACGGCGATGGTGATGGCGGTGCCCGACATCCACGTGCTGCGCGATCCCACCCGCGGCGGCGTCGCCACCACGCTGAACGAGATCGCCCGGCAGGCCGGCGTGGGCATGATGCTGGACGAGGCGGCGATTCCGGTGAATCCGCAGGTGGCGGCCGCCTGCGAATTCCTTGGCCTGGATCCGCTTTACGTCGCCAACGAGGGCAAGCTCGTCGCCATCTGCGCGGCGGGCGATGCAGATCGACTGCTGGAAGTGATGCGTGCCCATCCCCTGGGGGCCCGCGCCGCCGTCATCGGCGAAGTCACCGAAGATCCTCATCACTTCGTGCAGATGAAGACCGCCTTCGGCGGACGGCGCATCGTCGATTGGCTCTCCGGTGAGCAGTTGCCGAGAATATGTTGAGAGGTTGATTTTGAAACGCAGAGACGCCGAGACGCGGAGGAATTCAGAACAGGTTTTCTCGGCGCCTCGGCGCCTCGGCGTTTAATGCAGCGTGATTCATGCGAATACTCTTCCTCACCCACAGCTTCAACAACCTCACCCAGCGCCTCTACGTGGAACTCACCGGGCGCGGGCACGAGGTGTCCATCGAGTTCGACATCGCCGACAGCGTGGCCGAGGAGGCCGTCGCGCTGTTCCGGCCGGATCTCATCGTGGCGCCCTATCTGCGCCGGGCGATACCCGAGTCCATCTGGCGCCAGCACGTTTGCCTGGTGGTGCATCCGGGCATCGTCGGCGATCGCGGTCCCTCGGCGCTGGACTGGACGATCCAGGAGGGTGTGGATGAGTGGGGCGTCACGGTGCTGCAGGCCAACGGCGAGATGGATGCCGGCGACATCTGGGCCACCGAGACCTTTCCCATGTGCCTGGCGAAGAAGAGCAGCCTCTACCGCAACGAGGTGACGGCGGCGGCGACCCGCGCGGTGCTGGCGGCGGTCGGGCGCTACGCCGTGTATCGTTCCGGCGCATTCCGCCCGCGGCCGCTGGACTATGCGGATCCAAACGTGCGCGGCCGGCTGCGTCCGCTCATGAAGCAGGAAGACCGTAGCATCGACTGGCAGCGCGAGAGCACCGAGCAGGTGTTGCGCAAGCTCCACGCGGCGGACGGTTTCCCCGGCGTGCGCGACGAACTGTTCGGCGTGCCCTGTCATCTCTTCGACGCCCATGCGGAGTACCGCCTGCGGGGCGAGCCGGGCGCGCTGCTGGGGCGGCGTGAGGGTGCAGTGCTGCGCGCCACGGTGGATGGCGCGGTGTGGATCGGCCATGCGAAGCGCGCCGACCGCGATGATGCGCTGAAGCTGCCTGCCACCCTGGCCTTCGCCGAGGAGACGAAGGATCTGCCCGAGTACACCGTGCCCCTGTGGCGCGAAGAGGAGGGAGACTGGAGCCCGCTGCGCTACCATGAGGCCGGCGGCGTCGGCTACCTGCATTTCGATTTCTACAACGGCGCCATGGGCACGACGCAATGCCAGCGCCTGCTCGCCGCCTACGAGTTCGCGCGCAGCCGGTCCACGAAGGTCATCGTGCTCCTGGGCGGTGCGGACTTCTGGTCCAACGGGATCCACCTCAATCTCATCGAGGCGGCGGACAGCGCCGCCGATGAGTCCTGGCGCAACATCAACGCCATCGACGACGTGGCCCGCGCCGTCATCGAGACCGGCGGCCAGCTCACCGTCGCCGCGCTGCGCGGCAACGCCGGCGCCGGCGGCGCCTTCCTGGCGCTGGCGGCGGACGAAGTGTGGGCGCGCGAGGCGGCGATCCTCAACCCCCACTACAAGAACATGGGTAACCTCTACGGCTCCGAGTACTGGACCTACCTGCTGCCCAGGCGGGTGGGCATGGCGCGCGCCCGCGCCATCATGCAGAACCGCCTGCCCCTCGGCGCCGCGGAAGCGGCGCGGGAAGGCGTGGTGGATGCCTGCCTGTCCGGCGACGTGGCGGCCTTCACCGTGCAGGTGGTGGCCCGTGCCGAAGCGCTGGCCGCTGCGGTGGACCTGGCACAGCGGCTCGAGGAGAAGCGCGCGCGGCGCGTGCGCGACGAGGCCGTGAAGCCGCTGGCCGCCTATCGCGACGAAGAGCTGGAACACATGCGGCGCAACTTCTACGGCTTCGATCCCAGCTATCACGTGGCGCGCTATCATTTCGTGCGCCGCACGCCGCACTCGTGGACGCCGCGGCATCTGGCCGCACACCGCGACATCGATTGGGGGACAGGCCGCCTGAAGGCCGTGAAGCCATGACGACAAAAACCAGGTTGCCCACCGTGCTGGTGGTGGATGACGAGGTGCGCTCCCAAGAGGCGCTGCGCCGCACGCTGGAGGAGGAATTCGAGGTGCTCACCGCCTCCGGCGCGGGGGAGGCGCGAGGCATCATGGAGCGCGACTTCGTGCAGCTGCTGCTCTGCGACCAGCGCATGCCCGGCATGTCCGGCGTGGAGTTCCTCAAGCAGGTGCGCAGCCAGTGGCCGGACGTGGTGCGGATGATCATCTCCGGCTACACGGACTCCAAAGACATCATTGCCGGCATCAATGACGCTGGCATCTACCAGTACATCCTCAAGCCGTGGCAGCCGGAGCAGCTACTGCTCACCCTGCACAACGCCGCCGAGCTTTACCGGCTGCAGAGCGAGAACCAGCGCCTGGCGCTGGAGCTGCGCACCAGCGAGCCGGTGCTGAAGAAGCGCGTCCACGTTGGCGCGGCTGGTGGTGGTGACAATGGCCGTTTTCAGGCCGGCGGCCTTCGCTTCGCCCAGCTGGCGCGCCACGCCGGGACGAATCTCCACGAGGCCGGCGATCACGGCCTCGGTGTAGCGGCGCGTCTTGTCCTTGTGCAGGGCAGCGACGAACCCGTCCACGTCGCGTGCGGCGAGCAGGTCCGGGTGGTCCTCGGCCAGGAAACGCCGGATGCGCTCCTTGCCGCCGGAGACCTTGAGCAGAACGCGATAACGCTCCAGGCTCCAGTGCCCCAGGTTTGCACAGCCCCCGGCTCGGGAATCCCACCCGAGCCGTTCCACGAGGGGGCCAGGTCGTTCTTGGGACGGTCCGGCGAACGACTTGCCGGGCCCATCGCGGCGAAGGTGGCATTGAACGCCTGGCGGTGTAGCTGCTCGGTTTCGGCGAGGGTGCCGTCCACGTCAAAAAGCAGCGCCTTGAGCGTCATGACGTGACGCCTTCGGTGACCGGAGCGCACGACAGCGGCAGCGTCGAGGCGCCGGTGACCCGGTCGGCGACGCGGAAATCGCTGGTCAGGCGGTCCGCCGCCGCCGGGCGGAACAGATGGTCGGCGAAGGCGACGTGGGTAGGGTGTTGCTTGTAGCTCTCGATGACCTCTGGCGCGGCGAAGCGGATCAGCCAGCAGTGACGGTACCGCGCGCTCTGGTCGGCGACGCTGCCGACGGTGACTTCGCGCACCCCGGGGATTTCCGACAACACCCGCTGCCCTTCCGCCATCAGGGCGCGCAGCCGGACCTCGTCGTGGTTGGGGGCGTTGTAGAGCACCACGTGCTCCACGTTGATCCAGGGGCGGCAACGATCCAGCACCTCCGCCGCCCGTCCGGCGGCGCCGAAGACCCGCAGGCAGCGTTCTACCTCGGCGGCGATGGGCTCGCGCACCCCGGCGAGCAGGGCCGTGTAGCTCCTCGCCCCGGCGCGAGCGGCGGCGCGGATGGCGTCCCCGGCGGCGTCGGCCAGCGCGGTGTAGTAATTGATCTTGGCCACGCCGAAGGTGATGAGCTTGCGGAACTGGTCATCGGACAGGCCGGTGCCGCCATGGATGACGAGGGGCAGCCCCAGCGCGGCGTGGATGTCCTTGAGCCGGCCCCAGTCCAGCCCGGGTTTGTCCTTCATGCGGCCATGCACGGTGCCGACGGAGACGGCCAGGCAATCAACGCCGGTGCGTTCCACGAAGGCCTTGGCTTCCGCCACGGTGGTGTATTGGACCGGGCCGGGATGGCGCTCGGCATCTTCGCCCTCGACACCCGGCACGTAGCCCAGCTCGCCCTCGACGCAGACGCCGCAGGCGTGGGCCATCGCGGTCACGGCCCGGGTCGCGTCGATGTTGTCGCCGATATCCAGGTGCGAGGCATCCACCATCACTCCGTTGGCCCCGAGACGAATGGCCCGGATGGCCGAATCGAGGCTCGCGCCGTGGTCGAGATGGATGGCCACCGGCACCTGGGCGCGCCGCGCCGCCGCTTCCACGGCGGGCATGGCCAGCTCGAGATCGAAGTGGCTGAAATGCGATTCGGCCAGGCTCAGGATCACCGGTGCGCGGGCGCGTTCCGCGCCGACGACGATGGCCTCCAGGAAATCCAGGCCAACCAGATCGAAGGCCCCCACCGCGTAACCGTGGGCATGGGCATGGTCGAGCATGTCCTTCATGTTGACCAGGGGCATGGCGTTTTCCTCCCAAAAAAACGAAGGGCCGCCCCGAGTTTTTTTGTCCCCCTCGGGGGGCGGAAACGGCCAAGCCGTTTCCTGGGGGCGCTCTTAACCGTCCTCGTCCTCGGGGGGCCACCAGCCGGCGGCACGGGCACGCGCCAAGGCTTCGGCGTAGATGCGTTGGTGGCGGGCGCGCAGGTCGTCCGGCAGCTGGCTGGGCAAGCCGCCCGAGGCGTCCCAGCGGGCACTGACCCGCTCGGCCAGGGTTTTGCAAGCGGCCAAGCCCCGAGCCGGCGCAGGTTTCGCTCTCCGGCGCCTGTGCGGTACTCGAAGACCTCGGCAATACGTCGCTGGATGATCTGGCCAGACTGGCAGTTTCCGGAAATCAAGTTCGACCCTGATCGGCGGACGGTCCGTTCGGGACTCGCATCACGCCCGTCCTTGATGCGCACGAGCGGCATCAGGCGCCGCCTCCATGCCACAAGCGCAAGGCAGACACGTTGGTCGCGCGGAGATCTTCCAGCACGGCTACTGCACCGGTGAAGTCCTCCCCGCGCGTCCAGGCATTGACGGTTACCAGCACTGGCAGTCCGGCACCACGTGCCGCACGCACGCCGTTCTTCGAATCCTCGACGGCGAGGCAGCTTGCCGCAGGCAGTTGCATTTGCGTCATTCCTCAAGTGTAGATGTCCGGGGCGGGTTTTTTTTCGAGCGCCTGTTCGCCGGCGCCGATGACCTCGAAGGTGTCAGGCGGCAAATCGGCCAGCGTGGTGGAAAGCAAGACAAATTCGCGAAACGTCGCGTTGAACGCCTGACGATGGACCTCCTCGGTATCCGCGAGCGTGCCATCGACATCGAAGATCACCGCCTGGAGCGTCATCGCGTCAGTCCGGCGTCAATCTGCGGCAGGTGTCCAGAGCCCTCGTCACAGGGTCTTGCGCACCGCATTGCGCAACCGTGCTTCCAGTTCCTCGGCCATCAGCAGCAGTGCCTTGTTGCGAACCTTGGCTGCGCCTTGGTGGTAATCACGCACGGTGCAAACCACCGGCTCATGCAAGGCGGTACGGCCTTTGTCCTGAAAATCCGTCCAGGAGATGACAGGCATGTCGTACAGGCTGGAATCAACCAGCACCCACTCCCCGTCGTCGAGCAGCATGGACATGGGCGGAAAATCTTCCAGACCGAAGCAGGTCTTCACCGGCTCGCGCATCCAGTAGCGCCGCCAAACGTTCCATACTGGTGCCGGGATGCTTGAGGAGTATTCATTCAGAGCGGGACAGTCGCGCAGACGCTCGTACATTGTCGGCCGCTCTCCTCACTCATCCTCGCCCAGTTCCGGGTCCCAGCCCTTGGCGCGGGCAGTCTGAATGGCCCGGTCATAAATTTCGACATGCCGCTTGAGCAACTCCGGCGGCAGGCGGCTGGGCAGGTTGCTGTACTTGTCCCATTCCACCTGCACCTGTTCCATCAGGGCCTGCATGCGGCCGCCCTGCCAGCCGGAGCAATCCTCCGTCTCCGGTATCAGGCCGAACAACCAGCCGTCGAGGACGATGCGGCCGAGTTGGGTGAGGCCGTGCTTGTCGCTGTATAAACCGGGGTATGTGTTTTCCATGGTCTTTCCTATCGGGTAAGGCCGGCATACAGCAGCGGCAGTTTCTCGGGCAGGCGCTGGACATGATCCACCACCATGTAGTTCTTCTGGCCAAAAATTCGTGAGACGTAATTATCAGCGCGTGGGTCCAGGCTCATGCAGTAGGTGGTGACACCAAGTTTTGCCACCTCCTCCACAGCCTTCTTGGTGTCGTAGCGCAAGTATTGCGGGTCGCGCACATCCACGTCGGCGGGTTCGCCGTCGGTAATGACGATCAGGAGTTTCTTGGCCGAACGCTGCAGTTGCAAATGATGGCCGGCATGTCGAATCGCTGCACCCATCCGGGTAGACAGCTGCCCGGTCATCCCGGCGAGCCGGGACTTGGGTGTCTCGTCCCAATGCTGGTCGAAGTCCTTGAACCGGTAGTACTCGACATCGTGGCGTCCGTCCGAACAAAAGCCGTGGATGGCAAAGGGGTCGCCGACCTTGTTTATGGCGTCGGCCAGCAGCACGCAGGCCTGCTGGGTGAGCTCGCGCACCGAATATTCCTGGTCCTGCACTTTTTCGTTGGTCGATTCCGACAGATCGAGCAACACCAGGATCGAAAAGTCGCGGGTCTTGCGCACACTACGCATCATGATGCGTGGATCGGGCTGGTTGCCGAGGCGGATGTCGGTAAGGCTGGAGATCGCTGCGTTGATGTCGATCTCGTCGCCGTCCTCGAGGCGGCGGATGCGCTGCACACCCTGCGGCTGCATGGCGTCGAGCAGGAATTTCATGCGATGGATTTCGCGCTTGTACTGTGCGGTAATCGCCTCGATGATCTGCAGGTCGCCGGCCTTGGCACGCTTTTCCAGCACGGTTGCCCAGGCCGGGCGCTCCAACTGGATCTGGTAATCCCATTCGGAATAATGGAAGGGGTCGGAGACCGGCTCCTTGCCTTCAAGTTCGTTGAAGCTCTTGCCGCCACTCTCGTCACCGATGTTTTCATACGGGAACAACTCGGTGCCGAGCACCCAGATTTCCTCGGCATCGTCGCCGGCCGTCTCGACATCGATCTCGTTGGCCATTTCCATCACGCTGACGTACTTGCGCACCTGTTTGATGGACTCGTAGCCGGCACTGGCTGCCTTGTTGAAATCGAATTCCTCGAACTCCCAGAAGTAGCGGTTGTCGTCGCGGTAGGGGGCGGTGAGCAAATCGGTACGTGGATTGAACGGAATCCGTTTCTGGCCGAAGCTGTGCGCAAGCTGGACGCCAATATCCCATGAAGTCAGGTTGCTATCGAGCTTCTCCTGCGCGAGCGCGAACAGCGCACGGGCCTCGACGATCCACGGGTCCTTGTCCTTGTATGACTCATCAAGCAGGGCGCGTGCAAGACGGTTGAGATAATCGCCCATGCTGCCATTCATCTCGGGCGTGGCCGTGTGCAGCTTGCTCCAGAGTTGCTTGAGGCCGGGAAAGCGCCGGATGGAGAGAGTCTCCACGCGCGCATCCTCGATGACGCTGATCACCGCGATCTGCATGGGATTGAGCGCCTCGGCGGAAATAGGCAGCTTCGTCTCGACCACGTGGGCGGCGCAATGGGCGGCCGTGGCGCGATATAGCTCCAGACCGGACACTGGCTCCTGACCTTCGACCGTGAAATCGTCGAACGCATCCGGCACGTGCAGCAGGTAGTCCTCGATGTAAGGGCGGTAGCCTTCGCGGGTCTCGAAGTCGCCTGACGTGGGGCGCATGAAGAAGTCGCGGGCCCACAGTGCGCGCAGATACATGTTGATGCGGCGCTGCACATCTACCAGCAGGGTGCCCTTGCGCTCCTTCTGCAGCATCGCCATCGACTCCTTGGAATCAAGGCTGAAATAGCGGATCTGTTCTTCGTAGTTGGTGCGGTGTGCATGGGCGCCCCAGAGCGCCCAACGGCGCAGGCCACCGAGGGTGAGGTGCTGGAACAGGACTTCCAGCTTGTCCAGCATCGGCCGCACGCCACGCGGCGCTTGCGCGATCAGGGTATTGATGAACTGCAGGTACTTGATGAAAAGTTCGGCATCACCCAGCCGATTGGCGGCGATGGCCGAAGTGGCGAGCAGCAGCTCGATCACCGTCCCCGAGGTTCGCGAGGCCAGTTCGAGGGAGGCAGTAGCCAGGTCGCCGACAACGTCCTCGCCGACCTCCTTGGCGACCATCGGCGCTTTCTCGATCCAGGTTTCCACCAGCGAATCACCCTTGCCGAGTCCGCGAATGGCGGCCGCACCCTTCAGGTAGTTGTCCAGACCACGCGGCGAGAACACCTTGGTCGCTTCGTGCCAATTGGCCTGCAACGCATTCTGGCTGTGCGGCGACAAGTCCTCCAGCAATTCGGCATAATCAGCAAGATTGAATGACATGGCAGGCTGCCTTTAGAAGAAGGTGGTTACCGCAGCATCGAGCGCATCGCGCATGTCGGGATCGTCGGTGATCGGGCGGACCAGCGCGACGCGGCAGGCGGCCTGCGGGTTGACACCCTTGGCAATAAGCGAGCCGGCGTAGATCAGCATGCGGGTGGACAGGCCTTCGTCGAGGCCGTGCCCCTTGAGGTTGCGCGAGCGTTCGGCAATCGAAACCAGCTTGCCGGCGATGTCGGCGTTGGCCCCCGATTCATGCGCCACGACCTCGGTTTCGATGGCGTGCTCGGGATAGGTGAAGTCGAGACCGCCGAAACGCTGCTTGGTCGACTGCTTCAGATCCTTCATCAGGGACTGGTAGCCAGGGTTGTAGGAAATCACGATCTGGAAATCGGGATGGGCATTGACCAGTTCGCCCTTCTTTTCCAGCGGCAGCACTCGACGGTTGTCGGTCAGCGGGTGGATCACCACGGTGGTGTCCTGGCGCGCCTCGACCACTTCGTCGAGGTAGCAGATCGCACCATGCCGTGCGGCGATGGCCAGCGGGCCATCCTGCCACTCGGTGCCCTGGGCTGAGAGCAGGAAGCGGCCGACCAGGTCAGAGGCGGTCATGTCCTCGTTGCAGGCGACGGTAATCAGCGGCTTGTTCAGCTTGTGTGCCATGTATTCGACAAAGCGCGTCTTGCCGCAGCCGGTCGGTCCCTTGAGCATCATCGGCATGCGCACGGAGTAGGCGGCTTCGAACAACTCGACCTCGTCGGCGACGGCGCGATAGTAGGGTTCCTTGGTGATGCGGTATTGATCGACGATATTGCTCATGCGGGGGCTCCTTGATGAGAACGCGGATTTATCCACGAATGACGCGAACTCGACGGCGCACCATTCGTTGGCAAACTCCTGGAAAACAAAAAGCCCCCGATTGCGCTTGCCGCGCAGCGGGGGCCAGATACTGCCAACCGCCGAGCGACTTAAACCGTCTTGCCGCGGTAAACCACCATGGCCGCGCCTTGCGACTGCTTGAAGTTGTCGTAGCCGACCAGGCGCACGTGGTTGTTGGGGTTGGCCTTGTGGCAGGCTTTGGCCTCGGCCAGAACGCGATCGACGTCGGTTTCACCGAACATCGGCAACTTCCACATGTACCAGTAGGAGTCCATCAGGTACTCAGGCTCGATATGCTCGATAGCCGGGTTCCAGCCCTTCTTCACCAGATACTCGACCTGCCTCTTGATGCTGGCCGCGTCCATCGCGGGCAGGTAGGAAAAAGTTTCGAACTTCCGGCTGGCGGGGTCGGAAAGGCGGGAGTTGTAATCCATTACGTCAGACATTTCATTTCCTTTCAAATTGGGTCCTGATCCCGGGTCGCCAATTGCGGCTCCGGGGTGTCATGCGCTCGGCGCAAGAATTACTTGTGGGCGACGTCCAGCTTGTCGACGGTGTCGAACTCGAACTTGATCTCTTTCCACGTTTCCATGGCGATCTTCAGTTCGGGCGAGTGCGTGGCAGCCTCGGTCAGGATGCTCTTGCCCTCCTTCTCGACGGCGACGCCCTTGTTGCGCGCCTCGACGCAGGCTTCCAGCGCGACGCGGTTGGCGGCGGCGCCGGCGGCGTTGCCCCAGGGGTGGCCGAGCGTACCGCCACCGAACTGCAGCACCGAGTCGTCGCCGAAGATGGTGACCAAGGCAGGCATGTGCCAGACGTGGATGCCGCCGGAGGCGACCGGCATGACGCCGGGCATGGAGCCGAAGTCCTGGTCGAACATGATGCCGCGGCTGCGGTCTTCCTTGATGAAGTCGTCGCGCATGATGTCGATCCAGCCGAGCGTCGCGTCGCGGTCGCCTTCCAGCTTGCCGACGACGGTGCCCGAGTGCAGGTGGTCGCCGCCGGACAGGCGCAGGCACTTGGTCAGCACGCGGAAGTGAATGCCGTGGTGCGGGTTGCGGTCGAGCACGGCGTGCATGGCGCGGTGGATGTGCAGCAGCATGCCGTTGTCGCGGCACCAGTTGGCCAGGCCGGTATTGGCGCAGAAGCCGCCGGTCAGGTAGTCGTGCATGATGATCGGCGCGCCGATTTCCTTGGCGTACTCGGCGCGCTTGTACATCTCTTCCGGCGTCGGCGCGGTGACGTTCAGGTAGTGGCCCTTGCGTTCGCCGGTTTCGCGCTGCGCCTTCTCGGTCGCTTCCTGGACGAAGTCGAAACGCTGCTTCCAGCGCATGAAGGGCTGGCTGTTGACGTTCTCGTCGTCCTTGGTGAAGTCGAGGCCGCCACGCAGGCACTCATAGACGGCGCGGCCGTAGTTCTTGGCCGACAGGCCGAGCTTCGGCTTGATGGTGCAGCCCAGCAGCGGCCGGCCGTATTTGTTCATGATGTCGCGCTCGACCTGGATACCGTGCGGCGGGCCGCCGCAGGTCATGACGTAGGCGATGGGGAAGCGCACGTCCTCGAGGCGCAGGGCACGCAGGGCCTTGAAGCCGAAGACGTTGCCAACCAGGGAGGTCAGCACGTTGACGATGGAACCCTCTTCGAACAGGTCGATCGGATAGGCCACGAAGGCGTAGAAGCAGGTGTCATCTCCCGGCACGTCCTCGATCCGGTAGGCACGGCCCTTGTAGTAGTCGAGGTCGGTCAGCAGGTCGGTCCACACCGTGGTCCAGGTGCCGGTCGACGACTCGGCGGCCACGGCGGCGGCGACTTCCTCGCGGGCCACGCCCGGCTGCGGGGTGACCTTGAAGCAGGCGAGAAGGTCAGTGTCCTTCGGAGTGTATTCCGGGGTCCAGTAGGTTTGGCGATACTCCTTCACGCCAGCGTTGTATGTCTTTGCGGCCATTCGTTTCTCCTCTATGTTGTCGGAAATCTCGCCCGATGAAATTCGGGCTGGTGCAAGTATGAGCAAGTTGCGCACTAATTAAAACTTAATTGATTTTATCTTTATCATTCACTATTATGAATTAATGCACTTGAGTCTGAGACAGATCCGTATCTTCGAAGCCGTCGCTCGGCACCGCTCCTACACGCGGGCGGCGGAAGAGTTGCGCCTGACCCAGCCGGCGGTATTTACCCAGGCCAAGCAACTTGAGGAAGGCGTCGGGCACCCCCTTCTGGAGCGCATCGGCAAGCAGATTTACCTCACCGATGCTGGCCGCGAGGTGCTCGCCACCTGCCGGGAAACGATCAAGGGGCTGGATTGCCTGGAGATGCGCCTGGCTGACATGCAAGGGCTGAAGCGCGGGCGGCTTCGCCTCGCCATGGTAACCACCGCCGAATACCTGCTGCCACGTCTCCTCGGGGAGTTCTGCGCCCACTACCCCGGAATCGAGGCGAAACTGATCGTCAGCAACCGGGAGCAATTGCTGGCCCGCATCGCCAACAACGAGGATGACCTGACCATCCTCGGTGCTCCGCCCGAGGGCATGGACGTGGCGGCCATTCCCATCGCCGACAATCCCTTGGTCGTCATCGCGAGAAACGATCACCCCCTGGCCGGGGAGAAGGCAATTCCAATGGCACGTATCGCCGAGGAACCGTTCGTTTTTCGCGAACCCGGGTCCGGGACACGTCTCGCCACTGAACGGCATTTTGCCGAGCACGGCCACAAGCTCAAGGTCCGCCTGGAACTGGGCAGCAACGAGGCGATCAAGCAGGCCATCGCCGGCGGCTTGGGCGTGTCCGTGCTCTCCGGCTACACGTTGGCGCTGGAAGGACTCAGCGGCTTGGTGCAACCTCTCGACGTGCAGGGGTTTCCTTTGATGCGCAAATGGTACGTCGCCTATCCGAAGGGCAAGCACTTATCGGCGGTGGCCGAGGCGTTTCTTGGCCATTTGCTGGGCAAGTAGAGGTCAGGAGCCTTTCTGAAAGCGGGGTATCCGGATGAGTGCGGTTGCTTAGCGGCGCCATGGGCTGCGAGGAATTTCCAGGTGGAGAGATGATGGTGCGCTTTTTGCGGAGCACGGAGGCGCAGGACTATCTTCCCCTGCTTTTCTGGGTCCCGGGTTTGCCACGAGGTCTCGACAGGAGATGGGATGCATAGCGACCGACTGCTCAAGGAGTCGGTAGAAGAGCATTCCCCTGGCGCGCGAACCTCTGGGGTTAAATCGGAAGGTAAACTCGTCCAAGTAGGCTTGCATATGATCCGCACTGAAAGAACCTTGGTGGGTGCCGAGCAGCCACCTTTTCACGAGAGACGCCACGCGGTGGACTCCGGGGAGAATTTCGTGCGCGTCCATGCCAGAGCCCTTGATGGATGTGCTTCGATGAACATAGTCACTCCCCGCTGCCAGCGGGTAGGAGGCCAGTCCGTCGGTGAGAATCTTGGCGCCGGGCTCTATATGATATGAGTAAGGAGAAAGGATCGCAGCGTATCAGCCTCCGCGTTGGGAATGACTTGAATGCGACAGCGACCGAATCCTTTTGGCGGGATCTGCTCCACGGCCACAGCAACGAGAACCTTGCCGGCAGCGCCTCTCCCGCGTTTTTGGGGGCGAGCACCGCCAATCATCGTTTCATCCACCTCCACATCGCCGGAAAGTCGCGTGCGTTCAGCGTGCCCAATGGCACCACGAAATCGGTGCAGCATCGCCCAAGCAGTTTCGTAGGATCCAAACCCCATAAGGCGATGGAGCGTTTTGGCCGAACCCCCGTTTTTCGCTGCTGTCATGTGCCAAGCGGCGGCGAACCATATGGTGAGGGGCGTTTTCGTGCGATGGAAGATTGTGCCCGCCGTTGCCGAAATCCTGCGACGGCACGCTTTACACCACCAACGGCCATCACTCATGCGCCATCCCGCATCTCCAGAACAGCCCGGGCAGGAAAAACCGTCCGGCCAACGCAACCAGTCCAGATAATCGAGGCAGGCAGCATCATCAGGGAACCAGCCGAGAAAATCAGCGTAGTCCTTTGGGTAGTCCTTTCCCGCTTGCGGCCTCGGCCGCGATCCAGTCGTCGCCATCGGGGCGTGCTAGCATCGCCGCACTCATCCGGATACCCCGCTTCCCCAATGCGGCGGGTATCGATGTGGGCGCGTCGAGTCATTGGGTGGCCGTGCCGCGGCATTCGGCGAGCGAGCCTGTGCGGGAGTTCGGCACGATGACCGACGATCTGAGCGCACTGGCCGACTGGCTGCTGGCGTGCGGCGTCGACACGGTGGCGCTGGAATCCACTGGCGTGTACTGGATTCCACTGTACGAGGTCCTGGAGCAGCGCGGTCTGAAGGTGTGGCTGGTCGACGCCCGGCAGATGAAGTACGTGCCGGGGCGCAAGAGCGACGTGCAGGACTGCCAGTAGCTGCAGAAGTTGATGAGCCTGGGGCTGCTGCGCGCGGCGTTCCGGCCGGGCAATGAGGTGTGCGTGGCGCGTGCGGTGGTGCGTCAGCGCGAAGTGCTGCTCGCCGAGCAAGCCTCGTGGGTGCTTCGCATGCAAAAGGCCCTGGTGCAGATGAACATCCAACTCGGCGAAGTCCTGACCGATGTAATGGGGATGACGGGCCAGGCCATCATCCGCGACATCGTTGCCGGGCAGCGCGACCCCGCGCTCTTGGCACGGCACCGTCACGGTCGGGTCAAGGCCAGCGAGCATGACATCGTGCGCGCGCTTCGGCATAGAGCTTCTTCAGGCCAGGAATCTTGGCGCAGGCCTGCGCCACGACCGGCGCAGCGGCATCTCGGTCCTGCACGCTGGCGGCGGTGATCGTGACGGCCAGCAACAGCCCCAGCGTATCGACCACGAGGTGGCGCTTGCGTCCCTTGACCTTCTTGCCCGCATCAAAACCCGTTTGCCCGCTTTGGGGCGTGCTGCGGGTGGTGATCGCGGCGCTCGGCTCGGGGACTTTCCCGGCGCATCGGGAGATGCCAGCAATGCGCCCGCGATTCCTCGCCATCCCAGAGCCACACCCGCTGCTTGAGATAGCCGGCGACGACCTCGCCCTGCTCACCTTCGCGCACCGAAAGGCGGCGCCAGCGGGAGGCGGGCTGGGCTGCCGCCCACGCGGCCACTGTCAGGGGCGCCGTCCGTGCCTGCGGGCGGCTCGGCGCCTTGCCCCGCAACGAGCGGCGTTCCGGCACGGCCGGCGCCGGGTCGGCGAGATAGACGGTCTGATCGGAATGCACTTCTGCCAGAAAGGTTTCCCGTTCCTCAGCAAGGGCGCGCAGCATCCAGGGCAGATGGCCGTAGCCGGCGTCAAAGACGGTGTAGGCGAAGCGTATCGCCCGGTTCCGGCGTCCATTCTGTTGACGTCAACCCCACCGGCGGCATCCCGGCCAGGGTCACCTCCACCAGGCCCGGCAATTGCTCAACCGCCGGCGCCATTACCTTCAAGCACATCCTCTCCCAACGGGATCTTGTATTTTTTCATTGTTACACTAGTCTTGATCTAAGCGTTGGAGTTTTGCCTAAACATTGCTCAGCCGCACCGCCGTGGCGGTAGGCCCCGACGCCACATGATCTCAGAGGAGGGCGCGCCATGGCAGAGGTATCCTCCAGCCCCTGTGGGCGCAAAACCCAACCCCCACCCGCCGTGGCAGAAGTCCACATCCTGTGGATCACGGCGGGGCTCGGCTGCGACGGCGATACCATCTCCATCACCGCTGCCACCCAGCCCAGTATCGAGGACATTGTCCTGGGAGCGATCCCCGGACTCCCGAAGGTCCACTTGCATAACCCGGTCCTCGCCTATGAGAACGGCGACGAGTTGATGGCCTACTGGCACAAGGCCGACCGGGGCGAGATCGAGAACTTCATCCTGGTGGTCGAAGGCTCCATCCCCAATGAACGGATCAAGTCCGAGGGTTACTGGGCCGCCATGGGCGTGGACGAAAAGACCGGGCAGCCCATCACCACCGCAGAGTGGCTGGATCGTCTGGCCCCCAAGGCCCTGGCCGTAGTGGGTGCTGGCACCTGTGCCACCTACGGTGGGATTCACGCCATGGCCGGTAATCCCACTGGCTGCATGGGCCTGGCCGATTACCTGGGTTGGGACTGGAAGTCGAAGATCGGTATCCCCATCGTCAATGTCCCCGGCTGCCCGGTCCAGCCGGACAACTTCATGGAAACGCTCCTGTATCTGCTCTATCAGCTCGCCGGGCGCGCCCCCATGATCCCGCTGGACCAAGCCCTGAGGCCCAAGTGGTTGTTCGGCAGGAGCGTGCACGACAACTGCCCTCGAGGTGGCTACTACGAGGAGGCGAACTTCGCCAGGGAGTACGGCTCGCCCAAGTGCATTGTCAAACTGGGGTGCTGGGGGCCCGTGGTGCAGTGCAACGTCCCGAGGCGAGGCTGGATGGATGGCATCGGCGGCTGCCCCAACGTGGGCGGCATCTGCATTGGTTGTACGATGCCCGGGTTTCCGGACAAGTTCATGCCCTTCATGGACCCGCCCCCCGGGGCCGCCCTGTCCTCGAACCTGATCCAACCTTACGGCCGGCTGATCCGGGCGCTGCGCAGGCTCACCAACTCCACCCTCAACAAGGAGCCCAAGTGGCGCCACAAGCGTCCGGAGCTGACCACCGGGTACAAGACGAAATAACGAGCTGCAGCAGCCTTGGCCAAGCCTGGGAGAAAGACCATGTCCACTGAGCCGCAAACCGGACCGACCAGGACCATCACCCCGAACAAGCTGGTGGAGATGAGCTGGGATCCGATCACACGGATCGTGGGGAGCCTGGGCATCTACACCAAGATCGACTTCCAGAATCGCCGCGTTGCGGAGTGCCACAGCACCTCATCCATCTTTCGCGGCTACAGCGTCTTCATGCGCAACAAGGACCCGCGGGATGCCCACTTCATCACCAGCCGCATCTGCGGCATCTGCGGCGACAATCACGCCACCTGCGCGGTGTATACCCAGAACATGGCCTTCGGGGTGAAGCCGCCGCCTCTGGCCGAGTGGATCATCAACCTCGGCGAGGCCGCCGAGTACATGTTCGATCACTGCCTCTATCAGGACAACCTGGTGGGAGTCGACTTCTGCGCGCAGATGGTCAAGGAAACCAACCCGGGCCTGCTGATCCAAGCCGAGCAGACCGAGGCACCCCATGCGCATCTGCACGGCTATCGTACCATCGCCGACATCATGCAGGCCCTCAATCCCTTCAGCGGCGACTTCTACCGCGAATCCCTGCAGATGAGTCGTCTGACCCGGGAGATGTTCTGCCTGATGGAAGGGCGCCACGTCCACCCCTCGACGCTCTATCCTGGTGGCGTGGGGACGGTGGCCACGGTCCAAGTGTTCACTGATTATCTGACGCGGCTGATGAAGTACGTGGAGTTCATGAAGAAGGTGGTGCCCCTACACGATGACTTGTTCGACTTTTTCTACCAAGCCCTGCCAGGCTACGAAGAGGTGGGTAAGCGGCGGATACTGCTCGGTTGCTGGGGGGCGTTCCAGAACCCTGTGGTCTGTGACTACGACTACAAGACGATGAGCCAATGGGGGCGCTCCATGTTCGTCACCCCGGGGGTGGTGGTCGACGGCGAACTGATCAGCACCGACCTGGTGGAGATCAACCTGCAGATTCGCATCCTGCTGGGCAGCTCCTTCTATGACGATTGGGATGGCGGGAAGGTCTTCGTTAAGACCGACCCTCTGGGTAACCCGGTGGATCAGCTCCATCCCTGGAATCAGACTACCCTTCCACGACCACAGAAGCGCGATTTCAACGACAAGTACACCTGGGTCATGTCGCCGCGCTGGCTCGACAAGCGCAGCGGTGATCACCTGGCGCTGGATACCGGCGGGGGGGCCATCGCCCGGCTGTGGGTGACGGCCCTGGCCGGGCTGGTGGATATCGGGTACATCAAAGCGACCGGCCAAAGCGTAAAGATCTATCTGCCGAAGACCGCGTTGCTGCCAGAGGTCGAACTCGAGTGGAAGATCCCACAGTGGAGCAACGCCCTCGAGCGCGATCGCGCGCGCACCTATTTTCAGGCATATGCGGCGGCGGCGGCACTTTATTTCGTCGAGCAGGCCTTGGAGGAGGTCCGCGCAGGCCGGACCGAGACCTGGACCGCGTTCAAGGTCCCGCAGGAGGCCATTGGCTGTGGCTTTCACGAGGCGGTGCGCGGCGTGCTGTCCCACCACATGGTGATCCGCGATGGGAAGATCGCCAACTACCATCCCTACCCACCTACCTGTTGGAACGCCAGCCCGCGGGATATCTATGGCACACCGGGCCCCTATGAGGATGCGGTGCAGAACACACCGATCTTCGAAGAAAACGAACCGGGCAAATTCAAAGGCATCGACATCATGCGCACCGTGCGCAGTTTTGATCCCTGTTTGCCCTGTGGGGTCCATATGTACCTGGGCAAGGGGAGGACGCTCGAGACTATCCACTCGCCCACCTTCGGCCGGGCATTCGGATCCTGAGGCGGCACGATGGAAAGCGCGGCGTTCGAGCAGGAGGTGCGGCGGATCGAGGCGCTGATCCAGGTGTTGGAGGGCCTGCCCGACCCGACGGCCCGGGAGGCAGCGAAGGAACTGCTGCAGGTCGTGCTGGACCTGCACGGTAAAGGGCTCGCCAGGATCTTGAAGCTGGTCTCCGAAACCGGGACAGCAGGCCAGACGCTCCTCGATGCCATGGCCAAGGACGATCAGGTTCGAGGCCTGCTGCTCTTGCACGGGCTACCCCCGGACGATGCAGAGGTTCGGGTCCGGCAGGCACTGGACAGCGTGGCGTCCCATCTGCGTATCCAAGGTATCGGCGTAGCGCTGATGCAGGGCCTGTCCGGAGGACCAGAGTTCGAGGCGGTCATTCGTGATTTCTTCACCCGACTCAAGGCGGGTGCGCATCCGGTGGTGGAGGTGCGCTCCGATGCCTGAGCTCGACTTCCAGGTGCTGGGCGCAGAGGTGGCCCGTTACGCGGCATCACCGCAGCTTGTTTTCAAGCTGCAGCTAACCGCAGCCGATACCGAGACGCCCATCCACCATGTCATGCTCCAGTGCCAGGTCCGGATCGAGGCCATGCAGCGGCGTTACCAGCCCCGGGAGCAGGAGCGGCTGCTCGAGCTGTTTGGTGCTCCCGAGCGTTGGAGCCAGACCCTGCACAGCCTGCCCTGGACCTCGATCAGCGCGCTGGTACCGCGGTTTCAGGGTAACTGCATGGTCGATCTACCAGTTTCCTGCAGCTACGACTTCAACGTGGCGGCGACCAAGTACTTCTATGCCCTGGAGACGGATGAAATCCCGCTGGGCCTCCTGTTCAGCGGCTCGATCTTCTACCAGGATCCGGAGGACGGGCTGCAGATCGACCGTATCCCCTGGGACAAGGAGGTCTCCTTTCGCCTTCCCGTGGGAGTGTGGCGGGCGATGATGGCGCATTATTACCCCAACAGCGTCTGGCTGGTGCTGCGCCAGGATGTGTTCGACCGACTCTACCAGTACAAGCGACACCAAGGGCTCGCCACCTGGGAGCAGACCTTGGAACGCCTGCTGGGCCCTGCGGAGGAGCTGCCTGATCATGGATCTCACCGAGGTGAATAAAATCGTGGAGGCCGTCCTCTATGAGGGCTATATCCTCTACCCTTATCGGCCGTCGGCGGTGAAGAACCAACAGCGCTGGAGCTTCGGCGGAGTCTACCCCCGAGCCTACAGCCAAGCCCAGGGCGATACCGAGCCTTGGAGTCTGCAGACCCAGTGCCTGCTGCAGGGAACACCGCAGACGGTGCTGCACGTGCTGGTGCGCTTCCTGCACCTCATCAATCGCGAGGTCGGTGCTCTAGCGCAGCCGCTGCCGGAGCTGTCGGCAGGAGTCGAGCCCCCGATGCGCAGGGTCGACCTGCTCGAGATCGGTGACCGACGCTACTATCGCTGGCAGGAAGCCCGGGAGCAGCCTCTGGATGTGGCCAAGCTGGGCCTTGATGAACTGCTCGACGCCCCTCGGCGGCTTCCCTTCGCCGTTGCCGGTGGGCGCGAGGTAGAGCCCGTACGCGATGCCACGGGCGCGGTGACGGCTCTGCTGGTGCGAACCTGGCAGGCGCTGGCCGGTCATGTCGAGCTGACGGCGGAGCCGGTCGTAGACGCTGTGTTCCGGATCACGGTGCGGGTTGCCAACCTCACCCAGGTGGGCGGGGCTCCTGTCCGGGAGCAGGCCTTGCGGCATGCCCTGGTGTCGACCCATACCATTCTTGGTCTGGAGCAAGGCGCGTTCATCTCCTTGTTGGATCCTCCAGCCTCGCTGCGCGAGGCGGCGGCCCGCTGCGACAATATTGGCACCTGGCCAGTATTGGTCGGCGAGCCAGGGGAGACCGACACCCTGCTCTCCTCCCCTATCATCCTCTATGACTATCCCCGGATCGCCTCCGAGAGCCCGGGCAGCCTCTTCGACGGCACGGAGATCGACGAACTGCTTACACTGCGCATCCTGACCCTGACTGAACAGGAGCAACGGGAAATGGCGGCGGTGGACGAGCATGCCCGTGCGCTGCTCGAGCGGACTCAATCCCTTTCCCAGGCGCAACTGCAGCGGCTGCACGGAACGTTGCGCAGCCTCCGCTCCGAGCCAGCCGGGCTGGCGGATCCCTGGCGTGGCTGGGATGACAAGGTACGACTGACCCGCTGGCAGGTGGGCGGAGTCGAGCTCAAGGCCGGGGATCGTGTCCGCCTGCGCCCCGGTGCCTCGGCCGACATCCTGGACCTGGCGCTGGCGGGTAAGGAGGCCATCGTCGAGGCCATTGAGTGCGACCTGGAGGGCCAGGTCCACATCGCGGTGGTGGTGGATGAGGATCCCGGTAAGGATTTGGGGATGCAGCGGCTGCCCGGTCACCGGTTTTTCTTTGCCCCGGAGGAAGTCGAGCCGCTCGCCAGCAATGGAGCGCGGCGGTGAGCGAGAAACCCATCCTCATCGCCGGCATCGGCAACATCTTCTTTGGTGACGATGCCTTCGGTGTCGAGGTCGTCCAGCGTCTGGCCCGGCGTCCGCTACCCCCTGAGGTGGAGGTGCTGGACTTCGGGATTCGCGGGCTGGACCTGAGCTATGCGCTTCTGGATGGTTGCCGGGCGGCGATCCTGGTCGACACCACCTGCCAGGGCGGCAGACCGGGCACGCTCTACGTGATTGAGCCGGAGCCAGAATTGCCGAGCGAGCCGTCCTTCCAGGACATGTCGATCTCGCCTCACCACATGGACATCGCCAGCACCCTGCGCCTTGTGTCTACCCTGGGCGGAGCCTGCCGGCAGATCGTCCTGGTGGCCTGTGAACCGACCTCGTTCGGCCCGGAGGAGGAAGGCCGGATGGGGCTTAGCGAGCCCGTTCTGGCGGCGGTGGATAAGGCGGTTGGGCTGATCGAATTCATGGTGCAGCGGATGCTGAAGGAGATGCAATAAGGACGAGCAGTCAGTCAATTCATGAATCGAGAGGGTTACCAAGGAGGTTGCTATGAGCGGGTGGACCCTGTTTTGGATCGTCTTGGTGCTGGTGATCGTGTTCCTGGTTCTAGCCAATCTGCGCGACATCAAGCGTTACATCAAGATCCGCTTGATGTGAACGCACCGGGCTGGCATGACTCGATGCATTACGCCTCATGCCCCATTGCCAGCCCACTCTGGGGCGTGTTCACAGTAACCAGATGCGGACACATGCGAGATGCAAGAAAGCGTTGATTACCAATACAGTTGCAGCACACGGGATTCACCCCGGCAGATACGACTTGGCGTGACGCGCCCCCTCGGCCGCAGTAGGATCACGGCAGGCCACTCCCGGCGCTGGTGCCGGGCACGACGACACCAAGTCTGCACTCGGCACAGATGATCATGCCCAATAGCGTTACTGAAGACTCCGGCTTCTCCGCCTGGAATCCCGGCGTCACCAGCGGGATACCCGTGCCATGGCGTGATCTGGAGACGATCTACCGGCAGGAATGCGTCACCACCGATCGCGTCGAGGTCCAAGAGCTGGCGGCCATGATCGGAATGCCTGCCGAAGAGCTGGCCGCATTTCGCCCGATGCGTCTCGTGCTGCATGAGCTGATCGTCCGCGTGACCGCAGACATCGCAGTCGCCGAAGGCGACTCAGAAGAAGTCTTCGGCCAGAATTTCAGGCACATCACCCGCCGCATCTTCGACGCTTATCTTCTGCCCCATGCGGATTCGTTTCATCGCCAACACGCGGAACTGAGCCGGCGCGCCGAATGGCGGGCAGGGGAGCTTCTCACCCGACAGCTGCGCGCGACGCCGGAGGCAGCAGCGGCAAAGCGGGGGCTCGGAGCGCTGTTCGGTCGCAGGCAAGAGCACGCCCGACGGACTGAATCCCCGGCCGAGCACGACCACCGCATCATTTCCGGCTTCAAGGCCAGCGGGCTGGCTGCCCTCGATCCCTTCGAGCGCGCACTGTTCAATAGCCTGTATCGCATCCTGGGCGCAATGGCAGCGACCCGCGGATCGCTGGGCCGTGATCCGGAACTGCTTAAGACCCTCGTCACCCGCCACGTCTGCAATAGCTTCGGCAGCCTGCTTCTCGGACAGGCCATCGCACCCATGGTCGAGGCCGCCATCGACGCAGAGGGCTACACCCGCATCCGCAACTGCGGCGCCCCCGTGCTGATCAGCCTCAAAGGGGCATCAGCAGCCGGGAAGAGCTCGATCCGCCCGATGGTCAAGCGCCTGATGCTCGACACCGGAATTGACGGCGACGGCTATGCCACCATCAGCCCGGACGTCTGGCGTCGGCTGCTGCTGGATTACGATTCGCTCGGCGCTGCGTACAAGTATGCCGGCCACCTGACCGGCCGGGAGGTGATGGTGATCGACGCCAAGCTCGATCATTACATCCGCGACAAGGCCAACCGCGCACAGGCCATCCCGCATCTGCTGGTCGACCGGTTCCGCTTCGACAGCTTCTCGACCCGCAAAATTGGCCGAGTGCTGGACGAGACCTATACGCGATATGTTTCGACGATTCACATGTACTTCGTCGTGACACCGCCCGAGGAAACGGTCGAACGCGGCTGGCTGCGGGCACGCGAGCGAGGCCGCTACAAGGCTGTCGAAGATTTCCTCGGACATTGCATCGAAGCCTACGCGGGCATGCCGAGGGTGCTGTTCAAGTGGCTCGCCTATGCGCATATCGACTACCGCTACCAGTTTCTCGACAACCGAGTACCGAAGGGCACTTTCCCGACCCCGATCGCCTGCGGCACGCGCCAGCACATGACGATTTATGATCCACTCGGAATGATCGACATCGCGCGTTACGAGAAAATCAATGTGCACGCTCGCAGCAGAGACGAAGTCTACGCCGATCCGCAGTCATCTCGGATCGGCTGCAATACCGCCTTCTTGCGCGAGTGTCTGCAACGCATTCCCCTGGTGACCTTCGCAACGCCGCCGCACGACGGTTCACGCGTCTATCTCGAATTCCGCAATGGTGCCGCACGACTGGCCGCACCGGAGATTTTCGCGGAAATCACACGCGATCCCCGCGTCGCGAGCGTGATGCGGGAAATCGCGCCCCAAATCGTGTCCGGCGAAGTTCAGAGATGCTGAAACTGGAACATCAGTCCGATACCCCGCTGGTCGCCCAGATCGCCAGCGGACTTCGCCGCCTCGTTGAGGAGCGAAAGCCCACCCAGGGGATGAAGGTGCCGTCGATCCGGCAATTCGCCCGGCAACATGGAGTCAGCCCATCGACGGTCGCTAGGCTAGCCCTCTCAGGTTTAGTACGGCTCCCACACGAAGGCCAGATCCGCGCCTGGATTCTGCAAACTGCCTACCCACGCCGATGAAAACACCCCAACGCCCGCCCGGTCAGCACCCCAACCACCAGCGGCACGCACGGCAGCAGCAGCGGATGCAACGTCACCGGCAGCACGAAGCCGATGACCGTCGCGCAGAGGATCACGATCCCCAGGCTGGCGTACAGCGCGAACATTTCCGGATCGTGCTGAAGGAATTCCTTGGCCTTGATGAGCCGCGCAAATCCGCCGTCGACGACTGCAGCCAAGACGAATACCGCCAGCCAGGGCAGCCATTCGAGTAGGGTGGAGAGCCGATAGCTGGCGAGCAGGAGCAGCGCGTCGACGGCGCGGAAGTAGGCGTTGTTGAAGAGGCGCTGGTTGACCGAGGACATCTCCCGGGACACGGCGCCGGTCACGCCGGCTGGCGAAGGCGCATCCTTCGCGGCAGGAATCGGCGTGACCTGGGTTGTCGCATCTTGCATGCGCATCGCCCCATCCAGCATGCGGGTGGCGGGCTCGGCGCCCCAGTAGGCGGTGGCTGCCTCATGCTCGGCGCGTAGCTGTGCGAGGAAGCGCTCCGGGGGATGGGCCGACGGCACGTACAGCACCAGGACCAGCAGGACGAGCAACGACAACACGGCGACGGCGCGGATCATGCGGCCGCCTTTCCCGGGGCGCGGCACGAATCCGCATCGGGATCGAGGATCGGAAACCGCCCCTTGATGATTCGGCCGCCCGACACCGAGGCGAAGTACTGGAGGTTGGGCAGCTTGCCGAGCACATCCGCCGGCACCATCTCCTCGAAGCTCTCGGTGAGTTGGGTGGAATAGCTCGACGAGAAGTCGCCCAGGTGGGCATCCGATCCGTGGCTCAGGCCCACCCGCACCGTGTGGATCGCCGTCTTGCCGAAGGTCTCGACCACGAAGTCCTGGGTCGGCCGGTCCTTGGTGCGCAGCGCGATCAGGTTGTTGAGGTTGCCCAGCGCCATGCGCGCCGCGTCCTCGCTACCCAGCCGCCTGGCCAGGTCCGCCAGGGTCTGCATCGCGCAGGTGGTGAAGATGCCGCCCTCGGCGCCCTTGTTGAGGATCTCGATCAGCGGCTGGTTGATGACGTTCGAGACCTCGTCGACGAACAGCGCGATGCGCCGGTAGCCGCCCAGGTTGTAGCGCATGCCGGCGCGTGCGGCCTGATCGGCCAGTGCCAAGGCGCCGATGGCTGAGGCGACGGACGGGTCGGGCAGCGAGTCCAGGCACATGTAAAGCACGTGGCCGGCGCGCTCGATTTTCTCGAAGTTCATAATGGGCCGCCTGTCGTCCGCATCGAAGGGATCGGGCGAGAGGCTGCGGCCCAGGTCGCCCGAAGTCAGCATCGACAGGATGGGCAGCAGGTTGGCGGTGATCTTCTGGTAGTGCTCGCGATTGTGGCGGAAGGTGCGCACCTGGGCGTCGATTACCCTGTTGCGCTGGTTCTGGGCGATGTGGTGCTCGTAGTAAGCGACGAAGGCCATCAGGTCGGCGCTGGCCGCCTCCGACGGCCGTTTAATGTTGCCGCGATGGGCATCGTGCAGCAGCTTCTTCATCTCGGGCAGTTCGCGCCAGCCGACGCCCAGGGTCTGATCGTAGTAGCGGCGCAGCGATCCTTCGAGGACCGGTTCGATGCCGCCCTCGATGTACTTGGTCAGTTTCATCAGGTTCGGCCGTTCCTCGATTTCGACCAGGCCCTGCACCACGACGTTGACGGCATCCCAGCCGAAGGCCGAGAAGGCGCCGGCCGTGTCCGGCGGCATGATGGACTGGATGCGCGAGGCGATCTCGGTGGGCTTCTGCCAGTTGAAGGTGAAATCCAGCCGTACCCCCCGCTCCGGGAAGGCCGGGTGGAATTCCATGAAGGTGTCCGGCTCGCGGTAGTCCGCGCAGGCACGCTCCACGACCCGCTTCAGGCGCCGGCTGTTCTTCGGATCGATGACGATCACCACGTCGCCGCGGCGGATCGCCTGGGTGATCAGATTGGCGAGTGCCACCCCCTTGCCGGACTGGGTGGTGCCCACCAGCAACGTGCCGCCCTCGAAGTTCTGCAGCGGCCGGTGCAAAGGACCTTCCTTCGGTTCGACGCCGTGGATATAGGGCAGACCGATCTCGGCGTCCGGCTGCGGCTTGCTGTCGTAGCCCAAAAGTTGCAGCAGGCGCGACGATACGGCGTACTCGCGGTAGTCGATCTTGGCGAGCTCATAGAGCCGCTGCGAATGCACCGGCTGCCATTCGAAGCCGAAGCCCAGGAACACCGAGGCCGGATCCTGGCACCATCGAGCCAGGTCGCCGGTGCCGACGACCTCGATGCCGCGCCCGCGCAGCGACGCCCGCAAGATCAGCGTGCGTAGCGCCTGGGTCACCCGCAGCACGCCCATCGCGAAGCAGACGAGTGCAAGCGGCAGGGCCAATTGCCGGGGCAGGGCGCCGGTCACGCCGACTCCAATGAAATAGAGCAGCGCCAGCCACCAGGCGATGCCGGCATAGACCTCATAGGCCCGGCGCCAGGGCATCTCGTAGCGGCGTACCAGCATCTCAGCTTCCCTCCGCCGGTGGCGCGGCAAAGCCCGCCAGATCGAGTCCGCTCACGCAGCGCGGGTCGAGCACGATGCCGACGGTGGGGTTGCCGTTGAATTCACGCGACAGCGTCGGCGGGCCGTTGCGGTTTGGTTTCACCAGCAGGTTCGCCTCTGTGAGGGCACGCATGGCGAGGGGTGGCTGGACGCCGCGCCGCCCGAATTCCTCCAGCGGTACGAACACCCCCTGGGCGACGGTGCACACGGTGGGCGGACCCATGCCATCGTTGAGCGTGCGAACGGCCTCGGCCAGGGCGTCCCGCACCACCGGGTTCAGACGCATCGGGGCTTGCAGGGTGAATAACGCCGAAGGCGGTGTCGTCGCCGGTTCCGGCGAAGGTGATCCGGGTGTTTCCTCGACCGGCCCCACGCGGACGTCATTCTCGGCAGGCGGCTCGGGCGGCGGAATGAGCGACAACTGGGTGCCGCTCTTCACCGGTGCCGGCGGTGGCATTGATGGAGGCGTCTGCGGCGCAACTGGCGTAGACGCCCGCGCTGACTTGAATTCCAGCGCCTGGGGCAGGGCGACGGGGGGCGGATCGATTCCCGCGAGGAGAATGGCTGGGGCCGAGAGCTTGACGGCTTCCAGCGGGGCCTTGGCGCCGGGCGGCTGGATGGACCAGGTCGCGCGGCCCGCTGCTGCCGCTTCGAACACGCCAGCGGCCAGCAGCAGTTCCAGCATCGTCTCGGGCGCCTTGGGGATGCCGGCCAGTTGGTCGGCTTCGAGTAGTTGGTGGACATCCTCGGCGGCGCCGGGCCAGACCAGGAACAGACCGTCCTGTCCGAACCACAGGCGCGACTTCTCGCGGTTGGGGACCCAGGCCGAGTTGCCGCTGGTGAGCCGCCGCAGGGCGTCGACCAGGTAGCGCTCCAGGTGCGAGCCGTATTGCGGCGAACCGTAGCGGTCGGCGCTGGCGACCAGGTTGCGGTCGATGACCAGCGCCAGCGAGCGGCGGACGAGTTCGTCGAGGATGTTGTGGTCGCGATAGACCGGAATGCCGCCGATGCTGGCCAGCAGATGCGGCACGATGACCGCATTGCCCTCGGAGAGGTCGGCCATCATCGCGGGCGGCACCACATGGGGCAGGGCGAACAGGCCCAGGCCGCGCGCCTCGACGGCTTGGGGCCGCCAGCGCAGGAAATAGCGCTCGCTGCCCCGGGTTGCCAGCCAGTCGGCCAGCGGCCGCAGGAAGGCCGGCCACGCCTCGCCGGCGGCATCGGTGACGATGATATGGCTCATCAGCCGGTGCAATTCGCAACACAGCCCAGCGATGAAGGTCGCATGGCGCCAGCGCGGCTCCAGTTGGCGGCGTGCCGAGATGCTCATTCGCCCTGAGAAGATATGCGCGTCGGTGCCTTGCAGGCTGAAGAACGCGGTCTCCAGGCCGAGGCGCAAGAGCCCGCCGGGCTTGCTGAAGTAGTTGTCGGCGGTCGCTGGCAGCAGATGTACGCAGGCGGCATAGCGGCGCACCAGCATTAGGACATCGCGCTCGAAACTGTCCCGGTCGATGCCGTAACAGAGCTTGATGCGTGCGATTAGGTCCGCTTCGCCGGCCAGCAGATCCTCGACCGGCACGGCGGCGAACCCTGGGTCGGAGGCGGGGTATGAAGTGACAGGCGTTGGCGTGGCGGGCATGGCGGTACGGCGATTCCGACGAGAATGCGCAGTGGCCATTCTCGGGCTGGCTACCTTGCCTGTCCCGCCGAAACGTCACCTATTCCGACGGGCTATCGCCTTCGGCTTCAGGGCTTAACTTGTGAAACAGCGCCAGCATGCCCAGTTGGCGCTCGGTCATGTCGAGTGCAGGGCGAGCCGGGTAACACGCTTGGATGCGATGGTCCAGGTGAAAGCGTTCCAGCAGCTTGCAGAAGGGGCAAGGTTCGCCAGGGTGCGCCACGGTGCCGACCGCGGCAATGAACTCGCAGCCACACCCGGGGCAGGTCAGCACGGACAGCGCCGGTGCGTTGGCCAGCCAGATGCCGTCGATATAGGAGACGAGGTTGAAGGCCCGGTCCAGGCTGATGCGGTAAGGCGGCAGCGTGGCGGCCTGGTAGGCGCGGTAGGCGAAGACCAGGGCTTCGCCGGCGGCGAGTCCCTGGTTGCGCAACTGGCGGTACCTGGCGCCAATGAGGCAGGCGTCGGTCCGCAGGATGAGGTTGGCGCCGTGGTACCACTCGGCCGAGTCGGGGGCGCGTCCGCGCGGGATGGTGTGGGCATCGGGGAAAAAGAGACTCTGCACCTGGCGCGGCGGGATGCCGGTGATGAGGTGGATCGTCTTCAGCCGTGCGCCGAGTGCCGCCAATTGCTTCGCCAGCTGCATGGCGCGCAGGTGCCGATCGCCGCGGGTCGGCATCGGTCGTGGTTCCTACCGCCGGCTGTCCATCGGCATGGGGGGATGGACGAGCGCCATGGGGCCCGCCAACACTCGCGGCGTGCTCAGCAACGTCACGAGGTCGGCGCGCGGTGGGAACAGGGTCGTGTCGCCGACGTGGATTACCAAGGACCACACCTCGTCGAGGCTCAGTTCTCGAAGATGGTTGGCTTGCGCCGTATTGAGCCCGTACCTGCAGCAGGTCGAGGCGGGGTCATACTGGAGACCGGCGCGAATGACGACGAGCACATTCAGGTTGATCCATTCGACATCGGTAAGCGTCACGCGACTCATGGTCATGTTCTCCAGTTGGTCCTGCTGAAACGGGTGTCTGAGCATCGAAGGTGGAAAGTTTTATGAGCGACCCGTCATGATGATTGGGTTATGGCAACAAAAATCAGCATAGTCATTGGCATTGTGTTATGGCAGAGACATTTGTTCAAAAATCTGGAGGGCGATCCTTTTGCCACACGTAAGGTCCGACAGAAGCTGTTGCTTGGGGGAATAGCCGCCGCAGGGAGGATCGTTCGGCGTATCGAAAAGGCATAGTTTGAGGGGCGACGATTCCAACGAATCAGACCAAGACCGGCGGGGCAGCCGACGCGGCGACTAAGCGCGATCGCCGGCCTGCTGCGCCGGTGGAGGGGCCGCTGCCACTCGATCTGATGTCGGGATAGCGCGCCCTCGGTATAATGGTATTGGAATGGCTGAAGGCCGGGCCGGGGCGGATACCCCGGCCGGCTTTCAGCGATTGTCTGGATCAGGCCGCTTCCGCCAAGCCTTTCCACTCATGGGCCGGCAAGTCGATCAGCCGGCCGCCCAGTGCTTCAAACTCCGTCGCGCGGTCGTAGTCCTCGACTTCCTGGCTGTAATGCGTCACCGCATTGACTAGCCCATAGCCCGACAACTGACCTTCGGTGATCAGATGGCGCAGCACACCGGCGCGCTCGCTGTCGTTCAGGGCGTAGCGCTGAGCCAGCACCTCGACCGTCTTCACCGGGTCGCCCACCAGCGGGATATTGAGCGTCTTCTGCATCTTCTGCGCCGTCTGGCGGAAGGTCGCTTCCGACACTGCCGCCTGCACTACGTCGCGCACCTTCAGGAAGAAGGCTTTGTCGTCGGCGCGCAAGGTGTCGTCCTGGTACACCTGGATGCGTTCATCCTCGGTGCCCAGCGCGCGCCCCACGTGAGTTTTGCGCAGCGAGCGGTCGGCAGCGATCAAGCCATTGCTGCACACCAGCCGGAACAGTAGCGGCTGTACCGACAACGTGCCCTGGCCCACCTCCGAGTTCGAGATCACGACCCCGGCCTGCACCATATCGCCGGGCGCCATCTCGTACTTGAGGCGTGGCGTGATGCATTTCAGGTACATCTTCGTTTCGGTCAGTTCGACCGACTCGAAGCGTACCTCGGGCAGTTGCTGCAGGATGGGCAGCACACTCTCGGCCAGGTCGAAGTTGTCCAGGCGGCGGTAGCGATCCGACAACACGGCGCGCACCTGACCGTCCAGGGTGCGCAGCATGCGCCGCTCGTCCTCCCTCTGCAGCCAGGTGTTCACATTGCGGTCTAGCAGGGCCGGCTGGTCTTCGCGCATGCGCTCGAAATAGGCATACGGGATTTTCAGCTTGTCTGCCAGTTGGCGACGTGCCAGGGGTGTGACGCCGTAGTGCACCGGGCTGCCGCCTTCCTCGATGACGAGTCGCGTGCTCCCCAGATCGTCGGTGGCATGACGCACCAGCGTCGAGGGCACGACTAAGTCCTTCTTCGAATGCAGCTGGCGCTCCAGTTCCTGGGCCAGGCTGACGAGAGAACGTCCGTTTTTCATAGCAATCTCCTTGTCGGAAAAGAAAAGCGGAGACGGCATCGCCCCTCGGGGGAAGCGCATCCCCGCCAGGGTCGAGACGGACCGGCGGTTGCCGGTCCAGAAAGGGCGCGAGAAATCGCGCCGGAACTCCAGGGCTGTCTTCGCGGCGCCTTGGGGCGCCGCCTGGTGTGACAACTACCAGTGGGGCAAACATAGGGGCCTTTTCACCGTCACCGCCCGATGCAGTGCCGCTGAAAAGGCGGGTGCAGCCGACTGGCCGCACCCTTCGTCAAACATTCATGCCGCACGCGGCGCCTGGGCTTCCAGGCGTTGGCGCCAGACATCGGCCCAATCGGTGCCGGCATGCTTGGGCAGGAACACCCGCACTTGCCGCCGACCGCTATTTTTCTCTTCACGCTTCAACCGGCGCGCCAGCGCGAAGGCGAAGGCCTGGCCGGCGAAGTCGCCGTCGGCGTCGTTGTCGGCGTAGATGCAGACCTTACGCACCGTGTCCGGCAGCCACAGCTTCTCCAGATTGCCGGCGTTGAGCCCGGCCCAGACCGGTTTGCCGGTCGCCAGATGCAAGGCGATGCCGGTCTCGATACCTTCGCTGATCGCCAGTTCCTCGGTCGCATCGAACAAGCGGACCGCGGCGCCGTTGATCCCGGCCGAGAGCACCTTTTTCGCATCGAGCGCCGCGAGCTTGCCGCCGTCCCGCAGATAGGTCCGGTGCAGCGTCACGGCGTGGCCGTCGGCACCCTGAATGCAGGCGAGCATCGCCGGATATTCAGCCACCTTGCGTGACTTGCCGGCGGCTTCCTTCTGGTAATAACCGAGGGCAGGGTGGAAGCGCAGCACCTTCGGGTACACCGGCAGGGCGAGACCCCGTCCGCTCAGGTAGCGATCGACTTCGTCGCCCACCGTTACCGCTTTTGCCTCGTTCCAGATCCGTTGGGCCAGCTTCTTCATGCGCTCGGCCGACGGCTCGCAACTGCGGGGCGGTGCCGTCACCGGCATCATCCCCAGACAGCGCTCGACGTCACGCAGCGCGGTGTTGAAGTCCAAGCCCATGATGGCTTGCAGCAACTTGAAGCCGCCACCCGGGCCGCATTGGCGGCAGTGGTAGTTCCCCTCGCCGAACTTGTCGGTGTACTGGAACCGATCCGTGCCACCGCACAACGGGCAAGGCAGGTTGCGCCGCTTGAGGATGCGTTCATCCACGCCCAGGCTCGCCAGGATTTCCGTCCACCGGCCATGGGCACGTTGCTTGACCGCTTCGATGCGGGCCGCGTACTCACGATCCTGCATGGCCAGCTCCCGCGTTGGCAGAACCCGCTTCGGCAATCAGGGCCACCGAATGGCCGGGCGCAGCACCCACCCCCACGGTGACCTGGAAGGCCTTGCCGTGCAGCAGGGGATACCGGCCCAGCCGCAATTCCTGCAGCAGCGAGTCGAGCGTCTGCACCGGATCGACCGAACGCAGGCGACGGATGAGGTCCGCCAGCGCGTCGCGGTCCGCGTCCAGGTCCGAAGCGAGGAACTGGTCGTTCTCGTCGATGAAGGACGAGGCCTGCCGCACCGCTTCGCCGGAGGTCTCGCCGTCCGGGATGTACAAGACACCATGGTGGCAGACGCCCTTGTCGGTGACTTCGACGACCTTGCTGCCGGCGCGCAGGCGCACGGCCTCGCACAGGATCACGGTGGGCCACACCCAGCGCCCTTCCAACTGGACGCGGACCTGTTCGGACACCGCCTCGACCTGCACCGTTTCCTGGTCCAGGAAACGCACGTGGCGCCATGCCCAGTGCTCGGAGCTCAGGCCGATCCAGTCGAAGAGCAAATAGCCCTTGGCCCGGGCGAGCATCCAGCGTGCTGCGTTGTCGTCGCCCAACCAGTCGAGCGAAACCAGAGTCACTTTGCCGCTCTCGACGGCATGTCGAGTGGGTGCTACGGCAACTTGCCGGACATAGCTGCGGTCGTCATCCTGGATCGGATAGTCGACGATTTCGTCGAATAATTCGACCGGCAGCACATCAAGGTCGTTGAGCAGGTCCCAATGTCCCCAGGCGCGCATCGCCGCGTAATAGATTGCAACGAAGCGCTCGGGCGAAAGCTGGGTCTTGGCGACCTCTAGCGTCTGCCGCCAGCAGGCCTTCAACTCGGTATCGATCCGCTTTCTCTGTACGTCCTCGTCGATCAACTTGTCGCGATCCGGCAGGCGCGCCACGAACTGGCGCGAATCCAGGTGCACGATATTGACCTCGTCGAACGGGCAATAGTTGGGCTTCATGACGCAGAAGCCCTGCAGGAAGACCAGGGTGTTGTAGCTGAACTTGCCGTCCCGCGTGCCGGTGAGGTGGACCGTGCCCATCGGGCTGGCCATCGTCGCCAGGTTCGCGGCGGCAAAGCGCCGCAACAGCGGCTTGCCGTTGAACAGCACCTCCACCGGAAAACCCAGGCACAAGCTCTCGATGCGATTGCCCAGGTCGGGCAGGTCAACGCCGTGCAACTCGATCCGGGTACCGGCAACGGCTTCGGCGATGGGCTCCACCTCGATGGACGCCTTGGCCAGCGCCGCCGCGGTGTCGATATCGACACGCTGATGCTTTGAGGCGACGATGCAGCGCGTGGCGGCATACAGGCACTTCGAGAAGCCCACCCCGAAAGGGCGCTCCTCGGCACTGGTGGCCGCATCCCAACCCGACTCGTGGAAGCTCAGGAGCTTTTGGAAGTCGTCGAGGCCGCGGCCATCGTCTTCCACCCGCAGTACCTGCGTGGTGGCGTCGTATTGAATTTCGATGCGCATCGCGCCGGCACGGCGGGCGTTCTGCAACAGCTCGGAGACGAGCGTAAAGCGGTCGGTAAAGGCATAGCGCTGGTTGCGCAGCGCGCCTTCCTCGTTGATTTGAACCTGTATCTGCATGATGTGCTCCATGAGTGCAGGCGGAACCCGGCCCCGGCGGGACGGGCCCGCCAAGGGGGAAAGAACGATCGGTCAGCCGAGACGGCGGATCGGCGGGGTAAACAACTGGCCGGCGGCCAGGGCCTCCATCAGGCTGTGTCCGAGGAACTCCCAGGGCAGCAGGTGCTGGGTGGAATGAAGCCCACTGAGGACCCGGCCCTCGGCATCGAGCCGTTCGACTTTCAGGCCGATCGGATGCCAATGCACCCGGTAGGCCAGCCAGTCGGCGCCGGCGATGACGAAGGTGCGGCCGGCCCGACCGGTGAGGATTTCGCTTTCCTTGACCAGGAACTCGATGTCTTCCGGCGCCTGAACGGTCAGCAGGGAAGGGGCGTCGTGCGCGATGCGCGTTTGGGTATGCATGGCGGCCTCCTCACAGCACGCGCGACGCGCAGGGCTGCCCGTCTTCGGGCGCGGCTGCGTCCGTGCGACGGGTAGATGGATCGAAGGGCAGATCGTTGATCTGCGCCAGGGCTTCGCGGTCGGCTGGCGTCGTCATCTGACAGTCGACGTGATGCCGTTCCTTGATAATCTGTTCCAGCCCTACCGCGTCTTCATAATCCATGCGTCCGACGATGCCGTAGGCGACGAAGATTGCCAGCAGGCACAGGACATCCTTGAAAGTGGTCATGACGACTCCTTGAAGGGGTGAGGCTTTCGCGTTGGCGACAAGCCCTAGAAATGGAAGAAGGCGTCAGGCAAACAGGTCGCCCTGTACCGCCATCCGCTTGATTTGCTCGTTGATCCACTGGGGGTTCTTGGCAAGCCGGGCCTCGACCCATGCTGGGTTGTGGACGACGGCATCGCGCACCCAGTCCGGGTAGCGCTCGAGCGAGACATCGAGCCAGGCCTTCAGGCCGTGGCGGATGCAGTCGCGCACTTCCTCCGCGTCGACCCGACCGCAGTAAGCGATCGGCGACAGCGGACTGCAGCCGACGACGCGCAGGCAACTTACAAAGGAGAACGGCATGCCGTCCTTCTCGCGTTCGCTGAACACCCAGCGCAGGGTGTCGAACTTCTCTTCCAGCGGCGTTGTGGGATCAGCCAGATGGCTGACCTCCTGCAGCAGGCGCCAATGCAGGAAGACGATGTCTTCCTCGCTCCATTCGACGGGCGCCTCCTCGTCGTCGAGCAAAGCGTCCAGGGCGGCACGATCGGGGATCGCCGCCGGACGGTGGCGCGAGGCGGCCGCGAGAGAGGGAAGAATGCGCGGCAAAACAGGCCCCACGGGCGTGGGACGGGAAACTCGGGGGGATACGTTCTGATTCAGCATCGTTGGCTCCAGGAAAAATTGGAGGCAACGCGCACCACGACGGGGGGCATATGCCCCCGTGGGGTGAGAAGCTGCCGACCCGCTACGGGCGGAACGGCGCTATGGGAAGAAGCTCCAGGGCTGGCTTGAACGGGCGGTGAGCACCGCCGTGACCGGTATGCCAGCTACCGATCGAGGAAGGCTTTCGGGGGAGGGGCGCTTACGAAATCGTTAAAGCGCCTCGCCCCTGCCTCGAAAACTCGCCTCGATGGCATGGGTGCGACAGGCACCCATATCGGTGCCGGCAAGATCGGCGCACGCGGCACCGGCGAAGCCGATGGCATACGCGACAGACAGGAAACTCCAGGGCTTGCCTTGTTTGAATGCAGGGCCAGCTGCTGCATGACGTCAAGGTAGTGCCACCGGATGGCCAGGTCAATCCAGAAAAGCCGGTCCAATCTGGCCCGATGCCGAAAGCCCCCTCAGGTGACGGCCATTTCCGGTGGCGAGTGCATGTGCCTGCATGGATGATTGGCCCGAACGCGGTATTTCGAGGAGCACGGCATGTCGGAGATCCAGATCGTCAAGGTAGACCAGGGGGCCGTCAACGCCCGCATTCTCGCCAAGGAGGCCAAGGCCGACTTCCGACGCGTCGAGGCGGCCAGTCTGAAGATGCCGACGCGCTTCACCAGCGCCGAGGGCAAGCGCTTCTTCGCGCGGCTGTTCAACACGCTGCAACTCAACACCCACTTCATCTCGGTGATCGCTCGCACGAGGCTCGACCACGAGGACGTCGCCAAGGTCGAGGAGGCCATTCGAGCCCAGATGGACGCAGTGACCGAGAACCTCAATAAAGCCATCGACGGTGCCGAAGCACTATTCAAGGTCCATGGCATTACCAGCACGGCGACCTACGACACCGTGCCGCTGGATGTGGACGTCCATGTGCTGTCGTCCATCGGTCGACGCTTCCTGGAGGTGCTGGGCAAACTCGACCAGTTGATGCCGTTGTTGCAGACCCTGGAGATTCACGAGGTGATTACCACCCAGGCCGTCGACATGCAGCGCGCGGGTCTCAAACGGCAGGTGCGCGATGTCGCCAATGGCGCGCGGAACTTTGCGATGGGGTTGCGGCGGCGGATGAATGCCCTGGACGCGCACGATGTCGAAGGCCGCAGCGGGCCAAACCGCCAAGAGGCCGAAGCCGTGGGGGCACCGAATGGTGCGGACGAACCCGGTCCGGAAAGCGACGCGGCGGTCGATCCGACGGCGGCCGACGCTAGCGCACGAATGCCGGAAGCAGCCCTGGAAAGCACCGAACCTGCGGTTGGCGATTAGCGTCGATGGCTGCTGCTTCACGGTCAGCGATTCTGTTATTGGGGCCGCTGAACCTGCACGGCGGCGTTCGCGCTCATGGCCATCGCCTTGGCATTTCCGAAGCCGTTTGACGTTTTCCCGGTCGACGCACCTAGACATTTGATCGGCGAAGGCGTGACTGATTTTCGTTGCCACCATCCAGAGCGTGATTACGGCAATCTGAGCCATCTGCCCGAGTTCACTGTAAGCCGCCCGCAATTCGCAGCGGACGCCAGAATATGACTATTTCATCGTTTCTTTCCGCTAGAACTCAACAAGTATGTAGATAGTTAAAACAACATAAGTAACCCTGTTTCGATAGTCCAGTGACCGTCATTCTTGTTGATTGAAAGGACAACACGATGGCGGTAAAGAAAAAAGACTCCGCCCGTCTGGCGAAGCGATTGGGGGGCAACCTATCGAAGCGGCGCAAACAGCTGGGATGGACACAGGAAATGGTTGCGGAGCGGGTAGGCGTTGACGCCGAAACCATTTCGCGCATTGAGCGCGGGGCGCATTTGCCGTCCCTGCCGACGCTGGACAGGCTTGCGGTGGCGCTGCGCTGTTCCGCCGGCGACCTGTTATCGAATGAAGGGCCCGAAGATGCCAGCGAAGCTGCAACCTTCGGTGCATGGATTTCCGAACTGGGGACTGATGATCGGGCATTCGTTATGACGGTCGTGCGGAATTGTTGTGAGCACTTGGGCAACCGCTCGAAATAGCCAATATTTCTACCCACAGGGGGGAGCATGAGCCGCACGGCCGCGAAATGTTATGCGTGAAACCCTCCAGTCACTCTCCCCGTGGGATGACTGGCAGGCGGACACCAAGGCGCCTGATGAGACGCAGACACAAATCATGGCCCCATCCGCCAACGCGGGCTTGAGCCGGATCGGCTTCGTTCGCGATTCGGCGCCTGGGCGGCAACCTTGATGACGGCGTGCCGGAATGGGTTCGGTACCGGTGCCATCTCCAATCGCTGGCGTGTGCGGCCCCTTTCGGCTGGCGCGTCCCGAGGCGTCTTGCGTCGGCCCACGGACCTCAATATCGTATCGACAGGTTCCACGTCCGCATGATCTGACGCCGTGGGCACCTTCACCGCACTCGTGGCGGCGTCGCAGTCGTTACCTGCCTGTTGCCCGACGATCCGCCGTCGCGCGTGCTGCGCGGTGCTGGTGCGGATCGGCTGATCTTTCCCGACCCGGATGCCCTTGGCCGTCATGCGGTGGGAGTCACTTTCTTGTTCATCCTTCCATGCCGTGCGACCGGGACGCCGGCGGCATGTCGTCGAGTTCTGCGTTCCCTATCGGCCCGCGCCATCCTGACCTAGCGCGGCCGCAACAGAGCAGGTCATGTCCTTTATCGGCACCCGCCGTGACGAGGCCCGATCATGCCCAACATCCGTACCATCCGTACCAGTACCGCCGCGAAGGTGGCGGCTTCCAGCGCTCGTACAACGACGCCTGCCGCTTCGGTTGCGACCCTGACGCTGCCCGAGACCGGCTTCCTGCGCCAGCCCCAGGTGCTGGCCTTCGTGCCCATCTCCAAATCGACGCTCTGGCGGCGCATCCAGGCTCGCACCTTTCCCGAGCCGGTCAAGCTTTCGGAGCGGGTGACCGTCTGGCGCGCGGAAGACATCCGCCGGTGGATCGCGCAGCAAGGCCAGCCCGGGTGAAGAGCAAGGCAATGAGCGGGGACAGGTGGGGCTCGGAACGGCGGCGTCGTTCGCGAATCGACCGGGTCGGCGCCGACCCGCCCCGTGCGTCGCGCGTGCGGTCATCGGTCGGGCCGGCCAGTTCTTCAGCGACGGCGGCGCGCTCGGCCTGATGACGAAATCCCGCGCCTTTCCCGGCGTTTTCGCCTGGCGAAGGGGGCGTCGGCGCTCGAACATTCGGGCTGATGACGATCGAGAGATGATGGGAGAAGCAAGACATGCAAGACAACGAGGAGATCAGCAAGCACCACGAGAACGCATTGCAATCGGTTGAGATGCTCCGTGCCGTCATCGGCGGCGAGACCTACGAGGCGGTGGCCAAGCGCTTCGGCGTATCACGCACGGCGGTCGAGCGGCGCATCAAGTCCGTCGCGGTCCAACTCACCCAGGTGGTGGGCGTGGATGGACTCAAGGAAGAAGGCGCGGCTTTCGTGCGGCGGCTGCGCCTGCATCGGGACGCGATCCTGGTCGCGCTGGAAGGCTTCGAGCCCCAACCGCCGGCAGGCGCCCGTCCGGCGCGCGTATTGTCGGCGGCGGAGGTGGCTCAGGGCGCAGTGCGCATCAAGGGCCGCACCAGCCGCACTTGGCACGACTTGGCCCTGTACTACCTGCTGTTCGCCACGGGTCTGCGTCCCCTCGAGATCGCACGGATCGAGGTCCGCGACTACCTGCATGCCGACGGCAGCGTATGCAGGGAATCGGAGTTGCGCACCGACGCGGCGATCAACGGCAAGCTCCGGCCGCTGTACTTCAGCAGCAGCCGGCTCGACGATGCGCTGGCTGCCTATTTCCGCGAGCGTCTCGCTGGCGGGCATGGCCTGGGTACGCCGGATGCCTACCGTGGCTTGGACCCGGGTAGCCGACTATTCCTTTCCCCGAGTGGCGAGCCCTACAAGATCACGCCCAACAATGGCGAGCCGGGGCAGAACCGCTACGTCTGCCGGGCGCTGCTGGAGATCTACCGCAAGTTGTTCCGCTACGCCGAACTCAAGGGGTTGAGCACCCAGTCGGCGCGCCTCACCGTGATATCGCGGATGTATGAGCGCGGGGCCGACGAGGATCAGGTGGGCGCGATCCTGGGCATCGGCGAGCGCAGCGCGGTGCGGGAGCTGTTGCCCAGGCCCAAGCCGACGCTGGCGGAGCTGCTCGATGAGTTGATTTGAGTTCGCCATGGACGCCCAACGTTTCGCCATCAAGGGCCGCGTGATAGGCGCGGACGATCCACAATTGCAGGAGGCGCTCGCCCACGTCTACGAGACACCCGAGCGGCCGAGATGCCTATGCGTGCCCGGCGGCGTCGAGATGTACGTGGCGCGGCATCGCCAGCTCGTGGTCAAGCGCATGCCGGACAGCGGCAGCGCCCACCATCCGGGCTGCCCTTCCTACGAGCCGGAGGTCCAGCAGTCCGGACTGGGCGAGCTGGTCGGTGAAGCGGTGCTGGAGTCGGAACCGGGCCGGGTCGAATTGCGGGTGGATTTTCCCTGGACACGGGTGCTCGGGCGCGGCGTGCCGCGCGGCGAACCTCAGGAGGTGGCGGAGATCGGCGTGCCACGGCGGCAGATGACGTTGCGGGCGTTGATGCATTTCCTGTTCGAGCGCGCGGGCTTCAACCGCTGGAGCCCGGCGATGGCGGGCAAGCGCAACCAGGGCGTGCTGCGCAAGTACCTGCTGGAGGCAGCCGAGGAGATCGTGGTCAAGGGCGTGCCGCTGGCCGAGCGCCTGTATGTGCCCGAACCTTTCAGCGAGAGCGCCAAGGCCGAAGCGGCCCAGCGCCGGCGCGAGAAACTGGCCGTGCTGCGCCCCAAAGACGGGCAGGCGCCCCTGGCCATCATCATCGGCGAGTTCAAGGCAAGCGAAGCCACTGCGCAGGGCCGCCGGGTCTGGATCCGGCACATGCCGGATGCGCCGCTGCTGATCGCTAACCGGAGTTGGGAGCGGATCGAGCGGGTGTTCGCGCCGCTGTTCGAGGCGCGCGATGCCGATATTGGCCACCACGTCCGAGTGGTCATGGCCGCCCTGATCCGAGATCGCCGCGAATACACCTACGAGATCGATGCGGTGAGTCTGATGCTGACGAGCGAGCAATGGATTCCCATCGAAGGCGTGCATGAAATTCCGCTGATCGACGCCCTTGTGGCCCAACAACGTCGCTTCGTCAAGCCGTTGCGCTACGATGCTCGAAGTGCAGCCATATTTCCGAATGCCTTGCTGCTGGATACCGGGGCGGCGCCGGTGCCGCTACACGTGTTTAGCGCCTTCATGGACCCCAAAGAACGAACAGCAAAGGAGAAGGCGATTGCGGCAGCCGGGCAGGATGCCTGGGTGTGGTCGACAGACCACCCGATGCCTTCCCTGAAAAATGCGGCGGACCCTCGCTAAAAGGAGTTGACGCTTGCAAAGCAGAACGCGCGTGTCGATCAATTCCTCAGCGACATTCCCTGGGGAGGCGCCGTCGCCATCACCCGTTCACGTAGTTCCTTCCCTGCCTTGAAGGCGGGCACCTATTTCGCCAGTGCCGTCACCGGCTGACCTGTTTTCGGGTTACGCGCTTGGCGGGTTGCGCGGTAGTTCAGGCTGCAACTTCCGAATCCGCGAATCTCCACTCGACCGCCCCGACGCGGTGTATTCCCACTGGCGGCAAGATTCGCTCCGGCATCAAGGTGCTCACGAAGAAGGCTGCCGGCGAGTTACCGCCGCGAGCGGGGTGGCCCAGATTTTCGAGAATCTGATGGCCCGCGCGCAGGGCCACGGTATCCGATGGGTGCAGTACCAGGCCTATGCAGACCAGTTCACACCTTGTTTTTGCATCCTGACAGTGAACAATGCGGCGGTGGCGGCTACAGTGAGCGTGGTGGAGGCAGAGCCCGGGCCGTTGGCGAAGATATGGAGTGCCTGCTGCGTGGCTATCTCGTTGCGATCACTCACGAAGATAGCAGCGGCGATGCGGAAATTGGTTTACCTGGAAGGGCTTACTTCAGGCGCGGACCGGCACTGGCGATGCATGCAGGGCTGGGCATGCGGTTCGATTGACGCCATATTCCGTTAGGAATAATCTCCTTCCATGTTCCGCTACTCACATTTCCGCTCGGTCCTTGCGATACTGCTGGCTTTCAGTCTGGTCAGCGCATCGTTGTGGAGCTATGGGGCCGAGGCAACTGCCGATTTACTGTCGGACGAGATGGCGCACTTTTCCGCCACGGGCCACCACGCCCAGCCGGACCACGAGTCCATCGGCAAGAATGGCGCCAACAAGCCCTGCAACCACGGCTGCCATGCCCAATTCCATTTGGCCGGGGCAGAATGCCACGACGAATCCTTCTCACCCATTCCCCCAGCAGGCGAGCGCTTTGATCCCCTGCGGGTGGGGCTGGTCCCGACCCGCCCGAACGAGGATCCCTTCCGGCCGCCTCGCAGCTTCTTTCAAGCCTGAGTCTTTTCCTTTGACCTAAGGCGGGCGCCGTTGGCGCCGGCCGGCTTGAAAGATTTATTCCATGCTGTCTTGCAGTTCCCTTGCTGCGGCACGTCCTTTAGGACACGCCTTCGCGCTCCTGGCCGGGGCTTGGCTCGTGCTCGCCGGTGCGCCTGAAGTGAGCTACGCCGCCACGCCCTTGACGTTGGACGAAGCGTGGCGTCTCGCCGAAGCCGCCAACCCGACGCTACGCACCGCACAGGCCAATCAGGCGGCGGCCGAGGGGCAACGCGCCGACACCCGCGGCCTCCTCTGGAACAATCCCCAGCTCTCCGCTGAAACCCTCCGCCGGGAGGGCCGGCAACCTGGGTTCTCCCAGGAACGATGGCGCGAGTGGAACGCCGGCCTTTCGCAGACTTTCGAAATCGCCGGGCAGCAGGGCCACCGCCGCGAGGCCGCCGATCAGGATCTGGCCGCCCTGCAGGCGGTACTGCAGGAGACGCATCGCCGGGTACGCGCCGACATCGAACAGCGTTTCGTCCGGGTGCTGGCCCTCCAGCTTCGCATCGCGACCGAAGAAGTAGCGCTCCAGCTGGTTGAGGACGCCGCCACCGCCGTCCTGAAGCGAGTAGCGGCCGGCGAGGATAGCCGGCTCGACGGCAACCTGGCCCTCGTCGAAGCGGAGCGCGGCCGCAACCAGCTCGCTGCCCTGCGCGAGCAGCTCACCGAGGTCCGCGCCGAATTGGCCAGCGCCCTACAACTGGCACCGGAAAGCTTGCCCGAGGTGGCCGGCGAACTGATGCCCAGTGCCGCGAACTACACCCTCGATCAGTTGCTGGCGACGGCCCTCGGACGGCCGCAGTTGCAGGCACTGGAGCGGCGCGAAGCGGCGGCCGCCAGCCGCCTTGGCCTGGAGCGCGCCTCGGCTTACCCCGACATCACCGTCGGCGTGACGGCAGGCCGGGAAGGGGCGACTGAGGCGCGGGAGAAGCTCATCGGCGTCAGCCTCTCGGTACCATTGCCGCTCTTTCGCCGCAATGCCACGGGCATCGGCAAGGCGACGACCGAGCTGACCCAGGCGCAGATCGAGCGCCAGGTGGCTGGCCGCGACATTCCCGCCCAGGTGCGCGCCCTGTGGCTCAACGTCGAGAGCCTGCGGGCCCGGGTGAAACGCCTGGAAGCCAACGTGCTGGCCAGCCTCGATCAGAACCAGCAGCTGTCGACCAAGTCCTATCGCGCCGGCGAGATCGGCCTCCTGCAGCTCATCGTGGTGAACCGCCAGGTGCTCGACGGGCGCCGCGACCTGATCGACGCTCGCAGCGAACTGCGCCTCGCCACCGTTGCCCTCCAAGCCGCCGCAGGCTGGCCGGCCGCGGGAGGGGCGCGATGAAAGCACTGCTGACGAATACCTATAACAAGAACTTTTCCGGGGTAAATCCCATGCCAATCCTTTCCCTACCGCGGGCCGCCGGGCTCGCCCTCCTGGCCGGCGCCTTCCTGCTGGGTGCCTGCAACCGACCGGATAGCCCGTCGGCCGAAGCGAAACCGGCCACATCTGTCCAGGAAAAGCCAGGCGCCGACAAGACGACGGACGAACACGGCGAAGCCGGGCAAATGAAGCTCTCCGCTGAGGAAATCGAGACTGCGGGCATCCGGGTCGAAGTGCTGAAGGCGCAGCCCGTTGCCGACCAGGTAGTGCTCACCGCCACCATCCGGGCCAACCAGGACCGCATCGCCCATGTCGCGCCCCGCGTCCCGGCCCGGATCGACCAAGTCTACGCCAACCTGGGCGACGATGTGAAGGCGGGCCAGCCGCTGGCCCGCCTCGACAGCATCGAGCTGGGCGAGGCCCATTCCGTCTATCGCCAGGCGCAGAGCCAGTTGGCGCTCGCCAAGGCCGACTTCGAGCGGGCGCAGAAGCTCAAGGCCGATGAGATCATCCCCGAGAAGGACTATCTGCGCGCCCGCAGCGAGTACGAGAAGGCCCGTGCCAGCCAGCGCGCCGCCGAAGACCGCCTGCAACTCCTGGACGCCGAGCACCGGGATTCGGAACAGGGACCGACTTCGCTCTTCTCGGTGAAGGCGCCGTTCGCCGGTACCGTCATCGAGAAGGCGGCGGTCCTGGGCGAATTGGCGCAGCCGGACAAGAGCCTCTTCACCGTCGCCGATCTGTCGACCCTGTGGATCGAGGCCAACCTGTTCGAGAAGGACCTCGGCCGGGTACGCCCGGGCGCACCGGCCACCGTGACCGTGAGCGCCTATCCGGGCGAAACCTTCCAGGGCCGGCTTACCTACATCAGCAGCATGGTGGACAAGGAAACCCGGGCGGTGCCGGCCCGAGTCGAGGTGCCCAATCCGGATCGGCGCATGAAGCCCGAGATGTTCGCCACCGCCGCCATCGCGACGGGGTCCGCGACCCCGGCGATGACGTTGCCGCAGGCAGCGGTGCTGCTGGTGAACGGCCAGCCCATGGCCTTCGTCCAGGAAGCCGGCGGCTTCGAGCCCCGCGCCGTCGAGCCTGGTGACAAGGTCGGCGACCGGGTCGTCATCAAGAGCGGCATTAAGAGTGGTGAAGTGGTGGTCGTGGCGGGCGCCTACGCGCTGAAAGCGCGGCTCCTCAAGTCGCAAATCGGCGACGAACACTGACGAGGTGCCCTCATGCTGAATTCGATTGTCGATCTCTCGCTGCGCTACAAGGTGCTGGTGCTGCTGGGATTCCTGCTCGTCGTGGTCTTCGGGGTGCAGGCGTTCCGCACGGTGCCGGTGGACGCCTTCCCGGATGTGACACCGGTCCAGGTCAATATTTATACCGAATCCCCAGGGGTCGCCGCCGAGGACGTCGAGAAGCTCCTCACTTTTCCGGTGGAAACCGCCCTGGCCGGTCTGCCCGGGGTCGACGAAATCCGCTCGGTGTCCTTGTTCGGCCTGTCCTACGTGAGCGTCTATTTCAAGGACAACGTAGACATCTATTTTGCCCGCCGCCTGGTCAGCGAAAAGCTCCTCGAAGCGAAGGAGCGGATTCCCGAAGGCTATGGGGAACCGACCCTGGGGCCGAACACCTCGGGACTCGGGCAAGTGTTCTGGTACACCATCGAGTCGGCCGACCGGAAGCTCTCGACCATGGACTTGCGCACCCTACAGGACTGGACCGTGCGACTCATGCTGCGCACCGCGCCCGGCGTGGATGACGTGACTTCGTGGGGGGGCGACGAGAAACAGTTCCAGGTGCTCATCCAGCCCCAGAAACTGATCAAGTACGGCCTGACCTTCAAGGCGGTGATGGAGGCCCTGGCCGCCAACAATCGCCAGGTGGGCGGCCAGTACCTGAATCTCGGCCAGGAGCAGTATCTGGTACGCGGCCTCGGTCTGGTCACCGGCTCCCGCGACATCGGCAACATCGTGATTACCCAGCGCGAAGGGGCCCCCGTCTACGTGCGCGACGTGGCAGAAGTGAAAGAAGCCCCCAGCCTGCGTTTTGGCGCGGTCACCAAAGATGGCCGGGAAGTGGTATTGGGGCTGGCGCTGGCGCGCATCAACGAGAACGCCAAGAACGTGGTGGATGCGGTGAAGGCCAAGCTCAAGGTGGCCCAGCAGGCGCTGCCCAAGGGGGTCACCATCACCCCGGAATACGACCGCACGGAGTTGGTGGAGAAGGCGCTGAAGACGGCGGAAAGCGCCCTCCTGGAAGGTTCGATCCTGGTCGCGCTAATCCTCTTCCTGTTCCTCGGGGAAATCCGCTCGGCCGTGGTCGTAGTCGTGACCCTGCCGCTCGCCATGCTCATCGCTTTCATCCTGATGCAATATGTCGGGATGTCCGCCAACCTGATGTCGCTGGCGGGGCTGGCTATCGGCATCGGCATGATGGTGGACGGCGCGGTGGTCATGGTGGAGAACAGCTTCCGGCTCCTCTCCCATCAGGCCGGCAAGCCGGTCAACAAGACGCATGTGATGCTGGAAGCGGCGCGGGAAGTGATCAACCCGATCGCGTTCGCCATCCTGATCATCATCGTCGTCTTCCTGCCGCTCTTCTCCCTGACCGGTCTGGAGGGCAAGCTCTTCAAGCCCATGGCGCTCACCATCGCCTTCGCCATGCTGGGGTCCCTCATCCTGACACTGACCCTCGTTCCGGTACTGGCGGCGCTGATCCTGAAGCCGAAGGAAGAGAAGGATACTTTCATCCTGCGCCATGCGAAGCGTATCTATCTGCCCTTGCTGGACTGGGCGCTTGACCGGAAAAAGACCGTGATCGGCGGCGCCCTGGTGCTACTGGCGGCGGCGCTGGCCCTGTTTCCCTTCCTCGGCAAGGAATTCATGCCGACGCTGCAGGAGGGCACCATCCTTTTCCGCGTCACCGGCATTCCTTCCACCTCGCTGGAAGAGAGCATCGCCGTCTCGAAACGCATCGACGCCGTGCTCAAGGAGCATTTCCCCCAGGTGACCTCGACCCTCGCCACCATCGGCCGCGCCGAGAAGGGCGAAACAGCGGATGTGAATTACATGGAAATCCTGATGACCGCGAAACCGGTGGATGAATGGCCCAAGCGCCTATCCATGCCGGAACTCGCCCGTGAAATGCAGGAAACCCTGGAAAAGGCCGTTCCCACCGTGGTATTCGGCGCCACCCAGCCGATCCAGATGCGGGTCGAGGAACTGATTTCCGGCGTACGCGCCACCCTGGCCCTCAAGGTCTATGGAGAGGATCTCGCCACCCTGGATCGCCTGGCTGGGGAAATGAAAACCGTGCTCGACAAGGTGCCCGGCGCGGCGGACCTTTCTCTGGAAGCCAACAAGGGCAAGCCGCAGATGGTGATCAAGGTCAACCGCGACGAAGCGGCCCGCTATGGCATCAACGCCGACGAAATCCTCGAAGTGGTGCAGGCCGGCATCGGCGGCAAGACCGTGTCGACGGTGATCGACGGCACCAAGCGCTTTGCTCTCCAGGTGCGCCTGGACGCAGCCTTCCGCGACAGCCCGCAGGCGATTGCCGACATCCCCATCCGCACTCAGTCCGGAGCGCTGGTGCCCCTGTCCCGGGTGGCGACGGTGGAGATGAACGAAGGTTATTCCTTCGTGCGGCGCGAACAGCTGCAGCGCTATGCGGTGATCCAGCTGGACGTGCGGGGCCGCGACGTGAACGGGTTCGTCCAGGAGGCTGAAGCCCGCATCCGGACGCAGGTGAAGCTGCCGGCCGGCTACTGGACCGAGTGGGGCGGCGCCTTCGAGAACCAGCAGCGGGCCATGGCCCGGCTGGCGGTGATCGTGCCGCTCACCATCGGGCTCATCTTCATCCTGCTCTACACTGCCTTCAACTCGCTGACCCATGCCACCCTGATCATCGCCAACGTGCCCTTTGCCGTCATCGGCGGCGTTTTCGGCCTGGCGCTGACCGGCCAGTACGTGTCGGTGCCATCGGCCATCGGCTTCATCGCCGTGTTCGGGGTGGCCATGCTGAACGGCATCGTGCTGGTGTCCTTCCTCAACGACCAGCGCCGGCACGGGGCGTCGATTCGCGAGGCGGTGCGCCAGGGGGCCGCCCTGCGCCTGCGGCCGGTGCTGATGACCGCTTCGGTCGCCATCCTGGGCCTCATTCCCATGCTGCTTTCGCAGGGGGTGGGTGCCGAGACCCAGCGCCCGCTGGCCACCGTGGTGGTCGGCGGGCTGTTTACTTCGACAGCGCTGACGCTGCTCCTGCTGCCGCTCATGTATGAATGGGTGGAGTCCCGGCGGGAGCGCAGCAACCCCTCAACCTGACCGCGGTGGCTCCACTCGCCGGGGCCGCCGCATGGAGAACGACATGAAAGAGATCAAGGCACTCATCCGCCAAGACCGCATCGCCGACGTGCTCGAAGCATTGCGGGATTCGGGGCTGTGCAATTGCGCCGGGAACTCCGCTTGCCACAACATTACCGCCTCCCGGGTGCAACATCCCTTCGCCGGCACCGATACGGCGCAGCAGCACTACGCGATGGATCTCGCGGAACCCGTCGTGATCGAGTACAAGCTCGAACTCCTGTGTAGCGATGACCTGGTGGACACCTTGGTGGACGTGATCGCCAAGGCGGCGCACACCGGCCAGCCCGAACCGGGATGGATCCTGGTCGGCGCCATCGAGCGCGCAATCAAGATATCTTGAGGAGCAAGGGATGACAGCCAATCCATCCGCCGCAACGCTCCTGGCGAAACCATGAATAGGCGCTTCTGGCTGCTCCTGGTCGCCCTGGCCGGCATCGGGCTCCTGGTCTGGTCCTTCCTCTCGGAGCGAGGCGGGGGGTGGGCGATGCGGGAAGTCATCACGATCAAGGAAACAGCTCCACCACCCGCGACGACAGGCCCATATAGCTTCCGCCAGGCGGCACACAAAGCCATGTCCTCGGTCGTGAATGTCTATACCCTGAAACAGGTCGTTACCCGGCGCGGTCCGGGTTTCAGCCATCCCTTCGGGCAGCCGTTCGGCGGGCCGGCACCGCAGCCGGCGAGCAGTCTCGGTTCGGGGGTCGTCGTCAGCGCCGACGGTTACATCCTCACCAACAACCACGTGGTCGAGGGCGCCGATGAGATTGCAGTCGCCTTCCCGTCGGGGGAAGCGGCCGAGGCTCGCGTGGTCGGGGTCGACCCGGAAACCGACCTGGCCGTGCTGAAGATCGAGGCCAAGGGGCTGGTTCCCGCGACTTTCGCCGACCCAGCCAGCGTCGAAGTCGGCGATCCGGTCCTGGCCATCGGCAACCCCTTCGGCATCGGGCAGACGGTCACCCTGGGCATCGTCAGCGCCACCGGGCGCAACCGGCTCGGCATCAATACATTCGAGAATTTCATCCAGACCGACGCGGCCATCAATCCCGGCAATTCCGGCGGGGCGCTGGTGGATGCCTCCGGCGCCCTCATTGGCATCAATACGGCGATCTTTTCCCAAAGCGGCGGCTCTCAGGGCATCGGCTTCGCCATCCCGGTCAGCATCGCCCGGCAGGTCCTGGAGCAGATTCTCAAGACCGGGCGGGTCGAACGCGGCTGGCTCGGCATCGATGCTCGGGAAATCCGCCGCGAGAACGGGCGCCCGGAGGTGGTCATCGCCGGCGTACTGCGGGGTGGCCCGGCCGATGTGGGCGGCATCAGGCCGGGTGATGTCGTCGTCGCCATTAACCAGCGGCCGGTCACCGACACGGTGGACCTCATCAACCAGATCGCTGCAGTCGCACCGGGCAGTTCGCTGGGAATCTCGGTCAGGCGTGACGGATCCGAACTGCCGTTAAGGCTGCGTGCGGGCAAGCGGCCGGCGCTACGCGGCGTCGAACAATAGACGGATGGACGGGAAAAACTCGCGCTTGGGTTCGCTACCGGCCCGGGTTTTCTTGGCGGGCGCTGCTTCTCGGTCACCGATTTTCTCTTGGCATGCTTGGCATATCACCCTATTGAGGGTCGTCTCAGAAAACGGGAAATCAAGCACGCTAAGCCGGTTGCAGCGGTCGTAACGGCCTGTACGAGATCCTCGATCTCTTCACGACTCATTACGGCCATCAGGTCGACCACTTCTACGATAACCTCGTTCATGCTAAAACTGCAGTTGAAATCGCCTGGCACCTCGAAAGGGTTGTGCCACAATGGTTTCGAGTAAATCAGCGTTGCTGTAGATCAGTTGGACAAAAATCCAGAAAAACCTTGCAGCACAGCGGTTTCCACGTACCCCTCCGTTCAACTGAGTTTTCTAGGTTCATCCTGATCCGAACCCCAAGCCCCGGGACGACGATCCGCCGTTCTGATCCTCATGCGATCAACTCAACAATGCCGTCGGCATAAACCTTTGGCGGCGTTTCTCGTTGCCTTGTAAGCGTTCTACGCTACCGCACCGCTCGGCGGGTTGGCCCTGAGCGGCAGCAGTTCATCGATCCTGCTATAAGGCCAAGTGGGGAGTTTTTCGAAAGTGTCCCTGAGCCAGGCGTACGGCTCCAAGCCATTGAGCTTTGCCGTGGCCAGCAAACTCTGAATCGCTGCTGCTCGGCGACCGGCCCGCTCGGAGCCGGTGAATAACCAGTTGCGGCACCCCGGCGTGATCGGCCGGATGGAATTTTCCGCCGGGTTGTTGTCAATCGGCAAATCCCCATGATCGAGATGAATCGCCCCGGCTCTACTAGACACTCTGTAGCCGGTTGAAATACTGGTTTTCGAACTCTACCGGAGAAACGTCGTTTGCATAGCCATGACGACGTTTCGGGTTATAGAACATCTCGATGTAGTTGAAGACATCTCGGCGCGCTTCCTCGCGGTCGAGATAGGTTTTGCGGCGAATGCGCTCGCGCTTGAGTAGCTGGAAGAAACTCTCTGCGACCGCGTTGTCGTAGCAATTTCCCCGGCGGCTCACAGCCATCGCCATTCGGCTTGGCTCAGGGTACAAGCGGCATCATTACTTTGCGGCCAGGTGAAGCGACCTTGATGCAAACGCCGAACACATAACCAGACACCGGTGCCGTCCCAGACCAGCAATTTGATCCGATTGCCGCCCCGATTGCGAAAGACGTACGCCGTACCGTCGCAAGGTGATCGCCCCAGTGCTTGCTGAATTTGTTGTGACAGGCCGTCAATGCCCCGGCGCATATCGGTCGGCTCGACGACCAGCCAGAATTGCTCCGGCCGGATCATGGCAAAATCTCGCGCAACCACTGCGCACAGGCATTGGCCTGGCTAACCGGCCAGGTGATGTGAATCGTTGTTTCCGGGCGGCGGATTTCGATCTGGAGGTTGGCTGCAGATTCCGGCTCCGGTGTGCGGAGCGTTATGGGAACCAGGGTGGTCGACGGCGGGGGCTTCGCTGATTCGTGCGACATCTTGCCCGGTGCTGTGGTGGCGGCCGTTTGTTGATCGCGATGGACCTTGACCCAGCGACGCAGGTAATTGGCGTTGAGTTGGTTGGCTAACGCAATGGCTGCGATCGATACGCCGGGTTGCAGGCAGGCTGCTAATTGCTTGGGCCTTGAATTCGGGAGAATGGCGGCGACGAGGCCGATACGCAGGAACGGTGATGAGGTTTGTGTCCATGTGTCCACCAAAAATGTTGTGGACACAATGCTCGCCGTTGCCAACTGGATCAGCAATGAGGTCGGGTTAGACGCTTTCGTTGCCTTTCGATTCTCCGACCACCATCACCGTCCGTGACCATCGGAACATCAAATCAGGTGACCATACTTAGGCAGGTCGAGCTGCTCTTCAAGTGGATCAAGCAGCATCTTCGTATCAAGAAATTCTACGGCACGTCGGAGAATGCGGTGAAGTCGCAAATCTGGATCGTCGTATCGGTCTATGTCCTGGTTGCCATCGTCAAAAAAACGTCTCGGCCTCGATGCCTCGCTCTACACATTGCTACAGATTTTTTCGCTCACTCTGTTCGAGAATATGACCATCCAGCAAGCCTTTGCGGGAAACGACTAAATTCCAGAGCAGGGCAATAACAGCAATCAAATGACTTTATTCGCGTTCTAACCGGACACTGCTGATACAAGTGTGCCAAACTTACCGGTGGGTAAAGATCGTAGTCTACCGCGTAATTTTTGAGCAAGATGGACTTTCCGGGGTTTTAGCCAAAAACTCCCAACATTGACCATGCGGGATGGGCGGTGTTATTCCCGATCCGACCGGCAGAGGAGAAATTAGTGGAACGCAACATCGCCCCTACCGTAGTGCCACCGCCCTCGCCAAGGCAGGGCCCCCTCGTGCAAGATTCCTTGGAGACCGGAGCCATCGTGCTCCGGCCGGAGCAGGTGCCGCAAGCCGAGCAGGCGCTTGCCGCGCTGGACTTCGCGGACGTTCCATCCGGCGACATCATCAAGATCGGCCTCGGTGCCGAACAGGCGCTGCAGAAGACCCTCGACGGCTTCCTCGCCCGGCTCGACAAAAAGACGGCGTCCAAGGTGTTCGCTCTCTTCGGGCGCCTGGAAAAAGGTGTCGATGACGCCAAGCTGCCTGAAATCCTGGAGAAGATCCAACAGGGTGAAGCCCCGGGGTTCTTCGCCGGCCTGTTCGCCAAGCTCACCGGCCGCAAGCCCGAGGAAGCCTTTCGCGAGTTCATGCAGGAGATCGGCGAGTTGATCTCGATCCGGACGCAGACGCTGGCCGACGAGATGGTCCGCCTGGAGGGAGAACTGTCCAAGGAAATGAAGACGCTGTTCGGCGAACTGCAGGCGCTGGAGAGCCTCAAGCAATCGTACGGCACGCACTTCGCCAGTTTCACCGTCGATGCTGCAGTGGCGCGGGCGTTTCTCGAAAAGGCCCGGCAGTACGTAGCGCAGCAGACTGTGGCAGCGGACCCTGCCGACGTGTCCGCCCAGGCACGGTTGCGTGAGTTGCAGGACAAGCTCAGCCTGCTGGAAAGTCGGGCCCTTGCGCTCGAAGGCACCTATACGCGCCTGCCGGCCGACCAGATGGTGATCCAACAGATCGAGGCCGCCGGAATCGCGACGCTGCAGGAGACCGCCACAACGGTGTCCTCGCGCTTCGCGTCGATCAAGATGACCTTGCTGGCTATCCACGGTGCATTCGCGGTCAAGTCGGTGCAGCAGATCGCCGAGCGCCAGGCGCGCCTCGACCAGCAATTGACGCAACTGCGCGGCCAGGCCACCAAGGACGTGGCAATCGCCGCGGCCAAGGCACCCGGTGACAACCGTGTCGCGCAGGCGCAGCAAATCGCCGCGATCATCACGCAGACGCGCGAGATCCACGAACTGGTCGAAACCGCAAAGCAGGAAACCGAAGCGAAGTTCGAGGCGGCGCGGCAGATGTTCGAGCAGTCGCGAGCCGAGCTCGCGGCGCTGCGCAAGGTATGACAACAACCCGGAGAAACCCATGCTCACACTAACCCTTGACAAGCCCGGTGCCGCGCCGGCCCGCAAGCTGCAACTCTCGCTCAACAAGGGCGCTACGTTCAAGGTGACCGTCGCATGGCAGTGCGACGCCCGCCATCAGGACGACATCGACATCCATGCGCTCGAGGCACGCAACGGCGGCAATGGCGCGAAGGTCACGGTGCTCGAAGAGATCCTGTCCACCTACAACACGACGAAGATGAGCCCGAAGACCGGCGTGCTGCCAACCGCGGCCGACGGCTCCTTCGCCACGCCCACGGGCGGGCTGCGGCACTCCGGCGACGTCCGGGTCCAGGGCAACACCGAAACCATCGTCATCGATGGCTCGAAACTTCCTGCGGGCGTGAATGAGATCCCCCTCTTCGCCACCGTCCACAAGGCCGAACACACCGCGGGGCACGACGAGGGCTCCGCGGCCGAGGACGAGGCGGCCTTCGCTGACATTGAGGTCTGCACCGTCACCATCGCCGACGAGAGCGGGCGCGAGCTGGGCGCCTACCAGCTGTCCAAGGAATTCGGCGAGTTCAACGTGGTGCAGCTGGGCAGCATCATGCACGGCGACAACGGCTGGGAGTACGCGCCTGTCGGCCGCGGCTTCACGGGAACGTTCAACGACGTTCTGGGCCACTTCTCCTGAAGGCCTGCTGTGCCGCCCACGAAGGACAAGTTGCGTCCGACGGTCATCGGCGCCCCGGGCGCTTCGCTGCGCACCCCCGCGGGGGCCGCGCCGCGAGCGCAGGACGTCCTGTCGCCGGCGCGTCGTGTCCCCGCTGCCACGCCGGTGGTGCGGCAGCCGACGGCCATCCCAGGTGCCGAACGAAAGCGGATCGAAGTGGCTGTGTCGGATTTGCAAGCGTTGTCGCCAGGCGCAGCTGCCGGGGTATACCAGCAGGCGCGAGCGCTGGTCGGCGCATTCGTCGTCGACAAGGCTTCGCAGCGCAAGGCGATCCTGTGGGGCCACAACCTGCAGCAGGCGCACGGCGACCTCGTCACCGAGATGCTTGCCCTTGCGCGCAGCCCTGTGCTGCGTCAGGTGGAGGGCTACCTCGCGCGAATGATGGACATTCTGGGATCGATCGACCTCATGGCCGTCTGCGGACATGGCGGCGACAGTCTCGTGGGCCGGCTGTTCCAAGGCATCAACAGCCGGATCGACACGCCGGGCGAACTTGCCCAGGCCCAGGCCGAGCTGGAGCAGCTGCTGGCACTCATGGGTGGCGCACTCGACCCCCTGCTGGATCTGAAGGACCGGCTGCTGCGCCTGTCCGGGTCGATGGAGGGGACCGCGGCACAGGTCGAAGCTTCTGCCATCGGCGCCCTGTTCCTGTCGGAGCGCCTTCGTCAGGACGACGCCGCACTGGCGCAGTGCTTCGTGGAGCGCAGCATGAGTCTGACGCAGACCCTGGCGCAGATGCGGCAAGCCGGCTCCACGCGAGAAATGCAGATCGAGCAGCCGATCCGCCTGATCGGCGCCATCCAGAACGTTGCGCTGGTCGTGATGCCGGCGTTCATCGGCAGCATCGCGTCCATCGCCACCCTCACCGCCAGCAAGACCACGATCTCGCCGACCGAAGCCGGCGAACTGGCCTATCGGCTGCGGGACATCATCAGTCAGTTGAAACCCTGAACCAGGAGCAAACATGAACAGCAAACTCACACTGAATCTGGACAAGTCGGCCAACGCGCTGCGCTTGGCGCTCGACAAGGCCGGCGTGGTGGCGAACGTGAAGGCGGAAACCGCCGCGATCATCGACGTCTCCGGCTCGTTCGAGCACGAACACGAGGAGGGCACGACCAGCATCCTGATCGAGCGGCTCGTACCCTACTGCATGGTGCTCGACCCGGACCGCAAGATGGACGTCTTCACCTTCAGCGCCGGCGAAGACAGCGCCCACTACGTGGGCGCGGTGACGCCCGACGATGCGCGCGACTACGTCACGCGCAACATCGTCGACCGGGTTCCGGGTTGGAACGGCGGCACGACCTACAGCTTCGTGCTCGAGCGCGCGCTCGAGCACTTCGGCTGGAAGGTGTGCGAGGAGGCACACCGCTCATCCCAGGGCGCCGGCTTTCTCAGCCGCCTGTTCGGCTGGTCGGCGAGCGGGCATGAGCACGGCACCCCACACACGCACGAGAAGAGGCGCTCGCTCGTGCTCTTCATCACCGACGGCGAAAACGACAGGAGCGATGAGGCGCGCACCATGCGCATCCTCGAGGAATCGCAGAAGCGCGGCGACCAGGTCTACTTCCTGTTCATCGGCGCCTGCGAAGACAAGGGCGTGACGTTCGAATTCGTGCAGAAGATTGCACACCGGTTCAGGAACACCGGCGTGGTGGTGATCCGCGATCTCGAAGCCTTCGTGGCGCAGTCGGACGAGGAACTCAACGCCACCCTGCTGGGTCCCGAACTCGTCGAGTGGCTCAAGTCGTAGCCGGCAGGGGGTCGTCCCAGCTTGCCCTTCCCGGCGCGGGCAAGACCAGAGTCGGCGCCGCCTCCGGCCCGACGCGGCCTCGTCGATGCCTGCGGGCGCTGGCTTGGGGCATCACGCTGCAACTGGCCGCAGCGGCTGCTGCAGCGCAGCCGCTGGACGACTACATCAAAACCCTGACCGTCCCGGCATCGCCGACGGCAGCAACGTCGTCGGGGCTGGCCGCATTCAAGTGGTGACCGGGCTGCAGCGGGAATACCGCAGCAGCAATGGCGCGCAGTCCCGGACGCTGTTCCTGCCCACGCTGCTGAGAATGGGGCTGAGCGAGAATTTCGAGTTCCGCATCGAGAGCAACACCTGTACCCGGACGACGGAGACCGACTCGACGCAGGGGACGGCAAGAGCCGAGGGCATCGCGCCCGTGTCGGTGGGCCTCGAGTACCACTTCATCGACGCTGACGGTCGGCAACAACCGTCGGTGGGCGTCATCGCTCGCGTCTTCCCCCGATACGGCACGCGCGATTTCCAGACGACACGAGCCACCGGCGACTTCAGGCTCGTGGCGGACTGGGATTTCTTGCCGGAGTGGTCCCTGAACCCGAACGTCGGTGTCGCCCTGTACGAAAGCAGTGACCGCCGCCTCCTATACGCGGCTGGGTTGTTCGCTGCGACACTCAATTTCAACCCCAGCAAGAGCTTGAGCTTTTTCATCGACACGGGGACTCCAGTCTTCTGAAACGAGACACGGGCGAAGCGCCGCCGCGGCCTTTTCTGGCTGGCCGGCCTCAGGAAGCGGTTTTGATCGGCGCGTGGCGGCGAACCGCTGCATGCGGTCGCAGACTCATCGCAGCGTCGGCTCCGGGCTTGGCCGCGTCTCGAATCAGCTGGTCCTACCCGCGCAGGGCCGGTGCAGGGACCCACTGGGCACGGCACGTGCACCTCGCCCTCCGTCGAAGGTTCTTGGTGCCCCGCCTGCCCATGGAAGCCGGGAAACCGAAGAATCATGTCATTGAAGCCCGCGAGCGCGACGAACCGAACCGGGACGGCTGCGCGCGGGGCTTGCGCCATGTTCGCCGGACTACACAGCGCGAGCGCCCTCGGTCGCGGCGCTGTCGGCATCCTCGATCTCGATCGTCGTGTGTGACAGAGCAAACCGGGTGGCCATGGCCCCGCGCGCCGCGGCGAGCACGGTCGTGGCGTCCGCGCCGCCATCGACGACGAGGTGGCCGCTCATCGAGTCCAGGCCGGAAGTGATGGTCCACACATGCAGGTCGCGCACCGCAGTCACTCCGGGGATCGCGAGCAGCGTGCGCTCGAGCAGCGCGACGTCGACTTCGGGCGGTGTGCCTTCCATCAGGATGTGGATAGCCTGCTTGAGCAGGGTCCAGGTGCGCGGCAGGATGAGCAGCCCGATGCCGGCGCCGATCAGCGGGTCGGCAAGCTTCCAGCCGGTGAAGATGATGATGCCGGCGGCGACCAGCACGCCCAGCGAACCCAGCATGTCGCCCAGCACCTCGAAGTAGGCGCCCTTCACGTTGAGGCTTTCCTTCGAGCCGGCCGCCAGCAGCTTCATGCTGATGAGGTTGACCACCAAGCCGGCTGCGGCCACCGCCAGCATCGGCACACCCAGAATCTCGAGTGGATTGAGGTAACGCTGGTAGGCCTCGTAGAAGATGTAGACCGTCAACAGCAGCAGCACGACGGCATTGGTGAGCGCGGACAGCACTTCCATCCGCACATAGCCGTAAGTCTTCTGTGGCGTGCGTGGGCGCTCCGAGAAGCGGATCGCCAGCAGCGCCAGCGCCAGCCCGCCGGCATCGGTCAGCATGTGTGCGGCGTCGGCCAGCAGGGCCAGGCTGCCGGTCCACAGGCCGCCGACAACCTCGATGGCCATGAAGGCCGAAGTCAGTGCCAGCGCCCAGGTGAGGTTCTGCCGGTGGCGCCCCGCTGCCGTACCGGAGGGTTTGCTGTCAGGCAGACGAGTTGCTGGAGTCGTTACTTGAGGCGCATCGATCATGTTCTTCCTTCTGGGGTAGGTGTAAGGATTCCTTCGTAAATGAATAAGATCGCCGGGAAACCCTTGTCACGCTTGAGCATCAGACGTGAAAACCCCCGGCAGCAACTGCGCGTGGGTTGAGATTTGATGAATCATACGGGCAGAGATCGGTCGCTAATCACGTACATTTTTACACTGCGATTCTTACTGCAGGTCCCTTTGGCCAACTTCCAAGGCACGAGGAGAGATTCGCGACGAGCTAGTGGCCATTTTCTGCATTGCCCGTGCGCCGCTTTAGGTGCTCGGCAGTCCGCTCAACCTGGAACAGGCTGATGTCGTCTTGCGTACTCCCTTTGGGGTGGAAAGGCGTGCTGATTACCTCAATAAGCCTCAAGATGTAAATGAAGACAAATGCGATCAGTCCTATGGCGACGAAGGAGGTCGAGAATGGCTCAAGGGCCGTCAGGAGCAGAAGACCGATGGTGCCGAGCAGCACTGACTTCGCCAGAAAGAACGCCGACGGGATGAAGCGGATCGACTGGATGTAGTTGACGCGGAACAGATTCCGAACCAGTTGCGCTTGCTCCTGCTTCAGCTTGACAATGTAGTTGGGCGGCACTTCGGCCTTCTCCATCTGCGCGAAGAACTCCCCCAGCGCAAACACGTGATGGTGGGTCTCCCTGTTGCCCGACACTACATCGTCGCGCAAGCTGTCCAGCGCCGCGAGCAGTCCTTCGCGGAACCGCTCAATGTCCAACGGGTAGCGGCGACTGATCAAGAGCACGTCCTCGTACATATTCTCGACGATAGCCGTGAATTCCGCGGGAAGCCGCTCGCTTTCCTTGTAGTCTGCGATGGTGGCCGACAGGATGAACCCGAGGATGAAGAAGCCACCTGCGACCGCGGTGGCGTGTAGGGGGCTCAAGACCAGCATCTCCCAACCAAGCAAGTGAACGACGAGTTTCAGCCCGAGCACCAGCGCGAGCCACGCCAGGCTTCGAATGAAGATCTGCTGCTTGGATATCCAAGCTCTCATACGAGGAATTTGCAACATTTCAAGTTGAACCTTGCCCAATCTACGACTATGCACGAGCGACTCGGAGCCTCCGCGAATATTTTTTCGCAGCCAACTGATAAACATCAAGATAGTAGGCGTATCAGGCCTGCGGGGTGAATCGCCCAACCGAGTAAACCTGCCAACCCCATTACGGCGCCAAATCCCGTCGGGATCAGCGCGACAAAGTAGAGCCAGCGCTGATGGGTCAGCGCCGTCACCGCCAGCAATGCAATCGCAATTGCCAGCAAGGCATCGGAAAGATCAAATTAATCATCGCGATAATTGCCTGAGTCATAATCCTTCTGATCCTGTTCGGCCTTGATGCGCAATTCTTCTTTTTTCTTGTTTTGCTCTGCAGCCAGTTTCTCGTATGTCTGGATGGCATCGATATAGGCCGCTTGTTCCGGTGGCGCTTTTCCTGCCGCAGCCAGTCTCAGCTGAACGCCAGCGGCTTGGGCGATTTCTTCGCGAATATTGCGTGCCTGATAAAACGCCCAGCGGTCCAGCTTGTTGGCCTGCGCCTGCTGCATTCCCTGAACCCCATGAAGGTGCGAGGAAAGCGACGGTGATCGCCACTAGCATATTCAGGCGCGCCACACTGCGTTCGCTGGCCTGCATCTGGTTGGCCTGTTCCACAGCATCTAAAACGGTAATTTCCATTGCTGAATCGCCTGATGAAATGAATAAATGCCGACACGTATTTTACCCGGCTTTGACACCGCCAAGTCACACGTCCAGCGCAAGGCCTTGATCGGCACGGCTTTCTAGATAATCAACACGTTAATTTATGTTTCTTGAAAGTCTGCATCGGCTCGGACAAGTTGACTCAGGGATTCGGTGTGCGGTCTGCTGTCAAGCGGCAGCCGCACTCGGCACCGCACCAGCGGCCGCCCGCTCAGCCGTCTTGTAGGCCAGCAGTCGCAACGCGTTGGCCACGACGATCAGCGTCGAGCCTTCGTGGAACAGCACCGCGGTGCCGATGTTCAGGCCGAAGATCGTGGCCGGGATCAGCACCGCGACGACACCCAGGCTCACATAGAGGTTCTGCTTGATGATACGGCTGGTGCTGCGCGACAGGCCGACAGCGAAAGGCAATTGCGCCAGGTCGTCGGCCATCAGCGCGACGTCGGCGGTTTCCAGCGCGACATCCGAGCCCGCCGCACCCATCGCGATGCCCACTGTCGAGTTGGCCATTGCCGGCGCGTCGTTGACGCCGTCGCCGACCATCGCGACCTTGCCGTGCTGGTCACGCAGCGCCTTGATCGCATCGACTTTGTGCTCGGGCATCAGATCGCCGCGCGCCTCGGTCAGGCCCACACTCTTGGCCACCGCCTCGGCCACTTGCTGGTTGTCGCCAGAAATCATGATCAGTCGCTCGATGCCGAGCTCGCGCAGTTCGGCCATCACCCGCGCGGCCTCCGGCCGGGGCGTATCCATCACTGCGATGACGCCCAGGAACCGCTGTCCATGACGCACCACCATCGTCGTGCGGCCCGCGGCAACCAGCTTGTCATTGGCCGCTGCCACCTCGGGCGGCAGCGTCGAATCGGGCAGTTCGGAGAATAGCACCGGCTTCCCGATCACCGCCGTCTCGCCTGCGACCTGCGCCTGCACACCGCGGCCGGTAATGCTTTTGACGTCGGACACAGCAGGCAGTGCGACCCGTCCGCCCAGCCGCTCCGCGGCACCGGTGACGACGGCCGAAGCCAGCGGATGGTCGCTGCCCTGTTCGACCGCCTGGGCCAGGGCCAGCAACTCGTCTTCGCTAACCCCGGGCATCGCCACCACATCCGTCAGCCGCGGCTTGCCTTCGGTCAATGTGCCGGTCTTGTCGAAGGCGATCGAAGTCAGCGTGCCCAGGTTCTCGAGCGGCCCGCCGCCCTTGACCAGCACTCCACCGCGGCCAGCGCGAGCCACGCCGCTGAGGACGGCGCTCGGCACCGAGATTGCCAGCGCGCACGGGCTGGCCGCCACCAGCACCGCCATCGCACGGTAGAAGCTGGCTGAGAACGGCTCGTCGATCACCACTCCAGCGAACAGCAGCACCACCACCAGCACCAGCACTGCCGGCACAAAAAGGCGCTCGAAGCGTTCGGTGAACTGCTGCGTTGGCGAGCGCTGCGCCTCGGCCTCGGTGACCATCTTTACCACCCGCGCCATCGTCGATTGCTCGGCGCGGCGGGCGACCATCACCTCGATCGCGCCCGAGCCGTTGATCGTGCCGGCAAAGACGCGATGCTCGGCGCTAACGCGGTCGAACGCGGCCAGTGCCGCCGGCGCGTCGGCCACTGGCCGCTTGTCGACCGGAACGCTCTCGCCCGTCACCGGCGCCTGGTTGACGCTGGTCGTCCCGACCACCACCACGCCATCGGCAGGCAGTCGTTCGTTGGGGCGCACGATCACGACGTCGGCCACCTGCAATGCGGCGACGGCGACTTCCTCGGTTCCGGCGGCGCGGCGCACGGTGGCTGTCTCTGGTGCCAACTTGGCCAGGGCTTCGATCGCCTTGCGGGCGCGGCCCATCGCGTAGTGCTCCAGCGAATGTCCCAGACTGAACAAGAACAACAGCAAGGCGCCTTCGGCCCACTTGCCAAGCGCTGCAGCGCCGATGGCGGCCACCAGCATCAGCGTGTCGATCTCGAAGCGCCTTGCGCGAAGGTTGTCGAACGCTTCGCGAACCGTGTAGTAGCCGCCGAATAAATAGGCCGCGACGTACAGCGCCGTAGGCAGCCACGCCGGACTGACGACCACGCGTTCGAGCAGCCAGCCAACACCCAGCAGCGCGCCGGCAGTGCCGGCGAAGACGAGTTCGGTCATCTCACCGAATGGGCCGCCGGCGTGCGAGTGGCCGGCATGGTCACCGGCTGCCTTGGCGTGGTCGTGACCGGCGTGGTCGTCCGCTTTCGCCGCGTCTGCCGGTGCCGCATCGGGCGCCTTGAGGCCCAGCGTGGCGGCGTGTTCCAGCAAGACCTGCGCCGACACCTTCTGGCGGTCGTATTCGATCCGCACCGCGCCCGAAGCAGCGACATCAGCTTCGAGCACGCCAGGTATACTGCGCAGCCCGTCGGCGACGCTGCGCGCGGCACGCGCATGAAGCGCTGCGTCGGCGCGCACGACCAAATGCCCGAAGCGCTCGCTGATCTCCGCGCCCGCGGCATGAACCAGTTCTCGGACGCGGCCGATGTTGATCTGTGCCGGGTCGTAGTGGATGCACAACTGCGGCGCGTCGGCGTCGCGCGCGACATGCGCCTCGGAGATACCGGGCCTTCCCGACAGCGCGGCGATCAGTCGGCCGACGCAGCGGTCGTCGGCGTCGGGCAGGAGCAGCGGCAGGTCGAGCCGCAGCCGGGTCGTTGGTTCGTTCATTGGCACTCTCTTTCGTTGTTATGCTGCAGGGCCGACTGGTCAAAGCATTTCATCGGCGGACCATCACTGCGCCTGTCACTGGCGATAATATTTTTGAAGCCATCGCGGATGGCACCTTGAACTGGGTAACGGCCGCTGCAATCGGCTTAGCGTGCTTGATTTTCCATTTTCCGAGATGCCCCCTATTGGGCGAGTGCTCTTTCTGCAGCGTATATCGACCGATGCTCAGCGATCCCATCTTAACGACATTGAACCGGCTCATTTGAGAGCTCTTAGCAGTTCCAGCATATCTTTAAATTCTCCGCCCACGCGATCCAGAGTAAATTGGTACATGATTGCGTTATCAGAAAACTTAGATCGCTCCACATCCATCTCGACGGTGTTGCCGTCGGCACTGATCTGGTTTGGCTCCTGATATTTGATCGCAACTCCTTTATAAGATCCCCCCGCTGGATCTGAGGCAATATGCGATGGGGATGTTGTAGCCAAACCCGGAAAGGATCCCGTTGTATATTGGGCTTTCTTCATGGCCTCATTGAGGTCGATATCGATAGCCTTGTAACCGGGAGTATCAGCGTTCGCGATATTTGAAGCGATTAACTGCTGGCGATAAGCCCGAATACCGAGCGCCATTTCCATGAAATTCTTCGACGAAGGCCCTGCATCGGAAACCGGGAAGTGACGAGGGTTGCCTTTTGACGCATCGTCTCCTCGGCGTTGTATCGCTTGCCCTAAAGCGTTTGCGAAAGAATCGGTAAGCGGCGAAGTCCCTTGGACGTCTGGACGATTTTCAGCATGCCGTATAGAAATATCGGAAGAGGCATTATCGGGGCGATTAATCGGCTGCATGGCGCTCCTTCGATCAACTGGGCAATTGGCGGGGACGGACAGGCAAGTGGTTTGCTATAACTGACCGGTCCCGCTTGGACTCTTGAGATAAGCAACTACCTTAGGGTGAACCGAACAACCTGACTCGCTTTGTCGCCAAGTTTCACCAAAGCCGCCGCCTTCATGCCGGGCTGGATCTTGAAGGCCCCTTGCGCCTGCAGCTTGTTGCCCCCGGCCGGCAGCAATTTGGCTTCTGTTTTCTCAGATGCGGACAGCAACGTCATCGTCGCTGACGCGTTCTTGGTATCTACCGGCTGATCATGGTCGGTGACGTAGAGCGTGAGGGCATCGGCCTTCGCCACCAACTCATAGTTGATGTCCTTGACGACCGATACGATGCCGCCATGCTGCGGTTTGACGTCGTGGGCGTGTGCCTGCCCCGGTTTTTCGTCATGGGCGTGGCCCTTGTGATCGTCCGCGGCCGAGGCCTGGTGGATGGCGCAAAACGCAGCGAGAACGGTGATGGCATGCGATAGCTTCATGGGGTTGCTCCCTTTGGGTTGATAACTTGATGAATGGCGATGCGGCTCTTCCCCGTACCCGGGCGTGCCGGCGACATAGGTGCAGCCCCCCGCCTGGCGGTTGCAGGGGGTGGTTTCGCATTGCAGTGTCGTGTGAACGACCTTGAAGCGCTTGGCCAGGTGGGAATCAAATCGCCCTCCGGCGAGAAAGAGCGGTCGTGGACTACATGGGCGGTCAGGCTGACCTGGCCGCCACTCAGCAATCGAAGGCTGACCAGATTGACGACCAAGCCGATGCCGGCGATGACCAGCATTCCCGTCGGGTGAACCTCGGGCGTATGCAGGAAGCGCTGATATGCCTCGCCCAGGATGTAGAGGGCGACGGCAAAGAGCAGCAAGGCATTGAACGCCGCCAGGATTTCGAACCGGTGGTAGCCATAGGTCCGCCGGACATCGGCCTGCCGCCGGGCGATGCGGATGGCAGCCAGGGCGATGGCGAGCGCGGCGGCATCGGTAAACATGTGCGCAGCGTCCGAGATGAGGGCGAGGCTGCCGGTCAGAATGCCGCCAACGACTTCGGTCATCAGGAAGCCGAAAGTCAGCACCAGGGCAAGGCGCAAGGCCCGCTCGTTCCCGGTACTCGGCAGCGCGTGGGTGTGGCTTGCACTCATGGTGGCGGTTCCTTTCCGGAGGGGCGTTTCTTCGATCCCCGCTTCGTCGGCTGCAACCGACGCCGGAGTTCGGCAGAAAATTTCGGCGTCGACGTGCGCCTCCCCTCGCGCCAGCAGACAAAGACGTAGAAAGCCAGGATGGCAATCGCCAAGCCCAGGCCGACGACGATCAGCCGAAACTCAAGGTGACTGTGGAGGAGATGGTCGAGCATGGAGTGACGCTACCGCCATCAAGGCTGCTGCGCCTTGCCGCAGTTCGGGCAAAACTTAATCCCCGGCGCCAGGCTTGCATTGCAGGTGGCACAAGTGCCGGGCAGCAGCGTCGTGCCGCACTGCGCGCAATAACGCGCACCGGAGGCGGTAGCAGTGCCGCACTTCGGGCATGAGGGGCCGTCGGCGGCTATCCCGCCGCTGGGCTGCCCGGCATTCGACGGGTAATTTTGCCCCCAGCCATGATCGCCGCCCGGATAATTCCCCCGACCGCCATGATGGCCACCTTGATGGCCGCCGGCTATCCCCTGCAAGAGCTTTTCAAAGAATCCCATAACATCCTCCGCGATGTGAGTCGGTCGATATGTGACCGGTTGCCTGAATCGCAGTTTCAGCGCCAAGCCTCCGGTCACGCCTGAAAAAACTTATACCGGTGTCGACTCGGGTGCCGACTCGGCGGTGAAATCCTCTTCCTCAACGTCCTTACCATGGACAAGGCGATATAGAAGGGGCAGGACGAGAAGCGTCAGTGCAGTCGATGACAGGATGCCACCGATCACGACCGTGGCGAGCGGACGCTGAACTTCGGCACCGGTTCCCGTTGCTATTGCCATGGGAACAAAGCCGAGGGAAGCGACCAAGGCCGTCATCAGCACGGGACGCAAGCGGGTTAATGCTCCGTCGTGAATGGCGTCATCCAGAGTGCGTCCTTCCTCGCGCAGGCTACGGATGAACGAAATCATCACCAGCCCGTTGAGTACCGCCACGCCGGACAAGGCAATGAAACCGATACCGGCTGAAATTGACAACGGGATGTCCCTCAACCAGAGCGCCACGACACCACCCGTTAACGCGAACGGAATGCCGGTAAACACAAGCAATCCATCTTTCGCGTTGCCGAACATGACGAACAACAAAGTGAACACCAGCAGCAAGGCAACGGGCACCACAATTTTCAGACGTTGAGAAGCTGACTCCAGTTGCTCGAAGGTTCCGCCCCAAGAGGTCCAATAGCCTGTCGGGATTTTGATCTCTGGCAGACGTGCCTGGGCTTCGCCCACGAACGAGCCGATATCCCGTCCCCGAACGTTGGCACTGACGACCACGCGCCGCTTGCCATTCTCCCGGCTGACTTGATTGGGCCCTGGTGCAACCTCCAGGCTGGCGACTTCACTTAAAGGAATGTAGGTTGTACGCCCCTCGATGCCATTGCTGACCGCAGAATTTTTTGGCAAGGCGATCGGTAGCCGCTTCATCGATTCGATATCAGAACGCAGGTTATCTGGGAGCCGAACAACAATATCGAAGCGTCGATCGCCTTCGAACATGGTTCCAGCCTCTCGACCACCAATGGCCGTCGAAATTGCATCCTGGACATCGCCGATGTTGAGCCCATAGCGGGCGGTCTTTTCCCGGTCGATGTTGACGGTCAGCATGGGCAAGCCGGTCGTCTGCTCCACCTTGACTTCGGATGCGCCAGGGATCTTTTCCAGAACGGCGGCAATTTTGCCCGCTGTTTCGTTCATCACATCCATATCGTCGCCGAAGATCTTGATCGCCACATCGCTGCGGACCCCGGAAATCAGTTCGTTGAAACGCAACTGGATTGGCTGCGAGAATTCATAGGTATTACCTGGCAACTTACCCACGGTCTCCTGTATGGCAGCCAGCAGTTCATCCCTGGATTTCTTCGGCTCTGGCCACTGCGCTTCCGGCTTCAGCATGATGTAGCCGTCCGAGATATTGGGTGGCATCGGATCGGAGGCGATTTCAGCCGTTCCTGTCCGCGCAAACACACGATCGATTTCTGGAAAATCCTCCTTAAGCCGCTTTTCAAGTTGTTTTTGCATAGCAACCGACTGAGACAGGCTTGTTCCCGGAATCCGCAGTGCCTGAATGGCGAAATCGCCTTCATTCAAGCTGGGAACGAATTCGCTCCCCATGCGTGTGGCAAGCAGGCCGGAGAGAATGACCATAACGGCTGTGAAAACCAGAACCACAGGCTTGTTGGCCATGACATTGGCCAGCACCGGTTCATACCAGCGCTTGGCGGTCCGCATCAGGATGTTTTCCTTTTCTGCCACCTTCGCACCGATGAACAGCGCCACTGCCGCCGGGATGAAGGTGACGGAGAGGATCATGGCGCCAACCAGAGCCGTGACCACGGTGAAGGCCATGGGATGGAACATCTTCCCTTCAACGCCGGTGAGCGCAAAGATCGGCAGGTAAACGATCATGATGATGATCTGACCGAAAAGTAGTGGCCGGCGTGCCTCTCTGGATGCGGCAAAGACCTCGTGGAAGCGTTCGGTCCGGGTCAGCGGTCGCCCGTGATGTTCCTGAGCATGGGCCAGTCGACGAACGCAGTTCTCGACGATGACGACTGCGCCGTCGATGATGATCCCGAAGTCGAGGGCCCCGAGGCTCATCAAGTTGGCACTGATGTGGTAAGTCACCATTCCTGAAAAGGTAAACAACATGGAAAGCGGAATCACCATGGCTGTGATTACCGCTGCCCGGATGTTGCCGAGGAACAGGAACAGAATGACGATGACCAGAACGGCGCCCTCGAGGAGGTTTTTCTTGACGGTATTGATCGCCTTATCCACCAGAACAGTCCGGTCATAGACGGTGACCGCCTTAACTCCTTCCGGCAGGCTGCGGTTGATTTCGGCCATTTTCTGGTCCACAGCCGCGGAGACGGTGCGACTGTTCTCGCCAATCAGCATGAATACCGTACCGAGGACGATTTCACGACCGTTGTCGGTTGCGGCACCGGTCCGCAGTTCGCGGCCGATACCGACCTCCGCTACATCGCGGATGCGGATCGCTACCCCTTGCACATTGCCGAGAATGACGTTGCGGATGTCCTCGATGGTCCGTACCTGGCCTGGTGCTCGGATCAGGTACTGTTCGCCACGCTTCTCGATATAGCCTGCCCCGACGTTGCTGTTGTTGCGGTCGAGAGCGGTTACCACGTCTTGCAGCGTCAGCCCATAGGAAGCCAGCTTTTCCGGACTGGGCGCAACCTGGTATTCCTTGGCAAAGCCGCCGATCGAGTTGATTTCGGTCACCCCCGGCACATTGCGCAATTGCGGCTTGATGATCCAATCCTGAATCTCGCGCAGATCAGTCGGCGTATAGAGCGTGCCATCTGGCTTCCTCGCACCGTCTTCAGTTTCGACAGTCCAAAGGTAAATTTCCCCAAGGCCTGTCGAGATCGGCCCCATGGCCGGCGAAATTCCGGCCGGAAGTTTTCCCTTGGCCTCCTGAATACGCTGATTGACCAGTTGGCGAGCGAAATAGATGTCCGTGCCGTCCTTGAAAATCACCGTGACTTGGGACAAACCGTAACGTGACATGGAGCGGGTTTGTTCCAGATGGGGCAATCCGGCCATGACGGTCTCGACCGGATAGGTCACCCGTTGCTCAACTTCCAATGGTGAGTAACCGGGTGCCGCTGTATTGATCTGAACCTGGACGTTCGTGATGTCGGGCACCGCGTCGATCGGCAGCCGCTGGTAGTTGTAAATGCCCAGCACGGCCATGCCAAGCACGGCCAAAATGACCAGCCAGCGGTGCTCAATGGCGAGGCGAATGATGCGTTCAAACATGTTGTTCTCCCCCGCCTCAGTGGCTATGCTCGGCACTACCCTTGCCGAGCTCCGATTTCAGGACAAAGCTACCGGCTGCGGCGTATGGTGTTCCAGCTTTCAAACCGCTGAGCACTTCGATCAGTTTGCCGTCAGAACGCCCCAAGGTAACGGGTTGGGCAACAAAGCCGTCAGCCACCTTGATAAAAATGACGCTCTTGTCTCCGATCGTCTGGATTGCGTCGGCAACAACGCTTACCGGGACTTCGGCCTCACCGGAGACCACTTCGACATTAACGAACAAGCCAGGACGCCAGGCCATCTTCGGGTTGGCCAGGGTGACACGCGCCTTGGCAGTACGGGTTTCCTGGCCAAGCAAGGCACCAACGTAGGAGATGCTGCCTTCGGCCTTAGATTCGAAGGCCGTGGCCTTGACGACGACCTTTTCGCCGATGCGAATAATGTTCAGATCCTTGGCAGGAACAACGATTTCCGCCCAAACTGTGGACAGGTCGGAAACCGTGAATATGCTGGCATCTTCCTTGACCGCTTCGCCGAGCGCGATGTGCTTTTCCACGACCATGCCATCGAAAGGCGCCCGAATTTCGTAGCGATTGAGGCTTCCCGAAACGCTCGGGCTTGCCCCCAGGGCAATCAGTTTCTGCTGGCTGTTGGCGACAGCAATTTCAGCCTCCCGCAAAATCTGCTGAGATTGGAGGTAATCCTGCTCGGCGGAAATCTTTTCTTCCCAGAGCTTCTTTTCCCGATCGTAAGTCGATTTGGCCAGGGTCAGGCGCTTCTGCGCAGACAACAGTTCACTGCGCTGCTCGGAAAGCCCGATACTGGCGATGACTGCCAGAACCTGCCCACGCTTGACCAACTGTCCAAGATTGGCTGGAACACTTTCAACAACACCGGCCAACCGCGGCACAACGTGAGCGGTCCGGTCTTCGTTGAAGCGGATCTCGCCCGGCAGTTGTGAAGCGGTTCTGATTTTGGCAGGAGCCGCCTTCTGGATGCCAATGGCGGCCGATTTGACCTGCTCATCGGTCAGTTCGATTTTTCCTTCTTCCCTTGTATCAATGAACAGGAACGGTGTGTTAGACACCATAGCGGTAATAGCCGCCTCAAAGGCATGGGGTTCGGCGATCGGACTGGTGCTCATCAGGAAGTCTTGTTCCACCTTGAAGGCCACTTCCTGCTTCTCTCCGTTCGGCCGCGTCAACGTCACAGAAACCTTAGCTGCTGACGGGGCCAAGGGCTTGTCCTGTTGGAACAGCCAGACACGAAAATGTGGCTCACCACCTTCTTCAGCCAACAATAACTCCAGGCCGAATCCATCTTCGGTAAACAGTTTGCCTCCGTGAGCGCCAGTCGTCGGTCCATCCTCATGATGTTCAGCATCGCCGTGGCCCTTGGCGTGATCATGGCCATCGCCGGCCTGAGCACCATGATGCTCAGCATCAGCATGTCCCTTGGATTCGGCATGGCTGGCATGTTCACCCTGCTCAGCAGACTGATCCGAAGAGGAGGAGCCCAGAATCCAGCCGCCGGCAGCAATGCCCATCGCCAAGATGACAGCGATGGCGATACCTTGTTTTTTGGAAAGGTTAAAGGCGTTCTTGTTGATATTGATTTTCACAGCTTGCTCCTACGGACGGCTTGGCATGGCGGATGGCATTGAATTGGTGGAGCCCAGAACACGCTCCAGTTCGGCAGAAGTCCGATGCGCCTCAGACAAACTTTTCAGGTATTGGGCTCTTGCCTGAAAGAAGGTGCGTTGAGCATCCAGGACTTCCAGAAAACTGAATTTCCCAAGCTCGAACCCTTTACTAGCTGCGTCATAGGCGCTGCGTGCGCCCGGCAAAATTTCGCTTTGCAGGGCTTGAGCTTCAACGACCAGTGCCTTTAGGCGCTCCTGGTTTTGCGTAACTTCCGTGCTCAAGCGAACCTCGGTGGCGCTCAATTCATCCCGAGCCTTATCAGCCCGCCGCAGCGCTTCATGCACATTGCCCTGGTTGCGGTCGAATATCGGGAATGGGATCGAGAGACCCACGATGGTTTGGTTGCGCCCAAGCTCTTCAACCTTTTTTGAACCCAGGCTGACCGTGACGTTTGGAATCCGCCGAGACCGCTCGACATCGGCAAGCGCCGCAAAACGATCGGCCTCGTGGCGTGCTCGGGCAAGTACCGGAGAGTTGTTCAAGCGACGATCGATCTCGTCGGCGGAGAGGATTTCTGGCAGATTGTCGGTACGCCCCTCGACCTGTCCAAACCGTGGTGTCTTACTTCCCCAGGTCGCTGCCAGACGATTTCGTGCTGCGACCAAATCGCCTTTGGCTTGATTCAACTCGACCCGTGCAGACGCCTCAGCAACGCGCGCCTTGGTTTCCTCAACGGGTGAGATTTTGCCGGCCGTAACCCGGCGCGATGCAGCTTGGGTAGCGCGTTGGGCGAGGCCGAGCAAATCCTCTGTTTGCAGTATCCGTTCTTGAGCCACCAGAACATCGAAGAAGGCACCAACAACGCTAGCTCGGATGCTCTGGCGTTTGGCCACCAAGTCGGCAGAGGCTACATCCCGTCCCCGCTCGGCGGAAACAATCCGTGCAGCGCGCCTGCCCCCCAACTCGATTAATTGGCTGATCTGAACGGTTGTGGTTCGCGTTGCCTTATTCTGCGTATCTTCAACCAAGGTTGAAATTTCCGGGTTCGGCAGTATCCCTGCTTGAATCACTGCTCCCTCGACTGCTCGCAATTCGTTGGTTGCGGCAGATAGTTCGGGATTGGCCGTTAGCGCGAGATCAATTGCAGTGGAAAGGGTCAAGGTTCCGGTCGGTTCCTTGGCAAGCGCAGGTACTGCCTCGATCGGCGACGGCGCATTTTGCATCTGCGCCCAGAGGTTGGTGCTGGCAAGCACCGTAAATCCGAAAAAGGTTCGGGCCAGTAAAGTGATAATTGGTTGTTGGCGGTACATCCGACTCTCCGTTGATGAAAGGTACATCAGGGAATCGGCGGGGCACCACCCCGCAAGCGGCATGGCACAGTGCGCAGCTCAAGCTGCGGCGAACTGATATGGGAAAGTAACCCAACCCCGCCGATCAGGCGGAGATCGACCAGTTGGGACGTTCAGGCAAATCGCTAGGTGGCGACGTCAAAAAGTGGGGAGACCAAGGGTGATCGGCTACGCCACCGGCAACAAGTTGGGCATTGGCAACACTGGTCAATACTGCAATACAGCTGGCATGGCAGACAGCACAATCACTGTCGATGCCAGAGAGTTGGCCTTTGGTATCTTTAGTTCTATCGTCAGTCTGATGCTTGTGCTCGTGGTGACCAAAATGATGCGCAGTGGCTCCCGTTTCATGCTGGCAATAGGCAGCCGCCACCGACCAGGTAGTCTGGAGTGACAGTAATACCAACAGGAAAACGGCAAGCCAACGACGCATGAAGCGGATTCTATCAGCTAATATCGCAGAATTAAAAAAGCCAATCTGCTACGTTTCGTCAAATCGCAGTAGTGATGTGCAGCAGCGATGTAACCATTGCACTCATGAAGTATTCAACAACCGCGCATTATTTCTTGCGCACTGTATGAGAAATAGTCAGTGAGCACCAAATGAATACTCGAAAAGCGATACTGTTCGTGTTGATCGTAGTCATTGTGAGTATAGGGGCTTGGGCAACCTGGAAAACGATGTATCACACTGATAGCGATGGTCATGGTCACGGCCTGAATGCAACCCATGAAAACAACATCTCTCAGATACTCAACTGGATGGGCAGCATGTTTAGCGCCAAGCCTACCGTGCATGATCCAGCTCACGAAGAAAAAACTCCGCCCAAGCAGGAGAGATAACCATCCCCCGGCCACAACAGGCCAAGGGGGTCATGAACCACCAATATACCGATCAGCGGCCGCGCATCCAGCTGCCATTGTGCTGCATCATTTGCTGCTGCATACCCATGCAGGTTCCCATCATCTGCTGGCGTCGGTTGATTGCCTGAGTTGACACATCCTTGGGATTCCACCATCCCATCCATCCCATCCCATCCCATCCCATCCCATCCCATGGCATGCCATGCCATGCCATGCATGCATGCCACTGCCACCGCAGCAGCCTGAGCCGCCAGAGAACGTCATTTCCCAGGTTTTTCGTTCTTAGCAGGTTCGTGGTGGGCATAAACCTTGGCCGCTCCATCGGATTTAACCAAAATGACATCATAAGCGACTGAATTTGGGCTTTCCATCCCGGGCGAGCCCCTGCGGCACGCCTAGAGCTGCTAGGCCGACACCGCAAGACGCGCTACCGTGGTTTGGCCAAGAACACGGCCCAACTCTTCTCGCTGTTCGGCTTCGCCAATCTGGTGCTGGCGCGCCGTTGGCTACTCGACGCCAACACCCAAGGTGCGTCCTGAAAACGGAAAATGGGCATAACGCCACGCAAAAACAGCGACTGGACTGGGAAATCAGGCCTGATTTCCCAATCAAATCTACCTCGCCCGCCTCTCGCTTTGGGGCAAGGTGAATTGTTCAGCATTTCCCTAGGCAATATATTTTCAGGTGGGCTAATTAGCCGCCTTGGTAGAGGGCTTCACGCTGCTTCTTTTCTTCCGTTGTCACCCTCATGCAGTTGCGCTTCACCTCGTTCGCTGTAGTCGGCTTGCGGAAGGACTTCCACCTTCAAGATCGCGCCCGTGCCGGGCGCACAACAAAAGGGGCTGACATCAGCCAGCCCCTTCATGCACGAACGATCGACGCTAATCAGAAAGCGTACTTCACCCCAACCTGAATCAGGCGTGGCATGCCTACTTGAATGCCACGAGTGCGATCAACGATGTAGGTCTTGTCGAACAGGTTCTTCCCGGTGACGAATGCGGACAGCGCCTTGTCAAAGCGATAGTTGAGCGCTGTGTTCCACACGGTGTAAGCCGCAATTTCGCCCTTTTGTCCGTCAGCAGTCGGCAAGACTGTATTGGCAAAATCGGAATACTGGCTACCGACATACTGGGCTTCGATTTCGCCTCTGAAAGGCCCTACGCCATAACCAACAGCAGCCGTCAGTGTATGTTCGGGGGCATACGCCTGTCGCTTGCCCTGAGCACCGACGATTGCACCGCTGGCAACATTGCGGAAAGCCTCGGTTTGTTCGGCGGTCGGCAACCATGTGTAAGCCATACGACCAAAAACGCCATTGGAGAACTCAGCATTGGCCGCCAATTCAAGCCCTTCGAACAAGGCCTTGCCTTGGGAAAGCGGTGTGCTGCCACCGGCAATTGAACCAACGGCGATCAGGTTGTCGTAATCGTTGCGGAAATAGGCCGCCTGGACGGAGACGCCCGACAAGGGTTGGGCACGAACACCGAATTCAAAATTCAGCGATTTTTCGTAATCCACATCCACCACGGTGCCCGTGCCACCAATCAGATCCTCGACGCGCGGAGGAGCAAAACCCTTGTGCAGGCTGGTGAAGACGGTCAATGTCGGCATCGGGTTCCAGGTCGCGCCAATGCCCGGCGTGAAGGTATGAACACTGTTTTCACCGCTCTGACCGGTCAGGCGATTGGTCCGCTCGGCTTTGATCGACTCATAACGGGCAATAGGCGTCACGCTGAACTGGCCAATGTCGAAACGGTTGGCAACGAAGCCGGAGTAGGCGCTGGTCTGGCGATGATTATTCTCGGCCAGGGTGCCGGTGCGTGCCGTCGGGCTGGTGCCGTTGATCTGTATGCGATTCTGCTCCTCGAAATGAGCACGAACACCCGCCTGAAACTCACCCAGTCCATGCGCTACGGTCAGACGTGGTTCTATCCCCCAGGTTTCGTAACTGCGTAGACGCCCCTGGGTGGAGTTGCAGGTATCGGGATCAATCGCAACACCGGCCAGACGAGAAGGATTCAATGCTGCGCATTGTGCATCCTGACTGTTGCTGGCCTGACGCCACCAATCGCGATCGAACTTCGAGTAATACACGCTGGTCGTCAGCGTTGATTTATCGCTGATCAGGAAATCATGCGTTGCGGAAAGCCCAACCCGTTCCGCTTCAAAACGATCATTTTTGAACGGATTGTAGCGAGCCTCCAAGCGGTCGAACTCGGCCTGGGTCAAGCCGGAATAGGTCAACATCGAATCTTCTTTGTAGAAGTTCCCGCGCAAGGTGATCGCATGCCGCTCACTCAATATGGCGCCATACTTGATATTGAGGTCATCCAGTTTGTGATTCATGTTGTCCCGGGCACCGTCACCTTCCTTGTGCCCGTAGTCCACCGTAAAACCGCCACCACCCACATTCACCTTGCCGTTGAAGTAGTCACGGTTGCCGACGACACCCTGGACATAACCCCCAAAACTCTGGCGCGGTGCCGGCGTAATGTAGTTCACCACGCCACCAACCGTTTGCGGGCCGAACATCAGGGAACTGGCCCCCTTCAAGACTTCGATCCGCTCGTAACGGTCCACCATGGGATGGTAGTAGCTGGCATTGTCACCGTAGGGCGCATAGGCCAGAGGCAAACCGTCTTCGAGCAGGGTGATTTTGGTTGAACGCGTCGGGTTCAGGCCGCGCATGGCAATGTTGGGGCGCAAACCGAAACCCTCTTCATCGCGGGCATGAACACCGGGAACTTTGCGCAAGGCTTCATTCACGGTGAAAACGTGAGAATCTTCCAGTTCCTTCTTGCCAAGAATCTGGCCGGCACCACCCAGGGTCGACAGATTTTCTTCGCTACCGATCACCTGAATGGTAGCCAAGGTTTTTTCAGCGGCGCCTTCCTTGGCATATACAGCCGGAACGCAAGCATATGCAGCGGCAATCGCCAGGACGAGCGGGGTGGGAGAAAATGAATTTCTCGATAAGCAATACTTCATGGAGAATCTCCGAAGGCAGTTTTAGCGGTACTGGCTGGCTGCCTAGGAAAGCTCCCTCGGTTGCTGGCTTGTAAGTTGGTAAGAACATCTGTCATAAATTGTAAATGAAAGTAAATCTCATTTCAATTCAGGAATTAATTCTACTTTGTTAGATTGGTCATCAATTTGATGTTGCGAGGGTTTCGGCCTGTTTTCGGTAAGCGGATTGGTTTATCTTGAGGCGCTGATGGCAGGTAAAGCAGCGATTCGAGCACCAACAAGTTCGCACCCATATCTGCGAAGACTATATCCACATCATGGACTCCCCGAATACCACCAGCCCGAGGAACAAGATCTTGATGCCCATAGCGCGGCTCAGGCCGCGAACGCGAAGGGAAAGCGAATCAGGGAAACGCCCGTCCCGTCGATCAGGCGGAGATGGACCAATTGGGACGTTCGGGCTGGCCGCCAGGTGGGGATGTCAAAAACGGGACTGTCCGAAAATGATCAGCAACAACACCGATTTCGGGCACCGAACTGCTAAAGGCGGTCAATGCGGCAATACAGCCCGCATGACAGACAGCACAATCATTGTCCACATCGGAAAGAGAATCTTTGACAAGCTTCTCGTTATCTTCAGCCTGATGCTTGTGGTCGTGATGACTGAAGTGCTGTGCCGATCCCGTTTCGTGCTGGCAACAGGTAGCGGGCACAACCCAGAAAATCTGGAGCGGCAAGACAATCAACAGGAGAATGGAAAGCCAGCGACGTATGGTATGAGTATTAACAGAATTGAAGTGTGTTCAAAAAGCCAAGCCGGCAGCGCAAATTGAATTTGAAGGCGAGTTGACGATGACCAGAGTTTCTCTAGTCATCGTCCGATGGGCGACACATCCTTCCTCGGCGTGCAGTTAACCGCCCTGGTACAATGCATCGTGCTGCTTCCGTTCTTCCGGTGTCATTTTCATGGATGGTGCAGGGGTGTTGTGCTGGAGTTTGTCGACATGCTGCCATTTCCCATCGCGGTAGGCATATTCGTGCGGAATCAGTGCCCAGCCTTGGTCACCGCCCACGTAACGATACTGGCCATCCGCGCTAACCGGATTGCGTTTGAAGTCATCGAGCTCCTGTTGCACTTGCTGGGCGGATTTGCTGCCCGAGTCGTGCGCCGGGTAGAATTTTGTCGTACCCTCCGGCGTGCTGTGCATGACCGACTCGGCCAACACCTGCCCTGACAGGGCCAAACCAGCACAGAGAACGGGGATGGAAAGGGCTTGTTTGACGTTCATGATAGAACTCCTTCAATGATGTTTAGGTTCATCGGGTTTGGGGTATGCCGAACAACTGAACGGCATGGATGAACTATAAAAAATCAGCACTGACAGAACGCCAACAGGAAGTTTACAAAATTGACATCTTTCGATTCGTGAAGAAATGAAACTATTGGTTGTCGAAGATGAGCAAAAGCTTGCCCAATACCTGCAAAAAGGATTGGGTACCGCAGGCTTTGTCGTTGACCTTGCCCACGACGGCGTAACGGGACTCCACATGAGCTTGGAGTTCGATTACGCGGCCATCATCCTCGACTCCATGCTGCCCGGCATGGACGGGCTCTCCTTGTTGGCTGCCTTGCGCACAAAGAAGCAAACACCGGTATTGATGCTGACCGCGCTGGGCAAAGTGGAGGACCGGGTTAACGGTTTGCAGACCGGCGCCGACGATTATCTGGTCAAGCCGTTTGCCTTTTCTGAGCTGATCGCTCGAATCCAGGGACTGCTGCGCCGGTCGGTGCCGCAGCAACCGGAAGCCACGCCGAACCGTCTTGCACTGCACGATCTTGAAATGGACCTGGCTCGTCGCAAGGTCTCCAGGAACGGTCAGCGCGTCGATCTGAGTGCCAAGGAGTTCCTGCTGCTTTCTCTGTTTCTAAGGAAACAAGGCGAGGTGCTGTCACGAACCGAGATTGCCGAGCAGGTTTGGGATATGAACTTCGATAGCAACACCAATGTAGTCGAAGTTTCCATCAAGCGACTTCGCGCCAAAATGGATACGCCCTTCGAGACGCAGTTGTTGCATACCGTACGCGGCATGGGCTATGTCCTCGAACTGCGCGAATGAGACTCAGAACAATGATCAATCCGACGCTGAACAGTCGCCTCATACGCTGGCTCGCTTCGCTGAGTTTGGGTGTTCTGGTGTGTTTGTGCCTCGGCGTCTTTTTCTCGGTCAAAGCCAACCTTGAAACACAACAGGACCTGCGTCTTGAAAAGCTCAGCACGGCAATTCGGCACCTGTTTGAAGAAACACCGGGACACCTGCAAGCGGGATCACTTGAACACGACCTGGACGATCTTCTGAAAATCAATCGGGACTCACATCTCAAGTTAATCGATAGGCTGGGTGAGGCTCGCTTCATCTCGATGCCAAGTGCGTGGCCATCAAAAGCTCGCTTTTATTCGTTTGCACTCCCCGGTGAAGCGCAGAGGACAGATTTTGCCGTTGCCGAATTGGCACTTGAGACTGCGCCCGATGAAGCGATTCTGGATCGCCTCGCAGCCATCCTCTGGGGGGCTGCCTTGATCGGGAGTGCCGCAATCACCCTTGGCGGCTACTTGGTCGTTTATTTCGGACTGGCCCCCATTCGGACGCTGGCTGAGCAAACGCGCAGTCTCGCAATCCTTTCCCTCGACACGCGCTTGGAAACAGAGGGTATCCCTGCCGAGTTGCAAGTTCTCGTCGATCATTTCAACGAGTTGCTGAATCGACTGGAAAAAGCCTATCAGCAACTCGAAGGGTTCAATGCCGATGTGGCTCACGAATTGAGAACCCCATTGGCAAACATCATCGCCAGCAGCGAGTTGGCCTTGCGTAGCAACGACAAGGACGAACACCTGCGCGATTGCATCGGTTCAAATCTCGAAGAAATGCACCGGTTGTCGTGCATCGTTAATGACATGCTGTTTCTGTCGCAAGCCGACCGGGGTGCTAAAGCCCGGCGGATGCCTATTCAAAGCCTTGCCCAGCTCTGCGCCGAAGTGGCCGACTACTACGAAGCGGTGCTGATCGAATCTGACCTTCAATGGTCTATCGAAGGCGATGCATCAGGCCAGTACGACGCGGCGCTGCTCCGGCGCGTGCTGTCCAATCTGCTGAATAATGCGGCTCGGTATGCCGATCACGGAAGTTCAATCGTGATTCGTATCGCCGCGGAAACTCATGGACACATCAAGCTCTCGGTGATCAATCGAGGGGAACCGATTTCTGCCGAGAGTCTGCCTCATATCTTCGACCGCTTTTTCCGCGTAGATGCCTCACGTAGCCACGGTCATCAGAATCATGGACTGGGTCTCGCCATCGTTGGCGCGATTGCCCGGATGCATGACGGGGAGGCCTTCGCAAAATCCGCCCATGGTGAGACAGAAATAGGCGTACGACTGGCCGGCTGATGGCCCCGCTGCTTTTTGCCAACCAACAACGGGGCTTTAGTCTTTGGTTTGCGCTGCAGAGGTCCGCAACATCCGCAGACCGTTGGCGACGACCAGCAGGCTGGCGCCCATGTCGGCAAACACCGCCATCCACATGGTGGCATTTCCGAACACCGCGAGCCCGAGAAATACGACCTTGATGCCCAAGGCCAGTGCGATGTTCTGCCAGAGCACGGCATGTGTCTGGTGAGACAAACGGATAGTTTCCGGGATGCGCCGCAAATCGTCGTTCATGATCACCACATCGGCTGCCTCCATGGCGGTATCGGTGCCGGCAGCTCCCATGGCGACACCGATATCGGCGCGTGCCAGGGCGGGCGCATCGTTGATGCCGTCGCCGGTCATTGCCGTCGATCCATAGCGCCCCTGCAGTTCCTCGATGGCAGCCAGCTTGTCCTCAGGCAGCAGATTGCCTCGTGCATCGTCGATTCCCGCCTGGCGGGCAATACTGGTTGCGGTTGCTACGTTGTCGCCGGTGAGCATGACCGACGTGACACCAAGGCGATGCAGATCGATAATCGCTTCCCGCGAGCTTTCCTTGATGGTGTCGGCTACCGCGAAGATGGCCAGTACCCGATCCTCGGTAGCCAGCAGAGTGGCGGTTCGCCCCTGATTTTCATGAACTGCAAGACGTGCCTCGATCTCGGTGCTGCACAGTCCACGATCCTCGATCAAGCGATGATTGCCAAGAATCAAGGTATGGCCGTCCAGGCGGGCCTCGATGCCGCGACCGGGAATTGCAGTGAAGTCGGCGAGGTCGTTTTCCGGCAGGTTCAGGCTGGTGGCAATGGCCTTCGAGACGGGGTGATCCGAATGACCGGCTAGGCTGGCCGCCCAGGAAAGAATCTTAGATTCAGGTTCGGCGGTCGCCAGCACTTCCGTGGCAACCAGTCGAGGCTTGCCCTCGGTAATGGTGCCGGTCTTGTCCAGGGCGATGGCGCGCAGCTTGCGGGCCTCCTCCAGATAGACGCCGCCCTTGATCAGGATGCCGCGCCGGGCGGCCGAGGCTAATCCGCTGACTACCGTAACCGGCGTGGCGATCACCAAGGCGCACGGGCAGGCGATGACCAGCAACACGAGTGCCTTGTAGAGCGCCTGCATCCAGCTCCAGGCGAATAGCCAGGGGCCAAGTGCGGCCACCGCCACCGCGATGGCGAAGATGCTTGGAGTATAGAAGGCAGCAAAACGGTCCACGAAGCGTTGGGTCGGTGCTCGGGTACCCTGTGCCTGTTCAACGGCGTGGATGATGCGCGCCAGCGTGGTGTTGTCGGCAGCTGCCGTCACCTCGAACTCCAGAGTGCCCGTTTCGTTGATGGTGCCGGCAAAGACAAGATCGCCGACCGTTTTGTCCACCGGAATGCTCTCACCGGTCACCGGCGCCTGGTTCACCGCGCTGCTGCCGGCCGTCACGCGGCCATCCAGAGGGATGCGGGCGCCGGGCTTGACGCGGGCCACGGCACCGAGGACGACGTTCGCGGCCGGCATTTCTTCCCAGGAACCATCCTCGTGCCGAACCTCGGCGGTTTCGGGCGTCAGGGCGAGCAGGCCCTTGATGGCATTGCGTGCCCGATCCACGGAGCGGGCCTCAATCAGTTCGGCGATGGCGTAGAGCGCCATGACCATCGCCGCTTCCGGCCATTGGCCAATCAGGAAGGCGCCGGTCACGGCAACCCCCATCAGGGCGTTCATGTTCAGTTGCCCACGGCGCAATGCCGCCAACCCCTTGCGATAGGTTGAAATCCCGGAAAACCAGATGGCAATGGCAGCCACGGCCATCCCCAGCCCCTTGAACCACAGCGTGTCAGGGGCGAAAAAATCGAGCCCTTCGGCGGCAATGGCCAGGCCGAGCGCGAGCAACGCCTTGCCAAAGTCTCCGAAGCCGGAAGGGGGAGTTGATTCTCCCGTTGCTTTGACTGGCTGGATTTCGAAACCCAGCTTGCGGATCGCAGCCAGCGCAACTTCCTGTATGGGCGGCGGAGCCTCAATGCTCAAGGTCCGGGCAGCGAGTTCGAAGCGTAGCGAGCGGATGCCGTCGATATCGGCCAAGGCTTTGCGAATATCGTTTTCCTCGTTCGGGCAGTCCATGGCAGGAATCCGGAAAACGCTCACGGTGCTGGTTGGATCAGGCGCGAACGATTGTGGGACTTCTTGAGGCACTACGGTTACTGAGGCACAACTGCCTGAACAACCACCGTGTCCGATGTCATTGGATGTTTGCTGGTCAGCATGAGTGGCCACAGCGATCTCCTGTTCGTTACCGCCATTTAAAACCGCTACCGCCAGTTCGGCATCTTTCTGTACGAGTTGCGGAAAACGTTGGGCAAGGAGGACGACGAGTTCGGAGCGAGTCATGGTCATATTTTAACGGAGACTGCTTTCGAGTGAGCAGCATCCCTGGGAGAGCCGAGTGCCGCCCAAGGGGTTGCATCGCGGGGAAGGCGCGAGAGCATGAATTGTCGGAATGTCCCGATGTTCATGGAGGCGCGCCGTCATGGCCCATCCCAACGCACACCCCGTTATTGCCGTGCAAGGCGCCGGCGCTACCGCTGCGGCGACCCTGCTGGGGCAAGGCCCCGCCCGAATTCCCACCGGTGGCAAAATCCGCGCCGGTATCAAGGTGCTCACCAAGAAGGCCGCTGGCGAGTCCCGCGCCAAAGCGATCTACGACCAGGGGGTGGCCGCGGGCCAGTCCTTCGAGCAGATCGAGCGTGCCATCACGGCGGCCTTGCCCGACCTCAAGACGCCGCTGGTGCCGCGCAACGTGCCGTGGTTCACCGTGCGGGCGCAGGACTTTCCGAATCCCGAGATCGCCCGGGAGATTCTGGAAATCTATGGCGAGGATCGGGGCGAAGGCCGGCGCCTGTACCGCTTCCCGGTGGTCTTCCCCTCCGACTACTGGCAGACCGTGATGCCCCACGAACTGGCGGCCTGGGGCACCCACGACAAGCACTACTGGTCGCAATACTCGGCCGATGGCCGAGTGCGCCACTGCATGTGCCATGCGCCGGTGCCGGTCGACGATACGGGGCGGCGCATGATTCGCCTCTTCGGCGGGCGCAAGACCATGATCCGCGAGGACAACGGCGGTCTCTGCGAGCCCGAGGCCTGCCGCGAGTACCAGCAGCGCCAGTGCAACCTTACCGGGCGCTTCCTGTTCTTCATCCCCGGCATACGGTCGATCAGCGCATTCGAACTGCATACCAACAGCTTCTATGCGATGAACGCGGCGATCCAGAAGTTCGAAACAGTGGGCTTCCTGCGGGGCGGGCGCATTTCCGGCTTTCTCGACCGGCAAGGCACGCCGTTCTACCTGACCAAGAAGCTCATGGAGGTGGCCCACATCGACGAGCAAGGCCGGGCCGTTCGCGTGCCACAGTGGATCATCGACCTGGCGGCGCCGGTGGACGTGACGGCCTTGCTGCGCGAGAACGAAGATGCCGAGACAGCCTTGGTGCAGGCGCAACTGGCGACGCAGGTGCTTCAAGGCTGCCCGGCAGAAGCCAGTGCCGAATCGCTGTCGCCGGAGGCCGCTGCTGCGCACGCGCCGACGGTGGTCGATGCAAAGTCTGCCGAGGAGCCGCCGCTGCACGACGGTCGTCCGAGCTTCGAGCAATTGATGGCCCGTGTGCAGGCCTACGGGATCGTGCCGGAACGCTACCAGGCCTACGCCGACCGGCGCTGGGGACGGGGTTGGAAGATCAACCCGAACGGCCGCGTCCTGGCCTGGAATGAACTCGAGCGCTACGGCAACGATCCGCAGGGCTACCTCGACAAGATCGAGAGCGAGATGCAACTAGCCTCGCGGGGGAGGACGGCATGATCCGTATCGCGCATTTCTCCGACCTGCACTACGGCACCAAGAACCTGGCGGAAGCTGACCGCTGCTTCGGTGCCGCCATCGACCGGGCTATCGCGTTGGGCGTGGAGGCGGCCGTCCTCTCGGGCGATGCCACCGACCATGGCCTGGACTTGCACGCCCCGGCCGCCGAACGGCTGATGGTCCAGGTGCGGCGACTGGCCGACCATTGCCAGGTGTTGATGCTTCAAGGGACGTTCTCGCATGAACCGCCGGGCACCCTGGCGATCTTCCGGCTGCTCGGCGGACGGCACCCGGTGCACGTGGCCGACCGGATCGCGCAGGTCGCCCTCACGGCCCAGGGCGAATGGCTCTCTTCGACGGGCTGGTGCTTCGATCAGCTGCCGGGCAATGCTCACGCGCTGTTTTCCTGCGTGCCCACGGTGAACAAGGCTGCGGTCGCCGCTGCGGTCGGTGCAACGGAAGCCGCCCAGGCGGTCGGCGAGCAGCTGGCCCTCTTGTTGCGCGGCTACGCGCCCATCAATCGCGCAGCCCGCCGGCAGGGCGTGCCCAGCATCGGCGTCGCCCATGGCACGGTGTTCGGTTGCGTCAGCGAGCACGGCGTGCCGATGGCCGGCTTCGATCACGAGTTCACTACCGGTGCCCTGTTCGGTGCCGAGGCCCAGGCCTTCATGCTCGGGCACATTCATCGGCATCAGGCATGGGAACAGCAGAGCAGGGTAGGGCGGCAGTGCATCGCCTATCCGGGCTCGATCGGTCGTTTTCATTACGGCGAGGAAGGGGAGAAGGGTTTTCTGCTCTGGGAAGTCGACGCCGACCAGGCGCGTTTCACCCTGGAGCCCACGCCCGCGTGCCGGACTGTCGATATCGTGTTCGACGGCAAACCCGACCTCGACGCCCTGCGCACAGCCGTCGCGCAGCAGGACATCGCCGGTGCGTTCGTGCGCGTGCGCTGGACCGTCGCCGATGAAGACCGCCATCAGGTCGACCGTGCGGCGATCGAGCGGTTGCTGGACGGGGCGGCGGAAACCAAGCTGGAGGGGCGCATCGTGCCGGTGGTGCGCACGCGGGCGGCGGGGATCTCGCAACTGGCGAATCTGGCGGACAAGGTGCGGGTCTGGGCGCAGGTGACCGAGGCGCGGGTGGAACCCTTGCTCGAGTGCCTCCGGTCGCTGTCAGGCCAGGAACCGGAAGTCATCGCCGAGCGTGTGCTGCGTGGGCAGGAAGTCCCCGATGGCGGGGAATGCATCGACACCGCAGACACCCTGTCGCCCCCAAGGGCCGATCTTGAGCTCGCGCTGTCGTTTTGACCTGGCCAGGGCCTGTCACTTGGGGACGGACTTGCACACCCTCTTTCGTGCGGGAGACTGATCTGGTCATCCCGCTGGAGTATCGCCATGCAACCTCTTTCACTCACTCTCAAGGGCTTTCGCGGCATTCGCGATGGCCTGGGACGCGATGTCCTGACCCTGGATTTCGAGCGACTGGCCGACGGTGCCGAATTGGTCGCCATCGTCGGCGCCAACGGGCGCGGCAAGACCACCGTGATGGACAACATGCACCCGTACCTCTCGATGCCCTCACGTGCCGCTGTGGCGGGGCCGGGTGGGTTCTCCTACTACGACCACGTGTGCCTGCCCGAGAACGAGAAAGACCTGATCTGGGCCCACGACGGCTGCAGTTACCGATCGCAGGTCGTGATCCGCCTTAACGGCCGGCGCAAGACCGAAGCCTTCCTGTTCGTCCTCGCCGACGATGGCGCCTGGAAACCTGTCGCACTGGGTGACGGCACCGTGTCCGACGGCAAGGTGGACACCTATACCCGCTGCGTCGAGGCCCTCTGCGGTAGCGCCGACACCTTCTTCACCTCGGTGTTCTCGGCCCAGGGCAAGCGGCAGCTGAGCGCCTACCGCAATGCCGAGATCAAGACCCTGCTGGCCGATCTGCTCGGGCAGGAGGAGATCCGCGTGCTCGGCCAGAAGGCGGGCGAGACGGCGCGTCTGCTCAAGATGGGCCTCGCGGCGATCCGGCAGGAACAGGCCTCGCTGGATGAGGAAGCGCACCGGATCGAGAGTGAACGGCGGCGCCTTGATGGCGCCCAGGCTCGCGTCGCGCAGAGCCTGTCGACCCGACAGGTGGCTCAGGCCACGCAGGAGTCGGCGCGAGCCCGGCATGCCCAGTTGATCGCCGAGCGCGCGCAGGCGCAAGGCGTGGAAGCGCGCCGGCGGCAACTTCAGGGCGAATGCCAGGCGGTGGTCCAGGCCGGCAAAGGGGCTATCGAAGCCTTGCAGGCACAGGATCGGGGCGAGCAACAGCGGCTGCAACGGCTGGAGCTGCGCATCGCCCAGCGTCTCAACCAGGAGCGCAACCGCCGGCAAGTCTTGCAGAACCAGCGCCGGCAGTGCCTCACGTCGCTGGCCGGGGCGCAAGCCGTGCGGCGTGGAGAGCGCCGTCTGCCTCTGGCCGAGCGAGTCTCATCGCTACGATCGGCGCAGGTCGGAACGTGGCGGGAGCACGTTCAACGCCTGACCCGGTGCGATGCAGCGGAACGGGTGGCCCAGCAGCAATTGTCCGGGATCGAGCGCGAGGCCGGGCAAGCAACGTTCAAGGCTGAGGAGTTGGCGCGGCGCTTCGGGCTCACCGGCGAGGTGCCGTGTGCGGGTAGCGACCTGCAGGGGCAATGCCAGCTCCTGGGCGATGCGCGGGAAGCCCAGGCCATGATTCCCAGCGCCCAGGGGACGATTCAGCGCCTGGGGCGCGAGAAAGCGACGGTGCTGAAGGAACTGGACGCCTTGCGCGGACAGCATGAGGCCCTCGCCGGTGCGCCGCAGGCATTGGTACGGGCCGAGCACCGGGCCGAGCGTGCCCGGGTACGTGCCTCGCGGTTTGCGCTGCTAGCCGCCCAGGCCGGGGAAATGGTGCGGGCGCGAGCCACGCTAGCAGAGATCGAGGAGGAGCTGACGGAACTGCGGACGGCTCTGGGACCGAATGCCGCCGATCAGCCGGCGGAGACGTCCGAGGAGGCCACCGAGCGCCAGCAGATAGGAGCGGCACGGCAGGCCATCGCCGTCCAGCACGAACAGCAGGCCGAGCACCATCGCGCCGCCCTGGACCGCCTCAAACAGGTGCTGGCGGCCTTGCCGGCACCTTACGACGAGCAGCGCCTGATCGATGCCCAGACCGCGATGGAGCAGGCCGCGCGGTCGGTCATTGCCGCCGAGCAGGCCCACCTGGCTGCGGTGCGGGACGCCGAAACCCTGGGTGCCGTGGTGCAGCAGGCAACGGCCCTGGCCGGTCGTCAAGCGCACGTGGCCAACCGCATCGCCAAGGTCGAAACCGAGTTGGGCGACTGGAATCTGTTCGCCAAGTGCATGGGCAACGACGGTCTGATCGCGCTGGCCATCGATGATGCCGGTCCGGCCTTGTCGGGACTGGCCAACGACCTCCTGCTCGCCTGCTACGGTCCCCGCTTTACGGTATCCATCCAGACTCTGGTGGAGACCGGCAAGGGCGAGCAGAAGGAAGGCTTCGACATCCTGGTGCACGATGGCGAGTCGGGCGAGAGCAAGAGCGTCGGTCTGATGAGCGGCGGCGAAAGGGTGTGGATCTCATGCCGAGCTCGGCATGAGATCCACTATGCCGCGAACCGGGTTATGCCGAGTAGCCTTCGACGGCGAGTTTTCCGCGCCAGTGGACGCGGACCGACGTCGTGCCGCGATGGTCGGCATAAAACGCGCGTCAGTGCCCCTGATCTGTCGGCAACACACCATGCGCATTCAATAACCCCCTCGCAGAACCGTAGGGCGACGGAATATTTTTCGACGTTGCCGAACAGGACTTGAAGACGAAAAAGTCCGTGATAGCCTGAACTGAACCTTTCTTAAGGACACCTCATGCGACCTCTCACACTGACCCTGAAGGGCTTCCGCGGCATCCGCGATGGCCTGGGCCTCGATGCCCTGACGCTCGACTTCGAGAAACTGGCGGGTGACGCTCAACTGGTGGCGCTCGTTGGCGCCAATGGGCGCGGCAAGAGCACCATCATGGAAAACATGACGCCGTTCCTGACCATGCCATCGAGAGCAACTGTTGCCGGACCGGGCGGTTTCTCCTACTACGACCATGTCTTTCTGCCGGAAAACACCAAAGACTTGATTTGGGTTCACGAGGGGCGCCGCTACAGGTCGCAAATCGTCATCCGTCTCAACGGTCGACGCAGAACGGAAGCCTTTCTCCATATCGTCGACGAGCGCGGCTTTTGGCAGCCCGTGCGACTCAACGACGGCACTGTGTCTGACGGCAAGGTCGACACGTACAGCCGCTGCGTGGAGTCGATCTGCGGTAGTCCTGAGACGTTCTTCACATCCGTGTTCTCGGCCCAAGGCAAGCGGCCGTTGAGCGCTTACCGCAATGCCGAGATCAAGACCTTGCTTGCTGATCTGCTGGGACAGGACGAAATCCGTGCGCTGGGTCAGAAAGCATCGGAGACCGCTCGCCTGCTCAAGAGCGGTCTCATGCTGATTCGGCAGGAACTGGCTGGACTGGACCTTGACGGTGAACGACTGCGCGGCGAGCGCCTGCGACTCGACGGTGCGGCCGAGCTCGTCACGCGCTGCGAAACGACGCGCCAAGAGGCGCAGCGTGCAGTCGAAGTGGCCCACGCCTCGCATGCCTGCTTGTCGGTAGAGCGTGAGCAGTCGCGAGGCATCGAGGTACGGCGTTCGCAGTTGCTGGCTGAGCGCAAATCCTTGGTCGATGCAGACGTCCAGACTCAACGGACGCTACAGGTACAGGATCGCGGTGAATGCGAGCGCCTCGAACGACTTGATCAGCGCATTGCCAATCGGCTGCAGCGGGAGCGCTCCAGGCGGCAGGCCTTGGTGCAGTCACGACAGCGGAACCTCGATACGCTCGCCGACACGCGTGCCGTGCAATGGGCGACGGTTCGCCTGCCGCTGGCCGAGCGCGTGCTGTCTCATCGCCTCGCGCTGACGCGCGCCTGCCGCGATCAGACCAACGCACTGATGCAATGCCAAGCTGCTGAGCGGCTGGCCGAACAGAAATTGGCTGACATCGAGCGCGATGCGGGCAAGGCCGCGCTGAAGGCAGAAGAACTCGCCCACCGGTTCGGGTTGGCGGGCGAAGTACCTTGCGCCGGCACTGACCTGCAGGGCCAGTGCAAGCTGCTAGGCGATGCACACGAAGCGCAAGCACTCGGTCCGAGTGCAAAAGCCGAGATTGCTCGGCTGGCTCGCCAGAAGTTGGCCGCGCAAGGCGAGCTTGCCATTGCGCGGCAACAGCGCAAGGTGTTGGCAGGTGCCTCGCAGGCACTGGCTTGGGCGGAACACCGGGAAGCGATTGCGCGAGACCGGGGGGCCAAGCTGAGCGCTCTGGCCGCAAAAGCCCAGATGTGCGCCCAAGCGCGAACGGTGTTGGCGGATATCGATCAGGAACTGGCCGCGATGGGCCCAGGCGACGCAGAGTGCAAGGGCGTCGAGGTGGCTGAAGAACAAGCCGAGCGCCGCCAGATCGCTACGTCGCGGCGGATGATCGCAAAACAGTTGGAACAGCATGCACAGCAGTCGAGTACCGCACTGGCGCGCCTGGCCAGCACGCTTGCCGCGCTGCCCCCTCCTTACGATGAGCAAGGGCTGGCCGCGTCTGCCCAGGCCTTAGCGTTGGCACGCGCCGCACTGGCGACAGCGGAACAGTCGCATCTGGCAGCGGTGCGCGACGCCCAGTCTCTTGATGCGCTGTCGAGACAGGTGGCGGCGCTGGCTGAACGCAGAAGCCTGATCGACGCGCGGCGGGAGCAGGTCGAGAATGAACTGGGCAATTGGAACCTCTTCGCCCGCTGCATGAGCAACGACGGCCTGATCGCGCTGGCTATCGACGATGCCGGCCCGGCGCTGTCGGCCTTGGCCAACGATCTGCTGCTCGCTTGCTACGGACCACGATTCACAGTGTCGATCCACACCCTGCTTGAGACCGGCAAGGGGGAACAGAAAGAAGGCTTCGACATCGTCGTGCACGACGGTGAAACAGGGGAAAGCAAGAGCGTTACGTGGATGAGCGGTGGGGAGAAGAACATCGTGGAGTCCTGTCTGACCCGTGCGATTGCGCTCTACCTCGCACAACACTCGGGGCGGCAATACACGACATTGTTCTCCGATGAAGCCGACGGGGCGCTTGACCCCGAGCGCAAGCGCATGTTCATGGCGATGAAGCGTGAGGTGCTGCGCCTGGGCGGTTATGAGCAGGAATACTTCATCTCGCAGACCCCGGAACTAACGGCGATGGCAGATGTAATGATCGATTTGGACCGTCTGTGTTGGCAGGCTTCTGACCAGGCCAATGAAGTTGCTGCGCTGGCCGAAGCATGAGCCACCATCGTGGCGCAGATGTCCGCTGCCGAGGAAGCTGGCGGCGGGCATCCAGCTACCCACTACAAAGCGGCAAGAAACGCCAGTAGTTGATCGTCTGGTCGGTAGCGGCCAGACTTTCCGACATGCGGCGCTGTCTTCTCCAGGACTTGCTCCTTTAATGTCATGTCGGCCTCCAGGTAGATCTGCGTCGTCTCGACCGACTCGTGCCCCAGCCACAGCGCAATGACGGAACGATCGACACCGGCCAGGAGCAGATCCATGGCTGTCGTGTGGCGCAGCACGTGGGGCGTCACGCGCTTGCCCAGCAACGAAGGGCAGGCCGTACTCGCGGTCGCGACATGTTTGGCCAGAAGGTACTGGACACCGTCTGCGCTGAGCCGGGTGCCCCTCGCACTCGGAAACAACACCTTACACTCGGGAGGCAAGTCGATTCGCATCCATGTCTGCAGGACGTGGCGGGTCTGCTTCGCCAACGGCGTGCACCGCTCCTTGCGCCCCTTTCCGACGACATGAACGTGAGCGCCGGTGTCGAATCTGACATCCTCGCGACACAGGCCGGTCAGTTCGGAGAGCAGCAACCCCGTTTGTACCGCCAGCAGCAGGAGCGCATGATCGCGCCGACCGCCCCACGAGCTCAAGTCGGGTGCGGCGAGCAGCGCTTCGACCTCCTGGCGCGTCAGATGGCACACCTGATTGCGTGGGCCACGCTTGCTGGGGATCGCGAGGATGCGCTGGATCTGGGCGGAATGCGCCGGTGCTTCGAACGCGGCGTAGTGGAAGAATGAACGGATGGCGCTCAGGCGCAGATTCCGACTGCGCGTCGAAACACCACGCTCGCGCTCCAGGTCACCGAGAAAGTCGGTGATCACCACTGCGTCGAGTTGCTCGAAGGCCAGTTTGCAGGGTGACGTGCCAAAGTGCTTGTGCATGTACTTGAGCAGCAGGCGGAAGGTGTCTCGATAGGAGGCGATCGTGTGTGGACTGGGCCGCTGTTGCTGCATAAGCCGGCGCGTGAAGAACCCCTCGAGTATCAGCGGGAGTTCTTCGTGTCCCAGACGCCGGACCTGACCGCCATGGCGGATGCGGTGATTGATATGGATCTTCAGGGCCGCTTGTAGGATTGCCATGGCTTGTCCGGCGCCCCGCCGCTAAAATGTCTGCATGTCGAAAATCCCCGAACCCACACCCGCGTTGAACAGGCTGCGCGCAGCGGCCGGCTTGATCCCCCTCATTGAGGATGGCCTTCGCCAGTCGAAAATCACCGTCGAGAAGGCTTCTTTGATGTCGGAGTTTTGCAGCTGGGCGGCCCAGCAAGCAACGGAAGGCGGCCCGGAGGCCTTACGCCTTGGCGATGACATCAAAGCGGGCTTGGAACGGCTTAAAACGCTGCTGGCATAGCGGTGGCCGGGCATGTTCGGCCACCGCCACTATCGTGTGGTCCCGTTGTGAGAGCTGGATTGCCGACTCACGGCTCGGGCTCCTGCAAATCAAAAACCGGTAGACCGTCGATCACGGCCGCTTCGCTATCGAACTTCAGCCAGGCAATACCGGCTTGCTCCGCGACTTCGAAGATTGTGGCTAGATCGGCTTCCGTCGGCATCCGGTAACGGGGGGAGCCGACATAGATAATGCCGCCGCAGTCGGTCGGGTAGGCGTTGACCGACAAGTCGTCATCGGCCAGTTTCAGGCGGGTGCTTGAACTCAGATGCGAGATCGATAACGAGGCCAGAGGTTCAGCCTGCGCTTGCAGGGTTGCCACAGCGGGTGCTTCCATGCGCTTCTCCTCCATTTTGATGAGCCGTCGACTTGGTCTTGGGGCGCGTGCCAGTCTGACGACTGAAGTTCATGCCGCAGTTGCGACACCGGAACCAGCGCAGGCGGCCCAGCGTACCCAAGGGCACGCCGTCGCCCGCGCAAGCTGGACAATGAGGCGGGATTCTCGTCGCCATGATGATTTCCTCATGTGACAGCAAAGGCAGCCCGACCCAATGAGGTGGGCATGCCTTTGAGCATCGGACGCGACGCGGTTGGCCGGCGGCGCATGGCGTTACACCAGCCCACGTTCGGCAAACTATGTGGAGCACAACATAGTTTGCTGAATGTGGACTTCTTTGATATGTGGAGTCGCACCGCGCCCTCCCAGGAGAACGGGGGCTACCAAAGCTGTTGACTCCACATCTCCGGCTCACATCCGCCGCAACCAACCGAGCAAGTCACGGCCGTCGAATTGGAACCGACCGCCACGCGGTGGCGCCAGCGCATCTGGGAACACCTGCGCAATGGCCTGGCGCTTGAGATCGATATCGGCCCGGGCATAGCGCATCGTCGTATTCAAGCTGGCGTGCCCCAGCCACTGGCTGATGGTAGCGAAGTCCACCCCTGACTTCAGCAGCGCAATGGCTGTGCTATGGCGCAGTGAATGCGGGTGGATGCTCTTGTCTCGTATGCTCGGCGTCCGCTGCGCCGCAGCGGCGACGTACCGGCGCAACAGGTAGCGCACGCCAAAGCGCGTCAGCGGCCCACCGCGGGCATTGGTGAAGAGCAGCGCATCCGCGGGATCCCCGTCGGGCGCCGGTGCTTCAGCGATGAAGGCGCGCAGCAGCTTGGCCGTTGCTGGCCAGATCGGACACAGTCGCACCTTGTTGCCCTTACCGTGAAGGCACACCTGGGGCGGCGCATCCAAGCGCACATCGCGCCGCCTCACGTCCAACGCCTCCTGCACGCGCGCGCCGGTGTTAAACATCAGGGCGAACAGGGCATAGTCGCGCCGGCCCAGTGCGGTGTCACGGTCGATGCTCTGCAGCATCGCCTCGATCTCGGCGCGCTCCAGATAGTCGATCGGCACCTCGCGCGCGCCACGCTTGTACGGCAGGCCGATCACCTGCTGCAGCGAACCCAGATACTCCGGCCGGCGCGTCGCTAGGAAGCGTGCAAAGACATGGATGGCACCGAGGCGGGCGTTACGGGTGGCGATCCCGTTGCCACGGTCCGTCTCGAGGAAGTTCAGGAAGTTGATCACCCGCTCGGCGGTCAGATCGGACACCTCCAGTCGCTCGATCGGTCGCTTGGCGTTAGCTGAGGCGAACTGCAGCAACAGCAGCAAGGCGTCCCGGTAGCTGCGCACCGTGTTTGGGCTCAAGCCACGCTGCGCTGGCAGGAACTCCTCGAAGAAGCGTACCAGTTCGCGCCCGAGATCGGTTGGGGTGAACGGCTTCATGAGGCACCTCCTTCGATCACCCCCGCGCAGGAGCGCGCGAACCGATCCGATGCCTGCGACATGACCGCCGGCATCCAACGCAGGTAGTACGCGGTCGAGACGATTGACACATGGCCCATGTAGAGTGCGAGCTTGGGCAGGCAGGACTGGACATCGGCGTTGGCCTTGTACCAGCGCAGCAGCGCCGACACCGCGAAGCTGTGCCGAAAGTCCTGCACACGTGGACACCGGCCGGCGCTGTCGTGAATGCCAGCGCAACGCAGCAGGCGTTTGAAGCTGCTGTAAAAGCCCTCGCCAGTGTAGGCACGCGATCCCCGGGTGCATAACAGCGGCGCCTCTCGGTGCTCATCGAAATGGGCCTGTTGCCGCACCGCAAGGTAACACCGCAGCTCAGCATGCGCGCTGACCGACAGGGGAACCCAGCGTGACTTGTGAAACTTCGACTCCCGGATCCGCAGAATTCCGGCGTCGGCATTCACATCGCCCAGCGTCAGACGGACGAGTTCACCGCGCCGTAGTCCGGCGGTGTACAGCAGCACGACCGCCAGGCGCATGGCCTGCGCCCGCACGGGGGATCGACTCCCAGAGGGCAGTTGCGATACGTAGGTGAGCAATTTCGCCACCTGCCCGGGCTCGATGATGGTCGGCAGCGCATGCGGCTTCTGGCGCGCGAGCGAGTCCCGATCCGGCAGGAAGCAGCCGAGATCGCTGCGTCGGCGATAGCGGTAGAACTTGTAGACGGTGTGCTCACGTACGACGCGCGTACTCGAGCTGAGGTGGTGGAACTGCGCGCGCCAGCAGTCGAAGAGGGCCGGATCGAGATCAGTGGCGCCAGCGCGTATGAGGAAGCTGCGCAGCTCGCGCAGGATCAGTTCCTCCTTACGGTAGGCGCGGCCGATGGCGTGGCGGCTGTTCAGATAGGCCGCGACGGCGGCGTCCCAGGTGTCCAGGCAATGGGTTTCATGCATGGCCGTCTCCCTGACCGAGATCTGCCTCGGGCACTTCGAGGGCGACGCCGCGCAGCATCTCAGTGTCCAGCCGCAAGTAGGTGCAGGTGCTCTCCAGGCTATGGTGGCCGAGGAGGTCACCGATGGCCTTGACGCCCACGCCCCGCGTGAGTAACCGCATCGCGAACGTGTGTCGCAGGCGGTAGACGTTGTGGTCCGGCAGTTCCAGATTGGACTGCCGAACGCGCTTCTTGAAGATGTCGCCGATCGCATAATGTTCCAGTGGGCCGCTCGGGCAGCGTGCGCGCAGGAACAACTCGGGGTAATCCGTGCCTTGTGCACGGCGCTCGTGCGCCAGATAGTCGCGCAAGAGCCGCATGGTCTGGGGCGCCAGCGGCAGCAGCAGGTCCGACCGGGTCTTGCATTGGACGACATGCAGCACGGCGGCCTCCCAGTTGATCGAGTCTACGCGCAGCGCCACGACTTCGGACGGCCGCAGGCCGTAGTGGGCCATCAGGTGCAGGATGCACTGATCGCGCCGCCCCGCCTTGCTATGAAGGTCGATTGATCGAATCAGCGCCTGGACCATCGACCAATCGAGCGCCCGTGGAGGCAACTCGCCACGGTAGGTTCGGGGCGTCTCAATCGCATCGAGCACGCGTCCGATCGCGCCGTGGTCGTGACAGTAGCGCAGGAAGCTCCTCAGGTACGCGACTACATGCTGCAGCGAGTGGCGAGTCACCTCGCGGCTGCGCAGGGCAACGTATCGTTCGATGTCCTCGAGCTTGAGCGCGTCTAACTCCTGCCCAGCCCCGAGGCCACGCGCCAGGAAATCGGCGACGGTCATCGCATGGTGCTGGCAAGACGACAGGGACAGGCCGCGCAGTTCCCGCAGGTGCCGCTCGTAAGCGATACACAGGTGGGTGTGGCGGCCTTTGTCCTCGTCCTTGATCAGCCGACCGTGCGCAAGCAGGAATCGGCCATAGGTACGTTCGGTGGCATGAAACCGATGGAAGCGGCTCGGCACCCCTCGGCCGACAGCCACGAACGCACTGTGCACGTCTTCCACGCGGCAAGTCGGGCCTGCAAGTCGAGGCAAGACCTGCTCCAGCCGCAGCAAGTGCAGATGAGTGACGAACGGCGTGTAGCGCTCGCAGCCGAGCCACAGCGCAAACTCCTTCAACTCCGGCGCGAACGCTGATCGCGCCAACAGCGTGCGTGTATTGCTGGGAAAATTGATAGCCATGGTGTCTCTCCTCATGCAGTGGATGGACACCGTACGGTACGTGCGACGCGGAGTTATGTGCAGTTCGCCGACGCCAGCGCGGCGGCAGGAGCCGCGTGGACTCCCGCACTGCACATATCAAAGTCGTCCACATTCGGCAAACGACACTACCGTGTCGCCGGCGACGACGAAATGGTCGATCACCCGCACATCCACCAGGCTCAGCGCCTGCTTCAGGCTCTGTGTCAGCAGCTCATCGGCCCGCGAGGGCTCGGCTTCCCCCGAGGGATGGTTGTGCGCAACGGCCAGCGCGGCGGCGTTACGGGCGAGCGCCCCCTTGACCAGTTCCCGAGGATAGACGGAGGTCTGGGTCAATGTCCCCCGGAACAATTCCTCGACTTCGATCAGGCGGTGCTGGGCGTCCAGGTAGAGCGCCAGGAACACCTCGTGCTCCAGGCCAGCGCAATACAGCCGCAGCCAATCGCGCAGGACTTGCGGCGAAGTCATTAGCGGGCCGCTGCGCATCTGCTCACGCAGATTGCGCAGCAGCAGTTCGCGGGCAATGCCCAAGCGATGGGCGAGAAAGGTATCGGTGGTGCCGAGCATGCCCATTTGCGCCACGGCATCGCTGACGTGCAAACGGTTGGTACTCGACGCGCAAACCAGGGGCGAGAGTAATTCACTGACCAGATCAGCGCGGGGCAAGGCAGATAGATTCATGGCGTTCTCCTCTATGAAACAAGAAAAGCGGAAACGCCGATCCCAAAGGGGACGAGGTCCCCGCTTGGGATGAAGGTGCGGACGAATGTACGTAACATCGGTCGGCACGATGAATGAGGCAGGTATCGACTGCGACGCCGGCCAGAGCCGGGCTACATCCCAAGATGGAATGCAGGTATGCCCAGTCAGTTTCCGGCATCAGTAGGGTGGATTCAAGGGGATGTAGAGGACGCAATGTTCAAGCGGCCGGAATCCGACGGGCTTGCGAATGGCGTCGATGATGAGGGCGTGCCGATCGCTTCCTGCGGCGCAAGGGTGCGGTCGGCTTGGTCAACAGGGCCTACTTGCACTCCAGTGTGATCGGGATGTCAGCCTAATTGCACCGCACAAATTTTTTGCGTGACCGCCGTAAAACCCAGGACAAGCCTGAAAAATTTGATCAAGATGAAGGCTCAACCCTTCACGTAGAACGACGATGATCCGCCTCGGCTCGCAAATTCGACTCACTCGCCGGGAGGTCGAGCGCTTCCGGAAGATCACCGACATCGAGCCGGTGGACCTCCGCACGCTCGACGACCTGGACGCCTACATCGCCCGATGCAAGGCGCACTACTGGGGCGTCTCCAGGGACACCCAGTTCCTGCATTGGCTCATCGACCGCGAATACGCCCAGTGCCGCCTGGCAGCATAGCGCGGTTGGTTTTCTGGGGGCGACAGCCTCCCCAGCGTTTCTGCCGGGGAGGCGCCGCGCCATCGGGTACTGCCCTCGAAGTCACTGGAAGACACGCGGCTCGATCGTCGCGCCGCGCATGAAGGCGAGGTAGGCGCCGGCCTTGCCGATGTCCCGGAAACTGGCGACGACTTCCTCGCGCCGCAGAACGTTCCAGGACCGGTCGGCGTCGCCCGAAGGCCTGATGCTCAAGTCGGCTTCACGGTAGGCGGCATGGCGATACAGGAAGTCGCCCGATTCCCAATCCACGATGGCAAGGAGGCAGGCGCACAGGATGGCACTGCCGCCATGCTCGCCGGGCTCGATCAGCAAGGGGACCTTCAAACTCCCCGTCGAGCGGCCAATCCGGCCGACGACGTCGTGCTCTTCCAGCCAGGGTTCGCCGGTGCTCGTCTCACCCAGGATCAGGCGGACCTTTCGTTCGCGGGTGCGGCAGGATTCCAGGACCCTGGTGGCCTTGGCATCCGTGCCGGGATCGAAGTAGGTCGTGCGTGTCAGCGGCGACTCGCTCCAGGCCTGGACGGCTCGGCCGTACTTTTCGTAGCCGGTGAGGGTTGCGTAGTCCTCGTCCGTGAACGACAGGTCGGCACGGCCCAACTTGCAGGCGATCTGGTTGGCGTGATCCCGGGCATTGGCAAAGCCAAGGCAGGTATAGCCCTCGCCGCAATCGATCACGTAGCGCTGTTGCGCCGCATTGATGCTCACCTTGTTCATCTCGGGTTCCTTTCGAAATATCGTGGAACCCCACCCCGTCGGGCGTGAGCCCCACGGGGTTGTTGGGTATCCAGCAGGCCGGAGGTCGGCGAGCCGGTGGTGTCGCTGCGGCTCAGGCCGCCTGCGCCACTGCCTGGAATCCTTGCTCCAGGACGCCGGCATCGGCGGTCAGAATCGCTTGGTCGGACTCCAGACGACCCAGCTTCAGCAGCAGGGCGTCGGCGTGGTCCTGGTCTTCCGGGCTCAGGGAGGGGCGCAGTTGCAGGACCTCCTTCTTCATGAGGCGAAGCTCTTGGACGATGGCGCGCTCGGCGCGCGTTTCGATGGCATTCAGGATTTCAGTAGCGGTTCTCATCAATGGATTCCTTTCATTGCTGAAAAAAATGGGCCGGCATGCCGGGGGCAGATCGGCGGGCGAGGTTTGGCCCGGCGGGCGCAGACGGCGTAGCGGGCGGGTGGGGGCGCCCCGTGAAGTCGGCTTGCCGGCGTTCATGGGCACTCGATGAGGTGTGCGGGGATCGGGGCGAGCACCGCACGCGCCGCTGGGGAACAGCGGGCGTGGGCGTTCGGCGATCCGGATGCGACGGCAAGTGCCGCCGCATCACAGGCCGGGCCGGTGATGGCCTGGCGCTTCTCGGGTCAGGCGGCCGAGCGCGTTGATTTTCCGCTGGGCGAGGCCTGGGCTTCAGTGGATGCGGGTAACGGGTCGGCCGCAGGCTGGGCCGCCTGTTGCTCGAAGGCCGTGTGTGCCGCCGTGAACTCGGTTTCCCGAGCCAGGCGGCGCACTTGGGCGACGGCGGGCTCCTTGACCATTTCGGGCAGGCATTCGACGGCGATGTCGCTGCCGTGCCGCAGACCCTTCTGCAGACTGTGCAGCGGCCGGACGAACAGGCCGTGGCACAGCCAGCGGACAAACTGACCGATCCGCTTGTTGCGTGCCTGGCGGGCTTTGTGCCGACGCAGGGATTCCTTACAGCACAGATACAACGCCAGATGGGTGCGCTTCATTTCGGGATCGGACTCGAGCTGGGCCATGACTTCCGTCGCGATGGCCGGATCACGGCCGACGCGCTGGTAGAAGCCGACCCAGGCACGCTCTTCCTCGGACTCGATACCGGAGCGCCGGGGGCGAGGACGGGGTTTCTCAAGGGACATGATGTTTCTCCAAAGACGAATAGAGGGAACACCCGTCCCTGGTCGGGGAGGCGGTGGACTCCCCGGGGTTGCACGGACATGCGGCGCTGCTAAGCTGAACGCTCACAGGTCAAGAGGTGCCCACACCATGCTGCGTGCAGGCGATGCGCTACGGTTCACGCCCGACGAAATCGAGGACTTCCGAAAACTCGGTCTCGACTTCGACGGGGCGCGAACACAGGATGACATCGACCAGGCATTGGCCCGATGGGCCGATACGCTGAACGATGAACGTCCCGATCTGCTGGAAAAGATCGCTGCGGCAATGGCGAAGGCCAGGGGCATCCCGCTACCCGCGCGCTTGACGCGGATACGTTGATGCGGCGTGCCTGCCGTTGTCCTCGGCAATCTTCATCCAGCGGTCGGCGATCCGGTCCAGGTAGACCAGATCGTCGGCTTCGATCTCGCCCGACTCTCGCAAGCGGGCGATCACCTCCTTGACCAGGGACGGATCGTCCTTGGCCAGTTGGATCACAGTGGCGGCAATGCGCCGGCGGTAGAGGCTGATCGGCATGATCAGGCTCCTGCCGCGCGGTACTCGGAAGCGCCGCCAGACCGTCCGGGGACGGTAGGCCTCGGTTTCAACAACGCCGGCACAATCGGCATGCGCAGGGACGGTCGGGCGTACCCGGAACCACCCAGCAGCACGGCGACCGGGCGCGACTCTCTCGTCGCAGGGATTGCGAACATGGTGTTCTCCTTCAGGAATGAAAGGGAACACCGATCCCTGGCGGGGAACTTGGGGTTCCCCGTTCGGGATGCTCCGCCGTGGACGGCAGAGCGGCTCAGCGACGCGCCAGGCGGCACGTGCAGGATGGAGGCCCACGGCTCTTTGCGAACGGGGCCTTCGCTCGATGCCGATTGACCCGAAGATCGCGCGGCAGGACACAGTGTTCAGCCGGGCGGCTGAACCAGACACTCGGCCAGGGACATGGCCGGACCCGACCGAAGTCGGGGATTCAAGAGGCAGGTAACGACTGCGACGCCAGCGAGGCTGGACTTCAGGGTGGCCGAGGCCGCCGATGAAGGCTGTGTAGACACGATGTCCACAGAAAGCCCTTGCAGTATCGCGCTGGACTTATCCGGGATTCAAGACAGCGGTTTTGTTTGCCACACGCAAGCGTCGGGAATTCCGAGCTTCTTGGCGGGGTGCGAGCTTTGTGCGGGTAATGTGCCTTACCCACGGCGAGGCATGTGCGTGCCATCCAGATGGCACTAAACCGATGGTGGCAACGACCGGGAAAACAGAAAAGCGCTGATGGGTTTGCGCACCACGACCACTACAGGTAGTGGCATCAAGTCATCGAAACACCGTATATAGTATATTTGCCTCCTTGACACCCCGAGTCTGTTAAGCCTAGACTCGATGCCGTTGATGGTTCCCTTCCGGGGATTAAAACGGGAATCCGGTGCCGGACCGCAAGGTCTGAATTCCGGGGCTGCCCCCGCAACTGTAATCGGCGAGCGCTTCGCCAACACATGCCACTGGATGCGTCCGGGAAGGTAGGTGAAGCGCGTTGAACCGAGAGCCAGGAGACCTGCCGCAACGAACTTTCTTTCATGGTTTTGGGGCGGGGTGTCCCTGACGAGAGGTTTATTGCGTGTTCATTTGCCGTTTGCCTGCTGTGCTAATCCGGTCTCGGGATATTTTCCCCCGGCTGGCTGGCGTTGGCCTGCGTCCGGCCCACGCTCTCGGTTCTCCGCCCCCCGATACGGAGAATCGCCTTGCAATCCAATGTCCTGATCCATTCCGCCGGTAACGACTTCGCCGTTGCCGCTCTGCAGGTTATCCGCCGCAATGGCGCGCTCGTCGCTTTCGATGCCGACAAGATCGCCGTCGCGCTGACCAAGGCCTTCCTCGCCGTCGAAGGCAGCCAGAGCGCCGTGTCGTCCCGCGTTCGCGAGGTGGTGGCGCGCCTGACGCAGACGGTGATCCGCTCCCTGACGCGCCGCCTGCCGGATGGCGGCACGGTGCATATCGAGGATATTCAGGATCACGTTGAACTGGCCTTGATGCGGGCCGGCGAACACGACGTTGCCCGGGCCTACGTGCTGTACCGGGAGCGCCGGACAGCCGAGCGCACCGTCAGCCATGCGGCAGAAATCAGCGTCGCCGAACTGCATGTGCTCGATGGCGGCCAGCGCCGGCCACTCGACCGCGCCGCGCTGCTGAAAATCTGCGCGGCCGCCTGTGACGGACTGGGCGAGGTCGTTTCGGCCCGCACTGTGTTCGACCAGGCGCTGAAGAATCTCTACGACGGCGTGCCGCTGGCCGATGTGCATCAGGCGTTGATCCTCGCTGCGCGCACCCTGATCGAGCGCGAGCCGGCCTACAACCAGGTGACCGCCCGCCTGCTGCTGGCCAGCCTGGGCCGCGAGGTGCTCGGCCGGCCGGTGACGCTGGATGAACTCGCAACAGTCACCGCCGACTATCTCCCGATTTTCATCAAGCAGGGCATCGCCGCCGAACTGCTCGACCCGCGCCTCGCTACCTTCGACCTGCCGCGCCTGGCCGCCGCGCTGAAGCCGGAACGTGACCTGCAATTCGGCTACCTCGGCCTGCAGACCCTGTACGACCGCTATTTCCTGCACATCGACGGCCGCCGCATCGAGTTGCCGCAGATATTCTTCATGCGCGTCGCGATGGGCCTGGCCTTGAACGAGATCGACCGCGAAGCCCGCGCCATTGAGTTCTACGACCTGATTTCCAGCTTCGATTTCATGTGCTCGACGCCGACGCTGTTCAACAGCGGCACCCTGCATTCGCAACTGTCGTCGTGCTACCTGACCACCGTCGCCGACGATCTCGAAGGCATCTACCAGTCGATCAAGGAAAATGCCCTGCTGCAGAAATACGCCGGTGGCCTGGGCAACGACTGGACGCCGGTGCGCTCGCTGGGCAGCCGGATCAAGGGCACCAACGGCCAGAGCCAGGGGGTGATTCCCTTTTTGAAGGTGGTCAACGACACGGCGGTCGCCGTCAACCAGGGCGGCAAGCGCAAGGGCGCGGTCTGCGCCTATTTGGAGACCTGGCACCTCGACATCGAGGAATTCCTCGACCTGCGCAAGAACACCGGCGACGAGCGCCGGCGCACGCACGACATGAACACCGCCAACTGGATTCCCGACCTGTTCATGAAGCGGGTCATCGCCAACGCCGAATGGACGCTGTTTTCGCCGGTCGACGTGCCCGATCTGCATGACAAGTTCGGTGCCGAATTCGAAGCCGCCTACACCGGCTACGAGGCGCAGGCTGCCGCCGGCCGGCTGAAGCTGCACAAGAAGATTCCCGCCGTCCAACTGTGGCGCAAGATGCTGACCATGCTGTTCGAGACCGGCCATCCGTGGATCACCTTCAAGGATGCCTGCAACCTGCGCTCGCCGCAGCAGCACATCGGCGTCGTGCACAGCTCCAATCTATGCACCGAGATCACGCTGAATACTTCGGACGAGGAAACCGCCGTCTGCAACCTCGGCTCGGTCAATCTGCTGGCCCACCTCAAGGATGGCGCACTTGACCAGGCCAAGCTGGCGCGCACCGTGACCACCGCGCTGCGCATGCTCGACAACGTCGTCGACATCAATTTCTACGCCACCCCAAAGGCGCGCAACGCCAACCTGCGCCACCGCCCGGTCGGGCTGGGCATCATGGGTTTCGCCGATTGCCTGTACGAACTCGGCCTGCCTTACGCGTCGACCGCGGCGGTCGAGTTCGCAGACCGGACCATGGAAGCCGTGTGCTACCACGCCTACGGGGCATCGACCGATATGGCCCGCGAGCGCGGCCGCTATTCCAGCTACCCCGGCAGCCTGTGGGCCCAGGGCATCCTGCCGCTCGATTCGATCCGGCTGCTGGAGGAAGGGCGGGGCGGCCATGTCGACCTGAACCGCGAGTCGACGCTCGACTGGGCCGGCCTCAAGGAACGCATCGCCCGCCACGGCATGCGCAACTCCAACTGCGTCGCCATCGCGCCAACCGCCACCATCTCCAACATCGTCGGCGTCTCGGCCAGCATCGAGCCGACCTACCAGAACATCTACGTCAAATCGAACCTCTCCGGCGAATTCACCGTGGTCAACGAGGCGCTGGTCCGCGACTTGAAGGCGCTCGATTTGTGGGACGAGGTCATGGTCGCCGACCTCAAGTACTTCGACGGTTCGCTGGCCCGCATCGAGCGTGTGCCGGACGAGTTGAAAGCGCGCTACGCCACCGCCTTCGAAATCGACCCGGTGTGGCTCATCGAAGCGGCCGCCCGCCGCCAAAAATGGATCGACCAAGCCCAGTCGCTGAACCTCTACCTGGCGCTGCCTTCCGGCAAGAAGCTCGACGAAATCTACAAGCTGGCCTGGCTGCGCGGTTTGAAGACCACCTACTACCTGCGCACGCTGGGTGCCAGCCAGGCCGAGAAAGCGGGGGGCAGGGACGATGCCGTAACGTCGGAAGAACCGAAATTCTGTTCCATCGACAACCCCGAGTGCGAGGCCTGCCAATGAGTACCAACGAACTGCAAGCGACCGTATCGGAAGCGATACCCCTGGTTTCCCCGTCGCTGCCGCGTCGCATCCTGCGTCGTGACGGTTCCGATGTCCCTTTCGAGGTCGAGCGCATCGCTTCGGCATTGGCTCGCGCCGGTGCCGCCAGCAGTGAATTCGATGTGGCCGAGGCGCAGTTGCTGACGGCTCGGGTGCTCAAGGTGATTCGCCACCGCTATGCCGATTCGGCGCCCACGGTCGAGCAGGTGCAGGACATCGTCGAACAGACGCTGGTCGACGCCAACCACCTGAGGACCTTCCGCGCTTACGTTGCCTACCGCGACCAGCACCACCGGCTACGCGAGGATCGCCGCACGCTGGTGGACGTCGCGGCCGCCATCGACGAGTACGTGGATCGCGCTGACTGGCGTGTGCGGGCCAACGCCAACCAGGGGTATTCGCTGGGCGGATTGATCCTCAACGTGTCGGGCAAGGTGGTCGCCAACTACTGGCTGTCGCATGTCTATCCGCCGGAGATCGGCCAGGCGCACCGCGATGCCGACATCCACATCCACGACCTCGACATGCTCTCCGGCTATTGCGCCGGCTGGTCGCTGCGCCAGGTGCTGTTCGAGGGGTTCAACGGCGTGCCCGGCAAGCCCGAGGCCGATCCGCCCAAGCACTTCTCCAGCGCCCTCGGCCAGATGGTCAATTTCCTCGGCACGCTGCAGAACGAATGGGCCGGAGCCCAGGCGTTCAGCTCCTTCGACACCTACTTGGCGCCTTTCGTCCGCAAGGACGGCCTCGGCTACGACGCCGTGCGCCAGGGCATGCAGGAATTCGTCTACAACCTCAACGTACCTTCGCGCTGGGGTACCCAGACGCCGTTTACCAACCTGACCTTCGACTGGGTCTGCCCGGAAGACCTGCGCGACCAGGTGCCGGTCATCGGCGGCGCGGAAATGCCTTTCGCCTACGGTGAGCTACAAGCCGAGATGGACCTCATCAACCGGGCCTACATCGAGGTCATGAGCGCAGGCGACCGACGGGGCAGGGCCTTCACCTTCCCGATTCCGACCTACAACATCACCGAGGATTTCCCGTGGGAGTCGGACAACGCCGAGCGCCTGTTCGCCATGACTGCCAAGTACGGCCTGCCTTACTTCCAGAATTTCCTCAACTCGGACATGAAGCCGAACCATGTCCGTTCGATGTGCTGTCGCCTGCAACTCGATCTGCGCGAGTTGCTCAAGCGCGGTAACGGTCTCTTCGGCTCGGCCGAGCAGACCGGATCGATCGGCGTCGTGACCATCAACTGCGCTCGTCTCGGCCATTTGCATGCCGGCGACGAGGCGGCGCTGATGGCCTGCGTCGACCGTCTCGCCGACATGGCGCGTGACAGCCTGGAAATCAAGCGCAAGGTCGTGCAGCGGCTGATGGATGACGGCCTCTTTCCTTACACCCGGCGCTATCTTGGAACGCTGCGCAACCATTTCTCGACCATCGGGGTGAACGGCATCAACGAGATGGTGCGCAACTTCACCGCCGGCGCCGCCGACATCACCAGCCCCGAGGGTCACGTGCTCGCGCTGCGCCTCCTCGACCGCTTGCGCGACCGGATGCGCGACTATCAGGAAGAAACCGGCAATCTCTACAACCTGGAGGCAACGCCAGCCGAAGGCACCACCTACCGTTTCGCCAAGGAGGACCGCAAGCGCTGGCCCGACATCCTGCAGGCCGGAACGGCGGACAAGCCGTATTACACCAATTCGTCGCAGTTGCCGGTCGGCTTTACCGACGACCCTTTCGAGGCGCTGATGCGGCAGGACGAATTGCAGACGCGCTACACCGGCGGCACCGTGCTGCATCTCTACATGCGCGAACGCATCTCGACCCCGGCCGCCTGCCGGCAACTGGTGCGCACGGCGCTGTCGCGTTTCCGGCTGCCCTACATCACGATCACACCAACCTTCTCGATCTGTCCAAAACATGGCTACCTGGCCGGCGAGCACGAGTTCTGCCCGAAATGCGATGACGAAATCCTCGCCCGGCGCGGCCACGCCCATTAATACCCCCATGCGAAAGGAAGAAACCATGTCTGAAACGAAATCTCAAGCACTCCTGAACGACTCCGAACGCCAGCGCTGCGAGGTATGGACCCGCGTCATGGGCTACCACCGGCCGGTTTCCGAGTTCAACCCGGGCAAACAGAGCGAGCACGGCGAACGACGGCACTTCGCCGAACCATGCCAGGCATCGGCCGCTTGTGGCTGACAGGAAAACCCTGGTGGTGGGCGGGCTGACGCCATTCACCACCATCGACTTCCCCGGCCGGCTGGCCGCCGTCGTCTTCTGCCAGGGGTGCCCATGGCGCTGCGGCTATTGCCATAACCCGCACCTGCATTCGCCGCAGGGCCGGGAAAGGCCCTGGAGCCATGTGCTCGACTGGCTGGAGCCCCGGCGGGGCCTGCTCGACGGCGTCGTTTTCAGCGGTGGCGAACCGCTGCTGCAACGCGGCCTCGCCGCCGCTCTCGGCGAAGTTCGGGCGCGAGGCTTTGCCACCGCGCTGCATACCGCCGGCATCTACCCGCAGCGTCTGGCTACCGTACTGCCGACACTCGACTGGGTGGGTTTCGACGTCAAGGGGCCGTTCGACGATTACCGCCGCATCACCGGTGCCGGCGCCGGAGAAACGGCGCTTGCTGCGCTGGATGTTCTGCTCGATGCGGGGACGGACCACGAAATACGCTGCACCGTGGATACCGGGCTGCTGGATGTCGACGCCATTGCCCGGCTGGCACGCCAACTGGCGGCTCGGGGCGTCTCCCGGCTCGTTCTGCAGCCTTGCCGCCGTAATGGGCAGCCGGCACAACTGCCCGACGCACTGCTCGACGCAGCGGCGGCCTATCTGCCGCAGATCGAGATACGCAACGTCTGAACGCAGCCGGCCTGATCAATTTTTACCGAAGGAACACATAAATGAATGCACCATTCACCGGCGCCCTGTTGAACGACTGGGACCTGCCATCTGCCGCGCCGCAGGCGAATGCTACGGTCGACCCCGAAAAACAGGCAAAAACCACCGTCGACCATTCGCTTCAGGCGAAGCTCCCGGCGGACGGCGTGCCAACCAAGTCGGCCTATCTCGCCCCGATCAATGCCGCCGACAAGCGCATCGTCAACGGCAAGGCAGACATCAACCAGCTCGCCCCGTTCAAGTACCCGTGGGCCTGGGAGTTCTTCCTGAAGGCCAACCGCAACCACTGGACGCCGCTGGAAATCGGCATGGCGCAGGACGTGCACGACTACCACCACAAGCTGACAGGCGCCGAGCGCCACGTCTTCGAGAACGTGCTGGCCTACCTGACGACCTCCGACATCCTGGCCATGCGCAACATCGGCCTGGCCGTCATGGAAAAGATGAGCGCCCCGGAACTGCAGATCTACCAGGCCCGCCAGGTCTACGAGGAAGCGCTGCACACCTGGACCTACCAGCACTGCATCGAAAGCCTCGGCCTCGACCAGCAGGAAATCTACAACCGCTACCGCGTCGTGCCGGAAATCCACGGCAAGATCGCGCTGGCCAACCGCCGCCTGGAGCGGGTCATGCGCGCCGATTTCGACCTCGAAGACCGCGCCAACCTGCACGAATTCGCGCTCTCCTACTTCTTCTTCGCGGTGATTTTCGAAGGCTGCTGGTTCTACAACGGCTTCACCCCCGTCTTCGCGCTGCAACGGCGCGGCCTGATGAAAGGTGCCGCCGAGCAGCTGCAGTACATCATGCGCGACGAGGTGCTGCACTGCGCCTTCGGCATCCGCGTCATCCGCGAACTGATGATCGAGGAAAACCTGAGCCTCGACCCGGCCGCCCTGCGCACACTGTGGGACGAAGCAGAAGCGGCCGAAACCGCCTACGCCGGCTACATCCTGAAGGAGCCCATCCTCGGCTACAACGCCGAAATGCACGTCGCCCAGTTCCGCTTCATCGCCAACCGGCGAGCCCGCCAGGTCGGCGTCGCCGAGCCTTTCCCCGGCGCCGAGAACGTCCTGCCCTGGCTCGACGAACAGGCCAACCTGCGTAAGGAGAAAAACTTCTTCGAAACGCGGGTCACCGAGTACCAGACGGGTGGCGCACTGGCCTGGGAGTGAATCCCACGTCCAAGCGGCTTGAGTAGTAGCGTCGGTTTCGCCCAAGAAAATCCCCCACAGCCTTTCGGCCATGGGGGTGAAATCAACTCAAGCGGCCTGTCGTACCTCGTCGCCGTCGACCTTCGCGCTACCGGCTTCGTCCTTGTCCAGGTCGAGTTGCCTGAGCAACTCGCGTTGCCGGACCAGCAGGTTGGTCAGTCGGCCTTCATGCTCGAAGGACCGGGCCAGTTCCAGCCGGAGGTCTTCCAGCCGCTTGCGGCGGGTTTCCAACTGGATCTCGGCGTCGGCGTGATGCTTGCCCACCGATTCCAGCGCACCCAGCAAGGCGGCCACCAGGGCCGGACCCGTTTGATAAGGTTCGGCGTTGTACAGGCAGTGTCCCGCCAGGTACAGGCTGGGCGTCTGGTCGCCACGTGCCGCGAGGATGCCCAGGTCGAAGCCGCCAAACCGGCCGACGATCCGTTCGATCATCCGGCTGGCCGTGCGCACCTCTTCCTTGGCCGTCCTCACCAACCCGCGCAGTGCTTCGCCGACCGCATCGGGGCCCGCGATCTGGCGCCCCGCCAATTCCATGGCGATGCCCTGCAGGGTCTGCGGCACGATCCGGGCCGCGTCCTTCGCGTAAAGTGCGACTTTCTTCTCCAGCGCCTCGATCATCATCGGCAGTCGGCCCACTTCGCTTTCGTTGGCATAGCGCTGGTTGCGCCACACCGAGAACAGCGTCGAGAGCTTGGCCACCTCCGCGTCCACGCCGGCTTTCTCGATCACCAGCGGATTGCCTGACGCCAAGGCTTTCACCTCGGCATAGGACAGCGCCGCCAGTTCGACATCCTCCAGCGACCGAATGCCCTGGTCGCCCTTCATCACCTGGGCGATGAAGCGCGCCTTGGTCTCCAGCGTTTGCCACATGTAACTGTCAAAACTGCCTTCCGTGACATACCGGAAGACTTCCACTTCCTCACACTCATTGCCCTGGCGCAGGATGCGCCCCTCGCGCTGCTCGACGTCACAGGGACGCCAGGGCGCATCGAGGTGATGCAGGGCCGTGAGACGCGTCTGCACGTTGGTGCCCACCCCCATCTTGGCGGTGGAGCCCAGCAGCACCCGGACCCGACCCTCGCGCACCGCCTTGAACAGCGTCGCCTTCTGGACATCGGTCTCGGCATCATGGACGAAGGCAATCTCCTTCTCGGGGATGCCCGTACCGATCAGCCGGTCCCGCAGGTCGTCATAGACGCTGAAGCTCTTGCCGCCCTTGGGGGACGACAAGTCACAGAACACCAACTGGGCGCCGCGAAAGTCCGCCGTGCGTTGCCAGATGGCATGGACCTCCCGCACGCAGGCGGCGACCTTGCCGTGCTCGTCGAAGCGCGCCGTGGGCGCCACCAGCCGGAAATCCAGCGCGGCCTTGCGGCCGTCGGTGGTGATCGCCAGCATGTTGTCTTCGTTCGGCTTGACGTCGCCGTTGCGGATGGCTTCCGCCCGCTGGACCAGCGTCTGCACGAAGGCCTTCAGCGACGGGCTCGCCGGGCAGGCGACGATGCGCGGCTTGCCGCCGCGCAGCTTCGGCACCGGCAGGTCCAGCATCTCCGCCGTGCGGATGTCGGCCACTTCGCCGAACACCGCCATCAGCTCGGGCACGTTGATGAACCGGGCGAAGCGCGTGTGCATCCGATAGCCGCTGCCGTCCGGCGCGATCTCCAGCGCCGTGACGCTCTCGCCAAAGGTGGCGGCCCAGGCATCGAACTGCTGCAGCCCGAGCTCCTCCAGCCGGTTGGGCTGCAGGTAGCGCATCATGGTGTGGATCTCGGCCAGGGTGTTGGCCACCGGCGTCGCCGTCGCGAACACCACCCCCCGCTGCGCATGCCCATGGAGTTGCATCGTGTAGCGCGTCTTCAGGAACAAATCGAAGGCGCGCTCCGAACTGGTCAGCGGCAGGCCCGCCACCCGCGTCATCTTGGTGAACCGGTAGAGGTTCTTGTGCAGGTGGGCTTCGTCGACGAACAGGGCGTCGATGCCCAGCAACTCCCAGCTGAGCAAGTCGTCCTTCTTCTGGTCGGCCGACAGCTTTTCCAGCCGCACCGCCCAGTTCTTCTTCATCGCCTCGAGTTGCTTGATGATCCGGTTGGACCGGTCGTTGCTCTTCTCGGCGCGTACCGCCAACTCTATTTCATGAATGATCTCCTTGATGAATCGCTCGCTGAATCGCGGCGACATCCTGATGCGCTCGAAGCTCGAGTGCGTGATGACCACCGCGTCCCAATCGCCCGTGGCGATGCGCGACACCAGCTCGCGCCGGCGGTCGCCTTCCAGGTCCTCCTTGCTCGCCATCAGCACCGAGGCGTTCGGGTAGAGCCGGACGAATTCCGCCGTGTACTGGGCCAGCATGTGGTTGGGGACCACATGGCAGGGCTTGCTCGCGAAACCCAGCCGGCGCAACTCCATGCTGGCGATGACGCATACCGCCGTCTTGCCCGCGCCGACCACATGGAACAGCCCGGTGTTGCCGGATTGCACGATGCGCCACACCGAATCCAGCTGGTGCGGATGCAGCACGAAGCAGCGGGAGAATCCCGGCAGCTTCAGGTGCGAGCCATCGAAGCGCCTCGGCCGCGTGGTGTTGAACAGGTCGTTGTAGATCCTGCACAGCTTCTCGCGCCGTTCGGTCTCTTCGAAGGCCCAGCCGGCGAACCGCTCCTTGATCAGGCCCAGCTTCTCCCGCGCCGCCAGCGTCTCGTCGGGATTGACGAAGTACTTGTCGGTCAGCGGATCGCGGTCGCGCACGGTCGGCACCTGCACATTGAGCGCGCACTGCACGAGCTCGATCGCGTTCATGCGCGAGGTGCCGAATTCCTGGGTCACCTTCACGTTCTGCCGCGCTTCCCACTCGCCGTACTTCACCGACCAGGCGCCGGCTTCGGCCGAGTAGCCCACCTGGCAGTCCTTCAGTTCCAGGACCTGCTGGACGAACGCCTCAACGTCGAGGGCCGGAATCCACACCGCCCCCAGGCGCGGCTCGATGGCCGCCGGTGGCAGGTCTTCCGGTTGCACCTGTTCCAGCGCGTCGATGTTGCGCTGGTAGGTACTCCCGGAGAGCACCGCCTGCTTGAGCTTCGCTTTCACGTTGCCCGACAGGTAGTCGTCGGCGGTCTTCCATTCCCCGTCGGCCGGGTCGAGGAAAACCTGCCCCGCTCCGGCCAGTGCCTCCAGCACCGCCGCTTCGGGTGCCCCAAGCAGTTCGGCCATGTAGGCCGGATCGACCCGGCCGCGCCACTGGATGGACGCGGCCAGCGCTTCGGCCGGCTCGCTCGCGGTGCTCGGTTCGACGACCCGGGTCAGCGTGCGCCGGGTGAACAGCGCAGCCTTGCGGGCCGTGTCGGCCTCTTCGTCGTAATGCTCCAGCGACAGCAACAGCGGATAGTCCGGGTCGCGCCGGAACGCCAGCGCATTGGCGAGCGTGGACAGGCAACCGTAGCGCGACACAAAGCGCTCGTAGGTCCCATTGAGCATGGCTCGCAAGTGACCCAGCCGACCGTCGCCCGCATCCGCCAACTGCGCGTCGAGCAGGGCCCGGGCGTGGTCGCGGATGGCGCACAGGCCGGTGACGCGAGCCCGTTGCGTGGCATTGAGCTGGTCATGGACATCGACCAGCTCGCTGCCCTCGACCCGATGTACCCGTCCCTGGTGGAGACGGTAGCTGCCAGGACGGGCACCGGCCTCGGCCGGGACCACCACCCGCAGCGGGGCTGCCTTGTGTTCCACCGGCCGGTAAACGCCGGCCGGCAGCAAGGCGATGCGCTCGGCCAGGGCCGCCTCCAGGTCGCCCTCGAACACGGCGACCGGTACTTCCTCGTAGCCATTGCTCTCGCGACGGATGCGGCCAATGCAGAACTGCGGGTGTTCGGCGTACCAGGCATTGATCGGCAGGTAGCGCTCGTGGCACTGGGGGTGCCGGAGACTATCGGGCACCGTGCCCAGCTTCAACCATTTGGCCTCGACCGCCTCGGCCCGTTGCCGCTTGCGCAGGAACAGGATGTCGGTCTGCACCTCGGTGGACGCGATGCCGGCGAAGGTACCCTTGGGGAGCCGGATGGCACCCAGTAGGTGAGCCTGGGCGGCGATGTGCTCGCGCACCGCGTCGTATTGGCCATCCATCGTGTGGCTGCTGGTGATGAAGCACACCAGCCCACCGGGGCGCACCAGGTCGAGGGCACGGCCGAAGAAGTAATTGTGGATGCTGAAGCGGGCATAGGCCCGGTTGCTCACGTCGGCGACCTTGTACTTGCCGAAGGGGACGTTGCCAATCACCAGGTCGAACCAGTGGTCGGGCAGGGGAGTTTTCTCGAACGGCGAAATCCGCACATCGACGCCGCCGGGCGCGTAGAGCGCGTTGAGGATGCGGCCGGAAACCCGGTCGATCTCGACTGTAGTGATGCTGCTGCGCTCGGCCAGATTCCGCGGCATGGCGCCGATAAAGTGGCCGATGCCGGCGGCGGGTTCCAGGATGCGCCCGCCGGTGAAACCGAAGCGCTCCACCGCCTGCCATATCGCCTCGATCACGGGGACCTCGGTGTAGTGGCTGTTGTTGACGGAGGCGCGCGCCGATTCGTAGTCCTCGGCACTGAGCATCGCCTGCAAGCGACGGGCACGTTCGACCCAGGTGCTGTCTGCGGCTTCGAGATTGAAGGTGGCGGGCAGGCCGCCCCAGCCGGTGTAGCGCCGAAGAACTTGGCGATCATCCGTACTGGCCGGCCGGCCCTCGGCTTCGATCTCCCGAAGGAGCGTGATCGCTGCCAGGTTGGCCTCGAACTTCGCGATCGGGCCGGTCAGGTGCTCCAGGTCGGCGCGGGTCAGTTGCGGCCAGAGGATGCGCGGGGCGGCCTCGGGCGCGGTGGCCACCACCCGCCAGTTGGCGCGGACGGTGTCCACAAACTGCTCTTGCGCTACGTCGATGAGGTTCTCGACGTGGATGGCCTCGACAGGCTCGGCGGGCACGCAAGAAACGGAAAGGCAAACCTGCTCTGCAGGGCGGGGCAGGGCCGGGGCCGCCGGGTCGAACCCGGGCAGCCACAGGGAAGGCGCGGTAGGACGGGCCATCGGTGTGTTCTCCAAGGAAAACGGGGAACACAACGCCCCATCGGGGAGGCGGGCTCCCCGGGTGGGATGGGCAAGAAAACGGTCGTGGACGACCGGTTGGCAAAGGCCAGACGTACGCGACTGCGCCGGACTTCATGGCGAAACCGGCATATCGGGTACGAGGCGGCGAGCGCCAAGGGCTTGGAAACCCGCCGACGAGCGTCGGTCGGCGCAGGGCTCAGTTCAGCGTAGTGCGCGGAACCAGGGGCAGCCATTGAACGCTGCCACAACAAGAATGCGGGTAACGACCGCAACGCCCGAGGCGACTCGGGAGCGCTCGAACGAGCGCGCGTTGGCCGAAGCCAGATGCCCTAACAGTGTGCCGTCCGGCGAGCGGCCGTGCGCACCGGTCGGCCATTCGCCTGCGAAATCCCTGGTGGAGCAGGCAGGTTGCGGGTGGCAATGGGTTGGGCGGCCATGGGCCACCAGCAGTGAGGGGTTTGATGCGCGTCCAATCGGGTGGTGTCCAACGATGCCGGCATCTGGTGGGACATGCGGCCGAGGATCCGACTACCCGTCGCGTTCCCGTTCATCGATGGCGATGGGAACGCACGCTGAAGCGGTCTGTCGGTCGCCCGCGCTCGCCGTGGCCGCCCGCGCAGACCGCGCCGGTGGAACGCTCAGGCGAACCATCGCCTTGCCCAGTTGCTTTGCATCGAGCAAGGCGGCATCGGCACGCTCCATCACCTGCCCCAGCGATTCAGCCGCATGAAGCTCGGCGACCCCGGCAGAGAATCGCAACGGCACGGCGCCACCCGGCACTGACAGGGGTGATCCGGCGAGTACCTGCTGCAAGCGTTCCAGCAGCAAGCACGCATCGCCGCCGCTGCAATCCATCAGGATCAAGGCGAACTCGTCGCCACCCAGCCGCGCGATGGTGTCGGCGGGACGCAGCTGCCGGCGCAGCGTGGCGGCGAAGTGAACCAGCGCGGCGTCGCCGACCGGATGGCCGTGCCGGTCGTTGATGGCCTTGAAGCCATCCAGGTCAATCATCGCGCAGCAGGCCGACATGGCCATCGGGCCGTTGCCGGCCCACCGGTCGCAGGCGCGCCGGAATCCGCGGCGGTTCAGGAGCGGCGTGAGATCGTCCTGGTGGAGGAGGTGCTGCGCCTGTTCCAGCGCCCGCTCCAGACCCGCGATGCGCTGCATGACGACCGCGCGCCGATGTCGCCGCTGGGAATTGGAATGCATGAAGGCCTGTGTGGGGAGAGGAAGAGGGCCCCAGCGTAGTGGTCGGCGACAGGGGCGCCCAGCAGCAACGGCCGCTTTGGCGGTACCGTTTCGAGATCAGGCGCGACACCGGCGAGCCGATGGATCGGGGACAATGCCATTCGACGTATATTGGCTCTGCCGTCCGTGTTCGCGCTTGGCTTCTGACAGAGACGCCCGGAGGCTTGAAGGACTGGGTTGGGGTGAGATTCTGGACTCATGGACATGCCCATCGGCATGCCTCCTTCAACCGTTCAGGAGCCTCCGCATGAAATTCACCAAAGCCGAAATCGACGCCATCGTCGAAGCGTCGCCCCGTACCTTCGTTCCCTTCAACAAGCTGGTCCTCTCGCAGGACTATCAGGCGCGCGCCGGTGGCACTCCGAAGTTGAGCATCGCCGAACTCGCGGCCTCGATCAAGGAATGCGGCGTATTGCAGAACCTCGTCGTCGTGCAGGGCGCACGCGGCCGCTACGAGGTCTGCGCGGGTGGTCGCCGGTTCGAAGCGCTGACCCTGCTGGTGGGCAACGGCGACCTCGCCGACAACTACCCCGTGCCCGTGCTGATCGTGCCGGCCGACCGGGCGTTGATCGCCAGCCTGTCGGAGAACTGCTTCCACATCCCCATGCATCCCGCCGACGAGTTCGCGGCCTTCGCCAAGCTGATCGGGCAAGGCAAGTCGGTCGAGGACGTGGCCGCTGCCTTCGGCATCACCCCGTTGGTGGTCAAGCGCCGCATGAAGCTCGCCACCGTCTCGCCCAAGCTGATGACCCTTTTTCGCGAAGGCCAGATCGGCTTGGACTGCCTGATGGTGCTGGCCTCGGTGGACGATCACCAGAAGCAGGAGCAGACCTGGGCCGCGCTGCCGTCGTGGAACCGCCGGCCCGATTACCTGCGCCAACTGCTGACCCAGGGCGAGATCGAGTCCGACCGCGATGCCGTCGCCCAGTACGTGACCCTCAAGGCCTATGAGAAGGCCGGCGGTGCGCTACGGCGCGACCTGTTCAGCGACGACGACAAGAAGGTCTACCTGCTCGATGCGGCCCTCCTGGAAAAGTTGGCGACCGACAAGCTGCAAAAGCGAGCCAAGCAGATCGCGGCCGAAGGCTGGAAATGGGTCGATGTCCGAGTCCGTTATGCCTTCGACGAGTACGTCAAGTACGGCGAACTGCGCAAGACGAAGCGCCAACCGGATGCCGAGGAAGCAGCCGCCCAGGAGGACATGGATGGTCGCATCGCGGCGCTGCACGCGCAGATGGAAAAGCTGGCCGACGAAGACGGCGACGAGGATGCCTTCTTTCAACTCGAAGGCGAAGCCGAAGCCCTGGAGGAACAACGAAAGGCGCTCGACGAGGCCCTCAGCGTGTGGCCGGCCGACTTGATGGCCCAGGCCGGTTGCGTCGTCCATGTCGGCCACAACGGCGCCGTTGCGGTGAAGTACGGCTTGATCCGCCCCGAGGATCGCAGCGACATGGTCCAGGCCGCACGCCAAGCCGCCGAAAACGGCACCGACGAACCACTGGTGTCGCTGCCGTCGCCCAAAACCCGCCCGGTGCATTCCGAGAAGCTGGTGCGTTGCCTCACTGCCCACCGGGTCGCCGTCGTCCAGGCCGAATTGCTCGACCGCCCCGACGTGGCGCTGGCCGCGATCACCGCGCATCTGGCGCAGAAGATTTTCCGGGGCAACGATCTCTACTATTGCCGCTCGGAGAACGTCTTCGCCATCAGCGCGACCGACAGCCAATCCGAACTGCGCTCCGCCGCCGAGGACATGGAGGCCAGTGCCGCTTGGGCAAAGCTTCAGGCCGAGCGCACCGCCTGGGCCGAGCGGCTACCGGAGAACCTGGAGGACATCTTCCCGTGGCTGTTCGCCCAGGAGCAGGCGGTGGTGCTGCACCTGCTGACCTTCGTCGTTGCGGTCACCGTCGCCGGCATCTATGGCACCGAACCCGAGCGGCAAAGCAACGAGGCGTTGGCGCGGGCCTTGGGATTGGACATGAGCCAATGGTGGACGGCCACGGGGGCTTCCTACTTCAACCACGTCTCCAAGGCACGTGTCCTCGAGGTCGTCACCGAGGCCGTCGATGCCAATGCCGCCAGCCCACTGGCCGCGCTCAAAAAGGATGCCGTAGTGACAGGGGCGGAACAGACGATGGCGGGAACCGGCTGGTTGCCGGCGGTGTTGCGAGTTCAGGCTCTACCGACAGCAGGCGAGTGCTCAGAATCCTTGCAAGGCGAAGAAAAGGAACCGGCATTGGCCGAGTAAGCCGCCGCAATGCCATACCGTTGAACCGATGCGGGAAGACACTGGGCGCTGGCGCGTTGCGCGGCACTCGCCCGCCTCGGTGGGGGTCAGCAAGGAGGAAATCCAGGCTTGAGAGGTGGGGGTAGAGGGGCAGTCCAAAGACCAGCCAGCTTGCGTTACCTGGATTTGTGCCAATAGAGTGCATATAATGTGCGTAAGAGTTGCAATGCTGTAACTTGCTTGCCGGAGAGACGCCATGCCAATGACCGCTGCCTATGCCCCTGCCTTGAACCACGGCTTCGAAGGCTTCCTGGATTTTCTGCGCGATCAGGAAGCCGGGCCGGCCGTGCTCTCGCCGAAACGATTCAGCGACGTGCTGAGCATCGACCTCCAGACGCTTGCCGGGCAGGCCCATGTGCACCGCAACACCTTGAGCCGGGCGCCCGCCTCGGAGAGCGTGCAGCGCTTCATGCGCGAGGCCCTGCGCGTGCTGCGTGCCGCCGACGACCTGACCGGCGATGTCGGCCGAGCCATCTTCTGGTATCGCAACGAACCCCTGCCGTCCTTCAATTACAAGACGGCTGAGCAATTGGTGTCGGAAGGGCGGGCCGAGGATGTGCTGCGCTACGTGGAGTCCCTCGAAGCGGGCGCGGCGGGATGAAGCTGATCCGGCTGGCTGGCGTCACCGCCTATCGCCTGCATATGCCGAAGTGGGCGGTTGCGCCGACGAGCGGCGCCGGGGCGGCCAAACACGGCGGGCGAGCCAACCGGCCTGGAGTCGAGGCGCTCTATCTGGCTCTCGATACCGAAACGGCGGTGCGGGAATACCAGCAGGTGTCGAGCCTGCTCCCGCCTGGAACCCTGACTAGTTATCAACTGACGGTCGAGTCGGTCGCGGACTTCACCGCCGGCTACGATGCCTCGGTGTGGCCACCGATCTGGGAGGACTTCTACTGCGACTGGCGAGAGTTGTGGTTCAACCAGCGTATCGAGCCGCCGAGTTGGATCGTCGGGGACACGGTGATCGCGGCGGGGAGCAAAGGGATTCTCTTTCCGTCGCAGGCGAGGGCGGGCGGCACCAATCTGGTCCTGTTCGTCGATGCGCTGACGGCGACTGATTCGCTCCAGGTCTACGATCCCGGCCGGTCCTTGCCGCAAAACCAGGACTCCTGGGCAAGGTAATCGTCAGCCATTGCTCTGCAGGCCGGAAAAGAGTGAAGAAACCCATGCAGGAATCTCCTCAGCAAGCGATTGAACGCTATCTTCGCAGCGGGGAGCACGATGCACACTTCCGGCCATGGCCGGGGGATAACTACGTTGCCCAGGCCCGGTACGGGAGTGTCGCGCTGCGTCAAGCACTGATCTCGGCGGTACGCCATCAAACTGCGGACACCGAACTCCCTGCAGTCCTGCCCGATATTGATGTCTTTGCCTTCACCCGCGGCAAAGTGGCCCCCATGGTGCGGGGATTGTTCCCGGGCCACGAACATGACTCCGTCCTTGACGTGCTCGGACGCTCGGTCGTCTTTCTCACGCCGGCGACCATCGACGCTGTGCTCGAGCAGACGACATGGCTCAGTACCGCCTGGGATCTGGCGAATCTCTATCTCGCCGGCATCGGCGCGGAACTCCTGGCTGACGACGCGCCCAACCTTCTCGGCCTCAGCGAAGGAACGACCTGTTACCTGTCGGCCGAATACTTCGGCGCGCCGGGCCGCTTCGACGATTTCCTGGTCCATGAGGCAGCCCATATCTTTCACAACTGCAAGCGTCGCACGATCGGATTGCGCGAGACCCACCGGCGTGAGTGGTTGCTGGAGATCGAGTTCGCCAAGCGCGAAACCTTCGCTTATGCCTGCGAGACCTACAGCCGCATTCACGACCTCGGCCCGGGGCTGCGGGCTCGGCAGACACTGCTCGCGGAATACGCGCAGGGGCCGATGCCAGCGGACGACAGATTGGATGTGAATGAATACCTCGACATCCTGCGCGAAGCGGTCGCTGCCCGGAACGGCTGGAAACGCATCCTTGCACGGTGCTCGCCGTCCCGGGATGGGCACAGCTGCAGGTCATAGCCTTGACGCGCCAAATTTTCCACGATTTACGACCAAGCTGCGCCCGCGGTCCGCAGTTCTTGAACGGTTTCGGTTTCTTTGGTCTTTCCACAATTCCGCATGCGGGAATGCCCGCAGTGACGAGCCGGTCCCGCAGGTCGTCATCGGTACTGAACCCCTTGCCGCCCTTGGGGGACGATAGGTCGGAGCGGTCGAACGCAATGTAATTCGCGCCGCCCAAGCGCACGCCCCGGTCAGCGAGCGACAGGAAGCGGCAGGGCGTCGAGGTGCTGGCGCTGGTGAGATCACTCAAACTGCATGAGATTTGATCCACAATTGCTTCTTAATATTGACTTCCTGCGGTAGGCTCTCTGTGGAGAAAGTGCGCGATTAACACCTATGTTGCGCGTCTCCAATGGCATGCGAATGAATAAAACTCCGATACGGAGTGATGCCTATGTACTGGTTGGGGAGGGGATGCATGATCAAGTTCATGGAATGGTGCAATGAGACCGAAGAGGCGGTATCGACGCACAAGTTGTGTCGGCTGTCGGCCGATCCGGCAAAGCATGCGCAGGTCGTCGATACGCTCGCCGAGGCAGTTCCAGACTACTATGCGGCCCCAGTCCGTATCGCGCAATTGCTCAAGAAGTTGGGTAAGGAAGCGGCTGCGAACTATGTCGAACAAAAACTCCCGACCAAAGTCACCATCCGCTCCGGTGACTTGGGCGAAATTCTCTGCACTGCCTATGTGCATGAGGCAACGCCTTTCAACCTGGGCATCAAGCGCCTTCGCTGGAAGGATCACCGCAACATGTCGATGCGGGGTGAAGACGTATTGGCGTTTCGCCTGAGCGGCAAAAGTGGCTCCCTGAAAATACTCAAGGCCGAGGTCAAGAGCGCGGCCACCATGTCGAGCACCATCATCGGGAAAGCCAGGGAAGCGCTTTCGGCCAACAGCGGATTGCCGTCGCCCCACGCGATTTCGTTTGTTGCGGACCGATTGAACGAAGCCGGTGATACTGCTCTTGGCGATGCTTTGGATAAGGCCCAGCTCAAGGACGGCATCAAACCTGCCCATGTCTCGCACATGCTGTTCACGTTTTCCGGGAATGACCCCTCCTAGCCCCTGAAGACAAACTTGCAAACCTATGCAGGATCGATTCCGCAGCACTACGTTGCGCTGTGCGTGACAACGCATCAGGCCTTCATCAAGGAGGTTTTTGAGGCGGTGACCGCGTAATGGCGTCGACACTCGAAGAACTGCAAGCAAACATCGACTCGGCCATCACTCCGGGTTTCCGATACAAGCTGCTCGCACGGGGACAATCGCGCGGAATGATCTGGCGTGATGGGGTATTGCCCGAAGATGCGCCGAACTACGGTTCGGAACTGTCGGATGACCTTCTGTCCTATGGGTATTCACTGTTGCTTCACGGATTGCGATACACCGAGCTGGGCGGTGATGCCGATAGGGGGCGCTCGGCCTTCGCGGTTGCTGCCGAGGCCCTTGAAGCCGTAGCAGCAAAGGGCGTGGCCGACCCGGAGCGGGATTTTCATTGTCTCGTTGCTGCCGCTGCCTATCATCTGGGGCGCTTCTCGGCGCGAGCTTACTCGCTGCTGCACAAGGGACTCACCAAAGCAAACCTGTCCACCGTGGAGAGAGGACTGGCCAAGCTTATGCTTCGTGACCTCAATGGCCTCTCTCGGGACATCGAGACCTGGTTCAAGGCCGGCAAGGCGAATGACGATGCGCTTATCGCTGGGTTGTCCCGCATTCCTGAGGTGCCCGACGGCGAGGAATCATGGGAGGAAGGGGATTCGGAAAACCGTGTTCTCGACGTCCTGATCGTGGCGTTGGAAGAGAACTTCATGGCAGCGCTAGCCATGAGCTTGCTTGCTCTGGAACGCGGAGAGGACGGCTTGCTGCCGCAGGTACGGGCGCGTCTCAAGAATGGTTTGGACGTTGCGGGCGAACTCAATTTGGTATCGCAATGGTGGTGCCACAGGTTGGCCATCCATTTGCTGGACGGCCTGTGGGACGCCAGCTTCCATAAGATATTGCCTCTTGAGGGGCCGCCAGGAGTCGACATTGGTGACTGGGCACAGCTTCGCAAACTTTTCATAGGCTCGCTGTATCGCAGGAGCAAGGCAGAGATCGACTTGTGGCCGTCGCAATTCCTGGCGGCTCGACGGGCGCTCGACTTTGACGCCAACTTGGTGCTGTCCCTGCCTACGAGTGCGGGCAAGACGCGTATTGCCGAACTGTGCATTCTGGCGTGTCTTGCAACGAAGAAACGGGTCGTTTTCGTGACTCCGTTGCGCGCGCTTTCCGCGCAGACCGAGGTTGGATTACGCCGTACCTTTACTCCGCTGGGCAAGACCGTGTCGAGCCTGTACGGCAGCATCGGTGCCAGTGGTGCCGATGTGGATGCCCTTCGCTCCAGAGACATCGTCGTTGCGACACCGGAGAAGCTCGACTTCGCTCTTCGAAGCGATCCGACACTGCTCGATGACGTTGGCCTTGTGGTGCTCGACGAAGGACACATGATTGGCTTGGGAGAACGGGAGGTCCGTTACGAGGCACAGATCCAGCGCTTGCTGCGTCGTTCGGATGCCGCGGGGCGACGCATCGTCTGCCTGTCCGCCATTCTCCCGGATGGTGATCAACTCGAGGATTTCGCAGCCTGGCTGACCTACGACAAGACCGATGGGCTGATCAAGAATGATTGGCGCCCGACCCGGTTGCGCTTCGGGGAGGTGGAGTGGAAAGGGCAGCATGCCCAACTTAACGTCAGCGTCGGTGATGAGAAGCCGTACATCCTCAAATTCCTGGTGGCCAAGAAACCGACTAAGGGGCGAGCTACAAAGACATTCCCTGCCGACCAGAGGGAACTCTGCATCGCGACGGCATGGCGTCTGGTGGACGATGGCCAGACCGTGCTCGTCTTCTGTCCGTTACGGCGCTCCGTGCTGCCGTTCGCTTCGACGGTCATCCAGATGCACAAGCGCGGGCACATAGAGTCCGTTCTGGAGCACCCTCCATCGGTGTTGGCAACCGCGCTAGCCGTCGGTGCCGAGTGGTTCGGGCCAGACCATGACATCCTGAAGTGCCTGAAGCTGGGAGTGGCGGTACACCACGGTGCCCTGCCGACACCGTATCGAAAAGAAGTCGAACGCCTGCTGCGCGATGGCGTGCTCAAGGTGACGATTTCGTCTCCGACCTTGGCCCAGGGGCTCAACCTTAGCGCGACCTCTCTGGTCTTTCATGGCGTGAAACGCAACGGCGATTTGATCGACATTGCCGAGTTTCGCAACGTCGTCGGACGCGCAGGGCGAGCCTACATCGACATTGAAGGACTCGTTTTGTATCCGATGTTCGATGATCACTGGAAGCGAAATGCAGACTGGCAGGCATTGATTTCGAATCAGAAGGGCCGAGAGATGGAGAGCGGCCTACTTCGATTGATCGTTGCGCTTCTGCAGCGGATGCGGAATAAGTTGGGGAACGTCGACAGCGATCAGTTCATCGAGTACATCGCAGGGCAAGCCGCTTGGGAGTTCCCCGTTGTCGTTGCCGAGCAGGAACGGGATGCCGTCGAAGCACGCAAGCGCTGGGAGACCCACCTGATGAGTCTGGATACGGCGATCTTCAGCTTGCTCGGAGATATGCCCGTGCCGGATGAGGAACTGGGGAGCAAACTCGACGAGATTCTCGGGTCCTCGCTGTTCGAACGAAGGCTTGTTCGGTACAACGAGGATTCGCGGACGCTGCTGATGGCGGGTTTGCACGCCCGAGCCCAATACATCTGGAGCAACAGCACCGTTCAGCAACGGCGCGGCTACTTCTTGGCCGGAGTAGGCCTTGCTACCGGCATGGCGCTTGATGCGCGAGCGCCCGAATTGGAGCAACTGCTGCTTACGGCGAATGCAGCGGTTCTCACCGGGGAGCAGGATACGGCTGTCGACGCCATCACTGCGTTTGCCCAGATTGCCTTTCTCATCCCCCCGTTCAGCCCCCAGGCGCTGATTGATGACTGGGAGTCGCTGCTCAGACTTTGGCTGCTGGGGCAGCCTGTCACCAATGTTCTGTCGGGGAACAACGATGAAGCCATCCAGTTTATCGAGCAGGCTTTCGTCTACAACCTGCCATGGGCGATGGAGGCAGTTCGGGTCCGCGCCGAAGTACATGAGAATCCCTTTTCGGACGAGGTGAAGCTGTCTGATTTTTCCCAAGCCCATGCAGTAGTGGCGCTGGAGACTGGGACCCTTTCCATCGCTGCTGCGACTTTGATTCAGGCTGGTTTCGGTTCGAGGCTCGCGGCAATTCAGGCTGTTACCTCGACCCGTGCAAACTTTGAGTCGATGAAGGGGCTGATGGCCTGGCTTTCATCTGACGAGATACGGGCCTTGTCCGTGAAGCCGGATTGGCCCACACCTGAATCGCATCAGCTTTGGATTGAGTTCATCACCGGCCCGTCGGGAGCACTCGCCGCGAAGGCTTGGACGGCAACTACTTACTCTAGCCAAGTGACTTGGCATGACGTGCCAATGCCACCCGGTGTGGCCTTGCGTATCGGTGGAGGGCCGGGCAAGGAACAAAGCGTCTTCTCTGCCGATTACAGGGAAGTTGGGATGATCGGATGGATGCCAAACCCTGTGGCAACGGGGGTGATGATTGCTACTTCAAACGGATCGCAAGATAAGTTCGATTTGGAGTATATCGGGCCGGATGACATGTTGACGTCCTGAAACTACTGAGCGAAATCGTCTTATTTGTTGCAGACGATATATGAAACGCGAGAGACGCATAGTTCCGATTTTGATACCGTAAAGCAAGATGCTAAAGAAATATAACGATTGAATCTAACTGAAGGTAGTGCAGTGTCGAGTCCAATACAGATTATGTCGGCCGCGGATCTTGCGTCTGCATTTGCCCTTCGTCCGCATCTGTTCGCTTGGTTTCTCGGCGCCGGAGCGTCGGCGGCTTCAGGGATACCAACCGGTTACGCCATGATTCGCGACTTTAAGACACGAATCTTTTGCCGAGAAACCGGTTACTCGCATCGTGAGGTCGATTCTGGCGACCAACTCTGGATCGAGCGAATTGACGATTTTTTTCGGCGAACGTCGCTACTACCGCCGGATGGCGACCCCAACGAGTATTCGGCTGCGTTCGAAGCGGTCTATCCGAACGAGAGGCAACGACGGCAGTACATAGACGATGCCATCCGCAAAGGTACGCCCTGCTTTGGTCACCGGGTGCTCGCAGCCTTGATGTCGAATAGGCAACTGAGCTGTGTATTCACAACCAACTTCGACCCTTTGGTCGAGGATTCAGCGACGCTCGCCAACTCGTTATTGCCTGCCGAGTCAAGGGTTAAGCCCACAGTCGCGGCGCTCGACTCTGCGGAGAGAGCGCTTAGGTGCCTAGAGGAGTCGGACTGGCCGTTGGTGGCAAAGCTCCATGGCGATTACCAGTCGATCGAGATCAAAAACACTGGAAGCGAACTTGAGCGCCAGGACGAACGCATGCGCCATGTCCTGGTTGAGGCGAGTAAGCGCTTCGGACTGGTTGTCGTGGGCTACAGCGGTCGAGACGCTTCCGTCATGGAGGCGCTTAAGTCCGTGTTGAAGGATCCGAATCCGTATCCGAGTGGGCTCTATTGGGTCACGTCGTCAGCCTCGAAACTTCTGCCTGCCGTACAGCAATTCCTGGAACACGCCACGCTTGCCGGCGTTGATGTAGCCATCGTTGAAGCCAAGACCTTTGACGAGTTGGCTGCAGACGTCGTGAACCAAATTCGGCTACCAGACGTCCTTAGCGAGCACGTCATGCAGAGACGGGCGCCGGCAAGGCTTCAACCCGTAAAGCTCCCGGAGGCCGAGGCCAGGCCATTTCCTGTACTTCGATACTCCGCACTGCTGGTCGAGGCGCTTCCCGGCGTGGCGAGGCGGATGACGTTGAATAAGGCTGCTACTTCCCCAGAGGTTCGGCAACTATTGAAGAACCAGAAGTGTCGAGCTGTGGTCGCGGCCATCGGTCGAGAGCTGGCGGTGTTTGGAAAAGATGCGGAGGTCATTGCTGCGCTCGGCTCACTTGGGGCACAGCCCGCTGGCACTTTCGACCTGAACCCGATTCGAGACAGTTGGGCGTTGGGTTTGCTGTATGACGCTTTGATCAAAGCGCTGTCACGTCACAGGCCATTGCTGCCGCGCTACAAACGAACAGGACACTCGCTGGTCGTGGCTGGGTCTCGCGAAGGAGAGGAAGCCGAATGGGCTCGCAAACGGGAGACCCAACTTGCTCAGCTTCGATTTGCCTACGATGCGAGCTTGACCGGCGCAGTGCCGAAGCTCGGGTATCCGTATCAAGAAGGGGTCTTTTTGAAGCTTGAGCGAATCGAGGACCGCTGGTGGTGTGGGTTCGAGCCGTTTACCTTCGTGGATGTCCCGCGAGAGGTGTTGCCGGTGCTGGCACCTGAAGACAGATACGAGTTGGAGAGGCCGGTTATCGGCCGTGGAGGCGACCCGGCTGGTGACTGGCGGCGCGAACGTTGGGCGAGGAAGTTCAACAAGCAATGGGCCGGCATCATCAATGCGTGGGCAGCATTATTGACTTCTACCGACGGGGGCAGGGTACGGGCCTTTGGTCTGGAGGACGGAAGTGGGATCGATGCGGTCTTCTCGATTTCTCAAGTTACTGGTTGGAGCAGGCCGTCTCATCACCACGATTACTTTGAGAGGGCCAAGTGATGGCACATCCCGCAGTGGCTTCCAAACTTCCACCGTTCACACTGCTTGAGGAACCGCTATTGGCCTTCTCGCCGGCAAACCCGGATGAGGTCGATGTCCATCCATTGAGAGGCTTGGTCAGATACGGCCCTTTCTCTAAAGGCTCATTTGCCGGCTTCACCTCCAAAGTGAGGGTGGCCACCGTTGGGCCTGAAAGCGCTTTCAAGCGGCGCGGCGCGCTGATGGCATCCCTTAGGGAAACGTATGATCCGTCGGACCGTTCCGAGTACGTTCCGAAGTACCCAGGTTTCGAGCATCTTTTCAAGGTCGAGCTGGTCTCGGCGCCGAGTACTGCGCATATTCGTTGGCCTGACTCGCTTGGCCAGCTACCCGGACAGGGCTCGGCGGAGGCCCGCCTGTTCGAGGCTATGGACGCAGCACTGCGTCGGCTGGAGTCTGTTCGCAATGAGTTCGACGTTGTCCTAGTGCACTTCCCTGACTCTTGGGCCCCAGCGACGCGTACCAAGGGGTTCGATGCGCACGACGCCCTGAAGGCTCTCGGTGCCAAATACAACATCCCAACCCAGGTAATCAATGACCGGGCATTCACCTTTAACTACAAGGCATCGTTGGCTTGGCGTCTCGCTATAGCGCTGTACGTCAAGGCAGGAGGCATTCCGTGGAAGCTGGCACGCGTACGGGGTGTGCACGACGACACTGCATACATTGGTCTGGCCTATGCACTGCGCGGTGATCAGCGCGAGGCACATTATGTAACCTGCTGTTCCCAAGTCTTTGACATGGATGGCGGTGGCATGCAGTTCGTTGCCTTTGAGGCGCGGGACCCTGTCGCCGACCTTGCTGAGGCGCGCAGAAATCCCTTCCTGAGTCGAGATGACATGCGGGCGGTGCTTGCTCGTAGCCTGGAACTCTATCAGGGACGAAACGGTGGCAACCTACCGAAGCGCCTTGTCATCCATAAGACGACGGCGTTCAAGGCGGATGAAATTGACGGTGCCTTCGATGCGCTTGCTGGTATCCCCGAAGTCGAGTGCATCGAAGTTGGAGCAAACTCAAGCTGGCGTGGCGTGTGGCTCATAGACTCTGGTAAAAAAAACCCGCCAAGCAAACCTTCGGGATATCCGGTCCCTCGCGGAACGGTCGTGATTCGCTCTGGTACTTCAGCATTGCTATGGGCGGCAGGCAACGCCCCGGGCGTGTCGAATACAGGCGACTATTATCAGGGGAAGAAGAGCATCCCGAGACCGCTCCAACTCATTCGACATGCTGGTAGGGGCCCCCTCGAGGTGATTGCTCACGAAGCGCTGGCCCTGACCAAGATGGACTGGAACAATGACGCGTTGTATGACCCTGTTCCAGTCAGCATTCGCTACTCTCAGAAACTTGCAAGAACGATTGCCAATGTGCCGGACCTGCCGGGCAAGACTTACCCCTATCGGCTCTTCATGTAAGGGGCGGCATTGACCTGGTAGAGGCGGTCGCGGAAGCGGACTGAGCACCGGGTAGAGCGTGATGCGCGAGGGCAGGGTGCTTGCATCTGGGGCTGGTCACGGAGTTGAAAACAGTCGCTGGAGCGCTGTGCGGTGCTGTCGCGCTTCGGCATTGCGAATTTCAAGCCACGTTATTGATGCGGCGATAGCACGCCAGTATCAGACGCATTGATTCATCCGCAAGAAAATCGGGGCGAGGGCCCCCCGATTTTCTTGAGTGACAGCAGAACGCTCACCATCAATGGCCCTCGGGCGTGGCTCCGTCGCCACGTGCCTTGGGCACATCAGTCTGCTGTACTCGTAAATCGACTTGCCGAGCCAACTTTCCACAATAGGCACCTGCGGCCCTTGCGCGCGCATGCCCCGCCAGTTGCGAAACCGCCAGCCGCGCCGCCCGATCCAGTTCCGGTGATACCGGCCCGCCCCCTCGGACCGGCGACGGCACGCCAGCGACATCTTCATAGGCATCATTCAACACCTCGTGGCGCAGGCCGTGACCTGTCGCGCCCCGCTTGCGCAGGGTGATGCCGAATTTCTCCAGGACGTAGTCCAGCCGCCGCAGGTTTCGCTTCAGGTCCCGACGCGGATCGCCCATGTGGGCGTCGCGACTGTCGACCACGCCTTGGGCAAACTCCAGCGCCGCCAAGTGGGCCGGGCTGTCCAGGGCAATCCAGCGCACCCGGCCGCCCTTGCCCTTGACCCATGCATACCGATCCGCCTGCTGCTGGTTCTCTGGCAGCCCGGTCTCGCTGAACGGCATGACATGCTGGAATGGCCGGAACTGCACCGACTCCTTGCGCCGCAGCCCCAGGGCCGACATCAGCCGCAGCGACGCGCCGACACGGAGGTCGAACTTGCATACTTCAGCGATTACCGCCTCCGCATCGATCCCTTGGGCGGTCCAGCTCTTGTCGCGCTGGGCAGACTCGTGGCGCTGGTACTCCTCCAGACTCAGGCCGTAGTGGCCCGGCTTGCGCACGAAGCCGTGCTTGCCCATCCACATCGCCAGCCCCCGCAGGAAGCTCAGGTAGGTCTGGATCGTCGCCGGTGCCAGATGTTCCTGCTGCCAGACCTGCACCATCGCGTGGATGTGCTTCTGCCCAAGGTTGCGCGGGTCCGGCACCGTCTTGAAGCCCGCCTTCTGCTTCAAGTCGCGAAAGAAGCGCCGCAGAAACTGCGCGCGTTCCTGCCGCGTCTTATGCGAGACGGTTTTCTCCAGCGCCGTGTGCTGGGTGTTGAAGAGTTTGATCAAGACCTCCAGCACCTTGAGCGGCGGCGCCTTGCCCGGCTGGTAGCGGGCGAGGATTTCCTGGGGGGTCTTACCCGCCCAACCCTGGGGGCGAACGGGCTGCTGCTGGCTCGAGCGACCGGGGCTGGCAGGTTCCTGCAGCCGGCGGCGAGAGGTGCGGTGAACGGTGTTGCTGGGGATTGCGTTCGACATGGTCATAGCTCCTTGGTCGGAGGCCCGCCGCCCGAACGGCAAGCCGATGTTGGCGATGAAAGTGGAATCCAGGGCAGCCCCCGGCGGGACGGATTCCGTTGCCCGCGCCGGTCAGTGGTCAAGAACTTCGGCACCGCGCGCGACCACGGCGTCGCGGCACCTACCCAGGGGTTCGTCGGCCAGCGCGTCTGCGCTCGCCAACTCGGTCGGTCTTAAAAACGAAACGGGTTGATCCGGCCCATCCGTGCATTTCTGCAGCCATGGGGGTGGTGATGCCGGCCGGCCTCAGGGGCGTGGCTTGGGCATCGGCGGCGAGGTCTGGCCTCGCGCCATCTGGTGGATCGGTTCTGGAGTCGTAGCGCCATCCACTCGCATGGGTCCGCCCCTGACCGAAAGTCCAGGGCGGTGTCGAGGGTGTGAGCGAAGACGCGCGGGGAGCCCAAAGGGGCAAACACAACCGCGCGCTGCGTAAAACGCGTGCTCAAGGGATGGCGGGAACAGAGGAGGGCATCGGGTGCCGACCGGGTGCTCTGTTGGCCGTGGTGCGCTTCAGGGAACGCCCAGCGATGAACGCTGGCCAAGCCAAGGACATGCACTACGAGAAAGACCGCGGGACCGCCGCCTCAAGGGCGACGGCATTGCCGGTTCGAGACCAGCGCTTCAAGGGCAGGTAACGACTGCGACGCCTTTTGCTCCGCGATGGAGCGGGGCCAGGATGGCCCTCGGGAAACCGTAGTTGACGCCAAGCGGGTAGGGCGGTCAAGCGGGCGGCGCGAAAGCGCGGCGATTTGCGGAGGATTGCGGGTGGCACTTGCGCGCCCGGGAGATTGCCGTAAGGCGCATTTATTGTCGCAAAGCGGCGGGCAACGAGGCAGCGGGCGGGCTTGACGGGGGAAATCTCTGCCTCTGGTCCTGAGCGGGGCAACTCAGGGCGATGCTCGCGCGCGGACCGCTCCGGCGGCAACTGCCGCGCATGGGGTTGATGCCCGCTATTTGAATGAGAGCGTAGTGACACACACGCACCCCGCCCAGGGGATGAGGCTTTCAGGTGTCAGCGAAATGTCCGTGCATCGCCGGTTCGCTGACAGCGGGCCGGGCCCGATGCCGAAATCGGCCTCTTTGAGTGGGGATTTCGTGTGGCGGGATCAGGTCGCCCTGTCGATGCTGATTGACCTCAACCCTGCCTCGGAGCCTTGTCATGGAATTGATCGTCAGAGCGGTGGATGTCGGATCCGGCAACACCAAATTCGTCACGGCCGCAGCCGGTACCGATATCCGCTGCGCTAGTTTCCCGTCCGTCGCCTATCCGTCAAGCGACGACTCGCCGTCGTGGCCGGCGAGCGAGCGCAAGAAAACGGTGTGCATCCCCATCGGCCCGCTGTTCTACGAGGTCGGGCCGGACGTGAGCCTTGCCGCCGACACCTTCCGCGCCAAACAACTGCATGATGAATACACCGAGACGCCGGAGTACATGGCGTTGCTCAGGGGGGCGCTCTCCATGATGAAGGTGAGCCACATCGACCTCCTCGTGGTGGGGCTGCCGGTGGCGCTCTTTGCGGTCAAGAAAGCGGCGCTGGAGAAAGCTATGACCGGCCGGCACGACATCGGGGGCAGTAAGGTCGTGACGGTCGGCAAGGCCATGGCCGTCGCTCAGCCGCAAGGGGCGCTGGCGCACTTCGCCTCCGAGCACCAGAAGATGACGATCATTGGCAATGAGCAGAGCCTGATCATCGACCCCGGCTCGCGTACCTTCGACTGGCTGGTGGCCCGGGGCATGCGCCTCGTGCAGAAGCAGAGCTACTCCTTCAACCGCGGCATGTCGGATGTACTGCGCCTGCTGGCGGCCGAGATCACCAAGGATATCGGCTCGCCGTACCGGGACTACGACGCCATCGACCTGGCGCTGCGCACGGGCAAGCAGCCGATGATTTTCCAGAAGCCGTACGACATGAAGCGGCTGCTGCCCCTGGCCGAGACCGTCGCCGAGCAGGCTGTGTCGACGATGAAGGAGTGGATCGAGGCACCGCACAGCCTGCAGAACATCATCCTGGTCGGTGGTGGGGCGTTCCTGTTCCGCAAGGCGGTCAAGGCAGCGTTCCCGAAGCACCGCATCCATGAGGTGAAGGAACCAATGTTCGCCAATGTGCGGGGCTTTCAGCTGGCCGGGCAGAACTACGCGAGCAGCAAGATGACCGCCACCGGTAAGGAGCAAGTTCAGGGGGCATCGGGAGAACTCGAATGAGCAGCGATACCGTGAAGGACGCCGCGCCCATTCGCCTGGTCTTCGTCTTGGCGCGTGCCGACCATCCCCGTCTGTACGACGATCTGATCCAGTTTCAGAAGGGCGTTAAACGAATCAATCGCCTGCGGTTGCTGGCCTACGATGGCTTGCTGGCGCAGAGCGGTGTCTTCGCCGGGATAGGGCGCGGCTTGCCTCATCTGCCTTCCGCAAGTAGCGCGCAGGAGGGCAATGGCGCCATTACCAACGACCTCTTCGCGCCGGCGATCGACGCGTGAGCCGGCCATGGACAAGCGATCGCGCCGGCCGGTGAGCGGCCGGATGGTCAGCGCCTCGGACCTGGCGCAGATGGGCCGCTGCGAGAGATTGGTGGTGTTCGAGCATCTCCATGGAAGCCGGCGTACGGTTTGGCAGCAACAAGCCCGGGCACGCGGGCTGGTCGAGCATGAGCACTTCTATAGGGAAGGTTTGGCGGCATCCGCGCAGGCCGCCCGAAAGGGGCGTTGCTTCATCGCCACCTGCGTGTTCGGCGAGGCCTGGCAGAGGGAGGTGCTGCGCCGGTTCAGGGACGAGGCGCTGCGACCCAGCGCTTGGGGACGCCGGGTGATCCGCCTCTACTATCGGGGTGCACCCGGTATCTGCGTCGTCCTGCGCCGATGGCCCTCGTTGCAGGTTCCTATGCGCATGGTCTTGGGGGCGATCGCGACCGGACTTCGCTGGTGGTCAGGTTTGCGTGGAGGCGGCAAGTGTCGGCGCTAGCGTGGGGCGTCGGTTGCGCCGTTGCCGTCGTGGGCTTCTTGCTGGCCGTGGCGCGGTGGCGATCACTTGAGACGCATGCCGTACGGGCTGAGCAGGCCTCGCGACCGGCAGCGCTGCGGGACGCCGAATTGGTCTACTTGGAAAAGCTGTTCCGGATTTCCACGCCCGTCGGACTGGTGGCGAAACTTGACCGGGCATACCGCCTGCCCTCCGGTCTGCTCGTGTTGGTGGAGTTCAAGACTCGCTCGAGCAACCAGCCGTGCCTGTCGGATGTGATCCAGTTGTCCGCCCAGCGGATGGCGGTGATGGGGCAGACGGGGCAGGCCGTGGCATCCCACGCATATGTAATGGTGAAGACTCAGGCTGGGCGGAGTTTGCCGACCGCACATTGTGTCGAACTGATGTCAGACGACCAAGTTATTGCCTTGATCAGGCGCCGGGATGATCTTCTCGCCGGGCGCCTCTTGCCTCGACGGCCCTTGTCCCTGCGAACGTGCGATACCTGTTCGTTTCGGGGACGCTGCAGCGGGTTTTCGCATTGATCGGCGGTTCTCGTTAGTCGAATTGGCAGCAGCGTTGTCAGGAAAATCCTTCGTAAGATACGTCAAACGGTTGCCCAGCAACCGCCAAGCCTCTTGCATCTCTGCTTCGTAGGTGTGCCGCTGATAGATTCTCTTCGTTCTATTTTCCTCGACATGATTCAAGCATCGGTCAGCGACCTCGGGCAATACGCCCAAGCGAGTCATCATGGTGGCACCGGTCCTTCGTAAGTCATGTGGCCCCCATTTGCCACCTGGCAACGTCAGTGTCGCAATTAATTTGCTACGCCGCTTCATCGACCCGCTGGGCCGTTGCCGGTCGCCAAGTTGCTTGGTGATTGTCTTGCTGGAGACTGCTTTCTTGCCATTGCGGCTAGGATAGACCCACGTCCCTTCGCCGTTGAGCTCCTTTACCTTGCGGAACTGCTTCACGGCAAAATCAGACAGATAGACGTTGTGTGGCTTGCCGTTCTTGGTGTCAGAGATTCGCCATAGGTGGTTGTCGAGATCGACGTCGGACCACCGCGCGCCCAGCAACTCTCCTATCCGACAAAGGGTCGAGAGGGCAATCCAGACGGCAGCCTTAGTTGTCGGCATCAGTCCCGCGCTCGGTAGCTGTTGGCAAAGTGCTCCAATTTCCGCTTCGCTCAGTACTCGATCGCGCTCGCCATCCGGTCCGCCGATCTTGACTTTGCGAATGCTGGCCGTGGGGTCCGCCTCAATGATGTCGCGATCGACGGCAAATCTGAACATTTGCCGCATCAGCGAGAAGACGACCTTTGCCATCCGATTGACGCCGCGGGCGAGGAGCGGGTCAGTCACCGATGTGATGTTCCCCTTCTTGACGTCTTGCGCGGCGAGGGAGCCAAGCTTTGGGAGGACATCCTTTTCGAACATGCGGCGGATTTCCTTCCCACCATCCTTGCGGCGCACCAGGTCCACCTCGGCCCATCGCTCGAAAAGATCCTTGACCGTTTGGCGTGCCTGGGCAGCCTCCAGTATCTTGCGCTGTGCTTCCTGTTCGGCTTGCCGTAGCTTGCGTTGCACCTGGGGGTCGATTTGCTGTTTGATTGACTCCCGCGCCTTGGCGGCTTCACTGCGCGCCGCAGCCAGCGGTACCGACTCCAGGCTACCCAGCCCCAGTTTTCTGCGGTTCCCGGCAAATGTATAGACGAGCAGCCAGTCCTTTGCACCCGTTGGGCGCACTCGCAGGAAGAGCCCGCCACCGTCCGCTAGCAGGTACTCTCGCTCCATGGGCTTGGAGTTCCGGACTTCCTTGTCGCTGAGTTCGTGCAGAGCCATTGGACCACCTCGATGATGTCAAACGAGTAAAATCGGGGGAACGATTGGGGGAACACTTAGCGTGCGCTTTAATGATATACTATGACACGTCATGAAGTTGTTCAAACTAAATAATTGTTTGTAAACAATGTGGTGTTTAGCTTGGGTGGGGCGCGATGAGACCGGCTGATACGTCGCTTCACGTTTATGGGGTGCAAGGGGTCGCGAGTTCGAATCCCGCCGTCCCGACCAGCAATACCCTAGGGGGTTAGTGATAGTAATCACTAACCCCCTTTCTCATTCTGGGGACTTTTGCGGGGACTTCCCGATTAAAGCCGCCCCTCGCTTGAGCACCGTCAACGCCGGACTGCGCGTGTCGGTTGCTGCGATGCGATTTGCATACTCGATCAGCTTGGTCAGCTCGGCCGCCGAGTAGTGCGAAGTGATACTTCCATCGGTGTGGCCCAGCAGTGCCTTGCGATCCTCCTCCGGCACGTCAGCGGCGCGCAATCGACGACCGAAAGTGTCATGCACGCGGACACGTCCAAAGCCCGGATGCGCTGGCACGCCGTGCGACGTCTTCCAGTTTTCCGCGGCGCGCTTGCGTGCACTGCGCCAGGCCGTGTCGTTCATCCTGTGCAGCGCGCGGCCCTCGTAGGGAAACACCCATTCGGGATCAGGCCGCGCTGTTTGCGAATGATCGACCTGGCCACGTCGTTCGGCACCACCAGGCGCGCCTCGCCGTTCTTGATGCCTGAATCTTCGAACCGCCCGCCAAAGTCAGCGGGGATCAGAAAGACGCTGGTTTCCAGCTCAGGCACCTTGATTTCCCACTCCCATTGCAGTTTGCAGACCTCCTGCTCGCGGCACCCGGTATTCACCTTGTATAAGGCCATGGCCTGAAGGTGGTCGGGTAGCTCTTTGAAAAGCGTTGCCTGTTCCTCCCACGACAAGGGGTAGGGCTGCCGGCGCGATTTTTCACTGAGCATTTCGATCATGGGTACAACTGATAGCCAAGGCCTGCGGTCTTCGTCGCGCCATTTCCTGGCGCAGACGTTCAGCACCCTCACGACGCGCTGCAACGCGATATTGATCGTCCGCGGTGCTCGGCCCAATTCCAGCCGGTCCTCGATATAGGGCTGCAGGGCTTCGTCGTCCACTTCATCCAGGTACAGCTCGCCGATGTACGGGTCGAGCTGTTTGAGATAGATGCCGGTATGCCAAATTGATGGCTGCTGCGCATATTCCTTCAAATAGCGGGTCGCGGCTTCACGGAAGGTGCGGCGGCCGTGGCGTTTCGCGGCTTGGGCCGCCTGGGCTTCGGCGACGCGCGAGAGGAGGAATTGCTCCGCGTCTGCGCGCGTGCTTGTGCCAGTGCTGCCTCGAATTCGGCCAACCCCGCGGACGACTTTGTCGATGTGCCAGAGGCCGTCTTTGAGCGTGAGGCCGGTGATTGTTTTTTGCCCCATAAGCTTGATGCTCCATTGCTATGGCGGCGCTCGCTGCGAGGGCTAGGGTTGTGGCCCCTGGGGGACGCTGATGAGCGCTCAAGCTGTCGCTTGGGCCTTGGCCCAGCCTGTTTGCCATTCTCCCGCCAAATTCATCCTGGTGGTGCTGGCGCATTATGCGCACGGCAAGCAAGCGCCATGGAGCGCATTTGCATCCACCACCCTGATCGCGCAGCAGACTGGGCAAGACCGCAAGACGGTGCTTGCCAATCTGCGCCGGCTGATCGACGCAGGTTTCCTGGTCGATAGCGGCGAGCGGGCAGGGGCTACTAAGTCGGTGGTCGTGTTCCGGCTGTGCGAACCTGCAAGCAGTACCAATTCTGGTACAGCTTCGGATCAGCAAAGCGGTACCGAAAACGGGACAGCTTCCGAAGCCCAAGCAGTACCAGATTTGGGACAGCTAAGCGGTACCGAAAGTGGGACACCTTCCGATGATTTTGAGGGAAGCAGTCCCAAAACTGGTACCGCTTACCCCGAAGCAGTACCAAATTTGGGACACCTGGGTAAACCCGAAGCAGTACCAGTTTTCCCTACAGAAATAAAACATAAGAAAGAGGTAATACCTATCTTCGTAGGTAATACCTCCAAAAGCCGTAACACTGTCAGCACCACGAAGCGTGGATCTCGCCTGCCTGCCGACTGGGTTCTGCCGATGTCCTGGGGCAAGGCGGCGCTTGACCTGCGGCCCGACCTGTCCGCCGAGCAGGTGCGCGTGCTGGCCGACGAATTCCGGGACTACTGGACCGCCGTGCCAGGCGCGAAGGGCTGCAAGCTCGACTGGCTGGCGACATGGCGAAACCGTGTGCGAACAGCTCGCGCTCCCGTCGTGCTGAACGCAGCGGGGCCTCGTGCCGAGACGGGCCAGGACTGGGGTGACTGGTGGAAGTCCGATGCGGCGACGGACCGCGTTGGCCGCGAACTGGGCATGTTCGCCCGGGGCGGCGAGACCTACGCCAGCTACCGTGATCGGATCTTCGCCGAGCTGCGTCGCCGGCGTGACGAGCAGGAGCGAGACGCATGAGCTACGCCGAAGCATCCGCGGCGGTGACCCGCCATCAGCATCCGGTCCAGGGCTACGGCATGTGCTGCGTCAGGGGCTGCATGCTGCCCGGGTCTATCGCCGACACCACGACCGGTGTGTCCGACTGGTACTGCCACCTGCACCACGGCACGGCCTACGCGGAGCAGGCGGGCATCACGGCTCGCATGCACAACCGCCGAAGCCTGTTCATCCTGGCTGGGCGCCTGAAGGCGGCGCTGCCTGGCCAGCCTGTGCCTGACAGCGTGATTCCTTGGCTGCGTCGGCACAACCGCGAGGACTTCGCGGAAGCGGCGAGCGGGAACGTGACCGCGCAGGCGCTGGGGGCGTTGATGCTGCGGGTGCTTGGCGACGAATGCGCGTCACCGCAGCCGCGCGGAGACACGGCGGGAGCATCGGCCGGTGCCGGACTTGGCAGTTGGTTCAGGGCCGTGGATCTGGTGAGTGACCTGGCATGAAGACTTCACAGAACCTCATGGGCGCCTACGACCCAATGGGCGACACGCTGGCCTGGATGGCGATGCAATGCAAAGCCCGTGGCTGCGATGGAGGCCCGAGCGCGCGCTCGCGGCTTCTGCGCCTAGTCCGACAACGAAGCCCCGGCAATCCTGCACTGGGCCGTGGCGCAGGAGTGCAAAGCATGACTGGGATCCTGACGGTATGTGCGCAAAACCGAGTGAGGCAATCAGGCCTTTCGTCCTGGGGAAGGACGCTCGCCGCTGGGTTCTACGGGACCTGCAACAGACCCGTCTTGATTCAATTGTTCAAGCCAGGGGTCGATCGCTTCGCCTCTCGCAGATTGGGTCAGTGCATCGATTCGGCGATTGCGTGCACGAAGGCCGATCACGGCGTTTCGCAATATTTCCTGCAGTCCCTGGAGATCGGCATCTTCTTTCGTTGCCGAATACACGCAGATGCTGAGCATGTCTGCGATATTGACCAGCTCGGCTGCGAGGTGGGGGTTATACGCATAGATCTTCGCATGATCCACAGCCAGAACGACATCGATCGACTTTTGGAGCATGGGCACAGCCGCTTTCACCCTATCCACGGCCATAAGGTTCGAGTCGCTCAGCGCGGATTCGGCCTTCGCCAACAAGTCGCCAATGACAGGGATCTTCGAGCGTGTGACCGCAGCAACCAACTGCCCACGTTGCGCCTCTCGAGCGCGATTAGTTTGGTCGGCGTGGTTCGCAATGCGCAATGCCACAACCGCAGCCGAGAAAGTCGCCGCGGCGCTTATCCATCCGATCGTCGCTGGATCCTTCAAGAACTGCTTCACGCCGTCGGATATGCGCGCCGCCAAAAAACCCGCAAAAGCGGCCGCAAAGATGCCTGCAAGCCAAGGGCTCCACGAAATGTAGCGGGCTCCCATGCGCCGCCACCACGAGTTTTGCTCTCTCATTCTGGGTTCTCCCAGTTATCCCTGTGCGCAGGGAATGTAACCGAATTGGTGAGCGCCTGAACATGGACCGCCTGGTCGGCGTCGGTGTGTTCCCGCTCGGTATGCGCATGCCGGGGCGCCAGCTCTATACCGGGCCGATACAGCCAGGCTGTGAGTTGGAGAATTTGAAAGGAGTAAAGAATGCCGCGTGAAGCCGGAACGTTTTCGTGCCCCGAGCACGCGATTGCCGTGGCCTACCTGATGCTGGCCCTGCCCATCGAGCCGAAGAATCCGACGCAGTTGGTCTGCGAGGCCCTGCGCGAGCGGTTCGACGTGGAGTATGAACGCAAGGCCCTATCAGGGCTGACGCCGCATGAGTGGCATGCGCAGGCCGTGTTCATCGTCAAGCTGATGGAGCGGACGCTGGGCGAGAGCGTGGGCTTCCACATCTTGCGGACGCAGTATGGGACGGGCCTGGAAGGTGCCGAGAGCGCCTGCGCCGTTTCCGAGTGGCTTAACCCCTCGGCCAAGGGGCGGGAGCGCTTGGTGACCGATATGCTTGTTTGCCGGATACTACGAGGTCGACCGCGTATTCGTGACCTGTCGG
>NZ_CADIJL010000009.1 GCF_902859695.1 Achromobacter ruhlandii
CCCGCCTGACAAGTATCGTCTGACTGCCTTGAGTTTGAATTGCTCATCGTACTTCGTCATGAAAAACACCCCAAAGATTGGATTGATGTCCAACTTTTGGGGTGCAGTTCAGCGAGTCAGGCCCTTTTTTCATGGTTGCCGCGCCGCGCGCGCCGGCCCGCCTCAGCGGTTCAGCGTCAGCCGCAGGCCGAAGGCGATCAGCGCGCCGCCGAACACGGCGCCCTGCCACTTCTGCACGCGCGGATGGGCTTGCATCCAGCGGCCCAAGGAGCCGCCCGCCAAGGCGCACAGCACGTCGAACGCCAGGCCCAGGCTCACCAGGATCACGCCCAGCAGCGCGAACTGCCGGCCGATCGGCCCTTGCGCCGGCGAGATGAATTGCGGCAGCAGCACCGAGCAGAACAGCAATGCCTTGGGATTGAGGAAGTTGGTCAGCACGCCGCTGAAAAACGCCGCGCCCAGGCCCGGCCCGTGCGCGGCCGCCTGCGCGGCCCGCGCCACGCCATAAGAGAGCGGTCCGGCGCGCAGCAACCGCGCGCCCAGCCAGATCAGATAGCCCCCGCCCACGGTGCGCGCCACATCGAAAGCCCAGGGATGGGCCTTGAACAGCGCCGCCAGCCCCAACGCCGCCAGCGTCACGTGAGCGGCGCGCGCCACGGCCAGCCCGCCGGCCACCGCCAGCGCCTGACCGCGCCCGCGCAGGGCCCCGGTTTCGAGCAGCAGGATCATGTCCGGCCCGGGCACCACATAGACAATCAACAATGCCCCAAGAAACAACGCCATATCGGCCATGATGCGCCACGCTCCGTGCTGCGGGAAATGGCGATCATTCTAGGGAAAAGGCCTCGGCATGTGCTTGCTATTCATACCAACCGGAATAACATGATTGGCATACTGAACCAATCAACCCTTCCTAATTCCAATTTCATGCCAAAACGCCAATTGGACGCCTATGACCGGCGCATTCTCGAGGCCCTGCAGCACAACGGCCGCCTCACCAACGTCGAGCTGGCCGAACAGATCGGCCTGTCGCCCTCGCCCTGCCTGCGGCGGGTGCGGCTGCTGGAGGAGACCGGCGTGATCCAGGGCTACGAGGCCCGGCTGGCGCCGGACGAGGTCGGGCTGGGCCTGACGGTATTCGTCGGCGTCAAGGTCGAGCGCCACCACGAGCGCGACGCCGAGCAGTTCCGCAAGGAAGTCCGCGCCCTGCCGGAAGTGGTGGCGGCGCACCTGGTGTCAGGCGAATCCGACTTCCTGCTGCAGGTGGCGCTGCCCGACCTGCGCGCCTACGAACGCTTCCTGCTTGGCACGCTGCTCAAGCTGCCCGGCGTCAAGGACATCCGCAGCAACTTCGCGATCCAGACCGTCAAGCCACAGAGTCCGCTGCCGCTGGACCACCTGGGACATTGAGCGCCGCCTGCCGCACCTTGGCGCTGCGCTGTTCGAAGCGCGCCTGCGACTGCGCCAGGTAGCGCTGCACGATGGCCGGTTCCGAGGTCCTGGGCGTGCCGCCGGGAAATGGCGGCTCGGGGTCGTATTCGATCTGCAGCTGGATCAGCTTGGCGACCTCGTCGCCGCACAACGTGGCCACCACTTTCAGGGCCATGTCGATGCCCGAGGTGACGCCGCCGGCGGTGAAGACGTTGCCGTCCACGCACGAGCGCGCATCGGTCGGCACGGCGCCGAAATGCGCCAGCAGTTCGCGCGCGCGCCAATGGCTGGAGGCGCGCTTGCCGCGCAGCAGGCCGGCCGCGCCCAGCAGCAGCGACCCGGTGCAGATGCCGAAGACGTAGCGCGCGCCCAACGCTTGCCGGCGCGTGAAGGCTGCCCAGTCCGGGTCGAGGATGGCATCATCCGTCCCCGGCCCGCCGGGCACCACCAGCAGATCGCAGGGCGGCGCCGACGCCAGGGTCTGGGTCGGCACGAAACGCAGACCGCGGTCGCTGCGTACCGGATCGGGCGTTTTTGCGACAAAATCGACGCTGAACCCGGGCGCGGCGGCGAGCACCTCGTAAGGCCCGGTCATATCGAGCTGGGTCAGCCCTTCGAACAAGAGAATATTGACATGCACGACGATGCTCCTTCACGGATCGGAACCGCCAGCGTAGACCGACACGCCGGCGCGCGTGCGCCAAATGCGGGCGCGATCGCGCCAAAACGCATTGTCTTCCTGCTGTACGACGGTTTCCAACCGCTCGACCTGGCCGGCCCCTGGCAGGCCTTCAGCGGCGCCAACGATGAAGGCGGCGCCGGCTATCAGTTGAGCACCGTCGCGGCCACGCCGGTGGTCGGCACCTGGGACCAGGGCCTGCGCATGCAGGTCAACGCCACCTTCGCCAGCGACGACGACGCGCCGATCGACATGCTGTTCGTGCCGGGCGGCCCTGGCATCGACCAGGCCGCCGCGCACGGCGAGACGCTGGCCTGGCTGCGCCGCCGCAGCCCGCAGGCGCGCCGCACCTGCAGCGTGTGCACCGGCGCCTTCCTGCTGGCCGCGGCCGGCCTGCTCGACGGCCGCCGCGTCACCACCCACTGGCGCTCCGCGGACCGCCTGCGCCAGCGGCATCCCGGCCTGAAGGTGGAAGACGACCGCATCTACATCGAGAGCGGCGCCATCTGGACCTCGGCCGGCGTGACCGCCGGCATCGACCTGGCGCTGGCCCTGATCGAGCGCGACGTGGGCGCCCAGGTGTCGCAGGATGTGGCGCGCCGGCTGGTGGTCTTCATGCGCCGCGACGGCGACCAGCGCCAGTACAGCCAGTCACTGCGCCTGCAGGACCGGTTGGCGGCGCCGTTTCGCGATCTGGTCGAGAAAATCGAGGCCAGCCTCTCGGCGCGCTGGTCCGTCGACGATATGGCCGATGCCTGCCATATGTCGCGCCGCACCTTCCAGCGCAAGTTCGCGGCGCATTTCGGCGTGACGCCGAGCGAGGTGCTGCGCCAGCTGCGGCGCGAACGGGACGGCGCGCTGCGCGCGGCGGGCCGGGCCTCGGGCAAGGTCCTGCGCCATGCGCTCGGGAGCGCCGGCCAGCCGCCGGGATCGGCTCGCACGCCATGAACGCATCCGCCTCCCCGTGTCCCGAATGCGGCCAGCCCCAGGTCATCACCGAACAGGGGTTGAGCCTGATCGCGCGCTGCGGCAGCTGCGGCTGGATGGTGGCGACCACCAACCCCAACCACCCGATCATGGACTGCACGCGCTACACGCTGCGCGCGCGGCCCGGCGACCTGGCCCCGGGCCGCGCCATCGCCCGCCTGGCGGTGGCGCTGGGCATCGGCGTCAAACAGGCGCGCGCGCTGATCGCCCAGGGCCTGCCGGTGGCCGAGAACGTCCTGGCGCTCGAGGTCATCCGACTGCATGCCGTGCTGGCCGGCGCGGGGTTGCAGGTGGAGATCACGCCGCCTTTCCGCTGGCCGCTGGACCCGCGCGACTGACGCGAGGCCGCCCGCCGGGTCCGCCCCGCCCCCGCCAAGGTCCTACCCCGCCAGCCCCACCGACATGCCGCCGCAGACATACAGCACCTGCCCGGTCATGAAACCGGCGCGCCGGTCCAGGAACGAGGACACGGCGTGCGCCACGTCCTCGGGCCGGCCGATGCGGCCGACCGGAATGGCGGCTTCCAGCGCCACCGTCCTGGGGTCTCCCGGCGGGTTGGACTGGTCGAACAACTCGGTGGCGATCGGCCCGGGCGCCACGGTGTTGACCGTGATGCCGGCCTTGCCCAGTTCCAGCGCCCAGGTGCGCGTCATGCCCACCAGGCCGGACTTGGTGGCGCCGTAGACCGTGCGGCCCGGCTTGCCCAGGCCGGCGCGGCTGCCGATGTTGACGACCCGGCCGTAGCCGGCCTGGCGCATGCCGGGCAGCAGCGCCTGCATCAACAGCAACGGCGCGGTCAGGTTCACCGCCACCATGCGCGCCAGTTCATCCTGGGTCACGGCTTCGATGTCGGCGACCTGGATCATGCCGGCGTTGTTGACCAGGTGCAGCACCGGCCGCGCCGCCGCCAGCGCGGCGGCCGCCGCGGCCGTGGCGGCGGCGTCGCCCAGGTCCACCGACTGGAAGCGTTCGCCGGGCAACGCCGATTCCGGCGGCCGGCGGCTGAAGTTGACGACCTCGAAGCCGTCCTGCAACAGGCGCGCGACGATGGCGCGGCCGATGCCCCGGCTGCCGCCGGTAACCAATGCGAGGGGGGGTGTCATTGCGCGGTGATTCCCTTGTCCTTGATGAGGCCGCCCCACTTGGCGCGCTCCTGGCGCTCGAACGCAGCCAGATCCGCGCCGAACAGCGTGCCGGGCCGGGCGCCCATGGTAGCGAAATTGGTGGCGATGGCGGACGTGGCCAGGCCGCTGCGCGCCGCCTCGATCAGTTGGCGCACCACCGGTTCGGGCGTGCCGCGCGGCGCGTACAGCGCGAACCACGCCGTCACGTCGAAACCCGGCAGGCCGGACTCGGCCACGGTCGGCAGGTCCGGCAGCGACGGATCGCGCGCGGCCGACGTGACCGCCACGCCGCGCACCAGGTTGCCGTCCTTGATCTGCGCCAGCGCGCCGGGCAGGTTGTCGAACAGCAGGTCGACCTGGCCGCCGGCCACCGCCGGCAGCGACGCCGAGGTGCCCTTGAACGGCACGTGCAGCATCGTCACGCCAGCCATGGCCTCGAAATAAGCGCCGGTCAGGTGCACCGACGACCCCACGCCCGGCGAGGCGTAGGTCAGCTTCCTGTCCCTGGACTGGCGCGCCGCCTGGATCACGTCGGCCACCGTCCTGTAGGGCGACTTGGCGCTGACGGCAATGACGTTGGGCGTGGTCGACACCAGCGCGATCGGCACCAGGTCGCGCTCGGGGTCGAACGTCATGTTGCTGTAGAGGAACTGGTTGATGGTCTGGGTGCCGATGGTGCCCAGGCCCAGGGTGTAGCCGTCGGCCTTGGCGCGCGCCACGTAGGCCATGCCGATGTTGCCGCCCGCGCCCGGCTTGTTCTCGACCAGCACGGTCTGCTTGAGCGCCGGCTGCAGCGCGTTGGCGATGGCGCGGCCAAAGATGTCGGCGCCGCCGCCCGGCGGATACGGCACGACCACGGTAACGGGATGCTCCGGATAACCGGCCGCCTGGACCGCAGGGATCGAGGCGGCGGCCAGCACGGCCAGCGCCGCAGCGGCCAGCGCGCGCCGCCCGGCGCGCCTGTGCAGGGAATGCGTCATGGATCTGTCTCCTCGCGAATCCGCTCGGGGCGGATTTCTTCTGGCTCCGCCTGGGGGCGGATGCTGTCGATGGGCGTCCGCGGGATGCGGACACTTCCTATAGTACGTAAATACGTACTATATTCACAAGAACACGAAAAAACACATTGGAGACAGACCATGAAACGCTGGACGCGCCGTCCCGAGGGATCGACCTGGGGCGACTTCGGGCCGGACGACGAGATCGGCCGCCTGAACCTGCTGACCGAAGAGAAAGTGCTGCAAGCGGTGCGCGAAGTGCGGGCCGGCAAGGTCTTCTGCCTGTCGCTGCCGCTGGACCTGCCCGGCGGCAACGTGCTCAACCCGCGCCGCCATCCGCCGCAACTCAAGCCGACCTTCCGCGACGGCACGCCCTACCTGAACTTCGCCATGGCGCGCCTGCAGCCCGAGGCCGTCGACGTGCTGTCGGATGACCAGGTCACGCTCAGCCTGCAATACTCGACCCAGTGGGACGGCCTGTGCCACGTCGGCGCGCAGTTCGACATCCAGGGCGACGGCCAGGCCCGCCGCGTCTACTACAACGGTTATGCCGCGGGCGTGGACGTGTTCGGCGGCGATGATGCCGCGCCCGACGCCTGCTGCCCGCCGGGCGGCTCATACGCGCGCAAGCTCGGCATCAACCGCTACGCCGAGAAAGGCATGCAGGGCCGCGGCGTGCTGGTCGACCTGGCGCGCGCCTTCGGCCCCGGCCGCACCCTGGTGGGCCATACCCAGCTGCAGGCGGCGATGCGCGAGCAGCGCGTGGTGGTCGAGCCGGGCGACATGCTGGTGCTGCGCACCGGTTTCGCCGAGACACTGGTGGAGATGGACGGCCAGCCCGACCCGCACCGCCTGGAGCAGACCGGCGCGGTGCTGGACGGCGCCGACCCGGCGCTGCTGGACTGGATCACCGACAGCGGCATCGCGGCGATCTGCGCCGACAACTACGCGGTCGAGGCCTATCCGGCCCGCACCGCCGGCCCCGGCCATTCGATCCTGCCGCTGCATCATCACTGCCTGTTCAAGTTGGGCGTGCCGCTGGCCGAGCTGTGGTACCTGAAGGCGCTGGCCGACTGGCTGCACGCGCAGGGCCGCACCCGCTTCCTGCTGACCGCGCCGCCGCTGCGCCTGCCGGGCGCGGTGGGCTCGCCCGTGACCCCCATCGCCACGGTGTAGGCCCATGACGTCGCTCCCCGCCCTGTTTTCGCGGCACCTCGACGCGCTGGCCGCGCACCACCCCGACCGCCCTGCCCTGATCGACCGCGATCAGGCCATCAGCCACGCCGACCTGCGCGCGCGCAGCCGCGCCCTGGCCGCCGGCCTGGCGCGCATCGGCGTGCGGCCCGGCCAGCGCGTGGCGGTATGGCTGCCCAACTGCGCCGCGTGGGTCGAGACCTTCCTGGCCTGCGCCCACCTGGGCGCGCTAGTGCTGGCGGTCAACACCCGCTTTCGCGCGCGGGAACTGGCCGACATCCTGGGCCGCGGCGGCGCCGACTGGCTGGTGTTCTGGCCCGGCTTCAAGGGCATCGACTTCCAGGGCATCCTGGACGGCGTCGCGCCCGAATCGCTGGCGCGGCTGCAAGGCATCGTCGCCGTGTCCGAGACGGACGAGCCCATCGCCGCCTCGCTGCGCGGCAAGCCGGTGCACCGCTACGCCGAGCTGCGCGCCTGCGCCGACACGCCCCCGCCGCCCCAGCCCGACGCGGGCGTGCTGTGCTTCACCACGTCCGGCACCACCTCACAGCCCAAGTTCGTGCTGCACGACCAGCGCACCCTGCTGCGCCACGGCGCGGCGGTGGCGCGCGCCTTCGGCTATGACGACCACAGCCGCGTGCTGGCCAGCGCGCCGTTCTGCGGCGCCTTCGGCTTTGCCACGCTGGCGGGCGGCCTGGCGCACGGCGCGCCGGTGGTGTGCGCGCCGGTGTTCGACGCGGCCGAATCGGCCGCCGCGATCCAGCGCCACCGGGTCACCCACACCTACGCCAACAACGAGGCGCTGGTCGCCATGATGCGGGCGGGCGCGCCCGGCGCGTTCGCCTCGGCGCGGCTGTTCGGCTTCGCCAGCTTCACGCCGGCGCTGGACCACATGCTGGATCTGGCGCGGGAAGCCGGCGTGCCGCTGACCGGGCTGTATGGGTCAAGCGAACTGATCGCCCTGGTCGCCGGCCAGCCGCGCGACCCGGCCGAAGGCGACGTGGCCGCGCGCCACCAGCCCGGCGGCACCCTGATCTATCCCGAGGCCCGCGTGCGGGCGCGCGACCCGGCCAGCGGCCAGGTGCTGCCGCACGGCGAATCGGGCGAACTGGAAATCCTGTCGCCCAGCCTGATGCGCGGCTACCTGGACAACCCCGAGGCCACCGCCCGCGCCTGCACCGACGACGGCTACTTCAAGACCGGCGACCTGGGCTACACCCTGAACCCGCGCCAGTTCGTGTTCCAGACCCGCATGGGCGACTCGTTGCGCCTGTCCGGCTTCCTGGTGAACCCGGTCGAGATCGAGCAGATGGTGGAGTCGCTGCCCGGCGTGCGCGCCTGCCAGGTGGTCGGCGCCATCCGCGACGGCAAGACCGTGCCCTACGCCTTCGTGCTGCTGCGGGACGGCGCCAGCGCCGATGCGCCCGGCTGGACGGCGGCCTGCAGACAGGCCATGGCCGGCTTCAAGGTGCCGGCCGGTTTCACGGTGCTGGACGCGTTCCCCTCGGTGGAAAGCGCCAATTCGGTCAAAATCCAGAAACACCGGCTGCGCGAGATGGCCGACGCCCTGCTCGCCGCCCCCGCCACCTCCTGACCGATCCGACCCATGCCCGCGCGCCCGCTTTTCTCGCACAGCCCCCAGCCGCTCTACCTGCAGGCGGCGGCGCTGTTTCGCAGCCATATCCAGAACCGCACCTGGCGGCCGGGCCAGCAGATCCCGCCGCTGGAAGCGCTGATGGAAACCTATGGCATCTCGCGCGCCACCATCCGCCAGGCCCTCGGCCAGCTGGAACAGGACGGCCTGATCCGGCGCTCGCGCGGCTCCGGCACCTTCGTCAACGCCGACCTGCCCGAGACGCCGACGCTGCTGATTCCCAAGACCTGGGCCGAAACCGTCGAACTGAGCAACCAGCTCGGCACGGTATCGCTGGTGGAGTCGAGCGCCGACTCGCCGCTGCCCGACACCCTGGGCATGCCGTGCGCGGCGGACCGCGGCGGCCGTTTCCAGTACCTGCGGCGCGTGCACACCACCGAGGCCGGGCCGTTCTGCTACAGCGAGGTATTCCTGGAAAGCAGCCTGTTCCGCAAGCACCGCGCCCGCATCCAGAAAAGCACCGTGGCGCCGGTGCTGGACCAGTTCTACGGCGCCCGCATCAGCGAGGCGCGCCAGGTGCTCAACGTGATCGAGGCCGGCCAGGAATCGGCCGAATCGCTGCGCATCCCGGTGTCCTCGCCGGTGGCCGAACTGCGCCGCTACGCCTGCATCGACGGCCGCGTGGTGTATTTCGCGCGGCTGGAATTCCCGTTCCGCAAGGTGCGCATGGAGTTCGACTTGTTGAGCCAGCGCTAGGCCGCATCGCAACCAGAGGCGCCAGGCGGACGCGCGGACACCCCGGCTTTGCCCGCGCGCCATCCGATCATCCCACTATAAAAGCGCCGCCCTCCAGCCAAGCGCCGCAGTACCCGCAAGCATCCGGCATAACCATAAATGGAGACAACCATGACCCCCATGCCCCGGATTTCGCAGCAACGCAGTAACCCGACAACCCGCCTCCCGCTGGCCAAACCCCTGGCAGCCGTGGCCGCCGCCTGCGGCGCCAGCCTGCTGTTCAGCGGCGCGGCCCTGGCGCAGGCCGCGCCCGCCGCCATCTCCGACGACATCGTCCGCCTCGGCCTGATCCTGGACATGAGCGGCGTCTACGCCGACGTGACCGGCAAGGGCAGCGCCACCGCCGCGCAGATGGCCATCGACGACTTCGGCGGCACGGTGCTGGGCAAGAAGATCGAGCTGCTGGCGGTCGACCACCAGAACAAGGCCGACATCGCCGCCGCCCGCGCCCGCGAGTGGTACGACACGCAGAAGGTCGACGCCATCCTGGACGTGGCCGGCTCGGCGCCCGCGCTGGCGGTGCTGGAGGTGGCGCGCGAGAAAAAGAAGATCGTGGTCTTCAGCGGCCCCGGCACCGAACGCATCACCAACGACCTGTGTTCGCCCTATTCGGTGCACTACACCTACGACACCTGGTCGCTGGCCAACACCACCGCCCGCGCCACCGTCGACCGCGGCGGCAAGAGCTGGTACTTCCTGACCGCCGACTATGCATTCGGCCACACCCTGCAGGCCTCGGCCACCGAAGTGGTGAAGGCCCGCGGCGGCACGGTGCTGGGCGCGGCGCGCCACCCGCTCGGCACCAGCGATTTCGCCTCGTACCTGCTGCAGGCGCAGGCCAGCCGCGCCCAGGTCGTCGGCCTGGCCAACGCCGGCGGCGACACGGTCAACGCCATCAAGGCGGCGCGCGAATTCGGCCTGACACAAGGCGGCCAGAAGATGGCCGGCCTGCTGCTGTACATCAACGACATCCACGCCATCGGCCTGGACGCGGCCGCCGGCCTGATGCTGACCGAGGCCTTCTACTGGGACATGAATGACCAGACCCGCGCCTGGTCGCAGCGCTACTACGACAAGCTCAAGAAAATGCCCAACATGAGCCAGGCCGGCACCTATTCCTCGGTAATGCACTACCTGAAGGCGGTGCAGGCGGCCGGCACCGACGCGCCGGACGCGGTGATGAAGCAGATGAAGGCCATGCCGATCAATGACTTCTTCGCCACCAACGGCCGCATCCGCGAGGACGGCCGCATGGTGCACGACATGTACCTGTTCGAGGTCAAGACCCCGGCCGAATCCAAGCGGCCCTGGGACTACTACAAGCTGGTGGCGACGCTGCCGGGCGACGAGGCCTTCATGCCGCTGTCCAAGTCCACCTGCCCGCTGGTGAAGGCGGCGGCGAAGTGAACGACGGCGGGCGCCGCCATCGCGGCGGCGGCCCGCCCGAAGCGCTGGCGCCGACACGGTTGCCCGCGCGCCCGGGCCCGCGCCGCGACCGCGTGGCGGGCTGGCGCGCGACTCATGCCGGCCGGGCGATCGCCTCTTCCAGCATATCCAGCCGGTCCTGCCCCCAGAACAGTTCGCCGCGATACATGTACGAGGGCGAACCGAACACGCCAGCCGCCACCGCCGCGTCGGTATTGTCGCGGTAGGCCTGATGCGCCGCCGGTTGTTCGGCGGCGGCCATCAGCGCCTCGGCATCCAGCCCCTGTTCCCGCAGGACGGCGCGCAGCGTGTCCGGCGACGAGATATCCCGGTCCTCGCACCATTCGGCCGCCAGGATGGCCTTGTACAAGGCCGCCACGGGCTGGCCTCGCGCATCGGCCGCGATCACGATGCGCGAGGCCAGCCCCGCGTCCGGGCACATGTAGGCCGGCGTCGGATTGACGTGGATGCCGAGCTTGCGGCACCAGCGCGCCAGCTCGGTCACCCGGTAGGCCTGGCGCTCGGGCGCGCGCTGGCCCAGCAGCACGCCGCCGGTGCGTGCGTAGACATCGGGCAGGTCCACCGGCAGGTAGCGGATGCGCGCCTGGTGGCGCGCCGCCAGGGCCTCCAGCCGGTCTGCGCCCAGATAGGCCCAGTCGGAATTCATCCAGAAGTAATAGTCGATGGTCTTCATGTCGTCCTCAGGTCCGCGCGCCGGCCGGCAGGCCCAGCTCGGCCCGCGCCGGCGCATCGCCGCGCATGCGCCAGGCGCTGAACACCGCGATCACGCCCAGCGCGCTCAGGTACCACACCACGTATTTCGGATCGCCGCCGGCGCGCGCCAGCAGCCAGGTCGCGACGATCGGCGCCAGGCCGCCGCCGATCGCCCCCGACACCTGCACCGCGAGCGAAATGCCGGTGTAGCGCACCTCGGCCGGGAACTGGCTGGAGAACAGCGTGCCCTCCGGGCCGTACAGGCAAGCGTAGACCAATCCCACCGCCAGGCATACCGCGACGATGATCCAGCCGGTCTGGCCCGTGGCCAGCAACTGGAAGAACAGCGGCGCGCACGCCAGGATGCCGACCGAGCCGGCCATGAACACCCATTTGTGGCCGACGCGGTCGCCCAGCATGCCGAACAGCGGCATGGTGAACAACGCCAGCGCCGCGCCCCAGATGGTGGCGTCCAGCATCACCGAACGGGGGATGCCCAGCGTGCCGGTGGCGTACGCCAGCGAAAACGTGACAACGGTATAGAACCAGGTGACTTCGGCCAGCCGCGCGCCCACCACCGTCCACAGCGCGCGCCGGTGGTGCTTGAGGACTTCGGCCACCGGCACCTCGACCTTGGCGCCCTGCTCGCGCATCCGCTCGAAGTCGGGCGACTCGGCCACCTTGACGCGGATGAACCAGCCCACCGCCAGCAGCACCACGCTGGCCAGGAACGGCAGGCGCCAGCCCCAGGACAGCATGTCCTGCTCCGGCAAGCCGGCCACCGCGCCCATCGCCAGCGACGACAGGATCAGGCCCGGCGCCACGCCGGCCTGCGGCAGGCTGCCGAAGAAGCCCTTCTTGCCCTCGGGCGCGTGCTCGACCGCCATCAGCACCGCCCCGCCCCACTCGCCGCCCACCGCGATGCCCTGCAGGAAGCGCATCAGCACCAGCAGCACCGCGGCCCAATAGCCGATCTGGTCGTAGGAGGGAATCAGGCCGATCAGGATGGTGGGCACGCCCATCAGCAGCAGCGTGATCAGCAGCATCGATTTGCGGCCGATCTTGTCGCCGTAGTGGCCGAAGATCACCCCGCCCAGCGGCCGCGCGAAAAAGCCCACCGAATAGGTGGCGAACGCGGCCAGCGTGCCGGTCAGCGGATCGAACGACGGAAAGAAGATCTTGTTGAAGATCAGCGCGGCGGCCGTGCCGTAGAGAAAAAAGTCGTACCACTCGATGGTGGTGCCCATCATGCTGGCCAGGCCGGCCGTTACGTAGTCCCGGCGCGAACGCGCGCGCGGCGTCTTGGTCGTCATCATCGTGACTTCCCCTTGAAAGTATCGTTATGGGTACGGCTGGGTATCAGCGGGCCGGCTGCGGCAGCGGCGCGATGCCGTGGGTCTGGCGACACCAGTAGTCGAAGGTGGCGCGCACGATCGACGGCTTGAGCAGGTAGTCGTGCGCCTCGCGCGCCAGCGCGTCGTCCACCGGCGTCAGCGGACCGAAGGCCTGCGCGCGGATCTGCATGCGGGCCGCGCGCTCCAGGTAGACCGACAGGTAGGTCGCCTCCTCGCAGCTGGCGCCGGCCGTCAGGTAGCCGTGGTGCGCCAGGATGATGGCGCGCTTGGCGCCCAGCGCGCCCGAGATGATGACGCCCTCCTGGTCGGCGATCGGCACCCCGGGCCATTCGCCCAGGAAGGCACAGTCGTCGTGCAGCGGCGTCATGTCCATCTGCGCGATCACCAGCGGCTGGCGCGCCGCCGCCAGCGCCGAGGCCCAGGGCGAATGGGTGTGGATGATGGATTGCACGTCGGGCCGCGCCTCGTAGACCCACATGTGGAAACGCGTCGCCGGATTGGCCATGCCTTCGCCCGTGAGCGTGTGCAGGTCGCGGTCGACCTCGATGAAGTCGGCCGGCGTGGCCTCGTCGAAGCCCAGGCCGAAGCGCAGCGTCCAGTAGGCGCCGGGGCGCTCGGAGCGCACGCTGATCTGGCCGGCCAGGCCGGCCTCCTGCTCGGTCATCGCCAGGATGCGGCAGGCGTAGGCCATGGTCTCCTGGATGCTGCGCGGCACGGCGCGCAGGTGCTGCGCCATCTCCTGGGTGGCGCGGGTGTCGAAGTACGCTTTTTCGCGCAGGGTGTTGTCCATGCTGCCGCCTCCTGATGCGGTTCGGGATGGCGCGGACGGATGCCGCGCCTTGCCGCACAGTATGGAAAGCACCCCCGCATCGAGCCATGCAGGCGGGCTCATAGCAGCTATTCGACGCGGCCGCGCCCGGGGCCGAGCGCGCCGCCCGAGGGTAAACAAGGAGGCCGCGGGATCAGCCCCGTGAACTCAGCCCCGCGCGATGCGGCGGGCGCAGTCCAGCAGCTCGCGCACCAGCGGCAGCGGCTGGCGTTGCGCCAGCGTGATGGCCACCACGCGCCGGCGCAGCACCGGGCTGCCAATGGCGACCTGGCGCAGTCCGTAATCGGTCAGCAGCTTTTGCGGGATGCGCGAGGGCAGAATACAGGCGCCCACCCCCGAGGACACCAGCTTGAGCATGGCGTCGATGGTCTCGGCCTCGGCCACGAATTCCGGCTGCAGCCCGGCGCTGTGGATCATCTTGCGCAGCGCGTAGTGCGAGGGAAAGCCCACCAGCCGCAGCGCCATCGCGCCCAGGTCCACGCCGTCCTCGGCCGCGACGCCGTCGCGCACGATCAGGCACATGTCGTCGTCGAACAGCGGCGTCGAGGCCAGCGCATCCGACGCCACGGCGGCGTCGTAGACGAAGCCGATGTCGGCCTTGCCGCTTTCCACCAGCGTCACCACCTCGGGCGAACTGCGGCCCATGACCGACAGGTTGACGTGCTCGCGGCTGCTGACGAACTGTGCCACCACGTCGGCCATGAAGTAGTAGCTGAGCGTGTGGACGGTGGCCAGCCGCACCGATCCCTGCGTCACGCCCTCGCGCTGGCGCACCGCTTCCAGCGCCTGGTCGATGGCGCGGTAGGCGGGCTGGATGCCTTGCAGCAAGCGCGCGCCCGCCTCGGTCAGCTCGACCCCGCGGCCGGTGCGCACGAACAGCGGCTTGCCCACGTGGGCCTCCAGCGCCGCCAACTGCCGGCTCAGGCCGGACTGGGTCTGGTCCAGGTCCTCGGCGGCGCGCGAGAGCGATTTCAATTCGGCAATGCGCACGAAATAGCGCAATTGCCGGTCCGGCGTGTCCATGCGGCTTCCCCTGCGGGCCCGCGCGGGCCCTGTCGTTATTCATCGCGCTCGAATCGGCGCGGCAGGGACAGTGTGCATCAAGGGCCGCGCCGCCACTACCGGGATTTGCGCTAACGCCTGTTCAGCCGGGCAGGAAGGCATAATTCATCAAGCCGGGCCGGAACGTTCATGGCCCAATCGCAGCGCGATGCCGCCACCGCCAACGCGCTCGAATGCCTCGACGAAGTGGGCGTGGACGGCGGGGCTCCCCGCCCAGCGCCAACGGCCCACGCCCAAGGACAACCGACATGACAACCCCCGCCTCGCGTCCCATCCCCGCCACCATCGCCGCCGTGGTGCGCGATGGCCATGTGCTGCTGGTGCGGCGCGCCAACCCGCCCGACCAGGGCCGCTGGGCCTTTCCCGGCGGCAAGATCGAAGCCGCCGAACGGCTCGAGGATGCCGCCGCGCGCGAACTGTTCGAGGAATGCGGGGTGCGCGCGCGGCCGCTGCAAGTCTTCGACGCGGTCGACGTGTTCGACCATGACGAGGCCGGCGCGCTGCGGCGGCACTACATCCTGATCGCGGTGCTGTGCCGCTGGCAGGCCGGCGAGCCGGTGGCCGGCGATGATGCGATGGACGCGCGCTGGGTGCCGCTGGCTGAACTGGACGGCCACACCCTGGCCACCAGCTTCGGCGTAGCGGCGCTGGCGCGCAAGGCGGCGGCGCTGGCCGCGGAGGCCGGCATTCTCTGATACCGTAGCCGTTCCGTTGCCGACGATCCGGCGCCCTCCGCGTCCGCCCCATGTTCGAACCCTACCTGTCCCGCTGGAACCTCGTGCCCGACGGCGCTCCCATCACGACCCATGCCGCCCGGCTGCTGCCAGTGCGCCAGGCCGGCGTGCCCGCGATGCTGAAGGTCGCGGTCGAGGAAGACGAGCGCCAGGGCGGCGTGCTGATGACCTGGTGGGACGGCCAAGGCGCCGCGCAAGTGCTGGCGCACGAGGGCGACGCGATCCTGCTCGAACGCGCCACGGGCACGCGTTCGCTCGCCGAGTACGCCCGCAACGGCCGCGACGACGAGGCCACCCGCATCCTCTGCGGCGTGCTGCGCGACCTGCACGCGCCGCGCGCCCGGCCGCTGCCGCCGCTGCGGCCGCTGGAGGAATGGTTCGTCGAACTGTGGCCGATGGCGCGGGCCCGCGGCGGCATCCTGGCGCACAGCGCGCGCCACGCCCGCGCGCTGCTGGACGATCCGCGCGACCCGGTGGTGCTGCACGGCGACGTGCACCATGACAACATCCTCGACTTCGGCACGCGCGGCTGGCTGGTGATCGACCCCAAGCGGCTCCATGGCGAGCGCGCCTTCGACTACGCCAACATCTTCTGCAACCCCGACCTGGCCGACCCGGAGCCGCCCGTGGCCATCGTGCCGGGCCGTTTCGAACGCAGGCTCGGGATCGTGCTGGAGGAGTCGGGACTGGAGCGCCGCCGGCTGCTGCAATGGGTGGTGGCCTGGTGCGGGCTCTCGGCGGCCTGGTACATGGGCGACGGCGACGACGCCGCCATCGACCTGGAGATCGCGCGGCAGGCGCTGTCGTTGCTGGAAGGCTAGCGCGGCCCGTCAAGGACGCGCGCGCCGCCGGCGCGGAAATACGATGAAACGACCAGCCGGTGTGATCCGGCGCGTATTGCGAGTAGGGTATGGAAAAGCGGTCTTGATTGCCTGGCACGTCGGCCGGTGCCGCCAGCAGGAACCCGAATCATAAATACCCTACGTTCAACACTGCGGCCCCTCCTCGCGGTGATCGCCTGCGCGTCGATCACCGCGTGCGCGAGCCGGACGCCCGCGCAGACCGACCTGCAATACCGCAGTCGGCCGGCCCCGCAGGCGCAGGGCGCGGCGGGCGCCCCGGGCGCATCGGACCAGCGCCTGACCATCCAGTCCGGCGAGGGAGAACGGCTCAACCTGCCCTGGTTCATCCGCGACACGCAGGAATGGATCAACACCAACTGACCCGGGCCCGCCCCCCTGAGCGCGCCGGTCACGCCGCGTCCGTCCCGCCCGAGGCTCATCCGCCCGCGATCTGCTCCAGATACCGGGTCGGCGACACGCCCATGACGTTGCGGAACATGTAGACAAAGGCGCTGGCGCTGGCATATCCCAGCGCCCGCGCCACGCTCACCACCGACTGCCCCTGCAGCAGCCGGCAGATGCCTTCGTCGATGCGCACCTGCAGGCGCCAGTTGTGAAAGCTCATGCCGGTCTCGTCCTTCATGCGCCGCGCCAGCGTGCGCGCGCTGGCGCCCATCCGTTCGCCCCACTGCTCCAGCGTGTCGTCGTTGCCGGGCGCCTGCAGCACGGCGGCGCAGACCTTGCGCAGGCGCCGGTCGAACGGCAGCGGCAACTGGCGATGCTGCCGCTCGGCGCCGGCCAGCAGGTTCAGCAGCAGCTCGGCGCTCAGCCGCTGCACCGGCCCGTGGCGCGCCGCCGGCTGGTTCAGCGCCAGGATCAGTTCGCGCATCAGCGGCGCCACGTCCAGCGCGCAGGTATCTTTCCACAGCCAGGGCGCGGCGTCCGGCGCGATGAAGGCCGAGCGCATCGTCACCTGGCCGACCATGCGCACCTCGTGGGCCACGCCGGGCGGAATCCACAGCGCGCGCATCGGCGCCAGCAGCCAGGCGCCGTCCTCGGTCATGACGCGCATGATGCCGGTGGGCGAATACATCAGCTGGATGCGCTCGTGCGAATGCGGCTCTTGCCGCTGGCCATCTTCGTAGTGGAACGAGCGCGCCACCACCGGCGGCGCCTCGACGGGAAACTCACGCATTGGCGGGATTTCGATAGCAAGGGTTGAAAGAACCCCAATCCAGCCAGTTATGTCCGTTTTTCGACATTTTCTGTCCAGCAAACAGGGAACTTGCTTTTTATCATTAATGCAAATGATTCCCATTGTTTTCAAAAGAAAATGACGCCCGCCGCACTTCCCCCTGTCGCATTTGTCCCACGCCGCCTTCCCGCCTTCCGCCTGACCCTCGCCGCCGCCCTGCTGGCCCAGGCCGGCCTGCCCGTCCTGGCCCGCGCCGCCGACGATGTCCCGCAACTGAGTCCCGTGCGGGTCACCGGCGCGGCCGAGAAACTCTCGGATCCCGGCCAGACAGAGGGTTCCCAGTCCTACACCGCCAATACCGTCACCGTCGGCAAGACTGGCGCCAACGTGCGCGACATCCCCAACTCGGTGTCGGTGGTGACGCGCCAGCGCATGGACGACCAGAACATGGTCACGGTGGAGGACGCGCTGCGCGAAACCACCGGCGTCAGCGCCATGACCTATGGCGACGGCACCGCCTACTTCACCGCGCGCGGCTACGAGACCGACGTGCAGTTCGACGGCGTGCCCGCCAACGGCGCGCTGCAATACCTGCCCCAGTTCGACCTGGCGCTGTACGACCGCGTCGAGGTGCTGCGCGGCCCGGCCGGCCTGCTGCAGGGCTTCGGCAGCCCGGCCGGCACCGTCAACCTGGTGCGCAAGCGGCCGCTGGACACCTTCAGCCTGACCGGCGCGGTAATGGCCGGCTCGTGGAACAACTACCGCACCGAGCTGGACGCGACCGGCCCCATCACGGCCGACGGCCGGGTGCGCGCCCGCGCCGGCTTCGCCGCGCAGGACCGCGACTTCTTCTTCGACAAGGCCCACAACCGCCAGGGCCTGGCCTACGGCTCGCTCGAATTCGATCTGACCGCCAACACCACCCTGACGCTGTCGGCGGCCTACCAGCGCCAGCGCGAGGCGCCGTTCGACTACGGCCTGTCGATCTACTCGAACGGCCACATCATCGACTCGCCGCGCAAGGGCTTCTACGGCACCGACTGGTCGCGCGGCGACACCACCCTGTCGGAAATCTATTCGGAGCTGAGCCACCGCTTCGCCAATGGCTGGACCGGCCAGGTGTCGATGAACTACCGCTCGACCGACATGGACAGCCGCTACGGCTACGTCAACGGCCCGGTCAATCCCGCCAACGATCGCGCCGGCTACCGCCTGCAGGCGCAGAAGGACCAGATCCGCTGGATCGGCTTCGACACCCATGCCTCGGGCCCCTTCAGCCTGCTGGGCCGCACCCACCAGGCCATGATCGGCGCCAACTACGCCGAACGGCGCCAGGACAGCCGCTCGGGCGGCATGAGCCTCGGCAACGTGTCGATCCATGACATCGACGTGCCCAACCCGGACCTGCCCTACACCTCGGGCGACAACTCCAAGTCCAGCCAGATGGGCGTCTACGGCCAGTTGAGCTTCAACGTGGCCGACCCGCTGACGCTGATCGTGGGCGGACGCCAGAGCTGGTATCGCAACGCCACCCAGGCCATCCTGCCGGTGGCCGGCGACACGCAGCGCGATCCCGAGGTGCGCAAGTTCGTGCCCTACTACGGCGCGGTGGCGCAGTTGAATTCGTGGCTGTCGGCCTACGCCAGCTATTCGGACATCTACGCCTTCTCGGAAGCCTGGCAGATGACGGCCGACGGCAAGCCGCTCAAGCCGCGCACCGGCAAGCAGTACGAGATCGGCCTGAAGGGCCAGTTCCTGGACGGCGCGGCCAACGCCTCGCTGGCGCTGTTCCGCATCCGGGACAAGGACCGCGCGGTGCCCGACGACGCCAATCCGGGCCGCTACCTGGCGCAGGGCGAGGCCCAGAGCCAGGGCGTCGAGGCCGAGGTCAGCGGCCGCCTGCTGCCCAACTGGGACCTGTACGCCGGCTACACCTACCTGCAGACCCGCTACCTGTCCGACCCGACGCAGGAAGGCCAGATCGTCAACCCGGAAACGCCCAAGCATCTGTTCAAGGTCTGGACCACCTATCGTTTCACGCCCGACGTGCTGCCGGGCTGGCGCGTCGGCGGCGGCGTGCGCACGCAGAGCCGCACCAGCCGCAACAACGTCTCCTGGCAAGGCGGCTACGCGGTGGTCGACGCGCAGATCGGCTACAAGGTGAACCGCAACCTGGACGCCTCGCTGACGCTGAACAACGTCTTCGACCGCCACTACTACGCCCGCGTGCCGTCCAACTTCTACGGCATCTACGGCGAACCGCGCAACGTGATGCTGACGCTGCGCGCCACGTACTGACGCGCGCGTGGGGTCCGGTCCGACAACGGGCCGGCGCTCCGCCCTGTCAAACGGCCGCCGGGATTGATCGGTTAAGGTGTAGCCCCACACCCCTTAACCCTTCATTCCTGGAGTAATGAATGACCGGATTGATTATCGTGGTGGCGGCGCTGGCATTCCTGATGCTGGCGGCGTATCGAGGCTACAGCGTCATCCTGTGCGCGCCCATCGCGGCCATGGGCGCGGTGCTGCTGACCGACCCGTCGGCGCTGGCGCCGGTGTTCTCGGGCATCTTCATGGAGCGCATGGCGGGTTTCGCCAAGCTCTATTTCCCGGTGTTCCTGCTGGGCGCGGTGTTCGGCAAGCTGATCGAGCTGTCGGGTTTCTCGCGCGCCATCGTGCAGGCGGTGCTGCGGCTGATCGGCGCCGAGCGCGCCATCATCGCCATCGTGCTGGTGTGCGCGGTACTGACCTACGGCGGCGTGTCGCTGTTCGTGGTGGTGTTCGCGGTCTACCCGTTCGCGGCCGAGATGTTCCGCCAGGGCGGCATTCCCAAGCGGCTGATGCCGGGCGCGATCGCGCTGGGCGCGTTCACCTTCACCATGACGGCGCTGCCGGGCACGCCGCAGATCCAGAACATCATCCCCACCACCTTCTTCGAGACCACCACCTGGGCCGCGCCCTGGCTGGGGCTGATCGGCGCGGCCTTCACGCTGACCGTCGGGGTGGCCTACCTGGAATGGCGCCGCAAGCGCGCCGCGCTGGCAGGCGAAGGCTACGGCACCGAGCTGCGCAACGAACCAGACACGCCGGCCGGCGGACGCGAGCATCACCCGCTGGTCGCGCTGCTGCCGCTGGTGGTGGTGGGCGTGGCCAACTACCTGCTGACGCGCTGGGTTCCCGGCTGGTACCCGGCCGGCTCGCAGGTCGACCTGCCCGGCCTGCCGCAGCCCATGCCGGTCAACGCCCAGGACCAGGTGGCGCTGTGGGCAGTGATGGGCGCGCTGATCGCTGGCATCGTCACCATCCTGCTGTTCTCGTTCTCGCACATCAAGGCGCATTTCGCCGAAGGCAGCAAGAGCGCGGTCTCCGGCGCGCTGCTGGCGTCCATGAATACCGCCGCTGAATACGGCTTCGGCGGCGTGATCGCGGCCCTGCCCGGCTTCCTGATGGTGGCCAGCGCGCTCAAGGCGATTCCGGACCCGCTGGTGGGCGAGGCGGTGGCGGTGACCTCGCTGGCCGGCATCACCGGCTCGGCCTCGGGCGGCATGAGCATCGCGCTGGCGGCCATGGCGCAGACCTTCATCGACAGCGCCCAGGCGGCCGGCATTCCCATGGAGGTGCTGCACCGCATCGCCGCCATGGCCTCCGGCGGCATGGACACGCTGCCGCATAACGGCGCCGTCATCACGCTGCTGGCCGTCACCGGCCTGACCCATCGCCAGTCCTACGGCGACATCTTCGCCATCACGCTGATCTCGACGCTGTCGGTGTTCCTGGTGATCGCCGTGTACTACCTGACCGGCATCGTCTGAGCGGCCGGCCCGAAGGCCTGGCCGAAGATCTCGGCCAGCCACTGGCTGAACACCCGCACCCGCGCCGACACCTGGCGGTTCTGCGGGTACAGCACCGACACCGGCATGGGCGCCGGCGGCGCCCCCGGCAGCACCTCCTTGAGCCGGCCGGCGGCCAGGTCGTCGGCCACCCGGTAGCGCGGCACCTGGATCAGCCCCAGGCCGGCCAGCGCCGCGCTGGCATAGAGTTCGGCGCCATTGACGCTGACGACCGAGCCCGGCCGGGCCAGCACATTGCGCCCGTCCACCATGAAATCCAGCGGCACGCTGCGGCCGGTGGAAGACGACACGTAATCCACCGCGCGGTGCCCTTCCAGGTCATCGACCGTGGCCGGCTCGCCGTATCGCGCCAGGTAGGCCGGGCTGGCGACGGTGACCTGCGGCATCAGCGCGATCTGGCGGCCCACCAGCGACGAATCCTGCAGCGCGCCGGCGCGCAGCACGCAGTCCACGCCCTCGCGCACCAGGTCCACCAGCCGGTCGTCTTCGCCCAGGTGCAGCACCAGATCGGGATAGCGCTCCAGGAAGCCCGGCAACGCCGGCATGACGAACACCCGCGCCAGCGTGCCTTGCAGGTTGACCCGCAGCAGGCCCTTGGGCGCGGTGTTCAGGAAGGCGCCATCCGCTTCCTCCAGGTCGGCCAGCAGGCGCACGCAGCGGCGGTAATAGGCCTCGCCGTCATGGGTCAGCCGCACCTGGCGCGTGGTGCGTTCCAGCAGCCGCGCCCCCAGGCGTTTTTCCATGCGCTTGACCAGGTTGGTGACGGTCGCGCGGGGAATCCGCAGGTCTTCCGACGCCTTGGAGAAACTGCGCCGTTCGGCGATGCGGACGAATACCTGCATTTCCTGGAAGCGATCCATACGTTCGCCCTATTATTAATGCCAATGAAATTATGTTAGCAAAACACGGGTAATTATCTTTGCCTTGGAATAGTCCATGATTCGCCTCACCCCATGAGCCGTCTTACATTCCTCCAGGAGTCTCCATGAATTCGCAGCTTTCCCAACGCGTCGCCCTGGTCACCGGCGCTTCGCGCGGCATCGGCGCCGCGATCGCGCGCCGCCTGGCCGTCGACGGTTTCGCCGTCGCCATCAACTACGCCGCCAGCGCGGCCGAAGCCGACGCCCTGGCCGGCGAGATCCGCGCCGCGGGCGGCCGGGCGCTGGCGGTGCGGGCCGACGTGTCCAAAGCCGCCGAGGTGCGCGCCATGTTCGACCAGGTCGAGGCCGGCCTGGGACGCATCGACGTGCTGGTCAACAGCGCCGGCGTGCTGAAGCTGCAGGCGCTGGCCGAAGCCACCGACGAGGTCTACGACCAGACCTTCGACATCAACACCCGCGGCACCTTCAACACCCTGCGCGAGGCCGGCACGCGGCTGGCCGATGGCGGCAGCATCGTCAACGTCTCCAGCACCACGCTGGCGCTGAACCTGCCCACCTACGGCCTCTACATCGCCAGCAAGGCGGCGGTGGAAGGCTTTACCCGCGTGTTCGCCAAGGAACTGCGCGGCCGCCGCATCACGGTCAACGCCGTGGCGCCGGGCCCGGTCGCCACCGACCTGTTCAAGCAGGGCAAGAGCCCCGAGCTGATCGAGCACTACGCCAAGATGCCGCCGCTGGAACGCCTGGGCGAACCGGAGGACATCGCCGGCATCGTGTCATTCCTGGCCGGGGCCGACGGCGGCTGGATCAACGGCCAGGTGCTGCGCGCCAACGGCGGCATCGCCTGACGCGCCGGGCCGGCGCGGATGCTACTGTTGCGTCTGTGCCAGGAATCGACGCAATGGACTCGACGACAATGCTCCGTGCAATCCGCGCTCCCCATCCAGAAAACGCCCGGCGCGGCGCTCGCCGCCCCGCGGCCGGCCCGCGGGCCAGCGCCGTCGTGGCCGCGGCACTGTGCCTGGCCCCGCTGGCCGCGCTGGCCGCGCCCGACGTGCGCACCGGCGACCTGATCTTCCAGCAATCCCGCTCCGCCCAGAGCCAGGCGATCCAGCAGGCCACCCATTCGCCCTACAGCCACATGGGCATGATCGTGATGCGCCAGGGCGCGCCCTATGTGCTGGAAGCCGCCGCCACGGTCAGCTACACGCCGCTGGCCCAATGGGCGGCGCAGGGCGAAAACGGAAAATACGTCGTCAAGCGCCTGCGCGACGCGTCGCGGCTGACGCCCGAGACGCGCGAACAGTTGGCCAGCACCGGCGCGCGCTATCTCGGCAAGCCGTACGATGCGGCCTTCGGCTGGTCGGACGACCGGATCTATTGCTCCGAGCTGGTCTGGAAGATCTACCAGCGCACGCTGGGCCTGCAGATCGGCGCGCTGCAACCCCTCAAGCAGTTCGACCTGAGCTCGCCCACCGTGCGCGCCACGATGCAGGCGCGCTACGGCAAGGACATCCCGTGGGAGGAACCCATCATCTCCCCGGCCGCGATGTTCGACTCGCCGCTGCTAACCACGGTCCCGGACCGCTGACGCGGCGGGTGGCGCGACCGGTCGCGCAATCGGCGGCGGCGCCACCGGCCGCCCGGGCCACGCCTATTGCGGCATGTCGAAGCCCTGCTCGCGCAGGTACTTGGCCACCACCGGCTGCCACTTCTGCGGCGCGTGGGTGAACAGGCTGTGGCCGTTCTCGCCGTCGGGCCCCATGGGCACGAAGGTGGCGTGGCCGCCGGCCTGGTTGTAGGCCTCGACCCAGCGCCTGGGCCAGTCCGGCCCCCAGTACAGGTCGTTCTCGGTATAGATCCACAACATCGGCAGCCGCGTGGCCTGGCCATAGCCCGCGTACGTGGCCTGCAGGCGCTCGGGGCCGCACGGCTTGCCGGGCGAGCGCACCGGATCGCCGCCCGAGCCGCCGGCGAAGTTGATGGCGGTCTTCACCCCCGCGGGGTTCTGCGCCGCCAGCGCCACGGTCGAGCCGCCGCCCACCGACTGCCCCAGCACCACCACCCTGGCCGGGTCCACGTCCGGACGCTGCGCCATGACCCGCAGCACCTGGTCGATCTGGCTGGCGGCGCGGTCGAACATCGGGGTGAAGCGGCGCTCGCCGCAGGGGCCGCTGTTCTCCAGGTCCGGCCCGCCGGTGACGCCATAGCCCAGGCGCACCGGCAGCGCGACCACGAAGCCGGCATCGGTGAAGAACCTGGACGCCGCCGCGTAGCGCGCCCGTCCCAGCTTGGCGCGGCCGGCGGCGTCGCCGGCCCGGCCATGGTTGATCACGATCAGCGGATGACGGCCCTCGCCGGCCGGCGTGAAGACGGTCACCACGACTTCGCCCGTGGCGGTGCCGCCGTTCTCCAGGGCCACCCGCACCGGCACCTTCTGCACGCTTTCGTTGGAGGCCAGCTTGGGCGGCGGCGCGGCGCACGCCGTCAAGAGTCCCAGTCCGCCGATCATCGTGATTCTTGCCAGAACACCCATGTTGCCCCTCGTCAGGAATAGGCTCGCCGCCCGGGTGAGCGCAAGATACTCCGAGCGCGCCCGCCCCGCCATCGTCGCGAACCCGGCTCGCGGCGATTTATTCCAGGCCGGACTCATTCCATGAAAATTACTTGTTTGTCGTGATCAACGACCGGGCCTAGCATGACCGGCATCGCCCACGATTCCAACGGAGACAGCAAGCCCATGAGCGCCCCGATTCCCGCCTTTCCCCACAGCCACATCGAGCGCGACGCGCGCGGCGTCTACACGCTGCGGATCGACGACGCCAAGAGCCTGAACATCCTGGCCTCGCCGGTCACGCTGGGCCTGACCGCCGCCGTGCGCTGGATCGCCGCGCAGGCCGACGCCCGCGCGCTGGTGCTGCGCGGCAGCGGCGACAAGGCCTTCGTCGGCGGCGCCAACATCTATGAAATGGCCGAGCTGGATCCGGACGGCGGCCGCGCCTTCATCACCCGCCTGCGCGACCTGTGCGAAGCGGTGCGCGCGGTGCCGGTGCCGACCATCGCCCGCCTGCCCGGCTTCTGCCTGGGCGCCGGCATGGAACTGGCGGCGGCCTGCGACATCCGCCTGGGTTCGCGCGACGGCGTCTTCGGCATGCCCGAAGTACAGGTCGGCATTCCATCGGTGATCCACGCCGTGCTGCTGCCGTCACTGATCGGCCCGGGCGCCACCCACTGGCTGCTGCTGACCGGGGCCACGGTCGATGCCGAGCAGGCGCTGCGCTGGGGCTTCCTGCAATTCCTGTGCGAGGCCGGCGAGCTGGACGCGCTGGTCGAGCGCACCGTCGCGCCCATCGCCCACAGCGGGCCGCTGGCGGTGCGGTCACAGAAAGCGCTGCTGCGCTACTGGGAGACGTCCACGGTCGAGGCCGGCCTGGACCGCAGTGTGGACGCCTTCGGCGCGGCCTTCACCACCGACGAACCGAGCCGCTACATGGCGCCGTTCCTGGCCCGCAAGCGCGCGCGGGAGGCGCAATGACGGCCCCGGCCAGCGGCCCGCTGGCCGGCGTGCGGGTGGTCGACATGACCTCGGTCGGCATGGGCCCCTACGCCACCCAGATCCTGGGCGACATGGGCGCCGAAATCATCAAGGTCGAAGCGCCCGAGGGCGACGTGTTCCGCGCCTCGGCGCCGGCCGCCTCGCCCGGCATGGGCGCGGTCTACCTGAACCTGAACCGCAACAAGCACAGCGTCACCCTGAACGCCAAGGACGCGGACGACCGGCAACGGCTGCTGCGGCTGGTCGACGGCGCCGACGTCTTCATCTCCAACGTGCGGCCGCGCGCGCTGGCGCGGATCGGCCTGGACGCCGCCAGCCTGCGCGCGCGCAACCCGCGCCTGATCTATTGCTCGGCGGTGGGCTTCGGCCAGGACGGCCCTTACGCCGCCCGGCCGGCCTTCGACGACATCATCCAGGCCATGAGCGGCCTGGCCGACCTGCAGGGCCGCAACAGCGGCGCGCCGGCCTACATCAACACCATCATGGCCGACAAGGTGGCCGGGCTGACGCTGGCCTACGCCATCCCGATGGCGCTGTACGAGCGCGAGAAATCCGGCCAGGGCCAGGCGATCGAGGTGCCGATGTTCGAGACGCTGGTGTCCTTCACCCTGATCGAGCACCTGGGCGGGCGCACTTTCGACCCGCCGCGCGGCGGCATGGGCTACAGCCGCGTGCTGTCGCCCGAGCGCCGGCCCTACCGCACCCGCGACGGCTTCCTGGCGCTGCTGCCGTATACCGACGCGCAATGGCAGCGCTTCTTCACCCTGGCCGAACGCGCCGACCTGGCCGCCGACCCGCGCTACGCCAGCGCACAGACCCGCGCCCGCCACTTCGACGCGCTGTACGCCGACCTGGCGGCCATCGTCGCGCTGCGCGGCACCGACGACTGGCTGGCGCTGCTGGCCGAAGCCGACATCCCGCACTCGCGCGTCAACCCGCCCGAGGCGCTGTTCGACGACCCGCACCTGGCCGCCACCGGTTTTTTCCAGCGGGTCGAGCATCCCACCGAGGGCGCGCTCACGGCCACCGCGATCCCGGTGCGCTTCTCGCGCACGCCCGGGTCGATCCGCCGCCTGGCGCCACGCCAGGACGCGGATCGCGATATGCTCGATCCGGATTGATTCCCCGGGACGCGGCGGATGCGGGCTTGCGCGCGCCGGCCCCGGGGCGCCCGCCCCCTTTCCGTCCCGATCATGAACATCACCCTGAAGCAGTTGCGCGTGTTCTGCGCGCTCTACGAGTTGCGCAGCTTCACCGCCGCCGCCCGCGCCGCCTTCGTCACGCAATCGGCGGTCAGCAAGCTGTGCGCCGAACTTGAAGCCGAGGTCGGCCAGCCGCTATTTGAGCGCTCGACCCGCAGCGTCACGCCGTGCGAGGGCGCGGCCGACTTCTATGCCTATGCCCAGGAGATCCTGGGCACGGTGCGCGCGGCCGAGCGCAGCATGTCCGGCCTGCGCTCGCTGGAGCGCGGCGTGGTCGGCGTGGCCTGCTCGCCGATGATGATGGTCGGCCTGCTGGGCGGGGTGATCGCGCGCTACCACCGGCGCCATCCGGGCGTGAAGCTGGACCTGTTCGAACTGAACACCGACGAGACCATCGAGCACGTGCGCCACGGGCGCGCCGATTTCGGCATCGTCTCCACCGACATCGAGGGCGACGAACTGGCCGCGCGCGTCATCTACCGCGACACCATGCATGCCGCCTTCGCGCCCGGCCATCCGCTGGCGCGCCGCAAGCAGGTGCGCTGGGCCGACCTGGCCGCCCACGAACACATTACGCTGCGCAACGTCTACAGCGTGCGCCGCGCGGTGGACCGCATCAGCGGCGAACTCGACCTGCAATTCCAGTCCGGCATCGAGGCCGGCATGCTGACCTCGGTGCTGAATCTGGTGCGCGCCGGCCTGGGCATCACCGTGGTGCCCGGCTACGTCTGCGCCTTCGCGCGCCAGTTGGGTCTGGTCACCGCGCCCATCGGCGGCGCCGGCCAGCGCGGCCACGCGCTGTGGCTGATCCAGCGCCACAACGCGCGCCTGTCGCGGGCGGCGGACGCGTTCCTGGCCGACCTGGAAAAGACACTGCGCGCGCGCGAGGCCGCCCCAGACCCCACCCGCTACGACGAGGACGCCGCCGGCCAGTGAGGCCGCGCCGGACCGAGGCGCACAGCGCGGGACTTATCCGGATACGGAATAGGTCTATGAAAATTAGTCCCTTGTTGCGATAAGCCGCGCGGCCGCATGATGGCGGAAATCGCGGCCGCCACCCGCCATCGCGGCCGCAGAAAAACACAGGAGACTTTCATGACCCGATCCCCGCAACGCAGCCGCACGCGCCAGTTCGCCGCCAGCTGCGCCCTGGCCCTGGCCGCCGCCACCGGCGCCGCGCAGGCCACCGACGCCTACCCCGACAAGCCCATCACCATCGTGGTGCCGTTCTCGCCCGGCAGCGCCACCGACACCAGCGCCCGCATCCTGACCGAAAAGCTCGGCCCGCGCCTGGGGGTGCCGATCGTGATCGAGAACAAGCCCGGCGCGTCCGGCACCATCGGCTCGTCCACCGCCGCGCGCGCCGCGCCCGACGGCTACACCCTGATCCTGACCAGCAGCTCGACGCACTCGGCCACGCCGGCCCTGTTCCGCAAGCTGCCGTACGATCCCACCGGCGATTTCATCCACGTCATCCGCATCGCCACCATTCCCATGATGCTGGTGGTGCGCGCCGATTCGCCCTACGGCTCCGTGTCGCAGCTGGTGCAGGCCACCCGCGCCAGGCCGCTGAACTATGCCTACGGCTCGCCCACCAGCCAGATCGCCGGGGCCACCTTCAACAGCGTCGCCGGCGCCGCCGCCAACGCCGTGCCCTACAAGAGCCAGCCGCCCGCCGTCACCGATCTGCTGGGTGGTCACGTTGATTATTTGTTCGCCGACCTGTCGGTGGTGACGTCGTTCATGCACAGCGGCAAGCTCAAGGGCATCGCCTTCACCGGCCAGGCGCGCTCGAAGGACTTCCCCGACGTGCCGACGCTGGCCGAACTGGGCTACAAGAATTTCGACCTGGTGGTGTGGGTGGGCGTGGCCGCGCCCAAGGACACGCCGGCGCCGGTGGTCGAGCGCCTGAACCGCGAGATCACGCGCATCCTGAGCGAGCCCGACAGCATCGCCAAGTTCGAGACGCTGGGCATGCAGGTCGCGCCCAACACGCTGGCCGAACACCAGGCCTTTGCCCAGTCGCAGCGCCAGATCTGGACCCAGCGCGCGATCGACGCGAAGATCGAGCCGCAATAAACGCGCCCGGCGGCCTCAGCCCATCCGGACCGGGGCGGCCGCATTGGCCAGCGGCATCACGGCCAGCCGCAGGCCCATCGCCTTGAGAATCGCCAGCAGGCTGGCCAGCGACGGATTGCCCTTGGGCGACAGTGTGCGGTAGAGCTGGGTCGGGTTCAGCCGCGCCTGCTCCGCCACGGCCTGCATGCCGCCGAACGCCTGGGTCATCTGGCGCAGCACCACCAGCAGTTCGCCCTGGTCGCCATCGGCCAGGATGCTGTTGATCGTCTCCAGCGCAAGGGCGGGGTCGCTGCGATAGACCTCGACCATTGCTTCATCATGGGGCTTGCTTCTCATCATCCGTTCTCCGTTGCCAGTCGTGCCAATATTCCACCGCGCGGCGGATGTCGGCATCCTGCGTGCGCTTGCTGCCTCCAGCCAGCAACAACACCAGCCGTTCACCGGACAGCGCGTAGTAGACGCGCAGGCCCGGCCCCGTATCGATACGCAATTCCCACACGCCCTCGCGGCAGAACCGGTGATCGCCGAAATTCCCCGATGCCAGACGCGCTACACGGCGGATGACCGCCACCTTGTCGCGCAGGCCGCGCAGGCCGCGTAGCCAGGTGGCATAGGAATCCTTGAGTTTTCCAGGGGTGAGGTAGTGTTCGATTCGGCACATCCGATATTCGTCCATAGACGAATTCCAGTCAAGTCAGTGCAGTCCGTTCGCCAACAAGATAGGACACTCCCTTGGTTCCTGCTGGACGGTGCGTGATCTTTTCCTCCCCCACTCATGCCTTCTCCCAACAAAGAACGGGCGCCAAAGCGCCCGTTCTTCCTGCCAGGATCCTGGCTACCCGTCAGAACCGATACTGCGCCGTCGCCACCACCGTGCGCGGCTCGCCCACGCGGATCTGGCCGGCGCTGGTGGCCGAGGCGTAGTAGGTCTTGTCGGTGATGTTGCGCACCGCCAGGCGCCAGTCCCACTGGCCGACGCGGTAGCCGACCAGCGCGTCCCAGGTGGCATAGCCAGGCAGCACCGCCGTGTTGGCGTTGTCGGCGTAGCGCTGGCCGACAAAGGTCAGGCCGGTCTCGCCATACAGGCCTTCGGCTGGCTTGTAGGTCAGGAACACGCTGCCGTTGCGCCGCGCCACATTGCTGACGCGGTTGCCGGCCAGGCCGTTGTTGTCCTGGACGATGGAGGCGTTCTGCAGGCCGATGCCACCGCGCAGGTACCAGTTGCCCGTCAGGCGCCCGGCCGCCGTCAGCTCGATCCCGCGCGAACGCTGCTTGCCGGTCAGCAGCACAAGCGTCGGATCGACCGGATCGGTGGTGCGGCGGTTGTAGAGTTCGAGCTGGTACAGCGCCAGCGTGGTGCTCAGTTGGCCGTCGAGCCAGTCGCTCTTGACGCCCACTTCGTATTGGCGCGTGTGCTCGGGGTCGACGTCATTGGTGTTGCCGCGCGCGTTCGGGGTGATGCCGATCAGGCTGCCGCCCACGGGCGAGAAGGTCTTGCTGTACGAGGCGTACACGGAATGGTCGCGCAGCGGCGTCCACACCACGCCGGCGCGCGGGCTCACGCCCCGGCTGTCGCGGCGGGCCGAGAGGTCGAGCATGCGATTGGTCGACTCGACATTGAAGCGGTCCATGCGCAGGCCCAGCAGCACCTGCCAGGCGTCGTCCAGCTTGATCTGGTCCTGCACGTAATAGCCCTGGCTGCGGGTCTTGTGCCGGGCCGAACTGCTGAGCGTCATGGCGCCTTCGTGCTGCCGCGACAGGTCCGGATCGTAAAGGTCCAGCGCTGGCATGGCCTGCGCGCCCGCGCCGCGCGCCAGCATGTTGTAGAGATCGGGCGAACGCTCCTGGTTGGCGAACTCGAAGCCGAACAGCACCCGGTGCTCGACGCCGCCGGTATGGAACAGGCCCTCGGCTTCCAGGTTGTTGTTGATGCTGCGCGTGCTCAGGTCCTGCTGCCAACGGGTACGCGTGACCTTGCCGGTGGCGGCGCTGTAGCCGGTCAGGTAGGTGTTATCGAACTTGCTGTCCAGCGCGAACACGCCCAGCGTGTAGCGCAGCTGCCAGCCCGGCGCCAGCGCGTAGGCCAGGCGCGAGCGGAATGATTGCGCGCGGTCGTCGATGTAGTCGCGGTCCGGGTCGCCGTAGACGGTCGAGCGGCCGACGTCGGCCGGCCGGCCGTTGACGCTGGGGATGCCGCGGTCCGGGGTGCGGTCGTAGCGGCTGTACTCGTACTGCACCAGCCAGTCCAGGTCGGGCGTGATGCGCCAGTTCAGCGACGGCGCCACCAGTTGACGGGTGCCGCCGATCTTGTGACGGAAGCTGTTGCTGTCTTCCTGGCCGATGTTCAGGCGGACGCTGACGTGCTCGCCGGGGTCGGCGCTCAGGTCGCCGTAGAAGCTGCGCAGGTCCCGGCTGCCGGCCTGGGCTTCAAGCGTGGATTCGCGGCCCGGCTGCGGCGCCTTGCTGACGCGGTTGACGATGCCGCCCTGGCTGCCGCGGCCGTACAGCACCGCGGCGGGCCCCTTGAGCACCTCGATCCGCTCGATGTTGTGCAGGTCGCGCACGTACTGGCTGTCGTCGCGGATGCCGTCCAGGTAGAAGTCGTTGCTGGCGTCGAAGCCGCGGATGCGCAGCGAATCGAAACGGGTGTCCGACGCATTGCTGACGTTGGGAATGCCGGACAGCGCCTCGCCCAGCGTGCTGATGCCATAGTTCTGCAGGCTCTCGACCTTGACCGTGTCGATGGCCTGCGGCACGTAGCGCGCGGGGGTCTGGGTGCGGGTGGCGGTGGTGACCTCGGGCACCCGCGGATCGTCAACGCTGACGCCTTCCACGCTGATCGGGGAAAGGTGCGCGGGTTCGGCGTGGACGGACGCAAGGGGCGCGATCGCGGCCAGCGCAATCGCCACGGTCAGGGTACGCGGAACAGGAAAAACAGGCATCGCAAGCTATCTGTAAGTTTTATCGAGCCGCGATCATATCGACAATGAATCTCATTTGTATATGAGATTCTTCTCATTTACCTCCACACCCGTGCTTGTGTTGCGGGGCGACAACGCGCCCGTTGCGCCGCGCCCCTGCGCCCGCCGTGCCCGCCCCCGGCCCCCGCCATTTGCATGACGCCGTCATCCCGATCGGGGCGGTCCGAATCCTCGCGAATCTGCGAGGTTCATCGTCCAAGTCGACGAGGCCGGCCTCATCCAACGGCACGACGCGCCCTCGCCCGGCGTTATGTTTTCCAAACAATCACTCCGATGTTTGCACTACGGACAAGTCTGGCCAGTCGGACGAGCTTTGCATGAGAGGGACAGGGCTGTCGCTGTATTAGGCTGGCCCGGCAGTACTCCGACTCACCTTGATCGATTGGACGAAAGCAAATGAATCAACTCATTCATCCGGACTGCCATCCCTTTACCGCCGCAGGCAACCTGAAGCAAGTCTCCGCGTTCTATGAGGAAGGACGACGTGTCATGTGGATGATGCTGCGCGCCCAGCCGCGCCCCTGCTTTAACCATGAACTGATCGACGAAATCATGACTTTGGCGCGCGCCGCCAAGGACTCCGGCCTGCCCATCGACTTCTGGGTCACGGGTTCACTGGTGCCGCAGATCTACAACGTCGGCGGCGACCTCAACTTCTTCGCCGAGGCCATCCGCACGGGCCGCCGCGAGGCGCTGCGCGCCTACGCCCGCGCCTGCGTCGACTGCGTGCATGCCGCCACCCGGGGCTTCGATACCGGCGCGGTGTCGCTGGCCATGATCGAGGGCACGGCGCTGGGCGGCGGCTTCGAGGCGGCGCTGGCGCACCACTTCGTGCTGGCGCAGAACAACGCCCGCATGGGCTTCCCCGAAATGGCCTTCAACCTGTTCCCGGGCATGGGCGGCTATTCGCTGGTGGCGCGGCGCTCGGGCATGAAGCTGGCCGAGGAACTGATCGGCACGGGCGAATCGCACACCGCCGAATGGTTCCAGGCGCGCGGCCTGGTGGACGTGCTGTTCGAGCCGGGTGACGCCTACAAGGCCACCCGCACCTTCATCGACGTGATGCGGCCCAAGCTCAACGGCATGCGCGCCATGCTGCGGGCGCGCCAGCGCGTGCTGCAACTGACCCGCTCCGAACTGATGGACATCACCGAGGACTGGGTCGAGGCCGCCTTCAACATCGACCCGAAGGACCGCGCCTACATGGAACGGCTGGTGATGGCGCAGAACCGCCGTTCGCCCGCCGGTCCCGACGGGCTGATGGACGCCACCATGCATTGAGGCCGGCGCGCGCCGGCCGCCTCAGGCAATCAGATGCAGCCGGCGCCGCTGCGCCAGCCAGGTGCTCAGTTCCGCCGCGGGCATGGGCTTGGCATACAGATAGCCCTGCTTGGCGTCCACCCCCAGCGTGTCCAGGAAGGCGGTTTCTTCCTGGGTCTCGACGCCTTCGGCGATCACCTGGAGTTCGAGCGTGCGGGCCACCGCCACGATGGCCCGCGCCAGGGCCTGCGACACGGGGTTCTCGTTGACGCCGCGCACGAAGCTGGCGTCCAGCTTGATCGCGTCCAGTGGAATGCGGGCCAGTTGCGACAGCGACGAATAACCGGTGCCGAAGTCGTCCAGGTGGACCCGCGCGCCGAGTTGGCGGAACTGCTTCATCAGCTCGATCGCGGCGACCTCGTCCTCGATCAGGCAGCTTTCGGTGAGTTCGATGTCCAGCAGGCACGGATCCAGGCCGGCGTCGTTGACCGCCCGCATGAATTCGCTGACCACGCCCTTGTCGTCCAGCTGGCGCGCCGACACGTTCACCGCCACCCGCAGGTTCAGGCCCTCGCGCTTCCAGGCCGCGGCCTGGCGCGCGGCCTCGCGCATCACCCACACGCCCAGTTGCGAGATCAGGCCGGATTCCTCGGCGTAGGGAATGAACACGCTGGGGCAGATCATGCCGCGTTCGGGCGAACGCCAGCGCAGCAGCGCCTCGACCCCGTCGACCTCGCCGCCGCGGCCGGCCAGCTTGGGCTGGTAGTACAGCATCAGGTGGCCCTCGGCCAGCGCCTTGCGCAGGTTGGTGTCCAGCCACACGTAGTCGGCGTTGCGGCGGTCCATCTCGGGCTGGAACACGCGATAGGTATGGCGCCCGGCCTCCTTGGCCACGTACATGGCGATGTCGGCGCTGCGCACCACGCTGTCCAGGTCGTCGCCGTGTTCGGGGTACATGGCGATGCCGATGGAACAGCTGGTGTAGACCTCGATCAGTTCCTGGCGGAACGGCTCGCGCAGGCGGTCGATGATGCGGCCCGCGGTGGCCTCCAGCTGCCAGGCTTCAGCGTGTTCCTGCAACACCAGGAATTCGTCGCCGCCCAGGCGCGCCAGCGTCTGGCCGGGCGCCAGGCAGCTGGAAATGGCGATCGCCACCGACTTGAGCAGGCGGTCGCCAAAGCCATGGCCATAGTGGTCGTTGATGCGCTTGAAGTTGTCCAGGTCCAGGAACAGCACGCCGCCGCGGGCGCCCTCGCCTTCGGCCAGCGCCGCCTTCAGGCGCGTGGTGATGGCGTGGCGGTTGGGCAGGTTGGTCAGCACGTCGGTGTTAGCCAGCACCCGCAGGCGTTCCTGCGCCTGGCGTTCCTCGGTGATGTCGGTGCCCGAGCAGATCAGGTAGACGCGCTTTTCGCCGCTGCCGCTGGTGACGAACTTGTTGCGGAACAGGAACAGGCGCGGCCCCTTGACCGTGTTGATCAGGCGCTCGACCTCGTACGACTGCCCGCGCTTGTAGAACTCGGCGATGTTGCGGCGCGAGGCGGCGGCCTCTTCGCGCGTCATGAACATGTCGAACACGCTGCGGCCGACGATGTCCTGCTCGCGCTTGCCCGTGTATTCCTCGCTGACCTTGTTGAAGCGCTGCACGCGCCCGTGCTGGTCGACGATGACGATGACCGAATTGGCTTCGGACACCACGGTCTCGGCGAACGACAGACCCTCGACCAGGTCGCGCGCCACCGAATCGGTGTCGGTATGCGCCGAGGCCGTGCCGGCCCATTCGTTGGGATTGATCTTGCGGCCGACCAGCCGCAGCTGTATCGGGTCGCCGTACAGGACGATGTCGATGCGCAGGCTGGCGGTGATGCCAGTCAGGGCGCGGATGGCCTGCGCCTGCTCGGGCTTGAGCGCCATCGCGATATTGGTGGCGCCCTTGACGGCGGACAGCTCGATCGCGTCGCTATCCGCCGGCAGCCTCCAAAAGGGGCTCGACGTACCGAAATGCAGGTACAGGATCGATTTGTCGTCCTGAGTCTGAGTCATTGGTATCCCCCGCCGTCCTAGGAAGGCCTGCCGGAAACATTACGGCTTAGGCAGTTCGGGGTCAACCACCTGCGTGAACAGCGTTTGGGCTGTATTGCGGATTATTTCATCTCGTTCGGCAACCGTGGCGCGCGCCCCGCCCCCCCGCGCTATGGATGATTCGTGGGGAGAACGATGACTTCACGCGTATTGCGCCTGCCGGTATCTGCCATGCAAACAATAACGTCGAAAATTTGTGACCATTTCCCTGGTGTGGCGCAAATGAAGCACCGGGGCGGGGCGCGCCGGCCTCGGCGCCCCTCGCCCGCAAGGCTTACTCGGGCTTGACCCCGGCCTCGTCGATCACCTTGGTCCAGCGCGCCAGCTCGGCCGACACGCGGGCGCCGGCATCGGCCGGGCTGGTCCACTCGGCGATGGCGCCCTGGTTAAGCAGCGAGGCCTTCACAGCCGGCTTGGCCAGGATCTTCTTGAGCTCGCCGTTCAGGCGCTCGATCACCGGCGCCGGCGTGCCGGCCGGCGCCACGATGCCGAACATGGAGCTGACCTCGAAACCGGGCAGGCCGGCCTCGGCCGCGGTCGGCACCTCCGGCAGCGCCTCGACGCGTTGCGCCGACGTCACCGCCAGCGCGCGCAGCTTGCCGGCCTTGATGCTGGCCTGCGAGGCCGGCACGGTCTCGATCATGCTGAGCACCTGCCCGCCCATCAGGTCGGTCATGGCCGGGCCGCTGCCCTTGTAGGGCACGTGCAGGATGTCCACGCCGGCGGTGCGCTTGAACATTTCGCCGGCCAGGTGCTGCGGCGAGCCGTTGCCGGCCGAGGCCATGGTGACGTAGCCCGGGCGCGACTTGGCCAGCGCGATCAGCTGCTTCAGGTCATTGGCCTGCACCGACGGGTTGACCACGAACACCAGCGGCACGGTGCCGACGATGGACACCGGCGCGAAGCTCTTTTCCACGTCGTAGGTGACGCGGCCGCGGTACAGCGCCGCGTTGATCGAATGGCTGGTGAGCGCGCCCATCAGCAGCGTGTAGCCGTCGGGCTGGGCCTTGGCGACCTGGTCGGCGCCGATGTTGCCGGCGGCGCCGGCGCGGTTCTCGACGATCACCGACTGGCCCAGCGCGCCAGTCAGTTCCTGCGCCAGCACGCGCCCGATCACGTCGGTGGCGCCCCCGGGCGGGTACGGCACGATCAGGCGGATGGGCTTGTCGGGATAGGCGTCGGCGGCCACGGCGGGCGCCGCGGCGCCGGTACACAAGGCCAACAGGGAAAGCAGCAAGGCGCGGCGGGGCCGCAGACGCAGGTCTGACATGTAGGTCTCCTGCCGGGATGGGTATAGGAATGGAACGGACGCCCGGCTCGTCAACCGCGCCAGTGTAGGAGGCGAATCTTGATTGATGAATCAGAATTTTTCTATCGACTGATCTTTTTTCAAGATCAATAAAACTTCCGACGGAAATCGCTTGCCGGGTATTTCCAAGGGTGGATATGATCACAGCCCTGGATTATCAATAATATTATCGGGAACAAAAATGACGGACGAGACCAAGGGCGGCAAGCCCGCCAAGGGCCCCTTCGACAGCGATGGCGCGCGCAGCACCGGCGTGGCGCGCGGGCTGACCAACTACGGCGACACCGGCTTTTCGCTGTTCCTGCGCAAGGCCTTCATCAAAGGCGCCGGCCTGTCGGACGACGCACTGGCGCGTCCCATCATCGGCATCGTCAACACCGGCAGCAGCTACAACCCGTGCCACGGCAACGCGCCGCAGCTGATCGAGGCGGTCAAGCGCGGCGTGATGCTGGCCGGCGGCCTGCCGATGGACTTCCCCACCATCTCGGTGCACGAGAGCTTCTCGCAGCCCACCAGCATGTACCTGCGCAACCTCATGTCGATGGACACCGAGGAAATGATCCGCGCCCAGCCGATGGACGCGGTGGTGCTGATCGGCGGTTGCGACAAGACCGTGCCGGCGCAGCTGATGGGCGCTTCGTCCGCCGGCGTGCCCGCGATCCAGCTGGTGACCGGCTCGATGCTGACCGGCTCGCATCGCGGCGAACGGGTCGGCGCCTGCACCGATTGCCGCCGCTACTGGGGCCGCTACCGCGCCGAGGAAATCGACGCGCCCGAGATCGCCGACGTCAACAACCAGCTGGTGGCCAGCGTCGGCACCTGTTCGGTGATGGGCACCGCCAGCACCATGGCCTGCCTGACCGAAGCCATGGGCATGATGGTGTCCGGCGGCGCGTCCGCCCCCGCCGTCACCGCCGACCGCGTGCGCGTGGCCGAGCGCACTGGCGCCACCGCCGTCGCCATGGCGGCCGCGCGCCTGACGCCCGACCGCATCATCACCGGCAAGTCCATCGAGAACGCGCTGCGCGTGCTGCTGGCCATCGGCGGCTCGACCAACGGCATCGTGCACCTGACCGCCATCGCCGGCCGCCTGGGCATCAATATCGACCTGGCCGGGCTCGACCGCATGAGCCGCGAGACGCCCGTGCTGGTGGACCTCAAGCCCTCCGGCCAGCACTACATGGAAGACTTCCACCACGCCGGCGGCATGCTGGCGCTGCTGCGCGAACTGCGCCCGCTGCTGCACCTGGACGCGCTGACGGTGTCGGGCCGCACCCTGGGCGAGGAACTGGACGACGCCCCCGCCCCGTTCAAGCAGGACGTGATCCGCAGCGTCGCCGCGCCGATCTATCCGGTGGGTGGCCTGGCCGTGCTGCGCGGCAACCTGGCGCCCGGCGGCGCCATCATCAAGCAGTCGGCGGCCAATCCCAAGCTGATGGAGCATGAAGGCCGCGCCGTGGTGTTCGAGGACGCCGAGGACATGGCCCGCCGCATCGACGACGAGGCGCTGGACGTGACCGCCGACGACGTGCTGGTGCTCAAGCGCATCGGTCCCACCGGCGCGCCCGGCATGCCCGAGGCCGGCTACATGCCGATCCCCAAGAAGCTGGCGCGCGCCGGCGTCAAGGACATGGTGCGGATATCCGACGGCCGCATGAGCGGCACGGCGGCCGGCACCATCGTGCTGCACGTCACCCCCGAGGCCGCCATTGGCGGACCGCTCGCCTACGTGCAAAATGGCGACCGGATCCGCCTGTCGGTGGCGCGGCGCGAAATCGCCCTGCTGGTCGAGGATGCCGAGCTGGCGCGCCGCATGGCGGCCGGCCCGGTCGAGCGTCCGGCGGCCGAGCGCGGCTACCGCAAGCTGTTCCTGCAGACCGTGACGCAGGCCGACCAGGGCGTGGACTTCGACTTCCTGCGCGCCGGCGCCACCCGCGACACCGTGCCCAGGCAATAACGCTTTTCCCCTCGCCCATGAACGCCATCAGCCCCGCCGCCCTCGAACCCCAAGCGCCCGACGCCCTGGCGGCGGCGGTCGCCGCGCTGGAGGAAGACATCGTCTTCGGCCGGCTGCATCCGCGCGAGCGGCTGACCGAGGACGAGCTGATGGCGCGCTTCGACATGAAGCGCCACGCGGTGCGCCAGGTGCTGGTGGAGCTGGAGCTGCTGGGGGTGGTCGAGCGCAAGCGCAACGTCGGCGCGGTGGTGCGGGCTTTCTCGGCGCGCGAGGTGATGGAGCTGTATGCGCTGCGCGAAGTGCTGGAAGTGCATGCCGCCAGCCTGATGCCGCTGCCGGTGCCGCCGGCGCGGCTGGCGGCGTTGACGGCGGTGCAGCGCGAGCACGACGCCGCCGTGGCCGATGGCGACGCGCGCCGCGTGTTCCGCAGCAACCAGCGCTTTCACCGCGAGTTGTTCGGGCTGCTGGATAACGCCGTGCTGGGCCAGGCCATCGAGGAATACGCGCGCCGCACCCATCCGATCCGCTTCGGCTCGCTGGCGGCCGCCAATTACCGCGAACGCGCCCGCCAGGAACACTGGGCCATGATCCACGCCCTGCGCGACGGCGACCGCGCCGCGCTGATGGCGCTGTGCCGCGAGCACCTGCTGCCCTCGCGCGACGCCTATCTGGCGTCGGAACAGGCGCGCCGCGGCGCCTGAACGGGCAGCACGCGGAACCTGGCAGCGGACGGGCCGGGCCCCCGCGCGGACCGAACGCGGCGCACGCGCATGACGCATCGAACGCCACGACGGGGCATGACCTGGCGGCCGCCTTGCCTTGCCAAGGTCACGCCTCAGCGGGCCGCTTCGGCCAGATACTGGCGCAGCATCGCCACCAGCGCCGCGGCCGCCGGCGGCAGGCTGCGGTTACGCGCCGTCACCAGCCCGATCGAGCGTTCGGCCACCGGGCCGATCAGCGGCCGCTGCACGATGCCGTTCTGCGCCACCGCGCCCGCCGCGATCTCGGGCAGCGCCGCCACCCCGAAGCCGCACTCCACCATGGCCACGATGGTGGTCAGGTGCTCGGCCTCGAAGGCCGGCGTGAAGCGGATGCGGTTCTGCAGGAAGGCCCATTCGGTGTACTGGCGCACGCTGCTCGGATGCACCATCGACACGTGCGCCGCGCTGGCCGTGTCGGCCCAGCGCAGCGGCCCCCTGGCGCGCGCCAGCGGGTGCCCCTCGGGGATCAGCAGCAGAAAGCTGTCCGACATCAAGGGCTGGTAATGCAGGTCGGCGTGCTGCGGGTCGGCGGCGGTCAGCGCGAAGTCCACGTCGCCGGCGCGCACCAGGTCGAAGGCCGGGCCCGACAGCGTGTCGCGCACCTTCAGCGCCACCTGCGGATGCGCCTGGCGGTAGGCCATCAACACCCGCGGCAACAGGCGCGCGGCCAGCGACGGCAGCGCCGCCACCGACACCTGGCCATGCTCGGCGCTGGCGATGCCGCTGACCGCGGCGATGGCGTCGCGAAAGGCCACCTGCAGCGCGGCGGCCTGCTGCATGAAGACCTCGCCCGCCGCCGTCAGCCGCACCGTGCGCGTGGTACGGTCGAACAGCCGCACGCCCAGCGCGTCCTCGATGCGCTGGATCTGCGTGGACAGCGCCGATTGCGACAGGTGCAGTTGCGCCGCCGCCTGGCGGAAGTTGAGGGTGCGGCCCAGCACCAGGGTGGTGTCGATGTCGCGCATCGAGAGATTGATCTGCATGCCGCCGGGCGCCTTGTCCATTGATCCGATTTGTCGATCATTCTATCCAAAAAATCTGATTCATCAATCAAACAGGCTTCTCTACACTCGGCGCCGAATAGGGAAACAAGTGCGGACACGAGCGCGGACGCACGCGCGGATACGAACGCAGATACGGACTTAGATACAGACGCAGATGCAACAGCGGTTTCAGAACAAGGAGCAAACCATGCAGACGGACGCGAAGGCCCTGCCCAATCCGGGCGCGGCGCATGCGGTGGTGGTGGGCGGCGGCACCATGGGCGCCGACGTGGCGGTGGTGCTGACGCGCGCCGCCTGCCGCACGACGGTGATCGAGCCGGACGCGGCGCGCGCGGCCGCCCTGCCGGCGCGCGTGGCCGACAATCTCAAGACCATCGGCCGCGAGGCCCAGGTGGCGCAACTGGCCACGGCCGCCAGCCTGGACCAGGTGGACTGGGCCAGCGTCGATCTGGTGATCGAGTGCGTGCCGGAGCGGCTGGACATCAAGCAGGCGCTGTTCGCCGAGCTGGTGCGCCGCGCGCGGCCCGACGCCATCCTGGCGAGCAACAGTTCCAGTTTCCCGATCAGCGCCATCGGCCAGGGGCTGGCCACGCGCGAACGCATGCTGGGCCTGCACTTCTTCATGCCGGCGCACCTGGTGCCGCTGGTCGAGGTGGTGATGGCCGAGACCAGCGACGAGGCCCGCGCCGACGCGCTGATCGCCTTCATGCGCCGCTGCGGCAGCGTGCCGGTGAAGGTGCGCCAGGACCTGCCGGGTTTCCTGGCCAACCGCCTGCAGCACGCGCTGTCGCGCGAGGCCTTCAACCTGATCGACCGCGGCATCGCCTCGCCCGAGGACGTGGACGCGGCGGTGCGCTTCGGCTTCGGCTTCCGCTTCCTGGCGGCCGGGCCGGTGATGCAGCGCGACCACGCCGGCATCGACGTGCACGCGGCGGCCGGCGCGACCATGTACCCGACGTTCTGCAACGACGACCATCCGGCGCGCTGCCTGACCGAGCGCGCCGCCGATGGTCGCCATGGCATGAAGGCGGGCGAAGGCTTCTATGCCTGGACACCGGACACCATCGCCGCCGAACGCGCGCGCTATGACCGCCTGTTGCGCGCGGGCCTGGACCTGATCGCGCCGGAACTGCCGGAGATCCAGCCATGAACGCCGTGGACATCCCCCGCCCTGCCCTGGCCGAGTCGCCCGTCATCGTGACGGTGGCGCCCAACGGCGCCTACAAGAAAGCCGCCGACCACCCGGCCGTGCCGCTGACGGCCGAGGCCCTGGCGCTGGAAGCCCGCGCCTGCCTGGACGCGGGCGCGGCGATGATGCACATGCACGTGCGCAAGCCGGACGGCAGCCATCTGCTGGACGCGCAGGCCTACCGCGACGCGCTGGCGGCGGTGCGGCGCGCGGTGGGCGACGAGCTGCTGGTGCAGGTGACGAGCGAAGCGGCCGGCGTGTACAAGGCGGCCGAGCAGATGGCGCTGGTGCGCGCGCTGCAGCCCGAAGCGGTGTCGATCGGCCTGCGCGAGATCGCGGTGCCGGAGATTGCCGAAAGCGAGCTGGCGGCGTTCCTGGCCTGGGTCGCCGAGCGCCGCATCATGACGCAGATCATCCTGTACGACGAGGGCGACGTGCGGCGCTGGCTGTCGCTGCGGGCGCGCGGGCTGGTGCCGCCGGGCGCGTGGTCGGTGCTGTTCGTGCTGGGACGCTACAGCGTGGGGCAGACCTCGTCGGCCTATGACCTGCTGCCGTTCCTGGCGGCCTACGATCATTCGCTGCCCTGGGCGGTGTGCGCGTTCGGGGCGCAGGAGAACGCCTGCGTGACGACGGCGGCGGCCTTCGGTGGCCACATGCGGGTGGGGTTCGAGAACAATCTGAAGCTGCGGGACGGAAGCATCGCCGCCGGCAATGCCGATCTGGTGCGCCAGGCCGTCGAGGGCGCGCGCGCGCTGGGACGGCCATTGGCGGACGCGGTACAGGCGCGCCGGATCTACGGCGCGATTGGCTGACGCCAGGACAAGCCCCGGGGCGGCGGCGCGCCACGCGCCCCGGCGGGCCTTGCCAGCCCGGCCCTAGGCCCGCTCGATGCGCGCCGGCAACCCCTGCCGCACCGCCGCGCCCGAAACCCAGTCGATCCAGACGTTGGCGTGCTCGCCGCGCGTCGCATCGCCGAAGCCCAGGTCGTTCAGGTTCACGCCGGCCGCCAGCGCCGGATCGTGCGGCATCGGCTTGCCATCGACCAGGTGGGCGCGCGCGCCCAGTTCGGTGTGGCCATAGCCGTGCTCGACGCCGACCGCGCCCGGCTGGATGCCGTCGCGCAACAGCGCCAGACCGGTCACCGACCCGCCCGGCGTGACGATGCGCACCGGGTCGCCGTTGCGCAAACCAAGCCGCTCGCCGTCCTGCCGGTTGATCGACACCGGATTGTGCGGATGCACCTGGCGCAGCCGGTCCACGCCGATCGACATCGAACTCATCAGGTTGGACTTGAACGAACTCAACAGGAACGGCCAGTCGGCGCGTGGATACTGCTGGCGCACGTCGCGCCCGTCCGCCAGCCGCGCCGGATACCAGGTGGGGCAGCCGCTGTAGCGCTCGCCGGTCATGGCATGGCGAAAGCCCGCCAGTTCCTCGCTCCATATCTGCAAGGGCTTGGCCCAGGCCTGCCGGGTCTGGCCGGCGTCGCTCCAGGCGTCGCGCACGCGGTCGAAACGCCCTCCCCGGCTCATCACCATCGCCACGCGGCGCCACTCCTCGGGCTTGAGCTTGCCTAGCAGCGCGTCGCGATAGCGCGCCACGCCGGTCAGTTCAAGATCGTCGTCGCTGGCCTCGGGCACCGGCCGCCCGGCGCCGAAGGCGATGTTGGCGATGCCGCGCAGGAAGAAGTCCTCGGCCGTGTCCAGCGGATAGCGGTTGCCGTCCGCATCGGCGATGGCGTTGGCGCCGAAGCCCGGCATGCCGATGCGCTTGGCGCAGGCGATCAGGAACGACTCCAGGCACACCGGCGCGCCGTCGGCGCTGCGCGCCACGCGCGGCTCGACCGCCGGCCAGCGCACCGTCGACGCCTTGGCCACCACGTCGGCCCACGGCGCCGACACGCCCCAGCTTTCGTAGGTGACGGTATCGGGCACGATGTAGTCGGCCAGCGCGTTGGTCTCGTTGATGAACGGATTGATCGACACCGCCAGCGGCAGGATCCTCGGGTCCTTCAGCTTGTCCAGCAGCACGTTCCTGAACCCGGCAATGCCGTAGACCGGGTTGCTCATGTGGTTGAACCAGACCTTGGCGCGGTACGGGTAGCCGGCCAGCGCCGACGCCAGCATCTCGGAGCTCAGGCCGCCGGTGGCCGGGTACCAGGGCGCGGCGGCCGGATAGACCGGCTGGCCGGCGGCCTGCTTGCGCTTGAACTCGCTCGACTTCTCATACGGAAAGCGGTTGCGCGACAGGGCCACGCCCTTGGGCGTGGCGCGGTTGGCGAAGCCCGCGATGTTGTAGCGCGGCCCCGCGCCATAGGGCGGGAACGGGCCGGCGTCCAGCACCAGGCCGCCCTCGACGTTGAGGTTGCCCACCAGCGTGTTGAGCATGGCGATGGCGTAGGCGGTGTAGAAGCCCGCCCCGCTCATGGTGCCGCCGTGCGCATCCGCCACGGCGCGCTTGCCGTGGCTGGTGAAGCGCTCGGCCAGGTCGGCGATCTTGACCGCCGGCACGCCGCACAGCGCGGCGTATTCGTCCAGCGACTTGCGCTGCGCCTCCTGGCGCAGCAGCGACAGCGCGCTGCACACGCGCAGCGCGGCCGGCGCGCCCGCCAGGCCCGGCGCCGCCACCGCCTCGTCCACGAACAGCGTGGCCGGCGTGGCACCGGTATGCGGCGCCAGCGTGCCGTCCTCCAGGCGCACCACGTACACGTCCTCCCACTTTTCACCGGCATCGGCCGGCCTGGCCCAACCCAGGTCGGCGCCGCGCAGGAAACTGCCCTGGCGCGCATGCCCTGGCTCGGCGATCACCAGGTGCGTGGCGTTGGTCCATGCCGCCTCGCCCGCCGCCTTCATGGCCGCCGGGCCGGGCTGCGCCAGCGCGCGCGCATCGAAGCGCTCGTTGTCGAGGATCCAGCGGATCAGGCCCATCGCCAGCGCCAGGTCGCTGGCCGGATTGACCGGCACCCATTCATTGCCCGATCCCGCCGACAGGCTGGAGGACGCGGGCAGCATCGGCGACACCACCACATAGGTGAAGCCGGCCTCCTCGGGCCGGGTGCGGGCCTCGGCCAACTGGCGCGCCTGGCGCTGGAACGGGTTGCCGGCCTGCGCCGGCGCCGCGCCGATGAACAGGCCGAAGCGGGCGTTGTCCCAATCCGGCTTGCCGTGCGGCATGCCCTTCAGGTCGCCCAGCGCCGCGCCCGCGCCGACGCGGAAGCTCTGGCCGCAATAGGAACCGTGGTTGCTGAAGTTGACGGTGCCGAACGACTGGCCGGCAAAGCGCTGGATCAGCGGCGTGCGGCCTTCGTTGGACGCGTCCGTGAACAGGAACTGGTTGACCTTGGCCCCGTACTCCGGGTTGGCCGGATCCAGCGGCGTGTCGCGGTCGAAGATCGCGCGCAGGCCGTCCACGTGGCCCTCGCCGAACAGGTCGCCGCCTTCGCACACCTCCTGCACCAGCTGCTCGAAGGAAATCGTCTGCCACTTGCCTTCGCCGCGGCCGCCGACGCGCTTGAGCGGTTGCAGCACGCGGTACGGGCTATGCAACTGCTCCAGCATGGCCGAGCCGCGCGCACAGGACGTGGCGCGCCCTTCCAGGCCGTTGTCGCCGCCCAGTTGCGCGTAGGTTTCGCGCACCGGGGTTTCCATCGCGGCCGGCCGGGTCGTGGCCAGCGGATGATACGGGTTGCCGGCCACCCGCAGGATGCGGTTGGCCTTGGTATCGACGCGCAGCCGCACCCCGCATTGCGTCCAGCAGCCCAGGCAACTGGAGGGGCTGACTGTCTGGCCGGGCTGGGCCGACAGCAGGCCCGTGACCGGATCGATGCGGAATTCCGGCGTCAGCGAATTGCCGCGCACGGCGTGCGCGGTGGCCGCGCCGGCGGTGCCTTGCGCCAGGCCCTTGACGGCCTTGCCGACGGTCTCGCCGTAGCCAGCCGCGAACGCGGCCAGGCCGCCGGCGACCACGCCGCCGCGCGCGATCAGCTTGCGGCGCGCGGCGTTGTCGGGTTGATCGGGTCCGTCGGCGTGGGCGTCGGGCGTGTCGTCTCGGTGTTGCTTGTCCATGGTCATCTCGATGCGAATTCTTGTCGGGGCCGGCGGCTCAGGCCGCCAGGCCGCGGGTGCGGGCCGGGAACCGTTCCAGCGCGTAGGTCACGGCGGCCACCAGCGCGGCGCACAGGCCCAGCACGCCGATCATGCCGAGCAGGCCGTCGCTGCCCCAGGGCATGTCGTACAGGTACAGGCCGGCGCCATACTTGGGCACGCCCTGCACGCTCATGAACACGACCCAGCGGAAGATCCAGGCGGCGGCCAGCATGGTCAGCGCCAGCGCGGCCGACGGCAGCGGCGCCGCCAGCGCGCGCGGCGCGCGCTGCAACAGCGCGATCATGCAGAACGCGGTGGCCACGGCGCCGGCCAGGCTGGCGCGCCATACCGGGAACTCGCCGAACAGGCGCAACGCGGCCTCGAACGACGGGTCCGCGCCCAGCAATCCCAGCAGGATCCAGGCGCCCGCGCCAATGGCCATCATCACCACCGCCGTCACGCTCAGGCGGCGCAACAGGTCGACCGGCAGCGCCTTCAGGCCGCCGGGCAGCCAGCGCGCCACCAGGAACATCGCCCCCAGCGCGCCCAGCCAGGCGGTCAGCGCGAAGTTCAGCGGCAGGAACGGCGTGTGCCACAGCGGCCGCGCCCGCAGCACCATCACCTCGGCGCCGGTGTAGACCAGGATCGACACCGCCGACAGCGCCAGCGCGATGCCCAGCAGCCGCACCCAGGCCATGCGCCCCCACCACCAGGCGGCGCAGAACAGCACCGCCAGCCCGGTGAAGACCGGCAGCAGCAGCGCCCCCAGCCACATCCACGACCACGGCGTCAGCCGGGTATAGAAATGCCAGAAGCGGCCCGGCTGGTGCAGGTCGGCCAGCAGCGACACGGGCGCGGCGATGGCGCACACCAGCAGCACGGTCACGGCCGCCGGCAGCAACCGGCGGGCCGGTGAGCCGGCCTCGCCAAACGCGGCGCCGGCCGCCGTCAACGCGGCAGTGGCGGCGATGCCGATAAGAAAGAAATACTGCACGGCCCACGGCAGCCAGGCGGCGTCATAAACGGGCGTCAGCAATTCGGTGATCTGCATGCGCGTCCCCTTCTCAATGGCCGCCGGCCAGGCGCACGCCGGCCTGGCCGTCAATGTGGTGCACGAAGGCATCGGGCAGGCCGATGTAATAGACGTGCGGGTCGGTCTTCATCTCCGGCTTGAGCACCTTGATGTCGGCGCGATGCTCGGCCATCAGCCGCGAAATGGCGCTGTCCGGATCGTTCAGGTCGCCGATGACACGGGCGCCGCCCACGCAGCTTTCGACGCAGGCCGGCAGCAGGCCGGCTTCGAGCCGGTGCTCGCAGAAGGTGCACTTGTCGGCGGTCTGGGTGTCGTGGTTGATGAAGCGGGCGTCGTACGGACAGGCCTGCACGCAGTAGCCGCAGCCGACGCAGCGCTGGTTGTCGACCAGCACGATGCCGTCCTCGCGCTGGAACGTGGCCTGCACCGGACACACCGGCACACAGGGCGGGTTGTCGCAGTGGTTGCACAGGCGCGGCAGCATCACCATGGCGCAGGGGCCGCCATTGTCGGGCCGCACTTCGTATTGCAGGACGGTGGTGCGGAACTGGCCGACTGGCGGCAGGTTTTCGAGCGAACAGCTGACCGTACAGGACTGGCAGCCGATGCATTTGCGCAGGTCGACCAGCATGCCGTAGCGCTTGCCAGGGATGCCAGGACGGCGAGGGGGTTGCTGGTTGATGCCGGTGCCGGCTTCGGCACGGATGGGGATGATGGTGGCGGCGGCGCTCAGGCCGAGCAGGTTCTTCAGGAAACCACGTTTGCCCGGGAGGGGGACTTCGGGTGGGGGGTGAGGCACAGACTTCTCCGCGAATTATGTCGTTGTGCCATTAACTTATCGCTTTTAGTTATATAGAGAGTTGATGCCGATCAATAGGGGACGGGTTTATTTCAGACCCTTCCTATTGCCCCATCTCGAAAGACCGCAGGTAGTCGCGATCCTGACGCAGAAACGCGGCCAGCAGCGCGCCGACGGCCGGATAGAAACGGAACGTCAGGGACTTGATGGCGTGCATGCGCGCCAGCCAGGCGTCGATCCAGGACAACAGGGCGGATTCAATGAACGCGGCCTGCTCCCGCGCCTGGCCCGCGAGGTCGGCGGGCCGATCGCAGGCCCTGGCCCAGTGGGACATCAATGCCAGCATGACGGCGAGATGGTCTTCCGGCTCCTTGAACGGTTCGTCGAGCCGCAACCGATTGGACGCCAGCATCGCGCGCATCAACAGCGCCGGCTTGCCGTACAACTGTCCGCCGCCATCCAGATAGTGCGAGGCGTAAGGAAGCGGGCAGGCACGGCCCTCCATCAGGAACAGGGTGGCGAAGTCGGCGGCATTCTCGACCGCGGCATCCGCGTGCCGCGCCCACTCCTGGAACACCCCGGCCACGGCGTCCGCCTCGCGCCCCATTCCGAGTTCGGCGAGGACAGCCATGATGTCCGCGGCGCCCCCGCCCTGATAAAGCGCCATGGCGTCCCGCCCCAGCTCCCGGGCAAAGAGGGTGGAGAACCATCCATACAACTGCGACCGCAGAGGGGACGCCGCCACCCATTCAGGGTCGATGTGCTCGCTGTTCAATTGCTGCTCCGCGAAAAAGAGGGAGGGCAACACGCCCTCCCCGGCTATCCCAGCTCTCAGAGGCTGGCCATGAGCTTGCCGTCGATATCGACTTCAGCCGGACCGCCGAATGCCGTCACCGCCGGCGCGACGCCCTTGAACAGCTCGATTTCCACCAGGCAGGTATTGGCGCTGGTCGCCTGCGCCAGCTCGGATGAGCCGATGTCCAGCGTCAATGTATTGGGATCGCCGTAGGTATCCAGCGCGCCGATCTCGGGTCCGGTGGGCCCATACCAGGCGCCCTCGTGAATGCGGACCACCCCGGGCGGGAAGTCGCTGGAGATGGCGGCGCCCGCCAGCAATTGCCCGCGGTCGTTGAAGACCCGCACCAGGTCGCCCTGGCGGATGCCGCGCTGCCGCGCGTCCTCGGGGCTGATATAGACGGGCTCGCGCCCCTGGATGGTGTAGGTCGCCCGCCGCGACGGTGATTCGCACGTCTGCGAATGCAGGCGCTCGTTGGGATGCGAGGACTGCATCCAGAGCGGGTACTTGTCCGAACGCGGACCGCTGTGCGACCGCTCCGCCTTTTCCATCCAGAGCGGATGCCCCTTGCAGTCGCGGTAGCCGAAGCTGGCAAGCTTGCGGCTGTAGATTTCGATGAACCCGGACGGGGTGCCCAGGGCGTTGACTTCCGGATCCTCGCGGAAATCGGCATGCCGCACCCACGGCTTGCCCTCCGGGAAAAGCACGTAGCCCTGTTCCCAGAACTGCGCGAAGGGCGGCATGGCGAAACCCTTGCCGGCGTTCTCCTTGCGGCACTCCTCGTACAGGAATTCGACCCACTGCATCTCGTTCATGTTGCGGGTGTATTCCACATCGCGCTGCATGCGCTTGCAGAAGTCGGTCCAGATGTCGAAATCCGAGCGCGAGTGAAACAGCGGATCGACCAGCTTGTGCATGGCGATCACGCCCCGGTTGGAGAAGGTGCCGTAGGCATCGATGTCATTGCGCTCGAACGGCGTGCAGGCCGGCAACACAATGTCCGCGAAGCGGCAGGTGGCCGTCCAGTTGTAGTCGATCGCGACCACGGTCTCCAGCTTCTGGTAGGCCCGCTTCATTCGATTGCGGTCCTGCTGCCGGTGCCACTGGTTGCCGCCCGAGAAAATGGCCATCTTGTAGGGCGGCAGCTTGACCTTGTGGCCGTTGAAGTTGATTTCCTTGCCCGGCTCCAGCAGCGCGTCGATCACGCGGGCCACCGGCACCACCGCGCTGTAGCCTTGATAGTCGTCGTTCTCGTGCCGCGGTTTGCGGCCCGGATCCAGGTTCAGCGGGAACGAGCCGGGCATCGACGCCCCCGAAGCCGGCACGCCCGCCGAACTGTAGTGGTGGACGTAGCTGATGCCGCCTCCCGGCAAGCCGATCTGGCCCAGCATCGTGGCCAGGATCGCGGCCATCCAGTAAGGCTGTTCGCCGTGCTGCTGGCGCTGGATCGCCCAGCCGAGGATCAGCTGCGTGCGATTGCCCGCCATCAGGCGCGCCAGTTCGCGGATGCGCCCGGCCGGCACGCCGCAGATGGACTCGGCCCATTCGGGGGTGCGCTCGATCTTGTCCTCGGTCTTGCCTTCGACATAGGCGATGAATTCCTCGAAGCCCACGGCATAGGTCTCGATGAATTTCCTGTCGTACAACTCCTCTTTCCACAGGGTATGGATAAGGCCCAGCATCAGCGCCACGTCCGTCATGGGGTTGACGTACTGGTGTTCGCAGCCCAGGTAGTTGCGCGTCTTGCTTTTCACCGGGTCGACGCTGATCACCGAGATCTCGCCGCTGGCCACCTTCTGCTTGAGCCGCGCCAGATGCTCGTAGGCCTCGTGCGTTTCGGTGTTCCACCCCACTTGCAGGTTCTTGATCGGGTCGCTGGCCCAGAACACCAGAACCTGCGTCTCCTTGAGGATGATCTCCCACGACGTGCCCTGCGAGTACACCTCGGTCGACCCGAGCACATAGGGCAGGATGGTCTGGCCGGCGCCGGTCGAGTAGTCGCCCGCCGTGCCGACGCTGTTGCCGTGCATCCCCATCGCCCGCAGCATATGGTTGCCGCAGCTATGCATCTGTCCCACCGAGCGCCAGCCGACGTTGCCCACGTGCAGCGCCCACGGGCCGTAGTCTTTCTGGATACGCTCCAGCTCGTCATAGACCAGATCCAGCGCTTCGTCCCAGCCCACCCGGATGAACCGGTTGTCGCCGCGCGACGCCTGGCCCGCCTGGCTCGGGGCCGCGCCCGCGCGCCGGTTGCGATACCAGTCCAGGCGCACCATCGGGTAACGCACGCGCGATGGGCTGTACAGCACGTCGAGCGTGCCGTCCAGAATCGGCGTGGGGTGCTTGTCGAACTCGAATGGCTTTATTTCCACCACGTGGCCGGCCACGACCCGGGCCCGGAACGCGCCCCAATGGGCGCCCGAGAACCTCCAGCGGCCGGGATCGGCCGCGGCCGTGGTGGCGGCCGCGGCCCGCACCACATTGCCATTGCGCAGAAGCGGCGGCACCACGAAGGAACCCAGTGAAGCGGCGACACCGCCCATGAAACGTCGACGGGAGATTTTCATTTCTTGCTCAGTGGGCCGAAGCCACACCGTCCTTGGCTACGAAATCGGAAGAATGCAACTGCAGGTACTTCAGGACCAGCCTGGCGGTCGGATCATCCATGTTGGTGAACCCGACCATGCCGCCGAACAGCCCCGGCCATTGGTTGGCATCGTGCGAGGTCTCGTTCGGCTGGCGATGGCACACGCTGCAGCTTTGCGAATAGCTCTTGCGCGCCACCGCCCAGATCGGTTCGACGTCAGCCACCAGGCCGCCGCCGCGCAGCCAGACCGTCGCGGAGATCTTCTGCCACTGCAGGCCGGTCACGTCGTCGATGCGGCTTTCGATCACATGGACCACGCCGTCGTCGCGCGACACGTCCTGGCTCAGCACGGCGCTGGTGATATTCATGCCGAACCGGCCGTACAGCACGCGGGCGTAACCCTTGTTCTTTCTCCAGAGCTGCAACTCGACCTGCACCGCGTCCTTTTTCTTCTGCAGCACCTTCACGGCGGTGGCGATCTCGATGGCGCCGATCTCGTGGGCCAGGGTCTCGTCCGCGTAGAGCGGCTGTGGCATGACGCTGTAGTAGTCGCGACCGGCGTCGATGGCGGCGCCGCGCGCGTCGGCCGTGAGCGCCGCCAGCGCCGGGTTGCCCTGCGACTTGACCTCGGGCAGCCGGTGCGCGATGCCCTTGTGGCAGTCGACGCAACTGGCATCGCGTTCGGCCGCGCCGTGCATGGTGGTCTGCGAGGTTACCCGCATCTTGTCGAAATCCATGCTGGCGTAATCATGGCAATTGCGGCATTCCTTGGAGTTGTTCGCCTTGAAGCGGGCCCACTCGCGCGTGGCCAGCACGATGCGGTGTTCCTGGAATTTCTCGGGCGTGCCGATGGTGCCCATCAGGTGCCCCAGCACTTCGCGCGAGGCCTGCATCTTGCGCGCGACCTTGGAGGTGAAGTCATGCGGCACGTGGCAGTCCGGACAGTGCGCGCGCACGCCCGAGCGGTTCTTCCAGTGCACGCTCTGCTGCAGCTCGGGCAGCACGGTGTCGCGCATCGAGTGGCAGGAAATACAGAAGGCCTCGGTGTTGGTGGCGTTCATGCCGGTATTGAACAGGGCCAGGAACGTCACGCCGCCCAGGAACCCGCCGATGACCAGCACGCCCAGGCCGATGCGGGTGGCGGGACGCAGCAACAGCGCGCCCGTCCATTGGATGACGGATTTGGCGATCTTGAAGGGATTTTTCATGTCGGTGGCTCAGGCTGCGGCTTTGTAGAACGGAGCATTCATGCCGGCGGCCCCCAGAACAGGATCTGCCCGAACCAGACGACGAATCCGTAGATGCAGATCATCAGGAACGCCACGACGGGACACGCCACAAAGGCCAGCGACAGGAACTTGGTCCACTCGGCCCCACCACCATTACTGCTGTGCTTGGGTTTGCTTTTCACGGAGTACAACTATTTGGATATGAACGGCGACTGCGTCGAACCGCGTCGCGGCACAAGCAAGGCCGGCGGTCCCCGCGAGGGTCGTTGGCGGTTCGATGCCTTTTCATGATCGACGCGCGGCCGGCCCCCCCATGTTGATCTCGGTCAAGCGCCGCGGGTCGCACGCGCCATCGCGCCCGTTACTCAGACCGGTCCGAAACCACGGCCGGGTGACCTCCGAAAAACACATATCGTGGCGCGGCGATCGGCATCATGGTGTGGCCGACGGTAAACGCGTCCGACATAAATCCAAATGCGCCGCAGCCAAGCAAAACCGCGATCCGGATTCATTAATATCCGATCCCGTTGTCGGCTTCGCGCCGCCCTTGATGCAGCGAGGATTGTTGTCATGAGTATCTGGATGGGCACCGGCCATGCTTGAAGCGCAGGGGCTCACCTGTTCGAAAGAAACCCGTCTGCTGTTCGAAGACGTGTCGTTCCAGCTATGCGCGGGGCAACTGCTGCGCGTGACAGCGCCCAACGGCCATGGCAAGACCAGCCTGCTGCGCATCCTGTGCGGCCTGACGCGCGCCGACGCCGGCACGGTGTGCTGGCGCGGGGCAGACATCCACCGCCTGGGGCCGGCCTACCGCCAGCAGCTTCTCTACCTGGGCCATGCCGACGCGCTCGCCGATTCCCTGACCCCGCTCGAAAACCTGCGCTTCCTGTGCCAGGCCCAGGCCGATGCCGTCACCACGGCGGCCTGTCGCGACGCGCTGTGCCGGATGGGCCTGACCGCGATGCTCGACCTGCCGGCGCGCCTGCTGTCACGCGGCCAGCGGCGCCGCGTGATGCTGGCGCGGCTGTCGCTGCGCCCGGCGCGGCCGCTGTGGATCCTGGACGAACCCTTCAACCTGCTCGACGCGGCCACGGTGGCGGCGCTGACGCGGACGCTGGCAAGCCATTGCGACAACGGCGGGCGCGTCCTCCTGACCACGCACCAGGAGGTTGACCTGGACCGCCCGGTGCGCACCCTCGATCTCGGTCCGCGCGCGCCATGACACGGCTGGCCAGCCCCTTCTTCGCCGTGCTGCGGCGCGACCTGCTGCTGCTTGGCCGAGGCCGGGCCGACGCCGTCATCTCGCTGCTTTTCTTCGTGCTGGTCGCCTGCCTGTTCCCGCTGGGCGTGGGCGCCGATGCGGCTTTCCTGCGTGCACTCGGACCGGGCGTGCTGTGGGTGGCCGCGCTGCTCGCCACGCTGTTGTCGCAGCATCGGCTGTTCGCGCAGGACCACGCCGACGGCACGCTCGAACAACTGCTGCTTTCGCCGGGCGCCGCGACGCTCTGGGTGCTGGCCAAGATCACCGCGCACTGGATCGGAACCGGTCTGCCTTTGATCGCCGTGGCGCCGGTCATGGGCCTGCTGTTTGACCTGGGTCAGTGTTCGCGCCTGACCCTGTCGCTATCTTTCGCGCTGGGAACGCCGGTGCTGGCCCTGGTCGGCGCGATCGGCGCCGCGCTGTCCCTCGGGATGCGCGGCGGCGGCGTGCTGCAGGCCCTGTTGCTGCTGCCCTGGTTCGTGCCGGTGCTGATCTTCGGCGCGGGCTCGGTGGCCTCGTGTGGCGCCGGCCAGCCGCCCGCCACCCCGTTCCTGCTGCTTGGCGGCGCGCTGCTGGCGGCGCTGGCGCTGGCCCCGCCCGCCTGTGTCCTGGCGCTGCGCTTTGCCGTCGAAGAATGAAGATGCCTCCCATGCCTGCCCTCCCGCCCGCTCCTCCCGCCCGCCACGCCAGCCGTCTGCTGCGGTTCGCCGCGCCACAGGCCTTCTATCCGCTGGCGGGCAGGCTGGTTCCCTGGTGTGGCGGGCTCGCCATCCTGCTTGGCGCATGCGGCCTGGCGATCGGCTTTTTCGTCGCGCCCACCGATGCCACCCAGGGCGAGGTCTACCGCATCATCTTCATCCACGTCGCCGCCGCGTGGATGTCGCTGTTCATCTATCTGCTGATGGCGTTCTGGTCCGCGCTTGGCCTGATCCTGCGCACCCGACTGTCGTTCATCATGGCGCGCGCGCTGGCTCCCACCGGCGCGCTGTTCTGCTTCGTCGCGCTCTGGAGCGGCGCGCTATGGGGCCGGCCAACCTGGGGCGCTTACTGGGTCTGGGACGCGCGGCTCACCTCGCAACTGATCCTGGGATTCCTGTACCTGGGTTACCTGGCGCTGACCGCCCTGACTGTCGATCCCCATCGCGGCGACCGCGCCGGAGCGCTGGTGGCCCTGGTGGGCGCCATCAACGTACCGGTCATCTATTTCTCGGTGTCCTGGTGGAGCACGCTGCACCAGGGCGCTTCGGTCAGCCTGACGCGCGCGCCGTCCATGGCGGCGACCATGCTGGCCGCCATGCTGCTCATGGCCCTGGCCGCGTGGGCCTACACCGCCGCCGTGACGCTGGCGCGCGCGCGCGTCATGATGCTGGAGCGGGAGTGGCCGGCCGGCTGGGTGCGCGAGCTGGCGCGCCGCGAGACGGCGATGCGCAAGGAGCCGGCATGATGCACTGGCAATCCTGGGCCGCGTTCTGGCACATGGGCGGGCGCGCCGCCTTCGTCTGGGGCAGCTACGGCATGCTGGCCCTGCTGGTGCTGGCCGAATGCGTGTCGCTGGCCCGGCGGCGGCGCCGCGCGCTGCGGCGCCTGGCGGCGCTGGCTAGCGCCAATCCCACGGCCAGGCAGCAATCACACGACGGAGGACCGGCATGACTTCCCCCCGCCGCCGGCGTCTGCTCCTGCTGCTCTGTGCGGTCGCGCTGTTGAGCGCGGCTGCCGCCCTGATCCTGACGGCCATGCGCCAGAACCTGGTGTTCTTCCACACGCCCAGCGAAATCGCGCGCGGCGAGGCGCCACGACAGCGGCTGTTCCGCGTCGGCGGCATGGTGCTGGCCGGCTCGCTGCAACGCGAGCCGGACGGTCTGGGCGTGCGTTTCATCGTCACCGACACCGCCCACGAGGTGCCCGTGGTGTATCGCGGCGCCCTGCCCGACCTGTTCCGCGAAGGCACGGGCGTGGTCGCCCAAGGCACGCTGGACACCGACGGCGTGTTCACCGCGACCAGCGTGCTGGCGCGCCACGACGAGAACTACACGCCGATCGAAGTGCGCGACGCCATCGCGCGCGCCCACGACGCCAGCAGGACGGTGCGGCCATGATCGCCGAAGTCGGCCACTTTTCACTGGTGCTTGGCTTCGCGCTGGCGCTGGTGCAGGCCATCGTGCCGCTGTATGGCGCCTGGCGCGGCCGCGCGGCGCTGATGGCGGTCGGCCGCGGCGCCGCGCGCGGGCAACTGCTGTTCGTGCTGCTGTCATACGCCTGCCTGCACCTGCTTTTCATCGCCAATGATTTCTCCGTGCGGCTGGTGGCGGACAACAGCCACAGCCGCACGCCGCTGATCTACCGGATCACCGCGGTCTGGGGCAACCACGAGGGCTCCATGTTGCTGTGGATCGTTTCGCTGTCGCTGTGGACGATGGCGGTGACGCGCTGGAGCCGCGGGCTGCCCGAGGCATTCACGGCGCGCGTCCTGGGCGTGCTGGGCGCGGTCGGCGCGGGCTTCACCGCCTTCACGCTGCTGACCTCCAACCCCTTCGCCCGCCTGCTGCCCGCGGCGCGCGAGGGCCGCGACCTGAACCCGCTGTTGCAGGACCCCGGCATGATCATCCACCCGCCCTTGCTGTACCTGGGCTACGTGGGCTTCAGCATCGCCTTCGCCTTCGCCATCGCGGCCCTGATGACAGGGCGGCTGGATGCCGCCTGGGCGCGCTGGTCGCGGCCCTGGACCGTGGCCGCCTGGGTGCTGCTGACCGCCGGCATCGCGGTGGGATCGAGCTGGGCCTATTACGAGCTGGGCTGGGGCGGGTGGTGGTTCTGGGACCCGGTCGAGAACGCCTCGTTCATGCCGTGGCTGCTGGGCACCGCGCTGATCCACTCGCTGGCCGTGACCGAAAAGCGCGGCGCGTTCCGCGGCTGGACCGTGCTGTTGGCGATCGGCACCTTCTCGCTATCGCTGCTGGGCACGTTCCTGGTGCGATCCGGCGTCGTCACCTCGGTGCACGCCTTCGCCACCGACCCGGCGCGCGGCCTGTTCATCCTGTGCCTGCTGGTGACGGTGGTGGGCGCATCGCTGCTGCTATACGCCTGGCGCGCCCCGCGGCTGCAGGGCGGCGGCCACTTCCAATTGGTATCGCGCGACGCCGCCTTGCTGGCCAACAACGCGCTGCTGCCCGTGGCCTGCGCGGCGGTGCTGCTCGGCACCCTCTACCCGCTGTTGCTCGACGCCCTGGGCCTGGGCAAGATTTCGGTGGGACCGCCCTACTTCGACACCACCTTCGTGCCGTTGATGACGCCGGTGCTCGCGCTGCTGGTGCCCGGCGCCGTGGCGCGCTGGAAGGCCGACACCTGGCAACGGCTGGCGCGCCGCCTGGGGCCGGCCGCGCTCGCCAGCGCGCTGCTGGGCCCGGCGCTGGGCTACGGCCTCGGGCACTTCACCTGGCGCGCCTGCCTGGGCCTGGCGCTGGCGGCGTGGATCGTGCTGGGCAGCCTGCAATTGCTGGCGGAGCGCCTGCACGGCGGCGGTCGGGCCGACATCGCCACCCGCCTGCGCGGCATCCCCGGGAGCTGGTGGGGCATGTGGCTGGCCCATCTCGGCCTGGGCGTGTTCATTATTGGCGTCACCATGGTCAACAGCTTCCAGTCCCAGCTCGACGTGCGCATGCTGCCCGGCCAGACCGCCCATCTGGCCGGGTACACCTTCACCTTCGGCGGCGTCGAGCAGGTCGCCGGCCCCAACTGGATCGCCGCGCGCGCCACTCTCGATGTCGCGCGCGGCGGCAGGCATGTCGCCACGCTGCGACCGGAGACCCGCCACTACGTGACGCAAGCGATGCCGATGACGCAATCGGCCATCGACGTCGGCCCCTTGCGCGATCTCTACACCGCGCTGGGCGAAAGCCTGCCCGACGGCGGCTGGATCGTGAACCTGTTCCACAAGCCGTTCATCAGCTGGATCTGGGCCGGCTGCGCGCTAATGATCCTGGGCGGCCTGGCCGCCGCCGCCGACCGCCGCTACCGCAAGCCGGCTTCGCGGCGCGACGCCTCGCCCCCGGGCCAAGCCCGGCCCCCGCAAAGCGAACTGCCATGAAACTGCGATCCCTCGTGCCCCTGCTGTTGTTTCTCGGGCTGGTAGCCATGCTCGCCGTCGGCCTGGGCCTGGACCCGCGCGAACTGCCCTCGCCCCTGGTTCGCCGGCCAGCGCCGCCCTTCACGCTGGCGCGGCTGGACGCGCCGGGAGGCCAGTTCGGGCTGGACGACATGCGCGGCCGGGTCTGGCTGCTCAACGTCTGGGCCAGCTGGTGCGTCGCCTGCCGCGTCGAACACCCCGTGCTGCTGCGCGCCGCCCGCGAAGGCCGCATTGCCATCGTCGGGCTGGACTACAAGGACGAAGACAGCGCGGCGCGCGCATGGCTGGCACGCCTGGGCAACCCCTACATCGCCACGGTGCTCGACCCGCGCGGCAGACTCGGCATCGACTATGGCGTGTACGGCGTGCCCGAGACCTTTCTCATCGACGCCCAGGGCGTCATCCGCTACAAGCACGTCGGGCCGGTCACGCAGGACGTGCTCGACAACATCCTGATCCCCCGGGCGCTGAATGAACCCTGACATCCCCCGCCAGCCTCGCCCCACGATAGGACGCACCGCCGTGGCCAGCGGTTGGCACGCGACCGGCCGCGGCATCGCGCTGGCGCTATTCATTGCGGCCCGGGCCGTGGCCAGCGAGGCGCCCGCCGCCGCGTCCGACCCCGCCCTGGAAGCGCACGTCCAGGCCTTCACGCGCGACCTGCGCTGCCTGGTGTGCCAGAACGAATCCCTGGCGGACTCGCGCGCGCCGCTGGCGCGCGACCTGCGCGACGAAGTGCGTCGCCTGTTCCGCTCGGGTCAGGACGAGGTCCAGGTGCGCCAGTTCCTGGTATCGCGCTATGGCGACTACGTGCTCTATCGCCCGCCGCTGAAAGCCCGCACCGCGCTGCTGTGGATCGGGCCCGGCGTGCTGCTTGCCGGCGCCATGGGCGGCCTGCTGTGGCGCTTGCGGCGCCATGCCCGCGCGCCGGAGGCGCCCTTGCCCGCGCCGCAAGCGCAGGCGGCCCGGGCCCTGCTGGCCGAGCCCCCGCAAGACGCCGCGCCGTCCGCCGCCGGCGGGGAGCGCGCACCATGACCCTGTTCTGGCTCCTCGCGGCCGGCATGGTCGCCGTCGCCCTGCTGTTCGTGCTGCCGCCCCTGTTGGCGCCAGAGGCCGCCGGCCGCCGCGGCGGCTCGCCCCAGGCGCAGGCATCGCTGGCGGTGCTGCGCGAACAACTGGCGCAATTGCAGGCCGACCATGCCAGCGGGCGCCTCGCACCGGACCACTATGCCCAGGCGCGCACCGAGATCGAACGGCGCGCCCTGCGGGAAGGATGCGCGGCGCCGGACCGCCTCGATACCCGGCCCGCGCCCCGCTGGGCCCTGGCGGTGGCCTTGGGGCTGGGCGCGATCAGCGTCGGCCTGTACGCGGCGCTCGGCAACCCGGCGGCCCTGACGCCGGCGGACGCCGACCCGCACGCGTCGCCCTCCGCCAGCGCCGGCCACGACCCCGACGATCCCATGGCCGAACGGCTGGCCGGCCTGATCCAGCACCTGCAGGCCCACCCGGACGACACCGAGGGCTGGACGACATTGGCCCACACCTACGCGACGCTGGGGGATTTCGCCGGCGGCGCGGCAACCTGGGCGCGCATGGGCGCCCGGGCGCCGCAGGATCCCGGCGTGCTGGCGGACTGGGCCGACCTCCTGGCCACTGCGGCGAACGGAGATTTTTCGGGCGAACCCGACCGCCTGATCGGCCGGCTGCTGGCGCTTGCGCCCGACGACGTGAAAGGCCTGGCCCTGGCCGGCACCAGCGCGTTTTTCCGCGGCGACTTCCACGGCGCCATCGACGCCTGGGAACGCCTGCTGCCGCTGGTCGACCCGGATGGCCCCGTCCACGAGCAGGTCCAGGCCAGCCTGGCGCAGGCCCGCCGGGCGGCCGAGGGTGCGGCGGCTGATGGTGCGGCGGCCGAGGGTGCGGCGACCGATGGTGGAGCGGCTGATCGAGCGGCGGCTGATCGCGCGGCGGCCGGCGCGGAAGGCCCCGCCTTCCCGCCGGGGGCTCGCGCCAGTGGCGGCCGCGGCCGGCAGGATTGACCGTCCGCATTCCTCACGGCCAATCCACGCCCCCCTGTTCCCGTTGCCCTTTGCGGCGCGAGGTCTCCCGCCGGGCGTCGCTGCCCGGGCGACGCCGGCGCCCCGGCGCAGGATCAGGCAGGCACCGTCAACGCCTCGCGCCAGGCGGCCAGCTTCTTCTCGAACGACGCGGCCGCGTGGGCCGGGCTGGTGGATGGCAGGTCGACGTATTCCAGCGGCCACGCCGGCAGGCGCGGCAACACATGGCGGCGGTAGAGGCTGGCCGCCTTGGCCCCGTTGAAGCAGACCCGCACGAGGCGCGGATGCGCCAACAGGAACGCCGCGAAGTCGTTGGGCACCAGGGTATCGCCGCGGATGTCCGCATCCAGGCTGCCCGGCCGTTCGCAGGCCTGCAGCACGTCCCAGAGCGCGACGCCGGCGGATCGCAGCGCTTGCAGGCGCCGCGGGTAGTCGGCGGCGGGATCGAACCCCAGCACCTGGCCCGCGATGGGCCAGAAGGCGTTGCGCGGATGGGCGTAATAACGCGCCTGCCGCAGCGAGGCGACGCCGGGCATGGAGCCCAGCACCAGGATGCGGGCGTCGGCGGCGGCAACCGGGGCGAAGCCCTGGACGTGGGCATATCGGTCGGCCACGGTGGTATCGGCAATTCGTTGCATGGCGCAAGAATACCCGGGTTCGCGGGCCTTCCGCCGCCGCCCGCGCCGGCCACCGGAACGGGTCCAGGCCCGGAATCCTCCCGACTCCGCGCGTGCCTCACTGGCAACACCTGCCCAGGTCTGACGCTATCAGTGTCCTATTCCTGGAACAGTGCTTATCAATGGCGGGGACTACCGAAAGCGGCCTCCCGCCCTTATCTTGACAGGTATGACGAACGGCCCCGCAGGGGCCGCGCAACAGGAATGACGATCATGAAGAAGATTCTGGGTGTGCATGCCAGCCCGCGTCCCCACTGGGTGGGCGACGGCTTTCCGGTGCGCTCGATGTTCTCGTACAACGACAAGGGCAAGAACGTCAGCCCGTTCCTGCTCCTGGACTACGCCGGCCCGGCGCAATTCGCGCCGGCCACGCAACCGCGCGGCGTCGGCCAGCATCCGCACCGCGGCTTCGAGACCGTGACCATCGTCTACAGCGGCGAGGTCGAGCACCGCGACTCCACCGGCAACGGCGGCGTCATCGGGCCCGGCGACGTGCAGTGGATGACGGCCGCCTCGGGCATCCTGCATGAAGAGTTCCACTCCCCCGCGTTCACCCGCCAGGGCGGCGAGCTGGAGATGGTGCAGCTGTGGGTCAACCTGCCGGCCAAGGACAAGAAGGCGCCGGCCGGATACCAGAGCCTGCTGAATGCGGATATCCCGGTGGTGTCGCTGCCTGGCGATGCCGGCTCGCTGCGCGTCATCGCCGGCAGCTACGGCGGCCAGACCGGTCCGGCGCGCACCTTCACGCCGATCGACGTGTGGGACGTGCGCCTGTCCGCCGGCAAGACCGCGACCTTCGCGATCCCGGCGGGCCGCAACAGCATGCTGGTGATGCTGCGCGGCACGGTGCTGGTCAACGGCGAAGCGGTGGCGCGCGACGCGCAACTGACGCTGTTCTCGCAGGATGGCGACGAGATCACGGTCGAAGCCAACAACGACGCCGTGTTCCTGGTGTTGAGCGGCGAGCCGATCGACGAGCCGGTGGTGGGATACGGGCCGTTTGTGATGAATTCACAGGCGGAGATCGTCGAGGCGATCCAGGACTTCAATGCCGGGAAGTATGGGCAGATGCATTAAAGGGCGGGACCGGCCATAGCTGGTCGGTCCTGCTGGATGAGGCCGCGTTTCCTGGGTTGGGGAACGCGGCTTTTTGTTAGGCAACGGAGTGGCGTGGGAGTCGCGTTACGACCCTAAACCGACTGTTGAAGTTCAACGGACTTGGAATTTGGTCACTCAATTTGAAAAATAACAAGGCGCGGGTTTTGAGGGCAGGCGGACGCAGTGCGCCAGCGGACCCGAGATGCGGTTCATGTGGCTGGATCGACGTCCTTGAAACGCAGGTTGAGCGGGCGCAGCTTGGACCAAAGCCACAGCCCCACGGCGGTGCTCGTGCCTACGACCAGCGTGATGCCGGTGGCGATGATGAAACCGATCACCGGGCTAATCAATAGCGCATCAAGACCCTCCAGGACGCGGCCGTTCCATTGGATCGAGCCCAAGCCGAAGAAAGTGCCGATGGCGCACAGGATCGAGAACGGGATCCAAGCGAGGTACTGCCCTATGGCGATGAGCTTGAACACGGACTTGAGACTTAGCTTGCGGATTTGGATGTCGCGCACGGCGCCTCCGGGTAATCAGAGTTGAGCTGTCGAATTTCGTCCAAATTGAGATTTGGTTCGCTGAAGGTGGCCGTAGCCTTGGCGGAAGTACCTCGAGACGTCCGACCGCTTCCGACCCTAAAGAGACAGTCGCGGAAACGCAAAGCGGACGCTGGTCGCCACCGCCACATTAGGCTGCAGTCGTCAAGCAGATAGCGAGACGAGAGCGCCACGTGACGTAAGCCGGTCAATGCTATATATTTTCCTGGTTCCGTGCGCAAGCCGTTGATTTAATCGGGGTGCAAGAACAGTCCTAACTACTTCAAATTCAGTGAGGAGCGTCATTCATGGCCGACAAAAAAGTTATCTTCGTTGCATTCGCTATTGAGGATGCCCGCATCCGAGACATGATCAAGGGGCAGTCCTTGCACACGGATAGCCCTTTCGAATACGTCGATATGTCGGTCAAGGAAGCCTACGATGAAGAGTGGAAGAAAAAGGTCCGCACGCGCATATTGCGTTCAGACGGAGTGCTGGCAATCATTAGCAAGAATTCCCTGACATCTAGTGGTCAAAAGTGGGAAATCCAGTGCGCCAAGGATGAAGGGAAGCCCGTAAAGGGCATTTGGGCCTATAAAGAAGACCGTACGGCTGTCGCGGGGGTGAGTACGATGGTCTGGACGTGGGACAACATTGCAAACTGGATCGACGGTCTCTAATGCGCAAAGCACTGGTTATTGGTATCGATTCCTACGACAATGTGTCGCCGCTCTACGGATGCGTCAATGACTCGTTCGCCGTGAAATCCATGCTGGACCGTCACGCGGATGGTTCAGTTAATTTTGGTGTTCGCCACATCACAGGAACGGGCCACAAAGACACTGCCTCGCGCGACGAATTGAGAGGGGCGATACAGGAACTTTTCGCGGGAGATGGCGAGATTTCGCTCCTCTACTTTGCCGGCCACGGTCATATCGAAGCGACCGGAGGCTACCTATGTTCTTCTGACGTAAAAAGCGGCAACGACGGATTGGCTCTGGCAGAGATCATGGCCATGGCGAATCAATCGAGGATTGCCAACCGCGTCATCATTCTCGATAGCTGCCACAGCGGCGTGGCGGGGGGCAGCGCTCTTCAACAGAACGTAGCAGAGATTAGCGATGGTGTAACTATTCTCACGGCATCAACCGACGAGCAATACGCTTCTGAGGAGAACGGGGCGGGAGTATTTACGTCTTTACTCGTCGATGCACTTGGAGGGGCGGCCGCCAATCTCGTCGGCGAAGTTACACCAGGTGGAGTCTATGCTCACGTAGACCAATCGCTCGGCCCGTGGGCGCAGAGACCCGTTTTCAAAACCAATGTGAAGCGGTTTGTCTCGCTACGAAAAGTTCAGCCGCCGCTAGAACTAGCAGAGCTTAGGAGGATCTCGGAGTTTTTCCCAGAGGCCGGCTATCAACTGCAGTTGGATCCGACCTATGAGCCCGAACGCCATGATTCATGGGCAACGGACCCGAAGGGTATGCCAGGTCCCGATCCCGATCACACAGCGATATTTTCGGTCCTGCAAAAGTACAATCGCGTTGGACTCTTGGTACCAGAGGGAGCGCCGCACATGTGGCACGCTGCTATGGAGTCCAAGACGGTACGCTTAACCGCTCTGGGAGAGCATTACCGGCGTTTGGCGGCCAAGGGGCTGATATGAATCATGAGGAACGCCAACGCATCGAAGATGCGATGAGCGCCATCCTTGAAGACTTGGCGCATATAGAGCATGAACGTTGGTCCCATTGGCAAGCGTATATGCATAGCAAGGGAGTCCGTCAAGCTGACGGCAGCTTGCTAATCCCACGTGACCTCATTGAGCGCTGGGACCGCCAAATCGAAACAACTTACTCGAACCTAACTGAAAAGGAAAAAGAAGGGGATCGCGAGCAGGTAAGAAAGTATCTGCCTCTTATCGTGGATACGCTTGCAAAGCGTTAGAGTACATAAGCAAATGAGCCAGTCTCCCAACTGGCTCTCCGCTTATGCAACGACAGCAAACGGGAATTTTCTCTCGGTACGCGGCGACTCGAATGTCGGGTTCTGCCGACCACCACTTAGCAGCTTCACTCGTCCCGCCGCTGTTTCGTGGCAGGCCTGCGTGGAGTACTTTGAATATGACCTACTCAGATCAATGTTGAGCAACGTTTTTTTTGCCCACTCATTGGCGGAATCCAATAGGGATGACGTGTAGTATCCCCCGGAGGACTCGTCCTCCCCTGCCGTTTCATCGACGGCACACGAATTCATGACAACAATTCCGTTATCGCAAAGCGAAATTTCCTGATCGAAATATCGTCGGCACTCGGCTGGACTCAATGTCTGCTGCCTTGCAGAATCAAATGTCATCGATTCCATGGCGGACTTGAGCAGGCGCTTCTCATCTTCCCGCTTGCGACAGCAGTCCAAGATCAGCGAGTGCTTCTGAGCACCTATTCGCAACTCCAGGCTATTCATGTCTTCTCGTGCATTGATATGCAGAATAGTGTTGCCGCGCTGGTTGGAGTGATATCCATGCCCAGCGAAGAAAATCATGGAATAGTCCACCCGCTTCAAGAGCTCGATCTCCGCCCGAATAGTGCTCGCCTGTGGCGTCATGAGCGTCGTGACTTCACTGTCATACCACAGCCCTCCCACCGGGGAAAGAAGGAATTGCTTCAGATTTTCAACGTCGACCTTCACACCGGGAATCTTGGCATCCGGAGAACCGATAATTAAAGCCTTACGCGACAACACCTTTAACTCTCCTTTACTGGGTCAGTAATTGCAGCAGCATCCTCGACTCGGGTGATGATGGATGGCGCAAAGCGCTCGCTTGCACCAGCTAACAACGCCAGAAGAGGAATAATGTACTGGGAGTTCGCTTCCACTACCAGACTGGAAAATATAATTCCCGATTTGATGCCTAACAAGACAATCTGCCCAGTAATAAATCCACCGATGAGGCGGCATCCTGACTCGACAAAATGCAGATACTTCCCGGCATAACTGGCGTGCTGCAGGTGTCCTGATCGTAGAATTATAGAAAGACACGCTCCAGCAATCGCCCAGGCGCCGACATTGACACTCCGCAAAATGCCTTCATAAAGTGGCATATTGCTCCGATTTGCAATTAACGCGATTGAAATCAGGATGGCCGTGAGCAGTATAGTGAAGCTCAGATACCATTCACGGGATTTTTCGACGACTCGGTCCAGGCGGAACGCTTCTGCCTGCTCCAGGATTTCGATCGCGCCTTCACAATTACTCTCTAGGCAGTTGACAACCGCCTCCCCAACAATCGTTTTGAAGCTCAGCACGGAGGCTTCTCTCAGACCGCCTGTCGGTTTATGCTCGGCAATCAAGCATTGACTGAGCGTCTTTTCGAAATTCTTTTTATCGTTGGGCGATCGCGCCGCTTCGTAAGCATCTGTCGTTTCCCAGTCGATATTATTGTTTTTATCAACCAGAACAATATATTCTGCGGTGATCCTAATGATCCTCCTACAGTTACCACGATGGCTTCCCCAAACTTCTTCGTATTGGCCAAATTCACACTGCGGCTCTCTTTTTTTTCTCGACCACATTAACGTTCTTCTTGATAAATTTCTCTATTTGCGACTCGGTAAGGATTGTACCGCTGTCGACAGGATAAGCGAAGTTCTGGCTAGGTCATTAAACCGCGTGCGCGGCTGACCGCAGCCGCTCAGGGTCGACGCTGAGCCGGTGCTCTCGTGTGCTCGGAACGTCCCTCTGGTACCCCGAACTGTATGGGTTGAGCCGGAACGCCCAACTGCTTGGCCAAGAGTCTCTTCGCTTGCCCCGCCGCGGGCACTTCGCAGGGGGCATTTTCGTTGACCTTGCGCAGGGACCATGTCCGACCATTTCCTGCAGATCTAACTGGTCCGGTTGAAGAGCTGCTGTTGGCCGGAAGCGGTCCTTGCCAAATCACATCAGTGACCCACATTAAGCTGACCAAGCACTTCCCCGACAGCCACGACGGTGCCCTCCCACCTCAGACAAACCCGATTTCCCCCAGCCCCCCGCCCATCCCCCTATCCCATCGACTATAAAAACAAAACACTTCCCATTCGCACTTCATCCCCCGCCGCACCCACCATGAAAAAGTGCCTCGCCCCCACCGCCCACCAGGTCGGTGGCCTATACCGCGAGCATCACGGTTGGCTGCGCAACTGGCTTCGCACTAAAGTCCGCCGCGCCGAAGACGCCGACGATCTGACTCAGGACACCTTCGTCCGAGTGCTATGCGCCGCCACACCGCTCCACATCGACACATCGACCCTGCGCGAACCGCGCGCCTATCTGGCTACCGTGGCCGGACGGCTGGTGGCCAATTTCTACCGGCGGCAGGCGCTGGAAATCGCCTATCTCGAAGTCCTGGCCACTCTGCCGCCGCAACAAGTTCCTTCCCTCGAAACCCAGGCGCTGGTGCGCGAGGCGTTGTTCGAGTTCGATCGCATGCTCGACGGCCTCGACCCGAAGGTGCGGCAGGCCCTGGTGCTGTCGCAGTTCCAGGGGCTGCCCTACACGCAGATCGCCGTGAATCTGAATGTCTCGCTGCGCACGGTGAAGAACTACATCGCGCGCGCCATGGCGCACTGCTGCCTGGCGGCCTTCTGATCCCCCGGCAGGTTGCATGGCCGAGTCCCGCCCGCCGTCGTCCGCCGAGGAATCGGCCGTATACGAAGCCGCCCGCTGGTTTGCCTGCCTCATGGCCGAAGACGCGACGCCGCGCGATCGCGTTGACTGGCAGGCCTGGCTCGACGCCAGCCCCACGCATCGCCAGGCCTGGGAACGGCTGCAGAAGATGCGGTGCGCCTTCAGCCGCGTGCCGGCCGATGTTGCCACGGCCGTGCTCACCCCGTCCGCGCGCCGGCGCGCACAGCGCCGCAGCCTGCTGTCGTTGATGGGGATGGGCCTGCTGACCACCGGCGCCTATGGCGTCATGCGGTCAGGGGAGCCGGACATCTGGCGGACCGCGACCGGCGAATTCCGCCAATTCCAACTGGACGACGGCTCGCAGCTCTATCTGAACACCGCCACCCGCGTGACGCTGGATTTCAGCGACGCGCGGCGTCGGGTGGTGCTGCGTGCCGGCGAGATCCTGATGCAGATCCATCGGGACCAGACCTCGCGGACCATGCCGCGCCCGTTCGTCGTCAGCACGCCGCATGGCGACATCCTGCCGCAGGAGGCCCGCTTCACGGTGCGGCTGGATACCCGCGACACGCGGGTGCAGGTGTTGCAACAGTCGGCCACCATCCTGCCCGGCCAGACGCAGGATCACCCTTCGATCCGCATCCCTGCGGTGCTGCTGCGCGCCGGTCAGGCGGTGTCGTTCGACGCCAACGGCGCGGGGCCGCTGGACGCCGCGTCCGTGGATACGCAGGCTTGGCTGCATGGCCGCCTGGTGGTGGAGGATCGGCCACTGGCCGAGGTCGTCGCCGAACTGGCGCGTTATCGGCCCGGCATCCTGCGGTGCGATCCGGCGGTGGCCGATCTGAGGGTCTCCGGGGTTTTCTCATTGCGGGACACCGACGAGGCGCTGGAAGCAATCTCGGACAGTTTCCCTGTGCAGGTGCGGCGGCATACGCGCTACTGGGTGACGGTGCTGGCGCGCCCAGGGGCGTAGCCGGGGCGGTGGCGCAGGCGGCGGCCTCTTGCCTGACGCCACGGGTCAAGCGCAAAAGCGATCACATAAGTATTTTTTTTCAATGGCATTTGCACTTTCGTAGTACGTCGCGTGTCCTCAATGACGATGGCGCTCGCCATGGACGCGAACCGAACCGGTTCCGGTCATGGCCTCGCTTCCCGTTCAATCACTCTGCCGCGATATGTCCATGCACGATCACCCCTCCACTTCAACGGCCTGCGCGTCTGGCCGCTCCTCGCACCATGCCGCGCCGGGCGCGCGTCAGTTCACGCTGAATCTCACGCTCATATGCCTGTTGGCCGCCTTCACGCCGCTGCGCGCCACCCACGCGCAAACGCCCTCGGCAGCCCTCGCCGCCAGCACCTTGCAGTTGGACATCCCGGCCGGTCCGCTGACCACGGTGCTGAACCAGTACGCGCAGGCGGTCGACGTCAGCCTGTCGTTCGACGCCTCGCTGCTCGCGGGAAAGGAATCCGCCGGGTTGCGGGGAAGTTTTGAGGTGGAGGCGGGTTTCCGCCGCATCCTGCAAGGCAGCGGATTCGAAGCGGTGGCGCGTGCGCCGGGGCGCTACATGCTGCGCGGCTTGCCGAAGGCGGCAGGCGAGGACGCCACCGATGTGACCCAGCTGAACGCCGTCACCGTCAGCGGCTACCGCGAAGGCGACGCGCCCAACCGGGGCTACACCGTCAGCAGCACGTCCAGCGCCACCAAGCTCGACCTGGCGCCAAAGGAAACGCCGCAGAGCATCACCACGTTCACGGCGCAGCAGATTCAGGATCAGGGGTTGTTGACGCTGAGCGAGGTGCTTGACCAGACTCCAGGCATCACGCTGGTGACCGCTGGCGTTGAAGGCGCTGGCAGCCAACCGGTCTACTCGCGCACCTTTCCTGTCAGGTCGGTGCAGATGGACGGAGTCATGGCCAGCAGCTATATCCTGTCCGGCTCGTCGAATGGCGACATCGGCATGCAGGATTCCTTTCTGTATGAACGTATCGACGTGATTCGTGGCTCCACCAGCCTGACCGGCGGCGAAGGCGACGCTTCGGCCAGTCTGAACTTCGTGCGCAAACATCCCTATCTGGATCGTCACCTGTCGGCGAACCTGAAATACGGCAGCTGGAACAATCGCCGCGCCGAGCTGGACTTCTCCACGCCGGTCAATGACAGGTTGCGCGTGCGAATCGCGGCCGCCGCACAAAAAGGCAATCACTGGGTCGAACGGGTCAAGAGTGATCGAAGCGCGGTATCCCTGATCGGCCAGCTGGATGTGACCGAAAACAATCGAATCACCGCGGGAGTAACGCAATTCGATTTCAAACTCGATGGCGCCTCGCCGCATGGCTTGGCGCGGTTTTCGGAAGTGTTTAACAGCCGGGTACCGAAAGATCTGCCGGAAGGCCTGCGCGATGTGCCAAAAGGCGTCACCGTGTTTCCCACCACGGGCATCCCACGCAGCTTCAACAACGCCACGCCTTGGTCGCATACGCATCGCAACTACACCAATCTCTTCCTGACCTGGGACCATGATTTCAACGATGACTGGTCTCTCAAGGCAAGCTACAACTATGCCAGCAACACGGACGACAAACTCTATGGGGAAATGGGCACCCGCTTCTACCTACCCCAGGCAGGAGTCGCCAGCTACGTTGCGAAACGCGACAATCAAGAGAACATCATCAATGCCATTGACGTGCATTTGAAAGGCAGTATCGAGCTACTGGGAAGACGGCAAGAGTTTGTCTTCGGGGCCAATGCCTACAACCTGCACCACATGGTCTATGGCGGATACGCCAGCACTGGCACATCCGATTCTTCCACCCTTTCATTTGATAGGTGCAATCCCCGTCGCGGCTGTCGTGCTCTCTTTCCCACCAATGCCGCCCCTATCGCGGATTGGACCAACCGCCCTCCCGAGACCTGGGAGGATTTGGGACAGGACATGTACACCGCCCGCGAGCGCTACACGACGAAAGCACGGCAGACTGGATATTATTTTTCCAGCCACCTGCGCCCGATTGATCGCGTGCATCTGATCATGGGTGGCCGCTGGGCCAAGGATACGGAAGCAGACCATGTCGAGACCGACTGCCTCGAAGGAAATTGCGGGCCAGGCTGGACCTTCCTGCCCAACAAAAGCAATCCCACAATGCGTCCGAAATTCCTGCCGTACGCAGGCTTGATCGTCGAGTTAACGCCTCAGATCAATGCCTATGGCAGCTATGCCACGTCCTATATCCGCTATCCGGATGAAAATGGCGGAACCAACATTATGACCGGCGATTATCTTCCCCCGGTGCGTTCGATCACCGAGGAGGGAGGCGTCAAAGGCGCGTTCTTCGACGATAGGCTCAATGTGGCTGCGTCGTACTTCAGAATGCGACAGAAGGACTTTCCTCACCAGACCAATGACCCTGCGGCTTCTGGCACCGATAACGACGGCTGGAGAGTCTATGGCTGGGAATTCAATGTTACGGGCGCCATCACGCCTAACTGGAACGTGTCGGCGGGCTATGTAAAACAAAAGCAGATCCCGCCTCCCCTGAAGGCAGGTGAAGTGCTGCTCGCAGCCCGCGACGATTACACCAATAGTTATCGCGCACCCGAAAAATCCCTCAAGCTATTTACGACCTACCGCATCAAGCGGCTCACGGTGGGCGCGGGCGTTCGCTGGCAGAGCCGCACACAGTCCACGTGGATTCCCGTGAACATCACTGCCCGGAACCAAGACTATCTGATGCATCAGAATCCCTACTATGTGGTCGATCTGATGGCGCGCTACCAGATTGACAAACGCTTCAGCATGCAGTTGAACATCAATAACCTGTTCGACAAGGTCTACTACCAACACGAAAGATCCTTCATTTCGGGCGCGCCGCGCAATGCGCTTTTGACGCTGGGTTATCGCCTGTGACGGTTCAACGGGCAAACCCCGCAGGGAGCCACTCTCGGCCAGGAGTTCGTCCGATCTTCGGCGATACCGGTGCGGCTATGTCGTTTCGCTTTGCCCTTTAGGGGTGGGCAGCGTGTCCTCTTCATTGCCACCGTCCGAAACCCATCGCACACGGACATCCGGCGGGTCAATCTCGCCGGACTTGGCATCAAGCCTCTGAACCGATCAATTTTTCCCGCGAGGCTTGTTCACCCTTTCTATCAAGGAACGTCATCATGTCTATGCGCACGCTCAGCCACCTTTCCGCCGCGTTGCTGGCGTTGGGTTTTGCCAGCACCGCCTTTGCCGGTTGGAATCAACTGGACCTCAACGAACCCAGTAATCAGGATCCGGAAGTGTCCTATCTCGGATCGTTCAACTACAACGGCCAGACCTACGGCCCATCGACCGCCGTAACGGTACCGGGCCAGGCCGGCACCAGCGTCGCCAACCTGTTCGACCTGAAGGATTTGCAGCCTTTCACGCTGTATGGCAAGAACGGCAAGGGTGGCCAGGGCCACAACGATGACTTGAGCCTGACTTCCAACGATGGCTCGGCGTCGGCCCGGGCGCCCGTTGTCTACCGCGTCTATCGCCAGAACTACTCGGCAGCGGTGGTCAATCTCTCGCGAGGCACTGAAGCGCGCCACTTCGTAAAGAGCGTCGTCGGAGAACAGACCATGCCTGGCACGCTTGTAAATGGTACCTACAGCTATGCCGGCGTGACTTTCAGCAACTTCCCGCGCGGCATGTTCGACTATCAGGTGGCAGTAACCGGACCGAGTACTGCTACGGGTCAAGGGTCGTTCTCATTGAACGAACTCAAGATTCCAGCATCGCAGTCATCGACTGGCATGGACATCTTCTTCGATATCACCAACGGCAAGCTGGATCCCACCGCGCTGGCCACTACCAGCAACGGCCTGGTATTCGATGGCGATGTCACCATCACCAATGCTGACGTCAGTAATCCTGCGGCATGGAACGCCATCAAAGGTCCGACGAGCAACCCAACCTACAGCCTGACTCTCTTCGGCCCGCAAGGTGCCGAGATTGCCGGCTCCATCGAAGGCCTGCCGGAGCGCATCGGCTCCGTCGCTGTCATCGGCGCAAAACAGTAACTATCACGTAAAGATCCAACAGGCGCCGTTTCAATATTGAATAGATATCACTTCAGTCGCACTTCTATTTGATACCGCCATTGCTGAATTGCGATCTTTCCCATCACGGACTGCAGGGATTCCCCTGCAGTCCTTTTGCCTATTCAAGCCGCCGCATCCGGAAGACCCGTGCCGCACCCTCTCTCGTCCAACCCCTCTCGCCGTCATTCACTGTTCACGGCAATCGTCATCAGCCTGCTGGTCACGGGCTACCCGCTTACGCTCCAGGCCCAACCCGCCACGCCGTCACCCGCCGTCCTGCCCGCTCCCGTCCGCCCCCTGGAGCCGGACACCCCGACGCTCCCCCCTCCCCCTCGCCCCACGCCCGCCATCACGCACCGCCCGCCCACCCAACCGGCCCAGCCGCCCGTCGAACTGACCGACCAGGACCTGGCCCACGACCTCAGGCTGACCGAACGCATCCTCAACCAGGCGATGCTGCAAGAGGACTGGAGCACCCTGCGCCGGGTGTTGCGCTTCTACCCCTGGATGGCCGGCGTTGATCCGATCCTGCGCGACTACGTGCATGGCGCGCTGCTGCGCCACGATGGACGGCTGGCCGAGGCCATCGCGTTGTACCGCCGGCTGGTGGCGCAGCATCCCGACCTGGGCTACGTGCGGCTGGAACTGGCCACCATGCTGATGGAGGATCGCCAATTCGCGCAGTCCGACGCCGAGCTGGCCGACCTGCGGCTGGGGTCGCTGGAGCCGGCGGCGCAGCACAGCGTCATGCTTTACCGTCAGGCATTGGCGCAGCAGCGCCGCTGGAATTTCCGCCTGGGCGCGGGCGCGGCCTACAGCAACAACGTCAATTCGGCCAACCGCGACCCGATGCTGTACCTGCCGGTCGCGACACGGCAAGGTCCCTTGTGGGTGCCGTTCGCGAAGGGCCGCGACGCGTTGCCCAAGGCGGATTGGGGGGTGAAATACAGCGGCAGCGCCAATATCGAACGCAATCTCGGCGGGCATCACTACTACACGCTGGGCGCGGATATCGACGGCACCGCGTATCGCGTGCAACGCGACTACAGCGACCGTTCCCTGACCTTGCGCGGCGGCTACAAGTGGCAGGACGCCACGCGATGGTTTGCGGCGACGCCCCAGGCGGGCCGCAGCTGGATGGGCAGCCGGCGCTATAGCCACAACCGCGGCTTGAGCCTGGAGTACGGGTGGCGGCCAACGCCGGGGTGGCAGTTGATGGGGGCCTGGCTGTGGCTCAAGCGCGGCTATGACGACCGGGCCTATGCCGCCTACGACGGCCATCTGGACGTGCTGTCGCTGACGGCGATCCGCGTGTTCTCGCCCGCGCTGTTGGCTTACGCCAGCGTCGGGCTGCAGCGCGAGGCGGTGGCGGCGGGCGAATACACCTATCGCTTTCCCTGGGCGCAGCTGGGCGTGGTCAAGACCTTCGGGCAAATGTTGGGCACGCGTTTGAGCGCCCGCTATGGCAGACAGGCGTATGAGGCGCCCTATGCCCTGTTCCTGAATCAGCGGCGGCGCGATCATGAGCTGCGCGTGGACGCCTCGGTCTGGACGCCGGACTTCAAGATCGCCGGGTTGGAGCCGAAGCTGAACCTCAGTTACCTCAAGATCACCAGCAATCTGCCCATGTATGCGCGGGACCGGACCGAGGTCAGCCTGATGCTGGAGAGGCGGTTCTAAACAGCATCCGTGTCGGCGACCAGGACAACAATCCGTCCACGCTCACACGTTCTGGCCCTTTCTCACTGCCATGGATATCTCCTTGAGCATCCAGGCGAGAGTCGTCGCGGCGCGAGTCCCCCCTGCTCCCTTCGGCCACGGCAAGCGGAGTTGTCGAAACAATTCCGGCTGCGTGATAGGGACGAAATTGCCGCGCTCGAAGCCCGTCGCCGCCGTTTCAGGAACGATGTCCCAAGCTGCCCATCCCCGGAGACCGCCAGGAGCGACTCCGCGCTATCCGTTTCCGCCGCTATCGGCAATTGCACATTGGCGGCCTTGAACGCGTCTTCGATCAGCATGCGCGTCGAGAATTTCGGCGGGAACCGGGCTAACGGAATCGAAGCCAGAACGGTCTCCGGTCCGTACTTTCACGCCGATCGAGGCCGTTTGTGATGAATTTTCAAGCGGAGATCGTCCTGGCAATCCAGGATTTCAATGCCGGGAAGCATGGGCAAATACACTGGGAGGCCGGATCGGCGTTGACGCGCCAGCGCGCCTCCGCCGGGTAGTCTCGGCCGGAAAGTCTCGTGACGCGCCCCGCATCACTGCCAAAGTGATGCAATTTTCGCGAGGAACGTGACAGAATATCGGGCACCCGCGTCCCGGCTGTACCGCCGAACCCCGTATTGATCAGGTCCTGAAATGCCCGTTATCGGCGATCCGCCTCCAACCCGACCTCCTGGCGAGGGCGTGGGCAGCGGCCATGGCGGGTCCGACGGCGCCCTGGAGCGGCTGGCGCGCCTGGCGCGGCGACTGTTCAATGTCGACACGGCAATCGTTGCCCGCGCCGACGCCGCGTGCGCATGCGAGGCGATGGCCGGCACGCCCCCCGCTTCGCCGCAGCCATGGTCCATGCAATCCCCCATCCGCGCCGCCGACGGACGCCTGCTGGGTAGCGTGCGCCTGCTGCACGGACAGGATCGCGCTTTCACGGATGAAGACAGCCAGACCCTGCAAGACCTGGCGGACCTCGCGGCGACCGCTATCGCCCCCCAAACGCGCGAGCGCGCCGACGAAATCGCCTGGCGGGAGGAAGCCAGGAAGTTGTCGCTGGCCATCGCCGGTAGCGGCACGGGGGTCTGGGACCGCAACGTGGTGACCGGCGAGATCACCTATTCGCCCGGCTGGAAGGCCTTGCTCGGCTATTCCGAGTCCGAACTCACGACCCGCATCGAAGACGCCTACCAGCGCCTGCACCCGGACGACCTGGGTTTCGTGCAAGCCGCCATGCAGGACCATTTCGACGGCAAGACCGAAAGCTACGAGGTCGAGCATCGCATCCGCTGCAAGGATGGCAGCTACAAGTGGATCTGCAGCCGGGGCAAGGTGGTCAGTCGCGACGAGGCCGGCAAGGCGCTGCGCATGATGGGCACCACCACCGACATCAGCGCGGTGCGCGCCCTGGCGGAACGCCTCAAGCTCACGGCGGACCTGGTCGTCAACCTCACCGACGCCGTGCCCGGCCTGGTCTTTCAGTGCCAGGCCGTGGCCGAGGGCGGCGCGAGGTTCTCGTATGTCAGCGCCGGCATCCGCGACATGTTCGAGCTGACCGCCGACGACGTGCGCGCCAGCGCCACCGCGATCGAACAGCGCGTCCATCCCGAGGACCTGCCCGCCTACCGGGCATCGCTGCAGCAGGCGACCGCCGCGCTCACGCGCTGGCACCTGGAGTTCCGCGTTTGCCTGCCGCGACAGGGGGTGCGGTGGCGTCTGGGCGACGCCAGCCCGGGCCGCGAGGCCGGCGGGGGCGTGGTCTGGCACGGCTTCGTCACGGACATCACCGACCGCAAGCGCGCTGAACTGGAATTGCGCGAACTCGCCGCCACCGACGCGCTGACCAGCCTGCCGAACCGCCGCCATTTCATGTCGCGCATCGCCGCGGAGCTTGCGCGCATCAAGAGCGACGGCGGCCACGGTTCGGCGGTGCTGATGTGCGACCTGGACCACTTCAAGCACATCAACGACACCTGGGGCCACGCCATCGGCGACGGCGTGCTGCAGCACTTCGCCCGCATGCTGCGTGCCCAGTTGCGCGAGATCGACCTGGTGGGCCGCATCGGCGGCGAGGAATTCGCCGTCGTGCTGCCGGACACCGACATCGAAAGCGCGCACCTGTTCGCCCACGACGTACAGCGCCGCATCGCGGATACGCCCTATCTGACGGGCGGACAGCGCATTCCGCTGACGGTCAGCATCGGCATTTCCGCGCTGCACACGCACGACGACGACGCGGAACTGGCGCTCAGCCGCAGCGATCGCGCGCTGTATTACGCCAAGCAACGCGGCCGGAACCGGATCGAATCGGTGTTTTTCAGGTAGCGCCAGCCCGACGCATGGGTTTGCCTCAGGGCGGGCCGCGCAGGTCGACAGCCACGCGCAACAACCTGTTGATTTCGCCAGTCAGATGGCGTTTGCGACCCTGTTCCACGATGCTGATGCTGCGAAACTCCTGTGGCCCCGGCAACGGCAGCACTTTCAATGCCGGGTCTTTGTTCCAATGGACGTTTTGCAACAAGGGCACCAAGCTGACGCCCACTTGCTGGCGCACCAGCGCCGCAATGCCAAGAATCGAGTTCAGCTCCAGGATTTCCTGCGGTTTGACTCGCAATCGGTGCAGCACCCGATCGGCTTTGGAACCGGTGGCGGTATTGCGGTCATAGCGGATGTAGGGCTGAGTGGCCAGCAGCTCGGTGATGTCCGGCGTTTTTGCATGGGCCTGCGCGCTGGCCAGCAGGATCAGCGGTTCGTCATAGAGCCGCGAGCAGCTCAGCCCTTTGAATTCCTGCCGGGGCGACTTCACCACGACCGCCGCGTCCAGCTCGCCGGCCAGCAGCAGCGGCGCCAGCTCATCAGAACGCGCGCTGGTCAGCGTGACCGACACTTTGGGATGGATGGCCTTTAGCTGCACCAGGCAATTGGCCAGCAGCCCCATGGCCGAAATGATGCCGCCCACGGTGATTTCGCCTTCCATGCGCAAATCCCGATCCGGGTCTTCAAGCATTGCTTCGTAATCGGCCACCAGGCGCCTGGCGCGCGGAAGCAGCAGCGTCCCGTCGCGACTCAAACTCGTCTGTCTGTGATTGCGCTCAAACAACGTACGGCGCATTTCGTCTTCAAGCGCCCGCATTTGCTGACCGACGGCGGCGCTGGTCAACGCGACCCGGTCGGCCGCGGCGGCAAAGCTGCCCTCCTCCGCGACGGCAATGAATGTTCTGAGAAACCGGATGCTGCTCATGGCGCGAGGCGATTTTTAGGTAAAGATTTACTTTACTCTAATTAAAACTAAATTAGATTTTCTTTGTATAGGCACTGGCGGATACTGCGGGTCTTCTCATTGAATGGTGTAGACCATGAGCACTGCTACCCCGGATTCCCAGGCCGACCTGCTGGCGCGGCAAAACGCGCGGCGTCTATACGACCAAGGACCGACAACGGTCTATGCCCATGCGGGCGACAAACGCTTCGCCTATTGTCTTTACGTTCCCGAATCCATCGAAGACGCAACGCGTCCCGTGGATCTCGTGGTGGTCGTGCATGGGTCCAACCGCGCGATGGAAACCTACCGGAACAGCTTTGCCGAGTTTGGCCGCTGGAACGACTGCGTCATCCTGGCGCCGCTGTTTCCGGTGGGCGTGCTGGGCGATGGCAACGGCGACGGCTACAAGCAGATTCTTGAAGGAGATATCCGCTATGACCAGATCCTGCTGGATATGGTCGCCGAGGTCGGCAAGAAGTACGGCCGCAACTTCGACACCTTTGCCCTCTTTGGCTATTCGGGCGGCGGCCAGTTCACCAATCGCTTCTGCTACCTGCACCCCGACAGGCTCTGGGCCGCATCGATCGGCGCGCCGGGTTCGGTCACGCTGCTGGACACCGCGCGCAAGTGGTGGGTGGGCGTCGCCGACATGGAGACGCGGTTTGGCAAGGCGCTGAACCTTGATGCGCTGCGTCAGGTCCCCATCCACATGGTGGTCGGCGCGGCGGATCTCGAAACCTGGGAAATCACCCATCGCCCCGGCGGCAAGCACTACATGGAAGGCGCCAACGACGCCGGCCGCACCCGGCCCGAGCGGCTGGAACGCCTGCGCGCCAGCTTCGAAGCGGCGGGCGTGAGCGCCACGCTGGATCAGATTCCCAATGTGCCCCACATGGGCATCAAAGTCATGCCGGCCGCGCAGAAATTCTTCGCGGCGGTGTTGCGCGAACGGCGGGCTCGCCAGGCGCAGCAATAAGCACGAGCGGCACGGCCAGGTCGTGGCCGCGCCGCCCACCCATTGAAGGAGGATTACTTCATGCGCAACAGTGTAAAGGCCGCCCTGGGGTACGCCGCGCTGGCGTTGACGCTGGCAACGGCCGGAAGTCACGCCGCCGAGCCATCACGGATTCAGGTCGGCATCAGCGGCGATATCCGCGGCACCGACCCCGGCGTCAACCGGGACGAGAACACCGACGCCGTCGTCATGCATATGGTGGAAGGCCTGGTGGCCTACCGCGAAGACGCGACCGTGGGGCCGTTGCTGGCCGACTCGATCACGGTTTCTGATGATGGACGCAGCTACCGCTTCAAACTGCGCGAGGGCGTGCGGTTTCATAACGGGGCGCCGCTGACCGCCGCCGAAGTCTTGTGGACCTGGCGCCGTTACCTCGATCCCAAGACACAATGGCGCTGCCTGGGCGACTTCGATGGCCGCGGTTTGCTCAAGGTGCAGGACATCAGCAGCCCGGACCCGATGACCGTGGTGTTCACCCTGGAACAGCCCAACGCCTTGTTTCTGGCGACGATGGCCAGAACCGATTGCGGGGGCACGGGCATTCTGCATCCGGATTCGCTGACGCCGGAAGGCGCGTGGCGCTCGCCGGTGGGAACCGGGCCGTTCAAGCTGGGGCAATGGCAACGCGGGCAATATGTGGAGCTGCAACGCTTTGCTGACTATGCGCCGCGTGCCGAGGCAAAGCCTGACGGGTATACCGGCAACAAAGCCGCGCTGGTGGACCAGGTGCGCTTTGTCGTGATCCCCGACAATGCGACGGCCAAGGCCGCGCTGATGGCGCGCGGCATCGATCTGCTGCCCGACGTGACGGCGACCGACGCGGCCGACTTGAAGCAGGCCAAGGGCCTGACCATCCAGGTCAGCCCGGCAATGTCCATCAACGGCCTGCTGTTCCAGACCCGCGACCCTTTGCTCAAGGATGCGCGTATCCGCCGCGCCATTGCGCTGTCGCTGGACTACGGCCAGATGGTCGCCACGCTGTCCAGCGGACTGTCCAAGGTCAACAATTCGGCCGTGCCCAGCAGCAGCACCTACTATGACGCGGCGACGGCCAAGGGCTACCGCACCGATCTGGCCGAGGCCCGCGCCTTGCTGAGCGCGGCCGGCTATCGCGGTCAGCCGATCAAGATGATTGTGAACAAGCGCTACCCGCAGATGTTCGATATGGGCATTCTGAGTCAGGCCATGCTGGCGGCCGTGGGCATCAACATCCAGATGGAGACGCTGGAGTGGGGCACGCAGCTTGAACGTTACCAGAGCGGCAACTATCAGATGATGGCGTTCTCGTATTCTCCCCGCTTCGACCCGGCCTTGAGTTTCGAGCAGATACTGGGTGACAAGTCCAGGGAGGCGCGCAAGGTCTGGGACAACGGTGACGCCATCGATATCCTGCGCCAGGCCATGCGCGAAGCCGAACCCGCCAGGCGCCAGGCGCTATTCGATCGGTTGCACGACATGCTGATCAAGGACGTGCCCATGGTCATCATCTACAACGGGACCGCCATCGGCGCCTTCCGTGATGGCGTCCAGGGCTATCGAACCTGGCCGATCTCCAAGCCGCGCCTGTGGGGCGTGTCTTTGGCGGCGACCACGAAATAGGCCCGTCATGTTGCGATTCTTCATTCAGCGCCTGGGCATGGCGCTGCCCACCCTGCTGCTGATCTCGATCATGGTTTTCGGCCTGATCCGCTTCATCCCGGGCGACCCCGCCCTGCTGATGCTGGGGGATATGGCGGACGCGCAAAGCCTTGCCGACATGCGCAAGGCCCTGGGACTGGATCACTCATTCGTGACCCAGTACCTGATCTGGATACGGGCGGTGCTGGGCGGCGACTTCGGCTTGTCGATCAGTAGCAGCCAGCCGGTGCTGGGCCTGCTGGTCGAGCGCTTCAGCGTCAGCGCCGTCATCGTGCTGATCTCGGTGGGACTGGCAGTGCTGCTGGCCGTTCCCGTGGGCCTTTACGCCGCCTGGAAGCAGAACAGCCTGATGGATCTGGGCCTGGTCGCCGGCGCCACCCTGCTGCTGTCAATTCCCGCCTTCTGGCTGGGCTTGCTGCTGCTGTACTGCTTCGGCATGACGCTGGGGTGGCTGCCCATCGTCGGCTACGTCAGCGTCAGCGCGGATCCGTTGCGCGGCCTGAGCTATCTGGTCCTGCCGGTGGTGACGCTGACGCTCGTGGAGTTCGGCTCCATCGCCCGCATGGCCCGCGCCAGCACGATCGAGGTCTTGCGGCTGGAATACATCGCCCACGCCCGCGCCAAGGGCCTGTCGGAATCAGCGGTGCTGTGGGGCCATGCCTTGCGCAACGCCTTTGCGCCGACCTGGACGCTCGTGGGCCTGATCCTGGGCAATCTGCTGGGCGGCATTGCGGTGTTGGAAACCGTATTCACCCTGCCCGGCATCGGCCGGCTCATGGTGGATTCGATCTTTGCCCGTGACTATCCGGTCCTGCAGGGGTGTCTTTTGTTGATCACCAGCATCTATGTGGTGGTGAATTTGATCGTTGACCTGCTGTATCCGGTCTTTGATCCCAGGGTGAAACTATGAATGGCGACGTCATCTCCTTGCCGGCCGCCCCCGTGCGGCGCCGCGGCATGCCCGCGCTCAATGCCTTGATTGGCGGCGGCCTTCTGCTGGGGTTGGTCGCGCTGGCGCTGCTGGGCCTGGTGTGGACGCCGTACGACCCGCTCAAGCTCGATCTGAGCCTTCGGCTGCAGGCGCCCGGCGCGCGGCACTGGCTGGGCACGGACGAGTTCGGCCGCGACGTCCTGAGCCGGCTGATCATCGGCGCATCGACCAGCCTGTGGATCAGCCTCCTGTCCGTGGCGGTGGCCTTGGGATGCGGCACCCTGATCGGTATGCTGGCCGGCTACCTGCGCGGCTGGACCGACCGCATCCTGATGATGTTCAACGACGCCCTGCTGGCCTTTCCCGGCATTTTGCTGGCCCTGGGCATTATGGCGGTGCTGGGCGCCAGCCAGTACAGCATCGTCCTGGCGTTGGGCATGGCCTACACGCCGTCGGTGGTGCGGGTGGTTCGCGGCAGCGTGCTGTCGCTGCGTGAGCGCGAATTCATCGAGGCGTCCCGGGTCATTGGCAATTCCGAGCTATACACGATGTTCCGCCACATCGTTCCCAACTGCCTCGCGCCCGTGTGCGTGCTGGCCACCAGCATGTTCGGCTGGGCCTTGCTGTCCGAAAGCGCACTGAGCTTTCTCGGACTGGGCGTACCGCCGCCCGCGGCCACCTGGGGCAGCATGCTGGCAGCCAGCCGTCCCTACATTGCGTCGGCCGCATGGCTGGGCGTGTTTCCCGGTGTGCTGATCAGCATGGCCCTGCTGGGTATCAATCTGTTTGGCGATGCCCTGCGTGATCGCCTTGATCCGCGCATGAGGAAATGAACATGACCGAGAACGCATCCCTGTTGTCTGTGAAGCACCTGAAGATTCGTGCCGGCGTGGATGGCCCGCTGGCCGTGAACGATGTCAGTTTCGAGCTGGCGCCCGGCGAAATCCTGGCGCTGGTGGGAGAGTCGGGCAGCGGCAAAACCATGGCAGCGCGCGCCGTCATCGGCCTGTTGCCCGCCCCCATGCAGATGGCGGACGGCAGCATCGGCTTCAAGGGCCGGACGCTGGACACGCGCAATGCCCGCGCCTTGCGCCGGGTTCGCGGGGCCGAGATCGGCATGGTTTTCCAGGAACCCATGGTGTCGCTCAACCCGGCACTGACCATCGGCCGTCAAATGAGCGAAGCGCTCAAGCTGCATACGCGGCTCGGCGCGGCCGAGATCCGCCAGCGTTGTCTCACCATGCTGGAGCGCATCGGCATCAAGGACCCGGTACGCTGCCTGACCGCTTATCCGCATGAGTTCTCGGGCGGCATGCGCCAGCGCATCATGCTGGCGTCCGTCATGCTGCTGCGTCCGGCGTTGCTGATCGCGGATGAGCCCACCACGGCGCTTGACTGCCTGGCCCAGCTGGATGTCATCGAACTGATGCTGGAGCTCACGCGTGAACAAGGCACGGCCGTGCTGTTCATCAGCCATGACCTTTCGCTGGTGGCGCGCTATGCCCACAAGGTTGTGGTCATGCGAAATGGGCAGGCGGTCGAACAGGGACCCACGGCCTCGATCCTGCTGAACCCGCAAGCCGAATACACCCGTCAGTTGCTGGAGGCACTGCCCCGCCGCGGTGTCCTGCCGCCCTTGCCCCATGCCAGCGCACCGCTGGTCGAGGTCAAAGACGTATGCGTCGAGTACCCCGGTCCGCGCAGCTTCTGGCAGCGCGGCGCCGCCTATCGCGTGGTGCGCGGCGTGGACCTGAGCATCGCGCCAGGTGAAACGCTTGCGCTTGTCGGAGGCAGCGGTTCCGGCAAGACGACGCTGGGGCGCGCGGTGGCCGGATTGGTCAAACCCCGCGCCGGGAGCATCAGGTTCGAAGGCGTGGACCTGCTCAAGTCCGTCAACCGCCGCGCCCGCCTGCAATGCCAGATGATCTTTCAGGATCCGTATTCCTCGCTGGACCCGCGCATGCGGATCGGGCAGATCCTGGCCGAACCCCTGCGGCATTGCGATGACTTGAACGACGCGCAGCGCCGCGCGCGCGTGGCGGAAACGCTGAACGACGTCGGCCTGAATCCGTCGTTCCGGGACCGCTTCCCACATCAACTGTCTGGCGGCCAGCGTCAGCGTGTGGCCATCGGCCGCGCCCTGGTGCGCCGGCCGAAGATGGTCATTGCCGATGAGCCGATATCGGCATTGGACATGACCATCCAGAAGCAGATTCTGGATCTGTTCGAGCGTCTGCAGAAGCAATACGGCTTTGCCTGCCTGTTCATCTCGCACGATCTGGCCGCGGTCGAACGCATCGCGCATCGCGTGGCGGTGATGAGCCAGGGCGAAATTGTCGAAATCGCCGCCCGCGACGCCTTGTTCGACACGCCGCAACACCCCTACACCCGCAAATTGCTGGCCGCGGCCAGCCCGCTGCAAAAGCTGGCCAACGGGGGCTATCGCATCCGCCCGGCCCAAGCCTGAGCCGGCCGCCGGCTCAACCCATCAAGGAGATTCCATGACCGACGCCAGTTCCGTTTCCAATGCCTTCTGGGCGCCTTTCACCCCGATGCGGCAGTTTCACCAACAGCCCATGATGTTCGACAGCGCCGAAGGCATGTACTACCGCACGCCCGACGGCCGCCAGATTCTGGACGCCATGGCCGGCCTGTGGTGCGTCAACGCCGGCCACGGCCAGGCGAGCATTGTGCAAGCCATTCAAGAGGCCGCCGCGCGCCTGGACTTCGTTTCCTCGTTCAAGATGAGTCATCCGGGCGCGCAGGCCATGTCGGATGCCTTGATTGCCCTGGCGCCCGAGGGCATGACCAGAGTGTTCTTCACCAACTCCGGCTCCGAGGCCGTCGACACCGCCTTGAAAATTGCGCGCGCCTATCATCAGGCTCGTGGCGACAGCCGCCGCACCAAGTTCATCGGCCGGGCCAAGGGCTATCACGGCATGGGATTTGGCGGCTTGTCCGTCTCGGGCATCGGGCGCCAGAAGCGCGACTTCGGGCCGCTGCTGGGCGAGGTCAGCCATTTGCCGCTGCCGTATGACGCCAGCATGCGCTTTAGCGCCGGACAACCGGATCACGGCGCCAGCTATGCGGAAGCGCTGGCGCAGTTGCTGGACATCCAGGACCCCGGTACGGTGGCCGCCGTCATTGTCGAGCCGGTCACCGGTTCCGGCGGCGTGTATCCGCCCCCGGTCGGCTACCTGCAACGCTTGCGCGAGCTGTGCACGCAACATGGCGTGCTGTTGATCTTTGACGAAGTGATCACCGGCTTTGGGCGCGTGGGCGGCAACTTCGCCTCGCAGGTGTTTGGCGTTACCCCAGACTTGATGACCGTGGCCAAAGGCCTGACCAACGGCGCGGTGCCCATGGGCGGTGTCATCGTCGGCGGCGCCGTCTACGAAGCGTTCATGGCCGGACCGCCGCAGGTGGTGGAGCTGATGCATGGCTACACCTATTCCGCCCACCCGCTGGCGTGCGCGGCCGGCCTGGCGACGCTGCGTCTGCACCAGGACCTGGAGATCAACGCCCGGGTGCGGGAGATCAGCTCCCATTGGCAGTCGCAAGCGCTGGCGCTCGAAGGTCTGCCGCATGTGAACGATGTGCGCAGCATCGGCCTGCTGTGCGCCGTCGACCTCGCGCCGCGCGCCGGCGCGGCCGGCATGCGGGGCGCGGATGTCGCCCGCCATTGCTTTGAGCAGGGCGTACTGGTGCGAGCGTCCGGCGACATGATCGTCATTTCGCCGCCGCTGATCATCAGCCCTGCCCAGGTCGAACAGATTTTTGAATGCTTGCGACGAGCGCTTCTTGTTGACGGCATCTGACCGGGCCGGCGGCTGATGCGAAGAACATGGGGCCACGCGCCGAATCGTTCTACGATAGGCGAACGCAACACTTTCGTACGAGAATCATGCCTTCATCCAAACCCACCGTCCTGCTCGCCTGCGATTTCTCTGAACGCTTTAAGACCCTGCTAGGTAAGCACTACAACGTGCTGGGGCCTCTTCCATATTCCAGCCCTGAGGCTTTGCCGGAAGGCGCGGCCGACGTGAGCGCCCTCGTAACGAAAGGCGGTCTGAAGACGGATCTTGCGTTGATCGAGGCGCTTCCCAAACTTGGCATCGTTTCTTTCTTCGGCACCGGATTCGAAGGCATCGACCTGGAGGCCGCGGCCCAGCGCCGACTGGCCGTCACACACAGCCCTGGCGCCAATGCCTCCAGCGTGGCGGACTTCGCCATGGGATTGGCGCTGGCCTCTTGGTCCGGGCGGGCACGTTATTAACGTGGCGCGGGGCTCCTTGATTGACTCCGAGGCGCTTGCCGAAGCGCTGGAACGGGGAACGATAGCCGGGGCCGCGCTCGATGTTTTCGAGGATGAACCAAACGTGCCTGACCCGCTGCTTCACGCCCCCAACCTGATCCTCTCGCCCCACATCGCCTTCGCATCCACCAGCGCCCGAGAGGCCCAGGAAAACATGGTGCTTGCCAATCTGGAGGCGTTCCACGCAGGCCGGACCGTGCCAAATCCCATCGATCGCTCCTGACGCCCTATCTATTTGCACCGACGGACAGGTCGGGCGGCGGCCCATGGCAGTCCTCGACGACCGACCGGTTCGACCCATCGCGACCCGTCGCTTGGCCGAACCGCTTTCCGTGAAGCGCCCCTTCACGGGTGACGCCGCGCGACGGCCCCAACGCCTGCACCGCGCTGGATGCCGGCCATCGCCCCGGCACCGCCAGATCGAACGCGAGACCGAACCGGCAGAGCGCAGGCGCACCGGTTGGAATGGGAAACCTCGCAAGCGCGGCGAGGTCTCTCCTACGTTGCCTTCATCTCCTTCTCTTTCTCCTTCGCCAGCTTCTCCTTGTCCTTTTTGGCCCCGTCGTAATGGGACTTGATGGCGAGGAACATGCCCGTTCCCAACACGAGGATCTTGAACGTACCGAAGATGACAGGGACCCAGAAATTCATTATTTCCTCAAAACGCTGCTTCAGCAGCTTCAGTTGGGAGTGGTCAGAGCGAGCACCATGCTCTTTGCCGAGCCAGTCGAATCTTACCGCCAATCCCATACACGATGCTGAATTGTACGGCTTTTATGGCATGCATAATGCAAAAAAACCCATACATAAGAGCAAGACAAGCCCGCGTCCTTTCTTGACATGAATCAAGAGGCGTCCCGCCAGCCGCGTTAAACAGGGTATTCGACATGCCAGAGAGACCGCCATGACCACCACGATGAAGGCGACCGTGTTCGTCGCGCCGGGCCGGATCGAGATCCGGGAAAAGCCCATCCCCCAGGTAGGCCCGAACGACGCCCTGATGCGTATCACCACCACCACCCTCTGCGGCACCGACGTCCATATCCTCAAGGGCGAGTATCCGGTGGCGTCCGGCCTGACCATCGGCCATGAACCGGTGGGCGTGATCGAGAAACTCGGCAGCGCAGTGCGCGGCTATGTCGAAGGCCAACGCGTCATCGCCGGGGCCATCTGCCCCAATTTCAACTCCTATGCCGCCCAGGACGGCGCGCCGTCGCAGGACGGCAGCTACCTGCACGGCGCCGGTCTTTGCGGCTGCCACGACCACCAGGCGACCGCGGGCTGGCGTTTCGGCAACAAGATCGACGGGGCGCAGGCGGAATACCTGCTGGTGCCCGATGCGCAAGCCAACCTGGCGCCGATCCCGGACGGGCTGTCCGACGAGCAGGTGCTGATGTGCCCCGACATCATGTCCACGGGGTTCAAGGGCGCCGAGAACGCCAACATCCGCATCGGCGATGCGGTCGCCATCTTCGCCCAGGGGCCGATCGGCCTGTGCGCCACCGCCGGCGCGCGCCTGCTGGGCGCCACGACCATCATCGGCGTGGATGCCAATCCCCACCGCCTGGAAATGGCAAGGCACTGGGGCGCGGACGTCCTGCTCAATCCCAACGACTGCGACGTGGTGGCGGAGATCATGCGCCTGACCCGGGGCCGCGGCGTGGATGCCGCCATCGAAGCGTTGGGCCGGCAGAGCACCTTTGAATCCGCGCTGCGCGTCCTCAAGCCGGGCGGCACGCTGTCGAGCCTGGGTGTCTATTCGACCGACCTGACGATCCCGCTGGCGGCATTCGCGGCCGGGCTCGGGGATCACTGCATCAACACGGCGCTTTGCCCCGGTGGCAAGGAACGCATGCGCCGTCTGATGAATGTGCTTGAGTCGGGGCGCCTGGACCTGACGCGGATGGTCACGCATCGCTTCGGCCTGGACCAGATCGTCCAGGCCTACGACCTGTTCGCCAACCAGCGCGACAACGTGCTCAAGGTGGCCATCCGGCCATCCTGAAGCTCAAGCCTGAACCCGGAGCCAGACCCATGCAACCCCCCTCCCGCTCGACGCGCGCCATCGCCGTGATCGCCGTTGACCCGGATGGCAGGACTTACCGGATCGAGCAGCGCAGGCAGCTCGGCGCCGACGAAGACGCGCCCGGCGCGTTCCTGTACTGCTGCCTGCCGGAAGGACAAATCGTGGACCATATCGCGTATGGAACGTATCAACTGCCGGACGGCACCATCGTGAGAACGCGCAGGCCGCGCATGGCTTGAGGCGGCGCGGCTAGCGGCCGCGTTGCAGCAGGCCTGGGTCCACCTCCCGCAGATCGACGATGCCGAGCAGGCCCATGTCGCGCCTGATTTCTTCGGTGATCAGCGCGATGGCATGGGCCACGCCGCGCTCGCCCGCCACCGTGGCCGCATAGTTGAACGGCCGCCCGACGAACACGCAGCGCGCGCCCAGCGCCAGCGCCTTCAGCACGTCCGTGCCGCGCCGCACGCCGCTATCGAGCATCACTTCCATGGCGCCCGCGGCGTCCACGATGGCGGGCAAGGCCTGCAGGGGCGCCAGGCTGCCATCCAGTTGCCGGCCGCCGTGGTTGGACACGATGACCGCGTCCATGCCGTGCGCGCGCGCGGTGCGCGCGTCGTCCGGATGCAGGATGCCCTTCAGGACCATCTGGCCTTTCCAGGTCTTGCGTATGGCGGCGACGTGCTGCCAGTTCAGGTGCCCGCGATCGGAAAAGTCGCGCAGCACATGCCTGGACAGGATCGGCGCGCCGCGCGCGGCGTAGTTGTTTTCGAAGTGCGGCATGCCGTGGCGGGCCAGCGTGCGCAGCAGGGTCCCGATCAGCCAACGCGGGTGCGTGATGCCCTGCCAGGCCAGGCTGGCGCTGGGCCGCAGCGGAGTGGAAAAACCGGCCCTGACGTTGTTCTCGCGGTTGGCGGCCACCGGCGTGTCGACCGTCAGCACCAATGTTTCCACGCCGGCGGCGGCGACACGGTCGATCAATGCGGCGATCTGGGCGCTGTCGCCGGGCAGGTAGGCCTGGAACCAGGTCCCGGGCGCCACCGCCATCACGGTTTCCAGGCGGATCAGCGAGGAACCGCTCATGATGCAGGGCACGCCCGCCGCGGCCGCGGCGCGGGCGAGCGCCACGTCCCCGCGATAGCTGGTCAGCGCCGCAATGCCCATGGGCGCCACGCCGACGGGCGCCGCGTATTCGCGGCCCAATATCGTGCAGCGGGTGTGGCGGCGCGACACGTCCACCAGCACCTTCGGGCGGAACCCGTATTCGCCGAAGGCCTGCCGGTTGCTCCGCTCGGACTGCCCGTCTTCCACCGCGCCCGACACATAGGCATACAGGGGCTTGGGCAGGATCCGCCGGGCGGCGGCCTCGAAGTCGTGCAGGCTGAGCATGCGACGCAGCGGATCTGGCATGGCAGGGGTTCCTGGCGGGGCCCGGCGGACGATCCGCCGCGCAAGGGTCATGGGTAACGGCGAACGAATATAGGCCGGCCCGAGGTTTGAATAAAGTGACTTTATTGAAGTTCGTTATTACACTTTTTCTCGCCCTCAATCGCCCTGCAGTCGCCCCGATCCTTCACTTCCCATGACGCTCAAGCAACTCGAGGCCTTTTACTGGGCCGCCACCTGCAAGAACTTTGCCATCGCCGCGAATCGCCTGAATATTTCGGTGTCGTCTTTGTCCAAGCGGATCGGCGAACTGGAATCCTCGATCGGCGCCGCGCTGTTCAGCCGCAGCGCCCGCAGCGCCACCCTGACCGCGCTGGGCGAGCAACTGGTGCCCCATGCCAAGGACCTGCTGCGCAACGCGGACCAGTTCATGCAGCAGGCCAGCAACAACCTCAGCTACTCCGGCCGTTGCCGCTTCGGCGCCGGCGAGCTGACCGCCATGACCTGGATGGCCGGGCTGATCGCCGTCATCCAGCAGGCCCACCCCAACCTGCTGGTCGAACCTTTCGTGGGCGTGGGCGAACTGGTCGAGCGCGGGCTGGAGGAAGGCGAACTCGATTTCGCCGTGATCGCGGGCCCGTCGTCCCGAGCGTCGCTCGCCTCGCGCGTGATCGGCAGCGCCCATTTCGAATGGGTGGTATCGGCCCGGGCCGTGCCCGACGCGGCCTCGCTTGAACCGGCCGATCTGCCGGGCCTGACGCTCATCACCCTGCCGCAAAGCTCGGGCGCGATCCGCATTCTCGACGACTGGCTGACCGAGCAGCGCGTGTCGCCGGGCCGCAATCAATGCTGCAATAGCTGGCCGGGCATCGCCGCCATGCTGCGGCAAGGGCTGGGGCTGGGCTTCCTGCCCGCCGCCTGGGCCCAGGTGTTGATCCAGCGCGGCGACTTGCAGCCGCTGTCGCGCTTTCCGCCCTTGCGCCCCCTGGCCTATACCTTCCAATGGCGCCGCGACGACACCCGGCCCATGCTGGAGAGCCTGCGCACGCACGCGCAGGCCTGCCTGGACTTTCACGCGCCTGCCGGAATGCTCTAGCCCGGGCGCGAGCCGCACGCAACACTTTCCAAAAAGCGTTGTTTTCGACATCAAATTATTCGCTTTAAACCGCCATGAGCCCGGCGTAGAGTCCCCCCGGACAAACATCCAAGGAGACAAAGCGCCATGTCGGAGTTCGGATTCACCCTGCAGGCATGCCCCGCCGGCCCCAGCCGCGAAACGCTCGCGGCCTATCAGGCGTTGGCCGTGGCCAACATCAGCGACGCGATGAGCCGCGCGACCGGCACCTCGGCCCTGCGCCCGATGCATCGCTCGCGCCGCATCCTCGGCCGCGCCTACACCGTGCGCACGCGGCCGGGCGACAACCTGATGGTGCACAAGGCGATCGATTCCGCCGAGCCGGGCGACGTGATCGTGGTCGATGCCGGCGGCGACATGAACAACGCCATCATCGGCGAGATCATGGTTGGCTGGGCCGCGCGGCGCGGGCTGGCGGGCTTCGTGATCGACGGCGCCATCCGCGATAGCGAAACGATCGGCGCCGGCGATTTTCCCGTTTATGCGCGCGGGGTCGCGCATCGCGGCCCCTACAAGGATGGACCCGGCGCCATCAACGTGCCGATCGCGATCGACGGCATGGTGGTCCTGCCCGGCGACCTGCTGGTGGGCGATGCCGACGGATTGCTGGCCATCCGTCCCGACGAGGCCCCCGCCATCGCGGAGCGCGTGCGCGCGATCGCCGCGGCGGAAGCCCGCGTGCTGGAGGACATCGCGCGCGGCGCGCTGGACCGCGCCTGGGTCGACGCCACGCTCAAGGCGCGGGGCGTGCTGTGAGCGCGGCGTCTTCCCCCCAGACCGCCCGGCTCTGCCGCCTGGACCTCTGGCTCAATCCGGTGTTCGACGAGATCATCGGCGCCACGCCCGGGGTCTCGCTGTCGGTGCTGCCGGCTAGGGGCGACGATGCGCGCACGCTGGCCGGCCTGAAGTCGGCCCATGCGTATCACGTATCCGCGGCCAAGGACGAGCTGCCGCGGCAATGGTTCGTCAATGCCGATCTGATCGCGCAATGCCCGGACCTGGTGTGCGTCTCGTCCGGCGGCGCGGGCTACGACACCATCGACGTGGCGGCCTGCACCGCGGCGGGCATCGCCGTGGTCAACCAGGCGGGCGGCAACGCGGAATCCGTGGCCGAGCACACCTACGCGCTGCTGCTCGCCGTGCAGCGGCGCGTGGTGGAATCGCACCAACGCCTGCGCCACGACGCCCGCTTCACGCGCGAGGACCTCATGGGCCATGAAATCCATGGCCTCGTCCTCGGCCTGGTCGGCATCGGCAAGATCGGCACCAGCGTCGCCCGCATTGCGCGCGGCTTCGGCCTGCGCGTGATCGCGCACGATCCGCTGCTGTCCTCCGACGCCATCCGCGACCGCGGCGCCGAGCCGGTGTCTCTGGACGAGTTGCTGGCGCGGTCCGACGTGGTGTCGCTGCATTGCCCCCTGGACGCCTCCACGCGCGGCCTGTTCGGCGCCAAGGCCTTCGCGGCCATGAAACGCGATGCGGTGTTCCTCTCGACCGCGCGCGGCGGCATCCACGACGAAGCGGCGCTGCACGACGCCCTGCGCGCCGGGCATCTGCGCGGCGCCGGGCTGGACGTCTGGGAACAGGAGCCGCCCGCACGCGACGCCCCGCTGCTGGGCCTGCCCAACGTCGTCGCCACCTTCCACACCGCCGGCGTCACCCACGAAGCCCGGCGCAACGTCGCCCGCTCATCGGCCACGCAGCTCGTTGCGATGCTGCGCGGCGAACGCCCACCGCAACTCGTCAATCCGGAGGTCTGGCCGCTGGCGGCCGAACGCATCGCAAATCTGGCGTGACGACACGGCTTGAGCCATCGCCGGCATCGCAACGCACGATGCAGGCAGGCCCCGGCCACATACCAAGGAGACAAACCATGCAAAAACACAATAAACGCGGGACGCTGCGCGCGCTGGCAGCCTTGCTGGCGGGCGCCGCCCTGTTCAGCGGCGGCGCGCAAGCGGCCGGCTACCCCGAACATCCTATCAACCTGATCGTGTCTTACGGGCCGGGCGGCGGCACCGACCTGGTGGCCCGCATGATGGCGCCCTATCTGCAGAAATACCTGGGCGGCGATGCCCGCATCGTCGTGCTGAACCGCCCTGGCGCGGGCGGCGCGATTGGTTTCTCGGAGCTGGCGCGGGCCCAGCCCGACGGCTACACCATCGGCTTCATCAACACGCCGAACCTGTTGACGATTCCCATCGAACGCAAGACCAGCTTCACCTGGCGCAGCTTCGATCTGCTGGGCAACCTGATCGACGATCCCGGCGCGTTTTCGGTGCGGAACGACAACCCGATCAAGACCCTGGCCGACCTTTCCGCCTACGCCAAGAAGAACCCGGGCAAGGTCACGGTGGGCACCACCGGCACGGGCTCCGACGACCACCTGGCCATGCTGCGCTTCGAACGCGTGTCCGGCAGCAAGCTCAGCCACATCCCCTACAAGGGCGCCGGCGAGGTGCGGGGCGCGCTGGCCAGCGGCGAGATCACGATCGGCGCCATCAACGTGGGCGAAGCGCTGCAGTACCAGAAAGGCGGCACCCCATTGCGCATGCTGGGGCAGATGGGCAAGACGCGTTCGGCCGCGCTGCCGGACGTGCCCACCTTCAAGGAACAGGGCTTCGATTTCGAGCTGGCCTCGCTGCGAGGACTGGCCGCGCCCAAGGGCTTGCCCGACGAGGTGCGCGCCAAGCTCGTCGCCGCGCTGAAACGCACGGTGGACGATCCGGAGTTCCAGGCCAAGGCCAGGGACATGTTCGCGCCGTTGCGTTATCTGGCGCCCCCGGAGTACGCCAAGGAACTGGCGGCTGGCGAAGCGGAATTCCAGGCGCTCTGGAAGGAAGCGCCGTGGCTGGATAAGTAGGCGGTTGGAGGGCGCGCGCGGGCGGGTTCCCGCGCCAGCCCGCCGGCTGGCCGAATCGGTGTCCAGCTGCCTCAAGCCTTGACGGGCGGCCGGCCCTGGACGTTTTCCCGCACGCCCTGGACAGCCAGCGCAAGAAACGGATAGCCCCATGCCCGCCGGGACGGGTTTTCCAGCAGTCCCGCCCGCGGCGCGGCGCTTTACTATGAGGACCATCATAAAGGCGCGCCACGGACGTGGCCGCCAGGGGAACCGGCGGCCGCTGCCCGCCGGACATCAGGACCTGAGCAAGGAATCCCGGCCATGCTGAACACGACGCAGTCCGATGCCGAGACATCATGGCAAGCCGCCGGGCCGCGCGCGGCCGCCGGGGCCATGGCCGGCGCCCCGGGGTGGCGCATCGACACCATCCTGGCGACACCCGCGCAGCAACTGTTCGCCTCGGGCGACCTGGACGAAGCGCGCGCCATGGTGGGCCGCGTGATGCGGCCGCACCACCTGGGCGTGGTCGGATCGACGCAGCGCCTGAATGCGCGCATGCATCACCAGCCGCTGGGCGAGGTGTCGCTGAACCGGCTGCGCTACGGCGCGAACGTCGAGATCCGGCCGGGGCCGCTGGAGGACTTCTTCCTGGTGCAGATGCCGCTGTCGGGCGCCGCGCTGATCGAGAGCGGGCCGCAGCGGGTGGATTCGACGCCGGACGTGGCGTCGGTGGTCAGTCCGGATGACGACCTGGCGATGCATTGGGCCGACGACAACGATCAGTTCATGTTGCGCGTGGGCCGCTCGCTGCTGGAACGCACGCTGGTGGGCCACCTGGGCTGTACGCTGGATCGGCCGCTGCGCTTCCAGCTGGGGTTCCGCTGGCGCGAGTGTCCGGCCTGGCGCTGCCTGATGGCGTATCTGCTGGACTGTTCCTCGCAGCATGCCGACCTGGCCGAGCACAAGCTGATCGTGCACCAGATGGAACAACTGGTGGCGGCGACGCTGTTGTCCGCCCTGCCCCACAACTACAGCGCCACGCCGGCGGGCCGCCGCGGCGCGGTGCTGCCGCGCCACGTGCGCTGCGTGCAGGACTATCTGCAGGCGCATGCGCACGAGCCGGTCAGCGCCGAGCAGCTGGCGCGCATCGCGGGAGTCAGCGTGCGCAGCCTGTATGCCGGCTTCAAGGAATTCCTGGGCATCAGCCCCATGCACTATCTGCGCGATCTGCGCATGGAGCGGGCGCGCGCCGAACTGCTGTCGGGCGAATGCCAAAACGTCGCGGGCGTGGCGTTGCGCTGGGGTTTCGCGCACCTGGGACGTTTCAGCGCCAGCTACAAGGCGCGTTACGGCGAAAGCCCCAGCCAGAGCGTGCGGCGGCACGGCTGACGCGGCACGCGCGGCGGCACGGCTGAAGCGGCAACTTTGTCAGGACTGGCCAGGCCTTGCGTTCAAACAACCCTGGGGATGGCCAATCGCAAACGATCGTCCGCTCACGCTGACGGCGTTCCTTGCGGCATTCAGTTCGGCATTCAACGTGGCGTTCAGCGCGACGTTCAGCGTGGCGTTCAGCGCGGCTTCCAGGTCAGCCCGTCGGTCGAGCGGTATTCCGGGGTGCCGGTGCAGCAGCCGCCGGCGCCGAACGCCTGGCGGCCGATGAAGGCCTGCACGAAGCCCTTTCCCGCCGTCAGTTCCTGGCGCACGCAGAGCGTGGGCAACAGGGAGAAATCGCCTTCAAGCACCAGCGTCCAGGCGACGTTGTCGCCTTCCGCCGGATCCACCTTGTAGACCTTGCATTCATGCATGAGCAGGTGGATGGGCCTGCCCGCCAAGGTGCCCTTGAACTGGCGTTCGGGCGGCGTCTCCTGGGTGGCCAGGGTTTCCGCCGTGAGCCTGGACCCGGCGGGCGGCGGCGGCAGCGACGAGTCGCAGCCCGCCAGCGCCACGGCCGCGCACAGGGTCAGGAGAGCCAGGCGGCGGGCGGGGCGTGTCATGGAGCCGCCGCGTCAGGCCACGTTGGCGTAGCGTTGTTCAAGGTAGGCGATGATGTCGCTGGACTCGTACATCCAGCGCGTGCCGCCCGCTTCCTCGATGCGCAGGCACGGCACCTTGACCTTGCCGCCGCCAGCCTGCAATTCGGCGCGCGCCTGGGGGTCCCCCTTGGCATCGCGCAGCGCCACGGGCACGTTCAAGCGGTGGATGGCGCGCCGCGTCTTGACGCAGAACGGGCAGGCATGGAACTGGTAGAGCGACAGCGCAGCCGCCTCGCGGTCGACGGCGGCCTGGCCTTGGGCCGAGCGTTGCCGCGGGCGCGGGCGCGTCAGCGCATCGCCCAGGATAATCAGTTGACCCACACCGGCACGCAAGGCTTTGACAATCATGGATGGCTGCTTGAAACGAAGAGAGCCTTGAGTCTAGCCCATTCGCGGCGGCGGGCGGGCGGCGCCCGCCTTGCCACCGCCCCCTTCCCCGAGGCGGGCCCGCTGCCGGCCCGGCCCGCCGCAGGTAGCCCCAGGGCCTGTCTACCCTGAATGGAGCCGGGCGCGGGTCCTAGAACGGAATGGCCAGTTTGACGTACAGCTGCGCGCCCTCCGGCCGGTTCTTGACCTGGAATTCCTGCTGCCACTTGGCGGTGAACAGCCAGCCGCGATCGTTCATGTAGCGCACCGACGGCCCCACGCCGAAGGCGCGGGCGCGGCCGGCGGCGCTGTTGGGGCCGTTGTCGTCGGTGACCTGCTGGAAGGCATGCCCGCCCACGCCCAGCACCCAGCCCTTGCCCACGCCCCAACCCACCGCGTAGTCGGCGTGGATGGCCTGGCCCGAGCGGGTGTCGGTGGCCGAATTGCGGAAGTTGAAGTCGTACATCAGCTTCAGATCGGCATTGAAGCCGTCCGGGCTGATGCGGCTGAGCGCGAACACGGGCTGGGCGGTCCAGTAGTTCTTGCCGAGGCTGGACGGGTCCTTGCGGTCGTATTCGCCGGTGGGCGCGTACATGTCCAGGCCGACCACATAGTGCAGCGATTCGGACAGGTGATAGCCCAGCGCCACGCCCAGCGTCATGTCGCCCAGGCCGGTGCTGCGGTAACGCTGGCCGCCGGCCTTGAAGGTGACGTCCAGCAGCGGCGCGATGGCATGGAAGGCCAGTTGGCCGCCCAGCACCTGCTGCGGCGTGACCCAGATCAGGCGCGGGGCCAGCACGTTGACGTCGACCTTGAAGTCCGGCACCGGCAGGCGCTCGCCGTCGTTGCCGCGCAGCTTGTCGTAGCGCGCGCCGCCGCCGTAGACCAGCATATGCACCCCGGGCGGCGGCAGCGCGCCCGACATGAAGTTCTCCAGGCCGTCCGGATAGATGCCCAGGCCGCCGCCTTCGGTGGCTTGCGCCACGCCGCCGGCCAGCGCCAATGCCGCGGCGCAAGCCAGCCGGCGTGTCAGGTGTCTGCTCATGTTCCGCTCCTGCCCCCGCGGGGCGCGAGATGTTGTGCGACGAGATAGCCGGAACCGCCGCCCAGCCCGGGACCCGGGTGGGTGGCGGCGCCGATGTGGAAAAGGTTCCGCAGCGGCGTGCGGTGGCCGCGCGCGCCCTGGCTGCCGGCGAACGGGCGCAGCCAGAAGAACTGGTCGGGCGAACAGATGCCCGCGTAAGGATCGCCGCCCACCAGGTTGCAGTTCAGCGCCTCCAGGTCGGCCGGCGAGTAGCTGCGGCGGCCGACGATGCGTTGCGCCAGGCCGGGCATGACCGGCTCCAGCCGCGCCTGCACGCGGTCGGCGACGGCTTCCCGCAGGGCCTCGGTCCAGCGGCCGTCGGCGGGCGTGTCGATCAGGCCGGCGGCATCGCCCTTGACGCGCACCGGCAGCTCCTGCATCTGCACCCACAGGATCCAGCCGCCGGCCGGGGCGCGCGACGGATCGACGGCGACCGGCTGGCCGATAGCCAGCGTCGGCCGCGCCGGCAACAGGCCGTTGTTGGCCTCGGTGACCGAGGCGCAGACCTGCTCCATGCTCTCGGTCAGGTGCACCAGCGGCACGTGGCGCAGTTCGGGCGTGCGCCAGTCGGGCGGCGCGTCGAGCGCGAAATGGATCTGCATGCCGCCGCGGCCATGGCGGTAGCCGGCGGCGCGGCGCCGCACCGGCTCGGGCGCATCGGGCAGCAGCGTGCCGTACAGCTGGCCGGGCGTGACGTTGCAGACCACGGCCTCGCGGGCGCGGTACTCGCGGCCGGCGGCCACGACGCCGACGGCGCGGCGGCGGCGGCCTTCGCCATGCGTCAGGATGCGTTCGACGGCGGCGCCGGTCCGCAGCCGGCCGCCGTGCTGTTCGATGACCTTGGCCAGGGCGTCCACCACGCCCTGGCTGCCGCCCTTGACCACCGGCATGCCGCCGGCCACCACCGCGGCGAAGGTCAGCTTGCCGATCAGCGCCGAACAGGCGTCGTCCGGTCCCAGGCCGGTGTGCAGCACCCAGGGCGCGATCAGCGCGCGCGCCGCATCGGATTGCAATTCACGGTCGGACCAGCGGCGAAAGCTCTCCAGCGAATCGGCGGCGAACGCCATCAGCCCGTCCAGGCCGCGCCGGCGCCACTCGCCGAACAGCAGCTTGAGCATGCCGGCGCCATAGGGGTTCTGGCCCAGCAGGCCGAAGGTCAGCGCGGCGTCTTCGCCGAACAGGCGTTGCGCCATGGCGCCGAACGCGGCGCCGTCGCCGGGCGCCCACGCGTCCAGGCGCCGCGCGCTGTCCGCGATGTCCTGCTTGAGGGCGATGCCGCTGCCGTCGGGCAGCGCCAGGCCGGTGGCGTAATCGCACTGGGCGAATTCCAGGCCGGCCGCCTGCAGGGCCGGCTTGAGGGCGGCGTAGGCCGGACCGCCGACGAACAGCGGATACCAGCTCGACAGCACGTCGTGGCGGTAACCGGGAAATAGTTCCTCGGTGCGGATGCAGCCGCCGAGGCGGTCGTTGCGCTCCAGCACCAGCACCGATTTGCCGCGCTGCGCCAGCAGCGCGGCGCACACCAGCGAATTCATGCCGCTGCCCACCACGATGATCTGGGCGTCGGAGGCGGAAGATAAGGCCATCACAGGCTCCGGCCGGCCACTCGGGCCGGGAAGGTTGATGAAGCTGAGACACATTGCGAGGCGGACCTGCCCCGCGCCAGGCAACGGCGGCACGCGCAGGCCGACGGCAGCGGCGCGGACCGGCCGGACCACCGACCGGCGCGCTGCCCGATGCGGGCACGGACCGGCGCGCCGCCCCGCTACGTCAGCGCGGTGAAGCGTCCCGCGTGAAACACCAGCGGCGTGGCCGCCACGCTGGCCACGCGCAGCACCCGGCCGAACAGCAGCAGGTGGTCGCCAGCCGGACTCTGCTGGTCGTTGGCGCAGACCAGCGTGGCCACGGCGCCGGCGATGGCGGGCACGCCCTCGGGCACCTCGTGCAGCTCGGCGCCTTCGAACTTGTCGGGCACCGCCGGATCGGCGAAGCGCCGCGCCAGCGCCTCCTGGCCGCGGGCCAGCACGCTGATGGTGAAGTGGTCGCAGTCGCGAAACGCCGCCAGGTTGGGCGAGCGGTTCACCAGGCTCCACAGCACCAGCGGCGGATCGAGCGACAGCGAGGCGAACGAGTTGATGGTGAGCCCGACCTTGCGGCCGTCCGGACAGCGCGTGGCGACGATGGCCACGCCGGTCGGGTAGCTGCCCAGCACGCCGCGCAGGACCTTCGGATGCAGGTCGGTGCTGCCCCAGTCCAGGGCCGCCATCACGCCGCCGCCCGGGTGGATTTGGCGGCGATGAAGGCCTCGCAGGCGGTGGCGTCGGTCCACCACGGGAAGAAGTTGGGCGGATGGTTGAAGCCGTTGGCGACGGCGCTGGCCAGCGCGGGCGCGTCGCCGGCGGCCTGCAGCAGTTGCAGCAAGTGCGGCGGCGGCGGCAGCAGCATCGAGTTGGTCCAGTCGACCACGGCGCTGGCGTAGTCCCAGAAGCGCTCGAAGGTCTGCCGCATCCAGTCGGCGGTGAAGGGCTGGTCGCCGCGCGCCAGGATCGCCTCCAGGTAGATGGCGCAGGCCTTGGTGGCGTTGTTCGAGCCCTGGCCGGTGATGGGGTCGTTGGTGACCACGGCGTCGCCCAGGCCGAACACCAGGCGGCCAGAAGGCAGGGTCATGACCGGCTTGCGCACCGTGGGCGCGAAGCTGCCGGCCAGGATGCCGTTGGCGTCGGTCAGCTCGACGGCCGCGCAGCGCTCGGCCTCCCAGGGCAGGAAGGTGCGCAGGATGTCCAGGCTCCTGGCCAGATGGTCCTGCGGCGTCTTGATGTCGCGCCAGCAGTCCATCGGGCCACCCGGCACGCCTTCGAACACCATGATTTCGCAGGGGCCGCTGAGGGTCAGCGCAGGAAACACGAAGTACTCGCCGACGCCGGGAATCAGGTTGAAGGCGACCCGCGAGAACACCGGCGCCGGGCGCATGCCGTGCACGTAGGTCAAGGCCAGCGCGCGCTGCGGCTTGTCAAAGCGCGAGCGCGCCGCGTCGCGCTCGAACAGCTTGACCACGTCGCCCTTGCCGGCGGCAAGCAGCACCAGGTCATGCGAGGCGGCCAGCAGCTCCAGTTCGGCCACGCCGCCATCCTGGATCAGCAGGCGGCCGCCGCGGGCGGCGAACAATTCCATCCAGGCCGGCATCTTGATGCGCTGGTCCACCGCCTGCGCCGGGCGATCCAGGCGCGCGGCCCAGTCGATCAGCTTGTGCCCGGGGCGCTCGGGATGCGGCACGGCCAGGCCGATGCCTTCGACCGGCGGACAGTCGGCTTCCCACTGATTCAGGCCCAGGTCGCGCTCGATCTGCAGCGAGGCATCGAACATGCACTGGCTGGACATGACCTTGCCGCGGCGGATGTCATCGGGCGCGCGGTTGGTGACCACGGTCACCTCGTAGCCCTTGTCCAGCAGGCCCAGGGCCAACGGCAGGCCGGCCTGCCCGCCTCCGACGATCGCGATTCGACGCATGATGCTTCTCCTGTTTGGTGTGCGGGTCCGCCGGGTGCCTGGCGGCCGATGAGCGGTGAGGCCGGCCTTATTCGGCCAGGCGCGGGATGGCGGGACGGGCCTGTTCGGGGCCCATGGCGGAATAGCCGCCGTCGACGGCGTAGTCGGCGCCGGTGACGAAGCTGGCGTGGTCCGACAGCAGGAAGGCGACCACCTCGGCCACTTCGGCCGGATCGCCGGCGCGGCCCAGCAGGTGGAAGTCGGCGGCGACGCGGTCGGTCTTGGCGCGGTCGCCCTGGGTCAGTTCGTCCATCACGCGCGACCAGGTCCAGCCGGGCGAGACCGAATTGACGCGGATGCGGTCGCCGGCGTAGTCCATCGCCAGGCTGCGGGTGACCTGCAGCAAGGCGGCCTTGGAGACCGGATAGAGCCAGCGGCCGGTCTGCGCGACGCGCGACGAGATGCTGGTGAAGTTGACGATGGCGCCGCCGCCGGCGGCCACCAGGTGCGGGTGCACGGCGCGGGCGGCCATGACGGCGCTGACGACGTTGATGTCCAGGGCGCGCAGCCAGTCGGCGCGGCCGGAGGCGGCGCCGTCGTCAAGGTAGGTGGCGGCGAGGTTGACCAGGTAATCGATGCGGCCGAAGTGGGCGGCGACCTCGGCGACGGCGCGGGCCAGCTGGGCGTCGTCGGTGATGTCGATCGGCCAGGCGCGGATGCCGTCGGGGTCGGTGGCGGCGACGCGGGCGGCGCCGTCGGCGTCGATGTCGAAGATGGCGACGCGCACGCCCTTGGCGCGCAGCGCGGCGACGACGCCGGCGCCGATCAGCGTGGCGCCGCCGGTGACGATGGCGGTTTTGTGGGCCAGTCCCTTCATTTGCTTGCCTCCTGGATTGCTGAGATCGTGAGGCGGATGTTGCGGCTGGACGCTTGCTGGGGGGTAGCCGGATTTGGCGGTGGGTATCCGGGGAGTGCGGGTATTGCGGGGGGGGTGATGGCCGTCAGGGGGGGATGGCCGGTGGCTGCGGTGGGTATCCGGTTTTTGCTTTGCTTTGTTCGCCTGGGGAAGGGGTAGTCAGGGTGATGGGCTTCGTAGGCTGGCTCTGCTGCGTAGGCCGGCTCTGCTTCGTAGGCCGGCTCTGCTTCGTAGGCTGCCCCTCGGGCGGGCGCAGTCGGTGGCGGGCGCCCACGATTGCGGTCCGGAGCGTTCGCTCCGGACTGCCCCGTTGTCATCTTCGTTGTCGCCTGCGGCGACTGCCTTCAGATTCCCTCGGGCGCATCGAGGTTGCCCGCCACCGACTGCGCCCGCCCGAGGGGCTACGTGCGTCTTGGTCTGTCGCGCTGCTAGACCTGTGGTCGGGGAAGGGAACTTTCAGGGCTGCCAATCTTGGCCGCGCGGGCGGCCGAGATTGGCGTCCAGGAGTTTGAGGGGGTGGCGAATGCGCTGCGCGCCGGTGATCGATGCATATCCATCTTCCGCAACTTGCTGGGAGATAGAGAGAGGTTGGCCATTTCACCGATGCGGGGAGCGGAAGGTGACGCGTGTATCGCGTCGTGCGGTCAGTCCGCCCTTCTCCATACACTGGCGAGCCAGGGTTGTTGGTCGCGAGGGAGGCCGTCGGGGCGGTAGTAGTGTTCGAGTTCTTCGAAGCCTGCCGCTTGCAGCAGGGTGCGCCAGCCGTCCAGGTCGTGGTAGGCGCCGTAGCGGCCGCGGTTCCAGCCTTCCTGGTTGCCGCCGCGGGGGTTGGAGCTGAAGAGGACGCCGCCGGGTTTGAGGGTGGCGCGCAGGTCGCGCAGGACGCGGGGCAGTTCCTGGGTGGGGACGTGGAACAGGACGGCGTTGGCGAAGATGCCGTCGAAGCGGGCGGCGGGCAGTTGCAGGCGCAGGAAGTCCTGGTGCCAGACTTCGCGGCCGCTGGCGGCGCGGGCCATGGCGACGAAGCTGGGGGTGCCGTCCAGGCCGACGGGGCGGTGGCCGAGGGCGGCGAAGGTCTTGAGGTCGCGGCCGGGGCCGCAGCCGAGGTCGAGGATGTCGTAGGGCGGCTCGCCGTCGATATGGCGCAGCAGCGCGGCGATGTTCTGGCTGACGTCGTGGTCGCGCGTGCCGGCCTCGAAGGACTGGGCGCTTTCTTCGTAGTGGGCCAGGGTCAGCTCGGTGATCTTGGCGAGGTCTTCGGCGTCGAGTTTCATGGAACGATTGTGCCGCAAAAAAACCCGCGCACGTCACCCTGCGCGGGTTTGGGGTCGGGCGCGGCCGGCTTAGGCGTGGCCGGCTTAGGCGCGGCCGGCTTAGGCGCGGCCGATATCAGCGCGACCGGCGCAGACGCGGGCGGCTGACCTGCGGCCGCCCTCGGCACGGCAGGCTCAGGCGGCCAGACGGCCTTCGATCCGGGCCTTGGCGGCGGGCAGGTCGTCGGGCAGGCCCTGGGCCAGTTGGCCGAACAGCTCGTCGTGCAGCGCCAGTTCGTCGCGCCAGGCGCCGTCGTCGACCGACATGACCTGTTCGAACTTGTCGGGGCTGAATTCCAGGCCGGTCCAGTCGATGTCCTGGTAGCTGGGCGAGATGCCGAACACCTGGTCGACGCCGCCGGCCTGGCCGTCGATGCGGCCCAGCATCCAGCGCAGCACGCGCATGTTCTCGCCGAAGCCGGGCCAGACGAACTTGCCGTCGGGGCCCTTGCGGAACCAGTTGACGCAGTAGATGCGCGGCAGCGTGGCGCCGGCGGCTTCGAGCTGCTTGCCCAGCTTGAGCCAGTGCGTGAAGTAGTCGCTCATGTTGTAACCGCAGAACGGCAGCATGGCGAACGGATCGCGCCGCACCACGCCCTGCTGGCCGACGGCGGCGGCGGTGGTTTCCGAGCCCATGGTGGCGGCCATGTAGACGCCTTCGACCCAGTTGCGCGCCTCGGTCACCAGCGGCACGGTGGTGGAGCGGCGGCCGCCGAAGATGAAGGCGTCGATCACCACGCCCTGCGGGTTTTCCCACTCGGGGTCGATCGAGGGGCACTGCGCCGCCGGGGCGGTGAAGCGCGCGTTGGGGTGGGCGGCCTTGCGGCCGGTTTCGCGGGCGATGGCCGGGGTCCAGTCCTGGCCCTGCCAGTCGATCAGGTGCGCCGGCGGCGTGTCGGTCATGCCTTCCCACCAGACGTCGCCGTCGTCGGTCAGGGCGACGTTGGTGAAGATGACGTTGGCCTTGAGCGTGGCCATGGCGTTGAAGTTGGTCTGCTCGCTGGTGCCCGGGGCCACGCCGAAATAGCCGGCCTCGGGGTTGATGGCGTGCAGGCGGCCGTCGGCGCCCGGCTTGATCCAGGCGATGTCGTCGCCGATGGTGGTGACCTTCCAGCCGTCCATGCCCTGCGGCGGGATCAGCATGGCGAAGTTGGTCTTGCCGCAGGCCGACGGGAACGCGGCGGCGACGTGGTACTTGCGGCCCTTGGGCGAGGTCACGCCCAGGATCAGCATGTGTTCGGCCAGCCAGCCCTGGTCGCGGCCCATGGTGGAGGCGATGCGCAGCGCGAAGCACTTCTTGCCCAGCAGCGCATTGCCGCCGTAGCCCGAGCCGAAGCTCCAGATCTCGCGGCTCTTGGGGAAGTGAACGATGTACTTGGTGGCGTTGCAGGGCCAGGCCACGTCGGCCTCGCCGGCGGCCAGCGGCTTGCCGACCGAGTGCACGCACGGCACGAAGTCGCCGTCGGCGCCGAGCACGTCGTAGACCTGCTTGCCCATGCGCGTCATGATGCGCATGTTGACCGCGACATACGGGCTGTCCGACAGCTCAACGCCGATGTGGGCGATGTCCGAACCCAGCGGACCCATCGAGAACGGCACCACGTACAGCGTGCGGCCGCGCATGGCGCCGTCGAACAGGCCGTTGAGCGTGGCGCGCATTTCGGCCGGGTCGGCCCAGTTGTTGGTCGGGCCCGCGTCCTCGGGACGGTCGGAGCAGATGAAGGTGCGGTCTTCGACGCGCGCCACGTCCGACGGGTCGGAACAGGCCAGGAAGGAATTGGGCCGCTTGGCCGGGTTGAGGCGGCGCATGGTGCCGGCCTGGACCATCTGTTCGCAGAGGCGGTCGTATTCTTCCTGCGAACCATCGCACCATTCGACGCGGTCCGGCTTGGCCAGCGCCACGACGCTGGCGACCCAGTCGATCAGGCCGCGATGCTTGACGTACGCGGGTACGTTCAAGGCCGCCAGGCCCCCGTCCAAGGGTTTATTCATCAGGGTTATCTCCATACTAAGGCTAATGGCGATACGGCCCCGTTTGACTGGGGCCGTATACATGTTTGCGCCATCATACTTGCAGCGCCGGGCAGGCCGTCAACCCGACCAAACGGACGAGTTTGTCACCGGGTTTGTCACCCGGTTTTCGCCGCGCCGCCAGGACTCAGGCATAGCTGCCGTCGCGCAGGGAACGGCGGATGATCTTGCCGGTGGCGGTGGTCGGCAAACTCGTTACAAAGCGGATGCGGCGCGGATATTCATGGGCCGCCAGGCGGTTGCGCACGTGCGCCTGCAAGGTCTTGACCAGCGCCTCGTCGCCGGCCACGCCGTCGTGCAGCACCACGTAGGCCATCACCACCTCGGTGCGCTCGGCGTCGGGCACGCCCACCACGGCGGCCATGCGCACTGCGGGGTGGCCCAGCAGGCAGTCCTCGATCGGCCCGGGGCCGATGCGGTAGCCGGCGCTGGTGATGACGTCGTCGTTGCGGCCGACGAAGCGGATGAAGCCGTCGGCGTCGCGCACGCCCATGTCGCCGGTCAGCAGGTAATCGCCGGCGAATTTCTCGGCGGTGGCCTGCGGGTTGTTCCAGTAGCCCAGGAACATCACCGGATCGGGCCGCGATACGCCGATATTGCCTTCCTGCCCATCGGCCATTTCGGCGCCCTGCTCGTCCACGATGGCGACCCGGTGGCCGGGCGCGGCGCGGCCAATGCTGCCGATGCGCGGCGCGAACAGGGATGAGCACGACGACACCAGCATGTTGCATTCGGTCTGGCCGTAGAACTCGTTGATGGTCACGCCCAGCACCCGGCGGCCCCAGTCGATGAGTTCGGCGCCGAGCGATTCGCCGCCGCTGGCCACCGAGCGCAGCGCCAGCGCGCCCGGCGCCGGCGGATGGGCTACGCCACGCATCATCTTGAGCGCGGTGGGCGGCAGGAAGGTGTGCGTGACGCCATGGCGCGCCATCAGGTCGAAGGCCGCGGCGCCGTCGAATTTCTCGAAGCGCCGCGCCAGCACCGGCACGCCGTGGTGCCAGGCCGGCAGCAGCACGTCCAGCAGGCCGCCGATCCAGGCCCAGTCGGCCGGCGTCCACATCAGCCTGGCGTGCTCGGGAAAGAATTCGTGCGACATCTCCACGCCCGGCAGGTGGCCGAGCAGCACGCGGTGGGCGTGCAGCGCCCCCTTGGGCTTGCCGGTGGTGCCCGACGTGTAGATGATGACGGCCGGGTCGTCGGCCGCGGTGGGTTCGGCTTCGAACTGCGCGGATTCAGCGTCGAGCGAGGCGTGAAACGGCAGCGCCCCGCCCTCGCCCGGACCGTCGATGCAATAGACCGTCCGCAGGGCCGGCAGCGTGGCGCGGATCTCGCGCAGGCGGCGGCAGCCCTCGGCGTCGGTGACCAGCGCGGCGGCGCCGCTGTCGGCCAGCCGGTACTGGATCGCGTCGACGCCGAACAAGGTGAACAGCGGCACCGCCACCGCACCCAGCTTGTACACGGCGATGTGGGTCACGGCGGTCTCGGGCGCCTGCGGCAGGTACACCGCCACCCGGTCGCCGCGCCGCACGCCCTGGCGCCGCAGCGCGTTGGCCAACTGATTGGCGCGCGCCTTGATGTCGTCGAAGCTGTAGCGCGTCTGGCTGCCGTCGCTTTTCTCGTGGATCAGCGCCAGGCGGCCGCTGCCGTCGGCCCACTTGTCGCAGGCGTCCACGCCGATGTTGTAGGCCGCCGGCACGCGCCATTGGAAGGAAGACGCCAACTGCGCGTAGGTTTCGGTTCTGGACAGCATGATGCTCGGGTCTCCGTGTCGCGGTTCTTGTATTCGCTGTTCTTTTGTATTCGTGGCGGGAGCTTTGAGGCGCGGCGCCGCGGGTCGTTATGATAGTAAGCCCTGGCCACTTCCCATCGCCCCGCCGCCCCCATGGAAAAAACCGCCGCCGTCCCGATGCGCCGCCCGCCGGCCAGCGCCAAGTCCGAGCAACGGATACGGGACATCCTGCGGGTCGCGCGGCAGGTGTTTTCCGAGGCCGGCTTCCAGGCCGCCACCACCACCGAGATCGCGCAGCGGCTGGGCGTGTCCGAAGGCACGGTGTTCACCTATTTCGGCGGCAAGCGCGAGCTGTGCGTGCGCGTCATCAGCGACTGGTACGACGAGATCATCGCCAAGGTCGAGGACTACCTGCCGCACGTGCAGGGCGCGCGGGCCCAGCTGCACTACCTGGTGCATGCGCACCTGCGCCACCTGCTGGCCGAGGGCACCGGGCTGTGCGCCTTCATCCTGTCCGAAGGCCGGGCCCGCAACGACGATTTCGGCGAGATCTACGCCGGCCTGCAGCGGCGCTACACCGCGCCGTTGATGCGCATCCTCGCGCAAGGCCAGGCCGACGGCCACATCCGCCAGGACATGCCGCTGCGCCTGCTGCGCTCGGCCATCTATGGCCCGATGGAACACGTGCTGTGGGACGCCATCCTGCGCGGAACGCGGGTCGACGTGGCGGCCACCGCCGACCAGCTGGTCGACTTCCTGTGGCAGGCGCTGCAGCCGCCGCGCCGCGACGCGCTGGCGCTGGCGCGATTCCGGGGCGAGGTGCAAGACGCCCTGCATCGGCTTCAGTCCGCCGAGAACAAGGACGGCGGCGCGTACTGAGGAAAGCCGTCGTAGGTCTCGCCGCGCGCGGCCGGCGCCAGCGTCCAGGAATGACGCGCGTTGGGCACGCCGCCATCCACACGGATGACGCTGCCGTTGATGAAGGCCGCCGCCGGCGACAGCAGGAACACCACCGCCGCCGCCAGCTCGGCCTCGGTGCCGAAGCGCTGCAACGGCACCTTGGCGGCCAGGCCGCGCAGCACCGCGCGGTAGTCCTCGTCGTAGCTGTCCATGCCGCTGGAGGCGATCCAGCCCGGCGCCACCGCGTTCACCCGCACGCCGGCGTGGGCCCATTCGCAGGCCGCCGTTTCGGTCAGGTTCCAGACGCCGGCGCGGGCCGCGCCGGAATGACCCATGCCGGGCATGCCGCCCCAGATGTCGGCCAGCATGTTGACGATGGCGCCGCCATGCTGGCGCATGTGCTGGGTGTAGACCTCGCGCGCCATCAGGAACGTTCCGTGCAGGTTGTTCTGCACCACCGCGTTCCAGCCATTGAAGCTGATCTGCTCCAGCGGCGCCGGAAACTGGCCCCCGGCGCAGTTGAACAGGCCGTCGATGGCGCCATGCGCGGCCAGCGCGTCGGCCACCGCGCCGCGCACGCCGGTCTCGCCGCGGATGTCGCAGGCGTGCAGCGTGATGCGGTCGGCGGCCTCGGGGTAGGGTCGGCGGCCTCGGGGTAGATGCGCGCCAGTTCATCGCGCGCGGCCGCCAGTTTTTCCGGCTTGCGGCCCACCAGCGCCAGGCGCGCGCCGAGCGAAGCCAGCTCGTGCGCGGTGCAGCGCCCCAGGCCGCTGCCGCCGCCGGTGACCATGACGGTCTTGCCGTCGAACAGGCCCGGCCGGAAGACCGACGCGTAGCGCGCCGCCGCGGCGGCGCCGTCGGGGGATGGGTTCATGTCTCGCTCCATTGTTTTTTTGAGGATAACTCAATTACTTGAAGAAAAGCACATCAAGTAGGCGTATAACCCTATGGAAACAATGCGTCGATTCAGGATATTAATTGAGCCTTTATCAATAATTCGGAGACCCGCATGAGCACGCCGACCCCGCTGCTGGTGGACCGCGACGGCCCCGTCGCCCGCCTGACGCTGAACCGCCCGGACATGCGCAATGCCTTCGACGAGACGCTGATCGCGGCGCTGACCACGGCGGTGCGCGAGGCGGCGGACGACCCGGCCGTGCGGGTGCTGCTGCTGACCGGCGCGGGCAAGGCGTTCTGCGCGGGCGGCGACCTGAACTGGATGCGCAGGATGGCCACGCTGACCGACGCCGACAATCGCACCGACGCCGACCGCCTGGCGCGGATGCTGCGCGCCATCTGGTCCTGCCCCAAACCCGTGGTGGCGGCGGTCAACGGCGACGCCTATGCGGGCGGCATGGGCCTGGTGGCGGCCTGCGACGTCGCCATCGCCGCCGATCACGCGCAGTTCTGCCTGTCGGAAACGCGCCTGGGGCTGCTGCCGGCCACCATCAGCCCCTACGTGATCCGCGCCATGGGCGAACGCGCCGCCAATCGTTACTTCCTGACCGCCGAACGCTTCGACGCCGCCGCCGCGTACCGCATGGGGCTGTTGCATGGCGTCGTGCCGCTGGCGCGGCTGCAGGACGAAGCCGACGCCGTCTGCCGCGCGCTGTGCGACAACGGCCCGCAGGCGGTGCAGGCCAGCAAGCGGCTGGTGCGCGACTTCGCCGGCCGGCCGCTGGATGACGCGCTGGTGGCCGATTCGGTCGAACGCATCGCGGCGGTGCGTGCGTCGGATGAAGCGCGGGAAGGCGTCAGCGCGTTCCTGGAAAAGCGCCGGCCGGCCTGGCGCGCGTCCTGAGGCAAGGCAAGGCGAGGCGGTGCGGCGCGTCCGCGCCGCGGCGAACATGGCAAGCAAGATGCCCCGCCCAGGCCAGGGGAATATCCGGGTTAACCCGGAACGACGTTTAAGATGCGGACTTCGTCCACAAGAGAAGCCGCATGCCCGCCCTACGCCGCGCCGCCTGGAAACGTGAAATCGTCGCCACCCTGCTGCTGAGCCTGCCGCTGGTGCTGACCAACCTGGCGCAGATCGCGATGACGGTGACCGATGTGATGTTCATCGGCCACCTGGGCTCGCAAGCGCTGGCAGCCAGCGCGCTGGGCGCCAACCTGTATTCGGCGATTGCTTTCTTCGCACTCGGCCTGGTCAGCGCCACCGCGCCCATGGCGGCGCGTGCCGAGGGCGCGCGCCGCAACTCGGTGCGGGAAGTGCGCCGCACGGTGCGCCAGGGGTTCTGGAGCGCGCTGCTGATCTCGGTGCCGGGCTGCCTGGCGCTGTGGTTCGGCGAACACATCCTGCTGTTGCTGCGCCAACCGCCCGAGCTGGCCGCGCCGGCCGGCCAGTACCTGCGCGCGCTGCTGTGGGCCATGCCGCCGTTCCTGGGTTTCCTGGTGCTGCGCTCGTTCGTGGCCGCGCTGCAGCAGCCGCGCTGGGCCTTCATCGTGGCGGTGGGCGCGATCCTGTTCAATGTGTTCGGCAATTGGGTGCTGGTCTTCGGCAATCTCGGCTTTCCCGCCATGGGTTTGATCGGCGCGGGCGTGGCCAGCTCCCTGGCCAGCCTGTCGCTGTTCGTGGGCATGGTCGTGGTGGTGCTGCGTGACCGGCGCTTTCGCCGCTACCGGTTGTTCGGCGACCTGCTGCAACCCGATTGGCAGCGCTTGCGCGCCTTCTGGAAACTGGGCCTGCCGATCGCCGTCGCAACCGCCTTCGAGGTCACCATCTTCAACGCCGCCGCTTTCCTCATCGGCTGGCTGGGCGAGGCCGAACTGGCGGCGCATGCCATCGCCATCCAGATCGCCAGCGTGACCTTCATGATTCCCTACGGCGTGGCGCAGGCGGCCACGGTGCGGGTCGGCTACGCCCAGGGCGCGGGCGACAGCGTGGGCGTGACGCGCGCCGGCTGGAGCGCCTTCGGCCTGGGCATCGGCTCGATGGTGATCGCCGCGGCGCTGATGGTGACGGCGCCGTACACGCTGGTGTCGGTGTTCATGGACGTGCACGACCCGGCCAACGCCAAGGTGCTGGCCTTCGCGGTCAGCTACCTGGCGGTGGCGGCGGTGTTCCAGATCGTCGACGGCGCGCAGGTGCTGGGCGCGGGCATGCTGCGTGGCCTGCACGACACGCGCGTGCCGATGATCTACGCGGCGATCGGCTATTGGGGCGTGGGTTTGCCGTGCGGCGCCTGGCTGGCGTTCCGGGCCGGTTGGCGCGGCGTCGGCATCTGGAGCGGGCTGGCCATCGGCCTGGCGGTGGTGGCGGTGCTGATGATGCAGCGCTGGAGCCGGCGCACGGGGCTGGGGCTGGTGGGGCGGCGCGTGTCCCACATGCCATAATCGGCGATGCATTTTCTGGAACGTCCATGCCCACCGCCTTGCCCGTTTTTCCGCCGTTGAACGCCGAACGCCTCTGGTCGCGCGTCGAGACCCTGTCGCGCTACACCCTGCCCGACCAACCCTGGACCCGGCGCGCCTTTTCGCCGCTGTTCCTGCAAGCGCGCGAGTGGCTGCGCGGTGAATTCGAGGCCGCCGGCCTGGCCACCCGCCTGGACGCCGGCGGCAACCTCATCGGCACGCGCGCCGGCCGCAACGCGCACCGCAAGCCCATCGCCACCGGCTCGCACTGCGACACCGTGATGAGCGGCGGCCGCTTCGACGGCATCATCGGCGTCCTGGCCGGCATCGAGGTCGCCCACACTTTGCGGGAACATGGCATCGAACTGGAGCACCCGTTCGAGGTCATCGACTTCCTGTCGGAAGAACCCAGCGACTACGGCATCTCCTGCGTCGGCAGCCGCGCCCTGAGCGGCCAACTCAGCGCCGACATGCTGGCCGCGCGCAACGCCGACGGCGAGACGCTGGCGCAGGGCATCGCCCGCATCGGCGGCGACCCCAGCGCGCTGACCGCGCCCCTGCGCGGCCCGGACGGCACCGCCGCCTTCGTCGAACTGCACATCGAGCAGGGCCCCGTGCTGGAAAGCCGCCAGCTGCCCATCGGCGTGGTCACCAACATCGTCGGCATCCGCCGCGTGCTGATCACGGTGGAAGGCCAGCCCGATCACGCCGGCACCACGCCCATGGACATCCGCCGCGACGCGCTGGTCGGCGCGGCCCGCATCATCGATGCCGCCAGCCGCCAGGCCAGCGCCGCCAGCGGCAACCCGCATTACGTGGTCGCCACCGTCGGCAAGCTCGCCATGACGCCCAACGCCGCCAACGCCGTGCCCGGCCGCGTCGAGCTGACGCTGGAAATGCGCAGCGACAGCAACGCGGTGCTGGACGCCTTCCCCGAAACCCTGATGGCCGGCGTGGCCGCCGACCTGAAGGCGCTGCGCCTGACCGCCGGCTTCGTCCAGTTGAGCCGGGCCCAACCCACCGACTGCACGCCGCTGGTGATGGACGCGGTGCAGGCCGCCGCCGACCAGCTCGGCTACGCCAGCATGCGCCTGCCCAGCGGCGCCGGCCACGACGCCGTCTACATGGCGCCCACCGGCCCCATCGGCATGATCTTCATCCCCTGCCTGAACGGACGCAGCCACTGCCCCGAGGAGTGGATCGAGCCGGCGCAGTTGCTGGACGGCACCCGCGTGCTGTATCAGACCGTGCTGGAACTGGATCGCCGGCTGTCCCGATAACCCCACCCTGATGCCGCCATGGAACAGATAGAACTGAACGACAGCACCGCCGACCGCTACCTGCTGGACACACCCGGCCTGACGCTGCTGGTGTTCCACAGCCGCACCTGCGGCACTTGCCGCATCGCGCGCGAACAGTTGCCCAAGCTGGACCTGCCGGTGGAACGCGTGTGCTGGGTCGATGCGGGCGAGAACGGCGGCCTGGTCGAACGCTATGAGGTCTTTCACCTGCCGGCCATGTTCGTCACGCGCGACGGCGCCTTCTTCGGCCCGGTGCAGGCCAGTCTGGCCGAATGGGATCTGCGCCAGCAGATCGGACTGGCGCTGGACAGCTACCCGGCCGAACTGCCGTGAGCGCCGTCGCCGCCCTCCCCGCCCCTGCCCGCCGTCCGCTGGACTCGCTGGCCACCGGCGTGATGCTGCTGCTGTGCGTCTGCTGGGGCTTCCAGCAGATCGCCATCAAGCTGGTGGCCGCCGACATCTCGCCCATCATGCAGGTCGGCCTGCGCTCGGCCTTCGCGGCGCTGGTGCTGGGCGCGGTGGTGTGGCGCGCCGAAGGCTCGCGCGCGCTGCGCGATGGCACGCTGGGCGCGGGCGTGCTGGTGGGCCTGCTGTTCGGCGTCGAGTTCCTGGCGATCGCGCAGGGACTGGTCTACACCACGGCCTCGCACATGTCGGTTTTCCTGTACACCGCACCGATCTTCACCGCGCTGGGCCTGCACTGGCGCGTGCCGGAAGAACGCATGGCGCCGCTGCAATGGCTGGGCGTGGCGGTGGCCTTCGGCGGCATCGCCGTGGCCTTCCTGGGCAACGGACAGCCGCAGGCCGCGGCCGCCAGCAACATGCTGCTGGGCGACAGCCTCGGGCTGCTGGGCGGGCTGCTGTGGGGCGCCACCACGGTGGCGATCCGCCGCACCGCGCTGTCGGAAGCGGCGCCGTCCAAGACGCTGTTCTACCAGATGGCGATCGCCGCGCTGGTGCTGCTGGTCTATGCCGCGGCCACCGGCAACGCCGGCATCCGCTACACCCCGTCGGCGATGCTGAGCGTGGCGTTCCAGTCGGTGGTGGTGGCGTTGTCGAGCTACCTGGCCTGGTTCTGGCTGCTGCGGCGCTATCTGGCCTCGCGCCTGTCGATCCTGTCGTTCATGACGCCGCTGTTCGGGGTGTCGTTCGGCGTGCTGATCCTGGACGAGCCGCTGGACGGCGCCTTCGTCCTGGGCGCGCTGATGGTGCTGGCCGGCATCTCGCTGGTGAGCGGCGCCGGCCTGCTGCGCGAGAAGCTGCGGCGCGGCCGGCGCGCCTGAACGGCGCGGGGTGGCCGTGGTGGAGTGACAGGCGTGGGCCGGGTCGCGGGCTGACCCGGCGCCTGGCGCGCCGGCCATTGCCATGACCGGCGCGCGTTCGATGGGCCGGCCCTTCAGGCCCGGCGCGGGCCGCCCAGGTTCAAGACGATCAGCGCCGCCCCCGCCAGCACCAGCGCGAAGCCCCACCAGTCGGCCACGGCGGGGCGATCGCCCACCAGCGCCATCGCGCCCAGCACGCCGACCACCGGCACCATCAGCGTGGTCAGGGCCGCCACCGTGGCGCTGACCCGTTCGCTCAGCACGAACCACAGCCAATACGCCACCGCCGTGCCCAGCACGATGTGGAACGTCAGCGCCGCTGCCACCCGCGGGCTCCAGCCCTGCGTTGGAAAGGTCTCGCCCGCCAGCAGCATGCCGGCCAGCGCGCAGGCCGCGCCCACCGCCAGTTGCCATGCCGTCACCACGATGCGGTGCCCCGTCACCGGCCAGCGCTTCAGGTAGACCGTGCCGGCGGCCCACCCGAAGGCGGCGGTGAGCGGAAACGCCAGGCCGCGCGCGGCGGCCAGGTCGTGATCGGCGAAGATGGCGCGCAGCACCGGCCAGGCCAGCACCGCCACGCCCAGCCCGCCCAACAGCAGCGCCAGGCCGCGGCGGCGGTCCAGCCGTTCGCCCAGCACGGCCCAGGCCAGCAGCGCCGACATCATCGGCATGGTGAAGGTCAGCACCGCGGCGCGCGAGGTGCTGGTGCTGAGCTGGGCCCAGGCCACCGCCAGGTTGAACACCGCCACGGCCAGGATGCCGCCGATGACGATGCCCCGCCACGAGGCGCGCGGCGGCAACAGCGCCAATCCCTTGGCGCGCGCCAGGATCAGCAGCAGCGCGGCGCCGCTGCCCAGTCCCAGCAGCCGCAGGGTGAACGGCGGGCAGATCGACAGCACGATCTTGACCGCCGGCCAGTTCAGGCCCCAGAACAGCGCCAGCGCAACCGGGATCAGGCGCACGCGGCCTTTTCCCGGGCGATCAGGTCCGTCAGGCCCTGGCGCTGACGGCCTTCGGCGTCGAAGTTGGCGGGATCGAGCCAGCTTTCGTAGGCGGCGCGCAACGCCGGCCATTCACTGTCGATGATCGAGAACCAGGCGGTGTCGCGGCTGCGGCCCTTGTAGACCGTGGCCTGGCGGAAGATGCCTTCAAACTGGAAACCCAGCCGCGCGGCGGCGGCGCGCGACGGCGCGTTCAGGCTGTCGCATTTCCATTCGTAGCGGCGGTAGCCCAGCTCGTCGAAGGCGCGGCGCATCAACAGGAACTGCGCCTCGGTGGCAATGCGGGTGCGCTTGAGCAACGGCGAAAATGCCACGAAACCGACTTCGATCACGCCGCTGGCCGGGTCAATGCGCATCAGCGACAGCGAGCCGATCGCGCGGCCGCTGGCAAGGTCGATGACGGCATGATGCATCGGGTCGCTGGCGGCATGGGCCTGCGCCTGCTCGGCGAACTGGCGGTAGGCGGCGGCGTCCGCAAAGGGGCCGACGCTCATGTAGGTCCAGTCGCGGCCGTCGGGCGCCTGGCTGAAGGCGGCGTACAGGTCCGCCGCGTGGCGCTCGGCCGACAGCGGTTCGAGGCGGCAGTAGCGGCCCTGCGCGGGGGCCAGCGGCGGTCGCGGACGCGGTGTCCAGCCGGACAGGTCGGCGCCGATGGGTTGTTCGAATGCGTTGACGCGGGGTTGCATGCTGCGAGGCCTCATCCTGGTGGCAAGCGGGTTGGGGAAAGCGCCGCCGGGGCGGCCGGCTGCCAGGGTTTTTCGTCGTGACAGGCCCTGGCATGCTCCCACGATAGCCAAACCGTGGCATGATAAAAAGCACCACGATTCCTGAATTTAATAGAGCCATGACCGACCAAGCCGCCCTGCTCTCCAGTCCGCTGGCGCGCGGGCCGGGCGCCCCGCCGCGTCAACGCCAGCTGATCCAGCGGCTCAAGCAGGCCATCCTGGCGGGGCAGCTGCCCGCTGGCGGCAAGCTGCCGGCCTCGCGCGTGCTGGCCGACGAGCTGGACATCTCGCGCAACACGGTGCTGATCGCCTACGAACAGTTGACCGCCGAAGGCTACGTCATCGCCGACCGCCAGGGCACCCGCGTGGCGCCGTTGTCGGCCGCCGCCGCCAGCGCCGCCCGGCAGGCCGTGCGACAAGCCGCCGCGCAAGCGGCCGGACAGTCGGGCGCAGCCGACGCGCCGGCCTTGCGCACCGCCACGCGGCTGTCGCGCATCGTCTCGACGCGCGCCCCCAACGACGGCTCGCTGCCGCTCACGCCCGGCACGCCGGCGCTGACCCAGTTTCCCATCAATGCCTGGCGCCGGGCCCAGGACCGGGCGCTGCAGGCCGCTCCCGCCGCCACGCTGGGCTACGGCCCGCCGGTGGGCGAACCGGCGCTGCGCGAAGCCATCGCCCAGTATCTGCGGGTGTCGCGAGGGGTTCACTGCGACGCCTCGCGCATCGTCATCACGGAAGGCGCGCAGGGCGCGCTGGCGCTGTGCGTGCAACTGCTGACCAATCCCGGCGACACCGCCTGGCTGGAGGAACCCGGCTACCGGGGCGCCAAGTCGGCCTTCCATGCGGGCGACCTGAACGTGGTGGCGATGCGGGTCGACGCCGACGGCGTCGCCATCACCGACGAAGACTGGCGCATCCGGCCGCCGCGCCTGATCCAGACCACGCCGACGCACCAATACCCCACCGGCGCCGTGCTGTCGCTGGCGCGCCGCCTCGACCTGCTGGAGCGGGCGCGCCGCGCCGGCGCCTGGATCATCGAGGACGACTACGACAGCGAATTCCGCCACCAGGGCGAGCCGATCGCCGCCATGCAGGGCCTGCTGCCGGACGCGCCGGTGCTGTACGTGGGGACCTTCAGCAAGACCATGTTCCCCGCGCTGCGGCTCGGCTTCCTGGTGCTGCCGCAGTCCATCGCCGGGCCGGCGATGCCGTCGATCACGGAAATGCTGCGCGGCGGACACCGGCTGGAACAGCTGACCATGGCCGCCTTCATCGACAATGGCCAATTCTCGCGCCACCTGGGCCGCATGCGGCGGCTGTACCGCGACCGCCAGGCCGCCCTGCGCGACGCGCTGGCGCGGCACCTGGGCATCGATCACGAGGTGCTGGGCGGCCACAGCGGCCTGCATCTGACGGTGCGGCTGCCGCCGGACGTGCCCGATCGCGCCATCGTCGAACAGGCGCGCCGGCTGGGCATGAACCCCAACGCGCTATCGACCTTCGCCATCAACCCGCAACCGCAGGACAACGGCCTGGTGATCGGCTACGGCAACACCAGCGCAGACCGCTTCCCGGCGCTGGTCCGGCAACTGGGCAAGCTGGCCGCGACGCTGCGGACCTGAATCGCGGCCGGCGGCATTGCGGATTCGCCCCCCGGCCGGCGGCGCGCATCGTGCCGCGGTCCGTCGACCGGGCGCGGCCAGGCGTGGCGCCGCGGCGCCCCGCATCAGCGGCGCGAATCGAGCGCCATGCGCACGGCCAGGCCGGCCAGCACCGTGCCCATCAGCCAGCGCTGGATCACCATCCACAGCGGCCGGCCGGCCAGGAAACCGGCAATGGACCCGGCCATGATGGCGATGACCGCGTTGACCGACAGGCTGATGGCCACCTGCGTCAGCCCCAGCGCGATCGACTGGGTGAACACGCTGCCATGGTCGGGCTGGATGAACTGCGGCAGCAGCGACACGTACAGCACGGCGATCTTGGGATTGAGCAGGTTGGTCACCAGCCCCATGGTGAACAGCGTGCGCGGGCTGCTGGCCGGCAGCTCGCGCACCTGGAACGGCGAGCGGCCGCCCGGGCGCACCGCCTGCCAGGCCAGGTACAGCAGGTAGAGCGCGCCGCCGAAGCGCAGCGCGTCGTAGGCATAGGGCACCGACATCAGCAGCACCGTCAGGCCGAAGGCCGCGCACAGCACGTAGAAGACGAAGCCCACCGCCACCCCGGACAGCGAAATCAGGCCGGCCCTGGGCCCCTGCGAAATCGAGCGCGACACCAGGTAAATCATGTTGGGCCCGGGCGTGAGCACCATGCCCAGGGCGACCAGGGCGAACGTCAGGAGATTGGCGATGTCAGGCATGATGCGCCGGCGCGCGCCGGTCGGTAGTGGCGGGATGATGCATCACGTTATCTGAAATCTGTATCGGAACAGCGGGGTTTTTCGTGGCCGCGGCGAGCGTGTTGCGCGCCCGCCGCAGGCCTGGTCGCGCCGGCGGCGACGGCCGCGTTCAACGACCACGCCGCCGGGATACAACAACCGCGCCACTTTTAAATGTGGCCGGATGGGAGCGGCGGCTGGAGCGGGATACAGTGGTCGGATCGCCCCGCCCGCAGGACGCGCGCGCGGCGCCGTTGAATGTCGACCAGATCCAGGGAGGATCCGCCCATGCCGCCACGATCATCGTCTTCGTCCGCCGCCCGCGCCGGCGCCATCCGCGTCGGCGTCGGCGGCTGGACCTACGCGCCGTGGCGCGGCCCCTTCTACCCGGAAGGCCTGCCGCACGCGCGCGAGCTTGAATACGCCAGCCGGCAGCTCACCGCCATCGAGATCAACGGCACCTATTACAGCAGCCAGAAGCCGGCCACCTTCGCCAAATGGCGCGATGCGACGCCCGACGATTTCGTGTTCTCGCTCAAGGCGTCGCGCTACGCCACCAACCGGCGCGAACTGGCCGGCGCCGGCGAATCCGTGCACCGCTTCGTGCACGGCGGCATCGCCGAGCTGGGTCCCAAGCTGGGGCCGATCGTGTGGCAGTTCGCGCCCACCAAGGCGTTCGACGCCGGGGACTTCGGCGCCTTCCTGGCGCTGCTGCCGGACCAGGTCGACGGCCTGCCGCTGCGCCACGTGATGGACGTGCGTCACGCCAGTTTCGCCTGCCAGGCCTACCTGGACCTGGCGCGGCGCCACGGCGTGGCCACGGTCTACACCGACAGCGAGGACTTCCCGTCGCTGGCCGATCGCAGCGCCGATTTCGTCTATGCCCGGCTGATGCGGGCCAGCACCGCCTTCAAGGCCGGCTATGCGCCCAAGGTGCTCGATGCGTGGGCCGACCGGCTACGCACCTGGGCGCGCGGCGGCGACCCGGCCGACCTGCCGCGGGTGGACCCGCGCAAGCCCGCTGGCGCGACGCACCCGCGCGATGTGTTCGCGTTTTTCATCAATGGCGCCAAGGAACGCGCGCCGGCGGCGGCGCGCGCCATGATCGAACGACTGTAGCCGACGCGCCGGCCTGGCCTTTGGCGGCAAGGCCGGCCCCGGGAGAGGGCCGGCGACCGCCTCAGTCGGCGACCGGCGTGCGCAGCGTCACGAATTCTTCGGCCGCGGTCGGGTGAATGCCGATGGTGTCGTCGAACACGCGCTTGGTGGCGCCGGCCTTGAGCGCGATGGCGATGCCCTGCACGATCTCGCCGGCCTCGGGGCCGACCATGTGCACGCCCAGCACCTTGTCGGTCTCGGCGTCCACGATCAGCTTCATCAGGGTCTTTTCCTGCGATTCGGTCAGCGTCAGCTTCATGGGGCGGAAGCGGCTTTCGAACAGCTTGATCCTGTGGCCGGCGGCGCGCGCCTCTTCGGTCGTCATGCCGACGGTGCCGATGTTGGGCAGGCTGAACACGGCGGTCGGGATCAACTTGTAGTCGACCTTGCGGTATTCCTCGGGGCGGAACAGGCGGCGCGCCACCGCCATGCCCTCGGCCAGCGCCACCGGCGTCAGCGGCACGCGGCCGATGACGTCGCCAATGGCCAGGATCGACGGTTCGCTGGTGCGGTATTCGTCGTCCACCGCGATGAAGCCCTTCTCATCCAGCTTGACGCCGGTGTGCTCCAGGCCCAGGTTGTCCAGCATCGGGCGGCGGCCGGTGGCGTAGAACACGCAATCGGTCTCGATCACGCTGCCGTCCTTGAGGGTGGCGGCCAGAGTGCCGTCGGCGCGCTTGTCGATGCGCGCCACCTCGGCGTCGAACTTCAGGTCGATGCCCTTCTTGACCAGCTCATCGCGCAGGTGCTCGCGCACCGCCTGGTCGAAACCACGCAGGAACAGCGGGCCGCGGTAGACCTGGGTGGTCTGGGCGCCCATGCCGTTGAAGATGGAGGCGAATTCGACCGCGATGTAGCCGCCGCCCACCACCAGCACGCGGCGCGGCAGCGTCTTCAGGAAGAAGGCCTCGTTCGAGGTGATGGCGTGTTCCTTGCCGGGGATGTCCGGCACCTGCGGCCAGCCGCCGGTGGCCACCAGGATATGCGCGGCGGTGTAGGACTTGCCGTCCACCTCGACCGTGTGCGGATCCTTGATGCGGGCGTGGGCTTCCAGCAGCGTCACGCCGCTATTGACCAGCAAGTTGCGGTAAATGCCGTTAAGACGCTCGATCTCGCGGTTCTTGTTGGCGATCAGCGTGGGCCAGTCGAAGCGGGGTTCGTCCACGCTCCAGCCGAAGCCGTGGGCCTGCTCGAAGTCCTCGCTGTAGTGCGCGCCGTAGACCAGCAGCTTCTTGGGCACGCAGCCCACGTTGACGCAGGTGCCGCCCAGGTAGCGGCTTTCGGCCACCGCCACGCGCGCGCCGAAGCCGGCCGCGAAGCGGGCCGCGCGCACGCCGCCGGAGCCCGCGCCGATCACAAACAGGTCGAAATCGAATGCCATGGTGTTTCCTTCGCCGTCCCGCTGCCGGGACGCGTTCACTGTCGGGAGAAGCGCTATTTTGCACCAGTGCGCCGGCGACCGCCGGCTTGCCCCCACGGCCAACCGGCGGTCGCCGGCCGGTGGGGCAGCGCCGGAAGCGGGCCCACGTTGCGCAGACGCGCCCGCTCGGGCGGCCGCAATCCTCCCTGGCGCGCGCCACCTTGGGCTACAGTAATCGCCCGGGGCGCGGTCGCCGCCCCTCCCTCTCCCTGGAGTCGTCCCGATGTCGCTTGAAACCTGGCTGGCCTTCCTCGGCGCATCCGCCCTGCTGCTGATGCTGCCCGGCCCCACCATCCTGACCGTCATCAGCTATTCCCTGACCCATGGCAAGCGCGCCCGCCTGCCGTTGGTGCTGGCGGTGGCGCTGGGCGACTCCACCGCCCTGGCGCTGTCGCTGCTGGGCCTGGGCGCGCTGCTGTCGGCGTCGGCCTTCTGGTTCACCGTGGTCAAGACCGTGGGCGGCCTTTACCTGCTGTACCTGGGCTTCAAGCTGCTGCGCGCCGGCGTTTCGCCCGCCACGCTGCCGCAGGCCGGCGCGGCCGGATCGCGCTGGAAACTGTTCGCCAACACCTACCTGGTGACGGCGCTGAACCCCAAGGGCATCATCTTCTTCGTGGCCTTCCTGCCGCAGTTCATCGACCCGGCCGGCGACGTCACGCGCCAGCTGTGGATGCTGTCGGCCACCTTCGTGACCTGCGCCGGCATCAACGCCACCGCCTACGCGCTGTTCGCCGGCTCGGCGCGCCGCCTGCTGGCATCGCCGCGCGCGCAGCGCGGCTTCAACCTGGGCGGCGGCGCGCTGTTGTCGGCCGCCGGAGTCTGGGCATTGCTGGCGCGTCGCGCCTGACACCTACTTCAAGGCAAGGCCGCCGACGCCGCTTCCGGATCCAGGCCGTAACGCCGGATCGCCTCGGCCGCCCGCTCGGCCGGCAATGCGCCCTCGTCCGCCAAGGCCTTGAGCGTGGCCAGCACGATATGGTGCCGGTCCACCTCGAAGAACGCCCGCAGCGCCTGGCGCGTGTCCGAGCGGCCGAAGCCGTCGGTGCCCAGCGTCACATAACGGCGCCCCACGAAAGGCCGGATCTGCTCGGCCACCGTCTTCATGTAGTCGGTGGCCGCGATCACCGGCCCCCGCGTATCGGCCAGGCTCGTCTGGACGAAGCCCTGGCGCGCCGCGTCCAGCGGATGCAGGCGATTCCAGCGCTCGGTCTCCTGGCCATCGCGGCGCAGCTCGGAATAGCTGGTGACGCTCCAGACGTCGGCCGCCACGCCGAAGTCCTGTTGCAGCAGGTCGGCGGCGGCCAGGGTCTCGCCCAGGATGGCGCCGCTGCCCAGCAGTTGCGCGCGCAGCTCGCCCGGCGCGCCCTCGCGTAGCCGGTACATGCCCTTGAGGATGCCGGCCTCGGCGCCTTCCGGCATCGGCGGATGCGCGGTCTTCTCGTTGATCAGCGTCAGGTAGTAGAAGATGTCTTCTTCCTCCTGGTACATGCGGCGCATGCCATCCTGCACGATCACGGCGATCTCGTAGGCATAGGCCGGGTCGTAGGCAATGCACGACGGGATCACCGATGCCAGCACGTGGCTGTGGCCGTCGTCGTGCTGCAGGCCCTCGCCTTCCAGCGTGGTGCGGCCCGAGGTCGCGCCCAGCAGGAAGCCGCGCGCGCGGATGTCGCCGGCCGCCCAGGCCAGGTCGCCCACGCGCTGGAAGCCGAACATCGAATAGAAGATGTAGAACGGAATCGTCGCCACGCCGTGGGTGCTGTAGGCGGTGGCGGCGGCGATCCACGAGGCCATGGCGCCCGACTCGTTGATGCCTTCCTGCAGGATCTGGCCGCGCCGGTCCTCGCGGTAGACGCTGAGCTGGTCGGCGTCCTGCGGCGTGTACAGCTGGCCCACGTGTGAATAGATGCCGACCTGGCGGAACATGCCGTCCATGCCGAAGGTGCGCGATTCATCCGGCACGATGGGCACCACGCGCGCCCCGATCTGCGGGTCCTTGAGCAGCTGCGCCAGGATGCGCACGAACGCCATGGTGGTGGAGAATTCGCGGCCGTCGCTGCCTTTCAGGTGCGCGGCAAAGGCTTCCAGGCCCGGCGTGGCCTGCGGGCCGGGGCCGGCCGGACGCAGCGGCAGGTGGCCGCCGGCGCGGCGGATGGCGGCTTCCAGGTAGGCCTGTTCGGGGCTGCCGGGTTCCGGCTTGATGTAAGGGATCTCCTCCAGGCGCTCGTCCGGCACCGGCAGGTCGAAGCGGTCGCGGTAGGCGCGCACCGCCGGGTCGGCCATCTTCTTCTGCTGGTGGTTGGTGTTGGCGGCCTCGCCGGCCGCGCCCATGCCGTAGCCCTTGACCGTCTTGGCCAGGATCACCGTGGGCTGGCCGCGATGCGCCAGCGCCGCGGCGTAGGCGGCGTGCATCTTGACCGGATCGTGGCCGCCGCGATTGAGCGCGCCGATCTCCTCGTCGCTCAGGTGCGCCACACGTTCCAGCAGCACCGGGTCGGCGCCGAAGAAGTGTTCGCGCACATAGGCCCCGCCGCGCGCCTTGAAGACCTGGTATTCGCCGTCCACGCATTCCATCATGCGGCGCCGCAGGCGGCCGTCGTGGTCCTGCGCCAGCAGCGCGTCCCAGCCGCCGCCCCAGATCACCTTGATGACGTTCCAGCCGGCGCCGCGATAGACGCTTTCCAGCTCCTGGATGATCTTGGCGTTGCCGCGCACCGGGCCGTCCAGGCGCTGCAGGTTGCAGTTGACCACGAAGATCAGGTTGTCGAGTTTTTCGCGGCCGGCCATGGCGACGGCCGCCAGCGTCTCGGGCTGGTCCTGCTCGCCGTCGCCCAGGAAGCCCCAGACGCGCCGGTCCTGCGCCGCGATCAGGCCGCGGTCTTCCAGGTAGCGCATGTAGCGCGCCTGGTAGGCCGCCATCAACGGGCCCAGGCCCATCGACACGGTCGGGAACTGCCAGAAGCCGGGCATGGTGCGCGGGTGCGGATACGACGCCAGCCCGCCGCCGATCTCGCGGCGGAAGCGGTCCAGCTCCGCTTCGGACAGGCGCCCTTCCAGGTAGGCGCGGGCGTAGATGCCGGGCGCCGAATGGCCCTGGATGTAGAGCATGTCGCCCAGGTAGTCCGGCGTGGCGGCGCGGAAGAAATGGCGGTAGCCGGTTTCGTACAGCGTGGTGGCCGAGGCGTAGGTGGCGATGTGCCCGCCCACGCCCGAATGCTTGCCGGCGCGCAGCACCATGGCCATGGCGTTCCAGCGCAGGTAGGCATCCAGCCGCGCCTCGATGCGGGTGTCGCCGGGGAACGGCGCCTGGGCCGGCAGGCCGATGGTGTTGACGTAGGGCGTGACGCCGGCCGCGGCATAGCCGCCGCTGCGGGCGCGGTCCTGCTCGATCAGGCGGTCCAGCAGGTAGTGCGTGCGCGGCAGGCCTTCGTGCGCCAGCACCGCCTGCATCGCGTCCAGCCACTCGCTGGTTTCTTCGGGGTCGATGTCGACGCAGTCGATCTCGGGTTCCATGGGCATCCTCCTTGTGGTGCGCAAGCGGCGCCTGGACACGGAAAGGCCGGCGCCATCATTTCACATCGTGAATTGCATTTGCATAATGTGCAATTGCAATCGTAGGGAGGTTTTCGAACAATTGCAAGTGCAACTATCAAGGAAAATGGCGGCTCGCGCGCGGCGTGAATGCGCGTGACGGCCCGCCCGCCGCGCGGCGCGGCCGCCGGGCCTCTACAATCCGGGACAACGAAATCCCTGGAAAAGGAAGCGACCGCATGGCCACGGGCAAGCCCGACGCGTGGAGCCTCTTTCTCACCGCGCATGCGCTGGTGGTGGAAGAGATCGAAAAACGACTGTCCGCCGCCGGCCTGCCGCCGCTGGCGTGGTACGACGCGCTGTGGGCGCTGGAACGCGCGCCCGACGGCACCGCGCGCATGTTCGAGATGGCCGAGCGCATGGTCATCGCGCGCTACAACCTGACGCGCCTGATGGACCGCATCGAGGCCGCCGGGCTGGTCGAGCGCTTCCGTTCCGACGAGGACCGCCGCGCCACCTATGCCCGCATCACGCCGGAAGGCCTGGCGCTGCGCCGCAAGATGTGGAAGGTGTATGGCCCGGCCATTGACGAACTGTTCCTGTCGCAACTGCCGCCGGCGCAGCAGGACGCCATGGCCGAGCAGTTCCGCCAGATCGCCCGCCATGTGCGGGCCTTGTCCAGAACCCCGGCTTGACCTGACCGCCACGGAGTCCGCATGCCCGTCCGTCCGCCCCTGCACATCGGTATCGTCGCCTGCTCGGCCGAGGGCGCCGCGCTCTGCTACCGCACGATCTGCGCCGAAGGCGCGCAGCGCCTGGGGCCGCACGCGCACCCCGAGGTGTCGCTGCACAGCCTGTCGCTGGCGGACTACGTGGCCTGCCTGGAGCGCAACGACCTGGCCGGCGTCGGCGCGCTGATGCTGACCTCCGCCGACCGGCTGGCGCGCGCCGGCGCGGATTTTCTGATCTGCCCCGACAACACCATCCACCAGGCCCTGGGCCACGTGCTGCCGCAATCGCCGCTGCCGTGGCTGCACATCGCCGGGGAAGTCGCCGCCCAGGCCGCCGCGCGCGGGCTGCGCCGCATCGGCATCCTGGGGACGCGCTGGCTGGTCGACAGTCCGGTCTACCCCGACAAACTGCAGGCGCGCGGCCTGGACTACGTGCGTCCCGCGCCGGCCGACCGCGATCTGCTGGCGCGCGTCATCATGGACGAACTGGTCTACGGCATCTTCAAGCCCGAATCGGTCGCCTTGCTGCAAGGCGTGGTGGCGCGGCTGCGCGATGCCGGCTGCGACGCGGTGGTGCTGGGCTGCACCGAACTGCCGCTGGTGCTGAACGACGCCAACTGCGTCTTGCCGACGCTGGACTCGACCCGCATCCTGGCGCGCGCCGCCCTGGACCGCGCGCTGGCCTGACGCCTGAACTGGCCTCCCGCCCCCTTCCCGGCCCCGCCCGGGGTCAGAGCTGGTCCAGCCCGTACTGGCGCAGGCGATCCAGGTCCAGCACCTGGATCTGGTTGTACGACAGCGCGAGCACCCCTTGGTCCGCCAGCGTCTGCAGCGCCTGGTTGACCCGCTGGCGCGACAGGCCGGTCAGGTAGCCGAGTTCTTCCTGTGAAATCGCCAGCGTCAGGTCGGTGGACGGATACAGCTGCGGGTTGAACAGTTGCGCCAGCGACTGCGCCACGCGCGCATCGGCGTCCAGCAGGCGATGGTTCTGGATCGAGGCGATGAACTCGCCCATGCGGTCGTTCAGCTGGCCGATGACGAAATGCGAGAACGGCAGGCTGGCCGCCAGCAGCGCATGGAAGGTGGCGGCCGGCACCAGCAGCACCAGCGACGGCTGGATCGCCACCACGTCGTACTTGCGCAGCTCGCGCTTGATGACGCTGCCCTCGCCGAACCAGCCGCCCGGCGGCACTCCCGAGAACGTGCAGCTGCGTCCCGACTCGTTGTAGATCGCCAGCTTCAGCAGGCCGCTGTGCACCCCCAGCCAGTAATCCGACGGCGCATTGCGGCGCGCGATCCAGGCGCCGCTGGCCACATGTTCGGCGCGCGCCGTGGCCAGCACCAAATCCTGGTGCGGCGCGTCCAGCGCGGCGAACCAGGCGCAGCCGCGCAGCAGTCCGGCCAGCTCGGCCGGGGAAACAATGTTTGAAACATCGGACATGGAAAGAACCGTGTAAAACTGCGGGTTGGGCGCCCGAAAAAAGGTCTGTCATGCAGGCGACAGACACCATTTTCCGGCGGCCGATAAGCTCTAGCAAGCAGCGGGATTCGCATCCACGATCAAACCCGGCGATCCAAATCAAGTTTCCCGCATAAAAGCATATCCGGGCGCCCCCGCGCCCCACAGGAGACAAGCATGAGCAGCCTGTTCGACCACGGCCTGGCACGCCGTGACGCCAACTACGAACCCCTCACCCCGGTCGACTTCATCGCCCGCGCCGCGCAGGTCTATGGCAACCGCCTGGCCGTGGTGCACGGCGCCGTGCGCCGCACCTGGGCCCAGACCTACGAGCGCGCGCAACGCCTGGCCGGCGCGCTGGCCGCCGCCGGCATCCAGCGCGGCGACACGGTGGCGGTAATGCTGCCGAACATCCCCGCCATGGTCGAGGCGCACTTCGGCGTGCCGATGCTGGGCGCCGTGCTCAACACCCTCAACACGCGCCTGGATACGCCCAGCGTGCTGTTCATGCTGGGCCACGGCGAGGCCCGCGCGCTGATCGTCGACACCGAATACGCCGAGCTCGCGCAGCGCGCCCGCGCCGAATTCCCGCACCTGAAAGTGATTTCGGTGCACGACCTGGACGGCGCCCCGGCCACCCTGCCCGGCGCTACCGACTACGAGGCCTTCCTGGCCGCCGCCCCCGCCACGTTCGACTGGCGCCCGCCGGCCGACGAATGGGACGCGATCGCGCTGAACTACACCTCCGGCACCACCGGCGATCCCAAGGGCGTGGTCTACCACTACCGCGGCGCGTATCTGAACGCCGTCAGCAACATCCTCGAATGGGACATGCCCAAGCATCCGGTCTACCTGTGGACGCTGCCGCTGTTCCACTGCAACGGCTGGTGCTTCGCCTGGACCTTGGCGGCGCGCGCCGGCGTCAACGTCTGCCTGCGCAAATTCGATCCCAAGACCGTGTTCGACCTGATCCGCGCCGAGGGCGTGACCCACTACTGCGGTGCGCCCATCGTGCAAAGCGCGCTGGCCAACGCGCCGGCCGAGCTGCGCGCCGGCATCCGCCACACCGTGCGCACCATGGTGGCCGGCGCCGCGCCCGCGCCGGCGGTGATCGCCAAGATGAAGGAAATCGGCTTCGAGCTGACCCACGTCTACGGCCTGACCGAGGTCTACGGCCCGGCCGCCGTGTGCGCCCCGCAGGAAGCCTGGAACGACCTGGAGGACGAGCAGCGCGCGCTGCTGACCGCGCGCCAGGGCGTGCGCTACCACCTGCAGGCCGGCGTCTCGGTGCGCAACCCCGACACCATGGAGGAAGTGCCGGCCGACGAGCAGACCGTGGGCGAGATCATGTTCCGCGGCAACATCTGCATGAAGGGCTACCTGAAGAACGAACGCGCCACTGACGAGGCCTTCAGCGGCGGCTGGTTCCACACCGGCGACCTGGGCGTGATGACGCCCGACGGCTACATCCGCATCAAGGACCGCAGCAAGGACATCATCATCTCCGGCGGCGAGAACATCTCCAGCATCGAGGTCGAGGACGCCCTCTATCGCCATCCGGCCGTGGCCGCCGTGGCGGTGGTGGCCATGCCCGACCCGAAATGGGGCGAGACGCCCTGCGCCTTCGTCGAACTCAAGCCCGGCCACAGCGCCACCGCCGAAGAGATCATCGCGCACTGCAAGCTGCTGCTGCCCGGCTTCAAGGTGCCGCGCGCGGTGCGCTTTGGCGAACTGCCCAAGACCTCGACCGGCAAGATCCAGAAATTCGAACTGCGCGCCGCGGTGGGTTCCACCCGCGCCATCGACGCCACCTGATTCCCTTCCTACCCGGAGCTCCGACGCCATGACGTACCAAGCCCCCGTGAAAGACATGCTGTTCGTGCTGAACCACCTGGCCGGCCTGCCGCAGGTGGCGGCGCTGCCGCAATATGCCGAAGCCACGCCCGACACCGCCCAGGCGGTACTGGAGGAAGCCGCCACCTTCGCCGGCGACGTGCTGGCGCCGCTGAACCACCCCGCCGACCGCGAGCCCAGCGCCTGGCGCGACGGCGCCGTCACCACCTCGCCCGGCTTCAAGCAGGCCTTCCGCCAATACGCCGAAGCCGGCTGGCAGGGCATGACGCACCCGGTCGAATACGGCGGCCAGGGCCTGCCCGGCCTCCTGGGCGCGCCCTGCTCCGAAATGCTCAACGCCGCCAACCTGTCGTTCGCCCTGTGTCCGCTCTTGACGAACGGCGCGGTCGAGGCGCTGCTGACGGCCGGCTCGCCCGAACTGCGCGAGCGCTTCATCGGTCCGATGCTGTCGGGCCGCTGGACCGGCACCATGAACCTGACCGAGCCGCAGGCCGGCTCCGACCTGGCGCTGCTGCGCACCCGCGCGCAGCCGGTCGGCGACGGCACCTACCGCATCTCGGGCACCAAGATCTTCATCACGTACGGCGAGCACGACCTGGCCGAGAACATCGTCCACCTGGTGCTGGCGCGCCTGCCGGACGCGCCCGAGGGCGTGAAGGGCATCTCGCTGTTCCTGGTGCCCAAGTTCCTGGTCAACGACGACGGCTCGCTGGGCGCGCGCAACGACGTTACCTGCGTGTCGATCGAGCACAAGCTGGGCATCAAGGCCAGCCCCACCGCCACGCTGCAGTTCGGCGACGCGGGCGGCGCCATCGGCTACCTGGTGGGCCAGGAAAACCGCGGCCTGGACGCCATGTTCATCATGATGAACGCGGCCCGCTTCGCCGTCGGCGTGCAGGGCATCGCGGTGGCCGACCGCGCCTACCAGCACGCGCTGGCCTACGCCGCCGAACGCGTGCAGAGCCGCCCGGTGGACGGCTCCTCGCGCGAGGCCGTGCCGATCATCCAGCACCCGGACGTGCGCCGCATGCTGGGCACCATGCGCGCCCTGACCGAGGCCGGCCGCGCGCTGGCCTACTACACCGCCGGCCACGCCGACCTGGCGCACGCCAGCGCCGATCCGGCGGCGCGCGCCCGCCACCTGGCGGTGCAGGAATTCCTGGTACCGATCGTCAAGGGCTGGTGCACCGAAGCCTCCATCGACGTCGCCAGCCTGGGCGTGCAGGTGCACGGCGGCATGGGCTTCATCGAGGAAACCGGCGCCGCCCAGTACTACCGCGACGCCCGCATCCTCACCATCTACGAAGGCACCACCGCGATCCAGGCCAACGACCTGGTCGGCCGCAAGACGCTGCGCGATGGCGGCGCGGTGGCGCAGGCGCTGATCGAGGAGATCCGCAAGACCGAGGAAGCGCTGCTGGCGCGCAGCGAGCCGGCCGCCCGCCTGGTGCTGACGCCGTTGCGCCAGGGCCGCCTGGCGCTGGCCAACACGGTCGACTTCGTGGTGGCCAACGCCGCCGCCCATCCCAACGCGGTGTTCGGCTCGGCCGTGCCCTACCTGTTGCTGGCCGGCACGGTGCTGGCCGGCTGGCAGATGGCGCGCGCGCTGCTCGCGTCGCTGGACCACCTGGACGAGGACCCGGCCTTCCACCAGGCCAAGATCGCCACGGCCCAGACCTACGCGCTGCACAAACTGACCCAGGCGCCCGGCCTGGCGGCGGTGGTGGCGGGGTCGAACGAGTACGCCGTGCAGCCATGAGCGTGGTCGACGCCGGATCGCGCATCGACGCGCTGGTGGCGCTGGGCGCGTCGGCGCCGCTGGTCCGGCTGGCCAGCGGCGACTGCGTGCATCCGTTGCTGCGCGGCGCGTGCCTGGGTCCGCCGTGCCACTCCTATCGCGGCGCCCGCGCGCCGCAAGGGGCGCCGCTGGCGCCGCTGTGGGACGATGGCGACCACGTCTACGCCCTGCGAGGCACGGCGACCGGCCGCGAGTTCATCCGGTTCAGTATCGAAGACCCGCAATCCGTCGACGTGCTGGCCCTGACGGAACAGGGATTCTGGGCGCACCGCTTCGACTTTCTCTATGAAACCGATGCGCCGCTGGACGACTTGCGGGCCGCCGCCGGCGCGGTGCAATTCCGCCACGTCGAGGCCTACCTGGCCGCGCGCGAGGCATTCGAAGACCCGCCGGGCCACGTCCCGACGCATCGGGATTGGCTGACGCGGACAATCGCCAGCATCGACCGGCGCGCGCTGGCGCCTTGAGCCTGGCGGGGCCCGCGCATTCCTTCCTGACCGCGCGGCGCTGTTGCGCTGTCGATCCCCGGTTGGCGGCGCGGTTAAACATATAACCAAAAAGAATAAAGAAAAGAAATAAACATATCTAAAATTATTAAGCGGACATCGGAAATCCTGCCCGCAGGCAAGACGCCAGCCGTACCAAGGCGTAGTTCAGGACCCTTCCCCCATGCTTCGCAAGCTGCTTTCCGCCGCGCTCATCGCTACCGCTTTCGCCGTTGCTCCCGCCCACGCCGCGCCGCCCGCGCTGGAAATCGGCTACCTGCCGATCCTGCCGGACGCGCAATTGTTCGTGGCGCTGGAAGAAGGCACCTTGCAGGCCAAGGGCGCGCCCGCGCCCAAGCTGGTGCAGTTCCAGAGCGGCCCCGCGCTGACCCAGGCGCTGCTGGCCGGCCAGTTGGACGTGGCCTACGTCGGCATCGGCCCGGCGCTGGTGGCCAGCGCCAAGGGCGCCGGCATCAAGGTGGTGGCTTCCAACATCGTCGAGCAGGTCAACGTGGTCGCGCTGGGCGCGCTGGCGCCGTATTTCGCCTCGGGCGATGCGGCCACCGCGTTCGCCCGCTTCGCCAAGGACAAGGGCAGAAAGCCCGTCATCGCCAGCTACCCCAAGGGCGCCGTGCCCGAGGCCGCGCTGCAATACTGGCTGCGCAACCGCCTCAAGGCCGACCCGGCCAGCCTGGAACTGATCTACCAGGGCGAGGCGCAGATCCAGCAGTCGCTGCTGACCGGCGCCATCGACGGCGCCGCCATCCTCGAACCCACCGTCACCACCGTGCTGACCCGCGCGCCCGATTCGCGCGTGGTGGCGCGCGGCTCGCAACTATTCCCGAACCAGCCCGGCGCCGTGCTGCTGGTGCGCGACAAGCTGATCGCCGAGCACCCCGAGGCCGTGCAGCAACTGGTCGACGCCCAGCTCGCCGCCACCGCCCTGCTCAAGAACGATCCGGCCCGCGCCGCGGGCCACGTGCAGAAATACGTCGGCGGCGGCCGCCTGGACCGCGCGCTGGTCGAGAAGGCCATCCGCAATTCGCATGACCAGTTCGTGGCCGATCCGCACGCCATCGTCGACGCCACCGCCGAGCTGCAGACCTTCCAGGCCAGCCTGGGCACGGTCGAGGCCGCCAAGGTCGACGTCAAGCAGTTGTTCGACACCCGCTTCTACGACAAGGCCGGGAAGCCATGAGCCAGACCGCCCCCGCCCTGGCCGCGCCCGCGCCGCAAGCCCGCAAGGGCGCGCCGCCGGGGTTCGCCGCAGTGCGCCGCGCGGCTTACGGCATCGGCGGACTGGCCCTCTTCATCGCCATCTGGAAGGCCGCGCTGATCTGGCAATGGGCGCCCGCGGGCACCCTGCCCGATCCCTTCGCGCTGCCCGCCACGCTGGTCCAGGAATGGCAGTCGGGCCGGCTCCTGCCGGCCATAGGCTCCAGCCTCGTGCATTACTTCTGGGGCCTGGCCGCGGGCACCGCGCTCGGCTTCGGCGTGGGCCTGGCGGCCGCGACGCTGCCGCGCTTCGACCTGGCGCAAGCCTATCTGGCGCGCATCCTGCGGCCGATCCCGCCGCTGGCCTGGGTGGTGTTCGCCATCGCCTGGTTCAAGGTCAGCCATGCCGGCGCCGCCTTCGTCATCGCCATCGGCGTGTTCTGGGTCAACTACTTCGCCACCTACAGCGCGGTGCGCAACGTCGATCCGCGCTACTACGAACTGGCGCGCGCCTTCGGCCACGGCGGCTACCTGGCGCGCGCGCTGGGCGTGACGCTGCCGGCCATCGCGCCTGGCGCGCTGTCGGGCGTGCGCACCGGCATCGGCCAGGCCTGGATGACACTGATCGCCGCCGAACTGCTGGGCGTGCCCGGCATGGGCCAGGAAATGAATGCCGCCGCCGGCGTTGGCGCCTACGACGCGGTGGTGGTCTACATGCTGATCATCTCGCTGGTCTACACGCTGTGCGACCTGGCGTTCTCGATGGTCGAAAGCAAGGTGCTGCAATGGCGTCCGTGATCGAATTCTCGAAACTCTCGTACCAACATCCGGGCGCCGACGCGCCGGTGATCCAGGGCCTGTCGCTGGCGATCGAGGCGGGCAGCTTCGTGGCCGTGGTGGGCGGCTCGGGCGTGGGCAAATCCACGCTGCTGCGCGCGGCGGCCGGCCTGGCTGATCCCGCCAGCGGCGAAGTGCGCTTCCAGGCGCCCGCGCGCCCCGGGCGCCGCAGCCGCGCGGTGGTGTTCCAGGACAGCCGCCTGATGCCGTGGCGCACGGTCGGCGGCAACGTCGGCTATGGCCTGGAAGGATTGGGGCTGGACCGCCAGGAACGCCAACAGCGCATCGATGCCGCGCTGCAACTGACCGGCCTGGGCGACTACGGCCGCCGCTGGCCGCATCAGTTGTCCGGCGGCCAGGCGCAGCGCGTCGGCATCGCCCGCGCCTTGGCCGTCAAGCCCGACCTGCTGCTGATGGACGAACCCTTCAGCGCGGTCGACGCCATCACCCGCCGCAACCTGCAGCAGGAGCTGATCCGCGTGTGGCGGGCCTCCGGCGCGGCGGTGCTGTTCGTCACCCACGACATCGAGGAAGCGGTGTTCCTGGCCGACAAGGTGGTGGTGCTGGGCGGCCGCCCGGCCAACATCGCGGGCCACTACGACATCGACCTGCCGCGGCAGCGCGACCGCGCCGATCCGGCGTTCGCGCGGCAGGTGGCGGCCATCGCCCATACGCTCGAACATCACTGAGCGGAACGCGCCGGCGCCCCCTCACGCCCGCCGCGCAACCGCGCAGTCCGGCGCCGGCGCCGCCTTGCGCGGCAGCGTCAGCGCCCAGAACAGCGTCGCCGCCAGGCTCAGCCCCAGGCCCAGCGCGCAGACGCCCAGCCAGCCCGCGCGCGCATAGACGAAGGTCGAGGCGATCGACCCGAGTCCGCTGCCCACCGCATAAAACATCATGTAGCCGCCGACCAGCCGGCTGTGCGCCTGCGCGCTGATGGAAAAGATCATGGCCTGGTTGGTCACGTGCAGCGCCTGCGCCGCGATGTCCAGCACCAGCACGCCCAGCGCCAGCGCCCACAGGCTGCGGTCCAGGAAGGCGATCGGCGCCCACGCCAGGCACAGCAGCGCCAGGCCCGCGCCGGTGGTCAGTTGCGCATGGCCGCGATCGGCCAGCCGCCCCGCCCGCGCCGCCACCAGCACCCCGGCCACGCCCACCAGCCCGAACGCGCCCACCGCGGTGTGCGTCAGCGAATACGGCGGCGCGCTCAACGGCAGCACCAGCGCCGTCCAGAACGCGCTGAAGACGGCGAACATCAACAGCGCGATCATGCCGCGCACCCGCAGCACCCGCTCGTGCGCCAGCAGCGTGAACATCGAGCGCAGCAGCGCGCCGTAGCCCAGTCCCGCGGTCGGCAAGGCGCGGCGCGGCAGCCAGCGGGCCAGCGCCAGCGCCAGCAACGCGGCCAGGCCGGCGGACACCAGGTAGACCGCGCGCCATCCCCACAGGTCGGCCACGGCGCCCGCCAGGGTCCGCGCCAGCAGCAGGCCGATCACCACGCCCCCCTGCACCGCGCCCACCACCCGCCCGCGCTCGCCCGGCGCGGCCAGCGCCGCCGACAGCGCCAGCAGGCCCTGGGTCATGGCGGTGCCGAGCAGGCCCAGCGCCAGCATCCCGGCCAGCAGCCACGGCGCAGCGGACGCCAGCGCCACCGCGGCCAGCGCCAGCACCAGCAGCCCCAGTTGCGCCAGCATCAGGCGGCGCCGGTCGAGCAGGTCGCCCAGCGGCACCACCAGCACCAGCGCCAGCGCGCAGCCCAGCTGCGTCGCGGTGACGACGATGCCCACCGCGCCCTCGTGCAGGCGGAACTCGCGGCCCATGGCGTCCAGTAGCGGTTGCGCGTAGTAGACGTTGGCCACGCTCAAGGCGCAGGCCACGGCCAGCAGCAGCACCAGGGCGGCGGGCAGGCGATCGGCGGATGGCGTGGCGGGCGCAGATGCGGCGGATGCAGCAGATGCCGTGGATGCAGCGGATGCCGTGGATGCCGCAGAGGCCCTGGATGCCGCAGAGGCCGCGAATGCCGCGGATGCTGTGGATTCCTTGGACGCCGGCGATGAAGGCGATGAAGGCGATGAAGGAGATGAAGGAGATGAAGGAGATGGCGGAGCAGCAGGGGCACGATCGGTCTGGTCTGGCATGACGGCCTAAGGTAGTTTCATTACAAAACCAGAATGCTAGACCTTTAGGTTTTATAATGCAACCAAACATTCGACATCTCTCCCCGCCGCGATGCGCGGCAAAGGTCAGGACGACATGGTCAAACGCACCAGTCTCGAAGGCGCCGCCTGCCCGGTGGCGCGCGCGCTGGACGCCATCGGCGACTGGTGGTCGCTATTGATCGTGCGCGACGCCTTCGACGGCGTGCGCCGCTTCGGCGAATTCCAGAAAAGCCTCGGCGTGGCCAAGAACATCCTCAGCGACCGCCTGCGCACCCTGGTCGCGCACGACATCCTGGCGGCCGCGCCGGCGTCCGACGGCAGCGCCTACCAGGAATACGTGCTGACGGAAAAAGGCCAGGCGCTGTTTCCCGTCATCGTCGGCCTGCGCCAATGGGGCGAAGACCATTACTACGGCCCCGACGAGCCGCACTCCACGCTCATCGACCGCAAGCGCGGCCAGCCGGTGCGGCGCCTGGAGATCCGCGCCCAGGACGGCCGCGCGCTGGCGCCGGACGACACCGTGGTGCGCAAGGTCGGCGCCGACCGCGCCTGACCCTGGCGCACGCCCCCTGCCATTGGCCGCTCAGGCAGTCGCCGCGCGCGGCGGCCGGCGAGCGGCCCGCGTCAGGCCGTGGCGGCCTGCGGCCACTGCCCCGTGGCCAGCGCGGTCGGCGAATAGCCGCCAAAGCGCCACCGCAACGCCAGCGCGCCCGGCCTGGCCCGCACCCGCCGCACGTGGACGCGCCACAACCGCTCGGCCCCCGCGAAGGTGGCGATCTCCGGACTGTCCAGGATCACCTCGGCGCGACCCGACACCTGCAACACATCGCCGCGCTCGAAATCGATGAACAGCAGCCCGGCGCGCGGATTGAGCACCATGTTGCCCAGCGTATTGAAAAAGCGGTTGCCGGAGAAATCCGGGATCGTCAGCGTGTCGCCGTCGATCCGCACGAACCCCGGCTTGCCGCCACGGTGCGAGACGTCGATCCGGCGGCCGGCCTCGTCGGTATCGGCATAGGTCGCCACGAACAGCGTGTCGGCGCGCGCGATCAGCGCCCGGTCGGCCTCCCCCAGCCCCGCCCGCTCGCGCGCCGCCCCCGGAAAGCGCAGGGCCGGCGAGCGCGAGAAATGGAAATCGCGCGCCTGGATGTACTGCGGGCAGTTGCCGAACGACTCGGCCACCGTGACCGCGAAACGCCTGCCGTCCCACGCGGTGATGCGGCCGTTCATGCGGTTGCGGCGGCGCGTGTGCAGTTCGATGCCCAGCAGGCCCACCGGCTGGTCCGGCCCCAGGCCGGCGCGCAGCGGATCATCGGCATCCGGCAGCGCGGCCACCTGCAGGGTCTGCGGGTCCGGCGACACGGCGAAGCCCGGCTCGCCCTCCAGCACGCCGGCCCAGGGATCGCCCTGGCCATCGACCGCGCCCGCCACCAGGAACGGCAGTTGCGCGAAGAAGGCGCGGTGCTGGTCCGGCATGTACGGGCGGATCACTTTGGCGCCCACCTGCGCCATGCGCTCGGCCATGCCGATATGCGCCTGCAACCGCAGTTCGCCCGCGTGCCAGGGCGTCGCGGCCGGCTGGCCGGTCGCCGTCGTGGCGGCCGTCGAACCGCCGGCCGGCGCGGCGCCAAGCGGACTCGTCGTGGTCGTATTCATGTCAGGCTCCTTGCGCGCGGACGCTTGCGTTCACGCCGCCCGCAATCCCACGGGAGACGCCACCATCGGCACGAAGCGCGGCAGCGCCTCGATCCGCGCCAGCCAGTCGCGCACCCGCGGATAATCCGCCAGCGACACGTTGCCTTCCGGCGCATGCGCCACGTAGGTGTAGCAGGCCACGTCGGCCAGCGTCGGCGCGGCGCCGGCCAGGTAGCCGGTGGCCGCGAGCTCCCGCTCCATCACCGCCAGCAAGGCATGCGCGCGCGCCAGCGTGGCCGGCACGTCATACGGGGCGCCGAACACCGTCACCAGCCGCGCCGCGGCCGGGCCGGCCGCCAGCGGGCCGGAGGCGGCCGACAGCCAGCGCTGCACCGCCGCCGCGCCCACCGCGTCCTCGGGCAGCCAGGCCTGGCCGTTGTAGCGCTTGCACAGGTACACCAGGATCGCGGTGGAATCGGCCACCACCACACCGTTGTCGTCGATCACCGGCACTTGGCCGAACGCGTTCAGCGCCAGGAACTCGGGCCGCTTCTGCGCGCCGCTGCGCAGATCGACTTCGACATTGCGGTGCGGCACATCCAGCAGCGACAGCATCAGGGCCACGCGGTGCGAATGGCCGGACAGGGGAAAACTGTAGAACGTCAGGGGAGCGGCGGACATGGGGTATCTCGGATAGCGGAAACAGGCCTCCATCTTGAACCGCCCGTGCCCGCCGGGGAACGGCCATGGCGCGCAAGACACCATTGCCGCCAGTGAAAGGATCACGCCGGCAGGGCCGCCAGGTCGCGGCGCAGCGCGTCGACGCAGAAGTCGACGAAGCTGCGCACCTTGGCCGAACTCTTGCGCCCTTCCGGATACACCAGGTGCACCGGCAGCGGCGCCATTTCGTAGTCGCGCAGCACCACCTGCAAAGCGCCGCTGGCCAGGTCGCGCGCCACCTGGTAGGACACCACCTGGGTCAGCCCCCAGCCCTCGCAGGCCGCCGCCACCGCGGCCTGGAACGAGGTCACCGTCAACTGCGATGCCAGCGGCAGGCGCCGCGGCTGGCCGTCCTGCAGGAAACGCCATTGCGCGCCGCGCCCTTCCATCGCCGCCGTGATGGTGCAAAAGCGCGCCAGCGCGTCAGGGCTGTCGGGCGTGCCATGGCGTTGCAGGAAGTCGGGCGAGGCGCACACCACCCGCCGCACCTGCCCCACCGGCACCGCCGTCAGGGTGGAGTCGGGCAAGGCGCCGATGCGCACCGCCACGTCCACGCCCTCGTCCAGCAGGTTCACCACGCGGTCCACCAGCAGGGCGTTCACCGATACCTCGCGGTGCTGGCGCAGGTAGCCCAGCACCGCCGGCATCACGTGCAGTTCACCGAAGCGCGCCGGCGCGGTGATGTGCAGCGATCCGCGCGGCGCCGCCATCGCCCCGGCGGCGGCGTCGTCGGCCTGCTCCACGGCTTCAAGAATGGCGCGGCAGTCGGCCGCGTAGCGCTGGCCGGCTTCGGTCAGGCGCAGGCTGCGGGTGGTGCGCACCAGCAGCAGCGCGCCCAGCCGGCGCTCCAGCGCCGCGACGCTGCGCGTCACGCTCGGCGCCGACATCGCCAGCCGGCGCGCGGCGGCGGCGAAGCTCTGGGCCTCGGCCACCGCCAGGAAGACAGTCATTTCATGGAATCGGTTCAAGGCGCTCGGCCTCCTCGGAAGGGATGCGCGCCGGCAGGCCCGGCATGGCCGGCAGCGCCGCGACGCTGTCGCGCACGCAGCGCCGCACGATATCGGCCAGGGCCGCGGCCACCGGACCGGGCCGGCCTTGCGCGTGATACAGCGACAGCGACAACGGCGGCAACGACGGCAGGCCCTGCTCGCCCGGCGCCATCACCCGCAACCCGGCGGGCAGCCCCAGCGGCGTGCGGACCATCAGCCCCAGCCCCGCGCTGACCGCCGCCCACAGGCCCGCCAGGCTGGGGCTGATGAAAGCCGAGGTCCAGGCGATGCCGGCGCGGTCCAGGGCATCGGTGGCGCGGCTGCGGAACAGGCAGGGCGCCTCGAACGCCACCAGCGGCCAGGCGCCGTCGGCATCGCGCGCCGGGCCCGTCGCGGCCGGACCGATCCAGCACAGCGGCAGTTCAGCCAGACGCTGGCCATGCGGCCGCGCCGCGTCATGGTCCCAGGCCAGCGCCAGGTCCAGTTCGCCCGCCTCCACGCGTTCGAGCAGCTCGGCATTGCGCGCCACCCGCGCTTCGATCCGCACCTGCGGATGGGCGCGGGCGAACTGGCCCAGCACGCGCGGCAGCAGGATCTCACCGAAATCCTCCTGCAGCCCCAGGCGCACCCGCCCCTGCAGGCGCGTGCCGCGCACCGCCACCGAAGCCTGATCGTTCAGATCCAGCAGCCGGCGCGCGTACGCCAGCATGGTCTCGCCCGCGTCGGTCAGCGCCAGGCCCCGGCCGGCCTTGCGCAGCAGCGGCACGCCGGCCTGTTCCTCGAGTTTTTTCAACTGCGCGCTGACGGCTGAAGTCGAGCGCCCGAGGCGGTCGGCCGCGCGGCCGAAGCTGCCCAGCTCCACCCCCGCGACGAAGCTGCGCAGCACGTCCAGGTCAAAGGTGACAGGCCTGATCATCCTGTTTTTCAAAACCTTTAGTTAAAAATTTCCCGATTTTCAGAATAATGTTACGGGCGCAGACTTTGCCGCGTCAATCCCATCTGGAACCGTCATGTCCCTGCCCGCCTCCGTGATTTCCGCCCCAACCCCTGCCGTGCGCCCCGCCCATCGCTGGAAGGTGCTGTCGGTGGGGGTGGCCGCCAATGCTGCCTTCTCCGCGGCGGCGGCCGGCCTGCCCGCCACCGCCGTCTTCCTGCGCGCGGACTATCAACTGGACAACGACGCCCTGGGCCTGGCGCTCGGCGTGCTCGGCCTGGGCGTGGCGTTGTTCGAGCTGCCCTGGGGCCTGCTGGCCGACCGCTGGGGCGACCGGCCGGTGCTGCTGGGCGGCCTGGGCGCGACGGCCGCGGCGCTGGCCTGGATGAGTCTGTTCGCCGCGCCGGCCCACGGCGTCGCGCCCGCCTTGTGGCTGCTGGCGCTGGGCCTGCTGCTGGTGGGCGTGATGGGCGGCAGCGTCAACGGCGCCAGCGGTCGCGCGGTGATGGCGTGGTTCGACGAAGGCGAGCGCGGCCTGGCGATGAGCATCCGCCAGACCGCCGTGCCGCTGGGCGGCGGGCTGGGCGCGCTGGTGCTGCCCTGGCTGGCGTCGCGGGCCGGTTTCGGCGCGGTCTTCGGCCTGCTGGCCGGCCTGTGTGCGGGCGCCGCGCTGCTGACGCTGGGATGGCTGCGCGAGCCGGATCGGGCGCACCCCGCCACGGCGGCCGGCTCCGCCGCAGCCTCCCACGCCGGCGGCAACACCCCGACAACCCCCCCGCCCTCCCGAGCCGCCACCCACACGCCGATCGCCGCCGCGTCGAGCCCCCTGCGCGACGCCAGGGTATGGCGCGCGGCGGTGGCGATCGGCCTGCTCTGCTGCCCGCAATTCGCGGTGCTGACGTTCGCCACCGTATTCCTGCATGACTTCAGCGGCGCCGGCATCGCCACGCTGACCGCCGTGATGGTGGCGGTGCAACTGGGTGCCATGGTGGCGCGCATCGCCAGCGGCCGCTGGACCGACCGCCACGGCAATCGCCGCGCCTACCTGCGCGGCTGCGTCTGGCTGGGCTGTGCGTTGTTCGTGGCGCTGGCGGCCGCGGCCTGGCTCCAGGGCACGGTCCCCGGCAACCGCGCGGCGCTGCTTGCCGTGCCGGTGCTGCTGGCCGCCGCCGGGATCTGCGCCTCGGCCTGGCACGGCGTGGCCTACACCGAACTGGTCACGCTGGCCGGCGCCGCCCGCGCCGGCACCGCGCTGGGGCTGGCCAACACCTGCGGCTACCTGGGATTGTTCCTGACGCCGCTGGCGCTGCCGCGGCTGGTGGCGGCCGCGTCCTGGCCGCTGGCCTGGCTGGCCGCCGGCGGCGCCATGCTGGCAATCTTGCCGCTGTTGCCGCGACCGGCACGGCCGTGAATGCGCGTCGACCGGCACGCATCGACCAACGCCGCCGCTAGTCCTTGAATTCCTGCCGCAGCCACGCCAGGAACGCCTTGACCGGCGGATGGCGCTCGCGCCCCGGCGCGCACAGCGCGGTGTAGGCCGCGCCGGCCACGCTGACCTCGGGACGCAGCGGCACCAGCGTGCCGGCCGCGACACTATCCGAAACCATGACCGAACTGGCCAGCACCAGTCCCTGCCCCGCGATGGCCGCCTGCAACGCGTAGTGCTCTTCCGCATAGGCGTGCAGCGCCGCCGGTTTGCGCCAGGCCGGCAGCCCGGCCGCCTCGCACCACTGCAGCCAGCCCTCGTCATACAGCGCCGAATCGCGCCAACGCACGGTCACCAGCGCGGGGCGCGCCCGCCGCGCCTGCGCCACCACCGCGGGCGCGCCGTAGACCCCGAAGCGCTCCTGCAGCGTGCACGCCGCGTGCAGCAGGGGATAGCGCTGGCGGCTGTAGCGGATCGCCACGTCGACGCTGGCGTCCTGCAGCAGGTCGATCGTCTCGGCCTGCGCCTGCAGGCGCAATTGGTACTGCGGATAGGCCTGGTAGAAGCGGCCCAGCCGCGGCACCAGCCAGAGCGCCGCGAACGAATGCGTGGTGGACAGCGTCAGCGCGCCGGCCGCGCTGGCCGGCCGCAGCGCATCCAGTGTCTGGGCGATGTCCAACAAGGCGCCGTGCGCGCTGGCGAACAGCCGCGCGCCGGCGTCGGTCAGGCGCACGCCCTGCGGCACCCGGTCGAACAAGGCCACGCCAGCGTGGCGCTCCAGCGCCTTGATCTGATGCGAAACCGCCGTGGGCGTCACGGCCAGCTCGGCCGCGGCCGCCTTGAAGCTGCGCAAGCGCGCGGCGGCCTCGAAGGCGCGCAGGGCGGTGACCGGCAGGGAAGCAAACATGGCGTGCCATCCAGATGAATTCAACTCATCTTAGCCAAGAAATCCTCGTTTGTCCCGATGCGCGCCGCTGCGTAAATTTTGCCTCGTAGCTTCCCTTTTCGTTTCACTCATCGAGGCATCCAAACATGAATCCATTTCATCAATCCAAGCGCCTGCTGATCCTGGCCGGCAGCCCTCGCCGCGACGGCAACAGCGCCGCGCTCGGCGCCGCGGCACAACGCGGCGCGCAGGCTGCCGGCAGCCACGCCAGCCTGCTGTTCCTGGACGACTACATCAAGGGTTTCCTGCCGGACCTGCGCCATGCCTCGGCGCCGGACGACCGCTACGCCGAGCTGTTCCTGGAACACTTCCTGCCCGCCGACGGCGTGCTGTTCTGCACCCCGCTCTACTGGTACGGCATGTCGGCGCAGACCAAGGCATTCTTCGACCGCTCGTTCACGCATTACGCCGGCACCGGCCCCGAACCCGAGGCGGTCAAGGCGCGCATGGCCGGCAAGCGCCTGGCCCTGGCGGTGGCGTCCGAGGAAACCTATCCCGGCGCGATCCTGGGCGTGGTGCACCAGGTGCAGGAATTCGCGCGCTACACCCACGCCGATTTCGTCGGGGTGGTTCACGGCGCCGGCAACAGCCGCGGCGAGATCGCGGCGGATCCCCGCAATCCGTTGCTGGCGGCCGAAACGCTGGGCGCGGAGTTCTTCACGCGGAAATACTCGGACTATCGGCTAGAGACGCCACGCAGTCACAACGTATGGGCGTCGCCCCCGCCAGCCGCCGCTCCCCGCGGCTGAGCCAGCCCAGGGCGATCGGCCACAGCGTGTCGCGAAAGCGGTCATGGAAAAAAGCGAAATGGCCGATCGCGTCCAACCCCAGCGAGGCCGGCGCCAGGCGCAGGTGAGTGCGGGCGCTGCCGGTGAAATACGCCAGCAGCCGGGCGATGGCGGCTTCGGTGCCGAATTCGTCATCGGTGACGCTGAGCGCCAGGATCGGGGCGGTCACCGCCGCCATCGCGGCGACGCGGCGATCCGGCCCGCCGCGCCCCTCGAAGCGCGCGCCCATGAAACTCCAGTCACGCACCACCCCGCGCGGCGTGTCCTCCAGCCAGCCCAGCCGACGCCCGGGGAAGTAACCCAGGCAGGCGGCCAGCAGCGGCATCACCACATGCCACTTGGCCAGCATGCGCAGGCGCTGGCCGGCGGCGTAATCGCGCCAGTAGGCATATTGCGCCCCCATGGTGAAAATCCGCCGCAACCCGCTGGCCGACGGCGCCAGCCCGGTGACGAAGCCGCCGATGCTGTGCGCCACCACGTCCACCGGCTGGCCCGGAAAATGGTGGCGCACATACCCCAGCACCGCCTCGAAATCCTTCTCGCCCCAATCCATCCAGGACGCCCGGAAACCGCGCAGCGACGCCGGACGCGACTCGCCGATGCCGCGATAGTCGTAGGTCAGCACATCGAAACCGTGTTGGTGCAGGTAGGCCGCGAAGCGCGCGTAATAGCGGCAGCGCACCGAGGTGGCGGCATTGATGACCACCACCGGACGCGGGCCGGCCGGATCGGGGTCGGCGTGGCGCCACACGTAGCCTCCCAGCGGCACGCCGTCCGCGGCGCGCAGCGTGATGCGTTGCGAGTCCATCTTCACATTCCCATGAATCAATCAATACGGCGTCAACGGACGCCACATGAAGCGATTAAATCCGGTAAAAACTCTGGATTCAACCGATCATTCATCGCTCATTACATGATCGATAGGAATGTCATTCGGCCGGTTTGCGGGCCGCCGATCGACGCAGCACGCCGGGCGGACTGCCATAGACCTGCTTGAACACCCGCGTCAGGTGCGCCTGGTCGGCAAATCCCACCGCCAGCGCCGCCTCGGCCAGCGGCAGCCCGCCGCGCAGCAGCGCGCGGGCGCGCGCCACCCGCCAATTGCGCAGCCAGGCCTGCGGCGGCAGACCGTAGCGGCGCGCGAACTGCTTGACCAGGGTGCTGCGGTGGCGGCCATCGGCCCGCGCCAGCGCCTCCAGGTCGGGCGCGCAGGCGGGATCGGCGCGCATCCTTTGCCACAGCAGTTCGCACACGTCGGCGCCATCTCGCGCCGCCTCGGCGGGCGCCCGCCCATGCGCCGCCAACAGCCGGAACAGCGCCGCCGACAGGTCGCCGCGGCGCGCCGCGTCATCGGTATGGTCAGGCGCCAGCGCGGCCAGCCATTGTGCGCACAGGGGGGCATCGCGGATCACCGGCCCGGGCAGGTCCAATCCGCCCTCGCGCAGCGCCAGGGCGTGCTGCTGGAACCAGGCCGGCTCGATGTACGCCATGCGGTAGGCGAGCAGGCCGGCCGACGTGCCGCCGGTATGCACCTGGCCCGGCGCGATCACCACCAGATCGCCCTCGCCCGCCTCGAAGGGGCGGCCGTGCACCGTGAAGGCGCAGCGCCCGCGCGCGATGGCGCCGATCGACCAGGCGTCGTGGAAATGCGCGTCGTACCGGTAGGCGCGCAGGTCGGCGATCAGCACATCGCCGGGCAGGCCGGCGCCGCAATGCCAGATATGTTGGGAAACCGCCATCGGAAAACCGCCAGTGAAAAACGCTCGGGCGCGGCCTCGGCAAGCCCGGCCACTGGCGACAGGCTACCCGAAATAGTCCCCTTCCGCGGCCAACGACCGCGCCAGCAGCCACGCATTGCGCGGATGCTCGCCCACCCGCCGGACCGCATAGGGCCACCAGTCCGCCCCGAATGGCAGGTACACCCGGACGGCGTAGCCCAGGCGCCGCAGCGCTAGTTGCCAATCGGGCCGCACGCCATAGAGCATCTCGAACTCGAACTCGTCCGCCCCCCACCCCCGCTCGCGCGCCAAGGCCATGATGGCGCCGGCCAGGCGGTCGTCATGGGTGCCGAAGACCGGAAGGAAGCCGGCCGCGCGCGCCTGGGGCGACAGCATGATGGCGGCCGCGTCCAGATAGGCCTGGTCGATATGGGCGCGGCCGGCATGATCCAGCGCGCGTTCCGGGAACGCCCCCTTGACCAGCCGCAGCGAGGTGCGCTGGCCGATGGCCCAGGCCAGGTCGACCGGCGTGCGGCGCCGGCGCGCCTGCAGCGTCAAGCCGGCCGGCAGGCCGGCGCCCAGCAGTTCCGCGTGCAAGGCGCAGGTGCGTTCGCGCAGGCCCGAGTCCTCCATGTCCAGCACCACCCAGTCGCGCCCGCCGCCCGCGGCCTGGCGCGCCGCCGCCGCGATGCGCCGGGCGTTGCCGCGCCCCAGCGCATCGTCGCGCATGTAGCCAATGGCGGTGGGATCGATCGACACGTGCACGTCCAGCCCCGCCCGGCCCAGCGCGGCGCAGGCCTGCATGGCCTGCTGCGTGTTGTGTTCGATCGCCGCCGGGTCGGCCACGTATTCGCCCAGGTAGAACAGCGAAGCGCGGATGCCATGCGCCTCGCGCAGCCGCGCGGCGGTGCGCACCGCCGCCTCGACATCGGCGCCGCCGACGAAGCGGCGCGCCAGCGAGGTGCGCGCGGCCAGCGCGCGCATGGCGCGCCCGGCGCCCGGGCTGCGCGCCAGGGCGATGGCGGTTTTCTGGAAAAGGCTCATGGGCTCTCCGTTCAAAGAGAGCCACTATGCGGCGCCGGCCCCGTCCCGTCTTGAACGGGAGTGAACCGCGCCGGCGCGCGTCACGCCTTGCCGGCAGCCAGCGCGGCGGCCCGGGCGCGGCCGAACAGCGGCCGCTGCACCGTCTGCGCCAGCAGCACGCCCAGCAAGGTCACCGCGCCGCCCAGCAAGTGGTAGGAATGCAGCTGCTCGCGCAGCAACACGAACGCGGCCAGCGCGGTGAACAACGGCAGCAGGTTGATGAAGATGCTGCAGCGGTTCGGCCCCAGGCGGTGCACGCCCTCGATCCACAGGAACGACAGCAGCACCGAAGAGAAAATGCCGGCATACAGGATCAGCGGAATCGTCTTCATGTCCAGCGCCGCCTGCGCGGCCGGCACCCGCAGGTACAGCGGCAGCATGTACAGCAGCGCGAAAATCGACTGCACGAAGGTCGACTGCCACGCCGGCAGCGGCACTTTCCAGTGGCGCAGCAGCACGCCGTACAACGCGTAGGAAAACGCCGCCATCAGCATCAGGCCGTCGCCCACGTGGATGCCGTGCTGAAACACGCTCAGCATCTCGCCCTGCCCCACCAGGTACAGCAGGCCCAGGAATGACAGCGCGCCGCCGACCGCCATGCCCAGGGTCAGCGGATCGCGCAGGATGACCACGCTCAGCAGCATGCTCAGCAGCGGGATCAACGCGGTCAGGATCGCCATGTTGGTGGCGGTGGTGGTCTCGGCGGCGCGGTACGACAGCGCCTGGAACAGCGCCGACGACAGTCCGCCGTACAGCGCCAGCTTGGGCCAGTGGCGCAGGATCACATGGCGGTTGCGCCAGGCCGGCACGGCCGTGAACAGGCCCATGATCGCCAGCGCCAGGATCAGCCGGTAGAACGTGATGGCGGTGGGCGAAATGGCGCTGGCCGCCATCTTCGAGACGATGACATTGCCCGCCCAGAACAGGATGGCGAACAATGGAAACAGGTAGGACATGATGGGTTCACTCGCGGAAGGGAAATCGGCTCTCCGCCGCGGCGCGCGGCGCCGCGCAGGTGGCGGATGACCGGTATCCTATTGAGCGCGCGAGCGCCCGTCTGCCGATGAACAGGCAGGGACTATCTTGAAATGGACATTCCCGAGGCCGCCATATCCCAGGCCGTCGTGGGCGGGGAATGCAGGCCTGGGACGCAGAGACCCAGGCAGCGGAGGCCCGGGAAATACCAGCCCGCGAAGTGCCGGCCCGCGAGTTGCAGCCCCCCGCGGCGCGGCCCCACCCTCACGGTCTGAACGGCAGCGGGTCCAGCGGCGTATCCAGCCCCGCCATCTGCGCCGTCAGCAGCGCCGCGCTGCCGCAGGCCAGGGTGAAGCCAAGCGCGCCCTGGCCGATGTTCAGCCACAGGTTGTCGGCGGCGGAACTGCGTCCGATCAGCGGCTTGCCGGTGGGCGTGGCCGGACGCAGCCCGGCCCAGGGAATCGCCTGCGCCAAATCCAGCGCCGGAAACGCCTCGCGCACCTGGCGCTTGAGCAGCGCGATGCGAGCCGGATCGATGTCGGCATTGGCGCTGCCGATGTCCACCATGGCCGCGATCCGCAGCACCCCGCCGACCCGCGCATAGACGATGCGGCGCTCGTAGTCGGTGACGCTGATGCGCGGCGCCACGGTATCGTCGTCCGCCAGCGGCACGGTCAGGCTGTAGCCCTTGAGCGGATACAGCGGCACATCGTGGCCCAGCGGTTGCAGCAAGGCGCGCGTGCCGATGCCCGTGGCCAGCACCACCGCGTCCGCGCCGATGTCGCCGTCCTGGGCGCGCACCGCGACGATACGCCTGCCCTCGCGCTGCAGGCCGGCGACGGGATTGGACATGGCGCACTGCACGTTGGGCAGCGCTTGCAGCCGCTCGAACAGCGCCTGCGTGAATTGGCGGCAGTCGCCCGCCTCTTCGCTCGGGGTGTAGATGGCGCCGGCCAGGCTGGCGCCCATGCCGGCCAGCGCCGGCTCGCGCCGCAACGTCTGGGCGGCGTCCAGCACCTGCTGCTCGGCGCCGTGGGCCGCCTGGTAGGCGACCAGCGCGCGCGCCTTGTCCAGCAGGGCCGCGCTGCGGTAGGCGATCAGCTTGCCGTTGCGCAGATGGCCGAATTCCAGGTTTTCCTGTTCCAGCAAGGCATGCATGGCGTCGCGGCTGAGAAAGGACAGCGCCTGCAATTGCGCGGTGGACTCGCGCGCCACCGAGGCGCGACAGGCCAGCGCGAAGCGCAGGCACCAGCGCCACTGATGCGGGTCCAGCCGCGGCCGGAAACGCAGCGGCGAATCCTCGCGCAGCAGCCAGCCCGGCACGCTCGGCAACACGCCCGGCCCGGCCAGCGGCGCGACGTAGCTGTAGCTGAGCTGGCCGCCGTTGGCATAGCTGGAAACCTCGGCCGGATGGGCGTGGCTGTCGACCAACACGACGTCATGGCCCTGGCGCGCCAGGAAGTAAGCGGAGGTCACGCCCACCACGCCGGCACCGATTACGCAAACGCGCATACCCTGCTTCCAAATAAGAAAATGGCAACGGTCTTATTCTGAAGCGGGGGACGGATGACCGCAAATCACCAAAGCCCCAGCACCCATAACCCGGCCTCATGGTCCCGGCCCGGACGACCGACTTGGACCACCAGCCCCAGGCAACCGGCGCGGGCGATCGGCGCGGGAATCAGGCGGCGCGATGCAGCCTGATGATGGCCGCGGCGGTCGGATCGCGCACCAGGTTCGCCAGGGTATAGCCATTGAGCGCGTCGTAGAACGCCTGCAGGGTCTGCGCCAGCACCCCCGCCAGGCGGCAGGCGCCGTCCAGCGCACAGGGCGGCTCGCCGCAGTCGATCAGCGGGCCCTGCTGTTCCAGTTCGCGCACCAGGTCGCCCAGCCGGTACTCGGCGGCCGGGCGCGCCAGCGCCAGGCCGCCGCCCTTGCCGCGCGCCGTGCTGACCCAGCCGCGCTGCGACATGAAGTGCACCACCTTGACCAGGTGGTTGCGCGACAGGTCGAAGCGCGTGGCGATCTCCGGAATGGTGACCGCCGCGGGCCGGTCGCGGCACTGCGTCAGGTACATCAGGACGCGCAGGCCGAAGTCGGTGAATCGGGTCAGTTGCATGGGCGCCAGGATACACCGGTCAGGCCGGCGCGCCGCCGCTGCCGAAGGCCTCGGCGTGAATGCGGTCCGGCGCCACGCCCAGCGCCAACAGCGTTTCGCGCTGCGCCCGCATGAAACCGGACGGGCCGCACAGGTAGTAATCGGCATCCGGCACGATGGCCTCGTCGCGGATGGCGCGCAGGTCGACCCGGCCATGATGGTCGTAGTCGCGGCCCGGGCGGTCGCCGCCGCCGACTTCCTCGTAGAACACCGCCTTGCGCACGTTGCCGCGGCTCGCGACGATGGCATTGACGTGGTCTTTCATGGCGTGCACCGCCTGGTTGCGACAGCCATGCACGAAGCGGATCTGGCGCGGATCGTCGGTCGCCACCAGATGATTCAGGATCGACACCATGGGCGTCAGCCCCACCCCGCCGCTCAGCAGCACCACCGGCGCGGCGCTGTCTTGGCGCAGGTGGAAGTCGCCCTGCGGCGGCGCCACATCCAGCACGCCGCCTTCCTCCAGGCGCTCGTGCAGCGCATTGGACACGCGTCCGGCTGGCCCGTGCGCGCCGCCCGCTTCGCGCTTGACCGAGATCCGCAGGCGGTCCTGGCCCGGCGCGTCCGACAGGCTGTACTGACGCGGCTGCATCAGGCCCAGCTCCGGCACGTACACGCGCACCGACACATACTGGCCGGGGAGATAGGCCGGCACCGCGCCGCCATCGGCCGGCGCCAGGTAGAACGAGGTGATCTCGGCGCTTTCGGGCTGCTTGCCGACCACGCGGAAGGCGCGCCAGCCAGTCCAGCCGCCCGGCTTGGCGGCCGAATCCCGGTACAGCCGGGCCTCTTCGGCGATCAGCATGTCGGCCAGCTGGCCATAGGCGGCGGCCCAGGCATCCACCAGAGCGTCGGTGGCGGCCTCGCCCAGCACCTCGCGGATCGACGCCAAGAGATGCTTGCCCACGATCGGATAGTGCTCGGGGCGAATGCCCAGGCTGACGTGCTTGTGGACGATGCGGGTCACCACCGGCGCCAGCACCGAGGGATCGTCGATGTGTTCGGCATAGGCCGCGACCGCGCCGGCCAGCGCCTGCTGCTGTTCGCCGCCCGCCTGGTGGCCCTGGTTGAACACGTGCTTGAGTTCCGGATTGTGCTGGAACATGCGGGCGTAGAAGTGACGGGTCAGGGCCACGCCATGGGTTTTCAGGACCGGGGCCGTGGCCTTGACCATGGCGCGGATTTGCGGGCTCAACATCGACTGCTCCTTGTGCTGCGGACGGCGCCGGCGCCATCCCTTTTTTAAACATGCATTAATAATACATGTTTAAGTGCGGCGCACAAAACCATCCTTGCCCTCAACCGGCCTGCCCCGTCCATTCGCCCAGCAGGCGGCGCGCTGGCCAGGCACATCCCGCCGCCGCGCGCCAGCCGATGCGGACCGGCGCCGGGTCCGCGCCGCGCCAGGCCGCCGCCATCACCCAGTCGCCGCCGAGCCCCCAGCACATCGCCTGCCAGCGGCCCGCCGGCGGACGCAGCGCCAGCCGGCCCGAGGCCGCCGGCGTCAGGCCGATCGACGCCATGTCCGCCGGGAAATCCAGCCCGGCCGCCTTGACGAAGGCTTCCTTGAGTGTCCACAACATATAGAACCGCTCCAGCCGCGCGGCCGTATCGGCGGCCCGCGCCAGCCAGGCCCGTTCCGGTTCGCTGCAGACCCAGGCGGCCAGCGCGGCGGTATCGCGCGCCCGCACCCGCTCCAGGTCCACGCCCACGGCCCAGTCCCGCGGCGCCTGGGCGCAGAGGGCGTGGCCGCCACTATGGCTGAGCGACAGGGCATGGGCCGGGTGCGCGTCCGCCCGCACCTGCTGCAGCAAGGCGCGGCTGACCTGCCAGTCATCGCGCGCCTTGGCCGAGCGCAGCGCCGACGCGCGTCGCGCGTCCGCCGCCGAGAGCAGATCTGGCTGATAATCAGCGGCCGCGCCTTGGTCCGCCCACCACAAGGAAAGTTCCCCAGGAATCACGGCTTCACGTCACAATTTGGTAAAACAAAATGTAAAATATCGGGCGTTTTCACTGTTTTAGTAACGTCTAAAAACAATTAATGAATTTGCGATCAGTGTAAGATCGCGCGCTATGCTGACCTTTTCCATTGCGCAATGGCAGGGTTGGACATCGGGTATGCAAGACGCGAGCAGCTGGTCGTACTGGGCTGAACATCCTTATTGTCCCGTTGGAGAACCCAGCCCGCCGCGCCTCGAATTCCTGCCCCCGATGCAGCGCCGCCGCCTCAGCCCGATGGCGCGCGCGGTGTTCGAATGCGCCTGGCCGGTCGCCCAAGGCCAGCCACCCATGCCGCTGGTCTACGCCTCGCGCCATGGCGAAACCACCCGCAATTTCGGCCTGCTGCAATCGCTGGCCGCCGGCGAACCGCTGTCGCCCACCGCGTTCGGCCTGTCGGTGCACAACGCCCTGGCCGGCCAGTGGTCGATCATACGCCGCGAAACCACCGAATCGATCGCGCTCTCGGCCGAGGACGACGGTCTGGAGCACGCCTTCCTGGAAGCGGGGCTGCTGCTGGCCGACGGCCACGACAACGTGCTGGTGGTGCTGGCCGAGGAGCGGCCGCCCGCGCCCTACTCGCCCTGGATCGACGACGTGCCCTTTTCCTACGCGGCGGCGTTCCGCCTGCGCGCCGGCGCCGACTGGCGGCTCGAGACCTCCCCTGGCGCCGGCGCCGCGCCGCGGCCCTGGCCCAACGCGCTGAACCTGTTGCGTCACCTGAACCTGCAAACGCCCAGCTGGCGGCATGCCAACCACGCCCGCCAATGGCTCTGGACCCGCTCGGCATGACCCCTTCCAGCACCCCCTCCGCCGCCCCCCCGCCCCGCCAGGATTTCTGGCTGTGGCGCCTGGTCGCCACCGGCATGGCCTTCACCATGTTCGGCGTCGGCGGGCTGCTGCTGCGCCTGCTGGTGTTCCCGCCGCAGCGCCTGATTCCCGGCAATGCCGCCGACCGCCAGCGCCGCGCGCGCTGGGCGCTGAACCGCACCTTCCGCTTCTTTATCCGCTTCATGGTGCGCGTCGGCATCCTCACGGTGGATTTCAAGGGCGCCGAACGCCTGGGCCGGCCCGGCCAGATGATCCTGGCCAACCACCCGTCACTGCTGGACGTGGTGTTCCTGGTGGGCCACGTCAAGAACGCCAACTGCATCGTCAAGCACGGCCTGGCGCGCAATCCGTTCACGCGCGGGCCGGTCAGCAACGCCGGCTACATCACCAACGATGAAAGCTTCGACATGTTCGATCGCGCCGCCGACGTGCTGCGCCAGGGCGAAACCCTGATCGTGTTCCCGGAAGGCACGCGCACCCCCCAGGACAGCCTGCCGCGCTTTCATCGCGGCGCCTGCGCGATTGCGCTGCGCGGCGCCCGGGTGGTGACCCCGGTGGTCATCCGCATGAACCCGCGCAGCCTGACCAAAGGCGAGCCCTGGTACCGCATTCCGCCGTGCCGCATGCGCTACGTGATCCAGGTCGGCGAGGACATCGATCCCGCCACATGGTCCAATGCGCACCCGCTGCCGATTGCCGGCCGCCGCATGAACGATTACCTGCATGCCTATTTCGATGCCGAGCTGACGCGCCACGCGCCGGCCGGCGCCCCGGCGCCCGCCGCCGGCCCCGACAACGAACAAGCGCGAATCGCGCCGCAAGTGGAGTCCAAGCTGGATGAATCAACTGGAAACTGAGCTCAAGACGCTCGTCATCGAATCCCTGGGCCTGGAAGACATCGCCCCCGACGACATCGATCGCGAGGCCAGCCTGTTCGGCGACGGACTGGGCCTGGACTCGGTCGACGCCCTGGAACTCGGCCTGGCGCTGCAAAAGCGCTATGGCATCGCCATCGACCCCGAAACGCGCAACATGCGCGAGCACTTCGCCAGCATCGCCAACCTGGCCGAATTCGTCGCGGCCCAGCGCCGCAACTGAGGCAATGGAGTTGACCATGCAGACCCGCGATGAAATCTTCAATACGCTGCGCGACACGCTGAGCGAATTGTTCGAGATCGAGCCCGAACGCATCACCCCCGAGGCCAACCTCTACACCGACCTGGAAATCGACAGCATCGACGCCATCGACCTGATCGACCACGTGCGCCGCCAGACCGGGCGCAAGCTCGACGCCAACGATTTCCGCAGCGTGCGCACCGTCGAAGACGTGGTGCAGGCCATGTGCCAAAAGCAGCAGGACGCCGGCGCATGAAACGCGGCCTGGCGCCCGCGCTGGCCGTGGCCGGCCTGGCCTACCCCTTCGTCGTGTACGCGACGCTGGGCCGGGTCAGCGCGGCCTGGCTGGCGCTGCCGCTGGCCGTGCTGTGGCTGGCCCGCGGGCTGGCCGGCCGCGACACGCAGCCCGGCGCGCGCCTGCTGCCGCTGGCCGCGGTGGCGTTCTGCCTGGTGCTGGCTGTCTCCAATTCAAGCGAGTGGCTGCGCTGGTACCCCGTGATGGTCAACGCCATGCTGCTGGCCATCTTCGGCGCCAGCCTGCGGCGCGGCCGCCCCGTGGTCGAACGGCTGGCGCGCCTGCGCCACCCCGACCTGCCGGCCGCCGGCGTGCGCTACACGCGCAACGTCACGCGCGTCTGGTGCGGCTTCTTCGCCGTCAACGGCGCCGTCGCGGCGGCGCTGGCCGCGTGGGGCCCCTGGGGCTGGTGGACCGCCTACAACGGCGCCATCAGCTACGCGCTGATGGGCCTGTTGATGGGCGGCGAATGGCTGCTGCGGCCGGCCGCGGCAAAGGCGGCCTGAGCGGTGACCTGGACAGACCTGACGCATCTGCTGCTGCCGCGCGCCGCGGGCGCCAACGACGCGCCCGTCGCCGTCGAGCCCGCACTGGCGCACGCCGATTTCGCCGCGCACTGCCTGGCCGCCGCCGGCGCGCTCCAGGCGCGCGCCACTCGCCGCGCCGCGCTCTGGTTCGACGACGCCGCCGCGCTCGCCATCGCCCTGTTTGCCTGCTGGCGCGCCGGCGTGACCGCGATCCTGCCAGGCGACGCGCGCCCCGACACCTGCGCCCTGCTCGACCCCGACGTCGACGCCTGGCTCTCCGACACCGACCTGCCGCCCACCGCCCGCCCGCGCTGGCGCCTGGAAGCGCTGCGCGACGCGCCGCCGCTGGCGCCCGCGGCGCTCGATCCGGACCAGGCGCTGGTGCTGTGCACATCCGGCTCCAGCGGCACGCCCAAGCGCATCGCCAAGCGCTGGGGCCAGTTGGCGCGCGAGGTCCAGGCCCTGCAGGCGCAATGGCCCGACGCCACCGGCCCGGTGCTGGGCAGCGTCTCGGCCCAACACATGTACGGCCTGCCCTTCCGCGTGCTGTGGCCGCTGTGCGCCGGCCGTGCGCTCGACCGGCGCCAGCGGCTCTACCCCGAAGACTTGCAGCAGGCCAGCCTGCGCCATCCGGCCTTCACCTGGATCGCCAGCCCGGCGCTGCTGCGCCGCCTGGGCGACCGGCTGGACTGGGCGCGACTGCGCGGCAGGCTCGGCCGCATCTATTCATCGGGCGGCGCGCTGCCGCCCGACGTGTCCGACGCCATCGCGCGCCAGCTCGGCCTGCGCCCCACCGAGATCTACGGCAGTTCCGAGACCGGCGCCGTGGCCTGGCGCGGCGGGGCCGACCCGTGGCAACCCCTGCCCGGCGTGACGGTCGGCCTGGACGCGCACGGCGCGCTGCGGGTGGATTCGCCCTGGGTCGAGGCCGCTGACGCGCAGACCGCCGACGGCGCCGAACTGTCCGGCGGCCGCTTCCAGTTGCTGGGCCGGCAGGACCGCATCGTCAAGATCGAGGAAAAGCGCATCGCGCTGCCCATGCTGGAACAGGCGCTGGCGCGCCATGCCCATGTGGCCGAGGCCCGCGTCGGCCGCGCCGCCGGCGCCACCCGCCTGACCGCGTTGGTGGCGCTGAACCCCACCGGCCTGCACGCGCTGCGCAACCAGGGCCGGCGCGCCGTGGTGGATGCGCTGCGCCAGCACCTGGCGGCCGGCTTCGAATCGCTGGCGATTCCGCGCGGCTGGCGGCTGGCTCGGCAGTTGCCCTGGAATAGCCAGGGCAAGATGACCCAGGCCGATTTCGAGGCGGCCGCCGGCCCGCGCCCGCTGCAGCCCATGGCCGAACCGCTGCCGGCCGCCAGCGCCGACGAGCGCCGCTACCGCATGGAAATCCCGTGCGACCTGGCCTATTTCGGCGGCCATTTCCCCACCGCCCCGGTGGTGCCCGGCGTGGCGCAGATCGGCTGGGCGCTCGCGCTGGCGCAACGCGACCTGCTGCCCGACCTGCGCTTTGCCGGCATGGAGGCGCTGAAGTTCCAGCGCCTGCTGCGTCCCGGCGACGTGGCCGAACTGGCGCTGCGCTGGGATGCCGGCAAGCGCAAGCTGTATTTCACCTACACCCTCGGTGAGGCGCCCTGCTCATCCGGACGCGTGCTGCACGGAGACCGCCATGACGCCGCATAGGCTGTGCGCGGTCATCCCCGTCTACAACCACGGCGCCACCGTGGCCGCGGTGCATGCGCGGCTGGCGGCCCTGGGCCTGCCCTGCGTGCTGGTCGACGACGGCTCGGCCGCGGATTGCGCCGCCGTCCTGGACAGGCTGGCGGCGCTGCCGCATACGCACCTGGTGCGCCGCGCCGCCAACGGCGGCAAGGGCGCGGCCGTGCAGGACGGGCTGCGCGCCGCGCGCGACCTGGGCTACAGCCACGCGCTGCAGGTGGACGCCGACGGCCAGCATGCCCTGGATGACGCCGCCAGCTTCGCGCAGGCCTCGCGGGCGCGGCCCGACGCGGTCATCTGCGGCGCGCCGCTATACGGCGACGACGTGCCGCGCAGCCGCCTCTACGGCCGCTGGCTGACGCGCGTGTGGGTCTGGATCAACACCCTGTCGCTCGACATTCCGGACGCCATGTGCGGCTTTCGCGTCTATCCGCTCGCCCCCGTGCTGCGGGTGATCGACACCACGCAGGTCGGCCGCCGCATGGACTTCGACATCGCCATCCTGGTGCGCCTGCACTGGCGCGGCGTGCCAATGGCCTGGCTGCCCACGCGCGTGGTCTACCCGGAAGGCGGCGTCTCGCACTTCAAGGCCCTGCGCGACAACCTGCTGATCAGCCGCATGCACGCGCGCCTGTTCTTCGGCATGCTGGCGCGCTCGCCGGCGCTGTTGCTGCGCCGCCTCACCGCTGGCGGGCGCCCATGAGCGCGGCCGACTCCCACTGGGCCGACCAACCCGAACGCGGCAGCCCCGTGCTGATGCGACTGACCGCCTGGGCCGCGCGCCGGGTCGGCCGCCGCGCGGTGGCGCCGGTGGTGTGGCTGGTGGTCCTGTACTTCTATGCGTTCGGCCCGCGCGCCCGCCGCGCCATCGGCGCCTACCAGCGCCGCCTGGCGCGCGCCGGCGACCCGGCCACGCCGCTGCCGCGCTCGTTCCCGGTCTACCGCCAATACCTGGCATTCGCGCAGGCGTTGCTGGACAAGCTCGACGTCTGGCAGGGCAAGATCACGCTGGCGGACCTGGACATCCACGATCCCGACGGCCTGCACGCGCAGATGGGCAGCGGCCGCGGCCAGATCCTGGTGGGCTCGCACCTCGGCAATATCGAGGTCTGCCGGGCGCTGGCGGAGCAATCCGGCCTGCTCAAGCTGAATGTGCTGGTGCACACCAAGCACGCGGCGCAGTTCGGCCGCCTGCTCGACGAGGCCGGCGGCGGCCTGCGCATGATCCAGGTCAGCGAACTGGATGCCGGCGTCATGCTCGACCTGGCCCAGCGCCTGGAGCGCGGCGAATGGCTGGCCATCGCCGGCGACCGCGTGCCGCTCAAGGGCGACCGCAGCACCGAGGTGGCGCTGCTGGGCGACCTCGCGCCGCTGCCGCAAGGCCCATGGCTGCTGGCCGGCCTGCTGCGCTGCCCGGTCAATCTGCTGTTCTGCACCCGCCACGGCAAGCGCTACCGCGTGTCGATGGAACGCCTGAGCGACGGCATCGAATGGAGCCGCGCCACGCGCCAGGCGCAGATCGCGCAATGGACACAGCGCTACGCCGACCGCCTGGGCGCGCACTGCCGCCAGGCGCCGCTGCAATGGTTCAACTTCTACCCTTTCTGGAAAGACGATGCGTAAACGCGGCGCGCTTGGCGCGCAAGTCGAGATCCGCGTGCCCTTCTACGACGTCGATTCGATCAACGTCGTCTGGCACGGCCACTACGTCAAATACCTCGAAGAAGCCCGCTGCGCGCTGCTCGACAGCCTGGGCTATGGCTATGACGCAATGCGCGCCAGCGGCTATGTCTGGCCGGTGATCGACCTGCAACTGCGCTACGCGCAGGCGGCGCAGTTCGGCCAGCGCCTGGTGGTGCGCGCCGAGCTGGTCGAATGGGAAAACCGCCTCAAGATCAATTACCTGATCCGCGAGGCCGCCAGCGGCCAGCGCCTGACGCGGGCCAGTTCCGTGCAAGTGGCGGTCTGCATGCGCACCCGCGAGATGCAGCTGGCTTCGCCGGCCGTCCTGCTGGACGCGGTCCGGCGCAAGCTCGATGCCCCGGAGGACGCCGCGTGAAACGCCTGCTGATCTGCCTGGCCCTGGCCGTCCTGCCCTGGAGCGCGCGGGCCTTCAACCTCGATGACCTGCAACAGCAACTGCGCGCCACGCCGATCGTGCGCGGCCATTTCGTGCAGCAGAAATTCCTGCGCTCGCTGCCGCAGCCGCTGACCAGCCGCGGCGACTTCACCCTGGCCGCCGGCCGCGGCCTGCTGTGGCTGCTGCGCAGCCCCATCGCCCAGGACCTGCGCATCAGCGCCGACGGCATCGCCCGCCGCGGCCCCGATGGCGCCTGGCAGGCGCTGCCGCAGCACAGCGGCGCCGGCCGCGAGAACCGCCTGTTCCTGTCGGTGCTGGCCGGCGACACCAGCGGCCTGCGCGAGAACTTCGACCTGAGCCTGTCGGGCGGCCCGGACGCCTGGCAGCTGACGCTACTGCCGCGCTCGGTGCTGCTGCGCCAGATCTTCGAGAACATCCAGATCAACGGCGGCAGGCTGGTGGACCGTATCGAACTGCGCGAAGTCCAGGGCGACCGCAGCGTGCTGCAGATGGTCGATGCCGCCTCGGCCGACGCCCTGACGCCCGAGGAGCAGCGTGCCTTCGCCGACTGAACGCTGGCTGCCACGGCTGTTCAAGCTGGGGCTGCTGCTGTTGCTGGGCCTGGGCGCCTGGCAGTGCCGCGACGGCTGGCCGGTATCGGCCAACCTGATGGAGCTGGTGCCACAGGCCCGGACCGACGCCACCCGCCAACTGGCCGAAGCGCGCATCCAGGAGCCGCTGAGCCGCCAGCTGGTGGCGCTGGTCGCCACGCCCGCCGGCGGCGATAGCGCGACCGCCGCGCGCCTGCTGGCCCAGCGCTGGCAGCAAAGCGGCCTGTTCGCCACGGCGCAGGTCGACGTCGACGTCGACCTGGCCGACCTGCGCGCCCGGCTGCTGGCCAACCGCCTCGCCTTGCTGCCCGCGGCGCAACGCCAGCAGTTGCTCGATGACCCCGCCGCCTACGCGCAACGCCGCGCCCGCGAACTGGTCGACCCTTTCTCCTCTTCCAGCGTGGTGCCGGTCGACCAGGACTTGCTTGGCCTGGCGCGGCTGGCTGAACAGGCGCTGCGGCCCGGCGGCGCGGTGCAGTACGACATGGGCACCGGCACGTTGGTGGCCGAGGGCGCGGGCCGCTCCTGGGTGCTGGTGCGCGCCACCACCCGCGATGACGCCTTCGACAGCGACGCGCCGGCGCGCGTGGCCGCGCAGATCGACGCCGATCGCCGGGCCCTGGCCGCCAGCGGCGCGGACCTGCTGGTGGCCGGCGGCGCCCTCTACGCGGCGGCAGGCCGCGCCCAGGCGGTCGCCGAGAGCGGCTGGATCGGCGGAATCGCCATGGCTGGCATCGTGCTGGTGCTGCTCCTGGCGCTGCGCCGCTGGCGCGCGCTGCTGGCGCTGGCGCCAGTGGCCGTGGGCCTTCTGGCCGGCACGGTCGCCTGCGTCGCGGTGTTCGGCTCCATCCACGTGCTGACGCTGGTGATCGGCGCCAGCCTGATCGGCGTCGCGGTCGACTTTCCTATGCACTGGCTGGGCAAGAGTTACGGCATGCCGGACTGGCGCGCCTGGCCCGCCCTGCGCCGCGTGCTGCCGGGCCTGACCATCAGCCTGGCGGCCAGCCTGGTCGGCTACGTGGCGCTGGCGTTCACGCCCTTCCCCGCCCTGACACAGACGGCGGTGTTCTCCGCCGCCGGCCTGCTCGGCGCCTATGCCTGCACCGTCTGCCAGTTGCCGGCCTGGATGGAACATTTCCGTCCACGCCCGTGGCCGCCGCTGCTGCGATTCGCCGAGGCCGCGCTGCGCGCCCGCGAGCGTCTGGCCGGCCGCCGCGCCCTGCTGGCGGTCGGCGCCGTGCTGCTGGCGGCCATCACCGCCGGCGGCATCGGCCGCCTCGGCATCCAGGACGACCTGCGCCAATGGCTGAGCCTGCCGGCGCCGCTCTTGCAACAGGCGCGCCAGATCGGCGAGATCACCGGTTTCATGCCGACCAGCCAGTTCTTCCTGGTGCGCGCACCGGACCCGGACGAACTGCTGCGCCGCCAGGCACAGGTCAGCCAGGCATTGGACGCCCAGGTCGCCGCGGGCAAACTGCAGGCCTATAACGCCCTGAGCCAGCGCGTGACGCCGCGGGCCGACCAGCGCGCCCTGGCGGCGGCGCTCGGCACGCTGGCCGATCGCCCCGAGGCCTGGCGCGCCATGACCGACATCGGCCTGCCGTTCGACGCGCTGCGCCAGGAACTGCGCGCGCTGGCGGCCCTGCCGCCCGTCACCCTCGACGCCGCCATGCAGGGACAGGCCGGCGAGCGCTGGCGTCCGCTGTGGCTGGGCCAGCGCGACGGCGAGGCCGCCGGCATGATCACGCTGCTGGGCCTGCGCGACCCCGCCGCCCTGGACGCCATCGCCCAGGCCGCGCCCGGCGTCACGCTGGTCGACCGCAGCGGCGAGCTGAACCGCATGTTCAGCGCCACCCGCGTCGAGGCCGCCGAACTCAAGCTGCTGTCGTATCTGGTGGCGGCGGCGCTGCTGTGCCTGACGCTGGGACGCGCCGCCGCCTGGCGCATTCTGGCGGTGCCGCTGGCGGCCACCGCGTGCAGCCTGGCGGCGCTGGGCTACCTGGGCCAGCCGCTGACCCTGTTCAGCCTGTTCGGCCTGTTGCTGGTCTCGGCCATTGGCGTGGACTACGCCATCTTCATGTATGAGCGGGTCGCCGGCGCGGCCGCCAGCCTGGTGGGCATCGTGCTGGGCGCGCTCACCACCCTGCTGTCTTTCGGCCTGCTGGCCGTCAGCCAGACGCCGGCCATCGCCAACTTTGGCCTGGCGGTGGCGCTGGGCGTGGGCTTTTCCCTGTTGTGGGCGCCGTGGATCCGGCCGCCCCGCCAGGCCTGATTTTTTGTCTTGCCATTGATTAATACAAGGAAGCATCCAGCATGGAACATCGGGAAGTCGTCGTCATCGGAGCGGGCCCGGCCGGAGCCGTCGCCGCCGCGCTGCTCAAGCGCCAGGGGCACGATGTGCTGGTGCTGGAACGGCAGCAGTTCCCGCGCTTCTCGATCGGCGAAAGCCTGCTGGCCCATTGCCTGGAATTCATCGAAGAGGCCGGCATGATGCCGGCGGTGCGGGCCGCCGGCTTCCAGACCAAGAACGGCGCCGCCTTCGCGCGCGGCGACCAATACACCTACTTCGACTTCCGCGACAAGTTCAGCCCCGGCCCCGGCAGCACCTTCCAGGTGCAGCGCGCCCGCTTCGACAAGGTGCTGGCCGACGACGCCGCGCGTCAGGGGGTGGAGGTGCGCTACCAGCAGGAAGTCATCGCCGCCGATTTCACCGGCGCGGACGGCCCCTTGCTCACGGTGCGCGGCCCGCAGGGCCAGCCCTACCAGGTGCGCGGCAGGTTCGTGCTGGACGCCAGCGGCTATGGCCGCGTGCTGGCGCGCCTGCTCGACCTGGAACGGCCGTCGTCGATGCCGCCGCGCAAGGCCATCTTCACCCACATCGAGGACCGCATCGACGATGCCGGCTTCGACCGCGACAAGATCCTGATCAGCGTGCACCCCGAGCAGAGCGGCATCTGGTACTGGCTGATTCCGTTCTCCAATGGCCGCAGCTCGTTCGGCGTGGTCGGCGGCCAGGACCTGTTCGGCGGCGCCGACGAAGACCTGATGACCACCCTGCGCGCCATGGCCGACGCCGCCCCCAACCTCAAGCGGGTGCTGCGCAACGCCGTCTGGGACACGCCGGCCAACACCATCGGCGGCTACTCCGCCAGCGTCACGCGGCTGCACGGGCCGGGCTACGCGCTGCTCGGCAACGCCGCCGAATTCCTGGACCCGGTGTTCTCGTCCGGCGTCACCATCGCGCTGCGCTCGTCCAAGCTGGCCGCCGACGCCCTGCACCGGCAGCTGGGCGGCGAAGCGGTCGACTGGCAACGCGATTTCGCCGACCCGCTGATGGTCGGCGTGGAAACCTTCCGCGCCTATGTGCAGGGCTGGTATAGCGGCGAATTCCAGGATGTGGTTTTCTACCAGAACGCCCAGCCGGAGATCCGCCGCATGATCAGTTCGATCCTGGCCGGCTACGCCTGGGACACCGACAACCCCTTCGTGGCCAGCCCGCAGCGCCGCCTGCGCATGCTGAGCGAACTGTGCCGCGCGCCAGCCGCCCAGGCGCAACCGGCCCGATGAGCCGCTCATGATGCACGTCCTGCCCTCGCTCCCGCCCGCCCTGCGCGCCGCCTGCGCCGCGCTGGCGCTGGCCGTGCTGGCCGGATGCGCCAGCGCCCCGCCGGTGCCGGCGCGGCCGGCCGGCTTCGCGTTGCCGCGCCAGCTGCACGTGATCCAGTCCAGCCCTGGCCTGCCGACGCAGGACACGCTGCTGGTGGTGCAGCGCGAAGCGTCCGCCATGCGCTGGTCGCTGTTCGACCCGATGGGCGTGCCGCAGGCCCGTCAGATGCTGGAAGATGGCCGTTGGCGCAACGACGGCTTCCTGCGGCCCAACGGCCAGGCGCGCGACCTGTTCGCCGCGCTGCTGTTCGCCTGGACCCCGCAGGCCGAGCTGGACGCGGCCTATGGCGCTGGCGCCTGGCGCGCTACCCGCGCCGCCGACGGCTCGGCGCAGCGCGAGCTGCTGCAACGGGGCCTGCCGCGCTGGACCGTGCGCTGGCCGGCGGACGCGCCGGACGGCGCGCTTGAAATCCGCGACGCCGCCGGCACGGTGTGGCGCGTCGCGCCATTGAAGGAGCAACCATGACCGCCACCTGGCTGAGCCCCCCGGGCGTGGTCTGCGCGCTCGGCGCCGGCATCGATGCCGTGGCCCATGCCGCCTTTGCTGGCGACACCGCGGGCATGCGCCCGCTGGCCGGCTGGGTGGCGGACCGCGCGCTCACGCTCGGCGCCGTCACCGCGCCGCTGCCGGCCATCCCCGAGACCTTCGCCGCGCATCATCACAGCCGCAATAACCAGCTGCTGCTGGCCGCCGCCGCCCAGATCGAGCCCCAGCTGCGCGGTGCCATCGCCCGCCACGGCGCCCACCGCGTGGCGGTGGTGCTAGGCACCAGCACCTCGGGCGTGAACGACAACGCGCCGGCGTTCCGCGCCCTGGCCGCCAGCGGCGCCTGGCCCGCCGACTACGACTACCGCCGCCAGGCGCTGTCGTCGCCGGCCGGGTTCCTGGCCGAGTGGCTGGGCGCCGCCGGCCCGGCCTACACCCTGTCCACCGCCTGCACCTCCAGCGCCCGCGCGCTGCTGTCCGCGCGCCGCCTGTTGGCGCTGGGACTGTGCGACGCGGTGGTCTGCGGCGGCGCCGATACGCTGTGCCGACTGACCATCAACGGCTTCGCCACCCTGGAAGCGGTGGACGAGGCCCTGTGCCTGCCGTTCTCGGCCAACCGCCGCGGCATCAACATCGGCGAGGCCGGCGTGCTGTTCCTGATGCAGCGCGAACCCGCCAACGCGGCCGGCGTGGCCCTGCTGGGCGGCGGCGCCAGTTCCGACGCCTGGCACATGTCGGCCCCCGAGCCGAGCGGCGCCGGCGCCCTGCAGGCCATGCGCGCCGCCTTGGAGGGCGCCGGGCTCGAACCCGCCGACATCGGCTGGATCAACCTGCACGGCACCGGCACTACGCACAACGACGCCATGGAAAGCCTGGCCGTGCACACCCTGTTCCCGCAGGGCGTGCCGTGCGCGTCGACCAAGCCGCTGACCGGCCACGCGCTGGGCGCGGCCGGCGCGCTGGAAGCGGCGCTCGCCTGGATCACCCTGGCGCCCGCCAACGCCGACGGCCGGCTGTTGCCGCACGTCTGGGACGGCCAGCCCGATCCGGCCTTGCCGGCGCTGGACTTCAGTACCCCGGCGCACCGCTACGCCGCGGGCCGCCGCCGCATCGCCATGAGCAATTCCTTTGCCTTCGGCGGCAACAACGCCAGCCTGATCCTGGGGGGTGCCGCATGAGCCCATGGCCCATCGCCAGCCTGCTGCCGCACGCCGGCGACATGATTCTGATCGACGAGGTGCTGGCGCACGACGCTGACAGCCTGACGGCGCGCGCCGTGGTGCGCCCCGGCCCCTACTCCCTGCCCGACGGCACGCTGCCGCCCTGGCTCGGCCTGGAACTGATGGCCCAGGCCGTCGGCGCCTGGGCCGGCTGCCAGGCGCGCCTGGCCGGCGCCGAGGTCAAGCTCGGCTTCCTGCTGGGCACGCGCCGCTACGACTGCCAGGTCGACGCGCTGCCGGCCGGCGCCGTCCTCTCCGTCCACGTGCAACGCGGGTTCATCGACGACAGCGGCATGAGCGTATTCGAATGCGAACTGCGCGACGGCGAACGCCAACTGGCGAGCGCCCGGCTCAACGTCTATCAACCCAAGGACCCCAACGTTTTCATCCAGGAAGATTCGCCCCAATGAGCGCCGCTCCCATTCTCGTCACCGGCTCCAGCCGCGGCATCGGCCGCGCCATCGCGCTGGCCCTGGCCGACGCCGGCCATGACCTGGTGCTGCACTGCCGCCAGCAGCGCGCCCAGGCAGAAACCGTGCAGGCCGAAGTCGCCGCCCGCGGCCGCCAGGCGCGCGTGCTGCAATTCGACGTGGCCGACCGCGCGCAATGCGCCGCCGTGCTGCAGGCCGACGTCGAGGCGCACGGCGCCTATTACGGCGTCGTGCTCAACGCCGGCCTGACCCGCGACGGCGCCTTTCCCGCCCTGACCGGCGACGACTGGGACCAGGTGCTGCGCACCAACCTGGACGGCTTCTACAACGTGCTCAGCCCGCTGGCGATGCCCATGATCCGGCGCCGCGCGCCCGGCCGGGTGGTCTGCATGGCCTCGGTCTCGGGGCTGGTCGGCAATCGCGGCCAGGTCAACTACAGCGCCTCCAAGGCCGGCCTGATCGGCGCCGCCAAGGCCCTGGCGGTGGAGCTGGCCAAGCGCCAGATCACCGTCAACTGCGTGGCACCCGGCCTGATCGACACCGACATGATCGACGAGCACGTGCCGGTCGAGGAAATCCTCAAGGCCATCCCGGCCCAGCGCATGGGCCGGCCCGAGGAAGTGGCGGCCACGGTCGCCTTCCTGATGTCGCCCGGCGCCGCCTACATCACGCGCCAGGTCATCGCGGTCAACGGAGGGCTGTGCTGATGCAACGCGTCGTCATTACCGGCATGGCCGGCATCAGCGCGCTCGGTTCCGACTGGGCCACCATCGGCCAGGCCTTCGCCGACGGCCGCAGCGCCATCCGCGTCATGCCCGACTGGGCGCGCTACCAGGAGCTGAACACGCGCCTGGCCGGCCCGATCGAGGATTTCCGCGCGCCCGCGCACTGGACCCGCAAGCAGTTGCGCAGCATGGGCCGCGTCTCGCAACTGAGCGTGCGCGCCGCCGAACTGGCGCTGGATGACGCCGGCCTGCTGGGCGACCCGAGCATCCGCGATGGCCGCATGGGCGTGGCCTGCGGTTCGTCGGTGGGCAGCACCGCCGAGATCCGCGCCTTCGGCAACATGCTGCTCAACGGCGTCACCGACGACCTCAACGCCAATTCATACGTGCGCATGATGCCGCACACCACCGCGGCCAACGTCGGCATCTTCTTCGAACTGAAGGGCCGCATCATCCCCACCTCCAGCGCCTGCACTTCGGGCAGCCAGGGCATCGGCTACGCCTACGAGGCCATCCGCTACGGCCGCCAGGCCCTGATGCTGGCCGGCGGCGCCGAGGAACTGTGCCCGAGCGAAGCGCTGGTGTTCGACGCCCTGTATGCCACCAGCCAGAAGAACGACACGCCGGAACTGACGCCGCGCCCCTACGACCGCGACCGCGACGGCCTGGTCATCGGCGAAGGCGGCGGCATGCTGGTGCTGGAATCGCTGGAACACGCGCAGGCGCGCGGCGCCCGCATCCATGCGGAGATCGTCGGCTTCGGCAGCAATTCGGACGGCACCCACATCACCCGCCCCGAGGCCGCCACCATGCGCATCGCCATGGAAATGGCGCTGGCCGACGCCGGCCTGCCGCCCGAGGCCATCGGCTACGTCAACGGCCACGGCACCGCCACGGAACAAGGCGACATCGCCGAGACCCAGGCCACCCACAGCCTGTTCGGCGCCCGCATGCCGATCAGCTCGCAAAAGAGCTACCTGGGCCACACCCTGGGCGCCTGCGGCGTGCTGGAGTCCTGGTTCAGCATCGAGATGCTGCGCGGCGACTGGTATGCCCCCACGCTCAACCTGCGGAACGTCGATCCGCGCTGCGGCGACCTGGACTACCTGCGCGAAGGCCGCCGCATGAGCCACGAATACGTCATGAACAACAACTTCGCCTTCGGCGGCATCAACACCTCGCTGGTGTTCCGCCGCTGGCCGTGAAGTCATTATCAACCCCTCACCTGGAACGCATCCCATGAACGTCTCCCATAAGCTGTTTGGCGCCCTGGCCTTGTCGATCGCCTGCTCGGCCCCGGCGCTGGCCGCGGACCGCACCGTCTTCCTGCCGCTGCAGCCGGCCATCGAGGCCGCCCAGGCCGCCGGCAAGATCGACGGCAGCGTCAAGTTCTACCTGGCGGGCACCGGCCCCAAGGGCAAGGTGCTGGAGGCCGGCGTGGTCACCAACCGCAAGACCAACGCCTTCGCCAAGAAAGACGCCGAGGCCTGCCTGTGGGTGGCGCAATCGGCCGTGATCGCCCTGCACGAGGCCGCCAAGAAGGCCGGCGCCAACGCCGTCACCAACATCGTCAGCTACTACCGCAAGAACGAATACAGCAGCAAGACCGACTACGAATGCCATGCCGGCGCCATGGTGGCCGGCGTCGCCCTGCGCGGCGACCTGGCCCAGGTCAAGTAAGGCGGCCACCGGGTTGGTCCACGACGGGCCGGCAGCCGCTGGCAGTCTCCAGGGGGCAGCCTCTGGCTGGCCGTCCCTGGTTGGCCGTCCCTGGTTGGCCGTCCCCGGATGGCCATCCCCGGTTGGCCGTCCCACGGTTACACTGCCCCTTCGATGCAACACCACAAAGGTTCAACCATGAGCACCGCTACGCTCAAGACCCGCCTCTCCGACGCCGTCAAGGACGCCATGCGCGCCAAGGCCGCCGAGCGTCTCGCCACCCTGCGCTTCCTGCTGGCCGCGGTGAAGCAGAAGGAAGTGGACGAACGCCGCGACCTGACCGACGCCGAAATCACCGCCATCATCGAAAAGCAGGTCAAGCAACGCCGCGAATCCATCGCCGCGTTCGAACAGGCCGGGCGCACCGAGACCGCCGAGCAGGAAAAGGCCGAACTGGTCGTGCTGCAGGAATTCCTGCCGCAAGCAGCCACGCCCGAGGAAGTGGCCGCCGCCATCGACGCCGCGCTGGCAGAAGTCGCCGCCCAGGGCGTCACCGGCGCCCCCGCCATGGGCAAGGTCATGGCCCTGCTCAAGCAGTCGCTGGCCGGCCGCGCCGACATGACCGCGCTGTCGCAGCAGGTCAAGGCCCGGCTCGCCTGAAGCCGCATCGTCCGGCGCGCAACGCGCCGGACAGCGACTCGCCCCTCGCGCCGCACGATAGCCGCCGGGACGCTATGCCCCGGGATTCAGAACGCCCCGCCAAACAGATCCGGCTGGCGCGACTGCTCCTGCGGATCGGCAAAGTTACTCATGCCCACGCCCGCCAGCCGGTACAGCGTCTGCGCCGGCAGGTCGACCCGCTCGCACAGCAGCCGGGCCACCGTCGCCAGCTCGGCCGCCGAGGCCGGCGGATGCGGGCTGGTCTGGCTGCGCGTCAGGATGCGGAAGCGGTCGGTCTTGAGCTTGAGCACCACCGTGCGCCCCAGCGCGCCCTTTTTCAGCGCCTGGTCCCAGACCTTGTCGGCCATGCGATCGATGGCCTCGCCGATGGCCTCCAGCCGCACGTCCTCCGAAAAAGTGGTTTCCGCCGACACCTGCTGCAAGGGCTGGTCGGTCTGCACCTCGCGCTCGTCGATGCCGCGCGCCAGCTCATACAGGCGGCGGCCGTAGCGGCCGAAGTAGTGCTCCAGTTCCTGCACGCCATGGGTGGCCAGGTCGCCCACGGTCTGGATGCCCAGCTGTTCCAGGCGCGCCTGCGTGACCTTGCCCACGCCCGGCACCTTGCGCACCGGCAGCGGCTGCAGGAATTCCAGCACCCTGGACGGACGGATCACGAACTGGCCGTCCGGCTTGTTCCAGTCGGACGCGATCTTGGCCAGAAACTTGTTGGGCGCCACCCCGGCGGACGCGGTCAGGCCGGTCTCGGTGCGGATCTGCTGGCGAATCACCTGCGCCACTTCGGTGGCCGACGGCAATGCCAGTTTGTTGACGGTGACGTCCAGGTAGGCCTCATCCAGCGACAGCGGCTCGATCAGGTCGGTGTGGCGGGCGAAGATCTGGCGGATCTGGCGCGAGACCTCGCGGTAGCGGTTGAAGTCGGGCGGCACGTAGACCGCCTGCGGACAGAGCCGCTGCGCGCGCACCGCCGACATGGCCGAATGCACGCCGAAGCGGCGCGCCTCGTACGACGCCGCGCACACCACCGAGCGCGGCCCGGTCCACGCCACCACCACCGGCTGGCCGCGCAGTTCGGGGTTGTCGCGCTGTTCCACGGATGCATAGAAGGCATCCATGTCGATATGTACGATCTTGCGGCTGGCGTCGCTCATGGCGGTGGCAAAACGGGGCCCGCCTGACGCGGCAAGGCGCGCAAGCGGACGCGAAAAGTACGGTCACCGGAAAAAACGCCTCGTCTAGCGGAGCAGGACGGGCGCGCGGCGTAAAAGTGGATATTATGACCGGCAAATTCCGTCTTCCCCTTTCCCCGCTTACCCTCTTCCATGACAGCAACCGCAACCCCCGCTCCGGGCGAGTATTTCGGCCTGGCGATTCCCTTCATGAGTTTCCTGGGCCTGGTGCCCGAACAGATCGGGCCAGCCTATGCCCGCACCTCGCTGCCCTGGCGCCAGGACCTGACCAACAGCCGCGGCGACGTGCACGGCGGCACCCTGATGAGCGTGCTGGACTTCACCCTGAGCGCCGCGGCGCGCGGGTCGGCCGAGGCCACCGAAGGCATGGCCACCATCGACATGAACACCACCTTCCTGTCGCCCGCCACCGGCAACCTGGTGATCGAGGCGCGCTGCCTGCGCCGCGGCACGTCAATCGCCTTCTGTGAAGGCGACATCCGCCGCGCCGACGGCGAACTGGTGGCCCGTGCAACCGCCACTTTCAAAATCATCCGCCGCCGCCCAGGCGGCGACTGAAAGGCGCCGCGACGGGCCGGCGTTCCGCCGGCACAATCCCCCGCGGCCGGATTGCCGCGTTACTTCTGCAGATCCCGCGACGGCTTGACCGGCGGCCGGGGATCCAGCGGCATGTAGCTGGCGCATGAACTCATGCCGTAGACGATCGCATCCTGCATGGCGCGCAGCGCCGCCGCGTCCCAGGTGCCCTTGCCCCACATCACGATGCGGGTGTCGGTGGTCTTGGGGCCGGCCGCCTTCAGGTCGACGCGGGTCATTTCGTTGTCGCTGTACGGCGCCAGCACCCGCACCACGGCGGTCTGGGCGCTTTCGTCCAGGTTCGACACCACGCGGTAGGCGTTGTCGGTGCTGCGCAGGCAGGCGTTGGCCTGGCGCAGCGTGGTGGCATAGGCATCCTTGAAAGCCACGGGCGCCTTGAATTCGCTGTGCGGCGACGCGCTGTCCTGCGAAATGCCCAGCGAGCAGCCCGCCAGGCCCAAGGCCAGCGCCGATGCCGCGACCAGATTCCGAACCATGTGTTTCTCCAGATTGATAGCCGCGATTATCCCGCAAACCGGCCACCGGCATAAGTGGCCGGGACGGTTCGACACCCCGCCCGAGGCTATGGCATTATCGATCAGGAGTCCGGCGGCGCCCGCGGCCGGGTGGAATCGTCGGAGGTATGCCTTGCTCTCATTCATGAAACACACCATCCTGGCCGCCGGTATCGTCGGCGCCTCCCTGGGCGCCAGCGCCGCCGCGCAGCCGCCCCGGGCCTACCCCCTGAAAGACTTTTTCCGCAATCCGGAACGCGGCTTCTTCCGCCTGGCCGACGACGGCAAAACCCTGGGTTTCATGCAGCCCACCAGCGTCGACGGCAAGCCGCCGCGCATGAACATCTACGTCCAGGCCCTGGACGGCAGCAAGCCGGTGGGCGAACCGCGCAAGCTGACCAGCGAGTCGGCCCGCGACATCAGCAATTTCTTCTGGAAGGGCCCCGACGTGGTGCTGTACCAGAAGGACTTCGGCGGCGACGAGAACTTCCACGTCCTGGCGGTGGACGCCAAGACCGGCAAGGTCACCGACCTGACCCCCTACGACGGCGTGCGCGCCAGCATCGAGGACGACCTCGAAGACGACCCCGACCACATCCTCATCAGCCACAACCAGCGCGATCCGCAGGTGTTCGACGTCTACCGCGTCAACGTGCACACCGGCGCCGGCGTGCTGGTGGCGCAGAACCCCGGCAACATCGTCGGCTGGCAGACCGACCACGCCGGCAAGGTGCGCGCGGCCGTCACCAGCGACGGCCTGAACACCACCCTGCTCTACCGCGACAACGAGGCCTCGGAGTTCCGTCCGCTGTTCACCACCGACTATCGCACCAGCGTCAGCCCGGCCTTCTTCACCTTCGACGACAAGAAGTTCTACGCCCTGTCCAACCGCGGCCGCGACAAGCTCGCGCTGGTGGTGATCGACCCGGCCAGCCCCGACAAGGAAGACGAGATCTTCACCCCGGACACGGTCGACCTGGACGCGGCCGGTTTCTCGCGCAAGCGCCGCGTGCTGACGGTCGCCTCCTACCAGACCGACAAGCCGCAATACAAGTTCTTCGACGCCGAGACCGAAACCCTGTTCAAGAAGCTGTCAGCCCAGCTCGAGGGCTACCAGTTCGCGATCCAGGGCGGCAACCGCGACGAGGACAAGTTCATCGTCGCCGCCTACAACGACCGCACGCCCGGTTCGCGCTACATCTACGACGCCCGCGCCGACACCCTCAGCAAGCTGGCCGACATCAACCCGGCCATCCCCGAGGCCGACATGTCTCGCGTGCAGCCCATCAGCTACCAAAGCCGCGACGGTCTCACCATCCATGGCTACCTGACGCTGCCGGCCGGGCGCGACCCCAAGAACCTGGCGTGCATCGTCAACCCGCACGGCGGCCCGTGGGCGCGCGACGGCTGGGGCTACAACCCCGAAGTGCAGTTCCTGGCCAACCGCGGCTTCTGCGTGCTGCAGATGAACTTCCGCGGCTCCACCGGCTACGGCCGCGCCTTCTGGGAAGCCAGCTTCGGCGAATGGGGCCTGAAGATGCAGGACGACATCACCGATGGCGTCCAATGGCTGGTCAAGCAAGGCATCGCCGATCCCAAGCGCATCGGCATCTACGGCGCCAGCTACGGCGGCTACGCCACGCTGGCCGGCGTGACCTTCACGCCCGACCTGTACGCCGCCGCCGTCGACTACGTCGGCGTGTCCAACCTGTTCACGTTCATGAAGTCGATTCCGCCCTACTGGAAGCCGATGCTGGACAAGATGCAGGACATGGTCGGCGACCCGGTGCGCGACAAGGACCGCCTGGCCGCCACCTCGCCGGCGCTGCACGCCGACCGCATCAAGACGCCGCTGTTCATCGCCCAGGGCGCCAAGGACCCGCGCGTGAACAAGGACGAGAGCGACCAGATGGTCAAGGCGCTCAAGGCGCGCGGCGTCGAAGTGGAATACATGGTCAAGGACAACGAAGGCCACGGCTTCCACAACGACGAAAACAAATTCGAGTTCTACGCGGCCATGGAGAAGTTCTTCGTCGAACACCTCAAGCCGTAGGCTCAGGCCCCGGCCGCCAGGTCGGCCGCCTCCTCCCGGGCCGCCTGCGGGCGGCCCGGCGCGCGTCCGCTCCAGGCCATTTCAACGCGGTCGCGTCCCAGCTCCTTGGCCTTGTACAAGGCCAGGTCGGCGCGGGCCAGGATGCCATCGGCGGTATCGCCCGGCTGGAAGGTGGCCACGCCGCCGCTGGCGGTCATGCGCAATTCCTGTCCCTGCAGATACATCGGCGAATCGCGCAGGGCATCGCATACCCGCTGCGCCTGCACCAGCGCGCGGGCGGCGTCACAGTCGTACATCAGCAGCACGAACTCCTCGCCGCCCAGGCGGCCAAAGCGGTCGCTGGCGCGCACGGCCTTGGGCACCACCTGCGCGAAGTGGCGCAGCGCCATGTCGCCGGTGGCGTGGCCGTGGCGGTCGTTGATCGACTTGAAATGGTCGATGTCCAGCACCAGCACCGCCAGCCGGCCCTGGCTACGCGCGCAGCGTCGCAGTTCGTGCTCCAGCTCGTCCAGGATGCTGCGGCGCGAATGGGCGCCTGTCAGGCTGTCGAAGGTCAGCGCGGCCTGCATCTGTTCGGACAGGGATGTCTGGATCAACAGCAGCAGCGCCAGGAACAGGGCCGGCACCGTCACCGAGCCACAGACGATGAAGAACAGGCCCCACGGCGCCGGGTCCAGCAACGACGAAGTCTGCACCCAGCCGCCGCCGTAGACCCCGACCCGCAACAGGTGCAGCGCGATCAGGCTGAACAGCGACAGCAGCACATAGAGCATTACCCCCGGCGTCTGGATGCGCTTGCGCTCGCGATACGCCACGGCGGCGGTGGCCGCCATCAGCACGGCCGTGTAGGCGGAGAACAGCGTCATGCGGCCGACCAGGTTGTCAACGCCGTACAGCATCAGCGCCATGGCCGCAATGCCGATCACGGTCAACGCGGCCGCGCGCACGGCGTGCGGCCGCAGGCCGAAGAACTGCCGCACGCCCACGTACACCGCGCTCACGGCGGCCAGCCAGGCAGCGTTGGACACCATCACATAGGCGCCCGGCGGCATGATCTCGGACGAGGCATAGGCCAGCAGCGACAACACCGCCAGCGCGTTGGCCGCGGTGAACGCCTGGATGCCCGGCACGCCGCCGCGCGCGTGAAACGGCAGCAGCAAGGGCAGCGCCAGGGCCGTCGCCAGGCCCCACACCAGAAAGAATAATGAAGTCGTCATGTTGTTGCCGGCTCGCGCCCTCGTGGGGCCGTCGCCGTCGCGTGGAACATCTGTTGCACCGGATGCAGAGTCGGGGACACGTTACAGACCTGCACTTTTGACGTTTTTTGTTACCTGCATGGCGGACTCGCCGGCCATTTCCGTCGCGCGCAAAACGTTCCGAACCGGGGCATCCCCAATACCGGCCATATCGCCACGACGGTTGTGCGATATGCAACAAAGAATACGCCAAGCCCCGGGCGCATAACCCTTCCTTTGCACTAATTGACAGTTGGATGCGCCAAAAACCCATAAAGTTCGGCCTGTTGCCGGCGCCGCCAGAAGCGCCGCAACCACGCCCCACGGGCGTGGCGCGTACTAGCCATGCACTCCCTCGTGCGAGTGCGAAGGTCCCCGCAGCGGGCGCCGCGCAGTCACTACCCAACGCTCTCCCCTTCGCCGCCGGCGCGTTCACACGCCCGCGCAGCGCCTTCGGCAACGCGACGCCCACGCGTCCGGCCGGCGGAGCCATGAGCGCCCTCGTTGCAACTGCGGAAGTTCTTACAGATGCTGAAAAGAAAAACGCCCTCCAGGGGCATGGCGCAGCGCCCTCTGACGCACGCCTTCTCGGGAGCCCCGCGACGGCGGGCAGCTGGCGCCAGACTGCAGGCGCTGACGGCCTGCGCCCTGCTTGCCCCGGCGCTGGCGCTGGCCGCCCCGGGCGCCGACTACGACGCGCTGATCGCCCGCGCCCGCGCCGGCGACTACGAACCGGCCCTGGCCATGCTGCGCCAGCAAGGGCCGGCGGCCGGCCGCCAGGCGGTGTACGACCACATCGTCATCGCCGGCTGGGCCGGCCGGCCCGCCGAAGCCGTGGCCGCGTACGAAACCCTGCCGGCGGCCAGCGCCCCGCGCGCCGACATCCAGCTGGCCGTGGCGCGCGCCTACCGCGACCTGCGCCGCTGGCCCGAAGCGCTGGCGGCGTATCGCGCCGGCCTGCGCCGCCATCCGGGCCAATCCGCGTTCGCGGCCGGCGAAATCATGACGCTTGCCGACGCCGGCCAGACCGAAGCCGCCCGGCGCGCCGGCCAGGACTGGGTGGCGCGCGCGCCGCGCAACGTCGACGCGCGCCTGGCCCTGGGCTATGTCCACGCGCGCCTGGGCCAGCCCTACGAGGCGCTGCACCAGGCCGACAAGGCGCTCGCCATCGCGCCGGGCACGCCCTACGTGCTACGCGAGTACATCGACGCGCTAGGCCGCGCCCGCCTGGCGCAGCCCGCGCTGGAACTGGCGCGGCAGCACCCGGACCTGTTCGACGCCAGGCAACTGCGGCGCCTGGAAGGCGACGCCCTGGCCCAGCAGGTGCGCCTGGCGTCCATGCCCACGCGCGGCGAGGCCGAGCGCTTTGTCATCGCCGACCGCGCGCTGGCGCGCTACGACGAACTGATCCCCGCCTGGCAGGCCCTGGGGGATGCGGCCCGCGACGACGCGCGGCGCGCCCGCATCGACCGCCTGCACGCGCTGCACGCGCGGGCGCGCATGACCGACGTGGTACGGGAGTACGAAGCGCTGCGGGCCGAAGGCGTGGCCGTGCCGCGCTACGCACTCAACGACGTGGCCTCGGCCTACCTCTACCTGCGCCAGCCCGAAAAGGCGCGCGACCTCTATCGCCAGGTCGGCGCGGATGACGCCTTCCGCAATGATGACGCGCAGGACCGCCTCAGCACCGAAACTGGCCTGTACTACGCGCTGGCCGAGGCCGAGCAATTCGACCAGACCGGCGCCGTCACCGACGCCATCGGCTCGGGCTACGCGCCCTGGCTGTATTACAAGGGCCAGGCCACCCGCAATCCCAACGACCTCAAGCTGGAAAGCGAGCAGACCGTGGCCGCGGCGCGCCTGCAGGCCGACGACACCGTGGCCGCCGAGCAGCGGCTGGCCGGCATGGTCGCCAACGCGCCCAACAACTCCACCCTGCGCGCCGACTTGGCGTCCGTATACCGGCGGCGCGACCAGCCGCGCGCTTCCGAACGCGAGCTGAAGCTGGCCGAAACGCTGGCGCCGCGCGCGCTGTCGGTGGAAAACGGCCAGGGCTTCACCGCCCTGGACCTGCAGGAATGGCGCCAGGCCGAGGCCCTGTCCGCCGACACCCTGGAACGCGCCCCCGAGAACCTGACCAGCCGCCGCCTGGCGCGCGAATGGGAAGTCCACAACAAGGCCGAGCTGCGCATCAGCGGCTACCGCGGCCTGGCCTCGGACAGCCCGGTCAACGGCAATGGCGACTTCGGCATCGACGCGGTGCTGTATTCCCCGCCCATCGACTACAACTGGCGCGCCTTCGGCGGCGGCGGCTACGCCACCGGCGACTTCGAGGAAGGACGCGGCAACTACCGCTGGCTGCGCACCGGCGTCGAATGGCGCGGCCGCGACCTGACGGTCGAAGGCGAAGTCTCGACCCACAGCTACGGCCACGGCGTCAAACCGGGCCTGCGCCTGTCGGCCGCCTATGACATCGACGATCACTGGCAGGTGGGCGGCTCGGGCGAGCTGCTGTCGCGCGAGACCCCGCTGCGGGCCTTGACCAACGACATCACCGCCAACCGCCTGACCGGCTTCGTGCGCTGGCGCGCCAACGAGCGGCGCGAATGGACCCTGTCGCTGTCGCCGTCGCGCTTTTCCGACGGCAACCAGCGCTGGGAACTGGGGCTGGACGGGCGCGAGCGCGTCTACACCGCGCCGCACCTGAAGGCCGATCTGACGCTGGACCTGTCGACCCAGCGCAACAGCCGCGACGGCGCGCCCTACTACAACCCGCGCTCGGACCTGATGGCGCTGCCCGGCGCGCGCCTGACCCACACGCTGTACCGCCGCTACGAAACCGCCTGGGAACAGATCGGCACCGTCGGCGCCGGCAGCTACACCCAGCAGGGCTACGGCACCGGCGGCGTCATCGCCCTGGGCTATGGCCAGCGCTACCGCGCCAACGACGTGCTGGACATGGGCGCGATGGTCACCGGCATCAGCCGCCCGTACGACGGCCAGCGCGAGCGCGAACTGCGCATCGTGTTCGACCTTGCCTACCGCTTCTGAGACCGCCATGTTGCTCAAGCTACCCACCCGACTCCTGCTGGCGGCCCTGCTGCTGCTGGCCATCCTGGCGCTGACCGCCTGCGCCAAGGACATCCCGGTCTACACGCCGCCGTCCGAACGGCCCGTGGCGGCCGCCGAAAAACCCTGGGTGCCCGGGAATTTCCTGGCCCTGGCGTACCACGACGTCGAAGACGACGACCCTGACCAGGGCTTTCTCAGCGTGCGCACCGATCGCCTCGTCGACCAGCTGGCCTGGCTGCGCGAGAACGGCTACCAGGCCGTTTCGGTCGACCAGATCCTGGCCGCGCGCCAGGGCGGCAAGCCGCTGCCCGAGCGCGCCGTGCTGCTGTCGTTCGATGACGGCTACCGCAGCTTCTACACCCGCGTGCTGCCGATCCTGAAGGCCTACCGCTGGCCGGCGTTGCTGGCGCCGGTGGGCACCTGGATGGACACCCCGGCCGACAAGCGCGTCGACTTCGGCGGCAGCCCCGAGCCGCGCCAGCGCTTCCTGAACTGGGACGAAGTGCGCGCCATCTCGCAATCCGGGCTGGTCGAGATCGCCGCCCACACCGACGCCTCGCACTACGGCGCGCTGGCCAACCCGCAGGGCAACACCGAGCCGGCCGCCGCGATCCGCGCCTACGACGCCAAGACCGGCCGCTATGAGACCGAGGCGCAATTCGAGGCCCGCATGGGCGGCGACGTGCGCGCCATCAGCCGCAAGATCGAACAGGTCACCGGCAAAAAGCCGCGCGTCTGGGTCTGGCCCTACGGCGCCGAGGGCGGCAGCACGCTGCGCATCGCCGCGGAAAACGGCTACCAGCTGGCGCTGACGCTGGAAGACGGCCCCGGCCGCCTCGGCCGCCTGATGTCCACGCCGCGCCTGCTGCTGGCCAGCGACCCGGCGCTCAGGCCGTTCGCCAACAGCGTGGTGGGCATGGAGGCCACGCCCTTCATGCGCGTGGCCCACGTCGACCTGGACTACGTCTACGACCCGGATCCGGCGCAGACCGACCGCAACCTGGGCGAGCTGGTGCAACGCATCCTGGACATGCAGATCAACACCGTGTTCCTGCAGGCGTATTCCGACCCCACCGGCGACGGCCTGGTGCGCTCGGTGTACTTCCCCAACCGCTGGCTGCCGGTGCGCGCCGACCTGTTCAACCGCGCCGCCTGGCAGCTGCACAACCGCGCCAACGTCATGGTGTACGCCTGGATGCCGGTGCTGGCCTATGACCTGGACGCCTCGATCCCGCGCGTCACGCGCTGGCAGCCCGGCCAGGCCGAGGCGCGGCCCGATCCGGACCAGTACCGCCGCCTGTCGCCGTTCGACGCCACCGCGCGCGCCCGCATCGGCGACCTGTACGAGGACCTGGCGCGCCACGCCATCTTCGACGGCATCCTGTTCCACGACGACGCCGTGCTGTCCGACTTCGAGGACGCCAGCCCCGGCGCGCTGGCGGCCTACCGCGCCGCCGGCCTGCCCGGCGACATCGGCCAGCTGCGCGCCGACCCGGAGACGCTGCAACGCTGGACGCGCTTCAAGAGCCGCGCCCTGGTCGACTTCACCGCCGAGCTGACCGACCGCGTGCGCGCCGTGCGCGGCCCGCAGATCAAGACCGCCCGCAACATCTTCGCCATGCCGATCCTGGAGCCGCAATCGGAGACCTGGTTCGCGCAGAACCTGGACGACTTCCTGGGCGCCTACGACTGGACCGCGCCCATGGCCATGCCGCTGATGGAGAACGTGCCCAAAGGCCAGGAAAACGCCTGGCTCGACAGGCTGGTCGACGCCGTGGCGCGGCGCCCCGGCGCGCTCGACCGGACCGTGTTCGAGCTGCAGGCGCGCGACTGGCGCAGCGGCCCCGGCCGTCCCGAGGCCACGCCCGTCGACACCGCGGTATTGGCCGGCTGGATGCAACGCCTGCAACTGCGCGGCGCGCGCAGCTTCGGCTACTACCCCGACGATTTCTCGCAAGACCAGCCCCGGTTGCAAGGCATCCGGCCCGCCATCTCCGAAGCCTGGTATCCCCTCCGATGATCGACCGTCTGATTGCCCTGATTATCCTGCTGGCGGTGCTGGGCGCGCCGTTCGGCTTCACCATGATGCTGACCGGCCAGGCGCTGCTGGGCTTCGTCTTCTTCTACCCGCTGTTCATGTCCGGCATGTGGATGGCCGGCGGCCTGTACTTCTGGTGGCATTGGGAACGGCGCTGGCAATGGGGCCCCGGATCGGCGCCGCCGGCGCTGGCCGGCGATCCGCTGGTGTCGATCCTGGTGCCCTGCTACAACGAGGCCGACAACGGCGAAGAGACCCTGCTGGCGGCGCTCAACCAGCGCTATCCGAACATCGAGGTCATCGCCATCAACGACGGCTCCAGCGACGCCACCGGGCCGATGCTGGACCGCCTGGCCGAACAGCATCCGCGCCTGCGCGTGGTGCACCTGGCGCAGAACCAGGGCAAGGCCATGGCGCTGCGCATGGGCGCGCTGGCCGCGCGCAGCGAATACCTGGTCTGCATCGACGGCGACGCGGTGCTCGATCCGGACGCCGCCGCCTACCTGGTGGCGCCGCTGATCGACAACCCGCGCGTGGGCGCGGTCACCGGCAACCCGCGCATCCGCACCCGCTCGACCCTGATCGGCCGCGTCCAGGTGGGCGAGTTCTCCTCCATCATCGGCCTGATCAAGCGCACCCAGCGCATCTACGGCCAGGTCTTCACCGTCTCTGGCGTGGTGGCCGCTTTCCGGCGCGCCGCGCTCGACCGGGTCGGTTACTGGAGCCTGGACATGATCACCGAAGACATCGACATCAGCTGGAAGCTGCAGCGCGACCACTGGTCGATCTTCTACGAACCGCGCGGCCTGTGCTGGATCCTAATGCCCGAGACGCTGCGCGGCATCTGGAAGCAGCGCCTGCGCTGGGCCCAGGGCGGCGCCGAAGTATTCCTGAAGAACCTGCGCTCGATCTGGAACTGGCGCCACCGCCGCCTGTGGCCGCTGATGCTGGAGTTCTGCCTGTCGACCGCCTGGGCCTTCGCCTTCGGCGTCTCGGTGCTGCTGTGGCTCATCAGCCAGGTCGTGACGCTGCCCAACAACATGCACATCGCCAGCCTGATGCCGCCCGCCTTCACCGGCATGATGCTGGCGGTGGTGTGCCTGCTGCAGTTCGCCATCAGCATCCTGATCGACCGCCGCTACGAGCCGGGCCTGTGGCGCGCGCTCTACTGGGTCATCTGGTATCCGCTGGCCTACTGGATGGTGAGCCTGCTCACCACCCTGGTCAGTTTCCCCAAAGTCATGCTGCGCAAGCAGGCCGAGCGCGCGCGCTGGACCAGCCCCGACCGCGGCATCAAATCACCGGACGCATCATGATCATCACGACCAAACGCTCGCGCGCGGGCTATCTGTTCGACCTGCTGCTGACCGCGGTCGGCTGGTTCGCCTTCGTCTACCTGTTCGGCGCCGGCATCGTCGCCATCCTGCGCGGCGCGGCCAGCGGGCCGCAGGCGCCGCTCTGGCCGACCTTCCTGCCCACGCTGCAGACGCTCGGCAGCTACGCCGTGCTGGCGCTGCTGAATGCGGCGGTGCTGGTGTTGTGGGCGGCCTACAACCACCTGCGCTTCGGCGGCAAGGACCGGCGCCAGCCCATCGCGCCGCTGGACGATCACCGGCTGGCGCTGAGCTTCGCGGTCACGCCGCGCCAACTTGCCCAATTGCGCGCCGCGCGCGTCGCCATCATCCATCACGGCGGCGACGGCGAGATCCAGGCCATCGAGGCCGCCCGTCCGCGCCTGGCCGCCGTGCCGGCGGCCTGAGGGCGCATATCGACCAGACCCCGCAGGCGGCCGTCACGGGCCGTCACGCGGCGCCAGGCACCCCGCCTTCAGGCGCGCTTGCGCTCCACGTCCGGCAGCAGCACCGCCACGACGCCCAGCAGCGGCAGATAGGCGCACACCTGGTACACATAGCCGATGCTGGTGGCATCGGCCAGCTTGCCCAGCGCCGCCGCGCCCAGCCCGCCCATGCCGAAGGCAAAGCCGAAGAACAGGCCGGCGATCATGCCGACCTTGCCCGGCACCAGTTCCTGCGCGTACACCACGATGGCCGAAAACGCCGACGCCAGCACCACGCCGATGATCACCACCAGCACGCCGGTCCAGAACAGGTTGGCGTGCGGCAGCAGCAGCGTGAACGGCGCCACGCCCAGGATCGACACCCAGATCACGATCTTGCGGCCGATGCGGTCGCCCACCGGCCCGCCCACCACCGTGCCCACCGCCACCGCGGCCAGGAACAGGAACAGGTAAAGCTGCGCCTCGCGCACCGACAGCGCGAACTTGTCGATCAGGTAGAAGGTGAAATAGCTGTTCAGGCTGGCCAGGTAGAAGTACTTCGAGAACACCAGCAGGCCCAGCACGCCCAGCGCGCCCAGCACCTGGTTGCGCGTCAGGCCGTGGCCGCTGCCCTCGCGCCGGGCGCGCGGCTTCAGGCGCACGCGGTTGGCGCTGTACCAGCGGCCGATGCCGGTCAGCACCACGATGCCGAACAGCGCCGCCAGCGAGAACCAGGCCACGCTGCGCTGGCCGTGCGGAATGATGAACAGCGCCGCCAGCAGCGGCCCCAGCGCCGAGCCGACGTTGCCGCCCACCTGGAACAGCGACTGCGCCAGCCCGTGGCGCCCGCCCGAGGCCATGCGCGCCACCCGCGACGACTCGGGGTGGAACACCGACGAGCCCGTGCCCACCAGCACCGCCGCCACCAGCAGCCAGCCGAACGACGGCGCCACCGACAGCAACAACAGCCCCGCCAGCGTGAAGCCCATGCCCACCGGCAGCGAATACGGCTTGGGATTGCGGTCGGTGTAGAAGCCGATGAACGGCTGCAGCAGCGACGCGGCCAGCTGATACACCAGCGTGATCAGGCCGATCTGCGCGAACGACAGGCTGAACGAATCCTTCAGCATCGGATAGATGGCCAACAGGATCGACTGGATCATGTCGTTCATCAGGTGCGCCACGCTGATCGCGCCCAATACCGCGAACGCAGTGGAGGGATCGGCAACGGCGGGCCGCGGCGCGGGCGGCGTGGCGTCGGGGGGCAACGCGGCGGCGGAGGTCTGGGGTGGGTTCATGGCGAAAGGCGATGTCGGATGACGAAAAGCCCGGCGCGGCGCCGGACCCTGCCAGTGTAGGAAGGACGCCTCGCACCCGGCTGACAATTTTCGTCGGCAAAGTGACAAAATAGCGGTATTCCTCCATGAATCCGGCCTCCTCCCTTTGTCGGAAGTGACAACATGCCCACCCGCCCCGCGCGCCTCGATCCGGCCCGCAGCATCGACGCCCAGGACTACCAGCACCGCCCTCGCGGGGTGACGGCGATGGCCAAGGAATTCCCCGCCGGCGCCCGCACCGGCGCCCATTCGCATCCGCGCGCCCAGCTCATCTACGCCATCGAGGGCGTGATGCGCGTCACCACGCCCAGCGGCTTCTGGGCGCTGCCGCCGTTGCGCGCGTTGTGGGTGCCGGCCGGCGTGCCGCACGGCGTCGACATGGTCGGCGCAGTCTCGATGCGCTCGCTCTACATCCAGGCCGACGCGGCGCGGGCGTATTGGCCGCAGTGCCAGGTAATCGAGGTCAGCGGCCTGTTGCGCGAGCTGATCCTGGCCCTGACCGCCGAGCCCATCGACTATCCGCTGGGCGGCCGCGCCGAACAGATCGCCGCGCTGATCCTGTCCGAACTGACCGCCGCGCGCGTGGTGCCCATCCAGATTCCCTGGCCGCGCGACCGCCGCCTGCAGATCGTCTGCGAGGCGATCCTGGACCGGCCCGGCCTGCAACGCGGCATCGAGGACTGGGGCAGCGAGGTCGGCGCCAGCGCGCGCACGCTGATCCGGCTGTTCCAGGCTGAACTGGGACTGAATTATCGGCAATGGGTGCAGCAGGTGCGCCTGGCCGACGCCGTCTGCCGCCTGTCGCTGGGCGAGCCGGTGGCGCGCATCGCCGCCGACCTGGGCTATCGCAGCGCCAGCGCCTTCAGCGCCATGTTCCATCGCGCCCTGGGCGCGCCGCCGCAACGCTATCTGCGGGCGCAGGCCGCATGACATCTGCAACCGGCCTTGCCGTTTGTCACGGCGCGCAATACATTTCAGCGCGCGCTTGCAGTGTGGCGCCACGCGAAACCCGCGCGGCGCGTATGCTCAAACCCGTCCCTATATCCTTTGTCCGTGGTCCGAACCGTCCCTGCGGGCAAGTTTGGTTACTGAAACCTTCCGGCGCGGTCGCCGGTCTATAGCGTTCTGCCCTAGAATCGCCTGCAATGAGCACCCCCCAGCAATCCTCCGCCAACCCGGGCGGCAAATCGGGCTTTCCCTGGAAACGACTCCTGATCAAGGCCGGCGTCGCCGTCGCCGGCCTAGGCGTCTGCGGGGCGCTGCTGGTCGGCCTGGCGCTGGCGATCGCCTGGCCCAGCCTGCCGGACCTGCACGCCATGACCGACTACCGGCCGCGGGTGCCGCTGCGCATCTATACCGCCGACAAGGTCCTGATCGGCGAATACGGCGAAGAGCACCGCAACGTGCTGCGCTTCGACGAAATCCCGCCGGTGATGCGCCAGGCGGTGCTGGCGGCCGAGGACGACCGCTTCTACCAGCACGGCGGCGTCGACTGGATGGGCATGGTGCGCGCCGTGCTCGTGAACCTCGTCAAGCAATCCAAGACCCAGGGCGGCAGCACGATCACCATGCAGGTGGCGCGCAACTTCTACCTGTCGTCCGAAAAGACCTATTCGCGCAAGTTCTACGAACTGCTGCTGACCTACAAGATTGAATCCGAGCTCACCAAGGACCAGATCCTCGAGCTCTACATGAACCAGATCTACCTGGGCCACCGCGCCTACGGCTTCGCCGCCGCCTCGCGCACCTACCTCGGCAAGCCGCTGTCCGAGGTCACGCCGGCCGAGGCCGCGATGCTGGCCGGCATTCCCAAGGCGCCTTCGCGCTTCAACCCCATCACCAACTTCCCGCGTGCCGAGATCCGCCAGCACTACGTGCTGGGCCGCATGAAGACGCTGGGCTACCTGACGCCGGAACAGACCGAAGAGGCCCTCAAGCAGCACGTGGTGATCCGCGGCGCCGACGGCGCCAGCCTGCGCGGCTTCGCCATCCACGGCGAATACCCGGCCGAACTGGCGCGCCAGCTGATGTACGGCGTGTTCCAGGAGCAGACCTACTCCAAGGGCATCGACGTCTACACCACGATCGATTCCAAGGACCAGGAAGCCGCCTACCGCGCCGTGCGCGACGGCGTGCTGGACTACACCCGCCGCGCGCCCTACCCCGGGCCGGAAGACCAGATCGAGCTGCCCGACGGCGTCGAAAAGGATGCCGCGGCATTCGACGACATCCTCGACGGCGTGCAGGACAAGACGCCCGACAGCGAAGACCTGCTCACCGCCGTGGTGCTGGCCGCCAGCCCGCAGGAAGTGACCGTGGCGCGCAGCGCGCGCGACATCATCACCATCTCCGACAAGAAGGCGCTGGCCGTGGTGGCGCGCGCCCTCAACCCCAAGGCCAGCGACAGCCAGCGCATCCAGCGCGGCTCGGTGGTCTACATCCACAAGAACGGCGACGGCTGGGAAATCATCAACATGCCGGCGCTGCAGGCGGCGCTGGTGTCGATGGTGCCGCAGGACGGCGCCATCCGCGCCATGATCGGCGGCTTCGACTACAACCGCGGCACCTTCAACCGCGTCACGCAGGCCTGGCGCCAGCCGGGCTCGAACATCAAACCGTTCGTCTACGCCGCCGCCCTGGAGCGCGGCCTGACGCCCGCCACGCAGATCTCCGACCAGCCCTTCATGCTGACCGCCGCGCAGACCGGCTCCAAGGACTGGCAGCCCAAGAACGACGGCAACCGCTACGAGCCGATGCTGACGCTGCGCCAGGGCCTGTACAAGTCCAAGAACATGGTCACCATCCGCATCCTGCAGGCCATCGGCCCGCAGTACGCGCAGGACTACCTGACCCGTTTCGGCTTCGACAAGGCGCGCTGGCCGGCGGTGCTGCCGCTGGGCCTGGGCGCCGGCGGCGCCACGCCGCTGCAGGTGGTCAACGGCTACAGCGTGTTCGCCAACGGCGGCTACCGCGTCACGCCCTACCTGATCGCCAAGGTCACCGACCGCTCGGGCAACGTGCTGATGCAGGCGCAGCCGGTGGTGGCGGGCGACGCCGCCGCGCGCGCCATCGACCCGCGCACCGCCTGGGTCATGGATGACATCCTGCGCGGCGTCACCACCAGCGGCACCGCGGCGCGCGCGCACCAGGTGCTCAAGCGCAACGACATCGGCGGCAAGACCGGCACCACCAACGAAGCGGTCGACGTCTGGTTCTCCGGCTTCACCCCCACCCTGGCCACCACGGTCTGGATGGGCTTTGACCAACCCAAGTCGCTGGGCACCAACGAATTCGGCAGCGGCCTGGCCCTGACCACCTGGCTCGACTACATGCAGCCGGCGCTCAAGGGCGTGCCCGAGGCCAAGCCGGCGCCGCGTCCCGACGGCCTGCTGGTGGACAACGGCGAATACTATTTCAACGAATTCCCGCCGGGCCAGGCGGTGGCCTCGCTCGACCTGTCCAGCGGCGACCCGCTGACCGACTTCCTCAACAACAACCGCTCCACCGACGGCGTCGACAACTCGGGGCGGCCCCTGCCCGCGCCGGGCGCGACGCTGCCGCCGGCCACCACGCCCCAGGCCGGCGCGCCGCAGCAGACGCCCGTGCAGCAGCAGCCGGCGCCGGGCCAGCAGGCGCCGGTGGCGCAGCCGATTCCGATCCCGGCCGCGGGCAGCGGCACGCTGGGCGGCGCCTTGGGTGGCGGTTCCGGGGGCAACCCGGGCGGCGACGGCGGCAACACCCCGATCCCGCCGATCCCGGTGCCGCGCGTCGACGCCGACATCCCGGCCCGCGCCAGCGCCAGCGCCGTCAACGGCACCGGGCCGCTGGCCGCGCGGCCGCTCTAGCCCCCCGATCCGCCCGGGAAAGACCGGCTTGCCGGCGCGCGCGCGGATCAACTATGATCCGGAATAATTCGCATTCCGGATCATGGGATGCGCCGCGCCAACGCCACGCCAGTCCATCATGTCCGCGACCGGGACCTCCCCCCAGCCCATCGAAGTGCTTTACGGTGACCACCACGGCTGGCTGCGCGGCTGGTTGCGCAAGCGGCTGGGCAACGCCTTCGACGCCGCCGATCTGGCGCACGACACCTACGTCCGCATCCTGGCCTCCGGCGCCACGCCGCAGCCGGACCAGTCCCGCCGCCACCTGACCCAGATCGCCAACGGCCTGCTGATCGACCTGTATCGGCGCCGCGGCATCGAAGCCGCCTACCTCGAGGCCATCGCCGCGCTGCCGGTGGCGCTGGCGCCGTCCGAGGAAGTCCGCGCCCTGGCGGTCGAGGCCCTGATCGAAGTCGACACCATCCTGCACAAGCTGCCGCCCAAGGCCCGCATGGCGCTGCTGCTGTGCAAGCTCGACGGCCTGAGCTACCGCGAGATCGCCGAACGGCTGCACGTGTCCGTTTCCTCGGTCGAGAAGTACGTCGCGGCGGCGCTGCTGGCGTGCTACCAGGCCCTCTACGATGGCGCGCACTGACGCGGCCGCCGGCCAGGGGCCGGCGATCGATCCCGCGGTCGTGCGCCGCGCCTCGGCCTGGATGGCGCGGCTGTGGTCGGGCGAGGCCAGCGCGGCCGACCGCGCGGCCTGTGACGCCTGGCTGGCCGCCCATCCCGACCACCTGCGCGCCTGGCGCCGCCTGCAGGTCATGGACGCCAAGCTGGCCGGGGTCTCCGAGCCGGCCTCCCGCACGGTGCTGCTCGACGCCCGTCCGCAGGCCTATGCCGCGCGCCGCAAAGCGCTGCGGACACTGGGCATCGCGGCGGCCGCTACCGCCGGGGTTACCCTGCTCTGGCGCGAAAGCGGGCGCTGGGGCATGCTGACCGCCGACCACCGCAGCGCCGTCGGCGAGATCCGCGACATCACCCTGGCCGATGGCTCCCGCGTCGTGCTCGACAGCGGCTCGGCCATCGACGTGCGCTTCGACCGCCACGAGCGCCGCATCCTGCTGCTGGCCGGGGAAATCCTGGTGTCGACCGCTGTCGATGCCCAGGGCAGGCCGTTGCGCGTGCAGAGCCGGCAAGGCGTGGTGCAGGCGCTGGGCACCCGCTTCACCCTGCGCGATGCCGGTCCACAGGCGCACCTGGCGGTCTACCAGGGCGCGGTCGACGTCTATCCCGGCGCGGCCACCCAGGCGGTCCTGCGGGTACATGAGGGCGAGCGCACGCGCTTCGACCCGCAGCGCGCCGAACCGCCCGCCGCGGCGCGCGAGGCCGACGCCGCCTGGACGCGCGGCGTGCTGCTGGCCGAGGACATGCGGCTGGCGGACTTCACCGCGCGGCTGGCCCGCTACCGCAGCGGCTTCCTGCGCTGCGACCCGGCCGTCGCCGAGCTCCGCGTCACCGGGGTCTTCCCCCTGCGCGACACCGACCGCGCCCTGCACAACCTGACGCTGGGCGTGCCGGTGGACATCCACACGTTCAGCCGCTATTGGGTCACCGTCGGCCCCCGGGCGGCACGCTAGGGCGCATCGACCGCCAGAAGCGCCCCGCGCGAACCCTGGCCCCTGTTGCAGTTTTTGTTGGCGCGGCATTGAGGAAATCGCCCGCTCGTCCGGAAGACATAGCAGTCGCAACACTTTCTTCCGTACTTTCTGGGATCGACCCGATGGCGAGCCGCCACCTTTCCTCTCCGTTCCGCATCACCGCGCCCCTCTCCGCGCGGCCCACCGCCCCCCGCCTGCTCCCGCGCCGCGCCGCGCTCTGCCTGGCGCTGGGCGGCGCCCTCCTGGCCACCTCGCCGGCGCCAGCCCAGGTAGCGCCGGCGCCCGCCGGGGCGCAGACACCGGTGCGCACCTACCAGATCCCATCCGGTCCGCTGGACCAGACCCTGACCCGCTACGCCAGCGAGGCGGGGATCGAGCTGTCGGCCGACGGCGCCCTGACCCGCGGCAAGACCAGCCCCGGCCTGAATGGCGCCTATTCCGTGCAGGACGGCTTCGCCACCCTGCTGCAGGGCAAGGGCCTGCGCGTCGCGCGCGGCGCCAACGGCGCCTATACGCTGCGTCCGGCGCCCACCGCCGACAGCCCCGCCACGCTGCCGGCCGTCACCGTCACCGGCCGCCCCGAAACGGCCTGGAGCCCGGTGGACGGCTATGTGGCCAGCCGCAGCGCCACCGGCACCAAGACCGACAGCAGCATTCTCGAAACGCCGCAGTCGATCTCCGTCGTCACCGCCGACTTCATCCGCGAAACCGGCGCCTCGCGCCTGAAGGAAAGCCTGGCCTACACCCCGGGCATCAACACCCTGCCCTGGGGCGCCGACACGCGCTTTGACTGGACCATCATCCGCGGCTTCGACGCGCAGACGCCGGGCTACTACCTGGACGGCCTGCAGCTGCGCAACAACAGCTGGGCGGTCTGGCAGACCGAGGTCTACGGCGCCGAGCGCATCGAGGTGCTGCGCGGCCCGACCTCGGTGTTGTACGGCCAGAACGGCGCGGGCGGCATGATCAACGTCGTCAGCAAGCGTCCCACCGACGACCCCCTGCACGAACTGGAAGCGCAGGTCGGCGACCATTCGCGGCGCCAGGTGGCCGGCGACTTCTCGGGCCCGCTGGATGACAACGGCAAGGTGCTCTACCGCATCACGGGCCTGGCGCGCGACGCCGAGCTGCCCGCCAGCGGCCTGCCCAACGACCGGTTCTTCATCGCGCCGGCGCTGACCCTCAAGCCGTCGAGCGACACCACCCTGACCCTGCTGTCGCACTATCTGCGGGTGCGCGACGGCAGTTCCTACGGCAGCTTTCCCGAGATCGGCACGCAGCTGCCCAATCCGAACGGGAAATTCTCGCGCAATACCTATGTGGGCGAACCGGGCTTCGACCGCTTCAACCAGGAACAGTGGATGGTCGGCTATCTGCTGGAACACCGCCTGAACGACACCTGGACCGTGCGCCAGAACACGCGCTACGGCTACACCAGCGTCGATTACCGCCAGGTCTACGTGCGCGGCGGCTTCGCCACGGTCAACCCCGCCAACCCGGACGACCCCGCCAACTTCCGCCTGCTGGAACGGTTCCCGTTCGGCAGCCAGGAAAACGCGCGGCTCTTCACCATCGACAACCAGGCGCAGGCCAAGGTCGCCCTGGGCGACTGGACCCACACCTTCCTGTTCGGACTGGACTACCAGCGTTCGCGCAATTACCAGCGCACCTACAACGACGGCGTGGTCGCGCCCATCGACGGCTATTCGCCGTCCTACGGCAGCCCGGTCGAGACCGCCGCGCCCTGGTTCGACGCCACCACCCGGCTGGCCCAGACCGGCTTCTACCTGCAGGACCAGATCAAATGGGGCAACTGGGTGGCCACGCTCGGCGGCCGCTACGACAAGGCCAGCGCGGACGTGGACAGCAACATCGACGGCTCCCGCACCAAGATCTCCGAGCACCATTTCAGCAAGCGCGCCGGCCTGGTCTACCTGCATCCGAGCGGCATCGCGCCGTACTTCAGCTACGCCGAATCGTTCTCGCCCACCGCCACCATCGACCCGGTGACCAACAGCCCGATGCGGCCGGAAACCGGGCGCCAGTACGAACTCGGCATCCGTTACGAGCCGCCCGGCGGGCGCAGCCGCTACAGCGCGGCGGTGTTCGACCTGCGGCGCCACAACTACATCACCTATACGCCCGAGTTCCTGCCCAAGCAGACCGGCGAGGTGCAGGTGCGCGGCCTGGAGCTGGAGGCCGCGTTCCGGCCGCTGCCGCAGATGAACGTGGTAGCCGCCTACACGTACACGCCCAAGGCCGAGGTCACGGCCAGCAGCACGCCCAGCGAAGTCGGCAAGCAGATGCAGGCGGTGTCGCGCAACCAGATCGCGCTGTGGACCGACTACCGCTTCGCATCCGGCATCAAGATCGGCCTGGGCGCGCGCTACACCGGACCGAACTGGGGCTACCAGGAGTCGGCCGCGGAGAAGCTGCCGGGCTACACGCTGTTCGACGCGATGATCGGCTACCAGGTACAGGGCTGGAACCTGGCGCTGAACGTGCGCAACCTGGGCAACAAGACCTATCTCAGCAATTGCAGCGCCGGCGCCTGCCGCTATGGCGATCAGCGCACGGTGCTGGCGACCGCGACCTACCGCTGGTAGGCGCGGCCGGATCGAGGGCGCGCGGCCCGCGTCAGCGGACCGCTTCCGTATCCGGCTCGGTCACCACCGCGCGCGGCCAGGCCTGCAGCGTTGCCAGGTCGAGGAAGGTGAAGTAGCCGTCCTTCCAGCCCTCGGTATCGATGTGATAGACGTTGCCCAGCGCCAGCGGCGCGGCCACCGGCGTGTGGCCCGCCACCACCGCGCGCACCCCGAGCACGCCGGTGCGGTCCAGTTGCCGCAGCCGCTCGCGTGACCACTGGCAGGTAGCGCTGGTGCGCTTGTAGCGATCCTGCAGCGCCGATTCCAGGCGCGGCCAGAACAGCACCGGACAGTCGGCGTGCAGCAACCCGACCGCGCCCGCCGCGGTTTCCACCTCGATCGCGATCGGCAACTGGTCGAAGGCTTCGGCATAGACCTGCTGGCGGTCGGCCGGCAGATCCAGGAACCAGCCGCCGCCGTAGCCGCGCCAGTTCACCACGTCCACCTGCCCGGTGCGCACATGGCGCACGGCATAGTCCTCGTGGTTGCCCTGCACCGCGTAGAACCAGGGCTGCGCCAGCCACTCCAGCGCGGCCTCGCTCTCCGGTCCCCGGTCGACCAGGTCGCCCACGGAAAACAGCCGGTCGCGGCTGGCGTCGAACCCCATCCGCCCCAGGCTGTCCCGCAGGCGGGTAAAACAACCGTGCACGTCGCCCACCGCGAAATCACGGCCCAGCTCGTTGCGCGGCACTTTCAGAAAACGTTGCTGCATGATGATCCAGCCCGCCCAATCGGGCCCATGTTTCTTTTTAACCCGCTTTTATACGTCCCCGATTACACCTGGCTTTCACACGCGCATTCGCAAAATTGCGTTACGAGAATAGCTATTATTCGTGATAATGTTCCGTCTTTCCCAAAATCCATCCTGAAGGGGGCCGCGCCAGCCGCCCCGCCGTCGCCATGACCGCCGCCTCCACCATCAAAACCTGGTACCTGGTCCACAAGTGGACCAGTCTGGTCTGTACGATCTTCCTGCTCATCATCTGCCTGACCGGCCTGCCGCTGGTGTTCCACCACGAAATCGAGCACTGGCTCGACGATGCCAAGCCCTTGTCGGACGTGCCCGCCTCGACCCCGCCGGCCAATCTGGACACCCTGGTCGAGCGCGCCAAGTCCATGTATCCGGGCGAAGTGGTCGACTACCTGTTCTTCGATCCCGACGAGCCCCAGGTCTACGTCGGCATGGCCAAGAAGCCTGGCGACGGCCAGGTCTCCGGCCACGCGGTGCGCATGGACGGCCGCACCGGCGACGTGCTGCTCGACGGCCCGCTCTACACCCAGGACCGCTTCACCTTCATGGGCATCATGCTGTCCCTGCACGTCGACCTGTTCGCCAGCCTGCCGGGCGAGCTGTTCCTGGGTTTCATGGGTCTGCTGTTCTGCATCGCCATCGTTTCCGGCGTGGTGCTGTACGGCCCCTTCATGAAGAAGCTGGAATTCGGCACCGTGCGCGCCGGCCGCTCCACCCGCCTCAAATGGCTCGACCTGCACAACCTGCTCGGCATCGTGACGCTGGTGTGGGCCTTCGTGGTGGGCCTGACCGGCGTCATCAACGAACTGTCCACGCCGCTGTTCCGCCTGTGGCAATCCACCGAACTGGTGCGGATCCTCGAACCCTACAAGGGCCAGGGCGTGCCGGCCGAACTGTCGTCGGCCCAGAGCGCGGCGGACACCGCGCGCAAGGCCCTGCCCGGCAACGAAGTGTCGTTCATCGCCTTCCCCGGCAACGCCTTCGGCAGTCCGCACCACTACATCACCTGGATGCGCGGCGCCACGCCCCTGACCTCCAAGATGAACACGCCCGTGCTGATCGACGGCCGCAGCGGCGAGCTGACCACCATCGCGAAAATGCCCTGGTACCTGACCGCGCTGGAATTGTCGCGTCCGCTGCACTTCGGCGACTACGGCGGTCTGCCCCTGAAGATCATCTGGGCCGTGCTCGATCTGATCACCATCGTGGTGCTGGTCAGCGGCCTCTACCTGTGGCTGGCGCGGCGCCGCGCCACCGAAGCCCGCATCGCCGAACTGGTGCGCAAGCACCAGGCCGCCGCCACCCCGCAACGGAGTCCCGCATGAGCAAGAAATCCCCGCGCGGCTTCCTGTTCGTCTGGGGCGTGCCGATCCTCCTGGGTGTGCTCAGCATCTTCGGCCTGCTGGCGGCGCTGCTGGGCACCGGCGCCTGGCACTGGGCCTCGTGGACGGCGCTGACCATTCTGCTGGTGGTCATCGTGCGCTACTGGTTCTTCCCGCCCAGGCAATCCGAGGCGTAGGGCCGGTCGATACGGGAATCCGCCTCGCGCAAGCCCCAGGCACGCCGGCGGCGCCCGCCGCCCGCGTCCGTCCTACTTGCCGAACTTCTCCGGATCGGGTCCCAGGCGGGGCCCTTCCTTGATGGCGTCGATCGCCGCCATCTCCGCGCCCGACAACTCGAAATCGAACACGTCGATGTTCTCGCGGATGCGCGCCGGCGTCACCGACTTGGGGATCACGATCAGGCCCTGCTGCAGATGCCAGCGCAGCGTCACTTGCGCCGGCGACTTGCCATGCTTGCGCGCCAGCTCCAGGATGGTCTTGTCCTGGGTGATCTTGCCTTGCGCCAGCGGACTCCAGGACTCGGTGGCGATGCCATGCCTGTCGTGAAAGGCGCGCAACTCGCGCTGCGCGAAGCCCGGATGCAGTTCGATCTGGTTGACCGCCGGCGTGACGCCGGTGGCATCGATCAGCCGTTCCAGGTTGGCCTGGGTGAAATTGGACACGCCGATCGAACGCGCGCGGCCATCTTCCTTCATCTCGATCATGGCGCGCCAGGCGTCCACGAACTTGTCGCTGCCCGCCACCGGCCAGTGGATCAGATACAGGTCCACGTAGGCCAGGCCGAGCTTTTCCAGGCTTTCATCCATCGCCTGGTGGGCGGCATCGAACCCGTGCCTGTCGTTCCACAGCTTGGTGGTGATGAACAGATCCTTGCGCGCCACGCCCGCCGCGCGCAGCCCGGCGCCCACGCCGGATTCGTTGCCGTAGATCGCGGCGGTGTCCACCGAACGGTAGCCGGCCGCCAGCGCTTCCTTGACGCTGGCCGCGGCCTGGTCATCGGGCACCTGCCACACGCCCAGGCCCAATTGCGGAATCTTGCCGCCGTCGTTCAGTTTCACTGTGGGTACCTTCGCCATAAGACCCTCCGAAGCTTGCGACGCGACGCTCGCGCGGCGAAATCGCGCCAGGTCGCGCAGCCAGGGATGTTGCCGGGCGTACCCCTGGCCTACTGTTGATGACGGGCCCGCCCTGCTGCGCCCGTATGGAAAAAAACAATGCGAAAACCGGATGGAAAACCCCCGGGAGTGATACGTCCATCCCAGGGGTTTTCAACCAGATCATAGCGCTGGTGCCGGATAATGGGCCTTTTCGGGGCTCGTCACCCCCCAATGGAACCCTGGCCCGCCCCTGCCTGAGCCGCTCTTGCCTCCCATGACCGCACCTGATCCCCGCACGCCCGGACGCGGTGGCTTCGCCACCCTGCGCACCCTGTTTCCGTACCTCTGGCCGCCCGGCCAGGCAGGCCTCAAGGCGCGCGTGGTGGCCGCCCTGCTTTGCCTGTTCGCCGCCAAGGCGGCGACCGTGTACGTGCCGGTGCTGTACAAGCACGCCATCGACGCCCTGGGCGAAGGCGCGCCGGGCGCGGTGACGGTGCCGCTGGGCCTGATCCTGGCCTATGGCGGCGCGCGGGTCCTGTCCCTGCTGTTCTCGGAACTGCGCGACGCCCTCTTCGCCCGCGTCGGCCAGCACGCCATCCGCTCGGTCGGCCTGCGCATCTTCCGCCACCTGCACGGCCTGGCGCTGCGCTTTCACCTGACGCGCCAGACCGGCGGCCTGACCCGCGCCATCGAGCGCGGCACCAAGGGCATCCAGACGCTGCTGTCGTTCCTGCTGTTCAACATCCTGCCGACCTTCTTCGAGATCGGCCTGGTCTGCATCGTGCTGTGGCGCATGTTCGACGCCTGGCTGGCGCTGGCCACCGGCGCCACGGTGATCCTGTACATGGCCTACACGCTGGCCGTCACCGAATGGCGCGCCAAGTTCCGCCGGCTCATGAACGAAACCGACTCCGAGGCCAACACCAAGGCCATCGAAAGCCTGCTGAACTACGAAACGGTCAAATACTTCGGCAACGAGGAACACGAAGCGCGCCGCTACGACGCTTCGCTCACCCGCTACGAACGCGCCGCCGTGCGCAGCCAGGTCAGCCTGTCGATCCTCAACGTCGGCCAGGCCGTCATCATCTCCGCCGGCCTCACGCTGGTGATGTGGATGGCCGCGCGCGGCATCGCCGCGGGCCGCTACACCCTGGGCGACTTCGTGCTGGTCAACACCTACCTGCTGCAGTTGTACTCGCCGCTCAGCTTCTTCGGCTTCATCTACCGCGAAATCAAGCAGGCCATGATCGACATGGAACGCATGTTCGAACTGCTGGGACAGGACCGCGAAGTGGCGGACCGCCCCGGCGCGCAGCCGCTGCGCGTGGAAGGCGGCGCGGTCGAATTCCGCGACGTGCGCTTTGGCTACGACGAACGCCGGCCCATCCTCAAGGGCGTTAGCTTCACGCTGCCGGCCGGCAAGACCGTGGCCGTGGTCGGCACCTCGGGCGCGGGCAAGTCCACCATCGCGCGGCTGCTGTTCCGCTTCTACGACGCCGACGCCGGCGCCATCCTGGTCGACGGCCAGGACATCCGCGACGTCACCCAGGCCAGCCTGCGCGCCGCCATCGGCGTGGTGCCCCAGGACACCGTGCTGTTCAACGACACCATCCGCTACAACATCGGCTACGGCCGTCCCGGCGCCACCGACGCCGAGATCGAGCACGCCGCCCGGCTGGCGCACATCCACGACCTGATCATGGCCATGCCCGACGGCTACCAGACCATGGTGGGCGAACGTGGCCTCAAGCTGTCCGGCGGCGAAAAGCAGCGCGTCGCCATCGCCCGCACCCTGCTCAAGGACCCGGCCATCTTCCTGTTCGACGAAGCCACCAGCGCGCTCGACACCCGCACCGAGCGCGACATCCAGGCCAACCTGCGCGAAGTCAGCCGCGGCCGCAGCACGCTCATCATCGCCCACCGCCTGTCCACCGTGGCCGATGCCGATGAGATCATCGTGCTGGAGGATGGCCGCATCGCCGAACGCGGCCGCCACACGTACTTGCTGACCGCGGGCGGCCTGTATGCCGCGATGTGGGCGCGGCAGCAGGAAAACACCGCCGCGCCGGCCGATTGACAAGCCCCGCCCCCTGACCCAAGATCGCACCCTTTGATTCCAAGGCCTTCCATGCAGGATTCCCGTATCGCTCCCGAAGTCCGCGTCTGCGACGCCACCGACCTGGTCAATGGCGGACTGGGCGTCAAAGTGCCGGTCTCCGACAGCGCGGGGCAGACCACGGCGTTCTTCGTGCGTTACCAGGACCGGGTCCATGGCTATCTGAATCGCTGCGCCCACGTGGGCGTCGAACTCGATTGGGAAGGCAGCTTCTTCACGCGCGCCGGCGACCTGATCATGTGCGCCCGCCACGGCGCCACCTATCAGCCCGACACCGGCCTGTGCGTGGGCGGCCCCTGTAAGAACGGCCGCCTCACGGTGCTGACGGTGCAGGAGCGCGACGGCGCCGTCTACTGGCAGCCCAGCGGCAAGATCCAGCCGCTCGCCAGCGGCGGCTGACCCGTCAGGCGCGGGCCGGCGCGGCCTCAGGCGCGGACCGGCGCGGCGTCAGGCGCGGGCCGGTTCGGCCGCCTGCGCCGGTTCGGCGCGATCGGCGTAGCGGCGCGCCAGCACCGCGCAAACCATCAGCTGCATCTGGTGGAAGATCATCAGCGGCAGCACCACAATGCCCATCTGCGAGGTGCCGAACAGCACCGTCGCCAGCGGAATGCCGGACGCCAGCGACTTCTTCGAGCCGCAGAACACCAGCGTGATCTCGTTCTCCTTGGACAGCCCGAGCCTGCGGCTGCCCCACGTCGTGATCAGCAGCACCGCCCCCAGCAGCAACGCATTGACCAGCACCATGGTCGCCAGGTCGATCGCCGGGAACGCGTGCCAGATGCCCTGCGCCACCGCTTCGCTGAACGCGGTATAGACTGCCAGCAGGATCGAACTGCGGTCCACTTTCGACAGGACGCGGCTGTTGCGCTGCGCCCAGGCGCCGATCCACGGCCGCAGCAGGCTGCCCACCGCGAACGGCAGCAGCAGCTGCAGCAGGATGCGGCCGGCATCGGCCAGGCCGTGACCGCCGCCCTGGCGATGCAGCAGCACCGCCACCAGCAGCGGCGTCAGCACCGTGCCCAGCAGGTTGGACGCGGTCGCCGCGCAAATGGCGCCCGGCACGTTGCCGCGCGCCATCGAGGTGAAGGCGATCGACGACTGCACCGTGGAGGACAGCGTGCACACGAAGATCACGCCCAGCCACAGCGACGGCGTCAGCAGCCCGGGAAACACGGCCCGCAGCGCCAGCCCCAGCGCCGGGAACAGGATGAAGGTGCAGCCCAGGATCAGCGCATGCAGCCGCACGTCCTTGACCCCGGCCACGATCGCGTCCGTCGACAGGCGCGCGCCGTGCAGGAAGAACAGCAGCGAAATCGCCACGTTGCTGGCCACCATCATGAAGGACGCGCCCTTGCCCACCGCGGGGAAAAAGCTGGCGAACGCCACGGTGGCGATCAGGATGAGGGTGAACGGGTCGGGCAGGAAGCGGCGCATGGCGGGAGGTTTCCGGGAAGGTTGCGGAAACTATAGGCGCGCTGCTTGCTATCGTGAAGGCCACTGGTTACTGTAACTGCTATCGGAATTTCCTATAGGCAGGCCGCCATGCTCAATCCGCTCTGGCTCAAGACCTTCGCCACCGCCGCGGGCGCGCCCAGCTTCAGCGAGGCGGCGCGCCGCCTCGGCCTGACCCAGCCCACGGTCAGCGAACACATCCGCCAGCTGGAGCTGGCGCTGGACCGCCGCCTGTTCCTGCGCGACACCCATTCGCTGGCCCTGACCAGCGACGGCCGCAGCCTCTTGGTGCATGCCGAGATCATCATCGATGCGCACGAGCGCGCCGAGCGCCTGTTCGACGCCCCACGGTTGCGCGGCCGCGTGCGGCTCGGCACCTCCGACGACCTGGCGATGGGGCCACTGCCCGACGTGCTGGCCGCGTTCCGACAGGCGCATCCCGAAGTGGAGCTGGACATCACCATCGGCGTCACCAGCGACCTCTACCGACTGCTGGACGACAACGGCCTGGACGTCATGATCGGCAAGCGCCGTCGCGGCGACCGCCGCGGCCAGACCCTGCACAAGGAAGCGTTGCTGTGGCGCGCCCGCGAAGGCCTGCGCCTGGCGCCCGAGGCGCCGCTGCCGCTGATCCTGCTGCGCGAGCCCAGCGTCACCCGCGGCCTGGCGCTGGATGCGCTGGCGCGCGCCGGCCGCGGCTGGCAGATCGTCTGTACCAGCACCAGCTATGCCGGCTGCCAGGCGGCCGCCCGCGCCGGCCTGGGCATCACCGTGCAGCCCTCGCACCTGTCCACCGCCGGCCTGGCGGCGCCGGCCGGCGCCCTGGCCCTGCCGGCGCTGCCGCAGGTGGAGTTCATCGTCATCTCGGCGCCCGCCCCCAACAAGCCGACCCGGGCGCTGACCGAGATCCTGATGCGCAGTTCGCTGACCTGAGCCTCCGCCCGACCGGGCCGGCGAGCGCGTCGATGGTTCACGCTGCCGGCCGCGTGTGCCGCACGCTGCCTTCCAGCGGCTGCGGCTGCTTGAGCAGGTTCAGGATCGGGCACCACTGCTCCACCGCCTCATGCACGGCACGTACCGCCCCCTCGTCGGCCGGCGACACGATGTGCGCGGTGTAGCGGATATTGTGCGGAAAGAACGGCACCTTCTCGTAACCCGGTTTGCCGCCGCGCGGATCCAGGTCGCCTTCGATCTCCACCTCCAGCGCGTCCAGCGGCAGTTCCAGCTCTGCCGCCTTGATCAGGAAGATGTGCGTCAGGCAGCTGCCCAGCGACCCCAGCAGCAGTTCCGGCGAACTCGGTCCCAGGTCGTAGCCGGCGAAATCCGCCGGGCTGTCGCTCACCACCTGGTGGTCGCGGATGCGGATGCGACGCACCCCGCTGCGGCCCTCCGCGCTGACATGCGCGCGCAGCTTCACCGGTGTCACGGTACGCGGATCGCGCGCATTGCGCGCCCGCACCGCCTCGCGCTTCTGGCCCAGGTATTCGTTCAAGGTACTCATTTGCCTGCCTCGCTTGCGTGAAAAAGTGGAAAAAAAACCCCGGCCGCCACGCCGCGCGCCAACGCTTCATGGCCCGCGCCGCGTATCCGGGATGTCAATGGGGGAACGATCCATCGCCAGCAACAGCGCACCCAGTCCCTGGGCCGACGTGTTCTCCATGCGACCGCCGGGACCGCAGACGTTGTCCGCGCTGGTCCAGGCGGGCGCCGCGCCCGGCAGGCGCCGGGCCCGCAGCCAGCCACGGCGATCCACCATGAACTGCGCGCCCGCCAGCGCCTGCGGCGGCAGGCCCGCGGCCAGCGCGTAGGCACGCCAGGCGGTATCGTCCGGCGCCACGCAATCGGCATCCTCCGGAGGCGGACCGCCGCGCGTCAGCGCCACGGTCAAGAGGCGCGGATCCTGCGGCTCCCGGGGCGCGCCGGGCGCGGCCGCCACCACCCGCAAGGGCAGGCCGCGCAGGCCGGACAGCGTGGCCGCGCGTCCATCGCGGCAGGTCAGCGCCACCACCGGCGCGGGAATCGCCGGCATGCCCGCGCCACCGCCGACCCCATAGGCGTGCACGCGCAGGTAGTCCAGCACCCGCCAGCCATCGTCGGCCGTCAATGTTTCGGACGAACCGGAAACGGGCGGCGCGCCTGCCGCGCGGCCGCCGGACTGCCTGCCGCCCGCTGGCGCGCTGTTGGAGATCCCCTCCCCGTTACGGGCGTCGCCGCCATATGCGCCACTGCCATGGCGGGCGCCCTCCCGCGCCAGGCGCCAATGCAATTCCCCTTCCAGGCGGTTGTCGAACAAGGCCGGCCCCAACACGCTGGGCCAGGCCGGCAACCCGGCCGCGAGCGGCCCGCGGCCATCCGCCCGCTCGCCATGGCAGCCCGCGCAGTGGCGCTGGTAAAGTTGCGCGCCCTGTAAAAGATTGCGATCCGAGAACAACAGGGGCGAACGCTGGTAAGAGGTGGCCGTTGCCTCCGTCAGCAGCATCCGCGGCGCTGGCCAACTGGCGCTGGCCAGCAGGCCAGCGGCCGCCGTCAGCCACACCAGCCTGCCGCGCCGCGCGAACAGCGCGCCCACCAGCAGCCCCAGGCCCACCGCCGTAAGTCCCGCCGCCAATCCCAGGCGGCGCCAGGTATGCGTGCCGACAGGCAGATCCGGGTCATAGCGCCAGGCGAATGGCCAGTGCGCAATCGCCAGCGCCTCCTCCGGCTGCCAGGCAATCGCCAAGGCCAGCAACGCCGCCAACGATGCCAACGCCCCCAGCACCATGGCGCCAGCCCGGCGCGATGCCGTGCGCGCCGCCGGCGCCGGCATGCGGCTGTGCAACCAGGCGGCCGCCAGCGCCGTCAGCAACAACAGCGCCGCGACGGCCAGGGCCAGATGCCCCAGCCGCGATCCGAGCAGGCCCGGCACGCCCTGCGCCCGCTGCCATGCCAACGCCAGCACGCCGCCCACCGACGCCAAGGTCAGCGCCGCCAGCCAGGGCAGCGGCAGGCCGGCCGTGATCTCCCGCCCGCGCCGGCGCGCGGCCGCCAGGCACGCCAGCATGCCCGCCGGCGCCGCCAAGGCCGCCAGCGCCAACGCCGCATTGCTCACCACGTCGCATCCAGTCCCAGCAAGGCCAGCGCCTGGCGCCGCAACTCGGCCAGGCGCGGATCGCCGCGATGGCGCGGATACGGCAGGTCATTGACGATCTCGTCCTTGATCCTTGCCGGCCGCTCGCTCAGCACGATGATGCGCGACGCCATGAACAAGGCCTCCTCCACATCGTGCGTCACCAGCAAGGCGGTGAAACCGCTGCGCTGCCACAGTTCCACCAGCTCGGACTGCATCGCGATCCGCGTCAGCGAATCGAGCTTGCCCAGCGGCTCGTCCAGGATCAGGATGCGCGGATCGTTCACCAGCGCGCGCGCCAATGCCGCGCGCTGCGCCATGCCGCCCGACAGTTGATGCGGATAAGCCTGGCCGAAGGCCGCCAGGCCCACGCGCTGCAGCGCGTCGTCGACGCGGGCGCGCTGTGTCTTCAACAGACCCCGCGCCTGCAGCCCGAGCGCCACGTTGTGCCAGACCGTGCGCCATGGATACAGCGTCGGATCCTGGAACACCACGATGCGCGATGGCGATGGCCCGTCTATTGGCTCGTCATCGGCCAGCAGATCCCCCTGCGCCGGCGGCTCCAGCCCCGCCACCAGCCGCAGCAGGGTCGACTTGCCACAGCCGCTCGGACCCAGCAGCGCAACGAACTCGCCCGGCCGCACCTCCAGGTCAATGTCACCCAGCACCGGCAACGCCGCGCCGTCCAGCTCGAAGCGATGGTTTACGCCACGCACCGCCAGCGCCGCGCCGCGCGCCGCGGATGCCGCCGTGCCTTCCCGTGCCGCCGCTACCATTTCACCACTCCCTTCTGCCAGGCCAGCAGGCGGTCGCGCCCCGCGAACAGCAGCGTGATCAGACCCGAGAACACCAGCGCCATCACGATCAGCGCGCCGTACATGTTGGCGTACGAGGCCCACCCCTGGGCCCACGACAGATACCAGCCCAGGCCGGACTTCACGCCCATCATCTCTGCCGCGACCAATACCGAAAACGAAGCGCCCAGGCCCATGAACAGGCCCACGAACACCTGCGGCAACGCCGCCGGTATCGCCACCCGCAGCACCAGGAACCACTCGCTCGCGCCCATCGTCCGGGCCACGTCGTAGTAGGCGCGGTTGACGCCCGCCACCCCCGACCAGGTCAGCACCGTCACCGGGAACCAGGTCGCCAGCGCGATCAGGAACACGGCCGCCGACCAGCTCGACGGGAAAAAGAAAAACGCCATGGGCAGCAGCGCCGTCGAAGGCACGGGCCCCAGGAAGCGCAGCACCGGGTGCACCCAATACCCGAGGCCACGCGACCAACCGATCGCCACGCCCGTCAGGAAACCCGCCGCCGCCCCCAGGCCGAAGCCATTGGCCAACAACCAGAGCGAATTGGCCAGGCTGTCGGCCAACCGCTTGTAGTCGCTAGCGTAGACCTCGATCAGCGACTGCGGCGGCGCGAAGAACGGGCTGGGCAGCAACGCCAGCTTGGCCGTCGCGATTTCCCACAGGCCCACCGCCACGGCCAGCGCCAGCAGCCAAGGCCCGGCCCGGTGCAACGCGCGCACCGGGCGGCGGCGCGCCCCGCCAGCCACCGCCGCCAGCAGCAGCACGGCCGCCAGCACCAGCGTCGCCACGCCAAACTCGCGCGTGTAGCCCCAGGAAGTAAAGCCCACCTCCACATTGGGCCAGCGCAGCGTCACCGCGCCCACCACCGCCCACAGGGCGGCGGCGGCCACGCCGGTCTTCCACAGGCGCCAGGGTTGCGCGGCGGCCGGCGCGCCGCGCAACGCCCCAACCGCCAGCGTGTCAGCCGAGGACATTGGGCACCACCGCTTGCGCGTACTTGTTGATGTCCAGGTTGGCGCTCAGCACCTTGATGGTCTTCAGGTCCTTGGCGTAACCGACGATCTCCTCGCGCAGCGCGCCGCCGGTCGACGCGTGGCCATGGCTGTGGCTGCGCAGGATCGCCGCCACGCGCTCGGCCGGCACCTTGCCCGGCACATAGGGCGCGAAGATGCGCGCGGTCTCATCGGGATTGGATGCGGTCCAGCGCTGCGCGTCGATCACCGCGCGGGTGATGGCGGCGGCCGACTCGGGATCGTTGCGCACCAGATCGCCGCGCAGCCCCAGCACGCAGCAGGTACGGTTCTCATAGTCGCCCTCGATGTTGGTGGCGACCTCGCGCAGCTTGTTGTCCTCGCGCAGCGTGTAGATCAGCGGGTCGTCGCCGGCGATGGCATCGACCTCTCCCTTGCGCAGCACTTCGCCGAACAGGTCCTGCGGATACTGGCGCCAGTCCACCGACTCCGGATCGATGCCCAGTTGCGCCACCCGGATGGCGAAGAAGTTCTTCACCGGGCTGGCCTGGTCCGAGACCGCCACGCGGCGACCCTTCAGGTCCTGCACGCGCTTGATCGGCGAATCGGCCGCGGTCAGCAGGCGCATGCAGCCGCCATGCGTGCCCACCGCCAGCTTCACGTCAAAGCCCTGCTCCAGCGGCTTGAGCCAGCGCAGCGCCATGCCGATGCCGCCGTCGGCGTGGCCGGTGGCGATGGCTTCGAGCAATTGATCGGTCGACCCGCTGAAATTGATGCGCTCGACCTTCAGGTTGTACTTGTCGAAAAAGCCGCGTTCCAGTGCCACCGAAACCGGCGACTGGCACACCGCGGTCTGGCTCCATGCGATCTTGTAGGTGCGTGGCGCGCCATTGGCCGCCAGCACCCGCGATCCCAGCATGCCCAGCGGTGCCGCAAGGCCCGCCGCGGTTGCCGCGCGCAGCAATGCGCGTCGCGAAATGCCGCGCGCCGCATGGGCGCGCGTTTGGACGTTCGTATTCATCAACCTTCCTTTTGAGCAGACTGTGAATGGCGATGCTTGCCATGCGGCATCATCGGCCCGTGCTCAGGCGTTCGACAAATACAAAGTGGGGATAACAATATGGGCGGCGGCGCCTCCGGCGACCGCCGCGCTCAAGCGCCGCTAGTCCGGCAAGTGGTCGGGCACGCCGTGCTCGTCCACGGACTTGACGCGATCCAGCGCGTTGCGCGCCGCCGACATCGCTTCGACCGCGCCGCGAAAGCGGCGCGTGATGAAAATCTCGAAGGCCAGGCTTTCGGGCTCGTCCTCGGCCTCGGCTTCGTCACAGGCCTCCCGCGCGCCCGCGTCCTTGGCGGCCGTGTCCGCCTTCACCGGCAGACGCCGCGTTTCCAGAAAAGCGCGCGCCGGAATACGTCCCTCGGGTTGCGTCGCGTACGCCACGACGGAAAAACCATTGATGATCTTCTCGGCCATACCGGTTCCTTATAGGCCGCGCCAGTGAACGGCGCAGCACGTTGTTAGCGACAACGGCCCGTCATCGGGAAACTTAAGCACGCGTGAAACGGCCCCGATTGATTCGCATCAATCGGGGCCGTGGGATCGCAACGATGCACGCGCGTTTATTTTGTCGACGATATCGCCGGAAGGCGGGCGCGCACGTATTGCGCCACCTGCGCCAGCACTTGCGACAGATCGGCGCGCAGCGATTCAAAGCCCGCATTGCGCTCGCGCGTCGCCTCGTCCATGTACAACGGGCGGCGGATCTCGACCTGCAGACTGTGCCGGTTCAACGCCGGCTGGCCGATCTGCGCGATCAACTGCACGCCCTTGTAGGGGTCGTTGCGCGCCACGGTATAGCCGCGGTCGCGCAGCGCGGTCTCGATCAGGGCGATGAACTCCGGCTCGCAGGTGGTGCCGTCGCGGTCGCCCAGCACGAAATCGGCCAGTGGATGCGCGCTCTCGCGGCCCAGCCGCGCATAGGCATCGTTGGGCATCGAGTGCAGGTTCAGATGCCAGACCGCGCCGAAATCGCGTTGCGCGGTTTCGATGGCCTGTGCCAGCGCCGCGTGATACGGCTCGTAGTACGCCTGGATGCGGTGGCGCACTTCGGCCAGCGACAGCTTGCGGTCGTAGATCGGCGTGGCCTTGTCCATGCGGCGCCAGATCAGGCCCTTGCCCAGCCGCGTCTTTTCGCCGGGGTCGAGCGGCTCCGGCCAGGGCTCGGCCAGCAGCTCCGGATCCAGATCGCGCAGCGTGCGGTTGGGATCGATGTAGACGCGCGGAAAGTGCGCCGCCACCAGCGTGGCGCCCAATGCCGGCGCCGCCGACCACAAGGCGTCCACGTGCGTGTCCTCGCCCTGGCGCAGCTGCGCCAGGCTGGCCGCGGCGCCGAAATCGGCGGGATATCGCTCGCCGCTGTGCGGCGAATCACACACCAGCGGCAGCGCCGGCGCGGTCGGAGCATGCACGGAAACGGCTTGGAAGTCGGCGTTCGTCATCGTCAGTCAGCCTGGATGTTGGCGGCCTTGGCGACTTTGGCGTAGCGCGCCAGGGCCTGTTCGATCTGGACCTTGAATTCCTGCGGCGTGGTCGGCATCAGCGTACCACCGACGTCCTCGGCCTTCTTGCGGAACTCCGGATCCTGCATCGCCGCGCGCACGGCCTGGTTCAGGCGCTCGACCACCGCCGGCGGCGTGCCGGCCGGCGCCACCAGGCCGAACCAGCCGCCCGTGCCCATGTCGGGATAGCCCAGCTCGATGTAGGTCGGCACATCCGGCAGCAGCGGCGAACGCTCGGCGCCCAACACCGCCAGCGGCCGCAGCTTGCCGCCCAGCACCTGCGGCAAGGTCGAGGACAGGTTGTCGGTGATGGCGTCCACCTGCCCGCCCATCACGTCATTGAGCGCCGGGCCCGCGCCGCGGTACGGCACGTGCAGCAGCTTGATGCCGGCCAGCATCATGAAGTTCTCGATGTTCACGTGCCCCAGCGAGCCCACGCCCGGCGAGGCGAAGCTGTACTTGTCCGCCTGGCCCTTGGCCAGCGCGACGAACTCGGCCATGTTCCTGGCCGGGACCTGCGGATTGATCGCGAAGATGCTGGGCACCGCCAGCACGTTGGCCACCGGCTCGAAGTCCTTGAGCGGGTCGTAGTTCATCTTGCGATAGACCGCCGGATTCGACCCGTGCGTGCTCATCGTCGCCATGCCGATGGTGTAGCCGTCGGCGGTCGAACGCGCCACCTGCTCCATGCCGAGCGAACCGCCCGCGCCAGCCTTGTTCTCGACCACGATGGTCTGCTTCAGGTCACGGCCGGCGTACTCGGCCACCAGGCGCGCCACGATGTCGGTCGAACCGCCCGCGGCGAACGGCACCACCAGCTTGATGGGGCGGGAAGGATAGTCGGCGGCGTGCGCCGGACCAGCCAAGGAAAGCGCGGCGCAGACGCCGGCAAGCGCGATGCGCGCGGAACAGCCGAAAAAGCGGCGGGACATGGAGCGACTCCGGAAAAGGTGCAGGGCTTGCTGCGAGGCCGCCAGTGTCCGAACTTTACGTTCCGCTTTCAAACGACTATATTGCACGCCTTCATTACCAACGCTCATGCTAGGCCGCGCTCGCGGCCTGCTGGAACCCGCCGCGCCATGCGCCTGCATTCGCCGTCCATGTCCGAGCTGCACGCCTTCATGACGGCGGCGCGGCTGGGCAGCTTCACGCAGGCGGCCGAGATCCTGTGCGTAACCCAGGGCGCCGTCAGCCGTGCCATCGCCCGCCTCGAAGCCCATTTCGGCCAGCCCCTGATGCGCCGCAACGCCCATGGGCTGACCCTGACCGAAACCGGCCGCAAGCTCTACGAAGGCGGCCTGGCGCCGCTGCAGGCCATCGAGGCGCTCAGTGCCGAACTGCGCGCCGACGACCGCCGCCTGCGGCTGACGCTGTCCAGCGTGCCGACCCTGGCCAGCGCCTGGCTGGTGCCGCGCCTGCCCGACTTCCATCGGCGCCATCCTGATATCCAGCTGGATTTCGCGGCCTATCGCCGCAACGAGGATTTCTCGGGCGCCACGCCCGACGCCAGCATTCTCTCGGGCGTGGCCGGCCAATGGCCCGGCTGGCAGGCCGACTACGTGATCGGCCGCGAAATGATCGCCATCTGCAGCCCCGCCCGGTTGGCCGCCCGTCGTGCTGCGGGCCTGTGGGACAGCCCCGCGGGCCTGCTCGGCGAGCCGTTGCTGTACCACGCCAACGGCCAGGACAATTGGGACCGCTGGTTCGAGGCCGCTGGCGTGCGCCGCGCCCCGCTCAAGCTTGCCAGCGGCTTCGACCAGGTCAGCATCCTGGTGCGCGCCGTCATGGCTGACATGGGCGTCGCCGTGCTGCAGCGCTGCCTGGTGCAGGACGACCTGCAGGCCGGCCGCGTGGCCGCCCCCTTCCCCGATCTGCGCATCGCCATCGCCCGCGGGTATCACCTGTGCGCCCCACCGCAACGGCGCGACCACTACGCCCTGGCCTGTTTCCGCCAGTGGCTTCTCGACACCGCCAGACAGGATCCCGAGGCTGGCGCCCTGCCCGCGGCCTGAACTTGCATCCGTACGTTACAAAACAAAACGGGCCCCAAAAAGGGGCCCGATCATGACAGGCGCTTGTGGCCGTTCGGCCGCGTCGTTCCGACGCCTCAAGGCGCCAGCTTGAACCCCAGATCCACGCCCCACTTGTCAGTCTCGCGCAGCCACTTGGCGCCGCAGTTCAGGCAGCGGAAGTGGTCCTCGCGGCTTTCCTCGCGGCCTTTCTGAGTCGGGTTGGTGAATCCCTGATGCCCCAGGTGGGCGTGCGGTGTCACACCCGCAAGCCCGGGGTTGATGCGTTGGCAAGCCAAGCACATAACGCTCATTGATGCTTCCCCACAAACATAGTTACTAAATTGTAAGGGATTTCACCAATGTTTTTCTATTAAAAGCTATCCCCGGCTAAACAAAAATTGTTAACGGCGCAATTAAACAACGGCGGGGAGCGCCGCCAGGCACGTCGCCAAGTGGTAGGGCGAGGTCGACGGCATGTCCGCGCGCACCACGGCGCCGCTGCCGTCCAGGCACTCGTGCCAGCCTGCGGCATGCAGGAAACGGGCGCGGAACCCGGCCAATGCCTCTGCCAGGGCCGCCCGCTCGCCCAGCACCGCCAATACCCGCAGGTACTCGGTCTGAGCCCAGATCCGGCGGATATCATCCAGCACCGCGCCGCGCTCGTCCAACGCCGCCACGACACCGGCCGCGTCGACCCCATGCCCCCGGGCCCAGTGAACGCCGCGCGGCAGCGATTCGGCCAGGTCCAGGCCGTCGAACACCTCGGCCGACTCGCGCACCAGCGACAGCCATTCGAACTGGTGGCCCGGCTCGATGCGATTGCCGGGCGTGCCTTGCGGCAATTCCGCGATGCACTGCGTCGGCGCGCTCAGGAACGATTGGGTCATGGCTTGCGCCAGGCCCCGCAGGCGCGTGGCGAACAGGGCCGGTTCGGCAACCTGCGCCGCGGCCAGGTAGGCCTCGGTCAAGTGCATCATGGGATTCTGCGCCGGCCCGCGCAGCGGCTGGCGCCAGTCAGGGCTCAACGCCGCGTGGTACAGCCCGTCGGCGCCGCGAAAGCGCGACTCGATGGTCTCGGCGGTGGCCAGCAACAGCTTGCGCGCGTCGGCGTTGCGCGAACGCCGGAAATAGGCGGCGCAGGCGAACACGATGAATGCGTGGGTATACAGGTCCTGGGAGGTGTCCAGCGGCTGCCCTTGCGGGTCGACACTGTAGCGCCAGCCGCCATGCGTCCCGTCGCGGAATACGCGGCGCAGCGAGGAGAACAGACGGTCGGCATGCGCGCCGGCGGCCGCGCCCGGCGCTTCGGCATAGACATACAACTGGCGCGCGCACGCCATGGCGCGATAACGCACTACCGGCAGCGGCTCGCCGGTGGCGGCATCCAGGGATTCGAATGGCAGACCCAGCGCGTCATTGAAGCCCCGCCCCATCCACATGGGCAGGATGACGGAGTCGAAATGCTCGCGCAAAGCGTTGATTTGCTCGGCCAGCGCGGAGTTGGTCTGTGCGGCAGTCATCTTGGAACGACGCAGGTCCGATGAGGACCGCTTGTTATGGAGCAGCGACGATAACCGAAATTTTCGCCGCCATCTCTGGAACGCCATTCTGAAAGTCATGCGCACACAGACCGGTACAGCCGTTCAACTTCCTGCAGGCGCGCCTGCGCCTAGCGGAAGATGTTTTCCTCGACCCAGTTCTGCGCGAAGATTTCCGCGCGATCGCGTGCCTCGTCCAAGGAGGCGCAGTTGCCCAAGTGGGAAAACGCGGCATCCACCTCGGTGCCGCCCTCAGCCGTTACCGTCAGCAATACGCCATATCCGCCGGTATCCATGGCCGCTGTGGAAACGTCGATCAGTACTTCCTGGTCACGATGCTGCATGTGCTACCTCCCAGTCGGTTACCTAAACGCGTGAACCACGCGTGACGTAGCGGGTGCAGAATTCCCGCGCAATGAATAGACCTGATTCCGTCACGCAAGTTCATCTTACCGGCGGCGCGCGGCGCGCGATACGTCCGGACGCTGCCAAATCGAACAAACCGTCTCAGGAGATTCCCGTAGCCCGCCCGCGCGTGGCGCCTCTTGATGACACACGGCGAGAACATTCGCAAGAAACGAGCGCAATTTCGCAGTAATGCGAGCAGTTCGTCACAAACCTGACTTGGAATGCGGGGAGAAAGAGAAAAACGGCCTAGCGCAAATGGATGGCGCCGGGTTCTTCCATGCGCAGCGCCAGCTTGCCTTTCTCGGTGATACGCCAGCCGCCGTCGGGGCCGGGGTCGATGCATCGCAAGGTCTGCAGCGCCTCGGCCACATGCGCGGGCACGCCGGTCTGGACGGCGCCCGGTTCCGAATTATCGGCAACGACGCGCAGCCAGTGACCCAGTTCACCCTTTTCGAAACGATGCAATGCCATGCGTGACTCTCAATTGAATGCCTCAACGATAGCACGCCGCGATAGCGCGCCGCCCCTATGACGGCCGCAGAGCCAGGGGACGCTTCAGGCGCGCCGCCGCCGACGCCGCCACGCTCAGGGCGATCAGCCCCAGGCCCAGCGCGAGGTCCGGCGAGATGCGTTCATGGAACACCACTGACGACACCACCAGGCCGATCACCGGCACGCACAGCATGGCGATCGACGTCGCCACCGGCGGCAGTTTCTGCGTCATGCCAAGCACCACGATGAACGTCAGCGCGGTGGCCAGCGGGCCGGTATACAGGATCACCGGCCAGGCATCGGGCACGGCCAGGAATGCCGGCGCGCCGTCGCGCAGCCAGGCCAAGGCCGCCAGCGGCACGGTGGCGATCGCGGTCTGCCAGGGAATCATGTCGGCGCCCAGCCGCACATGGCGGCGGCCGCGCAGCTGGATGATGTTGCAAGCCCAGGCGAACGAGGCGCCCAACAGCATCAGCAGGCCAACGGCCGCCTGCGCCTGCCAAGGGCTGAACGCCGGCGCCACGATCACGCCAATGCCCGCATAGCTGAGCCCGGTGGCGAGCCACTGCGCCGCCGACAACCGTTCCTTGAGCACCAGCGACGACAGTGGAATCACCCAGATCGAGGTGGCGTAGGCGATCACCGACGCCCGTCCCGGCGCAACGTACTGCAAGGCCCACAGCGCCAGCGCGGTGAACGCGCCCATCTGCAGCAGGGCCACGCCCAGCACCAACGGCCATTCCTGGCGCGTGGGCAGCCGCAGGCGGCCCAGCAACGCCAGCACCAACACACTGATCAGCGCGGCCGACCCGAAGCGGCTGGCCGCCAGCCAGAGCGGGCTCATGTGCGCCAGCCCCAGTTTCATGACGGGCCAGTTGCCGCCCCAGATCATGACCGCCCCCGCCAGGGGCAAGAAGTTGCGCAAGGTGCTCTGCCTGATCATTACTGCCACATCTACCGCTTGAATATTCCGTGCTTTGGCCGATTCGCCAAAGAAAGGAATAGTCTATAGGGTAAACCCCAGCATATTTCACCTCAATTCACCATTGAAACGGGCATACTCGGCACAAATGCACTGCCCATCCACGAACCACAGGTCTGTTATGCCGGACATCAACCTGGATGCCACCGACATCCGTATCCTCAACGAACTCCAGCGCGACGCGCGCCTGACCAACGTCGAACTCGCGGCGCGCGTCAATCTATCGGCCTCGCCCTGCCTGGCGCGCGTACGCCGCCTGGAAACCGAAGGCCTGATCGACCGTCGCGTCACGCTGCTCAACGCGCGCAAGCTCGGCCTGAAGGTCAACGTGTTCATCCAGATTTCGCTGGACAAGCAGCGCAAGGCGGCGCTCGATGTGTTCGAACGCGAAATCGCCGTGCTGCCGGAAATCATGGAGTGCTATCTGATGTCCGGGGATGCCGACTACCTGATCCGTGCGCTGGTGCCCGACGTCGACGCGCTCGAACGCCTGATCGTCGAACACATCACGCGCATTCCCGGCGTGGCCAGCATCCGCTCGAGCTTCGCGCTCAAACAGGTGCTCTACACCACCGCCGTGCCGCTGGGCTAGCCGCCGTCGCGTGCCATGGCCACCCGCGCCGTCGCTGCGCTTGCGGGATCCCGCCGCCAAGCCCACAATGAAAAGCGTCCGGCCTCGGAGGCCGGCGCCCCTTCATCGCTTAGCAAGGAGTCCACCATGCCTGAAACCGACTGGTACCCCGGCAGCACGCTACCCGATCGTCAGGGCTACTTCGAAGTGGCATTCGACACCGGAGAGACCGAAATCACCCGCTACGGCATCCTGGGCTGGGAGCCCGCCGAGGACCGCGGCCGCATCCTGCGCTGGCGCGGCCTGGATCCGAAAATCGAAGCCGCCGAAATCGAACGTGAAAGCGCGGTGCGCGCCCACGGCGACGACATCCTGCGCTGACGCGCCCGCCTCCAACGCAAAACGCCGCGGCTTGCGCCGCGGCGTTTGTCTGTGCGCATCGTGGCGGCCGGACCGGCCGCCGCGATGGCCCTTACATATCGATCTTCGCGATCTTGGTGCCTTCCAGGGACACGCCCGCCATCAGGCCGCCGTTGTTGAGCACGAAGCCCACCACCGGCTGCTGCGCCGTGTTGGTGTCGATACGGCCGTTGGCGCCGATATTGACCACCGCCACGGTGGCATCCGCGCCCACCGTCCAGCCATTGCTGTTGCGGAACTTGTTCAGGGCCTCATCCGTCATGAACAGCACGAACATAGCCTTGGACTGGGCGCCGGCCTGGAAGCCGATCGAACCGGCCGTGGTGCTGTAGTAGCCGGCGTTGGCGCCGCCCACCCGCAGCACACCCTTGCCATGCTGCGCGCCGATGAAGAAGCTGCCGCTCAGCACATCCGGGAAGATCAGCACGCCCTTGGCGCGCGCGACCAGGTCCTTGGACTGCGGCGCGGCTTCATACAGCTTGCCCAACGACGCATTGGCCGCGCTGTTGATCGACTGCCGCTGCTCCTGGGCGGAGGCGTTCGATTGCGGAGTGGTGGTGGTGCAACCGGCGAACAGCAGGCCGGCCACGCTGATGGTCGCGGCGGCCATACCGACGCGGCGCAGGACAGGAAAAGTGTCAAACATGGAACTCTCCTTTTTTGTTGTCTTCCGTTGGTTACTCTACCGGCCCCAAGCGCCGGCGCAAGGCACATGATGTGATAAACGAAACAAAACCTAGCGCGCGCATGACCCGCCGACCTGCCCGGCGGTCACGGACAGCTCAAGACAGCGCGGCCTTTCGCCCAGTCGCCCGAAGCAACATTTGGTAGGGCAATCCGCGTCTCGATACTCGTCCGCAAGCGGATCGACACCTGACCGCGACCGCCGCATTTTTCACAGGATTCCATAACGCGGCTCGCCCGTCGCCGGATCGACCGACATGATGCCGGACAACACCAGTTCGGCATGCCGCCGCGCCACGCCGACATCGGCGAAGGTCACGAAGCGCGGCAAAGACCAGCGCTGCCGGAAAGCCGCATCGCCAGACCGTGACACGCTGATTTCTATCGCCAGCACACCGGCGTCGAGACTGACGACTTCGCACTGCACTTCGAAGCCGTCGATGTGACGCTGCGGCCACCCTTCCATGTCCTCCACTCCTGAAATCCGTTTTTCCCGACCGAAATATGCCAATAAAAAACGGGCTTGAAAAGCGATGTTTTCAGGGGGTTATGACGTACTAGAAGAGGGGGTGCCAACGCATCTGGACAAGCCCGAAAAGGCCTCGAAATCGGGCCTTTTCCGCTGCCGGTACGCACGCGCGCGCGAACACGCGCCGGCCATGCCGGCGCGACGACACAGGGCGTCGGATCTCAACGCGCCGGCGGATGGATCCATTGCGCGTCCCACAAGGCCTCGCCGCGCTGGAGCGTTGCGGCCAGTTCCTTCTTGCGGCGCAACGCCACCGCCGCCAGCAGCGCATTGCAGACCGACAAAGCCGCCACATACGAATCGAACGGCGAGGCGCTGGAGGTGCGCGCCAGCAGCACGTGGTGTGCCTGCGCCGCGGCCGGCGCGGCCGCCGAGTCGGTCACCAGCACCACCTTGCCGCCGCGCTCGCGAAAGACCCTGACCGCATTCGCCGCCGCCACCGAGTAACGCCGGAACGTGAAGGCCAGCAGCACGTCCTGCTCGTCCAGCCACAACAACTGGTCTTCCAGGAACAGCGGGCCCGCGGCGGTCATGGCACGCACGCCGGGCAGGCACAGATTCAGATACAGCGCCATGTGGCTGGCCAGCGGCGCCGCCTGCCGCAATCCCAGCACATGCACGCGCGCGCGGCGCTGCGTCAGCAGGCGCACCGCGGCCTCGAACGCCGCCGCGTCAATCGCGGCAAAGGTCGTTTCCAGGTTGTGCTGGTCGTGCAGCAAGGCATTGCGCAGGCAGGCCTGCGCCGACGGATTGTCGAGTCCGACCGCGTCGGCGCGCTCGCCCGGCGATGCCAGCCGCGCCGTCAGCTCGGCGCGCGCCTGCATCTGCGCCTGCGCATAGCTGTCATAGCCCAGCTTGGCCAGCAGACGCACCACGCTGGAGGCGCTGGTGCCCACGTTGCGCGCCAGCGCCGTGGCGGATTCGAGCAGGCCCTGGGGATAACGCGCCTGCATGTCGTCGACCAGGCGCCGTTCGGTCTTGGTGAGTTTCTTGTCGTAGGCGGCGATGCGCTGGTGCAGATTCACGGTGCGGGCGGACTCCAAGGTGCCGGGCGCGCCCCGGCTAGGTGATAACCCCAAATTCAACAATATTCATTGCAGACTATATTTGATTCTGCAACGTTCCTTGCAGAATAGACTGAACCGTTCGTCCCCACAAGAGAGCTTCATGAAGCACCCGTCCGAGGCCCTGTCGCCCGCCCGCCGCCAACTGCTGATCGCGGGCCTGGCCGCCGCCTTGCTCCCCCTGCCCACCCGCGCGGATGCCGCCTATCCGTCCCGTCCCATCACCCTGGTGGTGCCCTTCCCCGCCGGCGGATCCGTCGATCTGGCCGGCCGCCTCTACGCCGAAGTGCTGGGCAAGATCCTGGGCGTCACCCTGGTGGTCGAGAACCGCGACGGCGCCGGCGGCGCGATCGGCAGCCAGCGCGTGGCGCGCGCCAAGCCCGATGGCTACACGCTGGTGGCCTCGTCGCAAAGCTCGCACCTGGCCAACCCGCTGATGCATCCCAACCTGGGCTACGACCCGATCAAGGACTTCACCTCGATCTCCCAGCTGGCGCGTTCGCCCAACGTGCTGGTGACCAGCGCCGCCTTGCCCGTCAAGGACTTCGCCGGATTCATCGCCTACCTGAAGGCGCACCCCGACGAAGTCCACTTCGCCACCGCTGGCGTCGGCAGCATGGGCCAGCTCAATGCCGAGCTGCTCAAGCACACCCTGCAGGTCGGCGCGGTGCACGTGCCCTATCGAGGCGGCGCGCCGCTGCTGAATGCGCTGCTGGCCAACGAGGCCCAGTTCGCGCTGGACAACCTGGCGCCCTTCCTGCCCCACATCCAGACCGGCAAGATGCGCGCGCTGGCGGTGGCCGCGCCCGAGCGCCTGCCGTCGCTGCCCGACGTGCCCACCTTTGCCGAACTCGGCTATCCCGTGCTCAACTCGATGTCGTGGATCGGACTGGCCGCGCCGGCCGGCACCCCGCCCGCCATCGTGCAAAAACTGCTGGAGGCGGTGCAGACCGCCGCCCGCCAGGAAAGCACCGTGCAGTCTCTGGAAAAAAGTGGCGCCCTGCCGCCCGAGTTGCAGACCCCTCAACAATTCACCGACATGATGTCGCAGCGCCTGGCCTTGTACAAAGACCTGATCGACCGCGCCGGCATCCGTCCGGAATAGGTTCCCGCCCATGTCCAACCCCGCTTTCGCCCCCGACACCGCGCCGCTCGAAGTCCTGCCGCGCGACCTTTCCGCCTACCGCCAGGGCAACACCGGCATCGACTATGTGCACCGCTTCGAATCGGGCAAGCCCGGCCCGCACGTGCTGGTCAACGCCCTGACCCACGGCAACGAGATCTGCGGCATGGTGGCGGCGACCCATCTGCTCGATACGGGCGTGCGCCCGAAGATCGGCACGCTCACCGTCAGCTTCGCCAACATGGAGGCCTACGACGCGTTCGACATCGACAACCCGTACGAGAACCGCCAGCTGGTCCACAACCTCAACCGCATCTGGTCGCCGCAGTGGCTGGACGGCGACGAGCAAAGCCCGGAACTGCGGCGCGCGCGCGAACTGCGCCCGGTGCTGGACGCCGCCGACTACGTGCTCGATATCCACTCGACGCGGGCGCCAGTGCAGCCGTTCTGGGTCTACCCCGAGATGGACCGCAACACCGCGCTGGCCGCCGCCGTCGGCGCCCCGGCGGTGCAACTGGTGATGCCGGCCGGCCGCTTCCCCGGCACCGGCGTGCTGAACTACGGCCGTCATGGCGATCCCGCCTCGGACAGCGGCGGCGCGCTGGTGGTCGAATGCGGCCAGCACTTCGCGCAATCGGCCGCCCTGCTCGCCACCGACGTCACGTTGCGGTTCCTGGCGCACCTGGGCCTGATCGACGCTCCGGCCAACAGCGCGCCCGCGGCGCCCGCGCAGCCGTTCCGGCTGCTCGAGGTGCACATGGTCAAGTCCGAGGACTTCACCTTCACGCGACCGCTGCTAGGCTTCGAGGTGTTCAACAAGGGCGAACTCATCGCCATCAACGCCGGCGAGGAAATCCGCTCGCCGTGCGACAACTGCACCATCTTCATGCCGACCCGCATGCCCATCGTCGGCCGTGAAGCGGTGTACCTGACCGAGCCGATGTAGATGTGGGAGCCCCATCCCTGGGACCTGGACGACGCCGCCGCTGACATCCAGCGGCAGGGTTTCCATGTCCGCGGGAGGGTGGCCGTCGGCTGGCAAAGCATCCCGTTCGGCGACCTGCCGGCCGAGGGACTGTTCGGCCTGACCGCGGATCAACTGCGCTCGGCCGAAGCCGTCTGCCATGCCACCGTGCAGGACGAGCATTGGGTGCTGACCCAACGGCTCTGGCATGGCTTTCCCGATCCGCCCGAGTGGGGACTGTGGACCCGACGGCGGGACGCGGCCGGACGACCCTGGACCTCCTGGGGGCAGTTCGCCGCCCTTCCGCCGGCGTGGCGCCTGCCGCCCGGCGTCGATTGAGCGCGCGGAGCGAAGGGCTCTACGCCTCGGGGAACGCTGGCTCGGCGCCCGCCTTCTCCAGCAGATCCGCCACATCCTGCGCGCCCTTCTCGATGGCCCAGGCCCAGGCGTTCCAGCCTTCGTCGTCGCGGCGATCGGCCTCGGCGCCATGCGCCAGCAGCAGCGCGGCGATGGCGGCATTGCCGCGCGCCGCGGCCGCCATCAAGGGCGTGCCGCCGTCGTCGGACGCGGCATCCACCTGTGCCCCCGCCTCCAGCAGCAAGGCCACCAGTTCCAGCTGCTCCCAGCCTGCGGCCTGATGCAACGCGGTCAATCCATGCCCAGCCCGGCAGGCCGTGTCCGCGCCCTGCGCCAGCAGCAGGCGCGCCGCCTCGGCCGCGCCGGCGGTCGCCGCGCAGAACAGCGGCGTGGCGCCGAACGCATTGCGCGTGTCCACCCCCGCGCCAAGCGCCAGCGCCTGCGCCACGCCCGGCGCGTCGCCAGCCGTCGCCGCCTGCAGCAGTTGTTCGTCTGGTGTCGTCATGAAAAACCCGTCATCGGAAAGGAATCGAAGGCGCCCATTAGACACCGCCCGGCTCACAGATCGGGAATCAGGCGCTTGCCCAGGCTGATCACCTCGTCCTGCTGGAACCCCAGGCTGGCATAGAAGTCCTTGACCGCCAGGTTACTGGCGCGGATCAGCAGGTTGATCTTGGGGCAGCCCATCTCCAGGAACTTGCGCTCCAGCGCCCGCATCAACGCCGAGGCATAGCCGCGGCGCTGATGCGCCGGCGACACCGCCAGGTAATTGACCCAGCCGCGGTGGCCATCGTAGCCACCCATCAGCGTGCCGACGATGACGCCGTCCGCCTCGCCCACCAGGAACAGGTCGGCTTGCACGGTCAGCTTGCGCGCCACGTCCTTGCGCGGATCGTTCCAGGGGCGCGTCAGCCCGCAATCGGTCCACAACTGGATGATGGCGGCTTCGTCCGCCGGATGAAAAGACCGGATGGCCAGTTCGGGATGCTTCATGCTTCGTTCCTCTTGAGGGAAAAACGAAGGCCGGGCGCTACGCCTCGATGGCTGGAAAGCAAAGCGCGCATGCCGCGCAAACAAAAAGGCCACGAGGGGTATCGTGGCCTTCTGGAGGGAACACCGGGGATCCGGCGTTCGAACACGGCTTGCCACTCAACGCAGGCGTCGAGTGATTCGTCGGTTGTCTGCCCGGGCCGGCGCGGCCGGCGGGGCGATGAGAATGCGGTTCATGGCGGGCAGCATACACGACCCCGGCCCGCCGCGCCAAGCGGCCGCTCAGGCCGCGGCGGGCGCCGGCAGCGTGCCTTCCATCACCACCACCGCCTGGCCCGCCACGCCGGCCCACACGCCGTCATCGCGGACCTCGGCGTGCGCCTGCAACAGGCTGGCGCGGCCCATGTCGACGCCCTGCGCCACCCGCAGGCGCAACTCGCCCTTGCCGCGCAGGGCCGCCCGCAATGCCGTGGCGGCGCCGGTGGCGCTGCCGGTGGCGGGATCCTCGGTCATACGGCCGGTGAACATGCGCGCCTGGATGTCGATCGCCCCCAGCGGCGTCTCGGCGCCGCAATCGGTGGTGTACGCATAGATGGACCGGGCGCCGTCCAGCGGCAGCAATGCGGCATAGCCCGCCGGATCCGGTCGGGCGCGGCGCAGCGCATCGCGGCTGGCCAGTTGCACCACCAGGAAGATCAGGCCCACCGACGCCACTTGCGGCGCGTGTTCGGACAGCAGGATATCGCCGGGCGCCAGGCTCAGGGCGCGCGCCGCGGCCTCGGCCGTCACCTGGCTGGCGCGCGTCAACGGTTGCGGCGCGGCCAGCTCGGCGCCCAGCAGGCGGCCGTCATCGCCATACCGCAGGTCGATGCGCACCAGGCCCGCCTCCTCCTCGAACACGAAGCGGGTCGGCGCCGGCTGGCCGGCCGCGATCATCTCGCGCGCCAGCACCACCGCCGTGCCCACGTTCGGGTGGCCGGCGAACGGCACCTCGCGGTCGGGCGTGAAAATGCGCACCCAGGCCGTGTGCGCGGCATCGCGCGCCGGCAGCACGAAACTGGTCTCTGAATAATTGAACTCGCGCGCGATGCGCTGCATCTGTGCGGTGTCGAGACCCTCGGCCTCCAGCACCACCGCCAGCGGGTTGCCCTGATAGGCGTGCTCGGTAAAGACATCGGCGGTGACGTAGCGGTAGCGCATGCGGGTTCCTTCAAAGGGATGGCGGACGCGGAAAATTATCCGCGCCGCCCGCGTCGCGCGACAGACACAGAGCCGCAGAAATCCGGGCATAACAGGCGCGCGGTCGGATCAGGCCCGCCACGCGCCGCGCGATGCTCAGTCGAACACGGGTCGGAAGAAGCTGCGCTCGTAGCTCAGGATGCAGCGCGTGTCCTCGGCGTACTTGAACGCCGCCTGGCATTGCGCGTCCTGCATCGACTGCTGGCGATAGCGCTCGTACTCGGCCAGGCTGGGAAACGTGAACAGCGCCAGCGCGATATTGTTGGCGCCCTCGGACGGCAGAAAATAGCCATGGTGCGTGCCGCCGAACTTTTCCACCAGCGGAATCCACATCTTGCCGTAGGCTTCGAATTCCTTGAGGCGGCTGGGGTCGATGACGTAACGCAGATAGCAGGTAACCATGAAGGCTCCAATAGCGGATGACTGAGGCGCGAACGCGCCGCGGCATCCTAGCTCGCGGGGCGAATCCCGGTCAATCGGTCGAGCGCGGCGGCGGCAGGCCAAGCGCCTGCATGCGCGCGGCAAAGCGCCGCGCAACGTCATCCGGCAGGCCGGTGACCGTCACGACGAACGCGTGATACCACGGATTGGCATGCGCGGTGTCGAACTCGAAAGCCAGCGGGTACTGGTTCCCTGCCGCCGACACCTCACGCAAGGCCTCGGCCACGTGGTCGCCGGCATCATCGAAATTGCCGTGGCCGTATCGCGCCTCGATGTCCTGGCAGGCAAAGCGGTAGCGACGCACGGCGGCATTCGGTTTCGGCGGGTGGGGCATGGAATTCGACCGCGTCATCAATTTATACGACGGCAGGATAACCTACCTCCCGCGGAAGGCGCGGACGACGTCAGCGGCGTCCTGGCCCGCGCCCCCAAGGCTGACCGACATGCCACACGCATGCAGCCCCTCAGGGGTGCAACCAGGCAATTCCGCGACCATGGGTGCAGGCCCGGTTACATCCTGATTGATCGCGGGCAAACGCCATTACATTCGCCCATCAATTCCCCACTATTGCCGGCAGGCCCGCAACGCACAATCTCCCCACTGCACCCTGGCCTCGCCGACGGTGCCAACATCCGCCGGCGCATATTCCATGAAGTGGTTGCTGATCTCCCTGCTCTGCCTGCCCTGCACGGGCTGCGGCCTCGCCGCCGCGCCTTGTCGCGTCACGTCCGCCGTCATCAAGATCGTGCCGGTCGTCGGCGGCGTCGCGGCCGCGCCGACGGATGCGTGCGCGGAGGTTATCGACTGATGGCGAGCGGCCCCACGCTTCGCTCGCTCCAAGTCTGTACGCATTAACAAACGAGACCACGCGCTACACGCATGCCGCGAGTATCCCCGAAATGCAAAAGCAGCTATTTCGATGGCAGCAGTAAGACCAGCGCTTCACCTTTGTCCAGCGCGGACCGGGCGGAAACGTCAGACAGCGTGATAAGGAAATCGCCGCCGCGCTTTATGGTCAGGCTATTGATGACATGAGGAGTCTGGTCGATATACGCCGCCAAAGCCGTGAATGCGAAATCCTTGCCCGTATCGTTCTTGACCCGAATGACAAACTTCAGGTCCAGCCCACCCACGGGCGATCGCTTCTGCGCGTTGATGATGCGGGCCTTCACCTGATCCGGAACGCTGACTCGCAGCAAGGCCTTCTCGTTCGAAATCAGGTTGATATGGGAAGGCGATGCCGGCTTGCCATCCAGGTCCTTATCGAGAAATATCGGTACCGAAAATCGCGCGTAGGAATCGAAACCCTTTCGAAAGCACTCTTGGTATTTGGCATCGGAGAAAATACCGGGCATGGCCTTTTGGACGTCCTGCACCGAGGTCGATGGCAGGCGCGAATCCTCATGGCTTTGGCAGCTCGGCACCTCCACATACAAATTGCCGGATAGCTGCTTGCTCGGCGCAGTCAGTAGGTCAGAAAGGCTGACCGCAGTCTCGACCGTAGTCTTGCACCCGGAAATCAAGGCGGCAACGCATGCCAGCACGGCAATTCTCTTCATCCTCGACATTTTTTCTCCATTCAGCCAGCAACGGATGGCGTTGCGTGTAGCCCGATTAGTCAAAAGCAGAACCCCGAATTTTAACCATCAATAACAAATTATATCTAATTGATTAATCGCGCGACAAACGCGGCAGGGCGGCGCGACTCGTCACGAATCGCTGATGCAGTTGAAGCAAATGGCCGGTTTTGCCGCGCCATATGTGCAAATAGCCGTGCCCGTACCACGCGCATATTTCCGTCTTTGGGATGGCTGAAGGAATGCACAATGCGAGCGGTGGAAGCGGGCGACCTGACCGTACTGGAACAGGATTTCCTAAACTTGATGAACGTACTTTCCGACTTTGAGCGCAAGTTCAGTATCCGGAAGGGATTCAACCTGTTTGAGGCTCTCAATATCACCCGACAGGAAATCCGGCATTCCCGCTTCCTGGCATATCTGCTCGGTCCCAACGAGACGCATGGTCTCAATGACAGGTTCCTGCGGGCGATCCTGCTCGCCGTACTCAATGAAAACCCCGATGCCCGCGTAAAACGCCTATCGGTGGCGTTGGAAGACTTGTCCGACGCCAGCGTCTACTGCGAACGTGACCACTTCGACATCACCGTCCAGATAGACGCCGCCGGCCTTGCGGCCATCGACCTCGATGTTCCAGCGCTTCTTACTCTTCGCGTCCGCGGCGACCTTCAGCGGCCACAGTTCCTGGAACTCGTCAGACTGGACCAGTTCCTTGGCCGTCTGCGAGTTCAGCAGCGCCAGGTCATCGGAATAGCTGATGTGCAGAAACCGGGCGCGCGGGTTCAGCGCCAGGCCCCGGGCCCTCAGGTTGATCGCGACCAGCTCGGTCTTCGACGGGCCCGGCGGCACGTTGATGACCAGGTTCTTGATGCGGCCGTCGATGACGTCCTGCACCTTCTGGGCGATCAGCTCATGGTGCCAGTTGACCCGGAACTTGATGGCCTGGCGGTGCTTGAAGAAATACCGGCTGAAGAACAGGTGGTCCTGTTCGCATAGCGCCTTGGCCGTGGCGCGCAGGACGGCGGGATCAGTACTCGCCTTGCAGCTTGGCGACGGCGGCGGCGACTTCTCTTTCATCCACCACCACCGTCTTCTGTTCTATCGGGCCGCCGCCGGCGCCCGTGTGCTCCCGCTTGTTCGTGAATGCGCCGCCCACCTCCTTGGCGGCCTGCTCCAGCACGCCGGCCGCGCCGACGACGTTTCCGCGGCTGATGTGCTTGTCGTAGATCCTGCCGAGCTGCCGCAGGCGAAACGCCTGGCCGGCGATGGGGATCTCGGCGATTTCCCCGCGGAAGCGTTGCCGGGTGTCGTGGAATAGCTGGACCCACTTCTTGGCCAGATCTTTACCGGCGACTTTGGTCGGGTCGTACTGCGCGATCTGCATGCGCGGCACGTCCATACCGAATTCTTCTTTGACTGTCTCCGATACCTGGCTGGGGGTGTCCCAGCAGGCCTGGGCTTGGACGATGAAAGTCTTGTGCGTATCGTTCAGCTTCGCCATCACAAACACCTACGACATGCTACAAACCAATCCATTCGTTTGGAGCATGACATGATCGAACCACATTTCAAAAAGGGGGCGTTTAACTGCCCGCATTGCACAGCTCATGCGCAAATGGGCTGGGTCAATCTTGGCTATCAAATTAAGGGGCTCATCCAGGAACAAACTGAGTTCCACATGGCTCGTTGCTTGTCCTGCCGGAAGGCGTCAATTTGGCTAAAAGCCGCCGAAACCGGGGATTCTGGACTGCCATTACCCCCCGCAATGATCTGGCCTACAACGCTAACAGCGCCTCCACCTCACCCAGACCTGCCGGCTGCCGCCGTAGCGGACTATAACGAGGCTCGCCAGGTTGCAAATGCTTCACCACGTGCTGCCGCCGCGCTCCTACGCTTGTGTGTGCAGAAAATCTGCATCGCGCTAAAACTGCCAGGAAACAATATCAACAACGATATTGGCGAACTGGTCAAGCGTGGCCTCCCGGTTGCAATCCAGCAAGCCTTCGATGTAGTCCGCGTTATTGGAAATAACGCCGTGCACCCTGGGGAAATGAGTCAAGATGACCACACCGAACGCGTGTCTGCCCTCTTCGGATTGGTGAACCTGGTCGTCCAGCAGATGATCACCCAGCCCAAGGAAATCGAAGCTATGTATGCTTCACTTCCGAAAGGCGCGCTGGAAGCAATCGAGAAGCGAGACGCTCCTAAGCAGCCTTAAGGCAGCAGCTGCAAGCCCGCGCGATGTTCAGCCTTGGCACAGCCGGCGCGGCGCCGGCGGCCGCGGCCAGCCGCCGAACATCCTCCGACGGTCCATACCGGGCCACCACACCCACGAATTCCTCGACGTCGTGCCCCACGATGCGCAGCTTCGGCCGGCCCTCTTTGTCGAACGCCGGCGCGCCGTAGGCATCAGGCGCATGGCCGATGTGGTAGAGCTCATGCTCCACCAGCGCGCAGAATTCCGCGTCGCTGCAGGTCGCGCAGTAGTCCGCCGCCAGAGTGATCAGGAACGCCGGCACTCGGCCGAATCACTCGATCATCTGCTGTTCCTGGCGGGCCTTCTGCCAGCCACCGGCGCGGAACATCACCTCCTCACATTTCCTAAGACAGTTCGGCCCTGCTTGATGAAAGCTTGGGAAGCCCAGCGAAACTCCAGGTCCGCATCTGTCAGATGGGAATGTTCAGGGTTATGCAGGGGGCCGGCATCGACCAGGATGCAGTCATGCACCCAGGCGAGCAGTTCAGGAGCTGGTGCCAGCCTCGCATATGGAAGGTCACCCGCCAGCAGGTCGTATGGCGGAGCGGGTCGCAGGTCGCCGGCCCCGCGTTGTTTATGGGTCAGCGCCATAGCGTATATTTACATTCCGATATATGTTGAGATCTCACCAACTGGAGGTATCTATGCACAATTCCGGACCCACCGAACAAACCGAATTCGGCGATTTTCTGCAACAACTCGTCGATAGGGACCATTTAGAAGGAGCAGCTCTCGGAATCACAAAGCTCGTCATTGACAAAGGCGAGAGCTTCCTAACCGATAAGCAGCGGTATGTATTTCAGAAAGAAGTCCTCGACGTATTTGTGAAGGAGTCATGCGTGCGAGGATGCAGCATCCCGTGGTCCGAAATGTACGAAGCCTACGACAACGGCGGCCTATGCAGTTATTGCGCCCATATGAACGGGCGAATGGAGAGCGAATAGCGCTAGGCGCCCTACTCCAAAGTGCAGGCTGGTCGATTGCGGCGGCTGTTCCCACATGGCTGGTGACCGCCGACCAATCATCAGACGTGTAAAAACAACAAAGCCGCTCGAAGGCGGCGTCTGTTGACTACTTATGAAGGAAAACTCGGCTGGCAAATGGAGGGAACGTGCTCGTGGCGTCATGCACCTCATGCGAAGAGACGACTTCTCCAGCCTCGTTAACTACATCGTAGTAGTACACATCAACATCCTGGCCCTTTCGGGCGCCTTTCCACTTATCACCCTTTGCCACAACCTTACATCCCTCTGGGCAGGGAACGTACTTCGCATACTCGTCCATCATTTTCTCCGTCTATGCTTAAGAGACGGCTGTGTGCAACAAAATCGTACGGCAGGCAAAATTCAAAAGCTCGTAGGGGTGCAGTTGCTTCACGACGCAAAAGCCCGCACGTAATGTCCCGCTTCTTGAGCAGATCATCGCATGGCATGTTCCCACACAGCAGGGGCCGGAGCATCACGTCTGGCTGACGGTTCTCTCTGGCCCCTGCTCTCTGGAAACAAAAAGCCGCCCAAAGGCGGCTAGGGTTTACTTGGGGCTCATAAGATCCGGCGATTCACCTGAGTTAGGGCTGCGCCGGGGAAAATCCCTTCTTTCACGGTCCCGTTGTCGAACCAAGCACATTTAACTCCTTCCTGCGAATAGCCGAGCTCAATCACAGTCATGTCGGGCCCACCACTATTAAGCTCAACGGTATCACCAATTTTCCAGGCCATATCCTCTCCTAATTTTGTGCAAGTAGGGACGCAATCGTGCCCTAAATGATCGAAAGAAGGAAGCACAGACAATATCTAGACACCATTTCTTCAGGGCGCAAGAGCCCGAGAGAATTGTCCCACTTCCCGCCCCACTTTGGGTGGGTTCATGTCCCACTTTTGGTACACGTAGTATTTCGCAAATGTGTCTTTGCCCGCTGCTGGGACTCTCACCTGCACAGACCCGGCCGCGAGCATGCACCCGCAGTTGATGCAGCGTAGTTCTTCCATGAGGCACACGTAAAAATGTGTTACCTTAGCCCCCGCCTGTACAGGTGGGACGGCCTCGGGTCGCTCACGGCCTTAACCCGTGGGTCGGCTGTCGGTCGCGCAGTTGCTGCTGCACGGCCGTCGCCGTCTTCTTTCAAACAAAAATTCATGAATTGCGATACGTGAAACCGGCCCCAATCTTCATCGTGGTTGCATTCGCCGCCTTGGTATCCGGCTGCGCAGCACCAGTTTCGACCCCACAACCCACGGCTGCCATTCGAGCGAATCTGCTTGATCCTTGGCCTGGCCCGGCCCCGCGGCCAATTTTGCCGATTGATGGATTCGCCGGCGAGCCCACAGGCCGCTCGCACACCACGATCTATT
>NZ_CADIJL010000010.1 GCF_902859695.1 Achromobacter ruhlandii
GCCTCACTGCAAATGCGAGGGTGCTGGCTTCGCGCCAGGCCGCAGCCATGGAAAGCCACAGCCACGCCCAAAACGCGGCAACGCTGGACAGAAGCGGCAACGCCAACGCGGCGGGCGGGACGTTGCTGGCAGTCCGCAACCTCGGCGAGGGGTTGACCACACTGGCCACCGGTGGAAGCGAGACCCGGCCGCGCAACGTCGCTTATTACCCCCGAATTCACGCTTAGGCTACGCATGGATCCGAGGGTGATAGGCGACGTTCGTCCCACGGGTTTCACCCCCCCCTGTCTGTTCGATGTATGGCAACGAACCACCTGCGGGCCCCTTCTCGTAGAAGTTGTCCCCGCTAGCCTGGCCGCCAGCAAGCGTGTTTGCAGCGCCACCCACAGCGTAGAGCGTCGAGAACGGGGTTGCTGTATTCGTGCCGCGCACCCTGTGACCGTGCAGGCGCAACGCATCGTCCTGACGGCTGGCCATAGCTCTTGCATTTGCAGTGAGGCGGACGTCAAGCGTGAATACGAGGGTGGTAGGCCACGTTGCGCGGGCGCGTTTCAGCGGTGCCGGCGGCGTCGGTTGTCATGCCTGAGCCGTCGAGCAAGGCCCACGCCTGCTCGCCAGTGACGGCCTCAACGCGGTTCTGGCTGACGCGAAATCCGATGCTGTGCGCGTGCGGTTGAACAGCCTGCGCCTGGCGGCTCGCCAGCGCTCTCGCATTTGCAGTGAGGCAGACGTCAAGCATGGATACGAGGGTGATAGGCGGTGTTTCTCGGGCGAGTTTCACTGGCGGTCCTTGCGCCACCAGCGGCGGCCGAAAAGGTCAACTGGTCATCGGCCAACGGGCTTGCGTCCGTGGCCGATACCAGACGCGGCGAAGGGCTGCGCGCGCCGGCAGCGAAGCCAAACGCACCAGTAACTCCACTGTTGCCGACCAGGCTGTTTCCGTCGTTCAGGCGCCGAAACCCCAACGCGCCAGCAATCTGTTGCATCGCATCCGATTGCTTGCTACCCAGCGTCCTCGCATTTGCAGTGTCAGCGTCAGTTCCGGTGAAACGGCGGAACATATCGCGTAAATCAGGCACCCGGAATTGCGTGGCCGAGAAGTCCGAGAACCAATGCGCGCCGCGGTTCGCCTGCCAAATGGCCTCGGTCTTGACCAGGCCCTGCTCCTGGGCGTAGCCCCAGAGGCGGGCGTAGTCCGCTTTCGACAGCAACCCGCCGATCGCGTCGACCTCACTCACCAACGGGGTGGCTGTATGTCCATCCAGCGGTCGACCGCAAAGCGACGATCGGTAGCCGTTGAAATAGGCACTCGCCGACCAACGCCACACCTCTTCGCACTCGGTGACGATGATGGGGCCGATGTCCTGCGTGGGCAGTGCAGTAATGGAGAAGATAGGCGGCCGATTCCCCACGGCCGTGGTGATCAGCTTCTGGATCGCCTTGAGCAGCAAGGTGTTGTCGTTGCGATTCAACGTCTGGCCGCCCCCCAGGATGACGGACACAAGTTCTTCCTGCATACCGTTGAAGGCATAGGCGGGCCACTGCGTTGCGGGCTTGTTGGTAGCGGGGTTGCCGTCGGTCGCCCACCCGGGCGTGCCGGTCGCAGGTGCCGTATCGGCCTGCTCCTTGGTAACGGTGTATGGTGCAATCAGAAGGTCCATTCAGGTCTGCTCCGAATACGAGAAATTGAGCAATGTGTGCGCAGGCTTCGAAGCCAGCAGCTCACATTGCAGGACGTTGTTATTCCAGTAGGCGAAAGGGCCGCCAAACGAATCGCCGAAGTGAAGCCGGTTGACGGTAAAAGTAGGCGCATTCACCTGCCAGGCATGCGCCCAGTCTTCCCCACCAAAAGGCGTGCCGAAACGCTTTCCGAATCGGGATGGCATAAATTGCCTCACGACGACGTCATAGCCCAGACGGTTCGCCAACCCGGTGAAATACGGTATCGACTGCCCGCCCGTAGCCGTAAGCCTCGCGACAAGCTGCGCCCGGCGCGCCTGGATCGTCGGCGCCGGCCCGGCACATGGGTCCGGCAAGCCCAGAGTCAATTCCCACTCTGGAAGGAGTTCGTAGGTCGAGCCAGGAAAGGCATCAACCAGAAGTTGATTTGCGCGTGCCGTATTGACCTCGTAAACCGTTACCAGGCCAAGCAAAGCGCGACTCTGGACGCTGCTTGCATCCCGCGACCAAACCCGCCCCCGCGGCAGGAGGCTCATGAACGCCTGGAGGAAGTCTCCAGCTCGTAGTTTCAAGCCCATCCCTCACCCCTATAGGTACGTGACGCCACCAAGCGTTGGCAGCTGTCCAATCACGTTCGTGACGTTGCCGGGGTATACGGTCACAACGCCATTAACTGTGCCGGCGACCTCGACCAGAAGCCACCCCGAAGCGCCCGAGACGCTGTTAATCGCGCCCTCGATGTCATTGCGGTTGATCGTCCCGCCGCGGGCATCTCCAGTTCGAAACAGCACATCTGCCAGCGCGGCCGAAATCGCGCTTCGCGTCGCCGCACCGGCGCCAGAAAGTCCAGACAACTTGAAATGCAAGCTGTTATCCACTGGCGCGCACGCGAAGACCAGAGCGGTAACGGGCTGCAGGCCGATCAGCGCATCAGCCAACACCAACTGGTCGCCCGTTGCGACGGCGGCACGCGGCAAGCCGTCAGGCCCCTGATCATGCTGCGACACGCCGTTGTTTCCCTGGGGAAATCCACCGTGCGGAGCCTGTGCAGTATCCATCATGAACCGCACGACCACCGTGCCCGCCCCCATGCCGTTGGGCGAGCACCAGGCACGGCTTACCCCCGGGACGGCCAGCGCCCAGCGGACGTAGTCATCCGCGTTGCCACCGTGCGGCGTCTCCTGATAGGCGGCAATGACACGCTCGCTGTATGCGTCCGGGGACTCCACATCGGCGCCGGTAGCGATCGCGCCCACGACTGTGCCAGTGGATTGCAGGCCCGTGATGGTCGATGAAAGGGTCACAGGCGTGCCGGCCGGACAATTCCCCGCCGCTCCAGCCTCTGTAGCACGAAGGACGACAACCGCCTTTCCGTCCAGGCCGACCGCTTGAGTCGCATCGACCGTGTAGGCCGTTCCATCCGCCCGCTTGATTTCGACCCCGGCGCTGATGACCACCCCGGCCGTCCCAGTGAACTGGGCGGAAATCACGGCCGCCACGGCGTCCTTTCGGAATACATTCTTCATCGCCCCCCAGCCCGCCAGGTATTCGTCCGTCGCGGTCCAGGGGACTGCTTGCTTTGAGATCCAGTCGATATAGCCGAAGTGCAGGTGCGCAAGGCCGGCTTGAGCGACGCCCAGCACGCGCAGGACAGCTTTGCGCAGGAGCGCATTCGCTCCATCCAGGGTCGCGTTGATATCCGCCAGAACCTGATTTCTCAGCTCTGACAACGTTGGACGAGAAAATGGCATATCAGTTGATTCCGTTCCAGGCCCAAAGGTATTTCCCCGTGTGCAGGGAATCACCGCCAGGCGAATAGGCAATGATCTGGGCGCCGAGAAAGGACTCTCGGACCCACTCCACGCTGATGTCGAAGCGCGCCACAACCCCGTCGTCGATCAACCACTTCAGCGCCTCGGCCAGATAGTCGTAGGCACGGTTCAGCGTCGTCTGGGTCTGCTTCTCTCGCTGCAGGAGCCAGAGCTTGCTACCCAAAGGCGCGTCAGGGGCGAACTGGTCGCCCCACCAGCCACGAGGATCACCGGTTCCATCCGGGATGACGTCGTCGGGGGCTGCCATTGCGTCAGTGAAGACGCTTACCAGCATGGCCGTCGCAAGGTCCGCGCCGGTGACCAACGCGCCTTCGGACAGCAGCCAATCGCCGTGGGCAACGCCAGCATCCCAAACTGTGCGGATATCGCTCATTGAGCCTCCCCGGGCCTTTCCGATGTCACAGTCGAACCGCCACCCTGAACGTTCTTCACCGGATGATGGTGGTCGTTGTACACATCGCGCATGCCCTTCATGGTCCGATCGTTGGTCTCGAAGTTGTCTTGCATGTCGCCCGACGACTTGACCATAGGCGCCTGCAACTCGATCCCTCCAGGCGCAACGATGGTCAGCTTGCCGCTCAGGTTCCAGGTCACATCTTTCGCGTTGTTCACGACAACGTCCTGTCCGCCGGCATCAACCACGATCCCTCCAGCAGCAGTCAGGTAGACATACTTTCCGTCTTGGCTGTACAGCTTCGTTTCACCGGCCAGCAGACCGCGCGGCCGACTCCCTTGATGGTTGACGCCGACCACCATCGTGGACGATCGGTCGCCCGAAACCGCTGCCAGAGCAGCGTCAGATCCCACCGGAGGATTCGACGTAAGGCCGAATTCCTGCGGACGCACCCGCCTGTCCGCCACTTCCAACCCGCTGGCCCTCACCTGCATCAACTGCACCGGCCCACTGTCGTCCACAGCCGTGACGACACCGCGCCCGACCATCATCTGGAGCCGGCGCCACAGCCTTTCGATTGCTTGTTCCATATCACCCCACCACTTGATCCGGTGCGAATTGAGCCCAGATGAAGGGCTGCTGATAGAAGGCCTGCGGCGGCATCAGCAGAACGTCGCAGGTTGTACCTGCGCGTCCGCGGTTGTAGGTCGTCTCGGCGATCAACCACGAAACGGGAGCGGCCTCTGATCCCAGCTTCAAGGACGGAATCGCAAGGGAAGCCATTGTGTTGGGCGTGTACAGCGCGCCCGACGAGTCCCGCCAGCTGTCGGTGTTCAACCGGACAAAAAAAGACCGTCCCTGCCGCCGAGACATTTCCCACTTCGCCCTGTCTTCAGCCACCATGCTTCCGCCCAGAAGGTTCTCCGACAGCACAACCCGCGGCCGATATCGAGGCACGCTTTCATCCACCAGATGCGCGATCTGGTTCGGGGCGCCACCTACATCGCTGAACTGATCCAGCCCCTGATATATCGCGTAGTAGTCGCTGAACTTCTGATCCATCGAGTACGACGCGACGGCCGAACCGATATTCACGCCCTCCTGAAAGCCACTAGCCGCGGCCTGTAGCCCGATGCCCGACAGCAGAAGATCACCCGACGGTGTGTCGTACAGCAGGAGACCGCGGTATCGGCAAACCCGCTCCAGAATGTCATACGTACTCTCGCCCGCGATGATCACCACCTGCTCGATGGGTGCGCCTTGGTTCGTACCTTCAGCCAGGCTCGCCTTGATCCCGAACGGTGCGCAAAGCGTCTGAGCGATATACAGCGCGCTGGCATTGGTGAGCTGGAACCCATCGAATACCGCAGCGCAGTCCACGATGTCCTGGCACTTGCTGCGGCCCACCAGCGTGACCGAATGTGCGCCGTCGGTGAACGAAGGCACGAAGCGATCGACCCAGCCGGTGGAGACGCGATCGCCTCCGAGGAACACTTCGCAGTAATCCCCGGGCTGTACCTGCATATCCGGTCGCGTCGCGATGGGATAGCGGTCAGTCATCTTCACCAGGAAATCAGAGGGGCATCGCTCGATTCCCCTCGTGAACCGCACCTCCTGCCACCCCCCAAGAACGCGCGTATTGGACAGCTCATAGCCCCGTCCGACACGGGTCGAAGTGGACACACGCAGCGTCAGATCATCACTATTCATTTCGACAGTGCCTCAAACTCGGGCGGCATAAACGCCGGGTGGATAGGATTGACCTGGCGGACCAGTTCTCCGGCTCGCGTCGGATCCCGATAAATTCGGTTTGCCAACGTCAGCGAAGGTTGAGAAGCGTTGAAGGAGAACACCCCCATCTCGGCCAGATCTCCACCCCTCGATTGAAAATCGGCAACGACGGCTTTCCGCAGCTGACGCAGGGCGTCATAGCTGGCGTCGTCGCCGCCGTCACCGGCAATCAGGATCTCGGAATCGAGGATGCCCACGACCTCCGTCTGCACCCGCGATGCATCCTCCTGCGAGAATGGCTGATACTCCGCGGCCACTTGCGCCAGCGCAGCAATGGCCACGCGACGCAGGTGCGCCGAGCATGCGTCGTTCGCCGTCTTGATGGCGATGCCAATGGGAGACTCAGTCGACTCACCCGCGGGCTGGAAGGTGGCGAGTCGGCCGAGCATTGCCATCCCGTCCGCAGGGTCCACCGCGGTCGCGGCAACCGACTGCACAAACGCATTGGCAGCGTCGCCATACGCCGCGGTGTCGGCAATGTTTGCCGCGGCCTGCTGCAGCTTGACGCCAGCGGCGACCACTGCCGCACTTGCGGCCACGTTGGCAGCTAGCAAGTCCGCCGCCGATGCACCGCTGGATGCCTTGCGATTGGAAGTCAGAAAGCCTGAATTTCCACCACCAAACAGCCGGCCGAAGTTGCCGCGAAGGCTCGACACCGCGTTAAATACGCGACGCACACCATTTACGATGCCCACGGCCATCTGGTAGTAGCGCACAGCGGTATTCACAACCTGGCGAACCACCGCAACGCCCTGCTTGATCGCTGCAGCGACCCTGCGCGCCATGTCCAGCAGGCTGCCCTTCCGAACCGCGTCCGCTGCCTTGCTCACCTGGTCACCCGTCGATTCGCCGGCCTGCGGATACTTCCGCTCGCCGCTGACGATGAGCGACATGGTGAACTCGAACACCCGCCCCAGGTCCTTTCGCTCTTCCAGCTCCAGATCCAGGCAGACGACGTTGGCGACAGTCCCCAGCGTGGGATGAACCAACGTCTTCGGACCGGCGGTCTCGCAGACCGTCAGGAAAGCTTCCCGCTGGCCCACCACGCCCCCACCGCCGTATATGGCGCTGTCCTCGATGAGGAACCCATGGATCCGGAACTGCCGGGGCAGCTTCCCCTGATCCTCAGCCCACACTTCATCTCGATATGGGTAGACATGGACGGCCTGGCGGCGTCCGGCGTGCAAGCGCGCCCCGTTCACACCGAACGGGACGCCGCCATAGGACGCCTGCTGTAGCGAAGCTTCCCAGCTGCCGGCACCAGGCCCCAATAGGTCGCCAAGAGCGTTCGCGACGCCACCAATGCTGCCGGCTACCTTTACGACGTCCGAGATCTTCATGGCATAGCCCCCAGGCCCATTGAATAGTTCACGCGCGTCGACATCCCCGTGCCATCCCCACTTGTCGCATCGACGCGTGTACCCGGCGGTGCGGACACGTTGACTTGAAGCGTTAGCTTCTGCAGGGACGCATCGAGCGCATCCTTCAGGCCGTCAAACCCTGGGCCATTGCCCATCCCAGGCGCACCGGCGGCCGCGTTCGGCGGGGTGCTGCCCGATTGCGCAGATCCCGCGGCACCACCGTTCATGGCGCCGAAGATCCGGTCAGCCATAATCCCGCGACGGTACTTTTCCCCCTCCACGTCCGCAGGACGCTCGTGGTACTGCGACACGATGGCCGCGGCCCGATTGGCATCGGTCGCCCGCGCCAAGAGGTCACCCGCGACACGCTGCTGGCCGGGGCCGTTGCGCAGCTCCCAGTCAAAAAACTTCAGCTGGTCGTCCAGCGTGGAATCGCGAATGTCACGCTTGAACACGCGTTTGAAGTCCTCCTGGCGGTCTGGGTGCCACTGCCCGATCCCATACGCCTTGCCGCCATCCCCCACGCTAAAGGGATTTCCGCCGGACTCCTGAAGAATGTTCGCCGCGATACCTGCGGCCTGTTCCTTCGACCAACCCATACCCATGAACTTCTGGGCAATCTCCAGGATTTTCGGATCGCTCGTTCCGCCAGGCGCGTACTCCCCGGGACTCAAATAGCTCTTTCCCTGCGCCCGGCGAGCGCTCGCAAGCGTCGCATCTTCTCCGGCGTTTAGGTCCTTGCTGTAGAAGAGCGCGCCGGCACCAACCGCATACGGATTCAGGAATCGAGCCAGCCACGGCGCGCGTGCCGCAGCAGCTCCAGCGCCGGCGGCACCTGCTGCCCCTGCGCCGGCCGCACCGCCCGCCGTAGCCTTGAGCGCAGCCGCCGCAGCCTCTGCTGCCGTCAGGCTCGCCACAAGCGCCCCGATCGAAAGGCCCCAATCGGCCAACGTCGCCGCAAACTTGATTGCGACGATGCCAGCCAGCACGTTGCCCCAGCCGCCAAATGCATCGGCAATCTGGTTCACGCGGTCGTACCAAGCCCCCCAGTCGACGCTAGTGATCCAGGAAGTCAGTTTCCCGACCGCCTCAGCGAGCCTGTCTGCAATGTTCACGCGGTTCTCGTCCAGCCATGAGGTCAGCTTTTCGATCATGGGAGTCAAGACCGGGATGAGTTTGTCGCCGATGGTGTTTGCAAGGGCGCCCGTGCTGGCCTTCAGGCCGTTGATCTTGTCCTGGAACGCCGACGCGCGTTCAATCGCGTCTTCGCCGAAGATATAGCCACGCCTGCCAGCTTCGGCGCGGTCTGCGTCGAACGTACCGCGCTGAATCATTGGCAGTAAAGCGCCCATCCCGAGCGCATCCGCCGCCGTGCGCTGCCCCGCGGGGTTCTTGATCTTCCCCAGTGCGGCCAGGATGTCGTGCTGCGTTCGCTCGTAGTCGATCTGACCATCCTTGCCGCGGGAAATCCTCACGCCCAGGCGCTGCATCAGCATCATGGCCTGCGGGTTGGCCCCGAGCGCCGCCTCTCGGATGGTGTTCTGCGATGACAGCATGCTCTGGTCGAACTGCTCCGCCGTCACCCCAGCCCGCTTGGCGGCGTAGTGCCATGCTTGTAGCCCGCGCGTCGACATTCCCAGCTGGCGGGACGTCCGCTGCAGGCTCGATCCGAGGTCACCCCACCGCTGCGCCAGAGCGCCAACGCCGGCCGCCCCCGCCAGGCCGACAAGTGCCGACATGCCAGGAATGATCGACGAAATGCGATCAGCAGCAGTCCGGGCGCCCTGCGAAATCGAATTCAGGCCAGACGTGATCTTTCCCAGCGCAGTCGCGCCGGTCTTGCCGATGCTGGTCAGGCGTCCAGACATCCGCGCAGCTCTATCCCCAATACGCGAGAATGAGTCGCCGACCTTGTTGCCTACTTTCGACGCGTTGTCTATCGCCGAAATTCGGAATGCCAGTTCATTGGCCATGTTGTGCCTCCAAGCGCTCTGCCATGTCGTGCCACCACCGCAGCTCACTCAGCTGTAGCCCGAGAACGTCTCGCGGCGGCCAGGCGTAAAACTTCGCCGTCGCCGCCGCCATCAGCCCCCAATCAGGCACTGGCCGGACTACTTTCCCTCGCGGGATTCCTCGTTCTCGGCGTCGGCCTTGTCATCGTCGCCGGCCATGAACGACGTCAGGTAGTTGGCGGCGGTGGTGAAATCGCGCGCCCCGATGCGGTTGATCACCGCAATGGGCGTGCCGGACACTTTGGCGATGAGCTTGCGCAGCGCATCGCCAGCGTCCTTGCCGCTTTCCCTGTTGAAGGAAAGAACTTCTTCCACGATCGGTTCGCGGAGCGGCAGCTCGGTGAACGTTTCGGCGTCGGAGCCCTGGCCCAACGTGACGGGCTTGCGCAGGGTGATGGTCAGTTCGTCGGGGATCTCTTTTTTCGGCATGTCAGTTCGCAGTCTGTTCGGAAACGAGGGGACCTTCGAACTTGACGTCGAAGGTGGCTTCAGTGGTGTCGACCTCCTGCGCATCGACGCAGGCCATGCTGCGGCCCACCACGGTCTTGCCGTTGGCGAGCTGCAGCACCACCGTCGCATTGCGCATGCGGTTGAAGTCATAAACCGTCAGGCTCCCCGCATCGCGGGCAGTGAAGGAAATCGAGCCAGCGACCGGCATTTCCTTGACGCCGTGATAGCCGTCCTGGCCCACCAGGCTGGTGCGGGTAACGGTGGAGGGGCTGTACTTCGCCGCCCCTTCCAACATGTAGGAATTGCCGTCCACCGTGATTTGCGCGGTGCCGGCCAACAGATTCGCCATAATCGGCTCCTATAAATGAAAACGCCGCCCGAAGGCGGCGCTATGCCACAGCCACGCGGGCTTACGCGCTGGCGGCCTCGCTGGCCGGCACGATGTTGCTGAACTGCATGAGCAGGGCGAAGATGCGCAGCTGGTTGATCAGGATCGCCGGATACAGCACGTCCACCCGGTTGGGGTTGGTGCGGTTCTGCTCCACGATCAGGCCCTTGGCGAACACGTCCGCACCCTGCACCCAGCCGCTGTCGTCCTGCATGGACTGGTAGTCCGCAGTCAGGTCGGCACGGATGGTGCTGGGCGTAACGATGTTGGATCCGGGCGCCGGCCGCGTACCATTGGCCGCCAACTTCTTGCGGGCGTACTTGGAAGTCACCACCAGCTTCAGGCGCCGCAGGACCGCCGTCAACGTGTTCATCGTCTCGACTTCCAGATAGCTGTTGTCCGGCTGGCCGAACGCGTTCAGCTGGTAGGTCGTGATGAGGTTTTCGATCGCCACCGTACCGTCGTCCGCCACCGTGAACGTGCTGATGCCCGTATAGAGCAGCGTGTTGCGGTCGGTCAGCTGGAACCGCGACTCCAGCGGCGGCGGCAGGAAGCTCGCCAGCGGCACGGTCTGCATCGGCTGGGCCGGGTCTGCGCGGCACGATATCGCCGCTGCTGCCGTCAGATCAGCGGCCAGGATCCACGAGGGCGTCGGCGAATTGTTGAACCCCATGATGGATACATGCTCGTCGTTCCGGGTGGCGCCAAAGGTATGGCATTCACCCAGCGTTCCGCGGAAGCCGCCGTAGGCATGCCCATACAGGCCCTTGGACCAGCTCCAGCGGCCGGTCGTCGTGGACAGGAATGCCTTGACGGCATTCAGGGATGCGGCGTCGCTGTACGGCATGGCGATGAAGTCGAAGGTCATGTCGCCCAGGTTGGCCAGCGCAGTGGTCAGCGTCGGATTGACCTGACCGCCGGACATCGGGGTGATGGTGACGCCCAGCCCCACCGGGAGCGCTTCGCCACTCAGTGCGCCGTAGAAATTCAGGCGCACGTCGATGTCATTGCCCGATAGGCCCTTGTTCTTGGCCGTCAGGTTCACCTTCGTCGTGGTCCCTGCATCCACCGCAGCCGTCACCGGCAGGTCGGCCGCGGCATTGATCTGTGCCGCCAGAGCCGTCGCCAATTGCGCGGTCGTCATGCTGGGCGTGCAAACCAGCGACACCACCGGCGAACCGGAGAAAGCCGCAATGTAGAGGGACAGCACACCGGTGGCCGTCGCCGCCGCAGTGAAGCTGATAGCGCCCTTGGCTTCGGTGGCGGACGCATCGTCCGCCACAGGGAGATACCAGACCTCACCGAAGCTGTCACGCGCGCGATAGACGGCCGTCATGAGCGCCAGCATCGAACCCTGGCCGCCCAGCACCTTCGCTTCGTTGGCGCCCTGGGAAATCGCCGGCTTGCCGGGAACCGCGGTGCCAGCGGCCGTGATCTGACCGATGATCAGCGCCCGTTGGTTGATCTGACCGGTGTTTGCGCGACTCGGGTCGATATCGGCGTAGAAAAGCGGCACCCGCAGATTCTGCGGGATGTTGGGAAACGGGATCATTTACTTGCCCCCCTTATTGGGCGGTGCCGGCGGCACCTCGTTGGTGGCCGACTTTTGCGCGCCAGGGGCGTCCGCTTCGACCACGTCGCCGTCGCGCAAGCGCGCGGCCCAGTACAGGTCGTTTGCGTCCACGGGCATGCCGTCTTCAGGCATGAATTGTTTGCGTACCGGGTCGAACACCGTCAATCCCGGGCGAGGTTTGATGTACATGCGAAGCTCCTATTGCGGAAGGTCAATATCCAAGCCGGGGACAGCGGTGCCGTCAGGCACCTGAACACGTGTGTCCACCCCTTCAAGCGGGTTTGTGGGCACGGGGAAGAAATCCTCCGGCCCTTGCACGAACTCCAGGCCCAGTTCCACCAGGACGCCTCCCAGGTGTTCTGCGGCGTCTTCCGGCCCTCGCGTAATGCGCGTGCGAAAGTAGGAAAACTGGTTGAGTTCCTGCATGAGCGGCGGGTAGTTGATGACTGCGGCCTTGATCTGGTCCCGCAGCGTCTCCAGCTTGACCTGCAGGGCCGCTGCGCCGGCGTCGTCCAGCTCGCCGGCGTGGGTAGCCCTTGCTTCGATCACCAGCGCCGAGGTCACGGTGAAGGCCGGGGCTCCGCTTCGACCGAACGACACGCCATCCTCATCGTTCGTTCGCACGAACAGGACGGGATACTCCCCATCCCAGGTCGCCTGGTCGCGCGGCGAATATGCCCGCGAGCCCGCGTCAGTGGTGCCGGTCAACGCCTGCACGGCCAACGCACGTAGTTGGTTTGTCGTGGTCATAGCTTCTTCAGTTTCAGGTGAACCCAGCCCATGCCGTCCGGCTGCTGTTCGAAGACGAGGAACGATTCGCCCGTCTTCTTCCGGGTGATGCGGTCATCCTTCGCCGGCGGCCGCGGCAGATCGGCGAGGCGAAAGCCCGCACTCGGTGCGGTCGTCACCCAACCGACGCCGCCCTCGCCGTCCTGGAATGCCGTCTTATAGGCATCGGTAAAGACGCCGGGCACATCCTTGGCTTTGCCGCCGCCTGCAGGTTGATAAACCAGCTCTTCACCAAACGCCGTGTTAATGGCCTGGCTGACCTGGTCGTAATCAACCATGTCAGCCTCGGCGGATCTGCGGACCGGAGCCGGACCCGAAACGCGGACCGTTGCCCCGCTGAATCACCGGCGCATCCGGGTCTTCCAGGAAGCCGAGCTGCCGCAGCCGCTCGACCTCGTCTGCTGGCAGATCGACTTCGTCGCCGGCCACCAGCGACTTTCCGTCTTCAGCCTGCAGGACCCGCCCGCGCGCCACAATGGCCGTTACGGTCTTCGCTCCGGTCGGTCCCTTGTCCTTCTGATTCGTGGCGCCGCTCATCATTCCACCGCCGGATCGCAGACGTTGGCCGACAGGCAGGCATTCACCCGGCTGGGGATGATGATGGGGGACGACTGCATCATCAGCAGACGCTGGGCCGGGTCTTCCTGCACCCAGGTCTTGGGCGCGAACGGCAGCGATTGGTAGTTGAAGGCCGGATCCATGATCTGGCCGAACGCGCGGGTGCCCTGCAGGTTGGGGCCAGACATGATCAGGTCACCGTCGTACAGCATCGGCCGCTCGACGTTGTTCTCGTCCACAAACCAGTCGTTGTACAGCCACAGGTCGAACTGCCCCCACTTGCCCTTGTAAACGGCGCCATGCTTGATCTCGGCGCCAGGGTTGATCGCGTTGCCGAACGGCGCCTGGGCAGGCCAGACGATTGCCCCCTTCAGCGCCGGATCGAGGATGAATCCCGCCCACGAGCTGGGCGTAAACACCAGCTCCGATACCGTCGCGCCCGAGCGCTTGAGGACACGGGTCGCCCACGCCTCGATATCGCGGGTGGGAGAGGCTGTGCCCGCCGCGATGTTGCCGGCAGTCCACTTCCGCCCCAGAGTCAAGCCAACCGTCAGATCCGGCGCCCGGCCGAAGTCCACGATCACGGTTTCGAAACCTTCACCTTCGATGGTGACCTGGCCCAGACGCAGCGCGCTGGCGGCCATCCATTCCAGGCGGCGCGTCAGGATGTCAATCTGGTCCGTCATTTCGGCTTCCAGGTTGGCCATTTCACGCTCGATGCCCTTCAGGTCGCCACCGATTCGCTCGCCGATCATGCGTCGCACCGGCTTGAGCAGATCCGGTGCGCGCTTGTCCTTGATGTAGGCAGGCTTGAAGGTGTTGGTCTGGAAGCGGCGCTGTTCGACCAGCTTGCCTTCGACCAGAGGCGAAACAAACGGCGCCATGCGGCGCATGCCGATGTCAACGTCGATCGCGACCTCTTCGGTATCCGAAGTCACGAGGTTGGGGAAGAACCGGTCCAACAGGAAGGACTGAGCGGTTTTCAGGTTCGGAACGACCCCGATCAGGTCGATCGTGGTATAGGACAAAGAGGACATTCGTCATCTCCAAAAATTCTTGGCGGATACGAAAAAGGCCCCGCTGGGCGGGGCCTTTTCCATGCGTTGCGCTTGGGTTTAGGTCGGGTCGGCGGCCGAAACCGACGACTTGATGTGGATGGCGTACTGCCGCAGCGCCGCAGTCAGCGCGGGCAGCGTCCAGCTCGGGTCGTAGTGCAGCGCGCGGCCGTTGACCTCGACCTGCACATAGGCCCCGGCGTTGACAGGGCCGGCCGTGGCATCGGAGTAATCAGCCAGAATGGCCGAGGGGACCTGGCTGCCGTCGGTCGCCCCCTTCACCGAGAGGACGAACTGACCGACCGCGTCGTTGACGTCGATAACGAACGTGTCGCCGGCCGCGAACGCCGTGGCGCCTGCTGTGATGGTGAACCCCAGGCCGCCTTGCGTGTAGGCCGTCCCCACCGCCGCATTTGCGAGCGTGGTGCCTTCCGGGTCGACCACCTTGAACGTGGTCGCGGCGGTCGCGGTCAGCTGGTAATTCCCCAGCTTCGCACCGGCACCAACGACGACGGCCCCGATGGTTCCATTGCCCGTATTGGTGCCGGCGGCGGTAGCGACCGCGGTACTGCTCGTGATCATGCCCAACACCGCCCCGCGCGGCAGGTTGCCGGCCGCGAGGATGATGGGCTGCGAGACGATCTGCAGGCCGCCCGCGATAAGCTGATCGGGGACGAAGACATCTGCCCGGATGCCGGGCTGTTGGGGACTGTTCCCCACGGGGTTGACGGGAAGCGTCATGAGTATTGCTCCTGAATAGCTGAATTGCGGGGATCAAGCCTCGCCGCGGCGCTTCTTGCCGGCAGCGACGATCTTCTGGGCGAGGGTCATCTGGCTGTCGCCACCACCCGAACCCGGGTTGGGAATGGTCGTGCCTTGCATGCGCTCGGACAGGGTGCGGCGCGCTGACGGCGCCTGATCCGCTCGGCCAGCGTCCAGCGCTGCGATCGCGGCCTTGGACGACATGCCCGTGTCGAACGCGAAAACGCAAGCCTGGCGAGCGACGCCCAGCCGCAAGCCGTGGGCCACGATGCGGGCGCAACGCACCCGCTCGGCGGCCCTCGCGGCCTTCTTCGACTGATCTTTTTCCTTGTCGTCGCCGTCGTCTTCGGATTCGGCATCCGGGTCTTCCCCGTTTTCCAGCACATCGTCGCGCTCGTCGTCTTCGCGGTCGAGTTCTTCCATGCGCTTCGCATAGTCGTCGTCGGACTCGCCCTCCCGCTGCTTGCGCTCGTCGTCGGACTTGTCCTTGTCGTCCTCGTCGTCCTGTTCGGCGCGGGCGCTACGGGCGCGACCCAGGCTCAAGAGCGAGGCAAAGGGGGAAGAAGAGAAAGGTTTCTTCATTGCGGTAGTCTCACAGGTTGTTTACCGGCCCAGCAGGTCCAGCAGTTCAAGAAAAGCGGCGTCGGGCGCCATGACTGCGTCTGCCAAGCCGAGGCTGACGCCGGCCGCCCCCATGAAGCAGGCGGCTTGTGTTTCGCGCACGGAATCCGGCGCGATTTTTCGGTTGCGGGCGACGGTTCCCACGAACAGCTCGCCCATCGTGTTGATCTCGGCCTGAACGCTACTCAGGGCCGCTTCGGATAGCGGCAGCTCGGGGCGAAAATCCGCCTTATGGCTGCCGTAGGTGATGAACGTCACCGCCACCCCCGATGCAGTCAGCGCCTTGGAAAGATCGACGTGCATCACAATCACGCCGATCGAGCCCACCCCGCCGGTGCGAGGCACGATAATGCGGTCGGCGGCGCTGGCGATCGCATACCCGGCCGAATATGCGGATTCGGTCAGGATGGCCCAGATGGGCTTGTCACCCCGCAATCCATAAATGGTGTCGACGAGGTCGAAACAGCCAGCGACCTCCCCGCCCGGAGAGTCCACATCCAGCACGATCGCCTCGACAGCCGGATCCGCATGGGCGCTGAGAATGCTCTGCCTGATACCGTCATAGCCTGTCATGCCCGAGTAGGGCCGAAGCGATCCGAGCTTCTGCACCAGCGTGCCCTGCACCTTGATGCAGGCAACCGGGGTATCGCCCACCATGTCATAGCCAGCGTCCCGGATCGTCTCCCCGGGTTTGACCAGGTCATCGTCATAGTCGTCCCAGGCCATCGGACGCAAGTTCGCGCCGTCCAAGCGCATGATCTGACTGACGCCCAGACGCTCGGCAAGCGCAGCCATAATGACCTCGGCCTTGTCCTGACGAATCGCCAGCGGCGTGTTGAACAGCCGCTGGCCCAAGTGCGCAAAACGCATTTATTTTTCCTCCGGTAGTTGGGCGGCGTCTTTCGAATCCAACCCCTGAAGCACCGCGGGGACAGGCAAGCCCAGTCGCTCGTAGCGTTCGATTTCGATAGCTCGGCGGTCGGCCACGTCGCGCCAGTCGGTGCCGGATATCTCCGCGCATTCATCCTCAAGCGAGGACATGCCTCCGTCGATGCCCAACAACGCGCCCTGACGCTCTTTGACGATGTCGACCAACCCTCGTCCAGGCCCCATCCACTTGGCCCGCGCATACGCTGCACGCGCTTCAATGAATTCCGGGGCATTTCTCGGCATCGGGTAGTCATCCACGTCCATGGATTCCTCCAGCCATGCGCAATAAATCGGGTGGGCCTGGCCGGACGCGAAGCCAATCCGCCGACGGGCGAAGGTCTTCCACGCCTCCAGCATCGCGGACCGATACGCGCTGTAGTTCACTTCCGCCCAGTTCTGGCTGATCTGCTGCGCGGCCAGCCCCGTCCCAGCGGAGAAATGCCGCAACATGGCGCTTTCAAACGAAGCAAAGTTGCCGCTCGGCCGGCTCGATGCAACCGTGCCGATCGTCTCGCCCGGGTAGAGGTGCGTAACCCCGGCATCGCCCAGCCGAGTGCGACGCTCCTGGTGGAATTCCGAGCGCTCGCGCTGATACGCGCTGACCTTGTCCGACCCCGCCAGGGCTTCCTCAACGAGGTCAGTATCGAACGGGCTTTGAATGTACGCGGCAAAAAATGCGTTGATGATGGCCGCATCCAGCTCGGTGCTGTCGTACTTGATCAGCATCTTGAACCGCTGGATCACCGGCGTGAGAAAGCCGACCCCGCGGTGCTGCGACGCCCGATCATGATCGAAGCTATGCACCACAATCGGTCGACCCCAGTTCGTCTCGCGCGCAATGCGATCCCAGCGCACGCTATCACCCGCGCTGAACCAATCCCCCTGATGAGCGCGCCGGATGTGATACCAGGTTGGCACGCCGTAGCTATCGACTTCCACACCTCCGCGCAAAGCCTGTTGATCGAAGTTCTGCTGCGGATTGGATAGGCGGTCCGGGTCGATAATCTGCACCGCCGTCGCATACCTCGCGCGCCCGACCGCGATGCGATCAGGCAACCAATGCAGCATCGAAAGCGCATCACCGTCAATGAGGTGGTGCCGGAAGCCGAGCTGCATCATTTGCGGGAACGAGAGCATGCGCTCCGAATCGCAGTAGAAAAACGGATCATTCGCCCACGAACGCCAGTTCGCTTCCACCGCCTGGCCGAACTCGTCCGCCCAGCGGTGATCAAACGCCTTGATGCCGGTCACCGTGCGCAGCCAGCGATAGTCCGGCTTGGAAATTGGACGGAAATCCGGCCCGATGACATTGTCGACGGTCCGCATCACCGCAGCCGTTGCCCAGCCATCATTGCGGATCAGGTCTCGTGCCCGCGCCGCCAGGCGGTCGCGGTACATATTGACCTCACCGTCCGGCGAGGCGAGATAAGGATGCCAATCGCGAACGTGGCCGCCGTGCTGGTCAGCTGCGTCATAAGGCGCGTTGCCGCCAGGCGCCAGCATGGCCCCACGGCGGCGAACCGCGGGCATCGGCTTACCGTGCCTGTCCAGGATAGAAATTGAGTTTTCCATCAGCGCATCACGAAGTTAATCTGCCGGCGCCCCCGAGGGAGGATGCCGAGCAATTGCTGCAGGAGGGCGATTTCACCCTGGAGACGGCTCAAGTCGGTGGCCCTGTACGTGACCGACTTCGAGCCATCGGATTGCGCGTAGCTGGCGGCGGCCACCTGCTTACCCATCAGGAGTTCAAAATAGGCGGCCTTCAGGGCGGTCAGCCGCGCCTGCATATCCTCCCTGCTCATTCCGTCATAAACGCTCATGGCGTACCTCGTTATGCAAGTTTGCTTACCCGCGAGCGCCCGGAGCCTGCCGACTTGACCCGCACCGTCGGGCCGCTATGGCCCGAGCCAGTCGCGGGCGTCGGCGCGACCGACACCTCGCCGTCCGGCAAGGGCGGCGCCCCGTGTAGAACCTCCGCCAGATCCTCGACGGTTCGATTCAGCTTGAGACCGAAGTGGATCAATGCGCAGAGCGCGGCATATGCGTAGACGCGACAGTCCAACGCCTCGTTGGCGCGTCCCGATGGCAGTTCCCACACGCGGTACTTATGCCCGCTCGCTTCCTTGACCACGATCCGCTCGGATGTGAGCTGCGCGTAGTAGTTCAAGTCACGGTCCGCCGGGAAGTGCATGAATCCCGGACCTGGAGCGTCCTTGTTCAACCGGTTCCGGATCGTGTCCTTCGCCGTGTTGACGCCAATGATGGTCGGGCGATACGTGGCCTTGTTTCGTCGGCTGGGCACCTTCGTGGGCCAAACTGGCGACCGCTGCCCGTTCCGGGCGGATTCCCCCTTGATGGCGTAAATCCGTCTCCCCAATCGGGCCTTGGCGAACTCATACACGCGCTGCGTGTTGTGGCCACCGGAGTCGATACATGCAGCCGAAACGTTGTATGGCCGGCCATCGTGGCGATACCACGTCTTCAACAGGTAGGCGTCGACGCGTGCCCACAGTTCAGGCGTTTCCGGGTCGCCCTCGAATACCTCATAGTCGATAGACCAGCTTTCCTCATCCCGGCCCCAGCCAACCGCCTCGCACTCGACACGGTCAGGCTGGACGTCCAGTCCGGCGGTCACCACCCCAACGCCGAAGGGCACCTGCGCGGCCCAAAGTTCGCCGCGAGCAGCCAGTGTTTCCAGATTCAGATCCTTGCCGCTGTGCGCACGGTAGGGCAAACCCATCTGCGTGTTCCACCATGCCTGCTTCAGATCCTCGTCGTCCTTCGCTGCAAGCCACTTCGCCGCGATGTCCGCCGGCTTATCCTTGGTCCACGGGGAATACAGCTTGCTGGCCTGGAAGCCGGCATGCTGGTTATCAACGCCCCAACTTCCGCAGTCCGGACACTTCGCCCGGTACACCGCGTGGCGATCGCTGGCCCACCAGTCCCACACCGATTCCACTCCGGCGATGCCGCCGCTGCCAGGATCTGCGGCTTCCGCATCGCGCCAGGCGCGGTCGTACATTTCGAGGGGGACATGACGGCTACCGCAGCAGCTGAATGGCCGTGTCTGGTGCCACCGCACGGTTTGAAGTGCCCGCAGTCGATCTCCCTCCGACCAACCCAAGCCGCAGGCTTCACAGAAAATCCGCGCGGTCTTAGGGAAATGCTCCTGCACGACGCCCTTATCGTCCTTGCGCTTCTTCCAGTCGACATGACGGAAGAAGTCCAAGAACTGGCGATGCCCGCAGCTTGGGCAGCACACAGAGGCGCGTCGCTGGTCCGACGCCAGATAGCTCTTCTCGATGCGGCTTTCATCCTGCACGGTCGGCGAGCATGCACGCACCGACAACCAGTTGGCGCCGAAACTCGCGGTGCGTTCTTCCGCCAGCGAGATCGGGTCCCCCTCCCGGGTAACCGGATACTTGTCCACCTCGTCGGCGAGAATCACTCGCACCGGCCGGCGCGCGAGGTTGTCTGGGCTGCCGGCGCCCGCTAGCGCCAAGAAACCACCAGGGAACGACTTGAATAGCAGCGTCTCGTCCGCCGTGCGCGTCTTGCTGGAGCCAACCAGCTCGCGCAGCACGGGCGTCACCCGCACCATGGGATTGATGCGCTCTTTGCTGAACTGCTCCGCTGCGTCTTCCTTGGGCTGCAACAGCAGCATCGGACAAGGATCCAGATGCGCGAAGTACCCGAAGATGTTCTCCAGCAGTGCAGTCTTCAGCATCTGAGTGCTGACCATCGCCGTGATGACATGCACACCGGGTTCAGTGGGCGCGAGCATGGGGCCGCGCGCAACCTCCACCGTGCTGGTCGACCACTTCCCTGAGGTGCTGCCGGCTTCCTTCGCCAGCTTTCTGAAGCGGTCTGCCCATTCCGGCACGCTGATTCGCGGTGGCGGCGTCCACCCCTGGCGAGCCGCCCGCAGCAGCAAGGCGCGCTTATCCAGCGCTGAAGTCGGCGGCGGGTTCGCCAAGGTCTGAGATTTGTTTGTGGACATGCGCAGTCAAAGCCTCGGTGACCCGGTCGGCCTCTTCCAGCCCAAGTTCGGCGGCCAGCAGCGGACCAATCTTCGCGGGCCAGTTCAGCCACGCATCGCGCTGTCCCCGAGAGGCTTCGAAAAGTACGGCCTGGGCCACGGCAAGCTCCACCAGCGCCCCGGATTTCTGTTCATATTCCAGCTGCCGCAGTAGCGCCAGCCAGTTCTCCTTTCGACGCAGGGCCTCGGCGTAGTCGACCCCGGCACCCTCGTTCAACATCCGGGCGGCTTCTGCCTCCAGGGAGTCGTCGTCACCAGACGTCGACTCAGGGGAGCCTTGCGAGCCGACCGGCCGGCGAGACGACACCGGTCGCGCGGGCTTCGCGTCGGGCTTGGTGGCCGTCGCATTAGCTTGACGCCACGGAGAACCGATCAAGACCGGGTCAAGCGTTCCATCCTTCTTCGCCTTCAGCCGTCCCTGCGTGATCGCCCGCCGCACCAGCGTGTCGGAACATCCTTCTCGGCGGGCGAACTCTCGAATCGAAAGGCCCTTTTCCGTTTTTGCCATGGTGCGAACACCTCCAAGTTTCCTGTTCGCACCCCAATTTCAGACGCGATTGCAGCAGCGCGAACCGCTGCAAACCCGCGCAGGCATTGCGTTTCCGCTGACAGCGCGAACGGGCCAGTGCGAACAGAATGCGAATACCAGTGCAAACCGGTGTTCGCACCGCAGGAAATGCCCGAGAGCCGCACAAATGCGCGCTCTCAGCCGCTTTCTTGTGCTGGTGCGAACAGGGTGCGAACACCTTTAACACCTCAGCGCTGGGCACAAAACGCGGCGCGCAATGCCCGCGTTGCTTACCCCCCCAGAGGGGACCCGTCCCCTACCTCGCCGTCTTCAGCGCCTGAGCCAGCGCTGCGTCGAAGTCACCAGGGAAATGCCGCTCGACAATTTCGCGCGCGGTCGTACCGAAGTTCAGCTGCTTCTTGACGGGCAGCGCGTCGCCGAACCGGATCAGCAGCTTCAGACGGCCACCGCGGTTCTGCTGGTTCGCCAGCTGCCCCGTCGTCACCGCCTGGCGCCGCCCACCTGCCTTCACGCCGCGCGCCCGCTTGGGCGCAACACGCTGCCATACCCCATTTACGGCCTGGCCGTTGCGCGTGCGTATCGAGCCTACATAGACATCCGGCCTTGCCTTCAGACGCCCCATTGCGGCGCGCGGCAGGTTGCCGTAGCTATTCAGCTTCACCCCCTTGGGATTGAGCAGCGCCCGGCTGTTCAGCTTGTGGACGCCGCCCGTCTCGTAGGGCAGCAGGTAGGCGGCCGCGATCTTCTTGATGTAGACCACTGCCACCGGTGACGACTTGCGAGCCTTGCTCACCCCGACGGACTTCTGCGTGAATGGCGTCGGGTTTTCGAAGGTCGCCTTGATGTTGGCCTGTTCTGCGGCCTGGACACGCGCGGCAGTTGCGTTGATGGCCTGCGCCATCGCAAACGGCAGCTGCCTCGACGTGAAGGCGTCCATGCGCCGCAGGACATTTTTCAGGTTGGACGTGATCTTGATTTCAAGCACAGCCCCCCCTTTCATATGAGCTTGCCGGGTGCCACCAACTGCACACCGCCCGGCGGCGATGATCCCTACCCCGCGCGTCATGCCCAACGCGCGGCCCTCGGTGGCGAAGGTTCGGATTGAATAGCCCCGTCAGTCGGCCCAGCTCTTGATCAGCAGTTCAGCGCGCGGCACGCCCGCGCCACCGCCAACCGTGTAGCGGATGTCCAGCACCTGCATGGGGAAGCCCTTAAACGCTTCACGCATCTGCGGATGGTCGTTCACACTGACCAACGCACGGCCCTTCATCGAGCGCATGGCATCCGCCATCGCGGCGTACTGCTCGATGCCGAACTCCACGCCATAACCGGCGGTGTCCCAGTACGGCGGATCCATGTAAAACAACGTGTGCGGCCTGTCGTAGCGCTTCACGCAGTCCAGCCACGGCAGATGCTCGACGTAGATGCGCGCCAGTCGCAGGTGCGCGGCGGACAGCGTCTCTTCCATGCGCAGCAGGTTCAGGCCCGGTGGCGCCGTGGTCGCGGTGCCGAAAGTCTGCCCTTCCAGTTTGCCGGCGAAGCAGTTCTGCATCAGGTAGTAGAAGCGGGCCGCGCGCTGAATGTCGGTCAGCGTCTCGGGCCGCGTTTCCTTCTGCCACTTGAACATCTGCCGGCTGGTCAGCGCCCACTTGAACTGGCGCACGAACTCTTCCAGGTGGTGCTGCACCACGCGGTACAGGTTGACCAGATCGCCGTTGATGTCGTTCAGCACCTCGACCTTGGCCGGTTCCGGCCTGGCGAACAGCAGCGCCGCCCCGCCCGCGAATGGCTCGACGTAGCAGGAATGCTTGGGGAAATGGGGAAAAATCTTGTCGGCCAGGCGGCGCTTGCCACCCAACCAGGGAATGATCGGTTTTGCCACTTGTGAGCGTCCATGTAAACTGGCCCCCGCCTGTACAGGTGGGACGGCCTCGGGTCGTTCACGGGCTAGGTCCGTGTATCGGCTGACGGTCCAGCGGTTGCCGCCGTTGGACCGTCGCCGTCTTTTCTAAGCTTCTTGGAGAAATCGACCGTGCGAGACATCCCGCAGGATCACATCGTTACTTTCTTAGGTGGCCCACTTCACCGCTTCACCAATGTCATAGAGCCGAATAGCGGCGCTGCATATCTCGCCTACAGCGACGGCACCGGGAACTATGGGCAGGCAAATCGCGGGGCGCACTATGCCCGGCAAACCATTACCGGACAAACAGCTGAAGGGGACCAGGTGACCCGCGACTTCATGGTGCTGGTCGGCTGGGATGAAGATCCCAACGAATTCATAAAGCAGAATCCAGGCGTCCTTACGCTAACGCCCCTGGATGCCGCGTAAAAGCAAAAGCCCCGCCGGCATCCCGGTCGGGGCTTTTGCTTATCTGGATCGGTCAGGCGAATAGACTGCTCGCCGCGCACCACGCGGCTCCAATCCTAATTTGGTTGTGTGAACAGCGTGGCGGTAAAGATGGCCCCGCCCTGGAGAAAAGCTGCAATCGCGGCCATTCCTGCGGCCCATGCGTTCAGCCGGCCTTGCCGTCGGGCCGTGGCAACAACGTCGATCCACTTTCCGTCGGCCTCAAGCGAAATAGGACCTCTACCGCCGCGGAAGTTGAGGAAGCTCGCGTCCGCCGGTATGGCGCCTTTGTAATCCGAGCGGATGTACACCACCGATGCGCAGAACCACAGCACAGCCGCGGCGAAAGCGAATATCGCGGAACAAACGTTGAGATAGGTGACCATGGCCTGAACGCAATAAAGCCCCGGCTTCTATTCCGGGGCTTTTTGGGCGGACTTCTGAGGAAATCCAATAGAACGGATTTTGAACCCCAAAAGTTCTCGCGTCAAGGATTAAGGAATAAATCCACCGTCGCGCAACAATTTCTCCGCGGCTGCGTGCGCCCCCTGCTCGATCCCATACACCGCAGGCTCGCTGGTCTTGGCCTTGCGCGCCCCCTTGATCCAGCTCGCTGTCTTGGCGCTGGCCCGCTTGCTGGTGGACAGGCTGCAATCATGGCGTTTCGCCAGATCCTCCAACCCCACGCCGTCCTTTCCCTCGAAGTGGCGGCGCAGCAGGTCCATCCGCATTTCGCTGTTGACGCTGGGCATGGCGAGGAATTCCGCCAGCTCGGCGGCGAGCGCACGAATCGCCGTCAGCCATTCCAGATGATCACCAGCGCACCCGCAGTATTTGCAGGGCGACTTGCGCTGACCATACCGGGCGCGCAGCACGGCGAAATGCAACGGGGCGAGGCCGCGCTCCAGGAACTTTCGGGCAGTGCCGGTCTCGGCTGCGCCGTCAATTCCGGAGAACGGCCCGGGTTCGCCCAGGCGTGCGTCCGCAGCTCTTGCCATCGCAGGGCGCCCAGCAGTATGGCGCTCGTCGGTGAAGGCGTAGTCCAGCGCCACGGCTATGCGCGGGAAAGGCGTTGCGCGGTCCATCACTGCCCCTCCACAGTCGGGTCGGGCAGGTACACCGGCTCCGCTTCATCACTGCCCGCCACGATGCGCAGCCAGGTGTACAGCTGTTCGCGCGCATCCGCGTCGTGACGAGGATGGCCCGCCCACATCAACACCCATTGGCCGCGCTCGACTTCGCCCAGCGTCATCAGGTGCTTGGCAAGCAGGCGGTCGTACATGGGCCGGTCGGCGAGCGCCACGCCCCCGCGGCAGCGCCAGCATCGGCACGGGGCGTAGGACGCGGCCAGGCTCCGCAATTGGTTCTGAATGATGCGGCCGGCATCGGCCTGCGGGGTCGGCTTGGGTTCCTCGTAGGGAAGCTCCAGCCAGGTTTCGGGGTCTTGGTGATCGAGCATGATCAATCCTTCAAACGATTCCAGAGTTGTAGGGAGGGACGCGCAACAGCCGCGCCACAAGCTCAACCGCAGAACCGTCCAGGACGGCGCCCTCGGTAAAGCGCAACACCTTCCAGCCCGCGAGGGTGGCGGCGTTGTACTTCTCGCAATCAGCGACGAATCCGGATCCCCGGGTGTGACGCCCGTTCGTCCATACGCCGCCTTCAATCTCAACCGCCACCTTCTGGGCGGGCCACGCAAAATCAATGCGCCACATGCGCGGGGGGGCAAACCGATACTCCCGCTCCGGCGCCGGCACCTTCACCGCACGCAGGTCACGCGCGAAACGCTCCTCCAGTTGGCTGGGCGCCCCCGGGAGGAATCTGGAGGGCTTCTTCGGCGCCGTCGGCCGTGCAGGACGGGTCACCATCACAAGGCCCCCAAGCGCTTCAGCGCCCTGTCGTGGCAGTTCACGAGGATCCCGTGCCATTCGCCCCGCCGATCCCAGTACGTGCGCCGGCACAGGGCGACTTCGTCAAGGTTGAATTCCTTCATCTGCACCAGCTCCGTCAGCCGATTCTCGATCTTGGCCGGCAGCGCCTTTGTGTTCTTCTGTTCCGTCATCTCTTCATTCCCTCTGTAGGCATGAACCCGAGCTGGACAGACCCCGCCTTTCCTGTGGGGCCTTCACATGAACCGTCGCCGTTCCATGACCCGTCAGCCTTTTCGATCCCAGGGTGCTAACCTCGCCGCCCTTGCTCCTGTTTCAGATCTATCCCACGGTAGGAGCCTCTTCCCCGCGTCGCCGCCGTTACGCTATGTCCGACCGACGCGGGTGCTGCCTGCTGGCGCTACGTCGCCATGGCGGCCCTCCTGGCGGCGCCAAGCTTGAGAGCGACCGCCAACAGTCCGGCACGCTGGTGCAGGTCGTTAGCGTCCTCGCCCATCACGTCGCTCATGCAGTACGCCAACCCCGCCGCCTGGACGGCACGCTCACCTGCGCCGCTTTCGTCGTTGTCGGCAAAGGCATACTTGCGCCCCGGTATCAATCCAGCGACGTGCCGCAAATTGATGTCGCTGAAGCACACCAGGACGGACGCATTCAGGCGCATTTGCTTCACGGCCGCGTCAACGGACAGCCCGGTGGCGTACCCCTCGCAAAGCACCGTTTCCAGGGCGCGAGGCGGCCCCAGGCGAAGCACTGCCCCCGTTGCGCGCATGCCATAGGCCATCTTCTTGGCCCACTCACGCTTGTCCCCATCCCACCGGATACGCTGCACCCCAACGATTCGGTTGTCGGACACGTCCCGCATGGGAATCACCAGCGAGTCGTCCTCGGCGATCAGCCCTTTCAGCGCCGGGAACCCTTTGCGATGCAGATAGCCATGCAGGCCGGGCACGCATGAACGGATCAGCGCCTCAGCCTGGAGCGCCGCTCGCTGCTGGCGCGCCTTCTGGCGCTGCTGTTCGGCGGCACGCTTCCGGCCCCAGGCCCGCTTCTCTTCTTCGGTCCAGGGCTTGAACTCGCCCCCGTACCAATGCACCTCGCCGTCGCCGTCCCAGGCCATGACCCATCCGCGCTGGCCGTCCCAGAAATAGGCGCCGTTCTTGCTGCGCTCGTGCGCCGTGGTGGCGCATCGGCGGATGCGTTCACTCGGATAAAGGTCTCCCACCAGGACACCGCAGGCCCGCGCGAATTCGCTAAACGTCTGCATTCGCGCCCCCCTTGGCCTTGCCTTTCAGGTAGGCGAGACGAAGCTGTGTGATCTTGCCCAGCGTGTTGCGGCTGGGCGCTGTGTTCGGCATGTCGTGAAACTTCCAATCCCAAGAGGGCCAATCGCCCGTGATGTCGTGAAAGAGCGCCCGCGCGCGCTTCTCCTGCTTGTCCTCGGTGGACTTCTCGCGGGCGAAGGTGCAAAGCTGCTCGTAGAGGTGGCGCCGGTCATCGGCCAGCTTCTTGTTGCCCAGCATCACCGGCTGCATTTCGCCGGCCTCGACCTCGACCAGGGCCTGTTTCTGCGGCTCGAAGCCGCAGGCCATGCAGCGGCGCGCGAATGGCGTATGGCCGCAGGACGGGCACCCTTCGCGCTCGGCGTCCTTGGTTTCTCGACGGATTTCCTTGTCGAGCTTCTCGCCCAGGTCCAGGGCGATCAGGCCGTTGTAGAAAATGTTCTCGAAATCCTTCAGGAACCGGATGAAGTTGCCGGAGTGGTCCAGCAGGATGCAATCCACCTTGCCCGTCTCGGGCGATCCGCGCAGACCACGCCCCCACATCTGAATGGCCGTGGATAACGACTTTCGCAAGGGGCGGCAGTCGATCACGCAGCCCACGTCCTTGACGTCAAAGCCCTTAGCCAGGGCCTCCACGCTGATCAGTACCCGGATGATCGAGTCGGGCTTCTTGTATTCGGCCAGGAGCATTTCGCGCTCGGCCGGCGTGGTGTTCTGGCTGAATACCGCGGCGTGGACGCCCGCCTCATTGAACTGGCGGCACAGCTCTTCGCAGTGGGCGATGGTCGAGCCAAAGCAGATGGTCTTGCGCCCTTCGCCGTGCCGGATCCATTCCGACACAACGTCGCCGACGATCTTCATACCGCGCTCGGCTGCGGAAGACTCGGTCCACTCGCCCCCGGCGGTGTTGGCGCCTTCCATGTTGATGCGCTTGGCGCTCAACACCCGCATAGGGACCAGGATCCCCTGTTGCGTCAGGTCGTTCATGGTCGCTGCGTTCACCAGGTTGGTGAACAACTTCCCCAGGCCAGGCGAGAACGGTGTCGCGGATAGCCCGACCACCGATGCGGTGCAATTCTGGATATGCTCGGTCCACACGCCCAGCTGCGTGTGCGCCTCGTCGATGATGATGACGTCAGATGCCGGCCAGCCGCGGCTCGCCAAGGTCTGCGCGCTGGCGATCTGAAATGGCAGGCTGGGATTGACACGCCAATGGTTCGCTTGGATGACCCCGTGGTTGCTCAGACCGTAGCTGTCTGCGGCTTCGCTGGTCTGGTTAATCAGCGTCACGCGATCGCACACGAACGTCGCGCGTTTGCCGCGCTGCAGCGCCTCATTGGCGATCCGCAGGCCCAGGTAGGTCTTGCCCGCCCCCGTGGGCGCCATGATCAGCTGGTTCTTGTGGCCGGCCCGGCGGCCTTCCCGTAGCAACTCGTGCGCTGTCTGCTGGAACGGTCGCGGCGGCGGGAAAGACGTGGCAGCTGCGCTGGCTTCGGTCTCGGGAAATAGCGTGTTGTTCATGCCGTGCCCGTCCTCTTTTCCAGCGCATCCAGCTTGCGCTTGTAGGTCTTGGCCGTCTTCACCGCGGCGTCCTTCTCGCCGATCAGGCCATTGACGCGCGTGGTCAGAACCCGGTTTTCCTCCGTCAGACGGACCACTTCCGCCACTGCGGCGGCCAGCCTGTCGTCCGCTTCGAACACGCGGGCCATCATCTGGTTGTCCGCATTCAGCCGCTCGTAGTCCGCCAGCATCTCGGCTTGCGCGTCGTCGCCGCCCGCGCTGTCGGCCTGGCCGGAAATTGGCGGCGCTGCCTCGGGCGCAGCCGGTGCAGCTTTCGCCGCTTTGGAGCGGGCAGCCTTTTTGATCGCCTCCGGGCCTTCAGCGGCGAGCGCAACCTGCTCTTCCTGCGGCAGACTGGCGACAACCGCGGCGTCCTTCAATGACAGCGCGCCCGCCTTCACAGCGTCCTTGATTTCGGGCGCGGCCTTTCGGCTGACACTCTTGGCCTGCTCGATTGACCTGACGCTCACCCCGGCGGACGCCGCCATGTCCGCAGCCGACTTCGCGGCTAATTCCGCACCCGGTGCGGAGTTACGCTCGGCATCCTGATATTCCGCACCGGGTGCGGAATTAGCGCTCGCAGGCTTGCCAGCCGAGCGCCACTGCCACAGCTCGGTCTCAATCAGCGCCCAGGCACCGGCGGACAGGTGGCGGCGTTCCTTGTTCTGCGCCTTCACGAAGTCCACCGGGTCCACGTCGGGCGGCAGCTCGCGCTCGGGGCAAGGCATGCCCAGTTCTTGGCTGGCGCTGTAGCGGTGCCACCCGTCAATCACCATTCCCTCGTGGAGGGTGATCGCGTTTTGCACACCGATGCACTCGATGCTGTCCTTCAGCGCCTGGAAGTCAGCCGCGCTCATCGCCGGGAAGGCGGCGGACAAGGGGTGTTGGTGAAATGTCACAGTGACGAATCTCCACGCACGAGGCGCTTCAGCGGCGCAATGGCGCGCTGAAAGTACCTCTCAATCGTCGTAGTCCATAGGCCACGACTGATCAGCTCTTCCCGAGCCCAGTTCGCGTAATTGAATTCACGACTACGGCGCTCATCCTTCGGTATGCCGCCCTGGTCGTGGGCGCGATGCAGATCCGGGCAAAGGGGAAAGCACAGGCTGTCGCACGCCTTCATGCCACCGCCTTTGTCGAAGTTCGGATGGCACGCCTGCGCCGGCTTGCCGGTGATGAGGCAACCCAAGGCCGCCACGTTGCGGCGGTGCGTTTCGGACCGCAGCAGACTTGCCTCTTTGCGGGCTGCGGGGCGGCCGCCCCCGAGCGCTTTGGTGACCTTGTGGCCCAGGCCCTCAGCGCGCGAAGGCTTGGCACGCTTCATGGGTTGCCGGGCGCGCAGCGGTTGGCCGCGCTTCATGGGTTTCGATCGCTTCAGCATGCGCACCCCGTATTGCCGCGCACCCGTACCCATGGCCTGTAGGCCCAGCCGTAGCCGCCCCCGCGCCGAATGAGACCGGCTCGGGATGCATCGAACAGGAACGAGTCCACCGCATTCGCTGCCGCGAGATCACGCGGGCTGCTCGCCCAGGGACTGACGGCGATCATGTCGGCCGCGACCACGGCCCGAAGGGCAAACACGTCGACCGCGCCCCGCGTGTCGAGAATCGCCTGGCGCACGCGCTCAACCGTTTCGGCGGGAACGCGGTAACCACGGAAGGTATGGAGACACGCTGCCATCACGCGTCACCCGAGCCGATCCAGATCGCACCAGGCGCAGGCGGCGTTCTGGTGTCACCAGGGACGTGATGCGCGAAGGTCCAAGGGCGGAGGCCGGTGTATTGATCCGATTGCGTTTCGGCGCCCGTCGCGACGGGCATACCTGCGTCGGCGGCGCGCTGGCCCTGGGCAAAGTCGGCGCTAGGCATTGGTCGCCTCCCGCTGCCCCACCTCGCGCATCGTGTCCAGCAATGCACGCAGCGCTTCCAGAGTACGGCTACGGACGTCGTTCCGTTTGCCGCGTTCGATGGCGCTTACAGCCCCCTGTGTAATGCCGATCGCCTGACCTATTTCGCTCTGAGACAATCCCGCGTCCCGCAAGCGAACGACTATTTGTTGGGCTTCCATGCCAACTCCAATAGCAAAGTATTGGAGAAAATAATAGCATAGTATTTTTTAAAGGTGGGAGAATGAATACATGAGTACTCTCGGCGATCGGATCAAAGAAGCAAGACTGAGCCTCGGCATGTCGCAGGCGCAGCTCGCTCGCAAAATTGGCGTTTCTCAGGGCGCTATCGGCCACCTTGAGCGCGGGCGCACGCAGGCATCGTCGTTGCTTTTGCGATTGGCGTCGGCGCTCGGTGTCAGTCCCGTGTGGCTGGAATCGGGCGATGTGCCCTTCTCCACGTCGGACGACGAAGCCCTTGCATCCCGCCTCCGCCACGTTTCGGCGCAACCATTTGGCTCTGGCACCAATGTCGCACCAGGGCCTGACCTCTACACGCCCATTCCACTTATCTCGTGGGTTCAGGCCGGCGACTGGTGTACGGTCGTGGACAATTTCGCCCCCGGCGACGCCGAAGAATGGCTGCCGTGCCCCCGCGCTCACAGCCCGTCTGCATTCGCCTTACGAGTACGGGGTGTCAGCATGGAGCCGAAGTACCAAGACGGCGACATCATCTTCGTGGATCCAGAAGTTCAGGCGAATCACGGCCGCAACGTCGTGGTCAGGCTCGACAATGACGAGGCGGCCACCTTCAAGCAGTTGGTCGAGGAAGGCAACAAGCGGTATCTGCGCCCCCTAAATCCCGATTGGCCCGGCCCCAAACTCATCCCCATCAACGGCAATGCAACGATCTGCGGCGTCGTAATCGGGAAGTTTGTTCCGGAGTAGGCTCAGTCCTATCCGACCGTAGCGCCCACCAGGGCGCTATTTTTTTTTGCCAATCAAGTACTTTGGTATTGACTGACTATTAATAGTAAAGTATTGTTCAATACCAAATGAAAGCCCCGCACCTGTTGACGCAGGTCGGGGCTTCGGAAGTACCGCAGTTGACGCTGCGGCCCTCAAACCTGGACTACCTGGAGACCTATCCATGTCCAAGTCAAAAATCCGCCCGCAAGGCGCGGAGGGGATTTCTCATCCTCGCAATGTAGCAAAGTCATCGTTGACCGTCAACGATTCGTCAACGCCCCCGGCCACCTTTGCCCGCCGCACGCGTGGCAAACCCCACTCCACCGCTGGGGGTGCGGCATGAGAAAGTTCCTCACCCTCTCCCATCAGCAATACCGGGAATTCGCGGAATTGTGCAAGACCGAAGCAGGTCAGGCCCTGGAGGTGTCCAGCACCGACGCGATGAACGGAAACTGGGCAATGTCGGGGTTCATGGCCTGGGAGGTCATTGCCGATGTTCGTGCCAAGGAAGCTTCCTTCGCCATGGAAGTCTCCCGAATCGAACTGGCGGATTCCATCGTTGTAGGTGACTTTCGCCGCGCCGGCCGGTCACGCCCCGAGACCAACTGGGACGCGCTGACCGATGACGAGATCTATCCATTCATCGTTTGGCACGAGATCGGACACCGCCGCGACAACTTCAACATGCTCGACGTGATGTTGGCGCGCGGCAACTTCCCGGAGGAAGTGGTCAGGCGGCTTCGGTGGATCAACGAGGTGCTGGCGGACCGCTTCGCGTGGGCACAGATCCGTCCTGGCGAAATGCTGGTCAAGACCGACGCGGGCAAACGCGACGCGCAACTGATCGAAGACACGATCGAGTACCTAGCCCGCTACTGCAAGCGCGCCAAGTTCAAGCCCCGCGCCATCCCTTTGGGCCAGTACGCCCACATCTCACCGCGGATGCTTGAAAGCGCACAGTTGGCAGCCTTCGTCGGCCCCGACGTCCATCCCGAGTTGCTGGCGCACTACATCTTGAAACGCGCCAATCGTCTCGACTACGGCCAGGGCCGACGCGCATCCCGAATCCCGAGTGGCGAGGTGGTTGCATGACGAAGCCACGCAATCCCACCGAGCAACTGGCCGCCGCCACGCGCGGGCGCTCCCTGTACATCCGCCTGTATGACAACGCCACGGCCGAGCTGGGCAAGGCGAAGGCAGAGCTGCAGGACGAGCGCATCCGACACGCGCAGGCCCTCTCCACGCTCGCCAACGTGGCCCACGCCCTGGAGACCGGCACGCCTCCGGAAACCGTTCTGGCTCTCGTCCGCATCGCCTTGCGGCTCGCCCCCAACGGGCAGCCCCTGTAAGCGCCCCACATTCATCTGGATTCGGAGTAAGAAAATGTCTTCGCTGATTTCCTCTGAAAGCGCCAAGCCGCTGAACTACGTCTACACGTCCCGCGCCGCACTGAAAGCGGCCTTGCGTATCGCGGCCAAGCTGGATATCCGCTATTACCTCAACGGCGTCAACATTGAGGCCGACAGTACCTCCACTCGCCTGATCGCCACCGACGGCCACCGGATGCTCATCATCCATCGCGATGCCGAAAACAGCATCCAGGAGCCGGTGTCCTTCATCATCCCGCGCGACATCGTGCGCCAGATCATCGCGGGAGGCGGCAAGGCTCTCGCCAACGTTCAGATCGACATTCGCCCGGAAGGGCCTGGCCTGTGGTCCGCACCTTTGCTGCACATCGGGAATCGGACGCGCCTGACCTTCGCTCAGATCGAGGGGAAATTCCCGAACTGGCGCGCCGTCGTGCCGAAGACGATCAGCGGAAAGGCCGCGCAACTCAATCCTGAATACCTGGCGGAAATGAACGCTGCTGCCGCCGACCTGGGCAGCAGCCACGTCACGGTATCGCATAACGGCACGGAACCCGCTCTGGTTCTTCCGCAATCTCAGATCGCCGAGAAATTCATCGGCATCGTCATGCCTATGCGCGACGCAACCCTCCCCGCATGGACCCCGCCCACTTGGTGCGCAGCGCCCAAAAATTCCCAGGAGCAATCCCAATGAGCAACGCCACCGCACAAGCTTGGTTCAGGAACCTCCGAATTTTCCGCCTTTCGGGCACGTGGCCCCTTTCGGGCGAAGCCCTGGAAGAGGCGCTGAACCGAGCCGCCTTCCAACCCGGCAACAACCTTGAGATGCAATCGTTGGGCTGGGTCCCTCCACGCGAAGGCGGCGGCCTGGCTCACGTTGTCGGCGGACAGATCCTCCTGACCCTGCGCGCCGGCCAGAAGCTGCTGCCGGCCAAGGTGATCAACCAGGTCGCCAAGGCCCGCGCCCAGGAAATCGAAGAGCAGCAGGGCTACAAGCCGGGCCGCAAGCAGATGAAGGAAATCAAGGAGCGCGTCACCGACGAACTCCTGCCGCGCGCCTTCAACGTATATCGCGATACCCGCGTGTGGATCGACCCCGCCCACCGCTGGCTGGTCATAGACGCCGCTGCCTCGGCCAAGGCCGATGAGGTCGTCGGCCTCCTGTCCAAGTGCCTGGATCCGCTCCCGCTCGAAAACCTGTATGTCGTCCAGTCGCCGGCCTCGGCCATGACGGGCTGGCTTGCGGAAGACGAGGCGCCGTCCAACTTCAGCATCGACCAGGACACCGAGCTGCGTTCCTCGGGCGAAAGCGGCGCCGCCATCCGCTACGTCAAGCACTCCATCGACGCAGACGACGCCCGCCGACACATCCAGTCCGGCAAGCAATGCACCCGCCTCGCGCTGACCTGGGCCGACCGTATCTCGTTCGTGCTGACCGAGGAACTGGACATCAAGCGCGTCGCCCCCCTCGACGTCATCAAGGAAGGCCCCGGCGCCATCGCCACCAACGACGACGAAAAATTCGATTCGGATATGGCGCTCATGACCGGCGAACTCGCCAAGCTGTTGGCCGAACTGGTCGACGCGCTCGGCGGCGAAAAGCAATTCTGAGGACTACAACATGGCTAAGAAATCCAAAGATGTGTACGGCGCCGAAGGGCAAAGCAACCTGCTCACCTTCGACCCCGACAAGCTGGTGCTGGTGACCGACGAAGCCAGCCCGCTCTATGACCCCCGCGTGCACCTGCCCGTCGACGAAGCGATGGCGCGCAACATCGACTTCCAGGGCGTGCTGGAGCCGATCGGGATCTCCAAGAACCCGGAGACCGGCGAAACCGAAGTCGTCTTCGGCCGGCAGCGCGTCAAGGCTGCGCGCCTCGCTAACAAGTGGCGCTACGCCCGCGGCGAGGATCCGCGCCTGATTCCGGGCATTGTGTGGCACGGCGAGCGCAAAAACGCCCTGGATGCCATCGTCGGCGAGAACGAAGCGCGCACGGCCGACACGCCGCTCGGGCGCGCAGAGAAGATGCGCCGCCACCTCGCCCTGGGCAAGGGCGAAGACCAGATCGCGGTCATCTACAGCTGCTCCGTCGCCACGGTACGCGACACGCTCGCACTGCTGGATAGCCCGAGGGTAGTGCAGAACGCCGTTGAAGCCGGTCAGATCACCCTCACGCACGCCAAGGCACTTGCCAAGCTGCCGGTCGCCGAGCAGCGCACCAAGGTCGCCGAACTGGTCCAGGCGGGCCAAGGCGTCAAGGCGCACGAGCGCAGCCGCAAGCAAGCCGCCGTCATGGGCGAGCGCCCCCGCGTGAAGTCCCGCAAGCAGATCCAGGCCGCACTGGAACAGGCCCAGGGCGACTATGCCGCCGCCCTGCGTTGGGTTCTGGGCACTGAAGAAGGGGCCGCTGAATGAGCCACCTCAAACTCGCGCTGCCCGCTGGATGCGTGCTGGTGCCGGGGGCATCCCCCTCGGCAATCCTCGACGTCCTTGCGGAACGCCAGCGGCAGATCCAGGCCGAAGGATGGTCCACCGCGCACGACGATGAACACGATGCTGGCGACATGGCCGCCGCCGGCGCCTCCTATGCCCTGAACGCGGCTGACGTGCTGCACCCGTTCAGCCAGGGCGACGGTGGTGGCGACATGCCGGACTGCTGGCCGTGGGCCAGCGTGTGGTGGAAGCCCTCCACGCCCCGACGCGACCTGGTCAAGGCTTGCGCCCTCATCTTGGCTGAGATTGAGCGCATCGACCGTGCAGCCATCGCCGCCCAGCGGCAGGGGGATGCGTGATGGACCAAGCCGTACTAGACCCCTGCTGCGGCGGCCGGATGATGTGGTTTGACAGGAAGGACCAGCGCGCCCTCTTCGGCGATATCCGCAGCGAGAACCACACGCTGTGCGATGGACGGGCCTTCAGCATCACGCCCGACCTGAACATGGACTTCCGCGCGATGCCCTTCCCGGACGAATCTTTCCGGCTGGTGGCGTTCGATCCTCCGCACCTGCGGCACGCTGGACAGGATTCGTGGCTGCGCGCCAAGTATGGAATTCTGGGCGACGACTGGCAGGACGACCTGCGTCGCGGGTTCTCCGAGTGCTTCCGCGTCCTGAAGCCTGAAGGCGTCCTTATCTTCAAGTGGAACGCGATCCAGATCCGCACGCCGCAGATTCTGGCGCTGACGCCGCATAAGCCGCTATTCGGGCATCCCAGCGGGAAGCGGGCCGACACGCACTGGATGACGTTCATGAAGCCTGCCGCCCAGCAGGCAGAACAGGGCGCGGGGGGCTGATCATGCGGACTTATCTCGCCGGCCCCATGACGGGCCACCCCGAACTCAACTTCCCCTTGTTCCACGCCGAGGCCCAGCGCCTGCGCGACTACGGTCACGAAGTGGTCAACCCCGCGGAAATCAACATCGACCCCGCCAAGGGCTGGACCGAATGCATGCGTGCCGATATCGCCGAGCTGGTGAAGTGCGACGCCATCGCCATGCTGCCCGGCTGGCAGCAGTCCAAGGGCGCGACCTTGGAACACCACATTGCAACCCAGTTGGGCTTGGTGGTCATCCATCTGGCGCCCGCTCAAATGGAGCATTCAGAATGCTGACTCCCCAGCTTGTACTCGGCATCTCCGCCAAGATCGTCGTCGACATCTTCGCTGGCGGCGGTGGCTGGTCGACCGCCTACGAAATGGCCACCGGCCAGCACGTTCACATCGCCATCAACCACAATCCGGCCGCCCTGAGCATGCATCAGGTCAACCACCCCCAGGCCAAGCACCTCATCGCCGACGTGCGCGAGGTGTGCCCGCGCCAGGCGACGGGCGGCGCGGAAGTGGGCTGGCTGCACTTGTCGCCGGACTGCACCGATCACAGCCAGGCCAAGGGCGGCCAGCCGCGCAATAGGGCAATCCGCGCGCTCGCGTGGGTAACCGTGCGCTGGGCTGGGACCGTCACGCCCGACATCATCAGCCTGGAGAACGTGGTCCAGATATTGAAGTGGGGCCGGCTGGTCGCCAAGCGCTGCCCAAGCACCGGCCGCGTGGTCACGCTGGACATGGTGCCGGACGCCAGCGGTCGCATGGTGCACCGCGTGGCAGATCCAGGCGAGCGCGTACCGGTCGAGCAGCAGTACCTGGTCCCCGACCCCAAGCAACAGGGCAAGCACTGGCACCGCCTGGTGGCGATCCTGCGCGGCATGGGCTACATCGTCGAATGGCGTGAGCTGAATGCTGCCGACTATGGCGCTGGCACGACGCGCACCCGCCTTTTCATGATGGCGCGTCGGGATGGACAACCGATCGTCTGGCCTGCTGCGACCCACTTCAAGAATCCCAGCAAGGCCCAGCGCCAGCGGCGCGCAGCTGCGGACGGTATCGACTGGACCATCGAGGGCAAGAGCATCTTCAACCGCCCCCGCCCTCTCGCCGACGCCACCATGCGGCGCATCGCCCGCGGCATGAAGCGATACGTGCTGGACAGCGCGGATCCGTTCATCGTGCCGATCGCCAACTGGAGCCGGGACGGCTCCCATGCAGCAAGCCAGCCAATCAACACCATCACGGCAAAGCCCCGGGGCGGCTCGCATGCTGTCGTCGCGCCGGCGCTTGTTCCTGCCACGCACCACGGCGGCGACCGCATGCACGACATTCAGGGATCCGCGCCGACCATCACCGCCGCCCATCGAGGCGAACTGATGCTGTCGACTCCCGTGCTGATTCAAGCAGGGTATGGCGAGCGCAAGGGGCAGGCCCCGCGATGCCTCGACCTCCAACAGCCGATCGGGGTGGCTACGGCTGGCGGCGTCAAGCATGCAGTAGCCGCTGGCTATCTCGTTCAAGCCGGTCACGGCGAGGGCAAGCCGGGCGCCCGTCGCTGGAGTTACGGCTGCAACGACGCTGCCGATCCGGTGGGAACACTCACCGCGAGCAACGGCGGGTTTTCTGTCGCTACGGGCTTCATGGTCCAGGCCAACGGCGGATTCAACGCGACGCCGGCCCATGACCTGCGGCGACCGGCCTCCACGATCACCAACAGCGGCAGTCAGCAGCAACTCATCACGGCGCACCTGGTCACGAACACCAGCGGTCATCCCGGCCGCGGTGCGGCTGACGCGATGCCGACCATCACCACCGGCGGCCATCACGGCGTGGTGGCGGCGCACCTCGCCACCCTGCGGCACCACAGCACCGGCGCGGAACTGGCTGATTCCCTCGGCACGATGGCTGCGGCCGGCCAACACCACGCACTGGTCGAATACGACCTGTCGCCCGAGCATGAGGCGGGCGCCCTGCAGGTGGCCGCGTTCCTGATGCGCTACTACGGCGAAGGCGGCCAGCTGGGGGACCTGCGCGAGCCGGCCAGCACCGTCACCACCAAGGACCGCCTGGCGCTGGTGACCGTCTACATCAAGGGAGCCCCCTATGTCGTCGTGGACATCCGCCTGCGCATGCTCACGCCCGCCGAGCTTTACAACCTGCAGGGCTTCCCGCCGAGCTACATCATCGACCGAGGCCACGATGGCCGCCGGTTCACCAAGACCGAGCAGGTGCATATGGTCGGGAACAGCGTCAGCCCGCCCCCAGCCATCGCCCTGATCACCGCCAACGCCCCCCGCGAACTCTTCTTGAGGATGGCAGCATGACCAAGATGGTGTATAGCATCGGGGATCTGAAGGAACTGATCGGCCTGTCGAAGTGGACGGTTTACGACCTGATCAAGAAAGGCGAGTTTCCCCGGCCGGTTCAACTCAGCACGAACCGGGTGGGATGGCGCGATGCAGACGTCCGCCGGTGGCTTGACGAACGCCCCCAAACAACGGAGACCCTGCCGGGCTGACACATCCTCGACGTACCAACGAAAAAAGCCCCCCGAGTGCTAGGCACCGGGGGGCTTTTTGCAGGTGGTCCACATTTCGGTCCACCTGCGGGTCTATTTTCTGACGCTGGAACATCAGGACCCGCATGGATATTGGTCGGGGCGGCGGGATTCGAACTCGCGACCCTCTGCTCCCAAAGCAGATGCGCTACCAGGCTGCGCTACGCCCCGAGGGTCGCAACTATACCAGATACCGGCGCCCCGCCGTTCGATGCCGATGCCGCCCGGCGTTTCCAGGCCATGCCCGGCGAACCCCTGATTGACACCTATATAGTTGAAGCATAAATTAATTCGACATATCAAATAACGACATTCATCGGGAATCCAATGGCAAATGCCTCCTCTGCGTCCGCCTGGGCCACGCCCACGCGGACCACCTACACCGTGCTGTTCGTCTGCTGGCTGGCGATCCTGTTCGAAGGCTACGACGTCGGCGTCATGGGCGCGGTGCTGCCCGCCCTGGCCGACGACAAGAGCTGGAACCTGACGCCGATCGAACTCGGCATGCTGGGCAGCTACGCGCTGGCGGGCATGTTCGTCGGCTCGTTCGCCGTCGGCACGCTGTCCGACCTGCTGGGCCGCCGGCGCATGCTGCTGGCCTGCGTGACGCTATTCTCGCTGACCATGATCGGCGCGGCCTGGGCGCCGACGCCGACCTGGTTCGCCACCTTCCGCTTCATCGGCGGCCTGGGACTGGGCGGGGTCATTCCGGTGGCGGCGGCGCTGACGATCGAGTATTCCCCGCCCGCCAAACGGGGCTTCAACTACGGCGTGATGTATTCCGGCTATTCGCTCGGCATCCTGTGCTCCGCCGCGGTGGCCATGGCGGTGCTGCAGCACTGGGGCTGGCGCGCGGTGATCCTGGTGGGCGCGGCGCCGCTGCTGCTGGTGCCGGTGCTGGCGCGCCTGCTGCCTGAATCGCTCGAATACCTGCTGGCCAAAGGCGACGAGGCCGGCGCCCGCGCCATGGCGCAGCGCCTGGGCATTGCCTCGCTGGAACCGTTCCGCCCGCGCGAAGTGACGGGCGAAAAAGCCACGTGGCGCGACGTCATGGCCGCGGTATTCGCGCCGCGCCACCTGCGCGCCACGCTGTGCTTCTGGGGCGCGCTGTTCCTGGGCATGATGCTGGTGTATGGCCTGAACACCTGGCTGCCGCAGATCATGCGCAAGAACGGCTACGACCTGGGCTCGAGCATCTCGTTCCTGCTGGTCTTCAGCCTGGCCTCGGCCATCGGCGGCCTGGTGCTGGGCCAGTTCGCCGACAAGAGCGAGCCGCGCAAGATCGTGGCGCTGTTCTACCTGGTGGGCGCGATCGGCATCTACTGCCTCACCTACAACAATCCGCTGGCGGTCAATTACCTGTGGGTGGCGCTGGCCGGCATTGGCAGCATTTCGTCGTCGCTGATCCTGACCGGCTACCTGGCCGGCTACTACCCGGCGCACGCGCGCGGCGCGGCCACCGGCTGGGCGCTGTCGTTCGCTCGCATCGGCGCCATGAGCGGCCCCATCGTCGGCGGCTATCTGGCGGGATTGAAATTGCCGCTGGCGTGGAACTTCATCGCGTTCTCGTGCGCGGCGGTGCTGGCGGCCGTGTTCGTGATCCTGATCCCGGGCCGCTACGCGGGCGGCGCGTCGTCGCGGCCGGCCGCTGGCACGCGGCCCGTGGGGCAGCAGCAGTCCTGACACGCACAGTGTCCGGCGCCGCGGCGCTCGCCGCGGAATCGGACTGGCGGAAACGACAACGGCGCACCCGAAGGTGCGCCGTTGTTTCATGCGGGATCCAAGGCGGATCGCGCAGTCTGCCCGACAGGCAACCGTTTCGATGGACGCTCAGCCGAAACGGCCGGTGATGTAGTCCTCGGTTTCCTTGCGCGACGGCTTCACGAAGATCTGGTCGGTCTGGCCGAATTCCATCAGCTCGCCCAGGTACATGTAGGCGGTGAAATCCGAACAGCGAGCGGCCTGCTGCATGTTGTGGGTCACGATGACGACGGTGTAGTCGTTCTTCAGCTCGGCGATCAGTTCCTCGATCTTGGCGGTCGAGATCGGATCCAGCGCCGAACACGGCTCGTCCAGCAGCAGCACTTCCGGCTTGATGGCCACGCCGCGCGCGATGCACAGGCGCTGTTGCTGGCCGCCCGACAGGCTGTTGCCGCTCTGGTGCAGCTTGTCCTTCACTTCGTTCCACAGCGCGGCCTTGCTCAGCGCCCATTCCACGCGCTCGTCCATCTCGCCCTTGGACAGGCGCTCGAACAGGCGCACGCCGAAGGCGATGTTGTCGTAGATGCTCATGGGGAACGGCGTGGGCTTCTGGAACACCATGCCGACCTTGGCGCGGATCAGCGAGATGTCCGTCTTGGCGGTCAGCAGGTTTTCGCCGTCCAGGATGATTTCGCCCTCGGCGCGCTGGCCCGGATACAGCTCGAACATGCGGTTGAAGGTGCGCAGCAGCGTCGACTTGCCGCAGCCCGACGGGCCGATGAAGGCGGTGACCTTCTTCTCCTGGATCGACATGTTCACATTGCGGATCGCATGGAACTTGCCGTAGTAGAAGTTCAGGTTCTTGACCTCGATCTTGTTCTTGACGGCGGTAGCGGTGTTTTCCATTTGGTTTCCCTAGGTCCGGCGCGGCAAGCGCGCCGGCAAAGCGATCTTTATTTGCGGAACATGTTGCGGGCAATGATGTTGATGCCCAGCACCAGCAGCGTAATCAGGGTGGCGCCGGCCCACGCCAGGTCGTTCCAGTCCTTGAAGGGGCTGGCGGCGTATTGGTAGATCACAACCGGCAGGTTGGCCATCGGGCCGTTCATGTTGGTCGACATGAACTGGTTCGACAGCGCGGTGAACAGCAGCGGCGCGGTTTCTCCCGAGATGCGGGCAATCGCCAGCAGCACGCCGGTGATGATGCCGGTCTTGGCGGCGCGATAGCACACCAGGGTGATCATGCGCCACTTGGGGCAGCCCAGCGCGGCCGCGGCTTCGCGCAGGCTGTTGGGCACCAGCAGCAGCATGTTGTCGGTGGTGCGCACCACCACCGGGATCACCAGGATCGACAGCGCGATGGCGCCGGCCCAGCCCGAGTAGTGCCCGACCTGCGCCACGTACACGGCATAGATGAACAGGCCGATGATGATGGACGGCGCCGACAGCAGCACGTCGTTCAGGAAGCGCGTGGCCGGCGCCAGCCAGCCGCGCTGGCCGTATTCGGCCAGGTAGGTGCCGGCCAGGATGCCCACCGGCGTGCCGATCAGCGTGCCCACGCCCGCCATCATCACGCTGCCGAAGATGGCGTTGACCAGGCCGCCGGACTGTCCCGGCGGCGGCGTGATTTCGGTGAAGAGCGTGTACGACAGCGCCGGCGCGCCCTTGAACAGCAGGGTCTGGATGATCCAGAACAGCCAGAACAGCCCGAACACCAGCGTGGCCAGCGAGATGGTCAGCATGATGCGGTTGACCACCCGGCGCCGGCGATACACGCCGTTCTGCATATTGAGTACGGAGACAGCCATGATCTTTTCCTTGTGGGCCGGGGTCAGGATTTCTTGCCTTCACCGGCCGACAGGCGGACCAGCAGCATTTTCGCCAGGGCCAGCACGATCGTGGTGATCAGGAACAGGATCAGGCCCAGTTCCAGCAGCGCCGACTTCTGGATGCCACCCGCCTCATTGAATTCGTTGGCCAGCGCCGAGGCGATCGAGTTGCCCGGCGAGAACAGCGAACCGGACCACTTGAAGGCGTTGCCGATCACGAAGGTCACCGCCATGGTCTCGCCCAGCGCGCGTCCCAGGCCCAGCATGATGCCGCCGATGACGCCCGACTTGGTGAAGGGCAGCACCACGCGCCACATCACTTCCCAGGTCGTGCTGCCCAGGCCGTAGGCCGATTCCTTCAGCATGGCCGGCACCAGTTCGAACACGTCGCGCATCACCGCGGCGATGAACGGGATGATCATGATCGACAGGATCAGGCCGGCGGTGAAGATACCGATACCGAACGGCGGCCCGGCGAACATGCCGCCAATGATGGGCACGCTGCCCAGCGTGGCGATCAGGAACGGCTGCACGTACTGCTGGAACACCGGCACGAAGACGAACAGGCCCCACATGCCGTAGATGATCGACGGAATCGCCGCCAGCATCTCGACCGCGGTGCCCAGGGGGCGGCGCAGCCAGGTCGGCGACAGTTCGGTCAGGAAGATGGCGATGCCGAACGACACCGGCACCGCGATGATCAGGGCGATGGCCGACGTCAGCAGCGTGCCGATGATAGGCACCACCGCGCCGTAGTTCTGCTTGACCGGATCCCAGTCGTTCAGCCACAGGAACGACAGGCCGTACTTGGCCAGCGATTCGCGGCTGCCGTAGATCAGGGATACCAGGATCGCCGCCAGCAGGATGAACACCAGGAAGGCGAACAGGCGGGTCAGGTTCTTGAACAGCGCATCCATCAGCGCGTTTTTATTTTGCTTCATAGGCGAAGGCGTGCCGGTAGTCACGGAGTCCGCCACGCTGGGCGAAAGCGGCACACTATTATCCATTACCGCGCTCATGGATGGACTTTCCTTAGGAAACCTTGGGGGAAACTACGATTGGGCCCCGGGGGGACCCGCCCCGCCATCCGGCAAGCCGGACAGCAGGGCAGTTGGGCGATGCTGGCGCGCGGCCGGGCCGCCGCGCCAGGCACCCGCTTTTACTTCCAGACCGGCTTGCCGTCGGCGGACTTGACTTCGCCCCAGGCGGCGCGGATTTCCTTGGTCACGGCTTCCGGCAGCGGCACGTAGTCCATGGCTTCAGCCGACTTGGCGCCGTTCTTGAAGGCCCAGTCGAAGAAGTCCAGGACGGCCTTGCCCTGCACCGGCTTGTCTTGCGACTTGTGGACCAGGATGAAGGTGGCGGCGGTGACGGGCCACGAATCGGCGCCCGGCTCGTCCGTCAGCACCACGCCCATGCCAGGCGCGCTCTTCCAGTCGGCGTTGGCGGCGGCGGCGGCGAAGGCCTTCTGTTCCGGCTGGACGAACTTGCCGTCCTTGTTCTGCAGCTGCGTCCAGGCCAGCTTGTTCTGCTTGGCGTAGGCGTATTCGACGTAGCCGATCGAGTTCTTCAACTGGCCGACGTAAGCGGCGACGCCTTCGTTACCCTTGCCACCCTGACCCACGGGCCACTTGACGGCCTTGCCTTCGCCGACTTGTTCCTTCCACTCCGGCGACACCTTGGACAGGTAGTTGGTCCAGCCGAAGGTGGTGCCCGAGCCATCCGAACGGTGCACGACGATGATGTCGGCCGACGGCAGCTTCAGGTCGGGGTTCAGCGCCTTGATGGCGGCGTCGTCCCACTTCTTGACCTTGCCCAGGAAGATGTCGCCCAGGACCTTGCCCGACAGCTTCAGCTTGCCCGGCTCGATGCCGTCGATGTTCACCACGGCCACGGTACCGCCGATGACGGCCGGGAACTGCAGCAGACCGTTCTTTTCCAGGTCAGCGGCCTTCATGGGATCGTCCGAAGCGCCGAAATCGACGGTCTTGGCGATGATCTGTTGCTGACCGCCGCCCGAGCCGATCGACTGGTAGTTCACGGCATTGTTGGTGGCAGCCTTGTAGTCCGACGCCCACTTGGCGTAGATCGGGTACGGGAACGAAGCGCCGGCGCCGGTCACGTCGGCGGCCTGCACGGCGAAAACAGCGGCGCTCAGCGCGACGCCCAGGGAAACTTGTTTGAAGACACGTTTGAACATCTTGGTTCCTTCTGTGCTCGTTGGAGGAGTCTTTGGCAGGCTTTCTACTGCCCGTCTTTCAGCGACCCTCGCATGTTAGAAGTCCAACGTGACAGGATAGTGACAGTCATAAACCCCCCCCGGAGCGCTGCGCGCTTCCCCCCCAGGGGGGCGCCGGTGGCGGACCGGCGGAGCCGGATCCGCGCGGCCTGGATTGGGAGGGGCGCGGTTGGCTTGGGGGGAGGCTTGCTGGTGGGGGATGTGGGGACGGAGTTCGCCCCAGGGGGGGCGCCGGTGGTGGAGCGGCGGAGCCGGATCCGCGCGGCCTGGATTGGGAGGGGCGCGGTTGGCATGGGGAGTGGCTTGCTGGTGAGGGATGTGGGGACGGAGTTCGCCCCAGGGGGGCGCCGGTGGTGGACCGGCGAAGCCGGATCCGCGCGGCCTGGATTGGGAGCGCGCTGCCTTGGGGGGTGGTTTTTTGCCGGTGTTAGGGGTTGGGGACGGATAGAAAAGGCCCCGCTGGGCGGGGCCTGGGGGAAGGACGGGCGAGACTATACGCCCAGCTTCTGCATCAGGTACTGGTGCAGGTTGAAGGGCTCGCGGCGGCTGCGCACGCGGGTGTAGTCGCCGTCGGCCTGTTGCTGCCAGGCCAGCTGGTTGTCACGCAGGGCGAAGGTGAAGGCTTCGTCGATGACGCGCTTCTTGAGGGTCTTGTCGTAGATCGGGAAGGCGATTTCCACGCGGCGGAAGAAATTGCGGTCCATCCAGTCGGCCGAGGACAGGTACACCGTCTCGGCGCCTTCGGCGTAGAAATAGAACACGCGCGAGTGCTCCAGGAAGCGGCCGACGATGGAGCGCACCCGGATGTTCTCGGACAGTCCCGGCACGCCGGCGCGCAGCGCGCAGACGCCGCGCACGATCAGGTCGATTTTCACGCCGGCCTGGCTGGCCTTGTAGAGTTCCTCGATGATCTGCTCTTCCAGCAGCGAGTTCATCTTGGCCATGATGCGCGCGCGCTTGCCGGCCTTGGCGGCGCGAGCCTCGGCGCGGATCAGCGCCACCATGCCTTCATGCATCGTGAACGGCGACTGCATCAGCGACTTGAGCGCGCGCCGCGCGCCCAGGCCGGTCAACTGCGCGAACACCTTGTCCATGTCCTCGCACAGCTTGGGATCGGCGGTCAGCAGGCCGAAATCGGTGTACAGGCGCGCAGTGCGGGGGTGGTAGTTGCCGGTGCCCAGGTGGGCATAGCGGCGCAGGCGGCCCTTTTCGCGCCGCAGCACCACCGCCATCTTGGCGTGGGTCTTGTGCGCCACGACGCCATAGACCACGTGCGCCCCCACCTCTTCCAGCTTGGAGGCCCAGTTGATGTTGGTCTGCTCGTCAAAGCGCGCCATCAGCTCCACCACCACCGTCACTTCCTTGCCGGCGCGCGCCGCGGCCAGCAGGATCTTCATCAGCTCGGAATCCTCGCCGGTGCGGTAGATGGTCTGCTTGATGGCCATCACGTCCGGATCCAGCGCGGCGGCGGTCAGGAAGTCGATGACGGGCTGAAACGACTGGTACGGATGGTGCAGCAGGCGGTCCTGCTCGGCCACGGCCTCGAACAGGTCGGACGGCTTGTCGCCGACGCGGTCGAACGGCGCCGGCACCGGCGCGCGGTAATCGGGGAACAGCAGGTCGGGCCGGTTGGGCGAATTGCACAACTGCATCAGGCGCGACAGGTTCACCGGGCCCGGCACGCGGTAGGTGTCCTCGGCCTTGAGCGAGAACTCGCGCTGCAGGAAGGTTTCCAGCTCGACCGGCGTCAGCTTGTCGATCTCCAGGCGCACGGCGGCGCCGAAGTTGCGCTGCGACAGCTCGCCCTGCAGGGCGTGGCGCAGGTTGGTGACTTCTTCCTCGTCCACGAACAGGTCGCTGTTGCGCGTCACCCGCCACTGGTAGCAGCCCAGCATCTCCAGGCCCGGGAACAGCTCGCCGACGAAGGCGCGCAGCAGCGAGGTCAGCAGGATATAACCTTCCGGATGGCCGGACAGCTCCGGCGGCATCTTGATCAGGCGCGGCAGCGCGCGCGGCGCCTGCACCACGGCGATCGAGGCCTGGCGGCCGAAGGCGTCGGCGCCCGACAGCGACACGATGAAGTTCAGGCTCTTGTTGTAGACCCGCGGAAACGGGTGCGCCGGGTCCAGCCCGATCGGCGTCAGCAGCGGCATCACGTCGCGGTTGAAGACTTCACGCGCCCACTCCTGCTGCTCGGCGTTCCATTCCGACGCATGGTGCAGCGCGATACCCTCCGCCTGCAGCGCCGGCAGGATGGCGTCGTTGAGCAGCGCGTACTGGCGTCCCACCAGCTCATGCACCGCTTGCTGGACGTTCTCGAACGCCTGGTCGGGCGTCATGCCGTCCGGCCCCACCAGGTTGGGCGACTGGCGCTGCTGCTCTTTCAGGCTGGAGATCCGGATCTCGAAAAATTCATCCAGGTTGGAACTGACGATACACACGTAACGCAGCCGTTCGAGCAAGGGGGTGCTCGGGTTTTCCGCCATCGCCAGCACGCGTTCATTGAATTTGAGCAGCGACAACTCGCGATTCAGGAGCAGGGGCTCGGCGGGCGGGCGTGTGGTCATACCGGATTCCATACGTAAGGAAAGCGTGGAGTTTTACTTCAAAAGAGTGACGGTTCTATGACACTGCGCCAAATGCGTAGCGTACGACAAAACCGGGACGCATGGAGCATGGTCTCCCGCACCCAACCCTCTGTTCCATAAGCGAAAACCCGCAAGGGACGGCGCTGTCACATGGGGTCTCTATAATCAGGCCACCTCACAGCCAATATTACGAGCCGCATGGATCAACTTCTGGCCGCCGTGGACCTCGGGTCCAACAGCTTCCGCCTCTCCATCGGACGCATCGTTCAGCAGGACGGTACGCCCCAGATCTACCAGATCGATCGCCTCAAGGAAACCGTCCGCCTCGCCGCCGGGCTGGACGCCGAAAAACGCCTGGGCGATGACGCCATCGAGCGCGCCATCGCCGTCCTGGAACGATTCGGCGACCGCCTGCGCAGTTTCCACCCCAACCGCGTGCGCGCGGTGGCGACCAACACCTTCCGGGTCGCGCGCAATACCCGCGACTTCCTGCCCCGGGCCGAAGCCGCACTGGGCTTTCCGATCGAAGTCATCGCCGGCCGCGAAGAGGCCCGCCTGATCTTCTCGGGCGTGGTCCACACCCTGCCCCCCTCCCCCAACAAACGCCTGGTGATCGACATCGGCGGCGGCTCCACCGAAGTCATCATCGGCAAGGGCCATGAGCCCGGCCTGATGTCCTCGCTCTACATGGGCTGCGTCAGCTACAGCCGCCAGTTCTTCTCGGACGGCATCGTCGATGCCCACCAGATGAAGCAGGCCGAGCTGGCCGCCCGGCGCGAGATCGAGGTCATCGCCAAGCAGTACCGCAAGGCCGGCTGGAAGGAAGCCTACGGCTCGTCCGGCACGGCCAAGGCGTTGTTCGCCATCCTCACGGAAGGCGGCATGTCGGACCGCGGCATCACCCGCGCCGGCCTGAGCAAGCTGAAAGACCGCATCGTGCGCGCCGGCCGCGTCATCCCGTCCGAACTGCCCGGCATCAAGGTCGAGCGCGCCGACGTGCTGCCCGGCGGGCTGGCCATCATGAGCGCGCTGTTCGACGAACTCGGCATCGATGTCATGCACACCGGCGACGGCGCGCTGCGCCTGGGCGTGCTGTACGACCTACTGGGCCGCGACGACGAACACGACAAGCGCGATGAATCGGTGCGCCAGTTCATGAAGCGCTACCACGTCGACGTCAACCAGGCGCGCCGTGTGCACCATGCGGCGCTCAGCCTGTTCGACGCGATGATGCCGGAAGGCGCGGAGCGCGCCGAACTGCGCGCCGCCCTGGGCTGGGCCGCCGACCTGCACGAAGTGGGCCTGTCGATCGCTCACAACGCCTATCACAAGCACACCGCCTACGTGCTCGAGAACGCCGACATGCCAGGCTTCTCGCGCGCCGACCAGCAACTGCTGGCGCTGCTGGCGCTGGGACACCAGGGCAAGCTGAGCAAGCTGGAACCCCTGGTGCGCAACCGCGCCCAGTGGATGGCCATCCTCAGCCTGCGGCTGGCGGTGCTGCTGTTCCGCCGCCGCGGCGAGATCGAACCCCTGCCCCTGACCGCGTCCATGCGCAACGATTCGATCGTGGTGCGCGTGAACCGCGACTGGCTCGCGCAACACCCGCTCAGCGACTTCACGCTGCGCGCGGAAGAAGCGGAGTGGTCGAAGGTCGGATTCTCGTTCGAGCTGCTCGAGTTCTGAAAACAACAAGGCCCCGGGATCCGGGGCCTTGTGCCGTGCGACGGCGAACGCTAGAACGGCGACAGGTCCGTCTGGCGGTCGAGCTGCTTGAGCTCCAGACGGAAAGGCCGCGTGGCCCGCCGTATCAGTTTGATCTTCATACGGCGGAACAGGCGGCGCATGATCAGCGCTGACCGGTGGCGGCGGGTTGATCCAGGCCGAAATGGCGGCGGTAGCGCTCGTCCATGCCGTCCATCTTCAGCAGCACCGGAAAATCGGCCGCATTGAAATCGGGATCCCAGGCCGGTTCGCCGCAAACGGTGGCGCCCAGCTTCAGATATCCCTTGATCAGCGGCGGCACGCGCGCCGGCAAGGTGCTGTTGAGCTTTTCCACCGGATAGCGATGCAACGGCGTGACCCGCGGCTCGCCGTCCCCGGGAATCAGCTTGGACACGGTGCGCCACACTTCGGCCGCCGTGACGCCATCGTCGCGCAGGCTCACGCTGGCGCAGCCCAGCACGTACTGATAACCGCCGCGGCGCAGGTATTCCGCCAGGCCCGACCACAGCAGCATGATGACGGCGCCATTGCGGTAGTCGGCGTGGGTGCAGGATCGCCCCACTTCCACCAGCTCGTCGCGGATGGCGCCCAGGCCGGACAGGTCGAATTCGGATTGCGAGTAGTAACCGCCGGCCTCGCGCGCCTTTTCGGGCGTGAGGATCCGGTAGGTGCCCACGACACGGCCGGTATCGAGCTCGCGCACCATCAGGTGCTCGCAGAAGGGATCGAAACGGTCGTGCTCGATTCCGTCCTGGGCATCCGGGAAGACCGCACCCATGTCTTCGGTGAAGACGTCGTAGCGCAGGCGCTGGATCTGTTCAATTTCCTCGGCCGTGCGCGCCAGGCCGACCACCAGCACCCTCGCGGCGGGGCCGGTCCACGGTTCTGCGGCATTACGGCTTGGGTTGATGCGTGCTAGTTCCAGCATTGCGCGAAGCTCCTAGAGAGTCCAGTCAGTGTGGACGCCCTGTATGTCAAAGACTTGACCAATATGTTACGTGACTATGAAGTTTAGTTCGGTGCAATGCGGCCCAATTCCTGCAAAGCTCGACAAAACTTTACAAACCAATACGCAATGTTCACAAACAATGGCCATTCATCGCAAAACAATGAATGGCCATGTTCGATCGGGGCAAAAAAGACGTTATCCCAAGCTGGCCGCCAGCTTCTCGGCAGAGGAGACGGCCAGGGCCTCGTCCTCGGCCTCGACCATCAGGCGCAGCTTGGGTTCGGTGCCGGACGCGCGGATCAGGATGCGGCCACGGCCGCCCAACTCGGCTTCCACGGCCTTGCGCGCGGCGCTCAGGCCGGGATGGGTCTTCCAGTCCTGGCCCGGCGCCAGGGGCACGTTGATCATCTTCTGCGGATACATGCGCAGGTCCTTGACCCACTCGGCCATCGTGGTCTGGTTGCGGCGCAGCGCGGTCAGCACCTGCAGCGCGGCCACGATGCCGTCGCCGGTCGAGTGGCAGTCCAGGCACAGCAGGTGGCCGGAGCTTTCGCCGCCGTACAGCCAGCCACGCTCCTGCATCAGTTCGAGTACGTAGCGGTCACCCACATTGGCGCGTTCGAAGCCCACGCCCAGGCGCTGCAGCTCCCGCTCGAAACCGAAGTTGGTCATCAGCGTGCCCACCACCCCATCGACCTTGCCGCGCTGCATGCGCTCGCGCAGGATGGCGTAGAGCAGTTCGTCGCCGTTGTAGATGCGGCCGTCGCCGTCCACCACCTGCAGGCGGTCGGCATCGCCGTCCAGGGCGACGCCCAGCTGCGCGCCACGCGCCTTCACTTCCTTGGCCAGCAGCTCCGGATGCAGCGCGCCAACACCCTTGTTGATGTTGAAGCCATCCGGGTGCACGCCGATGGCATGCACTTCGGCGCCCAGCTCACGGAACACGTGCGGCGCGATGTTGTAGGCGGCGCCATGGGCGGCATCCACCACGATCGTCATGCCGTTCAGGTCCAGATCGTTGGGGAAGGTGCTCTTGCAGAATTCGATGTAGCGGCCCTGCGAATCCGACATGCGGCGCGCGCGGCCCAGTCCTTCGGAGCTGACGCAGCCCAGCGGCTCGTCCAGGGCGGCCTCGATGGCGGCCTCGATCTCGTCGGGCAGTTTCATGCCCTGGGCCGAGAAGAACTTGATGCCGTTGTCCTGGTAGGGATTGTGCGAGGCGCTGATCACGATGCCGGCGACCAGGCGCAGCGCGCGGGTCAGGTAGGCCACCGCGGGCGTGGGAATCGGCCCGGCCAGCAGCACGTCGATGCCCGCGGCCGACAGGCCGGCTTCCAGCGCCGATTCCAGCATGTAGCCGGAAATGCGGGTGTCCTTGCCGATCACGACCTGCGGCCGGCTGCCGCCGCGCGCCGCGTGTTCATGGGCCAGCACGCGGCCGGCGGCATAGCCCAGGCGCAGGGCGAATTCGGCGTTGATCACCGCGCCGCCGACTTCGCCGCGCACCCCATCGGTACCAAAATACTTGCGTCGAATCATGAAGTGATTGCTCCTTGTTCAGCCGCCTGCCAGACCTTGAGCGCGTCGACCGTGGCCGCCACATCGTGCACCCGCACGATGGAAGCGCCACGGGCCACACAGGCCAGGGCAGCGGCAATGCTGCCGGGCAGCCGGTCGCCGACCGGCCGGCCGGTGGCCTGGCCGATCATGTTCTTGCGCGACAGGCCGATCAGCAATGGATAACCGCCGCTGCGCAGGCTGGACAGCCTGCGCAGCAATTGGAAGTTCTGGTCGGCGGTCTTGCCGAACCCGAAACCGGGGTCCAGCACGATGCGTCGGGGGTCGACCCAGGCGGCGCGCAGCTTTTGCGCCCGCGATCCCAGGAAGAGCCCGATTTCGCCGATCAGGTCGGAATATTCGGGCGGCGTCGCCTGCATGGTGCGCGGCTCGCCCTTCATGTGCATCACGCACAGCCCGCAGCGCGACTGCGCCACCGCCTCGATGGCGCCGGGCTGCCGGAAGCCGTAGATGTCGTTGATCATGTCGGCGCCAGCGTCGAGCACCGCGCGCATGACTTCGGGTTTGAAGGTGTCGATCGACAAGGGCACGCCGCAGTCGCGCAGCGCCTCGATCACCGGCAGCAGCCGGTCGAGTTCGTCGGCGACCGACACCGGATCCGCGCCGGGGCGCGTGGACTCGCCGCCCAGGTCGAGGATGTGGGCGCCTTCCTGGATCAGCTGACGCGCATGCGCCACCGCGGAATCGGTATCGTCATGCTGGCCGCCATCGGAAAAAGAATCCGGCGTGACGTTGACGATACCCATGACAAGCGGGCGCTCGAGATCAAACTCGAAGCGCCCGCAAAGGAAGTTATTCGCCATAAATCAGGACGAAAGACCTCAGACCGCGGCTGCCGTATTGCCGCCGGCAGCCAGGCCGGTCGGCGGCGTGTCCGACGTATCCGACGGACCTTGCGGCGTCTTCGGGGGACGCGGCGGGCGGCCCTCGATGATGTCGTTGATCTGGTCGGCGTCGATGGTTTCCCATTCGAGCAGCGCGGCGGTCATGGCTTCGACCTTGTCGCGGTTGTCTTCCAGGATCTTGCGCGCGACGCCGTATTGCTCGTCGATGATGCGGCGGATCTCGGAGTCCACCTTCTGCATGGTGGCTTCGGACATGTGCGTGGTCTTGGTGACGCTGCGGCCCAGGAACACCTCGCCTTCGTTCTCGGCGTAGACCATCGGACCCAGCTCGTCGGTCATGCCGTAGCGCGTGACGATGTCGCGGGCGATGGCCGTGGCGCGTTCGAAGTCGTTCGAGGCGCCGGTGGTCATCTGGTTCATGAAGATCTCTTCGGCGATGCGGCCGCCGAACAGCACGGCGATGGTCGACAGCAGGCGGCTCTTATCCATGCTGTAGCGATCGCTTTCCGGCAACTGCATCGTCACGCCCAGCGCACGTCCGCGCGGGATGATGGTGACCTTGTGGACCGGGTCGGTCTTGGGCAGCATGCGCGCCACGATGGCATGGCCGGATTCGTGGTACGCGGTGTTCTTGCGTTCCTCTTCGGGCATGACGATCGAGCGGCGCTCGGCGCCCATGATGATCTTGTCCTTGGCCTTCTCGAAGTCCGACATATCGACCGTGCGGCCGTTGCGGCGCGCGGCGAACAGCGCGGCTTCGTTGACCAGGTTGGCCAGGTCGGCGCCGGAGAAGCCCGGGCAGCCGCGCGCCAGGATGGTCGCGTCGACGTTGGGCGACAGCGGCACCTTGCGCATGTGGACCTTCAGGATCTGCTCGCGGCCGCGGATGTCGGGCAGCGGCACCACGACCTGGCGGTCGAAGCGGCCCGGACGCAGCAGCGCCGGATCCAGCACGTCGGGACGGTTGGTGGCGGCGATCACGATGACGCCCTGGCCCGACTCGAAGCCGTCCATTTCCACCAGCATCTGGTTCAGCGTCTGCTCGCGTTCGTCGTTGCCGCCGCCCAGGCCGGCGCCGCGCTGGCGACCGACGGCGTCGATTTCGTCGATGAAGATGATGCAGGGCGCGTGCTTCTTGGCGTTCTCGAACATGTCGCGCACGCGGGCGGCGCCCACGCCAACGAACATTTCAACGAAGTCCGAACCGGAGATGCTGAAGAACGGCACCTTGGCTTCGCCGGCGATGGCCTTGGCCAGCAGCGTCTTGCCGGTGCCGGGCGACCCGACCATCAGCACGCCGCGCGGGATGCGGCCGCCCAGCTTCTGGAACTTGCTGGGGTCGCGCAGGAAGTCGACCAGTTCCTGGACGTCTTCCTTGGCCTCATCGCAGCCGGCGACGTCGGCGAAGGTGATCTGGTTGGTGTTCTCGTCGAGCATGCGGGCGCGCGACTTGCCGAAGCTGAACGCGCCGCCCCTGCCGCCGCCCTGCATCTGGCGCATGAAGAACACCCACACGCCGATCAGCAGCAGCATGGGGAACCAGGACACGAAGATGCTCATGAGCAGCGACTGCTCTTCGCGCGGCTTGCCCGACACCTGCACGCCATACTTGAGCAGGTCGGAAACCATCCAGAGGTCGCCCGGCGAGGTCAGCGTGTAGGCGCGGCCCGCGTCCGGCGTGACGTAGAGCACGTCGCCGCCAGGGCCACCTTGCACGTCCACCTTGCGGATACGGCCCGCCTTGGCGTCGTCCATGAACTGCGTGTAGGTCACGCCGTCCTGGGTCTGCGCGCGTCCGTCGAACTGCTTGAAGACCGTGAATAGCACCAGGGCTATCACCATCCAGACGGCGACTTTCGAAAATGAATTATTCAAGGTCGATCTCCTGCTTTCGATTCCGACCGGCGACCGCGCACCCGCATATGGCACAGTCACAAGTATGTCAATAGCCCATTCTACCCTGTCGGACCGGGTTGCGTCCTGGGAAGGGGCGGGGCCGCTAAGTTACGTCTGATTCGTGATTTTGCTGGTCTTTGTCTCGGCAGGCCGGCCGTCGTCGGACCGGTAGGTTCTTGTGACACCGGGGCAGGTGCCCCGGCGCGGGTTATTTCAGATCGCGGGCAACCAGAAAGGTTTCGGAGGACTTGTCCCGCGATGCCTTCGGCTTGCGCTCGACCACCCGCTTGAAGTGCTGTTTGTAGGACTCCACGATCTGCGAAAAGCCGGTCCCGTGGAATGCCTTGACGATCAGCGCCCCGTTGGGCTTGAGGTGGGCGAGGGAAAACTCCATCGCCAGCTCGCACACGTGCTGGATGCGCGCGGCGTCGGCGATACCCACGCCTGACAAGTTGGGGGCCATGTCGGAGATTACAAGGTCCACCGCGCGCGATCCGACCATGTCTTCCAGTTGTTTCAAAATGTCATCCTCGCGGAAGTCGCCCTGGATGAATTCGACGCCCGCCACGGGCTCCATGGGCAGCATGTCCAGGGCGATGATGCGCCCGTCCACCACGCCGCCCGGACCCGCCAGGCGCTCGCGCGCCACCTGCGACCAGCTGCCGGGGGCCGAGCCCAGGTCGACGACCAGGTCGCCACGCCGCAGCAGCTTCTCGGTGTCGAGAATCTCGATCAGCTTGAAGGCGGCGCGGGCCCGGTAGCCCTTCTGTTGCGCCATCTTCACATAGGGATCGTTGATGTGCTGGTGAATCCAGTCTTTGGAGAATTTATTCTTGGCCATTACCGTACAATTCCACGCATGCCTATATTAGAACTTACCTCTCGTGAGCGCAGCGACCTTCGGTCCGCCGCTCACCCTCTGCGCCCCGTCGTCCTGATCGGCGACAACGGCCTGACCGAAGCCGTGCTCAAGGAAATCGACCTGGCACTCACTTCCCACGGCCTGATCAAGGTCCGGGCCGGCGGCGACGATCGCGAGGCCCGCGAGGCCATGCTCTCGACCATCTGCGACACCCTGTCCTGCGCCCCGGTGCACCACCTGGGCAAGACCCTGATCCTGTTCCGCCCGCTGGCCGGCAACATCAAGCCGCCCGTGCTGGCTGCCCTTGAGCCGGAACGTCCCGCCAAGCGCCGCGCCTCCGAGCCGCATACGCCCAAGAAGCTGGCCGCCGAAGGCAAGACCCTGGCCAAGCGTCCGCGCCGTTCCGAAACGGAAGAGCCCAAGCCGAAAACCCGATTCGTGCCGCAGGACCAGCTCAACAAGAACGGCAAGCCGATGCGTCCCAGCAACAAGAAGACCGCCTCCGGCAGCCACGGCATCCCGCGCCGCGCCGGCAGCGCGCTGAGCCTGCGCGCCGGGGCACGCAGCGGCACCAGCCGCAAGTCGTCGCCCAAAAGGTAGTCCGGACAGTTCCGCCGGGCACAAAAACGGGCGCTTTACGCGCCCGATCCACCATAGCGTTCCGCAGTGTTGCCGTACCGGATACCCGGCGCGGGCTAGGGTGTTTTGCTGATTTTACCGCTCAGAGCCGGCGTCAGATGTAACGCACGCTCAGTACTTCATATTCGCGAACGCCGGCCGGGGCCTTGACCTCGACCACATCGCCTTCGCTCTTGCCGATCAGCGCGCGGGCCACGGGGCTCGACACGGAGATCAGGTTCGACTTGATGTCGGCTTCGACGTCGCCGACGATCTGGTACGTCACGCGATCGCCCGAATCCAGGTCTTCGATGTCGACGGTGGCACCGAACACGGCGCGACCTTCGGCCTCGAGCGAGGTCGGATCGATCAGGTGGGCATTGGAAAGCGTGCCCTCGAGCTCGGCGATCCGGCCTTCGATGAAACCCTGGCGCTCGCGAGCCGCATCGTACTCGGCGTTCTCCGACAGATCGCCCTGCGCGCGCGCTTCGGCGATAGCGTTGATGACGGCGGGACGTTCCACGGTTTTCAGCCGCTGGAGCTCTTCTTGCAAGCGCTCGGCCCCGCGCACGGTCAAAGGAATGGCAGACATGTCGTTTCCCAAACAAAAGTAGAAAACGCCCCCGACGGAGCGTTCTCGGTGTGAAGGTCTTGGACCTGACGCATGGGCGCCGTCGGAAGCGGACTCGTGACGGGCATCGCCAGGAACGGAACGGCCAGGGGCGGGCAAAGCTGAACCCGATGGATCCCCTTGCGCCCGCTCGGGCCGGCCCGCCGGACGAATGCGGCAAGCTGCGACCAAAACAAAACCCCGGCTCGGGTCGGAACCGGGGCAATCAAGGTCATATTGTGGTCAAAGTCCGCCGGAATTGCAAGCCACCGGAGAAACCGGCGTTTTCGGCGCATTTCGCCGCCGTAACCCGCTAGAACCCGTCGTTTGCGCGCCCCCGCCCGGCGTTGCATAAAAGATACTCGACGGTAGGGATAAACCCGGTCACGGGGGATTATCCAGGGGCCACATGTAAAAACGGCAGGTCGTATTCAATAAAAAAGGTATAACCGACAAACTGGCCCATTAATAACAATTAAATACATGCCGGTATGCGCCGGCATTTTCTGTTTTTAGCGAGGGGATGCGCGGGCCGGCCATTTTCCGGCCACCGCGTATCGCGATTGATTGTGCGTGTTGCAGGTTTGGCGGGCGCATCGCAGTCATCCGGCTCGACGTCCGTCCCTCTGTCGCAGCGCCCGCGGGCAAGGGTCCGCGCCTGTGGCGGAGCGCGTTCAAGACCGGGAGATCCCATGCTGGAAAAACTGAAAGTCCGTACGGGCATGATGCTGGTGCTGGCCTGTTTTGTCATTACCCTGGCACTGGCCTGCGGTTTGAGCTGGATGAATGCCGAAAACAGCGTCCGGGAAATCGAGGACCTGAATAATGTGGCCGTGCATCAGGTCGATCCGCTTTATGAATCCAATGCCGCGCTGCTGCATACCCGGCTGTCGCTGGGCACGGGCATCGCCGACCTGCAGGCCGGCGCCAACGATCAGGCGGCCAGCGCGCAAGCCGCGGCCGCCGAGCAGCTGAAACTGGCCCGCGAGCGCTTCGACCGCTACATGGCGGTGCCCAAGAGCGAGCGCGGCCAGGAGCTGGCGAGGGTCCTGCAGGGCCGCTTCACCGCCTACGCCGCCGCGCTGGACGAACTGGGCGCGGCGCTCAAGGAGCGCTCGGTGGCGCGCTACCAGCAGAACGAAGCGCGGGTGCGCCAGGCCGATGCCGAGTTCGCCAAGGACATGCAGGTGTTCCTGGCGCGAGTCCAGGAACGCAGCGACAGCGTGCTGGAGCGCTCGCAGACCACCTATTCGACCGCCCGCATCTCGGCCATCACGCTGCTGTCGGTGGCGCTGCTGCTGGCGGTGGCGTGCTGGGCCTTCATCCGCCGCGGCGTGCTGCTGCCGCTGCAGGACGCGGGCCGGCATTTCGACCGCATCGCCGCCGGCGACCTGACGCAGCGCGTGGAAGCGCGCTCCAATAACGAGATCGGCACGCTGTTCTCGGCGGTACGGCGCATGCAGGAGGGCCTGACCCGCACGGTGACCACGGTGCGCCAGGGCGTCGACGAAATCAACGTCGGCGCGGCCGAGATCGCGGCCGGCAACGCCAATCTGTCGACCCGCACCGAGGAACAGGCGGCCGCGCTCGAAGAGACCGCCTCGACCATGGAAGAGCTGGCCGCCACGGTCAAGCAGAACGCGGAGAACGCCGCCCAGGCCAATCAGCTGGCGGCGGTGAGCATGGAGGTGGCGCAGCGCGGCGGCCACACCGTCGGCCAGGTGGTGGCCACCATGCAAGGCATTTCGGACAGTTCACGCCGAATCGCCGAGATTGTCTCGGTGATCGACGGCATCGCCTTCCAGACCAACATCCTGGCGTTGAACGCCGCTGTGGAGGCGGCCCGGGCCGGCGAACAGGGCAAGGGCTTCGCCGTGGTGGCCGGCGAGGTGCGCACGCTGGCGCAGCGCGCCGCGCAGGCGGCCAAAGAGATCAAGGCGCTGATCGAAACCTCGGTCGATACGGTCGCGGCCGGCTCATCGCAGGTCGCGGCCGCCGGACAGACCATGGACGAAATCGTGACCTCGGTGCAGCGCGTGGCCGACATCATGGGTGAAATCTCGGCGGCCTCGGCGCAACAGGCCGGCGGCATCGACCAGGTCAGCCTGGCGGTATCGCAGATGGACGAGGTGACGCAGCAGAACGCCGCGCTGGTGGAGCAGGCCTCGGCGGCCGCGTCGGCGATGGAGGATCAGGCCCGGCGCCTGGCGGAGGCAACCGCGGTCTTCAAGACCCAGTCGGGCCAGGTGATCGAGGCGGCCCCGGTGCAGGTGGGCGGCCGGACGCCGGCGTCGCGGCTGTCGCGGTCCTGAGCGGCGCCGGCCAGTCGCGCCCGGCCAGCGAAGGCTGCCGCCTCGCGGCCGGCCGCCGCGGGCCGGGCGCGGCGCCCATGGGACGGGCGCCTGGCAGGACAACCGCCCCGCCCTATTTCTTGCGGCGCAGCAGTGCGTACAGGATGATGGCGCCGAAGGTCGCGGTGCCGATGCCGCCCAGCGTGAAGTTGCCCAGCTTGACGGTGAAGTCGCCCGCGCCCAGCACCAGCGTGACCGCGGCCACGATCAGGTTGCGGTTGTCGCTGAAGTCGACCTGATTGACGACCCAGATGCGGGCCCCGGCAATGGCGATCAGGCCGAAGACCACCACCGACATGCCGCCCAGCACAGGCGCGGGAATGGTCTGGATCAGCGCGCCGAACTTGGGCGAGAAGCCCAGCACGATGGCGATCAGCGCGGCGATCACGAACACCAGCGTCGAATAGATGCGGGTCACCGCCATCACGCCGATGTTCTCGGCGTAGGTGGTGACGCCGGTGCCGCCCACCGCGCCCGAGACCATGGTGGCCACGCCGTCGCCGACGAAGGCGCGGCCCAGGTAGCGGTCCAGGTCCTGGCCGGTCATGGCGCTGACCGCCTTGACGTGGCCCAGGTTCTCGGCGACCAGGATGATGGCCACCGGCACGATCAGGCCCATGGCTTCGGCCTTGAAGACCGGCGCGGCGAAGTGCGGCAGCCCGAACCAGGCGGCGGCCGACACGGCCGAGAAATCCATCGGCTTGCCCAGGCCCATGCCGTTGGCGAAGATCGCATACACCACGCAGGCCAGGATCAGGCCGACCAGGATCAGCAGGCGCTGCACCATGCCCTTGGTGTAGACGGCGATGCCGCCCACGCACAGGATGGTGACGATCGCCATGGCGCTGTCGAAGCCCGAGGCGCCCATGGCGCCCTTGGCGGCGATGGGCGCCAGGTTCAGGCCGATCACCGCGACCACCGCGCCGGTCACCACCGGCGGCATCAGGGCGTCGATCCAGTTGGCGCCGCCGCCGGCGCGGCCATTGGCGATCCAGACCAGGACGCCGATCAGGGTGTAGGCCAAGCCGCAGGCAATGATGGCGCCCAGCGCCACGCCGATGTTGGCGTTGGCCCCGCCGCCGGCATAGCCGGTGACGGCGATGACGCCGCCGATGAAGGCGAAGCTGGAGCCCAGGTAGCTGGGCACGCGGCCGCCCACGAACAGGAAGAAGATCAGGGTGCCGATGCCCGACATCAGGATGGCGACGTTGGGGTCGAAGCCCATCAGCAGCGGCGCCAGCACGGTGGAGCCGAACATCGCCACCACGTGCTGGGCGCCCATGGCCACGTTCTTGGGCCAGGACAGCCGTTCGTCGGGCGCAATGATGACGCCGGGCTCGGCGTCGTCCGCCAGGCGCCAGCGCGGAAAATAGGAATTGGACATGGAATCCCCGGGAGTGATTGGTGTGAGCGGGCGCCAGTGTAAAGGGGGCCGGGAAGGGGCGGCAACTTAAGTTCCTGGCCGGAATGCCGTACTAGTGGAAACCCCCATTCAATCCTTCGCCCCCCCGGAGACCTCCATGGCCATCGATTCCATCAGCGGCACCTCGCGCATCGGCAGCATGGCCGACCTGTGGGCACAGAAGATCCAGGCCAACAAGGAAGCCAAGGACGCCAAGGCCGGCGACCCGGGCGTCAGCGTCACGCCAGACGGCAAGATCCGCGTCAACAGCGCGGGCGCCAAGAAGGTGGGCCAGGCCGAGGAAACCGAATCGTCCGGAAACGACGACTATTACACCCAGGTGATCAAGGAACTGCAACGCCAGCTCAAGCGCGTCATGGAGCAGATCGCACGCGTGCGCGACAGCAATGCGTCGGCGGAACAGAAAGCCACCCAGCTGCAGGCGTTGAACGGACAGGCGCAGCAGATCATGGGCCAGATCCAGAAGGTGATGACCGAGAAGATCAAGGCGATGGCCAAGGCCAACGGCGGCGTCTCGGCCACGGCCTAGCTTCCTTCCCGCGGGTTCTCCCGAATGCCCGCCACACTGATGGCGCGCATCAAAATTTGTGATTGGACTGGCGGCGCACGCAGCCGCTAAGGTCTCCGGACAAATCGAAAAACCACGGAGACAAACCATGCATGCAATGCGCACAGCCCTTGCAGGGGCGCTGCTGGCCGCCTGCGCCGCCCCCGCCCTGGCGGGCACCGTCACGGTGATCACGTCGTTCCCGAAAGATTTGACCCAGGCCTACAAGACCGCGTTCGAGAAGGCCAACCCCGGCATCACGCTGGAAATCCTCAACAAGAACACCGTGTCCGGCATCGCCTACGTGCGCGAGACGCCGGCCGGCCAGCGCCCGGAAGTGTTCTGGGCCAGCGCCCCGGACGCCTTCGAGGTGCTGGGCCGCGACAAGCTGCTGGCCAAGTCCTCGGACGTCGCCAACAAGGACGTGCCGGACAAGATCGGCAACTACCCCATCAACGACCCGGGCGGCATGTACCTGGGCCAGGCGCTGGCCGGCTACGGCATCGTCTACAACACGCGCTACATCGCGGCGCACAAGATCCCCGCGCCGGTCGAATGGAAGGACCTGCTGGCGCCGCACTGGTTCGGCCACGTCGGCATCACCTCGCCCTCGCGCTCGGGCACCATGCACCTGACGGTCGAGACCATCCTGCAGGGCGAAGGCTGGGACGACGGCTGGAACACCCTGCTGCGCATGTCGGGCAACAGCAGCGCCGTCACCGAGCGTTCGTTCGGCGTGCCGGACGGCGTCAACAACGGCCAGTTCGGCGCGGGTCCGGTGATCGACTTCTTCGGCCTGTCGAGCAAATACTCGAAGTTCCCGGTGGAATTCGTCTATCCCTCCGAGACCGCCATCGTGCCGGCCAACATCGCGCTGATCGACGGCGCCAAGAACACCGAGGAAGGCAAGAAGTTCATCGCCTTCACGCTCAGCCAGGCGGGCCAGGAACTGCTGCTGGAGCCGAAGATATCGCGCCTGCCGGTGCTGCCGTATTCGGCGCTGGGCGGCAAGGTGCCGCAGGGTTATCCGGATCCGGCCGAGATCGCGCGCCGCAGCAAGGTGCAGTTCAACGCCGACCTGTCGCAGACGCGCTATTACGTGGTGCAGTCGCTGTACGACCAGACCGTCACGTTCCGCCTGAAGGAACTGCAGGCGGCGACCAAGGCGATCTACGACGCCGAGGCCAAGCTCGGCGACAAGGGCAAGAGCGGCAAGCCGGCCGAACTGCTGGCGCAGGCCCGCAAGCTGGCCTGGGCGCCGCTGGTGGACGGCAAGCAGGCCGCCGATCCCGAGTTCCTGAAGATCTTCAGCGGCAACAAGAAGGACGCCGCGGTCAACCAGCAGATCACCAAGCTGGAAGGCGAATGGAACGGCACGGCCAAGAGCAATTATGAGCAGGCCGTGAAGCTGGCGCGGGAAGCCGCGGCGCTCTGAGCCCGGCTCGCGCCGGACGGGGGGCTCGCCCCGTCCGGCCGCCGCCCCGCCGCGGGCGGCCTGTCTTGAACCACTACGGGAATCTCGATGAATCTTCCGGGCCATTCACGCCTGCCCGCCGGCCCCGTGCTGGCCGCGCTCCTGGTGCTGGGTTTCCTGGCGCTGTTCCTGGCCGTGCCGGTGGGCACGGTGTTCTACAGCGCCTTCGTCAACGCCGACGGCGGTTTTACCATCGGCCACTTCGGCGCGTTCTTCAACCAGCCGCTGATGCTAGAGGCATTCTTCAACAGCCTCTACGTGGCGGGCTGGTCGGCGCTGCTGGCCTCGCTGATCGCGGTGCCGCTGGCGTACTTCACGGTGCGCTTTGATTTCCGCGGCGCGCTCATCATCCAGACGCTGGGGGTGCTGCCACTGATCATGCCGCCCTTCGTCGGCGCGGTGGCGATGCAGCTCATCTTCGGCCGCTCGGGCAGCGTCAACCTGCTGCTGAACGACTGGTTCGGCTTCACCATCCCGTTCATGGAAGGCCTGAACGGCGTCATCTTCGTCGAGGCGCTGCACTACTTCCCGTTCATCCTGATGAACCTGGTGGTGGCGCTGCGCAACATCGACGGCGCCATGGAGGAAGCGGCCTTCAACCTGGGCGCGCGCGGTTTCCGGCTGTTCCGCCGCGTGATCTTCCCGCTGGCGCTGCCGGGCTACGTGGCCGGCACCTCGCTGGTGTTCGTCAAGGTGTTCGACGACCTCGGCACGCCGCTGGTGCTGGGCACCACCAACATGCTGGCGCCGCAGGCCTACCTGCGCATCACCCAGGTGGGGCTGGAGGATCCGCTGGGCTACGTCATCAGCGTCATCATGATCGCCTTCTCGATCCTGGCGCTGTGGCTGTCGGCGCGGGTGCTCAAGGGCCGCGACTACTCCACGCTGCAAAAGGGCGGCAACTCGATCCAGAAGCGCAAGCTGCGCCCGGCCGAAAGCGTGCTGGCCTATGGCTGGATCATCCTGGTGCTGCTGCTGGTGTTGTCGCCGCACATGGGCGTGCTGCTGCTGTCCCTGGCGAGCGTCTGGAGCTTCGCGCCGCTGCCGGACGGCTACACGCTGGCGCACTACAGCGCGGTGTTCAGCGAATCGCAGGGCATGATCGCCAACACCCTGCTCTATTGCGGCCTGGCGGCGGGCGTGGACGTGATCCTGGGCACCGCCATCGCCTACCTGATGCTGCGCACCCGGCTGCCGGCGCGCCAGTGGCTGGATTTCCTGGCCTCGGCGGCGCTGGCGATCCCGGGCATCGTGCTGGCGATCGGATTGCTGCGCACATTCCGCGGGGTGGAGATCCCGGGCACCGGCACGCTGCTGACCTCGTCGTGGATCCTCATCATGATCGCCTATTCGGTGCGGCGGCTGCCCTACGCCTTGCGCTCGTGCGTGGCCGCGCTGCAGCAGATCAACGTATCGCTGGAGGAAGCGGCGCAATCGCTGGGCGCGACCCGGATGCGCACCATCCGGCGCGTGGTGGTGCCATTGATGGCCGGGGGCATGCTGGCCGGCTTCGTGACCAGCTTCGTGACGGCGGCGGTGGAGCTGTCGGCCACCATCATGCTGGTCACCAAGGACAGCCAGGCGCCGATGAGCTATGGCATCTATCTGTACATGCAGAGCGCGGCCGGCCGGGGTCCGGGCGCCGCGCTGGGCGTGCTGGCGGTGGCCGCGGTCGCGGTCGGCACGTATGTCTCGCACCTGCTGGTGGAACGCGCCCAGGCGCGCCAGCGCCCGGCGCGTCACGACGAGACGGCCTGAATCAAGGGGAATCGACATGAAGAAAGTCAGCGTTGAATGCCGCAACATCCGGCTCTCGTATGGCAAGACGGAAGTGCTCAAGGACGTCAACATCCACATCGAGCCGGGCGAGTTCTTCGCCCTGCTGGGGCCGTCGGGCTCGGGCAAGTCCACCCTGCTGCGCCTGATCGCGGGCTTCAACCGGCAGGACGCCGGCCAGTTGCTGGTGGATGGCAAGGACATCAGCGCCATCCCGCCATGGGACCGCAATATCGGCATGGTGTTCCAGAACTACGCGCTGTGGCCGCACATGACGGTGTGGGACAACGTGGCGTTCGGGCTGGTCGAGCGCAAGCTGCCGCGCGAGCAGATCCGCGCCAAGGTCGAGGCCGCGCTGGAGCTGGTGGGGCTGTCGCAGTACGCACGCCGGCGCCCCAACCAGCTGTCCGGCGGCCAGCAGCAGCGCGTGGCGCTGGCGCGCACCATCGTGATCGAGCCGCAGGTGCTGCTACTGGACGAACCGCTGTCCAACCTGGACAAGAAGCTGCGGGTGCAGATGCGCCAGGACCTGCTGAGCCTGCAGCGGCGGCTGGGCATCACCACCATCTTCGTCACCCATGACCAGGAAGAAGCCATGACCACCGCCGACCGCATGGCGGTGCTGGACCACGGCGTGGTGCAGCAGATCGGCGCGCCCAGCACGCTGTTCGACTATCCGGTGAACCGCTTCGTGGCCAACTTCGTCGGCACCATGAACGTGCTGGAGGGCGAGGTGCGCGAGCGCACCAGCGGCAGCGTGGTGCTGGCGGTGGAAGGCGTGGGCGACCTGCACCTGCCACTGGCGGCCGAAGCGCCGGCGGCGCAGCGGCTGGCGGCGAGCTTCCGGCCGCACACGGTGCAGATCGAGATGGCCGACGGACTGGGCGACGCGCGCTACGTGTGGCTGCCGGGCGTGGTGGAAAGCAGCGAGTTCCTGGGCGAATTCACTCGCTACCAGGTGCAGATCGGCGAACAGCGCCTGACGGCCGACCAGTCGCACCTGGCGGGACTGTCGCCGTTCCCGGTGGGCGCGCCGGTGTCGATCGGGTTGGAGCCGACGCAAGTACGGCTGCTTGCCGCCTGAGCCCGCTTCCCCTACAAAGGCGGCATGGAAATCTATCAGATCCGCGCCTTCGTCACGGTTGCCCGCCTGGGCAACCTGACGCGGGCCGCCGAAGCGCTGTCGCTGACCCAGCCTGCCGTCACCGCGCAGATCAAGGCGCTGGAACAGAGCCTGGGCGTGGCGCTGTTCGACCGCAGCGGCGGACGCCTGGCGCTGGCCAAGGCCGGCGAGATGCTGCTGCCCACCGCCGAATCGCTGCTGGTGCTGGGCGCGCAATTCAAATCGGAGGCCCAACAGCTGCAGGGCAGCCTGCAAGGCGTGGTGGAACTGGGCCTGCCCAGCGAAAAGCCCGACTTCCTGCGGCTGGGCGAGCTGGCGGCGGCCATCACGCAACGGCTGCCCCTGATCGAGTTGAAGACGCAGATCCAGCCCACCGCCGTGCTGGCCGAGCAGGTCAGCACCGGCCGGCTGCCGGCGGCGCTGACCATTGCCGCGCACCCGCCGCGCGGCGTTCTGTGGCTGCCGCTGCGCAGCGTGCGCTACCGCATCGCGCTGCCGACCGAACACGCCGCCGTGCTCAAGCGCGGCGGCTGGCGCGAGGTGGCGCAATTGCCGTGGCTGGACGGCCCCGCCGGCAGCCACACCCACCTGCTGTTGCGCGACATGTTCGAGCGCCACGGCCTGTCGCCACGCATCGCCATGCAGAACGACGACCAGGCCAACCTGGAGGCGCTGGTGCGGGCCGGCGCCGGTTGCGCGCTGCTGCGCGAGGAGACCGCGCTGGCCGGCGCGGCCTCGGGCGATTTCATGGTGTGGGGCCAGGCGCGCGCCGACGCCACGCTCGGCTTCATCCTGCCCTACGAACGCGCTAGCGAGCCCGCGCTGGTCGCGTTAAGCTCGGTGATTCAAGCCATCTGGAAGCCGCGCGCGCCCGTCGCGCCCGAGCCGCTCTGAGCCGGGTCGGTCCGCCACCCGCGCCCTTCCCCACCCTATCGACACCGCAATGACTGAAATCTGGTTCATCCGCCACGGCGAAACCGACTGGAACCGCCAGCGCCGCCTGCAGGGCTGGCAAGACATCCCCTTGAACGAATTTGGCCGCAACCAGGCCGGCCTGCTGGCCTCGCGCCTGCGCGAAGACGCGCGCAACACGCCGATCGACGCCATCTACAGCAGCGACCTGCAGCGCGCCCACGCCACCGCCACGCCGGTATCGGAACAACTGGACCTGCGCGTGCGGATCGAGCCCGGCATCCGCGAGCGCGGCTTCGGCGTGCTCGAAGGGCTGGACCTGGACCGCATCGATGTGCTGGCGCCGGAAGCGGCGGCCGCCTGGCGCAGCCGCGATCCGCTGCGCCCGCTGGACGGCGGCGAGACGCTGGGCCAGTTCCAGTCGCGCGTCATTGCGACGGTCGACGACGTGGCCAGCCGCCACATCGGCGAGCGCATCCTGATGTTCACCCACGGCGGCGTGCTGGACATCATCTGGCGCCATGCCAGCGGCGTGCCGCTGAACGCGCCGCGCGACGCGGCGCTGCTGAACGTCAGCATCAACCGCGTCGGCGTGCGCGGCCGGCAGTGGGAAGTGCTGGATTGGGGCGACGTGGGCCACGTGGACACTGAAGTCGGCAACGACGTCGTACCGTGATGACCGGCGTCCGGCGCAAGCCGGACGCCCGAGCTGCTGCCGCCCGGCCTGCGCCCGCCGGCGCTCGCTCTCTGCACCGCCGGCGGACCGCCCCCCCCCGGCACGCGGGCTCATCCCGCCGTATCCGCCTTGCGCGGCTTGCGCGGCGCGTTGCGCGCCAGCCGGTCGTAGAGCGCGTTGGGCAGCAGGCGCATCAGTTTCGCCACCACGCCCATCTGCCACGGGATCACCGTGTACGACGTGGCGCGCCCGATGGCCGCATGGGCGCGCTGCGCGAACGTGTCGGCCTCCATCAGGAACGGCATCTTGTACGGATTGTGGGCCGTCATCGCGGTCTTGATGTAGCCCGGCGCGATGGTGACGACGCGGATGCCGTCGCCCCATAGCTCCAACCGCAGGCTCTCGCAGTAGGTCACCACCGCCGACTTGGAGGCGCTGTAGGCGCCCGCCCCGGGCAAACCGCGCACGCCGGCGACACTGGCGATGCCGACCAGCCGGCCGCCACCGGCGGCTCGCATCGGCTCGACGAACGGCTCGAAGGTCGCCACGGTCGCCAGCAGGTTGGTGTCGACGATGGCCTTGAAGACCTCGTAGTCCTCGTGCTGCCCGGTCAGCGTGCCGGCGCTGATGCCGGCGCTGGCGATGACCACGTCCACCCGGCCCTGGCAGAATGCGATGAAATCCTGGGCGGCCGCGTGCAGCGCCTGGCGGTCGCACACGTCCACGGCGTAGCAGCGGTGCTGGCCGGGCAGGCTGGCGGCCAGTTCCCGCAGCGCGTCCTCGCGCCGGCCCAGCAGGCCGAGCGTGGCGCCGGCGGCGGCATAGCGCTGCGCCAGGGCGCGGCCCAGTCCGCTGCTGGCGCCGGTAATGAATACTCTGTCCATGGAGGCTCGCCCCGGGTCGGATGAAAAAAGGCGGAGCCTCTCGCAAGAGAGGCCCCGCCCGCTATGCTACAGGAAGGTCGGCGCGAGTCTTACAGGAAGATCAGCGCGAAGATCGCCGCCACCAGCGCCCACTTGGACAGGTAGTACAGCGGCTTGCTCTTTTTCTTGAGCGCCTTGCCGAAGCGGCGCACGGCATACACCGCGCCGAAGATGCGGTTGATGCCGCCAGTGGCGTCGCCTTCCTGGTTGGGCGCGGCGGCCGCGCGCAACAGGAAGCCCCCGACCACGCGGTTGAACGCCTGGGCCCAGCGGTAACGCATGGGGCGCTCGACGTCGGCGAACAGGATGATCCGGTTCTGGTCGGTCTTGTTTTCGGCGTAATGGATGAAGGTCTCGTCGAACACGACCGCCTCGCCGTCGCGCCAGTAGTATTCCTGGCCGTCGACGTTGATGTAGCAGTCGGGGCTGTTCGGCGTGATCAGGCCCATGTGGAAACGCAGCGAACCGGCGTACGGATCACGATGGCGCGGCAGGCGGCTGCCCGGGGGCAGCGAGGCGAACATCGCGGCCTTGATGGTCGGGATGCCCGCCAGCAGCTTGGTCGTGACCGGACAGAGGGCCTCGGCCGACGGATGGTCGGCGTCGTACCACTTCAGGTAGAAGCGCTTCCAGCCCGTCTTGAAGAACGAGTTGAAGCCTGCATCGTTGTACTTGTCCGACGCCTTGATGTGACCGTCCCCGTACAGATTGACAGCCTCGGCGCGGATTTCCTCGCAGCGGTCCAGCAAGACCTTCAGTTCCGGGAACTGGTCCAGGTCGAGATAGGGCTTGTTGGGCACGCTGGAGAACGCGTACATGAAACAGTTCAGCGGGGCGGTGAACGTGGAATGATCCAACGCCTGCCGCGAGAACTTGTGTCGGACGCGGCCACGGTAGTGAACTACCGTGGCGCATACGATGAATAACGCCAGAATGAACCACTTCATTCTTTTGTCCTCAATTCACTTGCGACGCGCCCTCCGCGCGTCCAAGCGCTATTTGTCCAACAACGACGCGTGAAGTTCCTGCAGCGGATACACCTGCAGGCCGAGGCCTTGACGCAGGTACTGCATGCCCTCGACCGCGGCACGCGCACCGGCGATGGTGGTGAAGAAGGTCACGCGCGCGGCCAGCGCCTGCGTACGGATGGTACGCGAGTCGGCGATGGCGTTGCGACGCTCTTCGACAGTGTTGATGACCAGCGCGATCTCGCCGTTCTTGACCATGTCGACGATGTGCGGACGGCCTTCCGTGACCTTGTTGACCAGCTGCACGGGAATGCCCGCCGCTTCGATCTCGGCCGCGGTGCCGCGCGTGGCCACCAGCTTGAAGCCCAGGGCGTGCAGGCCGCGCGCCACTTCCACGGCGCGGGGCTTGTCCTGGTTCTTGACGCTGATGAAGGCCGTGCCGGATTCCGGCAGGCGCACACCGGCGGCCAGCTGCGACTTGACGAAGGCTTCGCCGAAGCTGGTGCCCACGCCCATGACTTCGCCGGTCGACTTCATTTCCGGGCCGAGGATGGTGTCCACGCCCGGGAACTTCACGAACGGGAACACGGCTTCCTTGACCGAGAAGTAAGGCGGCACGACTTCGCGGGTGATGCCCTGGGCCGCCAGCGTCTGGCCGGCCATGGCGCGCGCGGCGATCTTGGCCAGTTGCAGGCCGGTGGCCTTGGACACGTAGGGCACCGTGCGCGAAGCGCGCGGGTTCACTTCCAGCACGTAGACGTCGCCGCCCTGGATGGCGAACTGCACGTTCATCAGGCCGCTGACGTTCAGGGCCTTGGCCATCATGCCGGTCTGGCGCTTGATCTCGGCGATGACGTCGGCCGACAGCGAGTACGGCGGCAGGCTGCAGGCGGAGTCGCCCGAGTGCACGCCGGCCTGCTCGATGTGTTCCATGACGCCGCCGATGAAGACGGTTTCGCCGTCGGCCAGGCAGTCCACGTCGACTTCGGTGGCGTTGTTCAGGAAGCGGTCCAGCAGCACGGGCGAGTCATTGCTGACCTTCACGGCCTCGCGCATGTAGCGTTCGAGGTCCTGCTGCTCGTGCACGATTTCCATGGCGCGGCCGCCCAGCACGTAGCTGGGACGCACCACCAGGGGGTAGCCGATCTCGGCGGCGTGGGCCAGGGCCTCGCCTTCGGTGCGGGCCGTGCGGTTGGGCGGCTGGCGCAGGCCGAGCTTGTTCAGCAGCTTCTGGAAACGCTCGCGGTCTTCGGCGATGTCGATGGATTCCGGGCTGGTGCCGATGATCGGCACGCCGTTGGCTTCCAGCGCGCGCGCCAGCTTCAGCGGGGTCTGGCCGCCGTACTGGACGATCATGCCGACCGGGTTTTCCTTGTGGACGATTTCCAGCACGTCTTCCAGCGTCAACGGCTCGAAGTACAGGCGATCGGACGTGTCGTAGTCGGTGGAGACGGTTTCCGGGTTGCAGTTGACCATGATGGTCTCGTACCCGTCGTCACGCAGCGCCAGCGCGGCGTGCACGCAGCAGTAGTCGAACTCGATGCCCTGGCCGATGCGGTTCGGGCCACCGCCCAGCACCACGATCTTCTTGCGGTCGGTGGGCGCGGCTTCGCACTCTTCCTCGTAGGTCGAGTACATGTAGGCCGTGCGGGTGGCGAACTCGGCGGCGCAGGTGTCCACGCGCTTGTAGACCGGGCGCACGTTCAGCTGGTGACGCAGCTTGCGCACTTCGGATTCGACCGTGTCCAGCAGGAACGCCAGGCGGCGGTCGGAGAAACCGCGACGCTTCAGTTCCCACAGGGTGGCGTGGTCCAGGTCGGACAGCGTCTTCTGTTCGAGCGCCAGCTCGATGTCGACGATTTCCTTGATCTGCGACAGGAACCAAGGGTCGATGTGCGTGATGTTGTGCACTTCGTCCAGTGTGAAGCCCTGCGCGAAGGCGTCGCCCACGTACCAGATGCGTTCCGGACCGGGTTCGCCCAGCTCGACCTGCAGCTTCTCGCGGTCGGTGGTCTTCTGGTTCAGGCCGTCGACGCCGACTTCCAGGCCGCGCAGCGCCTTCTGGAACGATTCCTGGAAGGTGCGGCCGATGGCCATGACTTCACCCACGGACTTCATCTGGGTGGTCAGGCGCGCGTCGGCGGTGGGGAATTTCTCGAAGGCGAAACGCGGCACCTTGGTGACCACGTAGTCGATCGACGGTTCGAACGAGGCGGGCGTGGCGCCGCCGGTGATTTCGTTCTTGAGCTCGTCCAGCGTGTAGCCCACGGCCAGGCGCGCGGCGACCTTGGCGATGGGGAAACCGGTGGCCTTGGACGCCAGCGCCGACGAACGCGACACGCGCGGGTTCATCTCGATGACGATCATGCGGCCGTTCTTGGGGTTGACCGCGAACTGCACGTTCGAGCCGCCCGTGTCCACGCCGATCTCGCGCAACACCGCGATCGATGCATTACGCATGATCTGGTATTCCTTGTCGGTCAGCGTCTGGGCCGGCGCCACGGTGATGGAGTCACCGGTGTGCACGCCCATGGGGTCCAGGTTCTCGATGGAGCAGACGATAATGCAGTTGTCCGCCTTGTCGCGGACCACTTCCATCTCGAATTCCTTCCAGCCCAGCAGCGACTCTTCGATCAGCAGCTCGCTGGTGGGCGAGGCTTCCAGGCCGCGGCGGCAGATGGTTTCGAATTCTTCGGCGTTGTAGGCGATGCCGCCGCCCGAGCCGCCCATGGTGAAGCTGGGGCGGATCACGGCGGGGAAGCCCGAGGTGCCGACTTCGGCGGCGATGCGGCGCTGCACTTCCCAGGCTTCGTCCATGCTGTGGGCGACGCCCGACTTGGCCGATTCCAGGCCGATGTCGGTCATGGCCTGCTTGAACTTCTGGCGGTCCTCGGCCTTTTCGATGGCGTGCTCGTTGGCGCCGATCAGTTCGACGTTGTGCTTTTTCAGCACGCCGTGGTGGGCCAGGTCGAGCGCGCAGTTCAGCGCGGTCTGGCCGCCCATGGTGGGCAGCAGCGCATCGGGCTTTTCACGCTCGATGATCTTTTCGACGGCCTGCCAGGTGATGGGCTCGATGTAGGTGACGTCGGCCGTTTCCGGGTCCGTCATGATCGTGGCGGGGTTGCTGTTCACCAGGATGGTGCGGTAACCCTCGGCCTTGAGCGCCTTGCACGCTTGCGCGCCGGAATAGTCGAATTCGCAGGCCTGCCCGATGATGATGGGGCCGGCGCCGATGATGAGAATGCTTTTTAGGTCTGTACGCTTGGGCATGATGCAATCTTTACTTTTGGCCGGACATCAGGCTGATGAACTTGTCGAACAGCTCCAGGATGTCGTGCGGACCGGGGCTGGCTTCGGGGTGGCCCTGGAAGCAGAAGGCCGGACGGTCGGTGAGCTCGAAGCCCTGCAGCGTGCCGTCGAACAGCGAGACGTGCGTGACGCGCGCATTGGCCGGCAGGCTGGCCGCATCGACCGCGAAACCGTGGTTCTGGCTGGTGATGAAGACGCGCTTGGAGGCCAGGTCCTGCACCGGGTGGTTGGCGCCGTGGTGGCCGGTCTTCATCTTGAGCGTCTTGCCGCCGACGGCCAGGCCCATGATCTGGTGCCCCAGGCAGATGCCGAACACCGGCAGCTTCTTGTCCAGGAACACGCGGGTGGCGTCGATGGCGTAGTCGCAGGGCTCGGGGTCGCCGGGGCCGTTGGACAGGAACACGCCGTCGGGGTTGAGCTTGAGGACGTCCTCGGCGCTGGTCTGGGCCGGCACCAGCGTCAGGCGGCAGCCACGGTCGGCCAGCAGGCGCAGGATGTTGGACTTGATGCCGAAGTCGTAGGCGACGACATGGAATTTGGACTGGTCGGGCTGGGTGTAGCCTTCGCCCAGTTGCCAGGTGCCCTGGGTCCAGGTGGTGCTGTCCTTGATGGACACGACCTTGGCCAGGTCCTGGCCGGCCATGCCGGCAAAGCCACGGGCCAGTTCGACGGCGCGGTCGGCATCCGAACCAACGAAGATGCAGGCGCCCTGGGCGCCCTTTTCACGCAGGATGCGGGTCAGCTTGCGGGTGTCGATGCCGGAAATGGCGACGATGCCCTGCTCGGACAGGTACTCGGGCAGCGATTGCGTGGAACGGAAGTTCGACACGCGGGCGGGACAGTCGCGCACCACCAGGCCGGCGGCGTAGACGCGATTGGCTTCGACGTCCTCGGCGTTGACGCCGGTGTTGCCGATATGCGGATAGGTCAGCGTGACGATCTGGCCGCTATAGCTGGGATCGGTGAGAATTTCCTGGTACCCGGTCATCGCGGTGTTGAACACCACTTCGGCAACGGTATGCCCAGGCGCACCGATCGACACGCCTCGAAAAATGGTACCGTCCGCCAGAGCCAGAATTGCAGGAGGGAAGCGGTTGATCCCCTCGGGAAAGAGTTGCGGCAGCACAGTAAACCCCGGTTTTAGAATCGATAATCAAACCTTGGAATTATACCTTGAGCGGGCGTTTTTCCCGGGGAACCGCGCCAAATAAGGCTGAGATCGGAGATTTCGGCCGCCGCGCCAGGCCGATCACGGCCCGCCGCCGGCCTACCAACGGTGACAGCGCCGTCGGCGGCTCGGTGATACGCTAAAGCACCTTCAACCCTGATGCTGCGAGCCGTATTGTCCATGTCCAGCCAACTTGACGCCCTGCGCAATCACACCACCGTCGTCGCCGACACCGGCGATTTCGAAGCGATGAAGGCGCTGCGTCCCACCGACGCCACCACAAATCCGTCCCTTATTTTGAAGGCCGTGCAGCAGGACGCCTACCGCCCGCTGCTGGAAAAGACCGCGCGCGACCACCGCGGCGCCCCCACGCCCGAATTGATGGATCGCCTGCTGGTCGCCTTTGGCCGCGCCATCCTGGACATCGTGCCCGGCCGCGTCTCGACCGAAGTGGACGCGCGCCTGTCGTTCGACACCCGCGCCACCATCGAGCGCGCCCGCGCCCTGATCGCCCTGTACGAAGCCGCCGGCGTGCCGCGTGAACGGGTGCTGATCAAGATCGCATCCACCTGGGAAGGCATCCAGGCGGCCCGCGCGCTGCAGGCCGAGGGCGTGCGCTGCAACCTGACGCTGCTGTTCTCGCTGCCGCAGGCGGTGGCCTGCGCCGATGCCCAGGTGCAGTTGATCTCGCCGTTCGTCGGCCGCATCTACGACTGGCACAAGAAGGCCGCGGGCGCCAATTGGGTCGAAGCCGACCACGCCGGCGCGCGCGACCCCGGCGTGCAGTCGGTGACCCGCATCTACCAGTACTACAAGCGTTTCGGCATCGCCACCGAGATCATGGGCGCCAGCTTCCGCAACGTCGGCCAGATCCTGGCCCTGTCGGGCTGCGACCTGCTGACCATCAGCCCCGAGCTGCTGACCCAGCTGTCGCAGACCGAGGGTGACGCGCCGGCGCAACTGCGCGCCGACGCGGTAACCGGCGATATCGCCCGCATCGCCTCGGATGAAGTGGCGTTCCGCACCCAGCTCAATGACGACGCCATGGCCAGCGACAAGCTGGCCGAAGGCATCCGCGCCTTCGTGGCCGACGCCATCAAGCTGGACGCGCTGATCGAGGCGCAGCGCGCCTGACGTTCCCGCCCGGCCGCGCGGCCGTCAACGGTGATCGTGCGAATGCACCTGCAGCGCTTCCAGGAAGCGCGACACCATGTTGTAGGCGGCCACGGTGGCGGTGAGTTCGACGATCAGCTTTTCGGACCCCATGGCGGCGCGCGCCGCCTGGAACACCGGCTCGGGCACCTGCACCTGGCGCGTCATGGCGTCGGTGTAGGCCAGCACGGCGCGTTCGCGCTCGCTGAAGAGGGACGAGGTCTCCCAATCGGACAAGGCGTCCAGCTGGGCTTGCGACACGCCCTCTTTCAGCGCGATCGGCGCATGCTGGTCGGCCTCGTAGGGCGCGCCGTTGATCGCCGCCACTCGCATGATCACCAATTCGCGGAGGTCGCCCGGCAGGGTCGACAACTGCCGGATCGAGGTCAGGTAGTTGAGCCAGCCGCCGGCCACGGCCGGGCTGTGCAGCAACATCTGGTACAAGTGCAGCACGCTGCCGCGTTCGGCGACGATGCGCTCGACCAGGGGTCGCGCTTCGGGATGGGACAGATCGGCGTAGGGAAGACGCGCCATGAAAACTCCGGAATAATCCGGCCGCTTGCGCCAAACGGCCAGGGGGATGGTGGACGCCCAAAAGACGAGGCGGCGCGCGCCAAAATCCCCGACGCTGCATATGCACACATTCGCAAGAACTTTGACATAATGACAACACATTGCGCACCTCCAGGACAAGCCTAGAATGAATGCGCCCACCCAGTCGCACCCGCCTGTCACGCTCGCGAACTGCGACAGCGAACCGATTCACGTCCCGGGCGCGATCCAGCCCCTGGGCGCGTTGCTCGCCTTCGATGCCGCGGGCGTGTTGCGCTACGCCAGCGAAAACGCGCCGCAGGTGCTCGGGATGCCGGTCGCATTGGGCTATCGCTGCGATCCGGCTTCGCTGCCGCCGGGCCTGGCGCGGAACCTGCCGGGCTGGCTGTCCCAGGACGATCCTGTCTTCGATCCGCTCAGCATCTCGCTGGACGGGCACGCCTACGACGTCATCGCCCACCGCAACACCGACGACCTGACGCTGATCGAACTCGAACGCCGCGGCAACGACGCCGGCATCGCCGATCCGGCGCTGATCTACCGCAGCATCGAGCGCGTGCGGGCGCAGCGCGACATCGCCGGCCTGCTGGAGCGCGCCGTGCAGGAGGTGCAACGCGCCACCGGCTTCGACCGCGTCATGGCCTATCGCTTCCATCCCGACGACAGCGGCGAGATCGTGGCCGAGCGGCGCGGCGATCCCGCGCTCGAAGACTGGGTCGGGCGCCGCTATCCCGCCGGCGACATTCCGGCCCAGGCGCGCCGCCTGTACACCGTGAATACCTTGCGCCAGATCGCCGACGGCCAGTATCAGCCGGTGCGGGTGCTGGCGCAGGACGGCATCGAGGCGCCGCTCGACATGAGCTTCTCGGTGCTGCGCAGCGTATCGCCGGTCCATCTGGAATACATGGCCAACATGGGCGTGCGCGCCACCATGAGCCTGTCGCTGGTGATCGGCGGCAGGCTCTGGGGCATGATCGCCTGCCACCACCATTCGCCGCGCCTGGTCCCCTACCCGGCCCGGCTGGCCTGCGAAGCCCTGGCGCAGGTGCTGTCCGCGGCGCTGGCGACCATCGAGGGCAACGACCGCGCCGCGCAGACACGGCGCAATGCCGCGCTGGTCAGCCGGCTGACCGAGCGCGCATCGGATTCCGAAAACATCCACCAGGCCCTTTCCGGCGGCCCGGAAACGCCCGCCTCGCTGATCGCCAACGACGCCGCGCTGTGCCTGTGGGGCAACAGCGTCACGGTGTTCGGAGGCATCGCGCCGCGCGGCGAACTTGCCGGCATCCTGTGCGCGCTGGACCAGAGCGGGCAACGTGTCGTCCACACCAACCACATCGCGCGCGACTATCCCGAGCTGCAGACCGACCTGGTGCCCTACGCGGGCCTGCTGGCGTGCAAGTTCGACCCGATGAACAACGGCTGGCTGATCTGGTTGCGGCGCGAACAGATCGAGACCGTGGTGTGGGGCGGCAAACCCGAAAAGCAATACGCGGTGGGCAACCTGGGGCCGCGCCTGACCCCGCGCGGCTCGTTCGACGCCTGGCGCGAGGTCATGCGCGACACCAGCCCGCCCTGGCTGCCGGCCGAACTCGAGGCGGCCGACAACCTGCGCGACGAGCTGTCGCACATCGCCACCAGCCGCGCCGCCGACGTCGACCGCGCCCGCACCGCGCTGCTGGCGATGCTGGGCCATGACCTGCGCGATCCGCTGCAATCGATTTCCATGGCGGCCACGCTGCTTTCGCGGACCGACGCCGGCGCCCGCATGGGCGAGCGCATCCGCTATTCCAGCGGACGCATGCAGCGCCTGATCTCGCAGGTGCTGGATCTTTCGCGGCTGCAGGGTGGCATGGGGCTCGGCATCGAAAAGCGCGAATGCCGCCTGTCCGACCTTTTGAACGGCCTGATCGAGGAAAAGCGCCAAGCCTATCCCGGCCTGCTCATCGAGCCGGACGTGCACCCCGACCTGGTGCTGACGGCCGACACCGACCGCATCGCCCAGGTGGTCACCAACCTGATGAGCAACGCCCGCCAGCATGGCGCGCCGCGCATGCCGATCCACGTCAGCGCGATGCCGCGTGGCGACGCCATCGAACTCACCGTGGCCAACCATGGCGCGCCAATCCCCGACGAGGTCATGGCGCACCTGTTCTCGCCCTTCAAGCCCGAATCCCTGGGCCAATCGCGCAACCGCAACGGCCTCGGGCTCGGCCTGTACATCGCCGAGCAGGTGGTGCGCGACCACCAGGGCGAGATCGCCGTCGACTGCCGCGACGGTCTGGTCATTTTCACCGTTACCCTGCCGCGCGACCAGGATGCGCCGCAGGTCCCCGAATCTGGAGACACCCCTTGAACGACGAGCGTGCCCTACGCGTCCTGCTGGTTGACGACAATGAAATGGGCTCGGAACTGCTGGCCGAATTCCTGGCGCTGTCCGGCCTGGAGGCGCGCTGCGCGGGTACCGGCGAAGACGCGCTGCGGCAGGCCGCCACGTTCGCCCCCGAAGCAGTGCTGGTTGACATCCTGCTTCCCGACATGGACGGCTACGAGCTGGCCCGCCGGCTGCGCGAACGCAATGTGTCATCGCGCATTTACGCCCTGAGCGGCCTGGCGCGGCATGAACGGCACGAAGACGCCTCCGCCCTGTTCGATGGCTGGATCGAAAAGCCCGCCGACCCCGATGCGCTGCTGACCGTGCTGCGCCAGGCGGGCTGACACCGCCATGCAAGTCGATATTTCCGCCCAGGCGCTGGCCGCGCAAGGCGTAAGGCTGAAGGTGCTGGCGCAGATATTCCCGGTGCTGCGCCACGAGGCCATCGCGCCGCTATCGAATGCCACCTTGGCGGCGGCCATGCTGAGTCACGCGCCGGAAGGCGCGGATGCCCAGGCGCGGCAGCAGCGCTGCGAACGGCTGGCCGGAGACCTCAACGACATGCTGGAAGACAGCGTCAGCGTGATCCGCGACCTGGACCAGTGGTTCAGCGACAACGGCGCGACGCTGCCGCTGGCGACGCTGCTCAAGGAATGCCGCAAGCTGCTGTTCTCGCAATTGATGTGGTCCAAGCGCCGGGTCCGCTGGCCCGAGGACCCGGGCGCGCTCGAACTGCCCGCTTTCAGCAGTCGTTATCTGCTCATGGCCTGGCTGCTGTGCCTGGTGGCCTGGCTGCCCGAAGGCGCCGAAGTGGAGCTCGACACGGCCGACCCATCGGCATGGCATGCCCGCTTCACCGTGCCCGCGCAGGCGCCGGACGGACCCGCGCTGTTCGACACGCGCGACATCGAATGGCTGGCCGCCGATTCAGGCTGGCGCTTCGAGCGGCAGCCGCAGAGCTGGTCGTTGCACCGCGCCGCCTCCGGCAAGGAACCCGCATGATCTCCCCGGTGCACCAATTCCTGCGTGATGGCACGCGCGACCGCCACGAGGCCCTGGATCAGGGGCTGGCGCTGGCCGATGGCAACGTCAGTCCGGCCCGCTATGTGGCGTATCTTCGCGCCATGCTGGGCTGGCTTGAACCGGTGGAAAACCGGCTGTGGCAACTGGACTGGCCCGCCGCGCTGCGGGCCGAAGAGCGGGACGGAAAGAGCGCGCTGATCCGCGCCGACCTGCGCGCGGCGGGCGACAGCGCGCCGGTTCCGCAATGCCCCGATGCGCCGCGCCCGCGGGCGGCCGACGCCTATGCGCTGGGCGTGGCCTACGTGGTCGAGGGTTCGCAACTGGGCGGACGCTTCCTGGCCAAGCGGCTCGAAGCCGCCGATCCGCCGTTGCCGCTGCGCTACCTGCGCGGCTATGGCGATGAGGTCGGGCCACTGTGGAAGGGTTTCCTGCAACACCTGGACGTGGCGGCGCAAGGACAGGAAGCGCAGGCGCTGAAAGGCGCGCGCGACGCGTTCGACAGCCTCGCCGCCTGGCTGCGGGACCAGGGCGCCCAGCAGAGCCCGGGCCAGCGATAGCCGCCGGACCGCGCCAGCGCGCGGCTCCAGGACGGCCAGCGGGTCAGATCTTCTCGGTCTCGCCGGACTTCGGCTGCCACTTCATCAAGCGCTTTTCACCGATCCCGACGATGTAATCCAGCACCAGCGCGAACGCGGTCAGCACCACGATGCCGGCAAACACCGTGTTGACGTCGAAGGTGCCCTCGGCCTGCAGGATCAGGTAGCCGACGCCGCTGGCCGAGCCCAGGTATTCGCCCACCACCGCGCCGACGAAGGCCAGGCCCACCGAGGTGTGCAGACTGGAGAACACCCAGCTGGTGGCCGACGGCAGGTAGACGTGGCGCAGTAGCTGGCGGCGGCGCGCGCCCAGCATGCGGGCGTTGTCCAGCAGCGTCGGGCTGACTTCGCGCACGCCCTGGTAGACGTTGAAGAAGACGATGAAGAACACCAGCGTCACCGCCAGCGCCACCTTGGACCAGATGCCGAGCCCGAACCACATGCCGAAGATCGGCGCCAGGATCACGCGCGGCATCGAGTTGGCCGCCTTGATATAGGGATCGAGGATCGCGCTGGCGCGCGGCGACAGGCCCAGCCACAGGCCGAAGGCCAGGCCGGCTATGGTGCCGATGAAAAAGGCCAGCACGGTTTCGGTCAGCGTGACCCACAGGTGGGTGTAGATGTCGGCATTGGTGACGAACCAGGCCCAGATGCGGCCCCACACCTTGAGGGGCTCGCCGAAGAAGAACGCCACCTTGGAATCGCGCGAGGCGAAATGCCACACGCCCAGGATGACGACGAGCAGCAGCAACTGCCAGAAGCGCAGGCTGGCGGAACCCGGTTTGAACGACTTGGACATGGTCAGGGCCTGTTCGATGGGAAGCGGGCGCGGCCTGGATCAGGCAGGGGCCTCAGGCCCGCTTCTGTTGTTGGGCATAGCCCTTGAGCACTTCCTCGCGCAGCACCGCCCAGATGGCCGCGTGCAATTCGACGAAGCGCAGGTTGTTGCGCACTTCGGCCACGTCGCGCGGACGCGGCAGGTCGATGGCGAACTCGCCGATGGGATGCGTGCCCGGCCCGGCCGACAGCACCACCACGCGGTCGCTCATGGCGATGGCTTCGTCCAGGTCATGGGTGATGAACAGCACCGCCTTGCGCTTGGCCATCCACAGGTCCAGCACCTCGTTTTCCATCAGCTGTCGCGTCTGGATGTCGAGCGCCGAGAACGGCTCGTCCATGAGGATGATGTCGGGGTCGCGGATCAGCGTCTGCGCCAGCATGGCGCGCTTGCGCATGCCGCCCGACATCTGGTGCGGATAGCGGCTCTCGAAGCCGCCCAGGCCGACGCGGCGCATCCAGTCGCGGCCGCGCTCGAGCGCCTCGTCGCGCGGCACGCCGGCGAAATCCAGCCCGGCCACTACGTTGTCGAGCGCGCTGCGCCAGGGCAGCAGCGCCTCGCCCTGGAACATGTAGCCGGCGCGCGAATTGATGCCCGACAGCGGCTGGCCGAAGACCTTTACCTGGCCCGACGACGGCGCCAGCAGGCCGGCGCTGACGTTGAGCAGGGTGGACTTGCCGCAGCCCGTGGGGCCCACCACCGACACGAACTCGCCCGGCGCGATGGCCAGGCTCGTGTCGCTGACGGCGGTGTAGCGCTGCGAGCGGTCGTCGCGGGAGACGAAGGTGCAGCTGATGTTTTCCAGCGATAGCGCGGCGTCAGCCATTGGGGTACTTCTCGTTGGCGCGGCGGGCGAAATCGTTGGTCCAGACCTTGGACGGATCGATCTTGGCGCCGTCGAAATCCGCCTGGTACGCGGCCAGGGCCTTGAGCGCGGTGGCGGCGCCGTCCTCGGGGATCATGCCGTCGGGCGACAGGCCCTCGAGGCTCTTGCCGATGGCGGCCTTGTACACCGCCGGGTCGCCCAGCAGGTAGGTTTCCGGCACGACCTTGGCGATCTCGTCGGGGCCGGCCTTCTGGATCCACTTGTCGGCGCGCACCATGGCGTTGGTGAGCGCCTGCACGGTATTGGGATTGGCGTCGATGAACGCCTGCGGCGCGTACAGGCAGCCGGCCGGCATGTTGCCGCCGAAGATGTCCTGCGTGTCCTTGAGCGTGCGGGTGTCGACGATGATCTGGATGTCGCCCGGCATTTCCAGCATCGACACCACGGGGTCGGTGTTGGAGATGGCGTCGATCTGGCCGCTGCGCAGCGCGGTCACCGCGCCGGCGCCGGCGCCCACGCCGATGATGGAAACGTCGGAAGCCTTCAGGCCGTGCTTGGCCAGGAAGAAGCTGACCACCATGTTGGTGGACGAGCCCGGCGCCGTCACGCCGATCTTCTTGCCCTTGAGGTCGGCCGGGCCCTTGTAGTTGGGCAGGTTCTTCTTGGAGACGCCCACGCCGATCATCGGCGCGCGGCCCTGCAGCACGAAGGCGCGGTAGGCCTGGCCCTTCGATTGCATGGCAAGGGTGTGCTCGAACGCGCCCGAGACCACGTCGGCGCTGCCGCCCACCACGGCCTGCAGCGCCTTGGAGCCGCCGGCAAAGTCGGCGATGGAGACGTCCAGACCCTCGTCCTTGAAGTAACCGCGCGCCTCGGCGATGGACAGCGGCAGGTAATAGATCAGGGGCTTGCCGCCCACGGCGATCTGGACCTTGGTCTTCTCCAGCTTCTGGGCGCGCACGATGGCGGGGGCCATGCCCATGACGCCGGCGGCGCCGGCCATCTTGAGCAGATCACGGCGTGTGACTGACATGTGTTGTCTCCTTGGGTGCGGGGATACCGATAGCGCCGGTCTGCGCCAGCTTGTCGATAGCCGCTGAATCATACCCCAGCGATTTCAGGACTTCCTCGGTATGTTCCCCTAATGACGGACCGATCCAGCGGGTCCCGCCCGGGGTTTCCGAGAGCTTGGGCACCACCGCAGGCAGCTTGACCGGACTGCCGTCGGCGAAGTGGTGCTGCTCGATCATGCGGCGCGCCAGGAACTGCGGATCGCTGAACATGTCGGCCACGCTGTAGATCTTGCCGACCGGCACGTCGGCCGCCTTCAGGGTGTTGAGCGCTTCCTCGATGCCGCGGCCATCGCACCATTGCTGGATGGCGCCGTCGATCTCGGCGACCCGGCGGGCGCGGCCATCGTTGCGCACCAGGTCCGGGGCCGAGGCCAGGTCGTCGCGGCCGATGGCCAGCATCAGGCGGTGGAAGATCGCATCGCCGTTGCCGGCGATGACGATGTTCTGGCCGTCGCGCGTGGTGTAGGTGTTGGACGGCACGATGCCGGGCAGCGCGCCGCCGGTGCGTTCGCGCACCACCCCGGCCACGTCGTACTCGGGCACCAGGCTTTCCATCATGTTGAACACGGCCTCGTACAAGGCCACGTCGACCATCTGGCCCTGCCCCGCCTGGCACCCTTCGCCCTGCACGCCGTTCCAGCGCCCGCCGGTGGCGTCGCGGTGGCGCAGCGCCATCATGGCGCCGATCACGCCATGCAGCGCGGCGATTGAATCGCCGATCGAGATGCCGACCCGCAGCGGCGGCCGGTCGGGATGCCCGGACACGTAGCGCAGGCCGCCCATGGATTCGCCGATGGCGCCGAAGCCCGGCTGATCCTTCATCGGGCCGGTCTGGCCGTAGCCGGACAGGCGCACCATGATGAGGGCGGGGTTGATGGCGCGCAGCTGCTCAAACCCAAGCCCCCACTTTTCCAACACGCCGGGGCGATAGTTCTCGACCACCACGTCGGCGTCCAGCGCCAGTTTGCGGGCGATTTCGCGGGCCTCGGGATGCTTGAGATTGAGGGCAATGGATTGCTTGTTGCGGGCCTGCACGGTCCACCACAGCGAATTGCCTTCATGCAGGTGGCGCCAGCTGCGGATGGGGTCGCCCCCGCCCGTGCCGTCGGGGCCGTGCGGCGTTTCCACCTTGATGACGTCGGCGCCGAATTCGCCGAAGATGCGCGCGGCGAACGGGCCGGCGATGAGCGTGCCGAGTTCCAGGACCTTCAGGCCGGTCAGGGCTGACATGTTGGTTGTCTTCCTCTCGTGGAGGCCGCGCCGCGCGGGCGGGCCGTTTTTCCAATGCCCGCCGGTACATTGCCGGCGCGCTATTGTGGGGGCGTGTCAGGTGGTCTTGCGCTCCATCAGCGCCCAGGCGATGGTGCCGGCGTCCACGTATTCCAGCTCGCTGCCGGCCGGCACGCCGCGCGCCAGGCGCGTGACGCGCAGGCCGCGTTCACCCAGGGCCTCGCCCAGGAAATGCGCGGTGGTCTCGCCTTCGGCGGTGAAGTTGGTGGCCAGGATGACCTCCTGCACCACGCCGTCGGTGGCGCGGCGGATGACGCGGTCGAAATCCAGCTCGCGCGGGCCGATGCCCTCGAGCGGCGCCACCCGCCCCATCAACACGTAGTACAGGCCGCGGTAGCCGTGGCTGGACTCGATCATGTTCTGGTCGGCCGGCGTCTCGACGATGCACAGCAGGGAAGGATCACGCTTGGGATTGGCGCAGGTGGCGCACACATCCTCTTCGGCGAAGCTGTTGCAACGCGAGCAGTGGCGCAGGTCGCGCACCGCTCCCGCCAACGCGCGTCCGAGCATGTCGGCGCCCTGGGGGTCGTGCTGCAACAGGTGATAGGCCATGCGCCGCGCGGAACGCACACCCACGCCGGGCAGGCGCCGCAGCGCCTCGATCAGCGAGACCAGCGGTTCGGGTTCGGGCAGTAGAGGGTCCATGACACGACGGCAACTTGCGGACGGCAAAGGCCGCGCCGCCCGGGGCGGCGGCGGCCGGAACGTTCGATCAGAACGGCAGCTTCATGCCCGGGGGCAGCGGCATGCCGGCGGTGACGGACGCCATCTTTTCCTGCGAGGTGGCTTCGGCCTTGCGCAGCGCGTCGTTGAAGGCGGCGGCGACCAGGTCTTCCAGCATGTCCTTGTCGTCGGCCAGCAGCGACGGATCGATTTCGACGCGCTTGACGTCGTGGCGGCAGGTCATGGTGACCTTGACCAGGCCGCCGCCGGAGGCGCCTTCGACCTGGATCTCGGCCAGCGCGTCCTGCGCCTTCTTCATGTTTTCCTGCATCTGCTGCGCCTGGCGCATCAGGCCGGCCAGTTGTCCTTTCATCATGATGGAGCTTCCTTGAACGAGGGAATGTAGGGATTGGCCGGCGCGTTACGCGGCGGCGGAGGGAGAGTCGACGTGGCGGATCGAACCGGCCACGACATGGGCGCCGAAGTCCGCCACCAGCGCCTGCACGAAGGGATCGACGGCGACCGCGTCCTCGGCGGCCTGCTGGCGCGCCGCGCGCTCGGCCTGGGCCACGGCGTGGGCCGTGGCTTCACCGACCGCGCCGACGTCCACGTCCAGCCGGATGCCCTGGCCGAAGTGTTCGCACAGCACCGTCTGCAGGCGCACGCGGCTTTCGCTTTCCGCCAGTGTCTTGACGGCCACGCGCAGGATGATGGCATCGCCCTGCACGCCGGCCCATTCACTCTGGCGCGCCAGCTCGGCGGCCAGGCCGGTGACCGGCAGGCGCGCGGCCAGCTCGGGCCACGCGGCGGAGGTCATGTCGGCCAGGCGCGCGCGCGACTGGCGCTTGCGAGCCGGGGCCGGGCCTTCGCGTCGGGCGGGAGCCGCCGGCGGGGCGGGCGCGGCCGAGGGCGCGCTGGCCAGCGTTTCGAAATCGTCGTCGGGGTCGGACGTGAAACCGCCGTCGGACGCGAAGCCAGCATCAGGCACGAAGCCGCCTTCGGCCTCGAACGGGATTTCTTCGTCGACCCAGGACGGCGGACCGTCGTCATCGGCGGCCGGCGCGACCGCGGCGGCCGCGGGCGTCACGGCCAGCGGGGCCGACTTGGCGGGCGCCGGGGTGGCGGAGGCATCCGTGGCTGGGGCATCCGCGACGGCGGGCGCGGCACCGGGCGATGCCGTGGCCGGCACGCTCGGCGCGGCGGTATTCATGGGGGACGACGGCTGGGCAGCGGCGTCGACGGCCGCCTGGGCGGAACCGGCGGCGGTCGGCGCATCTTCCCAAGGCGGCACGCTGGCAGCGGCCGGCTGGGCGGGCGTGGCGACGGGTGCGGCAACCGGCGCTGCAACAGGCGGCGTGGCCACCGCCGTGGGCGCAACAGCCGCGGGCGCGGCAGCCGGCGCGGCGTTCGCTTGCGGCACGCTGGCGGGGGAGGACGGCGCGGGGGCTGTCGCCACGGGGGCCGGCGCGGGCGCGACCGGTTGCGCCACGGGTACGACGCGTTCCACCACCGGCGCGGCGGCGACCGGCGCCGCTTGCGGCGGCTGCGCGGTGGCCACGGCGGGCTCGGCCGTCTGGCGGGCCGGCGTGGCGGGCGCTTCGATGGCGGTCTGCGGACCGGCGTCACCGTTGAGCGCCAGCATGCGCAGGCAGGCCATGATGAAACCGGCGTACTCGTCCGGCGCCAGCGTCAGTTCGCCGCGGCTGTGCACCGCCACCGAGTAGAACAGTTGCACAGCGTCGGGATGCAGGGTCTGCGCCAGGCGGGCGATGTCGGCCGCCAGCGGATCCTCGGCCGGCATCACGCCGGACACGCGCTGCTCGATGGCGACGCGCGACAGCAGCACCGCCAGGTCGGCCAGCGCGCCGGCGTACGACAGGCCGCGCGTGGCGAGTTCGTCGGCCACCGCCAGCACGCCCTTGGCGTCGCCCGTGGACAAAGCGTCCAGCAGGCGCACCAGGTGGCGCTGGTCGATGGTGCCGAGCATGCCGCGCACGGCGTCCTCGGTGAGATTGCCGGCGCTATAGGCGATGGCCTGGTCGGTCAGCGACAGCGCGTCGCGCATCGAGCCCGACGCGGCCTGGCCGATCAGCCGCAGGGCGGGCACTTCGAAGCCGACCTGTTCCTCGCCCAGCACCGCCTGCAGGTGGCCCACGATGGAGTCGGCCGGCATCTGCTTCAGATTGAATTGCAGGCAGCGCGACAGCACCGTGACCGGGATCTTCTGCGGGTCGGTGGTGGCCAGGATGAATTTGACGTGCGGCGGCGGCTCTTCCAGCGTCTTGAGCATCGCGTTGAACGCGTGCCCGGTGAGCATGTGCACTTCGTCGATCATGTAGACCTTGAAGCGGCCCGCGCCCGGCGCGTAGACGGCCTGCTCCAGCAGCTGGGTCATTTCCTCGACGCCGCGGTTGGAGGCCGCGTCCAGTTCGAGGTAGTCGACGAAACGGCCGGCATCGATCTCGGTGCAGGCGCGACAGACGCCGCAGGGCTTGGAAGTGATGCCGGTTTCGCAGTTGAGCGATTTGGCCAGGATGCGCGACAGCGTGGTCTTGCCGACGCCGCGGGTGCCGGTGAACAGCCAGGCGTGGTGCAGGCGCTGGGTGTCGAGCGCATGCGTCAGCGCGCGCACCACGTGATCCTGTCCCACGAGGGTATCGAACGATCGCGGCCGCCACTTGCGGGCCAGTACCAGATAAGTCATGGCGGGATTGTAGAGCCTTTGCAAGAGCCTATGCGATTGCCGGCGCGAAATGCAAAGGGGACGGAATCATCTTCCGGGGAAATCCCCTTGGAAAACAACCCCGTCCCCTTTGCGAAAACCGGTTGGCGAGCCTTACTCCGGCACTGACCCTAAACGACTATGGCTGCTTCGTTCCCGACCTGACCAGGTTCACCGTCGAACCATGCGAAGGGGCCCGCCAAGCAAGATTCTAGCAGAGCTTCGCGTTGCTCGCTCGGCTAGCCTCTTGCTTGGCGGGCCCCGGGGGGCTGTATGTGCGCCCCCTCCCCGGCCCTCCCCCCGAGGGGGAGGGGGAGAAGACGTTGCTTCGCTTGTCTTGGCGGCTCGCTTCGCTTTGCCTGGCTGGCTCGGTTGCTTTGGCTCGCTTGCTTTGGCTTGGCTTGGTTTGCCTTGTCTGGCGTTGCCTGGCTCTGCCTTGGCTTGCCTTTACTTTGCTTGGCTCGCTTCGCTTTGCCTGGCTCTGCCCTGGCTTGCCTTTACTTCTTTACTTCGCTTGGCTCGCTTCGCTTTGCATGGCGTTGCCTGGCTCTGCCTTGGCTTGCCTTGCTTTTACTTCGCTTGGCTTGCTCCGCTTTGCCTGCCTCGCTTGCTTTGGCTTGGCTTGCCCTGGTTGGGCAGGGGGGCTGCTACAGGTCTATCCAGGCGCGGGCGCGGGGGAAGTAGAGGGCGGCGCGGGCTTTGCGGCCGTCCAGGGCGGTGACTTGGGCGCAGTAGCGCAGGAGTTGGTCGCCGTGGCGTTGGCGCATGCGCTGGGCGAAGGCGGCGGGGGATTCGTTGGGTTGGGGGCGGCCTGTTTTGTAGTCGACGATGAGCCAGCCGTCTTCGGTGCTGAGGGCCAGGTCGATGACGGAGACCTTGCCGGCGGCGTCGATGAGGGGCCATTCGCGGCGGGCGCCGGATTGGGAGAGGAGCCAGAGGCCGCGGTCGTCGGCCAGGGTGGACTGGAGCGTGTCCAGGACGGCCTCGGCGGCGGCGTCGGCCTGGCTGGCGGGGATGCCGGCGCGGGTCAGTTGGCGGCGCATGGCGGGCAGGCGCTGGGCCAGGGCGTCGGCCGGCCAGGCCGCGATGCCGTCCTGGCCGATGCGGGCCAGCCAGGCGTGGGCCAGGGTGCCGATGGCGGCGTCGTAGCCGGATTCGAGTTGCCAGGCCGGATGCTCGGCGCTGTCGCCCCAGGCGCCGCGCGCGGCGGCGGCGAAGCCGGGGCTGATGGCGACGTCGGCCTGCCGCGCCAATTGCGCCAGGCCGTCACGGTGCAGCCGGCGCAGCGGTTCGCCTTGCCACTCGGGCGCGTCGGCCACGGGCTCGGCCGTGTCGCCATCGGCGGCCGGCGGCACCGGTGTCGCCAAGCAGGGCCAGAGGCGGCCCAGCAGGCTCGCGGAGGATGGCGTCTTGGGCTGGCCGCTGGCCTCGTCGACGCTGACGTGGCCGACCAGATGCAGGCGCTTGCGGGCGCGGGTGGCGGCGACGTACAGCAGGCGGTCGATCTCATAGGAGGCGCGGCGGGCCTCGCGCGCGCCCAGGTAGCGCGACACGGGATCGGCCTCGGTTTCGGCGCGCGGCTTGACCGGGCCGAACAGCACGCGGCCGCCGCTTTGCTCGAACCGCACCAGCGGCGGCTGGTCGCCGCGCGGCGCGCGATGCAGGCCGTACAGGATCACGGTCTCGAACTGCAGGCCCTTGGACTTGTGCATGGTCATGATCTCGACCGCGGCCTCATCGTCGGCGGCGTCGGGCGCGGCGAACAGGCGGGCGATGCCGGTATCCAGCGCGGCCGCGTCGATGGCCCCGTGCGGCGCCAGGCGCTCGACCAGCTGGAACAGGCTTTCGGCGTCGTTGGCGACCGACGGGCCGCTGTAGAGCGCCGGCCCGCCCAGGCGGCGCCACAGCGTCTCGACCCAGGCCGCGAACGGCATCGCGCCCGAGGCGTTGCGCGTATCCAGCAATATCGCCGCCACCTGCCGCAGGCGCGCGTATTCCTCGGGGCGCAGCACGGCCTCGGCCGAACGCGGGGTATCGGCGCCGCTGAACGAAGGCTCGCCATCGCTGGCCGCGATCGGCATCAACGCCGGATCAGCGCGCGAGGCATCAGGCGCCGCATCGTCGAACAAGGCCCCTTGCGCCGGGTGCTCGGTGTCGTCGAACAGCGATCCCTGCCGCGCCGCCGGGGCGGTGGCCACGGGCGCCGCCACGGCCTTCGCCGGCGCCGGGCGCAACAGGCGCTCCAGCAGCACCGGCACCGGCGTCACGTGATCGGCGCCGAACAGGCGCTGCAGCGATTCCAGCGTCAGGCCGCAGAACGGCGCGCGCAGCACCGACAGCCACGCCAGCCGGTCGCCCGGATGCGACAGCGCCCGCACCAGTTGCACCAGGTCCGCCACCACCGGCCGCAGCGCCAGCGGCACCAGGTCCACCGCGCGGCAGCGGATGCCTTCCTGCGCCAGCCGGCGCGTCAGGTTGCCCAGGTGGCTGCGGGCCCGCACCAGGATGGCGACCGGGTGCTTGCTGCCCGCGTGTTCGGCCAGCGCCTGCCGCACCAGGCCGACGGCGATGTCCTCGGCCTGTTCCTCGGCCGGCGCGGCGCCGGCGCGCGACCAGGCGGGATGGAAGCGCACCGCCGGATCCGGCAAGGCCTCGTGAAAAGCCGTGGACGGGCTGTACTTGATGGCGCCCGCGGCGGCGTCGCTACGCTTGGGCAAGAGTTGCGCGAACGACTGGTTGACCCAGTCGACGATGCCGGCCTGCGAGCGGAAATTGTCGGTCAGGTTGAGGAAACCCGGTTGCAGTTCGCCCACGCCCGTTTCCGCGACTTCGAGGAACAGCCCCACCTCCGCCTTGCGGAAACGGTAGATCGACTGCATCGGATCGCCCACCAGGAACAGGCTGCGGCCGTCGCCCTCCTGCCAGCCGGAGGTCAACGTTTTCAACAGATCGAGCTGCGTCTGGCTGGTGTCCTGGAATTCGTCGATCAGCAGGTGGCGGATGGACGCGTCGAGCTTGAGCAGCAGCTCGCCCGGATCGTCGGCGCTGCCCAGCGCCGAGGCGGCGCGCTGCGAGATCTCGATGAAATCGACCTCGCCGGTGTCGGCAAAGCGCAGGCGCAATTGCGCCACCGCCAGCGCCAGCGTCATCAACTGCGCGCCCAGCACTTCCCATTGGGCATCGCTCAAGCGCGGCGCGGGGATATCGCGCACCGCGGCCAGGCGCCGCACCCACGGCGCGTCGCCATCGGCGCTCTCGAGCCAGGCGACGAAGGGTTCTTTGTGCGCGCACTTGGGCGGAAAACCGAGTGTCTTGGTGACGGTCTTGCGCAGCGAACCATTGCCGGTGAGCAGCAGATGCGCAACGGCGCGCCACTGGTCCAGTACCTCGGCGTCGGCCGGCAGTTCCTCGGTCCAGTCGAGCAAGGCCGCCAGGCGGTCGTCCTCGCCGCCGTCCCGCAATTGCGCCGCGGCCAGCCGCGCCGGGCCGCACAGCGCGTCGGCCCAGCCGTAGGGCATGGCCTCGCACAGCGCGTCCAGGTCCTCGCCGATGGCCTCGGCCAGGGTTTGCTCCAGCGCCTCGCGGTCGGAACCATGGCGCAGCAGCGGCAGCCACTGGTCGCGCTGGCCGAGCATGTCGGCGATGGCGTCCTTGGCCGCCTGCACGTCCACGTCCATGTGCTGCAGCAGGATGCGGACCGCGTCGTAGTCGTCCGCCAGGTCGAGCGTGGCGCGCGCCGCCGCTTCGTAGTGGGCGCGGGCGTCGTCGGTGATGTCGGGCATGCCGCCCAGTTCGGATAGCCACGGCATGCTGCGGACCAGGCCGGCGCAGAACGAGTCGATGGTGCGGATCGCCAGCCGCGCCGGATGCTCCAGCAGGTGCCATTCCAGTTCGGCGTTGCGCGCCAGCGCGGCGCGCGCCAGTTCCCAACTGAGGCGTTCGTGGGCGGCCTCCGGCGGCGCGTCCAGGCCGCGGCGCAACTTGCTCAACACGCGCGCATGCATCTCCGACGCCGCCTTGCGCGTGAAGGTGATGGCGACGATTTCCTCGGGGCGGTTGACGGTGGCCAGCAGCGCCAGGATGCGGTCGGTCAGCAGTTCGGTCTTGCCGGAGCCGGCGGGCGCCTGCACCAGGAAAGAGCGTGCGGGGTCCAGCGCCGCCGCGCGCGCGGCATGGTCCTGGGGCTGGCGTTCCATATCGGCCATGGCTCAGGCGTCCTCGTCATCCAGGTGCAGGCGCAGGAAAGGCAGCGCGTCGCAGTATTTCAGGTCGTCGCGGCGGTAAGCGACGTTGGCGGCATGGCCCGCCACGTATTCATCGGCCAGCGACTCGATCGCGGCGCGCCAGCGCTGGCGGATCTCGGGCCAGGACAGGCCGTCGAAGTACTTGCTCTCGGCCGCCAGCGTCACGCCTTCCATGCCCAGGTCTTCGTCGGCCAGGCCCTGCGCCGCCACCTGGCGCGCATGGATCTGGGCCAGCACCAGGCCAGCCACTTCGCCGCCGGCGGCATCGGCCAGCACCGAGGCGTAGAACGGCAACTGCACGTTCACCGGACGGCTGCGCGACCAATCGGGCTCGGGCTTGGCGGCGGCCACGCCGGTCTTGTAGTCGACGATGACGTTGCGGCCGTCGGCCAGCGTGTCGATGCGGTCCAGCCGCAGCTTCAGGTGCAGCGGGCCATGGCGCCATTCATGGTTCTTCTCGACCTGCGCCACCGCGAACGGCAGGCGCTGGGCTTCCATGTCCAGCCACGACGCCAGCACCGTCCGCGCGCGGGCGCATTCCAGCGCCTTCAGCGCCGGCGCATACTGCTGCAGTTCTTCCTCGGCGGCCTGCGCCACCGCCTGCTCCAGCAAGGCGGGCAGGCGGCCGCCGGCCAGCGTGTCATGCAAGGCCTCCTGGTCGGGCAGCATGCCCCACACCAGTTCCAACGCCTTGTGCAGGAACTGGCCGCGCACGTTCACCGTGGCCGCGTCGGCATAGGCCGCGAGTTCGCGCCCGCCCAGCCGGTGGCGCACGAACGCCCACAGGGGGTTGCGCGCCTGCGTGTCCAGTACATCCAGCCCGCCGCCGCCATGGTCGTGGGAGGTGAGGGGCGGCCCTTGCGCGTCGTCCAGCGTTTCCTGCGGCAAGGCGGCCACGGCGGCGGCCGGCGCCGGCCGCCAATCGGTCAGGGCGGCCTCGGCGATCAGCGGCGACGGCCGCAACTCGCGTTCGCCATCCATATGCGCGTGGCTGACGATGACCTCCGGCGCGCAGCGGCACAGCGCCGCGTAGATGCCCTCGGCCCACTCGCGTTCGCGCTCGGGCGTGGCGCGCGGCGCCTTGGCCTGGCGCAGCACCGCCAGCGGCAGCAGCGGGTTCGGCTTGGGCGAGGCCGGCAGCACATCGTCGGTCAGGCCCAGCATCCACACGCCGTCCCAGAAACCGCCTTCGGCTTCCAGCAGGCCCAGCACATCCAGGCGCGCCAGCGGGTCGCGCTGCGGCTGGAACGCGGCCGAGCGCGCCACGCTCTGGAGCAGGTTGACCGCCGCCACGCCGCCCAGCTTGCCGGCGGCCGGCGCCAGCGCCGAGAAGCCGCCCAACGCCTCGCCGAACGCGCCCAGCACCTGATAGCCGACGCTGTCCAGCGCGCCCTCGCCGGGAAAGCCGAGGGCCGTCAGCGCCGCCTTCATACGCAACATCCAGACATCGCTGGTGGCGCGCGCGCCCCCCTTGGTCCAGATCTCCATGGCCTGGTCCCAGGCCTGCGCCAGCGGCGGCAACTGCGACAGTTGCTTGCGCCATTCCGTCGCGGACAGGCGGATCTGGCCGCGACGGCGCCAGCGCGCATCGAGCGCGGCCATGCCGGCGCGGTCGCTGACATCGCCCGCGCAGTGGCCCGCCAGCAGCGCGGCGCCCAACACCTCGACGCCGCAGCCCTTGCCGGCCGCGCATTCGGCCAGCGCGCGCAGCCACGCCAACGCGGCGCGCGCCAGCGGCCATTCGTCCAGCGGACGGCCGACCGCCACGTTGAAGGCGAAGGCCGGCGCGCCGTCATGGCCAGCCAGCGCCTGACTGATGATGCGCCGCGCGAACGGCGATTCGGCTTCGAGCTGGGGCGAGACGATGGCGTAGCGGCCGCTGGGATGACGCTTGAGCTGGCTGGCGGCCCACTCGGCCGCCGCGCGCCATTCTGCGCCCTGGTCCGGCGCCTCGTAGCGGCGCGGCGCGGCGGGCGCGCGCTGCGTGTCGCGCCATTGCGCAATCAGGCAGCCCTGTTCCTCGAACGCCCGCAGCAGGCGCCGGAAGCGTGGCGACATGTCGGTGAACCCGGCCAGCACCAGATGGCCCGGCACGGCCAGCCGGCCGTCCTCGAGCGCCCGCAACACGCGAGCATAGCCCTGGTTGGCGTCCTCGGCGTCGATGGCGGCCAGGGCCTGGCGGTAACGTTCGCGCCAGCGCGCGAAACCGCGGTATTCGTCGGTGTCGGCGCCGGACGGCACGCGCAGCGCCCACTCGTCCATGAGCTGGTCCGCGTCCATCGACAGGCGCGCGGCCTGGCTCGCGTCCAGCAGCACGCGCTCGGCCTCCTCGGCGCGTATGGCTTCGGTCCAGACCAGCTGGGTAGCGAAGCCGTCAAGCCGGTAGGCCGGCACGTCGTCATCGGTCTCGAACGCCAGCTCATTGGCGGATTCGGCCAGCCAGGCGGACAACGGCAGGATGCGCGGCAACTCGCTGACCTGGCGCTCCTGGCGCAGCAACCCGGCCAGCTCGAGCGTGAGCCGGCGCGACAGGCGGTTGTTGACTGTCAGCACCAGCATGTCGGCGGCAGGCATGTCGCCGATGGCGGACAGGCTCAGGTCGGGGTAGGAAAGCGGGTCGTCCTGCATGGGCGGCGTGAAAACGCGGTACGGAAGCACGGCGTGGAATCGATTACCGCCGTAGGATACCGCGCCCTCGCCCCACCCGCGCGGCTAGAAACCACACAGCGACGCCAGGTTTTCCCAATGGATCTGCATCTCGGGCTGGGTGTAGCCCCAGAAGGCCAGGCCCAGCACCAGGGCCAGCGCCCCCCAGCCCGCCAGTCGCCAGACGCGATGGCGGCGGGCGGGCGATGCGGAGGGCGAGTCGGTCATCAGGGTCACCCGCGTATCAGGCGGTCGCCGGCTGCGCCAGCGGCTGCTCGCGCACCGGCAGGCACAGCAGCGCGGCGGCCACCGCCAGCGCCACGCCCAGCCACCAGACCAGGTCGTAGTTGCCGGTCTTGGCATAGGCATAACCGCCCAGCCACACGCCGATGAAACTGCCAACCTGGTGTCCCAAAAAGACGATGCCCGACAGGGTCGCGGCATAACGCAGGCCATAGATCTGGCCGATCAGCCCCTGCGTCAGCGGCACCGTACCCAGCCAGAACAGCCCCATCCAGGCCGCGAACGCATACAGCACCCACGGCGACAGCGGCATCCACAACAGCAGCAGGATGCCGAAGGCGCGCATGCCGTAGACCACCGCCAGCAGGCGCTTCTTGCTGTACTGGCCGCCAAGCTTGCCGGCGTAGAACGACCCCAGCACGTTGAACAGCCCGATCAGCGCGATCGCGGTGGCGCCCTGCCCCGGCGTCAGGCCGCCGTCGGTGACGTAGGCCGGCAGGTGCAGGGTGATGAACGCGGTGTGGAAGCCGCAGACGAAATAGCTCCAGAACAGGAAATGGAACGACGGATGCCGCACCGCCTGCCGCACCGCCGCCGTCAGCGATTGCTGCGGCCCGCCGTGGGCCTGCGGACGGCCGCGCAGGTAATAGGCCAGCGGCGCCGCGCAAGCGACGAACAGCGACAGCACCCACAACGCGCCCGGCCAGTCCAGGCCGGTAATCAGCGCCTGCCCGGTCGGCACCACGGCGAACTGACCAAGCGAGCCGCCGGCGCTGGCGATGCCCATGGCGGTGCTGCGGTAGGCCGGCGGCACGGCGCGCGCCACCACCGGCAGGATCACCGGAAACGTGGTGCCGGCCTGGCCCAGGCCGACCAGCAGGCCGGCGCTCAGGTACAGCGTGGTTTCGTCGGTGGCGAAGCGGGTGCCGATCATGCCCAGCATGTACAGCGCCGCGCCCAGCGCGATGGTGCGGCCGGAGCCATAGCGGTCGGCCAGGATGCCCATGAAAATGCAGGCCACGCCCCAGACCAGATTCTGCAGCGCGAAGGCCATGGAAAACACTTCGCGGCTCCAGCCATGGGCCAGGCCCATCGGCTGCATGAACAGGCCAAAGGTGGCGCGCACGCCCATGGCCAGCAGCACCACCAGGGTACCCAGAATGATGGTGCGCACGTAACGCGTATCGGTAGTGCTCGACATGATTGTTCTTATTGATGGAGAAAGGCGTCCCCTCCTCGGGACGGCCGGGCCGTGAGCCAGACGCGCACATCATAAACAAATAACCCGGAGCCACCGGCAATACCCGTGTCGCCGCATCGCGTATCACGCCAGGGCTTGCGCCACACCCAACAATATAGTTGATTTTATCAACCAATTATTCCAGAATGGGATTTTCCCCATCCTGATCAGCCATGACTCTGCAAACTCCGCTGACCCGCCTGCTGGGCACGCGCTATCCGATCATCCAGGGCGGCATGAGCTGGGCCTCGTCGAACGCGGCGCTGGCGCTGGCCGTATCGCGCGCTGGCGGGCTCGGCGTGATCGCCGCCGGCCCCATGTATCCCGAGGCGCTGCGGGCCGCCATCCGCGCGGTTCGCGCCGGCACCGAGGCGCCTTACGCCGTCAACATCCCGCTCTACAACAAGCGGGCGCAGGAACACATGGACATCGCCCTGGCCGAAGGCGTGCCGGTCATCATCGCCTCGCAGGGCGGCCCCCAGAAACACATTGGGCGCGCGCGCGACGCTGGCGCAAAATGGTTGCAGGTGATCGCCAGTCCGGAGCATGCCGCCAAGGCCGAAGCGGCCGGCGTGGACGCGGTGATCGCGGTCGGCCTGGAAGCCGGCGGCCACCCAGGCCCCGACGAGATCGGCTTGCAGGTGTTGCTGCGCGCGGTGGTGCGACGCGTGTCGGTGCCGGTGGTGGCGGCCGGCGGCATTGCCGACGGCGCCGGCATCGCGGCCGCGCTATGCCTGGGCGCGGCCGGCGCGCAGCTGGGCACGCGCTTCCTGCTGACGCCCGAGGCGGGCGTATGCGACGCCTACAAGGACGCGGTGCTGGCGGCGGGCGTGGCCGACACCACGCTGGTGGGACGCGGCCGTTCGCCGGTGAGAATGTTGCGCAACGCCTTCGCCCGCGACTATCTCGCGGCCGAACACGGCGGCGATCAGGCCATGCTGGAGACCCTGTTCGCCGGCAGTTCCTTGAAGCAGGCCGCCTTCGACGGCGACGTGCAGGGCGGCAAGGTCGAGGCTGGCCAGAGCGCGGGCCTGATCGACAGCCTGCAGCCGGCGGGCGCGGTGGTCGAGCAACTGGTGGCGCAAACGCGCGAAGCGCTCAGGCGCGCGGCGCTGCTGGCGGAGTAAAGCGCGGATCGAGCCCCACATCCGCACGAAGGTCGCCGCGGTTTCAGCCCTGCCCCGGTATCGCCCGGGCGGCGGCGGGATTCACGCGCCGGCTTCCCAGGGATTGACGATGACCACGCCACAACCCGAAAAATCAGACACGTTCCGGGTGACCAGCGTCATGCCGTGCACCAGGGCGGTGGCGGCAATGAACGCATCCCGCTCGGGACGCATATCCGGCACGTGCAACCTGGCGCAGCGCAATGCCACCGCCCCATCGAGCGGCAACGTCCTGTCGGAGAACTCCGGCAGGACGTGATCACGCATCCACTCGCGCAACCGCGCGCCTTGCCCGACATCGCGTCGCTCCATGCGCAGAATGCCGATCTCCAGCTCCATGAGCGTTATCGCGGAAACGTAGAAATTCGCCGCATCCTCATCCGAGAGCCAGGCAGTCACGTTCTTGTCGGCCTTGCCGTCGCCCACCTTGCGCAGTTCGGAAAGCACGTTGGTATCCAGCAGGAACATCACGCGACGTCCGCCGGGCGAGGCAGCTCGCGTGAGCGGGGAGCATCGAGTTCGATGTCGGCAAGGCCGGGCATCGACAGCGCGCTGACGATACTTCGCTTTTTGCCGACCAGGCGCCAGTAGTCCTCGATGGCGAGCAGGACATGGGACGGCTTGCCTCGATCCGTGATGAACACGGGCCCCTTGAGGGCCGCCTTCTTCGCCTTGGTCACGTCCTGATTGAGTTCGCGGCTGGAAAGTGTGGTGATGGACATCGCGCATCCTTTGATCCTTGCTTAATATGTAGTAACGTTACTACATTAAAAGTGGCGGGACAACCCCCGGCAGCCGAGGCCGCCCAGGAATTCTCCCGCGCGTCAGGATCAGCCAAGGGCCACCACGCGCCCTCGCATCCAGCCAGAATCGTCCTATTTCTTCATCAACCCCGCCGCCTGCACCAGCTTGCGCATGGCGGCCTGGTCTTTCTCCACGAAGGCCGTGGCTTCCTGCGGCGTCATGTTCCACAGGTCCACCCCCTGCGCCTGCATCAGCTTGCTGTATTCCGGATTGGCGTTGACCTTGGCCACCGCGTCGTTCAGGCGCTGCAAGATCTCCGGCGGCGTGCCCTTGGGCGCGGCCAGGCTGTACCAGGAGGCGGACTCCGCGCCCTTCACGCCGGATTCGGCCAGTGTCGGCACGTCGGGCAGCAACGGCGAGCGGTGGTCGTTGGCGTAGGCCAGCGCCTTGAGCCGGCCGCTGCGGATGAATTGCAGGCTGGCGGCCAGGTTCAGCACCGCCATGTCCACCTGCCCGCCCACCAGATCGTTGATGGCGGGCGCCGCGCCGCTGTAGGGGATATGGACGATGTCCACGCCGGCGCGTTCGCGAAACAGCTCGGCGCCCAGGTGCGGCGAGCTGCCGGGCCCGGCCGAGGCATAGTTGATGCGGCCCGGCTCCTTGCGCGCCATCGCGATCAACTGCTCGACGCTGTCGGCCTTGAGTGTGGGCCGCACCACCAGCATGTTGGGCTGGTTGGCGACGATCGAGACAAAGGCGAAGTCCTTGATGCCGTCGTACGGCGTCTGCTGCATCAGCGGCGTCACCACGTGGGCGGCCGACGTGCCGAGCAGCAACGTGTAGCCGTCCGGCTTGGCGCGCGCCACGAAGTTGGCGCCGATGGCCGCGCCGCCGCCGGCCTTGTTCTCGACGATGATGGTCTTGCCCAGCTGCTTTTCCAGCTCGCGCGCCAGCGCCCGCCCCAGCACGTCGGCGGGACCGCCGGCGGCATACGGGTTGACCAGCGTGATCGGCTGCGAGGGATAGGAATCGGCGGCGACGGCAGGGGCGCACAACGCGCCGGCCACCGCCGCGCCGCACAGCAGGCGCTTCAGAGTCTTCATGGTTTGTCTCCTGGGATATTGTGTTTTATGTGTGGTGCGGGGAAAGGCCCCGGGGCTCAGGGCCCCGATGGCTAGATCGCGCCCTGCGCGCGTAACGCCTCGATCTGCGCAGGCGACAGGCCCAGCCGGCCGGCCAGCACGCTGTCGGTGTGCTCGCCCAGCAAGGGCGGGCGCTCCAGCCTCGGATCGTCGAAACCGTCGAACTTGAACGGCACCGGCACCGCGCCGAAGCGGCCGATGGACGGATGCTCGTAGCTGGCCACCATGCCGCGCGCGAGCACGTGCTCGTTGTGCAGGATCTCCTCAACATCCAGGATCGGGCCGGCCGGCACGCCGCGCGCATCGCAGCGGCGGCACAGTTCGTCGCGCGTCAGCCGCGCGGCGGCCGCCGACAGGCCGGCCATGACTTCGTCGCGGCGCGCCACGCGCACGGCGTTGCGCGCCAGCTCCGGATCGTCGGCCCATTGCGGCAGCTCGAGCGCCTCGCACAGCGGCTTCCAGTGCTGGTCGCTGCCGGTGATCTGCACCCAGCGGCCGTCGCCGCACTCGAACGCCGCGGAGGGCACCCGGCCGGGATGCTCCGTGCCCAGCCGCGGCGGCACTTCGCCCAGCGCGAAATAGCGCGCCGCCGCCAGCGACAGCAGGCCCACCTGGCCGTCCAGCATGGAGAAGTCGATATGGCAGCCCTGCCCCGAGCGCGCCCGTCCCACCAGCGCCGACAGGATGCCGATGGCGGCCCACAGGCCCGAGGTCAGGTCGCTGACCGGCAGGCCCGGCTTGACCGGACCGCCGCCCCGCTCGCCGGTCAGGCTCATGATCCCGCCCATGGCCTGGAACACGGTGTCATAGCCCTTGCGCGGCGCGTACGGTCCGGTCATGCCGAACCCGGTGCACGAGAAATAGATCAGGCCGGGGTTGTCCGGCGCGATGTGCTCGCGGTCCAGGCCGTACTTGGCAAGCGTGCCGACCGGGAAGTTCTCGACCACCACGTCGCAGGTCTGCGCCAATCGCCGGATCAGGGCCTGCCCCTCGGGATGACGGAAGTTCACCGTGACCGACTGCTTGCTGCGGTTAAAGGCCAGGTAGTATGCCGACTCGGTGCCGCCCTCGCCTTGCACCTTGGGTTCAAAGCCGCGCGTCTCGTCGCCGCCTCCGGGCTGCTCGACCTTGATGACCTCGGCGCCCAGCTCGGCCAGGATCATCGAGGCGAACGGGCACGCCAGCACGCGCGACAGGTCCAGGATGGTGACGCCTTCAAGCGGCCTCATCGCGCCGCTCCCTGGCGAAAACCCCGCATGATGACGTTGGCGTCGCGGCCCACGCCCAGCGCCTCGCCCAGCCCGAGGTCGGCCGCGCGGTGGAAGGCGCGCTTGGTCAGCCCCATCGCGGCCGGTTCCCAGCCGGCCAGGCGCTGCGCCATCGCCAGCGCCTGGTCCAGCACCTGCGCGGCGGGCGCGACGCGGTTGGCGATGCCCAGCTGTAAGGCGCGCGCGCCGTCGATCGGCTCGGCCATCGCCACCAGCTCGAAGGCATGCTTGCGGCCGACCTGGCGCACCAGGTTGGCCATGACCACCGCGGCCACGATGCCGTGGCGCAGTTCCGGATAGCCGAAGCGCACGTCCTCGGCCATCACCGTCAGGTCGCAGGCCAGCGCCAGCCCCGCGCCACCGCCAAGCGCGTTGCCATGGACCGCGCCGATCACGGGTTTAACCATGCGCGAGAACACCAGGTGCAGGTCGGTCGTCAGGTCGGCGCGGCGCAGCACCGCGTCCGGCTGTTCCGGCGTCAGGGCCGAGAACTCGCCGGTGTCGGCGCCCGCGCAGAACGACTTGCCATTGCCCGTCAGCACCACCGCGCGCACCGCGTCGTCGCGATCGGCCTGGCGCAGCGCGTCCAGCAGCATCGTCGTCAACGCGGTGTTCAGCGCGTTGTGCTTTTCCGGACGGTTCAGGCGCAGCAGCCGTACCGCGCCCAGGTCTTCAATGATCAGTTCCGACATCACGGATATCCTCTTCCAATGGCGACAAGCAAATTGATTGATTAAATCAACAATAGGGGTAAAAAAAGGCGCGGACGCGCCCCCGCGCGTTCAGCGCGGCTGCACGCCGCGGCCGCGACGCGCCGGCACCTCCGCCTTGCATTCATTCAGCATCTCCAGCGCGTGTGCCGTCAGCTTGTCCAGCATGCGCTCCATGGCCTCGCGCTCGGCCTCCGACAGCACCGACAGCATGTCCTCATTGCGCTCGATCGCGGCCGGGAAGATCTCTTCGTACAGGGCGCGGCCGGTGCGCGTCAGGTCCAGGCTGACGCCGCGGCCGTCCTGGCTGTCGGCGCTGCGCTGGATCAGGCCGCGCTCGATCAGTTCGGACACGGTGCGGCTGGCCTGGCTCTTGTCGATGTTGGCCTCGCGAGCCACCGCGTTCAGCGACATGTCCGGCGCCGCGCCCAGCAGCGCGATGATGCGCCACTCGCGCGGGCCCACGCCATAGCGGCTTTCGTTCAGGCCGGCGGCGATGCGGCTGGACACGTAGGCCAGCCGGTTCAGGCGGTACGAGAACAGTTCCTTCAACGCCCGGGGTGCGGGACGCGCGGCGGTGGCTGACTTGGATGCGGTTCGGGTGGCCATGGGCGGACTCTTCAGATGCGGAAAAAAACGGCGTGCGCGCGCGTCGCGCGCCGCTGCCCGCATGATATACAAACGCGGCCGGCGATCCTCATGCGGCCGCCTCCCGCGCGACGCCGAGCAGCGGGTTCAAGCCGCTTTGCGCCACGCGGCTGTGCAGCGCGCGCCCCAGCACCGCCTCGCAATGCCGCGACACCGCGTCCATCGCCGCCAGATCCAGGCCGGTGCGCACGCCCATGGACTCGAACAGGTTGACCAGGTCTTCCGTCGCCACGTTGCCGGTATGACCGCCGCCGTAGCGCACCTTGGCCGGATGGCCGCCGACGCCGCCGAAAGCGCAATCGAAGTGCCTCACGCCCGCCTCCAGCGCGGCCACGTAGTTCACCAGGCCGGTGGCGCGCGTGTCGTGGAAATGCGCCACCGGCGTCACCTCGGGCACCTCGCGCGCCATCCGGCCATACAGGTCGCGCACCGAGGCCGGCGTGGCCATGCCGGTGGTGTCGCCCAGCGTCACGATGCCCACGCCCAGCGCGGCGAAGCGCCGCGCGTCGGCCATGACCACGTCGGGGTCGACCGCGCCTTCGAAGGGACAGCCGAAGGCCACCGAAATCGTGCCGATCAGGCGAAAACGGCCGTTCGCCAACCGCGCCATCTCGGCAATGTTGTCCCACTGGGCGGCGCGTTCGCGCTTCAGGTTGCGCGTCGAATGCGATTCGCTGGCCGAGACCAGCAGGCTGATCTCGTTGGCGCCGATACCGGCATCCAGGTCAACCAGCGCGCGCTCGACGGCGCGCGCGTTGGCGCAGGTGGCCTTGTACCAGACGCCCGCGCGCCGCGGCAGCGCCGCCAGCAGGTCGGTGGCGTCGGCGAATTGCGGCACGACCTTGGGATTGGAATACGAGGTCGCCTCGATCCGTTCAAAGCCCAGCGCCGCGAAACGGTCGATCAGGTCGGCCTTGATCGCCGTGCCGATGAAGTCGGGCTCATGCTGCAGCCCATCGCGCGCGAAGCATTCGCACAGCACCACGTCGCGCGCGCTCATGCCTGTTGCTCCAGTCCGAACAGCGCCAGCGCGTGGGCGCGCAGCTTGTTCTTCTGCACCTTGGAACTGCCCGTCATGCCGATGTGCTCGAAGCTGTCGACGATCTCGACATAGCGCGGCACCTTGAAGTTGGCGCAGCGCGCCTTGCACCAGGCCGTCAGTTCCTCGGCCGTGCAGTCCTGCCCGTCCTTGAGCAGCACGAACGCCGCCGGCACTTCGCCCAGGCGCGCATCGGGCACGCCGACCACCTGCGCCATGCGCACGGCGGGGTGGCCGTGCAGGGTCTCTTCCACCTCCGCCGGCGCGACGTTCTCGCCGCCCACGCGGAACATGTCCTTCAGGCGGCCCACCATGCGCAACCGGCCCGCCGCGTCCATTTCGCCCAGGTCGCCCGTGCTGAGCCAGCCGTCCGCGCCCAGCGCGCGGGCGGTGGCCTCGGGCATGTTGTAGTAGCCCTTCATCACGCTCCAGCCGCGCGCCTGGATCTCGCCCTGCATGCCGGCCGGCAATGGCTCGCCCGTGCCCGGGTCCACCACCCGCACCTGCATGCCGGGATGCGGCAGCGCCCAGCCCATGGCGCGCAGTTCAAAGGGATCATCGTGCGCCGACAGCGTGATGTTGGGCGAGGCTTCGGACTGGCCGTAGGCATTGCAGATGCCCGGCACCCCCATCACGTCGCGGATCTTCTGCATCACCTGCGGGCCGGCCGCCGCCCAGCCGCCGCGCAGATGGATGCGCGCGCGGTCGAAATCGGGATGGCCCATCAGCATGAGAAAGATGGTGTCGTTGCCGGATGTCAGGGTGCAGCGCTCTTCGTCGAGCATGCGCAAGGCGTCGGCCACGTCGAACTTGGGCAGGGTCAGCAGGCAGCAGCCGCTCATCAGGCTGACCAGGATCGACAGCGTGGTGCCGGCCACATGGAAGTAAGGACGGATGCTGAAATAGCGATCGTCCGGCCGCACGCCGATGCGCTGCGCCGCGGCCCAGGCATTGGTCAGCATGTTGGCGTGCGTCAGCATCACGCCCTTGGGAAACGACGTGGTGCCCGAGGTGTACTGGATCAGCAGGACGTCCTCCGGAGCCACCGCATCCATGCAGGCCTGCAGCGCCGCATCGTCGACGGCCTCACCCGCCCGCAGGAAGTCCGCCCAGGCGCGCGCGCCGCGCGGGCAGCGCTCGCCCAGCACCACCACCTGCCGCAGCAGCGGCAGCGCCGCGCCCGGCAGGGCCTGGTCCAGCGCCGGTTCCACCTGCGTCAGCAGATCGAGGAAAGCGATGCCCAGGAAGGTATCCGCCGTCAGCAGCACTTTGACGTCGGCCTGCTTCAGGCAGAACGCCAGTTCATCGGTCTTGAAGCGCGTGTTGACGGGCACCGTCACCGCGCCGAGCAGCGCGCAGGCGTAAAACACCTGCACCCAGGTGCCGCCGTTGCCCAGCAGCACGCCGACATGGTCGCCATGGCGCACGCCGGCCGCATGCAGGCCACGGGCGATGCGTTGCGCGCCGTCTTGCAGCGCCGCCCAGGTGTGACGCTCGCCAGGCGCGACGAAGGCCTCGGCCGCGCCGCGCTGGGCCACCTGGCGCGCCAGCGCCTGCGACAGAATCGTGGGGCCGATCATGCCTTGTCTCCCGCCACGCCGAAGCCGGCGATGGCCTGCTTCCAATCGGTGCCGCGCAGGTTTTCCTCGATGGCCAGCAATTCGATCGCCATCGCGCCTTCGCGCGTGGTCGCCAATCCCTGATCGATGCTGCGCTTGGTCAGCCGGACGGTGAGCGGCGCGGCGCGAGCGATGGCCGCCGCCATCTGCGTGGCTTCACCCGCCAAGGCCTCGGGCGCGTACACCTGATTGACCAGGCCAATCTCGCGCGCCTCGGCCGCGTCGAAGCGGCGGCCGGTGAACAGCAGTTCCTTGGCCTTGCGCGCGCCGGCCACGCGCGGCAGCCGCTGCGTGGCGCCGACCGTGCCCCAACCCACTTCCGGATAGCAGAACGTCGCGTCGGACGAGGCCAGCACAAAGTCGCACGCCGCGGCGATCTCGCAACCGGAACCGAACGCCGCCCCCTGCACCACCGCGATCACCGGCTGCGGCATGCGTTCGATGGCGGCATAGGCGGCAAAACCCTGCACCCGGCGCGCCGTCATTTCCGCGTTGGACATGCTCTTACGCTCCTTGAGGTCGGCGCCGGCGCAGAATGCCGCGCCGGCGGCGGCGATCAGCACCACATGCGCGTCCGGATTGTCAGCCAATTGCTGCATAGCCTGCACCAACTCGGCGCACATGAGGGAATTGAGCGCGTTGCGGCTGTCGGGCCGGTTCAGCGTCACCGTGGCGACACGGTCCTGCACGTCCAGCAGGATCGTGTGGAAAGTCGGGGTCATGCCTGCTCCTGGATGTTCTAGGTATGGGGCCGGGGTCCGCGCAAGGCGCGGCGCCCCTGGCCATGCCAGGCAATATAGGGCATATAGTTGATTTAATCCACTAATTTTCGGTTGTTATCCAATGGTGTTACACTTGCGCCCCTGGTCTTTCCCTGGAATATCAAGGCACTAGACGCCCCGCCGGGCCTGTGCGATTCGCAGGAGGGGCCACGCCGCCCGTCTCGCCGTAGTTAAATGGATATAACCGGCCCCTCCTAAGGGTCAATTGGTGGTTCGATTCCACCCGGCGAGGCCACCCATCCCCCGGCCCGGCTCTCCAGGCCATCGCAAGAAAACTCCCCGCTTCCAGCCAGATGAGGGTTAATCCGGGCTACGCTCACGCGCGGCGCGCCGGTAGCGTCTCGGGACGCGTTTGGTGACCAATACGCCATCCGTCAATACGGCCCCAATAATTTTTTGGGCGAAGATAGCGAATCGCCTTGCGCGCCACTTGAAATTACTGTTTAAATTCGACGCGTAAGCCTCTAATTCATCTGGACTTTTCCCGAACCGTCGCAAGCTCGACCGGGGAAATAATTCTTCACAGCCTGATAAGCCTGCTTAAACCATGGCATTTAACTGGAAACGTGCAATTGCGAACGCGATAGCGCCGGCGGCGCTGGCGATGTGCGCGCTCCTGCCCTCTGCCGCCTTCGCCGCGAAGACCACCGACCCTTGCAAGACCAACGCCAAGTCGGCCGCTTGCAAGGCGCAACAAGCCAAGAAAGCCCCCGCGCCCGCCAAGAAGGCTGGCGCCCCCAAACAGAGCGCGGCCAAAGGCGCGCCCAAGGCCGCCGCCGGCAAGCAAGCCGCGCCGAAGTCGGCCGCCGCAAAATCCACGCCCAAGGGCGCCTCGGGCAAACAGGCCGCGGCCAAGGGCGCGCCCAAGCAGGTTGCGGGCAAGAAAGCGCCGCCCAAGGGCGGCAAGCAGGCCGTCGCCCAACAAGGAACATCCAAGAAGGGCGCCGCCGGCAAGAACGGCAAGCCGAACAAGCCGTCGCGCGCGCAGCGCACGGCTGCCGCCGCGGCCGCGGCGGCCATGCCGCCGCCCGCCGTGTCGGTGCGCGCCGAGGCCGCCGCGCTGCGCTCCAGCACCGCGTACGTGCAGGATCTGGCCACCTCCACCGTGATCTTCGCCAAGAACGAGAACGTGGTGCGTCCCATCGCCTCGATTTCCAAGCTGATGACCGCGGTGGTGGTGGTGGACGCCAACCAGCCGATGGATGAAATGCTCGAGATCACCGATGAAGACATCGACGGCCTCAAGCACACCACCTCGCGCCTGCGCGTGGGCACCAAGCTGTCGCGCGGCGACATGCTGCACCTGGCGCTGATGTCGTCCGAAAACCGCGCCGCCAACGCGCTGGGTCGCCATTACCCGGGCGGCCTGCCCGCGTTCGTGGCCGCCATGAACGCCAAGGCACAGTCGCTGGGCATGACCAGCACGCATTTCATCGAGCCCACCGGCCTGTCCAGCGACAACGTGTCGTCGCCGCACGACCTGGCCCGCCTGCTGCGCGCCGCCTCGCAGCGCCCGCTGATCCACCGCTACTCCACCGATACCGAGTACGACGTCGAGATCAACAACCGCACGCAGACGTTCCGCAACACCAACCTGCTGGTGCGCAAGCCCGACTGGGACATCAAGGTGTCCAAGACCGGCTACATCAACGAAGCCGGCGAATGCCTGGTGATGCTGGCGCGCATCAATGGCCGCGACCTGGCAATCGTGCTGCTGGACTCGCAGGGCAAGCTGTCGCGCATCGGCGATGCCGTGCGCATCCGCCGCATCGTGCAAAGCGAAGTGGCCATGGCCTCGGCCCAGCCGGGCGGCTGATCCAGGCGCCCTCCGGCCACGAAAAAGCCCGATCGTCGATCGGGCTTTTTTACGTCTGGCGGCAGGGCTGAATACGGGCGGAAGCAGGCCGCGAGTGGCGCGCCCCGGTGCCGCCGACGCGGCGCTACGCCGCCACCGGACGCTTGGACCGCAATGGCTGCGGGTCGTACATCGACGGCGGCAGCCCTTCCAGCACCGCCCGCGGATTGAGCGACCGGATCGGCACCGCGGCATCGGCCGGGATGCGGCCTTCGGCCTGCAGCAACTGATAGCGCAGGCAGCACACGCGCAGGAACGAGGTGAAGTTGGCGGCCTCGCCGCGGTATTCCACCAACTCGTCGTAAAGGCGCTCGATCAGCTGCGTCACCCGCATACCGTCGCGCGCCGCGATTTCCTCCAGCACCTGCCAGAACAGTTGTTCCAGCCGCAGGCTGGTGGCCGCCCCGTGCAGGCGCAGGGAGCGGGTTTCGGGCGCGTAGGACTGTTCGCTCGCGCGGATGAAGATTTCACACATGGGAGCTCCTGGGGCGGACACGAGGCTTGCGGGCCACTGTACGACGATAGCCGCCAGCCCGGCAAGACGCCTCTGCAGCGGGGCGATCCCCCAGGCAATGCCCCTCTGTCCCGGGGTATTCCCGCCCATTCTGCAACGATAAGTTTCTTTCGTCCGGCTCGTCCGGAAGCCGTTGATATAAATCAAGGTCTCGGACGCGTCGCCATCCGAGCATGCTAAGACTGATCTGACTTCGGAGGTAGCAATGAACAAGACCATGAAGGCCGCCGTGGCTCGCGCATTCGGCAAACCCCTGGAAATCGAAGAAGTCGACGTGCCGCGCCCCGGCGCCGGCGAACTGCTGGTGAAGATCGAGGCCTGCGGCGTCTGCCACACCGACCTGCACGCGGTCGAGGGCGACTGGCCGGTCAAGCCCAATCCTCCCTTCATCCCCGGCCACGAGGGCGTGGGCCACGTCGTGGCGGTGGGCGAAGGTGTGACGCACGTCAAGGAAGGCGATCGCGTCGGTATCCCGTGGCTGTATTCCGCCTGCGGTCATTGCGAGCATTGCCTGGGCGGCTGGGAAACGCTGTGCGAGCAACAGCAGAACGCCGGCTACTCCGTCAACGGCGGCTTCGCCGAATACGCCCTGGCCGCTGCCGACTACGTGGGCCTGTTGCCGAAGAACGTCGGCTTCGTCGACATCGCCCCGGTGCTGTGCGCCGGCGTCACGGTCTACAAGGGCCTGAAGATGACCGACACGCGGCCCGGCAACTGGGTGGTGATCTCCGGCATCGGCGGCCTGGGCCACATGGCGGTGCAGTATGCGCGCGCCATGGGCCTGAACGTGGCGGCGGTGGACATCGACGACGACAAGCTGGCCTTTGCCAAGCGCCTCGGCGCGGAAGTGGTCGTGAATGCCAAGACCACCGACCCGGCGGCCTATCTGAAAAAGGAAATCGGCGGCGCCCACGGCGCGCTGATCACGGCGGTCTCGCCCAAGGCCTTCGAGCAGGCGCTGGGCATGGTGCGCCGCGGCGGCACGGTGGCGCTCAACGGCCTGCCGCCGGGCGACTTCCCGCTGTCGATCTTCGACATGGTGCTCAACGGCGTGACGGTGCGCGGTTCGATCGTGGGGTCGCGCCTGGACCTGCAGGAGTCGCTGCAGTTCGCCGAGGAAGGCAAGGTGCATGCCACAGTGGCCACCGAGAAGCTGGAGAACATCAACAGCGTGTTCGACCGCATGCGTCGCGGCCAGATCGAGGGCCGCATCGTGCTCGACATGGCGGCTTGATCCACGCGCCGTGTCATGCAGCAAGGCGCCTGCCGCGGCAGGCGCCTTTTTTTGTGGCGGCACGGAACGCCCCCATGGCGTGGCAACGCCCCGCTTTCAGGGGCATGCGGCGCCGGCGCGCGCGTGGCAGCGCCCACGGGCGCTCGCCGCGCGGCCCAGGCTCAGTGCGTGATTCTGGTCCCAAGCACGGCCAGGAACTGCGCCAGCCACGCCGGATGCGCCGGCCAGGCCGGCGCCGTCACCAGGTTGCCGTCGGTGTAGGCCTGGTCGATGCCGATCTCGGCGTAGGTGCCGCCGGCCAGCCGCACTTCCGGCGCGCACGCGGGGTAGGCCGAGCAGGTGCGGCCTTCCAGGATGCCGGCGGCCGCCAGCAGTTGGGCGCCGTGGCAGACGGCGGCGATCGGCTTTTTGGCCTGATCGAAGGCGCGCACGATCTCCAGCACCTTTTCGTTCAGGCGCAGGTATTCCGGCGCGCGGCCGCCGGGGATCACCAGGCCGTCGTACGAGCCGGCCTCGACGCGCTCGAAATCGTAGTTCAGCGCGAAGTTGTGGCCGCGCTTCTCGCTGTAGGTCTGCGCGCCTTCGAAATCGTGGATGGCGGTGGCGATGCTCTCGCCGGACTTCTTGCCAGGGCAGACCGCGTGCACCGTATGGCCCACCGCCAGCAGCGTCTGGAACGGCACCATGGTTTCGTAGTCTTCGGCGTAGTCGCCGACCAGCATCAACAGTCTCTTGCTCATGATTGTCTCCTGGGGATGGGGGATCGCCGACTGAAGCGCCCGAGGGCCGGGCGGCCGGTTCTTGATGTTCTGCGGTCCATTGTGCTCCTACCCGCGCAGGCGAGGGTGGTAACGGGATACCACGCCAAGGTGGATGCCCCGAAGCGGGACCGCGCCCGCCCCCGACATGCATGCGCGGCCGCGCGCGGCGCCGGGCAGTGGCAGGCGCCCTACTCCAGCGCCACCGTCACCGGCTTGGCGCCCAGGAGGCTCACCAGCACGTTCGGATCGATACCCACCAGGTAGCCGCGGCGGCCGCCATTGATGTAGACGACCGGGTATTGCAGCACCTCGGCCTCGACCCACACCGGCATCTTCTTGCGCGTGCCGAACGGCGAAGTGCCGCCCACTTGATAGCCGGAGTGGCGTTGCGCGACCTCGGGCTTGCAGGGCTCGACCTTCTTCAGCCCGGCCTGGCGCGCCAGGTTCTTGGTGGAGACTTCCCGGTCGCCGTGCATCACCACGATCAGCGGCTTGGCCGATTCGTCTTCCATCACCAGCGTCTTGACCACCGCGTGCGGATCCAGCCCCAACTGGCGCGCGGCCTCGCCGGCGCCGCCATGATCGACGTAGTCGTAGGTGTGCTCGGTGTACGCCACCTTGTGCTGCTTGAGGAACTGGGTGGCGGGCGTTTCGGAAACGTGGCGGGCTTTGCTCATGGCATTGCTGTGGAAAGGCGAAGGCAAAAGTGTAGGCACGCGGGCGGCGGCGCGCAAACGCTGGCGTCAACCGCGCGGATGATGCGTGGCGTGCAGCGCCTTCAGGCGTTCGCGCGCGACGTGCGTGTAGATCTGGGTGGTGGAGATGTCCGCGTGGCCCAGCAGCATCTGCACCACGCGCAGGTCGGCGCCGTGGTTCAGCAGATGGGTGGCGAAGGCGTGGCGCAGCACGTGCGGCGACAGCGGCGCGTGCACGCCGGCCAGCACCGCGTATTTCTTGACCAGTTGCCAGAACGCCTGGCGCGACATGGCCTCGGCCCGGCCGGTGATGAAAAGCGCGTCGCTGACGCGGCCGGCGGCCAGCTCGGGGCGCGCGGTCTTCAGATACTGGTCAATCCAGTGCGCCGCCTCCGCGCCCAGCGGCACCAGGCGGTCCTTGCCGCCCTTGCCCTGCACCACGCGCACCACACCCTCGTTCAGGCTGACGTCCAGCGCCCGCACCCCGACCAGTTCCGACACGCGCAGGCCGGTGGCGTACAGCGTTTCCAGCATGGCGCGGTCGCGCAGGCCGCGCGGCTGGCCCAGGTCGGGCGCGCGCAGCAGGGCATCCACCTGCTGCTCGGACAGCGTCTTGGGCAGGCGCGGCGGCTGCTTGGCGGCGACCAGCGTCAGACAGGGATCCTGCGCCGCGCGGTGCTCGCGCAGCGCCCAGGCGTAGAAGCGCCGCAGCGCGGCCAGGCGGCGGTTGGCGGTGGTGGCGCGGGTTTCCTCGTGGCGGAAGGCGAACCAGGCCTCGATGTCGGCCTTGCCGGCCTCGGCCAGCGCCTTGGCGGGACCGGCGGGCTGCGCCTGGGCCGAAGCCGCCTCGCCGTGGCGGTCGGCCATCTCGCGGGCGTAGGCCTCGGGGTCTTCGAGCCAGCGCGCGAAGCCGGTCAGGTCGCGCCGGTAGGCGGCCAGGGTGTTGGCCGACAGGCCGTCCTCGAGCCAGACGGCGTCGATGAAGGCGTCGATATCGGCCTGGGAAGCGAGCGGTTGGCGGGAATCGGACATGGAACGGAAATCAAGGCATCAAGAGAGGTGCCCGGCGGCGGACAGCGCCGGCGCAGGCGCGCGCAACCTTGCGGCGTACGCCGGCCACGCCAGGGGGATGGGCCACATTCTACGGCGACGCTTGCGCCATGCCCTCAGCGCCCCGCCACCGCCGCGGCGGCCGACTTGAGCCAGGTCTCGAACAGCTTCAGCGCCTCGGAACGCTCGCTGCGCTGCGGATAGCCGAAGTAGTAGCCCTGGCTGACCGTCAGCGACTGCGCCACCGGCATCGCCAGCGTGCCCTGGTCCAGCGCCGGCTGCGCCAGGAACCGCGGCATCAGGCCCACGCCCAGCCCGGCCTGCACCGCCGCCATCACCATGGTGAACAATTCGTAGCGCGGACCGCCCGCCGCCTGGGGGCCATACAGGTAATTGTTGGCGCCGTACCACTGGCGCCAGGCGTCGGGGCGGGAACTCAGATGCAGATGGGTCATGCCGGCCAGCGCGCCGGCGCCGGCGCCGGCCTCGGTGACGCGGGCGGCCAGTTCGGGCGCGCAGACCGGCACCAGCTCGCGCTCCGGAAACAGCAGCACGCCCTGGGTGCCGGGCCACAGCGTGTCGCCGTGGTACAGCGCGCCGTCGAACGGCTGGTCCTTGAATTGGAACGGCAGCGTGCGCACCGACAGGCTGACGGTGATGTCCGGCTGCTCGCGCTGGAAATCCGCCAGCCGCGGGATCAGCCAGGTGGTGGCCAGTGTCGGCACCACGGCGATGTGGATACTGCGGCCCATGCCGGTGCGGCTCACCAGGCCGAAGGTGTCCTTCTCGATCTGGTCCAGGTGATGGCGGATGCGTCCCGCATATTCCGCGCCATGGTCGGTCAGCACGATGCGGCGCCGCACCCGCGTGAACAACTGCACGCCCAGCCGCGCCTCCAGGCTGGCGACCTGGCGGTAGACCGCGCTGTGGGTCAGGGACAGCTCTTCGGCCGCCCGGGAAAAACTGCCCAGGCGGGCCGAGGCCTCGAAGGCCTGCAGGGCGCTGAGGTTGGGAATGCCGTTTCTCATGGAGCGGGAACCGCCAGGAAGGAACCGAAGATCGCCGGAAACACCCGCCGCGCCTGCCGCGGCGCAACATCCGGGTCGTGCCGGCGGGTCACTAGATTGTGCAATTTTATCAATTGCGTTGTGCGATCAAGGAACATTATGCTCGGGTGTCTTAATCTCGGCTCATCCTGACACCCACCATGTCCCAGCAAGCATCCCGCCTCGGCGGCCACATCCTCGTCGACCAGCTCGTCGCCCAGGGCGTCAAACACGTTTTCTGCGTTCCCGGCGAGAGCTACCTGGCGGTGCTGGATGGCCTGCACGACGCCGACATCAAGGTCACTGTCTGCCGCCAGGAAGGCGGCGCGGCCATGATGGCCGACGCCCATGGCAAGCTGACCGGCGAACCCGGCATCTGCATGGTGACCCGCGGTCCTGGCGCCTCCAACGCGCTGGCCGGCGTGCACATCGCCAAGCAGGACTCGACCCCGATGATCCTGTTCGTCGGCCAGATCGAGCGCGGCATGCGCGAGCGCGAGGCTTTCCAGGAAATGGACTACCGCGCCGTGTTCGGCACGCAGGCCAAGTGGGTCACGGAAATCGACCAGGTCGAACGCATTCCCGAACTGATCTCGCGCGCCTTCCACATCGCCACCTCGGGCCGCCCCGGCCCGGTGGTGATCGCGCTGCCCGAGGACATGCTGGTGGAGGCCGCGCAGGTGGCCGACGCGCCGCGCTACGAGGTCATCGACGCCGCCCCCACCGCCGGCCAGCTGGCCGACCTGGAGCAACTGCTGGCCAAGGCCAACAATCCCGTCGCCATCCTCGGCGGCACGCGCTGGGACGCGCGCGCGGTGCAGCAGTTCGCCGATTTCGCGCAGCGCCACGCGCTGCCCACGGCGGTGTCGTTCCGCCGCCAGATGCTGTTCCCGGCCGACCATCCGTGTTTCATCGGCGACGTCGGCCTGGGCATCAACCCCGCCCTGCTCAAGCGCGTGGCCGACGCCGACCTGGTGCTGCTGGTCGGCGGCCGCATGTCGGAAAACCCCAGCCAGGCCTACACGCTGCTGGACATCCCGGTGCCCAAGCAGAAGCTGGTGCACGTGCATCCGGACGCCGCCGAACTGGGTCGCGTCTATCGCCCCACGCTGGCCATCAACACCTCGCCCGCCGCCTTCGCCCAGGCGCTGGCCGGCCTGAAGGCCCCCGCCCAGCCGGCCTGGGCCGAAGGCACGCAGGCCATGCGCGAGTCGTACCTGAAGTGGAGCGACCCGACCACCGTGACCACCCCGGGCGCGCTGCAGATGGGCCAGGTCATGGCCTACCTGGAAAAGACCCTGCCGGCCGACGCCATCATGACCAACGGCGCCGGCAACTACGCCACCTGGCTGCATCGCTTCCACCGCTTCACCCGCTTCGGCACGCAGCTGGCGCCGACCTCGGGCTCGATGGGCTATGGCCTGCCGGCGGCCGTCGGCGCCAAGCGCGTCTGGCCCGACAAGACCGTGGTCTGCTTCGCCGGCGACGGCTGCTTCCTGATGCATGGCCAGGAGTTCGCCACCGCCGTGCAGTACGACCTGCCCATCATCGTGGTGCTGGTCGACAACGGCATGTACGGCACCATCCGCATGCACCAGGAAAAGCACTACCCCGGCCGCATTTCCGCCACCGAGCTGAAGAACCCTGACTTCGCCGACTACGCCCGCGCCTTCGGCGGCCACGGCGAACGCGTCGAGACCACCGAGCAGTTCGGCCCGGCGTTCGAGCGCGCGCTGGCCAGCGGCAAGCCGGCCATCCTGCACTGCTTCATCGACCCGCAGACCATCACGCCGTCGACCACGCTGGACAAGATCCGCGACGCGGCGCTCAAGGCCCGGCACTGATACCCGAGAGGCGACGGCAACCCCACGGCGACGCGCCCGCGCGCGTCGCGTAAACCCCGGGTTGCCGCGCCAATTATTTTAGGTTTAAACTTTCCAGATTCCGAAAACGGAAATCCATAGCGGAGACCCAGCATGTCCTCGAATCCCTCGTTCCATTGGCAAGATCCCCTGTTGCTGGACCAGCAGCTCACCGAAGAAGAACGCATGGTGCGCGACGCCGCCCACGCCTATTCGCAGGACAAGCTGGCCCCGCGCGTGCTGAATGCCTTCCGCAACGAAAAGACCGATCCGGAGATCTTCTCGGAAATGGGTGAGCTGGGCCTGCTGGGCGCCACCATCCCCGCCGAATACGGCGGCGCCGGCCTGAACTACGTCAGCTACGGCCTGATCGCCCGTGAAGTCGAGCGCATCGACTCCGGCTACCGCTCGATGATGAGCGTGCAGTCGTCGCTGGTGATGGTGCCCATCAACGAATTCGGCAGCGAAGCGCAGAAGCAGAAGTACCTGCCCAAGCTGGCCCGCGGCGAGTGGATCGGCTGCTTCGGCCTGACCGAACCCAACCACGGCTCCGACCCCGGCGGCATGGAAACGCGCGCGGTCAAGACCGCCGACGGCTACAAGCTGACCGGCAACAAGATGTGGATCACCAACTCGCCCATCGCCGATGTGTTCGTGGTGTGGGCCAAGTGCGTGGGCGGCGAGTTCGACGGCAAGATCCGCGGTTTCATCCTGGAAAAGGGCACCAAGGGCCTGACCGCCCCCGCCATCCACGGCAAGGTCGGCCTGCGCGCCTCGATCACCGGCGAAATCGTCATGGACGAAGTGGAAGTGTCCGCCGACCAGATGATGCCCGGCGTGTCCGGCCTGAAGGGCCCGTTCACCTGCCTGAACTCGGCCCGCTACGGCATCGCCTGGGGCGCGATCGGCGCCGCCGAAGCCTGCTGGCACACCGCCCGCCAGTACACCCTGGACCGCAAGCAATTCGGCCGCCCGCTGGCCGCCAACCAGCTGATCCAGAAGAAGCTGGCCGACATGCAGACCGAGATCACGCTGGCGCTGCAAGGCTGCCTGCGCCTGGGCCGCATGAAGGACGAAGGCACCGCCGCCGTCGAGATCACCTCGATCATGAAGCGCAATTCGTGCGGCAAGGCGCTGGACATCGCCCGCCTGGCCCGCGACATGCTGGGCGGCAACGGCATCTCCGACGAGTTCGGCGTGGCCCGCCACCTGGTGAACCTGGAAGTGGTCAACACTTACGAAGGCACCCACGACGTGCACGCCCTGATCCTGGGCCGCGCGCAGACCGGCATCCAGGCTTTCTATTGATTTGCAGTTCGCCGCGCGGACGGAGCCCGGCTCTGCTCCCGACGCGCGGTTCGCCGGCGTGGCGAAGACTGTGCGCCCCTTTCGAGGGGCGTTTTTTTTGCGTGCCGCATCGCGAAAACACGAGGCGGCAATGCAACGATGCCAAACATTTATTGATAACGATTTGTGTTAGCAATAATATTTCCGATTTTTGCATCGGAGACCCATCTTGGCCCGCCCTTCCTCTTCCCGCGGGAAGCATCGCCCCGGCATTGCCCCCCTGTTCAACCCCGCCGTCCTCGCCGCGGCGCTGGGCCTGGCGCCCGCCAGCGGCGCGCAGGCGCAACAAGGCGATACCGTGCAACTGCCAGCGGTGACGGTGAACGCCGCGCCGGTCGACGATACGCTGATCCACCTCGATCGCCCGGTCAACGGCGGCGCGCTCGGTAGCCGCACGCAGCTGGAAACCCCCTTCTCCACCACCGTGGTCACGGCCGCCGACATGGAAGCGCGGCAAGTTGCCAAGCTAGGCGACGTGTTCGCGCTGGACGCCTCGGTCTCCGACAACAGCTCGGCCAACGGCGCCTGGGCCAGCTACCTGACGGTGCGCGGCCTGCCGCTGGACTGGCAGAACTCCTACCGCATCGACGGCAAGCCGTTCCTGAGTTACGTGACGACGCTGCCCTACGAGCATTTCGAGCAGATCGACCTGCTCAAGGGCGCCTCGGGCTTCATGTACGGCTTCGGCACGCCCGGCGGCCTGGTCAACTACGTGACCAAAAAGCCGACCGACGAGCCCCTGCGCGCCATCGACCTCGGCTATGGGTCCAAGGGCCTGCTGCGCGAACACGTGGACCTGGGCGGCCGGGCCGGCGCCAGCGGCGCCTTCGGCTACCGCCTGAACGCCACGCACGAGGAAGGCACGACCTACAACGATGGCTCGCTCTACCGCGACTCCGTGTCGCTGGCGCTGGATGCGCGCCTGAGCGAACGCCTGACCTGGGACTTCCAGTCGATCTACCAGGACCGCAAGGCGGTCGGCATCGAGCCCACCATCACCACCAGCCGCATGACCGGCGGCAAGCTGCCGGGCACGGTGCGCAACAGCGACACCCTGGTGGGCGAAGGCCCCTATGCCAACAACCACTTCCGCTTCTACGCCACCGGCCTGAAGTACCAGCTGAACGACGCCTGGACCTTCAGCACCAACTACAGCTACAGCTCCACCCGCACGCGGCGCAACGAGTCCGTGCTGACCCTGCGCAACGGCGCCGGCGACTACGACGACTACCGTTCCGACTACGGCGAGGCCTACCAGTACAACCAGTGGCAGGGCATGGCCGAGGGCAAATTCAACACCGGCTCGCTACGTCATCACGTCGTGCTGGGCGCCTCGTGGCAGAAGCAGAAGAACGACTACAGCTCCAACGGCGTCTACCAGCTGATGGGCACCGGCAACCTGCGCAGCCAGAACACCAACACCTACTACAGCGACGGCAGCCTGCGCCTGTACCGCGCCGCCGAGATCACGCAGAAGGCGCTGTTCGCCAGCGACACGGTCGATCTGACGGACCGCTGGTCGGTGCTGGGCGGCGTGCGCTACACCAACTACGAGCAGACCGGCTTCGACACGACCGGCGCGCGCACCTCGCGCTACGAGAAGAACGGCGTGCCCACGCCGACGGTCGCGCTGATGTTCAAGATCACGCCGCAGACCATGGCCTACGCGAGCTATATGGAATCGCTGGAGCCCGGCTCCGTCGTCGGCACGCAATACGCCAACTACGGCGCCCTGCTCGACCCGCTCAAGAGCAAACAGTACGAACTGGGCGTCAAGACCGAGCAGGAAGACTGGGCCGCGTCGGCCGCGCTGTTCCGCATCGAGAAGAAGGCCGAATACTCGAATGCCGACCGCGTCCTGGTGCAGGACGGCAAGTCGATCTACCAGGGACTGGAACTGGCCGGTTCCGCCCGCATCGCGACCCACTGGAACGTCGGCGGCAGCCTGATGCTGCTGGATTCCGAATACCGCCAGGGCGTCGGCTTCACCGGCAACCGCGTGGCCGGCGCGCCGAAGTTCGTGGCGGCGGCGCAGGTGGCATACTCGGTGCCGCAACTTCCCGGCCTGAAACTGCGCGCGGACGTCAAATACACCGGCAAGACCATGCTCGACCCCGGCAACGTGATCGACGTGCCGGGCTACGCCATCGTCAACATCGGCGCCACCTACGACACGCGTATCTACGGCTACGAGACCACCTTCCGCGCCGGCATCAATAACCTGGCGGACAAGCGCTACTGGCTGTACCAGAGCCCCAACTACGTGAAAGCGGGCGACCCGCGCACCTATGGGCTGAGCGCCAGCCTGAAGTTCTAGGAACTTAGGGTTATCAGGAACTAGCCGGGCCCGGGCCCTTGCCGTACGCTGTGCGGCATTGGCCTGGTGCCGGCCCGCTGTATCCGCCTGCCCGACCCCGGATTTTTCGTCACGACCAGGAGTCGCGCATGCAAGGCAGTCCCTCGTTCCGCCTGTGGGCGGGCATCGCCATCGCTTTTGCAAGTCACGGCGCATTCGCCGCCACTACCCTTACCATGACCACCGAGTACCCGGCCACTTCGATGCCGGGACAAGGCGTGTCCACCTTCGCCGACCTGGTGCGCGGCAAGAGCGGCGGCCAGGTGTTGATCGACGCCAGCTTCGACGCCGCGCGCGGCATCAAGTCCGGCGACATGATCGACGCAGTGCAAGCGCGCAAGGTCGATGCCGGCGACGCCTTCGCCGGCGCGCTGGCAACCAAGTATCCGATTTTCGGCGTGTCCTCGCTGCCATTCCTGGCCGACTCGCTGGCCAAGGCGCGCGCGCTGAACAAATCGGCCCGCCCGGCCTACGAGAAACTGCTGGCCGCGCATGGCCAGAAGCTGCTCTACACCACGCCCTGGCCGGCCTCGGGCATCTGGTCCAAGGGCAAGGTGGACAGCGTCGCCGCGCTGAAGGCGCTGAGCATCCGCACCTATGACGCGACCTCGCAGGACGTGATGCAGAAGGCCGGCGCGCGCGCCCAGAACATCTCGTTCGCCGACGCCATGCCGCGCATCGCCTCCGGCGAGGTCAACGCGGTGCTGTCCTCGGGCGACGGCGGCGCCGGCCGCAAGCTGTGGGAACACCTGCCGCGCTTCGCCGAGATCAACTACGCCATGCCGATCTCGGTGGCGACGATGAACCTGCAGGCCTATCAGGCGCTGGACGCGAAGTCGCGCAAGGCGATCGACCAGGCCGCCGCGCAGACCGAGGCCGAGCAGTGGAAGCGCATCGACGGCCGGTTGCAGCAGAACTACGCCAACATGCGCAAGAACGGCGTGACGATCGACACCGCCGTGCCGATGCCGGTGCGCCAGGCGCTGAAGAATGCGGCGGTGGATTCGGTGAAGCAGTGGGAGGCGGCGGCGGGGCCGGAGGGGGTGAATATCCTGAAGGCGATGCGGCGGCCGTAGGAAGGCAGAAGCCGTCCATACACGAGTCCGGGGGCTTTACGGTCACGCGTATTCCCAGACCGAACCGGACTCGACATTGGCATTGACGGTGTCGGCCATCCACCACATGCCAGGTGGCACGTGCATGGTGAAACCGCAGCGCATGCCGGCATACCCGCCAGGAGTCGTATCGTAATGGTAGGGAACCGATCCCGCATTACCGGAGACATTGTTGAGGTATCCGGCAACGATAATCGTCCCCGCAGCGACGCCAACACAATGAAACCCGACCAGTATGGGGCGGCCTGTGGTGTTCTGATACCACGTGCGCAACACGGTACTACGTGAACGAAGCTGTTGGCCTGTACCGAACACCTGCCCCCTCAACTGCTGTACGCTGGATTGGGTCACGCCGAGGTCGGAAGCCAATTGTGCGGCATCTATGCTCCCCGCGTTGGCGACAGCCCCAAAGGCCTGCACAGTCCAGACACCGGAAACGAACGTCGGATGCGCTTCTGCCCCGCCCTCGCTGTTCGTATTGCGGTTGAACTGCGGAGTGGACGTATTGGGTGCCCCCAAGAAGGAGCTAGTGCCACCCACTTCGCCATAGAAAAGCTGAGGCGTCTGGAAACCGTGCTGGTGAGCCTTGTTCTGGCTTGGCTTCAACATACCATTCAAAAGCGCACCATCACCGCGCATGAACGGCGCGCCAATCGACCCGGCGGACTTCCCGTTGTAGTCGGGCATTCGGATGGTGGTCGAACCGTCTCCGAGCGTGAAGCTACCCCGCTTGAGCGGGTCGGCCAGCCAATCGGCTTCCAGCACCACCGGCAGTGCACCCGCTGCCACCATGGCGGCGAGGTCGGGGAAAGTGGTGCGGCTGATCGTCTGCCCATCCGCGGGAATCTGGCCAGCGGGGATAGACGTACGCAGCGGCCACCATGCAACCGAACCCACGGGCGGACCGTAGGGAATCGGTGGCAACTGATCGGTCGGCACCCTGCCCGCCTCGTCCAACGTGGCTACACCGCCCGCCTGACCTTTTTCCACGAGCGGCACGGCATCCTGTACCGCGGGCAGTTGCGCGGCGGGGACGCGGCCTTCCGCATCAAGCGTCGGTACGCCACCCGGGCGCCCCTTCTCGGAGGTCTGAACCAACGCGGGCAGTTGGCCAGGGACGATGCGACCGTCGGCCGCCAGAGTCGCGACGCCGTAGGGCCGGGCTTTTTCGGCGGCAGGGATCAGGTCGGGCAATTGCACCGGCGCGACCTTGCCGTCCGCGGCCAGCGTGGCGACGCCGTTCGGCTGGCCTTTTTCCGCGAGGGGCACGGCGGGTACCGAAATCGGCAGGTGATGGACAGGCACTCGGCCATCGTCGTCAAGCGGCGCCACGCCTCCGGGCGCCGACTTCTGCGACAGCGGCACGGCCGGCGGCGGCAGGTGCGCGGCCGGAACTTTGCCCGCAGCGTCCAGCGGCGTGACACCGCCCGCCGCGCCTTTCTCGGCGGCGGGCAGGGCGGCGTCCGCCTTGCGTTGGGCCGCGGCGGCGGAGACCTCGACCGCGTCCACGCCGGCGCGCGTTTTGGCGAAGTTCTCGTTCGCGATCGCCATGGCTGCACGCAGCGTGTCGCCTGTCTGATCATTAGGCGCGTTGCCGATATTGATGGGTTTTAGGATTTGCATAGGAGAAAGGCCCTGATGGGGGACAATACGTCACGGAATGAAAAACCAGCCACGTATTGGGGTAGTGGCGGGAAATGGGTTTACGCGGCACTTGGAACTTGAGGCTGCCAGCGTCGTTGCGAGCCTGTATGGCGACTCACCGATATTCGGTCCAGAAATTCTGCGTCATGCTGTCGGCTACCACCCGGTAAGTGATTCCGGGCGGAATAACGGCAGTGAGCGACAGTGAGACGCCGTTATATGAGGTAATGGAACGCGTACCCGCGATGCCGCCCACCATCACGTACATGTTGCCCCCGGCGCTACTGTTGGACGAGCCGACGATGTAAACCGAGATCGGCCGCCCGGTACTGTTGGTGTATGTCACCCCGAATGCCCGGGACGCGCTAACGTCTTGAAGCGTCTGGCCGACGCCGAAAACCTGTGCGCGCAACGTCTGGAACGCTGCACTGAGCGCCGCATGATCACTGGCCAGTTGTGCCATATCCACGTTGCCGGGATTGATCGCGGCAGCGAAAGCGTGAATCGTCCACACGCCGGTAACGTTCGCCATCCGCGTTTCGTCGCCGGTATTGACGATCCAACGTGTGCCGTTGGTAGTCTGTCTCGCCGTGGTGAACGTGTAGCCCGCAAAATTCCCCGATGCCATCACGGCATTCATGGAGGCATCCGCCAACACATTGGTGGCTTGATTGAATCCGCTCACGACACGGTAGTCCATCGGCCCGAGCTGGTCCGATTGCAACCTGCCAGGCACGCCCGAGGATTTCGCGCCGTCGCCTCGCAACACCGCCGCCGCCAGAGACCCTGCGGCCCTGGCGTTCAAATCGGGCACGCGGAAGGTGGTGGATCCGTCTCCCAAGGTGTAGCTTCCCCGCTTGAGCGGATCCGCCAACCAGTCCGCCTCCGGTACCACCGGCAACTTACCGCTGATCACCATCGCTGCGAGATCGGGAAACGTGTCGCGAGAAATGGTCTGCCCATCGGCGGGAATCTGGCCCGACGGGATGGAAGTGCGCAGCGGCCACCATGCTACCGAGCCGACCGGTGGTCCACTGGGCAGAGGCGGAATTTGGCCCACGGGTACTTTGCCCTCCGCGTCCAGCGTCGCAACGCCACCCGGCCGGCCCTTTTCGTCCGGCAGCACTGCGGCCAGTTGGAGTGCCGGCACTCGCCCCTCGGCGTCCAAAGTCGCGATGCCGCCCGGACGCCCCTTGTCGGCCGCAGGGATCAACGGCGGTAATTGATTAGCGACGATCCGGCCATCCTCGCCCAGGGTTGCTATGCCATTAGGCTGCGCCCTCGCCGAGGCTGGAACAAGCTCAGGCAGTTGTGCGAAAGGTACCTTGCCGTCAGCGGCCAACGTCGCCACGCCATTGGGTTGGCCCTTTTGCGCCAGGGGTACCGACGGCTGCGGCACCGGCAGATGATCGGCAGGCACACGGCCGTCATCATCCAACGGTGCCACGCCCCCCGGCGCCGATTTCTGCGTCATCGGAATTGCAGGCGGAGGCAGGTGCACGGCCGGCACCTTGCCCGTCGCGTCCAGAGGCGCCACGCCGCCAGCCGCGCCTTTTTCGATGTCGGCAATCGCCGCGTCCGCCTTGCGCTGCGCGGCGGCGGCGGCCACTTCGACGGCTTCCACGCCGGAGCGCGTCTTGGTGAAGTTCTCGTTCACCAATGCCATGGCGTCGCGCAGCGTGTCGCCGGTCTGGTCGTTCGGCGCATGGCCGACGTTGATGGGTTTGAGGAGTTGCATGAAGGGAACCTCGATGACGGATGAAAGCAGCGGCGCTGCGCAAGAAAAAGCCCACCGGCGGATGCGGGTGGGCCTGAGAGAAATGCCGGGGTCAGAGCAGGAAGGGGGTGCTCGATGGCTTGGGCCATTGGGCGTACCCATATACGAAAGGCCCGCCTGGTTCCCCGGGCGGGCCTTCAATGTCGCTGGGCACAATTCTCCCACGACGCGTTCATGTTACGAGCATCCGTGCTACCGGACAAGGCAACTGCGACACTGGCGAGGCCCTCGGCGCGGGCGGAGCGCAACCGCAGGCTAGTCGCCCGACAGATCGAACAAGCTGGTCGCGTCCAATTCCAGCACGCCCTCGTCATGCTGGTTGATCACCGTCCAGGCCCAGGTGATGATGCCCAGGTCCGGCCGCGACGAAGACGTACGCACGCCCTGCACCCGCGCTTCCAGGCGCAACTGGTCGCCAGGACGCACCGGCGTGCGCCAGCGCACTTCGCCCAGGCCGGGCGAGCCGAAGGACTCGGAATCGTGCAGCGCGGCGTCCACCGCCATGCGCATGGCCAGGGCGCAGGTATGCCAGCCGCTGGCGATGAGGCCGCCCCAGCGGCCCTCGGCGGCCCGCTTGAGATCGGTGTGGAACCACTGCGGGTCGTACTTGCGGGCGAACTCGAGGATTTCGGCTTCCGTGATGGTGACCGGACCGGCCTTGATCAGCATGCCGTCCTTGAAATCAGCGAACTTCATTGGTGGACTTCCCCTCGCATGGATGACCCCTGGAGGGCTTGCCGGAAGCCGGCCGCCCGTTCAATAGGTCTCGAAGTGCAGCCGCCCCTCGCGGCGCAACACATCGTGCAGGATAGTCCAATCCTGTCCCGCTTGCACCGTCACCTCGCGCAAGGCGTCCAGCACGCCGACTTCCATGCCCTTCAGGCCGCAGACGTAGATGCAGGTGTTGCGATCGGCGAGCAGTTCGCGCACGGCGGCGGCGCGTTCGCGGATCAGGTCCTGCACGTAGCGCTTGGGCTGGCCGGCTTCGCGCGACAGCGCCAGGTTGATGTCGATGAAGTCGCGCGGCAGTTTCATCAACGGGCCGAAATACGGCAGCTCGCGTTCGGTGCGGGCGCCGAAAAACAGCATCAGGCGGCCATTCTCCCCCGTTTCGATGCGGCGCCGGTAGCGCTCGGTCATGGCGCGCATCGGCGCCGAACCGGTGCCGGTGCAGATCATGATGAGGTTGGCGCGCGGGTGGTTCGGCATCAGGAAGGTATGGCCGAACGGACCGATCACCTGCACGGTGTCGTTCTTGGCCAGGTCGCACAGGTAGTTGGAGCAGACGCCGTTCACCGACTGGCCCTGGTGGTCCTCGGTGACACGTTTCACGGTCAACGACAGGTTGTTGTAGCCGGCGCGTTCGCCGTCGCGCGGACTGGCCAGTGAGTACTGGCGCGCGTGGTGCGGCCGGCCCTGGGCGTCGGTGCCGGGCGGCAGGATGCCGATCGACTGGCCCTCCAGCACCGGGAACGGCAGCTCGCCGAAGTCCAGCACGATGTGATGGATGTCGCTGTCGGTGTCGGCGCCGGTGACGCGGTAGTTGCCGACCACGGTGGCGGTCACCGGCGTCTTGTGGGTGTAGAGGTTGACGTAGGGATGCGCGGCGGACCACGGCGGCACGCTGGCGCCGGGCGTGGCGGACGGCATGGCTGCCACCCCGGCGGACGACACCGGCTCGACGACCGCGTTCGCCGCCTCATCCACGATGGCCGCGGCCGCCGGCAGGGGCTGTTCGCGCGGCAGTTCGTCCCAGCTCAGTTGGTCCTGCACCGAATAGGCGTCGCTGCGCACCACCAATCGCCAGTTGTCGATCGAGCCGGTGGGGCACGGCGGCACGCAGGCCATGCAGCCGTTGCAGATGTCCGGGTCGACCACGTAGTTGTTGCTGTCGTGCGTGATCGCGTCGATCGGACAGGTTTCTTCACAGGTGTTGCAGCGGATGCAGATCTCGGGGTCGATCAGGTGTTGTTTCAGGACTTCCATGGGCAGGGCGGCGTTCATCGCGGTCATCCGAATGCGCGGCGCGGCGGCGCATTGCGCCGCCACGGGGCCTTAGTTGAAACGAACGTACTCGAAGTTCACGGGCTGGCGGTTGATGCCCATGACCGGCGGCGCGATCCAGTTGGCGAACTTGCCGGGCTCGGTCACGCGGCCCATCAGCGAGGCGACGAACTCACGGTCCTCCGGCGTGGGCAGCCATTGGTGGCGGTGCGCCTGCCATTGCGCCTCGGACAGGATCTCGCCCTCGGGCGACATGCGGATGCCGGCCAGCGTGCCGATCTGGCGGTTGAAGGCCTTGTGCGGCACCTGCAGGCGGAAGGCGATGCCGCTCTTTTCGATGACCTTGTTCCAGCGGCCGATGCCGGCCACCGAGTCGCGGATGAAGTCGTCGCGCAGCACTTCGTTGAGCGCGTTCAGCATCGGCACCTCGATCTCGCGCAGCCTGCCGTTGTCGACCGACAGCACGCGGTAGGTGTCGTTCTTGAGCTGGTGGTCGTCGTTGCGCTTGCTCTCTTCGTAGCGGCCTTTCAGGCCCGAGCCGTAGAAGATGGCGGCGTTGGACGACTGGTCGGCGCCGAACAGGTCGATGGTGACGCTGTAGTGGAAGTTGAGGTAGCGCTGGATCGTCGGCAGGTCGATGACGCCGGCGGCGCGCACGGCGGCGGGGTCGTCGGTCTTCAACTGGTTCATCACTTCGCAAGTGCGCTGGATCACGCGCGAGATGCCGGATTCGCCCACGAACATGTGGTGCGCTTCCTCGGTGAGCATGAACTTGGTGGTGCGGGCCAGCGGGTCGAAGCTGGATTCGGCCAGCGCGCACAGCTGGAACTTGCCGTCGCGGTCGGTGAAGTAGGTGAACATGTAGAACGCCAGCCAGTCCGGCGTCTTCTCGTTGAAGGCGCCGAGGATGCGCGGGTTGTCCGAATCGCCGGAGGTGCGCTGCAGCAGCGCGTCGGCCTCTTCGCGGCCGTCGCGGCCGAAGTAGCGGTGCAGCAGGTAGACCATGGCCCACAGGTGGCGGCCTTCCTCGACGTTGATCTGGAACAGGTTGCGCAGGTCGTACTGCGACGGCGCCGTCAGGCCCAGGTGGCGCTGCTGCTCGATCGACGCCGGCTCGGTGTCGCCCTGCGTGACGATGATGCGGCGCAGGTTGGCGCGGTGTTCGCCCGGCACGTCCTGCCAGACGTCGCGACCCATGTTCTCGCCGAAATGGATCTTGCGCTGGCCGTCCTGCGGCGCCAGGAAAATGCCCCAGCGGTAGTCGGGCATGCGCACGTGGTTGAAGTGGGCCCAGCCGTCGGGCTCGACGCTCACGGCGGTGCGCAGGTAGACATCGAAGCCGTGCGAGCCGTCCGGCCCCATGTCCTGCCACCATTGCAGGTAGTTGGGCTGCCAGTGTTCCAGCGCGCGCTGCAGGGTGCGGTCGCCGGACAGGTTGACGTTATTGGGGATCTTGTCGCTGTAGTTGATGCCTGACATTGTCTCTGCTCCTGGATGGACGGCCGCGTCGGGGCGGCGTCGGGTCTTGGGGCGGCGGCCGCGCTGCGCGGGCCGGCGCCGTGTATGGGGACTTGCTGCGCGGGCCGCGTTAGACGCGGTTCCAGTCGAATGTCGCCTGCTCGCCCTTGCCGTAGAGCTTGAGCGCGCCCTTCTCGCCCGCCGCGTTGGGGCGGTTGAAGATCCAGTTCTGCCAGGCGGTCAGGCGGCCGAAGATGCGCGTCTCCATGGTTTCGCGGCCGCCGAAGCGCAGGTTGGCTTCCAGGCCGGTGAGCGCGTCGGGCGACAGCGCGCGGCGCTCTTCGAGCATCATGCGCACCTCGTCGTCCCAGTCGATGCTGTCGGGCGCGTAGGTCACCAGTCCCAGCGCCAGCGCGTCGCGCGCGGCCAGCGGCTGGCCGGCGCGGGCCCGCACCGCTTCGAGCGGCGCGGTTTCCTCGTGGAAGCGGCGTTGCAGGCGGCTCTGGCCGTTGACCATCGGGTAGGCGCCGAAGTTGGCCTCGCCCACGATCAGCTGGGCCGCGTCGTGTTCTTCGCCGTCGCTGTCCAGCATGTAGCTGCGGTCGGCGGCCAGCGCCAGTTCCAGCAGCGTGCCGGCAAAGCACGAACCCGGTTCGACCAGCGCGAACAGGCTGCGGGAGGTCACGTCCAGGCGCGCCAGCGTGCGGCGCAGCAAGCCGGCGGTTTCGCGCACGAACCAGTGATCGGCGTGGCGTTGCAGCGCGGCGTCGGCGGCCAGCACGGCCTGCGCGTCGCCCTCGGTCTTGAAGATCCAGGTGCCGATGTCGAGTTCATTGGTGCGCAGCGACAGGATGGCGTCGTCCAGTTCGCGCGCCATCTGCAGCGGCCACCAGGCCGCGCCGGCGGCCACGATGTCGGCCAGTTCCGATTCCACCGGGCCTTGCGGCGCGCGCACCGTCCAGGTGGCCTGGCGCTTGGCGCGATCCAGTTGCACGTCGACGTAGCGGTAGGACAAGGCATCGGCGCCTTCCTCGCGCGCCAGCGGCGTCAGCGCCACGCCCGCCTCGCCGGCGGGGCGGCTGCTGCCCTCGGCCAGCGCCAGCGCGCGCTCGCGCACCGCGGCCTCGAACTGCGCCGGCTTGACCACGTCGTCGACCAGGCGCCAGTCCTTGGCGCGCTGGCCGCGCACGCCTTCGACCAGGGTGCAGAAGATGTCGGCGTGATCGTGGCGCACGCGGCGCTTGTCGGTGACGCGGGTCAGGCCGCCGGTGCCCGGCAGCACGCCCAGCAGCGGCACTTCGGGCAGCGCGACCGAGGACGAGCGGTCGTCGATCAGCAGGATCTCGTCGCAGGCCAGGGCCAGCTCGTAGCCGCCGCCGGCGCAGGCGCCGTTGAGCGCGGCGATGAATTTCAGGCCGCTATGGCGGCTGGAGTCCTCGATGCCGTTGCGGGTTTCGTTGGTGAACTTGCAGAAGTTCACCTTCCAGGCGTGTGAGGACAGGCCCAGCATGAAGATGTTGGCGCCCGAACAGAAGATGCGGTCTTTCATGCTGGTGACGACCACGCTGCGCACCTCGGGATGCTCGAAGCGGATGCGCTGCAGCGCGTCGTGCAGCTCGATGTCCACGCCCAGGTCGTAGGAATTGAGCTTGAGCTTGTAGCCCGGACGCAGGCCGCCGTCCTCGGCCACGTCCATCGCCAGCGTGGCGACGGGGCCATCGAACGACAGTCGCCAATGGCGGTACTGGGAGGGATCGGTCCGAAAGTCGACCTTGTTGGCGGCGCTGCTCATTGCTTGTCTCCTGATGCCCTAGCCGGATAGGAAAAATACTGCACGACATGAATTATTATGCAGATTAGTGCAGGCAAAAATCAGCGTCAAGCAAAATATGCACAAAAGTGCAGGTCGTTGGAAACACGTCGAGGCGTACGCCACTGAAGCCCCCATCCCCCGACGGACAGGCCGGCGCGCCCCGCCAAAGAAAAGGCCGCCCCAACGGGCGGCCCTGGCGGTCGGCGAAAGACGCGGGCGCTACAGCGGCAGGCCGCAGGCCTTGCGCACCTGGGTACGCAGGCCGGCGAAGCTCTCCTGCACGTCCAGGTGGCTGGTGCCCCAGGTCAGGTCGGCCTTGGCGTAGAACGCCTCGCGCCCGGCCAGGATGCGCTTCAGGTCGGCCATGGCCTCGTTATTGCCAGACATCGGCCGGAAGTCCCCCTGCGCCATCACCCGGCCCATGTGCTCCTCGGGCGTGGCGCGCAGCCAGACCGTGTAGCAGTGCGCCAGCAGCAGGTTGAGCGTGGCCGGCTCGGACACCAGGCCGCCGGGGGTGGCCAGCACCATTTCCGGATAGATCTGCACCGCCTCTTCCAGCGCGCGCCGCTCGTAGCGGCGATAGGCGTTCGGGCCGTACAGGTTGTGGATTTCCAGGATGCTGCAGCCGGCCACGCGCTCGATCTCGCGATTCAGCTCGACGAACGGGTAGCCCAGGTCATCGGCCAGCATCTGGCCCAGCGTCGACTTGCCCGCGCCGCGCAGGCCGATCAGCGCGATGCGCTGCGTGCGGTTAGGGCGCTGCGCGCCGGCGCCCACGCCGAACAGCTGGGTCAGCGCCTCGCGGGCGCGCTGCAGATCGGACTCGGTGCGGCCGCTGAGCAGCTCCCGGATCAGCAGCCAGTCGGGCGATTCGGTGGTGACATCCCCCACCAGCTCGGCCAGCGCGCAGTTGAAGGCCTTGGCGATCTGCAGCAGCACCAGGATCGAGGCATTGCCCACGCCGTGCTCGAGATTGGCCAGATGCCGCTCGGACACGCCGGTCACCTGCGACAACCCCTTGCGCGTCATGCCGCGGATGGCCCGCAGGCGGCGCACCCGCTCGCCCAGCGCCACCAGGAAGGCTTCCCGCCTGGGTTCGGTTGGCGCCGCGTCTTCTAGCGCTTGGTTCATGGTGTAGCTGACTCCGCAAAAACCCTGATAACACCCGATTTATGCACTATAGTGCTTGACCCACATCAATGGAAGCACTATTTTTCCTCAAACAGCTTCAACAGCATGTCAGGTGCGACAAAACAGCACTGGATTGCATCCGCCGCTGAAGCGCCGACAGTGTATAGGAGGAGACCGGGTGAGCACGCCAGAACGATTCCACGCGCTGATGCGCCAGGTGACGGACCTGATGGCCGGCCAGGCGCTCGACGGCGCCCTGCAGCAGCGCCTGAACCAGCAGGCCGGCCCCGACAGCGCGTTGTACGCCGACATCTTCGCCGCCTGTAGGCAGGGCGTGGCCGACGGCTGGATGTGCAACCGAGAAGGCGGCGGCATCCGCTACGGCCGCGTCATCAAGCCGGCCGAGGACCTGGGCGGCTGCTCGGTGGACGTGGTCGACATGGACGACCTGGCCGGCCCGCACCACGCGCATCCCAACGGCGAAGTCGACATGATCATGCCGCTGACCGACGCGGCGCGTTTCGACGGCCACGGCGCCGGCTGGCTGGTCTACGGCCCCGGCAGCGCCCACCGCCCCACCGTGACGCAGGGCCGCGCGCTGGTGCTGTACCTGCTGCCCGGCGGCGCCATCGAGTTCACCCGCGCATGAATCCGCGCCCCGCTTCCCCACAGCGCCCCGGCCGCGCCCCGCGTGGCCGGCCGGCTGCCGGCGCGGGCTGACCCGCGCCTCATGCATGTCCCCGGTCACGACAAGCCGCCAGACGCTTGCGGACCGCCGGACAGGCCGCCCCGCCCGCCAGGACACCAGGAGACAGCCGTGAATGCCTGCCCCGCCGAACTGAACTTCGCCAGCCACCTGGCCGCCTTGAACGCGCCGCGCGCCGCCAAGCTGGCCTACATCGACGACGCCCGCCAGCTCACCTACGGCGAACTGGCCGAACGCGTGGCGCGCATGGCGGGCGCACTGCGCCAGTTGGGCCTGCGGCGCGAAGAACGCATCCTGCTGCTGATGCAGGACACGGCGGACTGGCCGGTGGTGTTCCTGGGCGCGCTGCACGCCGGCGTCGTGCCCGTGGCCGTGAACACCCTGCTGACGCCGGACGACTACGCCTACATCCTCAACCACAGCCGCGTGCGCGCCGCCTTCGTCTCCGAGTGCCTGCTGCCGACCTTGCAGGCCGCGCTGGCGCAGGCGCCTGGCGAGGTCGAGCACCTGGTGGTGTCGCGTCCCACGGCGGCGCCGCCTGCCGGCGCGCACGAACTCGACGCGCTGCTGGCCGCCGCCCCGCTGGCGCCGGCCGCGCGCACGCTGTCCGATGAGATCGCCTTCTGGCTGTATTCGTCGGGCTCTACCGGCAAGCCCAAGGGCGTGGTCCACACCCATGGCAACCTGTGGCACACCGCCGAGCTCTACGCCAAGCCGGTGCTGGGCATCCGCGAGGACGATATTGCGTTCTCGGCCGCCAAGCTGTTCTTCGCCTACGGGCTGGGCAACGGCCTGACCTTTCCGCTGTCGGTGGGCGCCACCGTCGTGCTGATGGCCGAGCGGCCCACGCCGCAGGCCGTATTCCAGCGCCTGGTGCGGCACCGTCCGACCGTGTTCTACGGCGTGCCGACGCTGTACGCCAGCATGCTGGCCGCGCCCGACCTGCCGCCGCGCGAACAGGTGGCGATGCGCATCTGCACCTCGGCCGGCGAAGCCCTGCCGCGCGACATCGGCGAACGCTTCCAGCGCCATTTCGGCTGTGACATCCTGGACGGCATCGGCTCGACCGAGATGCTGCACATTTTCCTGTCGAACCGCGCCGGGCAGTTGCGCTACGGCACCACCGGCAAGCCGGTGCCCGGCTACGAGGTGCAACTGCGCGATGACAACGGCGCGCCGGTGGCCGCCGGCGCGATTGGCGACCTGTACATCAAGGGCCCGAGCGCGGCGCTGATGTACTGGAACAACCGCGACAAGACGCGCCAGTGCTTCCTGGGCGATTGGCTCAAGAGCGGCGACAAGTACATCTGCGACGCCGACGGCTACTACACCTATGCCGGCCGCAGCGACGACATGATCAAGGTCAGCGGCCAGTACGTGTCGCCGGTGGAAGTGGAGAACGTGCTGGTGCAGCACGAGGCGGTGCTCGAAGCCGCCGTGATCGGCGTGGCGGACCACGACGGACTGGTCAAGACCAAGGCCTACGTGGTGCTGCGGCCGGGCTACGCGCCGGACGCGAACACCGGCGCCGACCTGCAGCGCTACGTCAAGCAGCACCTGGCGCCCTTCAAGTATCCGCGCCAGATCGACTTCACCGACGAACTGCCCAAGACCGCCACCGGCAAGATCCAGCGATTCCGCCTGCGGCAGTTGGAACAGGTCACGCCATGAGCGCCGTGCCCGCCCCCGAGCCCACCGCCCTGGCCGACGTGCGCGCGGCGGGACGCGACCTGCGCCTGGAGTACCAGTGGATCGCGGCCGCGCGCCGGGATGCGCCGCTGCTGGTGTTCCTGCACGAAGGGCTGGGGTCCGTGTCGATGTGGAAGGACTGGCCGCGGCAGGCCTGCGCCGCCGCCGGCTGCCGCGGGCTGGTCTATTCGCGCCATGGCTACGGCCGCTCCACGCCGCTGGCCTCGGGCGAAAAGCGTCCGGTCGACTTCATGCACCGCGAGGCCGCCGACGTACTGCCCGCGCTGCTCGCCGCGCTTGGCATCGACGCCAGCCGCGACCGGCCCATCCTGTTCGGCCACAGCGATGGCGGCTCCATCGCGCTGCTCTACGCCGCCCTGCATCCCGGCGCAGTCGCGGGCATCGCAGTGGCGGCGCCGCACATCTTCGTCGAGGACCGCACCGTGGCGCATATCGAACAGGCGCGCCAGGCCTACCGCGACACCGACCTGCGCGCGCGGCTGGCGCGTCATCACGATGATGTCGATTCAGCCTTTCGCGGCTGGAACGACGTCTGGCTGGACCCCGCCTTCCGCCGCTGGAACATCCAGGATCACCTGCCCGCCATCGCCTGCCCCGTGCTGGCGATGCAGGGCGTGGACGATGAATACGGCACGCTCGAACAGATACGCGGCATCCGCCGCGCCGCGCCGCAGACACGGCTGCTGGAGATTCCCGACTGCCGCCACTCGCCGCACAAGGACCAGCCCGCCATCGTTATCCAGGCCATCGCCGGCTTCGTCGGCGCGCTGGACCAACCCGGCCGCCCCAGCGGCAGCCCATGACAAGCACGGAGACACCACCATGACCCACGCCCTGACCCGGGCCGCGCTGAGCGCGGCGCTGATGCTGGCCGCAAACGGCGCCCTGGCCGCCGACAAGCTCAAAGTCGGCTTCATGCTGCCCTACAGCGGCACCTACGCCGCGCTCGGCACCGCCATCGAGAACGGCTTCAAGCTGTATGTGGCCGAACAGGGCGGCAAGCTCGGCGGGCGCGAGATCGAGTACTTCAAGGTGGACGACGAGTCCAATCCGTCCAAGGCCGCCGAGAACGCCAACCGCCTGATCAAGCGCGACCAGGTCGACGTGCTGATCGGCACCGTGCACTCGGGCGTGGCGATGGCGCTGGCCAAGGCCGCCAAGGACGCCGACACCACGCTCATCGTGACGAACGCCGGCGCCAACGCCATCACCGGCCCGCTGTGCGGCCCCGGCATTTTCCGCACCTCGTTCACCAACTGGCAGCCGGCCTACGCCATGGGCCCGGTGGCGAAGGCGCGCGGCCACAAGACGGCGGTGACCATCACCTGGAAGTACGCGGCCGGCGACGAGGCCATCGGTGGTTTCAAGGAAGGCTTCGAGCAGGCCGGCGGCAAGGTGGTCAAGGAACTGAGCCTGCCCTTCCCCAACGTCGAATTCCAGTCGCTCCTGACCGAGATCGCCGCGCTCAAGCCCGACATGGTGTTCACCTTCTTCGCCGGCGGCGGCGCGGTCAAGTTCGTGCAGGACTATCACGCGGCTGGCCTGGACAAGACCATCCCGCTGTACGGCTCGGGCTTTCTCACCGACGGCACGCTGCAGGCGCAGGGCGCGTCGGCGCAGGGGCTGCTGACCACCCTGCACTACGCCGACGGCCTGAACACGCCGCGCGACAACGCCTTCCGCGCCGACTACGGCAAGGCCTACAACATGCAGCCCGACGTGTACGCGGTGCAAGGCTACGACGCCGCGCAACTGATGCAGTCGGGGCTGGCGGCGGTCAAGGGCGACTTCGGCAAGAAGGCGGAATTCCGCGAGGCCATGCGCGGCGCCACGGTCGACAGCCCGCGCGGCGCGTTCACGCTGTCCAAGGCCGGCAACCCGGTGCAGGACATCTACCTGCGCCGCGTCGACGGCCTGGAAAACAAGGTGGTGGACGTGGCCGTGCGCAAGCTGGCCGACCCGGCCCGCGGCTGCAAGCTCTAGGACTGGAGAGTCCCCATGGACCTCGGCATCCTGCTCATCCAGAGCCTGAACGCCTTCCAGTACGGCCTGTTGCTGTTCCTGGTGGCCAGCGGGCTCACGCTGATCTTCGGCATCATGGGGATCATCAACCTGGCGCACGGCAGCTTCTACATGATCGGCGCCTACATGGCGTTCGCGCTGGGGCCGGCGGTGGATCGCTGGCTCGGCGGCGGCTTCGTCGCCACCCTGGCGGTGTGCGTGCTGGCCGCGGCCGCGCTCGGCTATCTGCTGGAGGCGGCGTTCTTCAGCTACCTGTATCGCCGCAACCACCTGCAGCAGGTGCTGATGACCTACGGCCTGATCCTGGTGTTCGAGGAACTGCGCAGCATCCTGGTGGGCAACGACGTGCACGGCGTGCCGCTGCCGTCCTGGCTGCAGGGCAGCATCGCGCTGGGCGACGTGATGACCTATCCGGTGTACCGGCTGTTCATCTCGGCGGTGGGCATCGCGGTGGCGCTGCTGCTGTACTGGGTCATCGCGCGCACGCGGCTCGGCATGATGCTGCGCGCCGGCGCCAGCAACCGCGAGATGACCGGGTCGCTGGGCATCGACGTCAACAAGCTGTACCGGCTGGTGTTCGCCGCCGGCGTGGCGCTGGCGGCGCTGGCCGGCAGCATCGCCGCGCCGGTGTCGTCGGTGTATCCGGGCATGGGCAACGGCGTGCTCATCATCTGCTTCGTGGTGGTGGTGATCGGCGGCATCGGTTCGATCCGCGGCGCGTTCCTGGCGGCGATGCTGGTGGGCGTGGTCGAGACCTTCGGCCAGGTGCTGTTCCCCGCCGCCGCGGGCGTGCTGGTGTACGTGCTGATGGCCGCGATTCTGCTGTGCAAGCCCGAAGGGCTGTTCAAACAGGGCTGACCATGAATGTGAATCGACTCCTGCCTGTCGCGACCCTGCTGGCGCTGGCCGCCTTCGCCTGGAACGGCAGCGACTACTACACCGGCCTGGCCGTGAAGATCATGATCTACGCGGTGTTCGCGCTCAGCCTGCAGTTGCTGGTGGGCGGCGCGGGGCTGGTCAGCCTGGGGCACGCGGCGTTCTTCGGCATCGGCGCCTATGCCGCCGCGCTGCTATCGCCGCAGTCGGAGGCGGCCAGCCTGTGGTGGCTGCTGCCGGCGGCGCTGCTGGCGGCCGCCGCCTACGCCGCGCTGACCGGCGCGCTGGCGCTGCGCACGCGCGGCGTGTACTTCATCATGGTGACGCTGGCCTTCGCGCAGATGGCCTACTACGTGTTCCATGACACCAAGGTCGGCGGCGGCAGCGACGGCATCTACCTGTACTTCCGGCCGCAGGCCAATATCGCAGGCTGGCTGCCATTCGACCTGGACCAGGGCAATACCTATTATTTCTTCGTGCTGGCCTGCCTGGCGCTGACCTGGGGCTTCCTGGCCCTGCTGCGGCGCTCGCCGTTCGGCGCGGCGCTGGCCGGCATCCGCATCAACGAACAGCGCATGCGGGCGGCCGGCTATTCGACCTATCCGTACAAGCTGGCGGCGTATGTGATCGGCGCCGCGCTGGCGGGGTTGGCCGGCTTTCTGTTCGCGCTCAAGGATGGCTTCGTCACGCCCGAGCTGCTGGCCTGGGAACAATCGGGGCTGGTGCTGCTGATGGTGATCCTGGGCGGCATGGGCAGCCTGGGCGGCGCGGTGCTGGGCACGGCCGCGCTAGTGCTGTTGCAGGAACTGTTCCAGTCGCAGGCGCTGTTCGGCGACTACGCGCGCCACTGGCACTTGCCGCTGGGCCTGGCCATCATCGCGCTGGTCGCGCTGCTGCCCGACGGGCTGGCCGGCCTGCCGGCGCAATGGCGCCGGCGCCGCGCCCGCCACGCCCCCAACACGCCGGCCTCGCCCGCCGCCAAACCGCTGGCCCTGCCGATCCAAGGAGAGCCCCATGCCTGATCCCCTGCTGACCGCCAACGCGGTCACCCGGCGCTTCGGCGGCCTGACCGCCGTCAACGGCGTATCGCTGGCATTGCAACGCGGCGAAGTGCATGCCGTCATCGGCACCAATGGCGCGGGCAAGTCGACCCTCATCAACATCCTGTCCGGCGAACTGGCGCCCAGCAGCGGCCAGGTGTCGCTGGGCGGGCGCGACATCACCGCCTGGGACCAGCCTGAGCGCGCCCGCGCCGGCCTGGGCCGCAGCTACCAGCGCTCGACCCTGTTCCCGGAACTGAGCGTGTTCGAGAACTGCCGGCTGGCGGCGCAGGCGCGGCGCCAGCGCTTCTGGCACTGGTGGCGGCCGGCCTCGGCCTGCGCGGTCAGCGCCGACCTGGCCGCGCACGCGCTGGAGCGCACCGGCCTGGCGGCCGACGCCATGCAACCGGCGGGGCTGCTGCCGCATGGCCGCAAGCGGCAGCTCGAGATCGCCATGTGCCTGGCCGGCGAACCGCAGGTGCTGCTGCTGGACGAACCGCTGGCCGGCATGGGCCCGGAGGAAACCGACCGCATCCTGGCGCTGCTGCAAACGCTCAAGGCCAACCACGCCATCCTGCTGGTCGAGCACGACATGGACGCGGTGTTCCGCATCGCCGACACCATCACCGTGATGGTCAACGGCAGCAGCATCGCCAGCGGCGACCCGGCGCGGATCCGCGCCAATGCCGAGGTGCGCACCGCCTACCTGGGCGAAGACCTGGACGGAGCACACGCATGCGCGCACTGATCGAGGCCGATGGCCTGCATGTGTACTACGGCGCCAGCCACGTGCTGCGCGGCGTCGGCCTGCGCATCGGGGCGGGCGAGTCCGTGGGACTGGTGGGCCGCAACGGCATGGGCAAGACCACGCTGATCCGCAGCCTGGTCGGCCAGGTGCGCAGCGCACAGGGCCGCGTGGCGGTGCGCGGCGCCGACTGCACCCGCGCCCGGCCGCACGCCATCGCGCGGATGGGCGTGGCCTACGTACCCGAAGGCCGCGGCATCTTCCCCAACCTGAGCGTTCGCGAGAACCTGCTGGTGGCGGCGCGCGCCGGCGAACAGGGGCGGCGCGACTGGACCTATGCGCGGGTGCTGGAGACTTTTCCGCGCCTGACTGAACGGCTGGGCCATGGCGGCCAGCAGTTGTCGGGCGGCGAACAGCAGATGCTGGCGATCGGCCGGGCGTTGATGACCAACCCCGACCTGCTGATCCTGGACGAAGCCACCGAAGGCCTGGCGCCGCTGATCGTGGCCGAGATCTGGAAGATCATCCGGCAGATCCGCGCCACCGGCATGTCGACGCTGATCGTCGACCGCAACTACCGCGCGGTGCTGGCGCACACCGACCGCTGCCTGGTGATGGAAAAGGGATTGATCGTGCAGGACGGCGACAGCGCGGCGCTGGCCGCCGCGCCCGAACAGCTGACTCGCTACCTGGGGGTCTGATTACCCCGCGCCGCCTGCTCGCGACGCGGGGCGGGCGCGTCAGATCAGCGCTTCGATCAGGAACGGGCCGCGGCGCTTCAGGCCGTCCTGCAAGGCGCGGGCGAAGCCTTCCACGGTATCGACGCTGACCGCCTCCACGCCCATGCCGCGCGCCAGGTGCGTCCAGTCCAGATAGGGTTCTTCCAGGTCGAGCATGCGGCGCGCGTTGCGGCCCGGCTCCTGCACGCCCACGTTCTTCATCTCCCCATGCAGCGTGGCGTAGGAACGGTTGGCCAGGATCACCGTCAGGCAGTCCAGATTCTCGCGCGCCTGCGTCCACAGCGCCTGCAAGGTGTACATGCCGCTGCCGTCCGCCTGCAGGGTGATGACCTTGCGGTCCGGGCAGGCCACCGCCGCGCCCGCCGCCAGCGGCAGGCCGATGCCGATGGCGCCGCCTGTCAGCATCAGCCAGTCATGCGGCGCGCTGCTGGCGCTGTAGATCGGGAATTCGCGGCCCTGGGTGATGGACTCGTCGCAGACGATGGCATTCTCGGGCAAGTGGTGCGCCACCAGGATGTTGACGGCGGCGCCGGTCAGCTTGCCGCTGGCCGGCACCTCGTAGGCCGGCGCGGGCGCCGCCAGGCGCGGCGCGTCGGCGGCGATGCCGAGTTCGTCGGCCAGCCATTCCAGCGCATGCGCCAGGTCCTGCTCGACGGTGGCCAGCACGATCTTCTCGCAGTCCTCTGGCGCCAGCAGGCTGGGCTTGCCGGGATAGGCGAAAAAGCCCACCGGGGCCTTGGCGCCGACCAGCACCAGGTGGCGCACGTCCTTGAGCTTGGCCACCGCCAGGTCAATCGGGTACGGCAGCCGGTCCACCGGCGTGCGGTCGCCGCCGCGCTCGACACGGCGGTTGGAGGTCTCGGACATGAGCCGCACGCCGGTGGCGCGGGCAATACGGCCGGCGGCCTTGAGCGCGCGTTCGCGCAGCGCGGTGCTGCCCAGCAGCAGCGTGGTGGTTTCGCCGGAGCGGATCGCCTTGGCGGCGGCGCGCACCGCTTCGATGGTGGTGTGCGGCACGGCCTCGTCGACCACCTTGGCCACCGCGGTGTCGGCCGGCAGCTCGGTCCAGGCGGAGTTGGCCGGCAGGATCAGGGTGGCGATGTTGCCCGGATGGCGGCGCGCCACGGCAATGGCCTCGGCGGCATCGGCCGACATCGATTCGGCCGACATGCCGCGCTTGACCCAGTGCGACATGGGCCGCGCCACGCCTTCGACGTCGCTGGTGAGCGGGGCGTCGTACTGCACGTGGTAGGTGGCGTGATCGCCGACGATGTTGACCATCGGCGTGCGCGCGCGCTTGGCGTTGTGCAGGTTGGCCAGGCCGTTGCCCAGGCCCGGCCCCAGGTGCAGCAGCGTCGCCGCCGGCCTGTCGGCCATGCGCGCGTAGCCATCGGCGGCGCCCGTCACCACGCCTTCGAACAGGCCCAGCACGCAGCGCATCTTCGGTTTGCGATCCAGCGCCGCGACGAAGTGCATCTCGGACGTGCCCGGGTTGGCAAAGCAGACGTCCACATCATTGGCCAGAAGGGTATCGCAAAGACTATCAGCGCCGTTCATCGTGTTTCCCTGGTTGTTTTGTATCGGGCGGGCGCAAGCGGCTGCGCGCCCTTCCCCGGCAATCATAGGGAGGGTAACGCAAACCGGCTAGAGCCATTTGCGGCGCCCGGCATGGAACCATTTCGGGGGTTCCGGCAGCCGGAATTTCCAGGGCGGCCGCGGCGCCGGCAAGCGCCGGAAACAAAACGGCCCGCGCAAGGCGGGCCGTTCGTGCTCAGGTCACCGCGATCAGCGGATCGGCCACGGGTACATCGCGCCGCCCTTGCTCCACAGCGCGTTGGTGCCGCGTTGCAGGCCCAGCTTGCTGTCCTTGCCGACGTTGCGCTCGAACACTTCGCTGTAGTTGCCCACGGCCTTGATGGCGTTGTAGGCCCACTTCTCGTCCAGGCCCATGTTCTTGCCGGCGCCCGGCGTCACGCCCAGGATGCGCGAGATGTTGGGGTTGTTGCTCTTGAGCATCTCGTCCACGTTCTTCTGCGTGATGCCGTATTCCTCGGCTTCCAGCAGCGCGAACAGCGTCCAGCGGACGATGCCCAGCCAGTTCTCGTCGCCCTGGCGCACCATGGGGCCGAGCGGCTCCTTGGAGAAGCGTTCCGGCAGGATCTCGTAGTCGTCCGGTTTGGCGACCTGCGTGGCGCGCACGGCGGCCAGCTGCGAGGCGTCGTCGGTGAAGGCATCGCAACGGCCCGACTCGAAGGCGCGCACGACTTCGGTGACCTTGTCGATCACGACCGGCTTGAATTCGATGTTGTTGGCGCGGAACCAGTCGGCAAGGTTCAGTTCGGTGGTGGTGCCCGGCTGCACGCAGACGGTGGCGCCGTTCAGTTCCTTGGCGCTTTTCACGCCCAGCTTCTTGTTCACCAGGATGCCCTGGCCGTCATAGAAGCTGGCGGCCACGGCCGACAGGCCCAGCGAGGTGTCGCGGGTCTGCGTCAGCGTGACGGTGCGCAGCAGCACGTCGACTTCGCCCGATTGCAACGCGGTGAAGCGTTGCTGGGTCGACAGCGCGGTGCCCTTGAATTTGGTCGGGTCGCCAAACACGGCGGCGGCGACGGCGCGGCAGATGTCCACGTCCATGCCTTCCCATTCACCCTTGCTGTTGGTGGCCGAGAAGCCCGAGACGCCGTCGGTCAGGCCGCACTGCACGTACCCCTTCTTCTTGACCGCATCCAGCGTGGGGCCGGCCACCGCCGCCTGGGATGCGCACGCCAGGGCAAGCGCGCCGGCAGCAAACGAAATCAACCGCTTCATTATTGCTTCTCCTGAATTAGATGCCCGCGCCGGCCTGTAGGCCTGCCGCGGCTGAAACCAAGCCCATGCTTTGCGGGCCGGCCGCCAGATTACGCCATGTCCACGGCGTGAACAACGCGCGCGAGCCTAGAGGAAACCCGAGTAGCAAGCGGTAGCGGAAATGCACTCGAAGTCCGGTGATCGAACTTTATTGACAGGTCCGCGCGGCGGTCGGGCGACCCCTGCGTGCCATACTTTTTTCGCGTCCTGTCCGCTGGACGGCGCACTCACCAACTCACAGAAAAACCGGCCGCGCCACAACAAAAACCCGGGACGCACACGGGCACACGGCCGACTCATGGAGGAGACAAATCCATGGCACTTGCAAGGAAACCGCAGCCCGGCAGCCTCGCGGCAAGGCACCGCCGCAACGCCCTCAAGACCCTGCTCTGCACCGCCCTGGCCGCCACCGGCCTGGCCGCCGGCCCCGCCCACGCGCAGGACTGGCCCAGCAAACCCATCAAGATCATCGTGCCCTATACCCCGGGCGGTTCTACCGACATCGTCACGCGCATCGTGGTCGAAAAGCTCGGCCCGCGCCTGAAGCAGACCATCATTGTCGAGAACCGCCCCGGCGCCAACAGCAGCGTGGGCTCGGCGATCGCGGCCAAAGCCGACCCGGACGGCTACACCTTCCTGTCGATCCTGCCGGCCTACATCATCAACTTCCATCTCTACAAACTGGGCTACAAGCCGGACGATCTGGTTCCCGTGGCGCAGATGGCCGACCTGCCGCTGTTCCTGTTCGTGGCGCAGGACCTGCCTGTCAACAGCGTCGCCGAACTGGTGGAATACGCCCGCAAGCATCCCGACAAGCTCACCTACGCCTCCAGCGGCAACGGCTCCAGCGCGCACCTGACCGGCGCCGATTTCGCGCTGCGCAACAACATCACCATGACGCACGTGGCCTACAAGGGCAGCGCGCCGATCCTCACCGACCTGCTGGGCGGCCGGGTGTCGATGGTGTTCGACCCGATCCTGGTGCCGATGCAGTACGTCAAACAGAACCGCCTGAAGGCGCTGGGCTTCACCGGCCGGCAGCGCTGGCCGACCGAGCCGTCGATACCCACCATGGAGGAAGCCGGCATGCCGGGCTTCGTCACCGGTTCGTGGGCCGGCCTGATGGCGCCGGCCAACACGCCCAAGCCGATCATCGAACGCATGGCGCGCGAGATCAGCGAGATCGTGCAGGAGCCGGACGTGCGCCAGAAATTCCTGGACGCCGGCTTCCTGCCGGCCAGCGGCACCTCGGCGCAGTTCGCCGAACTGATGAAGCAGGACTCGGCGCGCTATGCGGGAATCATCAAGCAGGCCCGCATCACCGTGGACTGATGGCCGCGGGGCGCGCCGGCAACCCGCGCCCCGCCTGATACGAAGGCAACCATGATCGACAAGTTCATCGACACCCCCGCCGCCGCCGTGGCCGACATCCACGACGGCGCCACCGTGCTGGTCAGCGGCTTCGGCGGCGCCGGCATGCCCACCGAACTGCTGCACGCCCTGATCGAGCAGGGCGCGCGCGAACTCACCGTGGTCAGCAACAACGCCGGCAACCACGAGACCGGCCTGGCCGCGCTGATCAAGGCCGGCCGCGTGCGCAAGGTGATCTGCTCGTTTCCCAAGGCCTCGCATTCGTGGGTCTTCGACGACCTGTACCGGCGCGGCGCCATCGAACTGGAATGCGTGCCGCAGGGCACCATCGCCGAACGGCTGCGCGCCGCCGGCGCCGGCCTGGGCGGCTTCTTCACCCCCACGGCCTATGGCACCGAACTGGCCGCCGGCAAGGAAACCCGCATCATCGACGGCCGCGGCCATGTCTTCGAAACCCCGTTGCACGGCGACTTCGCGCTGGTCAAGGCCGACCTGGCCGACCGCTGGGGCAATCTCACCTACCGCAAGAGCGCCCGCAACTTCGGCCCCATCATGTGCATGGCCGCGAAAACCACCATCGTGCAGGTGCGCGCCAAGGTGGCGTTGGGCGAGCTGTCGCCCGAGGCCGTGGTGACGCCGGGCATCTTCGTCAAGCGCGTCACCCAGGTGGCGCACTCCGCGTTCTCCAGTTGAAGGATTCCCCATGCCCACTCCCCTGACCCGCGAAGCCATGGCGCGGCGCCTGGCGCAAGACATTCCCGACGGCAGCTACGTCAACCTGGGCATCGGCATGCCGGTGCTGGTGGCCGCGCACCTGCCCGCCGGCCGTGAGATCGTGCTGCACAGCGAAAACGGCATTCTCGGCATGGGCCCGCCGCCGGCCGAGGACGACATCGACCTGGACCTCATCAACGCCGGCAAGCAGCCGGTGACGCTGCTCGACGGCGGCGCCTACTTCCATCATGCCGACTCCTTCGCCATGATGCGCGGCGGCCACCTGGACATCTGCGTCATGGGCGGCATGCAGGTCGCGGCCAACGGCGACCTGGCCAACTGGTCGCTCAACAAGCCCGGTGAGGCGCCGGCCGTGGGCGGCGCCATGGACCTGGCGGTGGGCGCCCGCAGCGTCTACATCCTGATGGAGCACAACAGCAAGGACGGCTCGCCCAAGATCGTCGAGCGCTGCGCCTATCCGCTGACCGGCGCCGGCGTGGTCGACCGCATCTACACCGACCTGGCCGTGATCGACGTCACGCCCGACGGCCTGTGGGTCCGGGATATGATCGAAGGCATGACATTGACAGCGCTGCAGGCACGCACCGGCGCGCCGCTGCGCGCAGGCTGATGCTGCCCCACCTTCCCCCGCCCGGCTACGCCGCGCCCCTCGCTCCCGAGGATCACCCTGATCAGTTGCGCGGCGATCCCGACTACATGCTGACGCTGGCGCGCGGCCTGCACGTGATCCGCGCCTTCGGCACCCGTCGCCATCCGCAGACCGCGGCCGAACTGGCGCGCCGCGCCGGCCTGCCGCGCGCGGTGGTGCAACGCTGCCTGCACACGCTGATCCTGCTGGGCATCGCCGAACAGCATGGCCGCCAGTACATCCTGACGCCGCGCATCCTGGGGCTGGGCTACGCCTACTTCTCGTCCACGCCGTTCGTCTCGCTGGCGCAACCGGTGCTGGAAGAACTGAGCGCCAGCGTCAACGAGACCTGCGCGCTGGCCATCATGGAAGGGCACGAAATGCTCTACCTGGCGCGCTCGGAAGTGAACCGGCTGCTGGCCACCTCGATGGGGCTGGGCAGCCGGCTGCCGGCCTATTGCACCTCGATCGGCCGCGTGCTGCTGGCGCAGTTGTCCGAGCCGGCGCTGGCGCGCTACTTCGCCGCCATCGAACTGCAACCCTACACCGAGTTCACCATCACCACCGAAGCGCGGCTGCGGGCCGAGCTGGCGCGCATCCGCGAGCAGGACTACGCGGTGGTCGACCAGGAACTCGAATTGAATGTGCGCGCCATCTCGGTGCCGGTGCGCTCGGCCAGCGGCAAGGCCTGCGGCGCCGTCAACGTCAGCGTCAAGGCGGCGCGGGTGCCGCTGGAGCGATTGACGGGAGAATTCCTGGCGCCGATGCGCCAGGCGGTGGCCAGGATCGGGGAATTCCTGGCGGCCTGAACGGCCGCCCCCCTACAGGTCGGTGGTGTCGAGCGTGAACGCGGCGGCGGCGCGGCCGATGCGGTCGTTGACCGCGTGCCACGCCTCGCTGTCCGGCGGCGCCTGCACGATGATGCGCGCGAAGCCCTGGCCGTCCAGGTCGCGCAACAACGCGTACAACGCCTGGGCGTAGCGCGCCGGATCGGCCGGCACCTGTTGCCACTGGATGCGCGCATCGACGGCCGCCGGCGGCGGCGTGTACGCCACCACCACGACCTTGCCCGGCGGCAGGCCGCGGCCTTGCAGCGCGGCTTGCAGGCGCGCGTCGGACGCCAGTTCCAGCGCCGTGCGCGGCGCATAGTGCGCCTTGAGCGTGCCCGAGGCGCGCGGCGCGGCGGCGTCGGGCGCGAACACCTGCACACCCAGCACGGCCTCGATCTGCGCGGTGCTGATATGGCCGGGGCGCAGCAGCACCGGGCCGGCGCCGCGGTCCAGCCGCGACAGGTCCAGGATGGTCGATTCGATGCCGACCTCGGCGGCGCCGCCTTCCAGCACCGGCATGCCGGCCGCGACCTCGTCGGGAAATTCGTGGCGCACGTGGTCGGCGCGGGTGGGAGATACCTGGCCGAACTTGTTGGCCGACGGCGCGGCCACGCCGCCCTGCCCGTTCGGCTTGCCGGCCGCGAACGCCGCCAGCAGCGCCTGCGCCACCGGATGCGAGGGGCAGCGGATGCCGATGCTGTCCTGGCCGCCGCTGACGGTGTCGGCGATGTGCGGCGCGCGCTTGAGGATCAGCGTCAGCGGACCGGGCCAGAAGGCGTCGATCAGCAGACGCGCCTCAGGCGGCACCTCGGCCGCCCAGTACGACAGGTCGCCCTGCGGCGCGATGTGCACGATCACCGGGTGGTTCGACGGCCGGCCCTTGGCGGCGTAGATCCTGCCCACGGCCTGCGGGTTCTCGGCGTCCGCGCCCAGGCCGTAGACGGTCTCGGTCGGGAACGCGACCAGCTCGCCGGCCAGCAGGCGCCGGGCGGCGTCGGCGATGTCCGCGGCGCTGGCGGAGTCGGGCGAAGCGGACATGGCGTTACTCGGGCGCCTGCATGCCCAGCGCGGCGGCGACACGCGCCGCGTCGGCCTGGGCCTGCTGCAGCGTCGGCGCGACGATGGTGACGTGGCCCATCTTGCGCCCGCGGCGCGCCTCGCGCTTGCCGTACAGGTGCAGCTTGGCCGTGGGCACCGCCAGCGCGGCGGCCCAGTCGGGCTCGCGCTGCGCGTCGCCGGAGGCCGACGGATACCAGATGTCGCCCAGCAGGTTCAGCATCACGGCGGGCGCCAGCAGGTCGGTGCCGCCCAGCGGCAGGCCGGCCATGGCGCGCGCCTGCTGCTCGAACTGGCTGGTGAGGCAGGCGTCCATGGTGTAGTGGCCGCTGTTGTGCGGACGCGGCGCGATCTCGTTGACGATCAGGCTGCCGTCCCGGAGCACGAAGAATTCCACGCACAGCACGCCGTGGTAGCCCAGGCCCTGCGCGATGGCCTGCGCGGCCGCGGTGGCCTGCGCCTGGCGTTCGGCGTGGGCGGCGTCGAGCTTGACCGGCGCCGCCGTCGACACGGCCAGGATGCCGTCGCGGTGCACATTGCGCGCCACCGGGAACACCACGCTGGAACCGTCGAAACCGCGCGCGAGCACGACCGAAATCTCGTAGTCCAGCGGCATCAGCGCCTCCAGCACGCAGGCCACGCCGCCGAACTCGGCGAACGCGGCCAGCGCGGCCTCGCGCGAATCGATGCGGGCCTGGCCCTTGCCGTCGTAACCCAGGCGCGCGACCTTGAGGATGCCGGGGAACAGGCTGTCGGGCGCGGCGCGCAGGTCGGCCTCGCTGCGGATGGCGGCGTGCGGCGCGACGGGGATGCCCTGGCTGGCGATGAAGGCCTTCTCGGCGATGCGGTCCTGCACGATGGCGACCGCGTCGGCGGCCGGGCTGACGCGGCAGCGGGCCGCCAGCGCGCGCAGGCTGTCGGCCGGCACGTTCTCGAATTCGGTGGTGACCGCCTGACAGGTCTGCGCCAGGCGCGCCAAACCGTCTTCGTCGTCATAGGCGGCCTGGATGTGCAGGTCCGCCACCATGCCCGCCGGGCATTCGGCGGCCGGGTCCAGCACCGCGACCTTGTAGCCCAGGCTTTGCGCCGCGTGACAGAACATGCGGCCCAGTTGGCCGCCGCCCAGCAGGCCGAGCCAGCCGCCGGGGGCAATGGTGAAAGCAGTCGATTGCGTCATGGGGATCAGGCCTCGGGCGGAACCTTCATGTCGCGCGCCGCCTGCGTCTGGCGCGCGCGGAATGCCACCAGCTTCTTGCGCAGGCCGGCATCGGTGCCCGCCAGCGTGGCGATCAGGTGCAGCGCGGCGTTGGCGGCGCCGGCCTCGCCGATGGCGAAGGTGGCCACCGGCACGCCCTTGGGCATCTGCACGATGGACAGCAGCGAATCCTCGCCGCGCAGGTACTTGGACGGCACCGGCACGCCGAACACCGGCACGTCTGTCAGGGCCGCCATCATGCCCGGCAGGTGGGCCGCGCCGCCGGCGCCGGCGATGATGCCGCGCAGGCCGCGATCAAACGCGGCGGCGCCATACTCGGCCATGTCCTGCGGCATGCGGTGCGCGGAAATCACGCGCGCCTCGTACGGCACGCCGAAGTCTTCGAGCATGGTGACGGCGTGCTTCATGACCTCCCAATCGCTGGAGGAACCCATAATCACGCCCACCACGGGGGTGGCCTGCGCCGCTGCGGAAGTCTTGGCTGTCATAACCGGTGTCGAGTCGTTGAAAGGCCGCGGCGGTGCCGCGAAACCCGGTATTTTACCCGGCGCCGGCGCCACCCCTATGGCGTATCGCCCGAACCCAGCCAGAGATAGCCGGTGGGATTGTCCGGGCAGGGCCCGAAACCGCATTGCAGCGTGGTGCTGCCCAGGTTGGCGAGCACCAGGATGAAAAACAGGGCCATGATGATCACACCCAGCGCCGACACCGGCCGCTTGAGCATGTTGTCGCCCCATTTGCGATCCACCGACAGCATCAGCACGCAGAACACGATCAGGACGCAGAAGGCGATAAAAGCCCAGGTGTAGAAGTGCAGGCCCAGGAACGGCGTGCCATAGCCCGGGTCGCCCGGCGCGATGTGCAGCAGCACCTGGCGGCCCGCCGCCACCATGCCGCCGAGCGAGGCGGCAATCGTCATGGCGTAGTGCATGGGCGACGGGCCCAGCCGCAGGTTCAGCAGCAATCCCACCCCGGCCAGCATGAAGGCCACGCGCTGCAGCAGGCAGAGCGGGCACGGCGGCTCGTCGTAGGCGAATTGCCAGGCGAAGGCCAGTCCCAGGATCGCGGTCACGCCCAGCAGGGCCAGCGCATTGAGCACGCGCGAGCCGCGCGCCGGGTTGCGGGAAAAGATCATGTCGGCGGGCCTACAGCGACAGCGCCAGCGGGCTGGTCATGTGGAACTGGCACCAGGCGGCGAACACGCCCAGGGTGATCAGCCAGAAGGCGACGCAGGGACGGCGCTTGCCCAGCAGGCCGAACCACACGGCGACCAGGCCGGTCAGGAAAGGCAACATCATGATCATGCGCGGCTCCTTTCTTCGTCCGGTGGGCGATGCGCCCGGGCGGCGGCAGCGGGCCGCGTCCGGCAAGTTGGCGGAAAGGAGGCCACGCGGGCGCGCCGCCAGCCTCCGGATGCAGGTTGCCGGCGAGTATAGCGTAACAATACGCAATAATTTTTACGGAAAAGCAGGGATTTCCCTGACCGTCCGGCCGGCGCGGACAAAAAAAACCGCCCGGTTCACGGGCGGCTCTCGGGGGGCGCGGCGCGCGCGTCAGGCGACCAGGCGGTCGAGCGCTTCGCGGTACTTGGCGGCGGTCTTTTCCAGCACGTCCTGGGGCAGGCGCGGCGCGGGCGGGGTCTTGTCCCAGGTCTGGGTCTCGAGCCAGTCGCGCACGAACTGCTTGTCGAACGAAGGCGGGCTGATGCCCACGCGGTAGCCGTCGGCCGGCCAGAAGCGCGAGGAATCGGGCGTCAACACTTCGTCCATCAGGTACAGCGTGCCGTCGTCGTCCAGGCCGAACTCGAACTTGGTGTCCGCGATGATGATGCCCTTGGTGGCGGCGAATTTGGCGGCCTCGGCATACAGCTTGAGCGTGACGTCGCGGATGCGCTCGGCCATCTCCTGGCCGACTTCCTTGACCACGTGGGCAAAATCGACGTTTTCGTCGTGCATGCCGAACTCGGCCTTGGCGGCCGGCGTGAAGATCGGCTCGGGCAACTGGCTGGCCTGCTGCAGGCCGGCGGGCAGCTTGATGCCGCAGACGGCGCCGGTGGCCTGGTAGTCCTTCCAGCCGGAACCGATCAGGTAACCGCGGGCCACCGCTTCCACCAGGATCGGCTTGAGGCGCTTGACCACCACGGCGCGGCCGCGCACCTGGTCGACTTCATCGGGCGCCACCACGTCTTCGGGCTTGATGCCGGTGGAGTGGTTCGGCAGGATGTGGGCCAGCTTCTGCAGCCAGAACTCGGTCAGTTCGGTCAGCACCTGCCCTTTGCCGGGGATGGGATCGTCGAGGATGACGTCGAACGCCGAGATGCGGTCCGACGCGACGATCAGCAACTTGTCGTCGCCCACCGCGTACATGTCGCGGACCTTACCGCGGCCCAGCAGCGGCAAGGACTTGATGCTGGATTGATGCAAAGCAGAAGTCACGGAAAAATGGCCTATGGCAAAAATGGGGGTCGCGCAAAGCGCATAGGTTACTGCAAATAGCCCCGTCTTGCCGCGCGGCGGGCCCCGGGTTAGTCTGGCCGGATTCCAAAAAATGCGCCGGCCGCGCACCGCGTCACGGCGCCCCCTTTTCACCTGGAGGAGACACAGTCGTATGCAGGATGCAACCCAGAAACGCCCGCCCCACGCCGACGCGCAGGTCCACCTGACCGGCGGCTGCCAATGCGGCGCGGTGCGCTACGCGGTGACCGAAGAGCCGATCATGGCGGCCACCTGTCATTGCCGCGATTGCCAGTATTCCAGCGGCGGCGCGCCGGCCCACGCGCTGATCCTGCCGGCCGGCTCGGTCACCCTGCTGCGCGGCAAGGCGCGCGAGCACCGCTACCAGGGCGATTCCGGCCACACCGTCATGCGCAGCTTCTGTGCCGACTGTGGCACGCCGCTGTTCGGCGGCTCCGACGGCATGGGCTACGAGGTGGTGCGGGCTGGCTCGCTGGACGACCCCGAGGCCTTCCATACCCGCGTCACCATGTGGACGGACTCGGCCCCATCCTGGCATCACGTGGACAGGACCGTGCCGCATTTCCCGCGCAACGCACCGCCCGCCTGACAGGGGCGGCGCGCAAAGAAAAAGGCGGGCCTCGCGGGCCCGCCTTTTTGCTGCCCGCCCCCAGCAAGGGAGGCGGCTGGCGACTTACTGCACCACCTGGGCCAGCTTGCCCGAGGCGTACTGGGCGGCGATTTCGGTCAGCGGCAGGGCCTTGATCTTGCTGGCGTTGCCGGCGGTGCCGAACTCGGTGTAGCGAGCCACACAGATCGCCTTGGCGGCGGCGCGGGCCGGCTTCAGGTATTCGCGCGGGTCGAACTTCTCGGGGTTCTCAGCGAAGAAGCGGCGGATGGCGCCGGTCATGGCCAGACGGATATCGGTGTCGATATTGATCTTGCGCACGCCGTACTTGATGGCTTCCTGGATTTCCTCGACCGGCACGCCGTAGGTTTCCTTCATGTTGCCGCCGAATTCACGGATCTCGGCCAGCAGTTCCTGCGGCACGCTGGAGCTGCCGTGCATCACCAGGTGGGTGTTGGGCAGGCGGGCGTGGATTTCCTTGATGCGGGCGATCGACAGGATGTCGCCGGTGGGCTTGCGCGTGAACTTGTAGGCGCCGTGGCTGGTGCCGATGGCGATGGCCAGGGCGTCCAGCTGGGTGCGGCGCACGAAGTCGGCGGCCTGCTCCGGGTCGGTCAGCAGTTGGTCCATGGTCAGCTTGCCGTCGGCGCCGTGGCCGTCTTCCTTGTCGCCTTCCATGGTTTCGAGCGAGCCCAGGCAGCCCAGTTCGCCTTCGACCGTCACGCCCAGCTTGTGGGCCACGTCCACCACCTTCTTGGTGACGTCGACGTTGTAGTCGTAGTCGGCGATGGTCTTGCCGTCTTCCTTGAGCGAGCCGTCCATCATGACGCTGGAGAAGCCCAGGTCGATGGCGCCCTGGCAGACCTTGGGCGACTGGCCGTGGTCCTGGTGCATGACCACGGGGATGTGCGGGTAGGACTCCACGGCGGCCTGGATCAGGTGCTTCAGAAAACCTTCGCCGGCGTACTTGCGGGCGCCGGCCGAGGCCTGCATGATCACCGGGCTGTCGGTCTCCGCCGCGGCTTCCATGATGGCCTGGACCTGTTCCAGGTTATTGACGTTGAATGCCGGAATGCCGTAGCCGTGCTCGGCGGCGTGGTCGAGCAACTGGCGCATGGAGACTAGGGCCATGTGTGGTCCTCCTTAGGTACTGTCGATTGAAAGATGGTTGAAATCAAGCGGGATGGGGGGATTTTACGGGGGATTCAGAGAAAGGTCTTGAAACGGCCGGTATCCCTATCCACCAGGACTAAACCGGCCGCCCGAGCCGCGCGCGGGCCGCGTCCGCCATCCGGCCGGAATCGCCCCGGGACGCGGCCGGGCAGCGCCGCTCAGGGCCGTCCCGCGTGCGGCACGTCCACCTCGGTCACCAGGATCCGCCCTTCCGGCTTGGCGCGGCGGTTGGCCTCGATGAAGTCGGGCGCGGCCGCCATGAACAGCGTTCTACCGTCCGGCCCGCCCAGGGCGGCGGCGAAGATGCCTAGTTCGCCGGTATCGATCTGTTCCAAAATCCTGCCGCCGCGCGCCACCCGCACAATGCGCTTGCCGATGGCGTCGGCCACCCACAGCGCGCCCTCGGCGTCCAGCGCGCCGCCGTCCGGGCCGATGGCCGAGGCCGCGATCAGCACTGACAGGTCGTCGGAATCCGGCAAGGCGCCAAAGTGGGCCCAGTCGCGCCGCGGCCCCAGCGCGCCGTCCGCCAGGATATCGAATTCCGAGATCCGGTTGCCGAAGGTCTCGTTGACGATCAGGGTCTTGCCGTCCGGCGTGATGAAGGAGCCGTTGGGGAACCACAATCCGTCCGCCACCACCTGCGCCACTCCGTCCGGGTCCACCCGCACCAGCGTGGTGGTGGCGAAAGGCGCGCCGGCCATCAGGTCGAAACCGAAATTGCCGACGTAGGCGCGGCCCTGGGCATCGACCACCAGGTCGTTGATGGGGCCGCCGGTCAATGCCGACAGGTCCGCGTGGGGCGCCAGCCGGCCGTCCGCCTCGCGCCGCAGCAGCTTGCGGTCTTTCATGGAAGAGATCAGCAGCCGCCCGTCGGGCAGCCAGCCCAGGCCGGAAGGCTGTTCCAGCACCCGGCAGATCACCTCGGCCCGCCCCTGCAGGTCGACGGCGATCACCTTGCCCGTGTAGAAATCGGAGGCCCACAGGCGTCCTTCGTGCCAGCGCAGGCCTTCCAGGTAGGTATACCCCGACACCAGCACGGACAATTCGCGTTTCGGCATAGCTCTGTCTCCTATAGGGGGGCGGGCCTGTATGGCCCTTTTTTTGTGTCGCCGGGCGGCGCGCAGCCGCCCAGGCCGGACCATTTTGTCATGACCCGGCAGCCGTGGCAGTCAGGTATGACCCGTCCCCAACCTGACAACTAACTGTCAGGTTCGCGGCGTTAACATCGCGCCCCAAGGGTTAACCCGCGCCGCTCCGGGTCCCTTCCGGCATATCCGTCATTGGACCGTTTCGCCCCGCCCCATGCCGGCGGGTAAGGCCTGTACGGCCGACCGACCAGGTCCCTGTTTTCCTGTTTTTGAAGATGAATACTAAGAAGCTGACGCGTTACATCGGCATTGCCATGGTGCTGGGCGTCGTGGTGGGCTATTTCTGCAACAAGTACGCGCAGAACGCGCAAGAGGCCAAGGACATCGCCTCGTACTTCAGCCTCATCACCGACATCTTCCTGCGCATGATCAAGATGATCATCGCGCCCCTGGTATTCGCCACCCTGGTGTCCGGCCTGGCCAGCATGAGCGACGCCAGCGCCGTCGGCCGCATCGGCCTGCGCGCCATGTTCTGGTTCATCGCCGCCTCGGCCATCTCGCTGCTGCTGGGCCTGGCGCTGGTCAACATCTTCCAGCCCGGCGCGCACCTGAACCTGGCGCTGCCCGACGCGGCCGCCACGGCGGGCCTGAAGACCGGCGACTTCACCCTCAAGGCCTTCATCGCGCATGTGTTCCCCAAGAGCATCGCCGAAGCCATGGCCAACAACGAGATCCTGCAGATCCTGGTGTTCTCGCTGTTCTTCGGCGCGGCGCTGTCGTTCCTCCGCGGCAAGGGCCACAACACCATCTACACCATGATCGACGAGCTGGCCAAGATCATGTTCCGCGTCACCGACTACGTGATGCGCTTCGCGCCGCTGGGCGTGTTCGCCGCCATGGCCGCCGCCATCACCACCGAGGGCCTGGGCGTGCTGCTCAGCTACGGCAAGCTGATCGGCGAGTTCTACCTGGGCCTGGCGCTGCTGTGGGCGATCCTGTTCGGCGTCGGCTACCTGTTCCTGGGCAAGTCCACTTTCCGCCTGGGCGGCCTGATCAAGGAGCCGACCCTGCTGGCCTTCTCGACCGCCAGCAGCGAATCGGCCTACCCCAAGACCATCGAGGCGCTGGAGCGTTTCGGCGTGTCCAAGCGCATCTCGGGCTTCGTGCTGCCGCTGGGCTACTCGTTCAACCTGGACGGCTCGATGATGTACCAGTCGTTCGCGGTGCTGTTCATCGCCCAGGCCTACAACATCGAGATGAGCTTCTCGCAGCAGCTGACGCTGCTGCTGGTGCTGATGGTAACCAGCAAGGGCATGGCCGGCGTGGCGCGCGCTTCGCTGGTGGTGGTGGCGGCGACGCTGCCGATGTTCCACCTGCCCGAGGCCGGCCTGCTGCTGATCATGGGCATCGACCAGTTCTTCGACATGGGCCGCACCGCCACCAACGTGGTCGGCAACAGCCTGGCCACCGCCGTCATCGCCAAGATGGAAGGCAAGGAAGAGGACCTGGCGCCCAACGCCGAGTCCGCGCCGGCCACGCAGACGGCGACGCGCGACGCCTGAACGCGGCGCGACCGCGCCAGGGCGTTGTCCGGTAGTACGGCAAAGGCCCCGCAGGTGATGCGGGGCCTTTTTTCATGCGGCGGCCGGCCTTGACCGGCGCACACGCCCGGCGCAACATGGAAGCCCTTCGGCACCCCTTAAGGGCACCGCGCCAAGGCGGTGCTCATTGCATAGCCATGAAATCGCCACGCCCGCGCCACGCGCTCGCGGCGGCCGTCCTGATGGCCGTCCTGCCCAGCGCCCACGCCTGGACCCGCATTGCCTGCGACCTGTCCGGCACCGTTGCCAACCCACCCGTGCAGATGCGCCAGTACCGTACCGACGGCACCGAGGTCTCGCATCTGTTGTTCCGGCTGAATGTGAAGGCGGCCGATATCCCCGAGGGCGCGCGCGCCGATACCGACTGCACCGAATTCGTCGACCGCCAGATCGACGTGGCGCTGGACGGCGCCGACATGGCCGCCGTGCGCAAGGGCAAGGCGCTGAAACTGCGCTATCGCTATGACGAGTCGCTGGGCGAGGCCCGCGCGACCCGCTTCGAACTGGCCCGCTGAACGCGCGGCCGCCCCGGGAGGCGGCGCGGCAGGAAGGCTCAGTCGTTGACCGAGCACGACACCGGGGCGCCGTCCTCGAATTCGACGTCGTAGGTGTGGACGGGGTCCCACGGCAGCGTGAACCACAGCTCGTAACCATCGCCGTCCTCGTCGAACAGCCACAGCGCGCGCAGCACGGCCTTCTCGGCCATGGCTTCGGCGGTTTCCTCGCGCAACAGCTGGTCGTCCTCGATGCCGAGCTTCTTGTAGTGCTCGTACGAGTAGTTGTCGAGCAGGAAATCGGCCGCGGCCAGGATCTGCTCGTCGAGATTGCCGATGATGGCCTTGACCACCTTGGAAGCCGCGCCATCCGGCTCTTCGCCGTCGGTCTGGACCATGACGTGGATCGGCGGGCGGCCCTCGCCCACGGGCACGTTTTCCGCGGCCCAGAGATCGGGTTCTTCGGGGTCCTGGGTGAAATTGAATCGTGCCATCGTGCGCTCCGGAAAATAAGGGAGACGGGCCGCGCAAGCCGCGGCCACCTCGTCGTTACCCATTTAACCAGATGCGCGTGTCCGCCGCTTGTCCGGCGACAAGGTTTGTCGCCGGGCGCCGTCAGACCCGTTCGAGGGGCAGATGCGGCGGCGCCGGCAACGCCACCCGGATGGCATCCCCGGCCCGCACCGCGCCGCCGGCCAGCACGATGCCCATGACCCCGGCCTTGCGGATCAGGCCGCCGGCGGCGTCGCGCCCGAGCACGGCGGCGGTCAGCCCCTTCTGGTAGTGGTCCAGTTGCGAACAAGGGTTGCGCAGGCCAGTGACCTGCACCACCGCCTGCGGCCCGATGTGCAGGCACGCGCCGCGCGGCAGGCCCAGCAGATCGATGCCGCGGGTGGTGATGTTCTCGCCCATCGTCCCTTCGGCCACATTGAAGCCGGCCGCCTGCAGTTCGTCGTGCAGTTCGCCATGAATCAGGTGCACCTGGCGCAGGTTGGGCTGGGTCGGATCGACCTTGACGCGCGAACGATGCCTGACCGTCACGCCGGCATGGGCATCGCCCTCCACGCCCTCGCCCTGCCGCAGCACGATGGCCGGGCGCACCTGCTTGGAAAAGCCGTGCGCCGCGCTGGCGGCCACGGCGGTCACGATCGCCCCCATGCTTTGCTCCCGCCGGATCAAGCCGCCACCAGGCCGCGCGCTTCGGCGGCAGGCGCCGGCAGGCGGGCGGACGGATAGTGGGTCGAGAACACCAGCCGGCCGGCGCTCCAGGTGTAGCTGATGAGCGGCAACGCGCCGACCTGCGCCACCGCCACCAGGTCGGCGCGCAGTCCCACCGCGATGCGGCCGCGATCCGACAGGCCGCAGGCATCGGCCGGATTGGCGGTGACCAGCGCCAGCGCCTGCGGCAGCGTCAGGTCGGTCTGCGCCGCCACAGCGAAGGCCGCGGCGATCAGCGTCGAGGGCTGGTAGTCCGAGCACAGGCAGCTCGCCACGCCGGCGCGGATCGCGTCGATGGCGCGCATCGAGCCGCTCTGGCTCTTGCCGCGCAGCACGTTGGGCGCGCCCAGGATGGTGGGCAGGCCGCAGGAGACGGCGGCGCGGGCGGTGTCCAGGGTGATCGGGAATTCGCTCATCGCCACGCCCAGGTTGCGCATGGTGGCGATGCGATGGATCGAATCGTCGTCATGGCTGGCGGTCGGGATGCCCAGGCCGCGCGCGTGCGCCAGCAGGGTCTCGACCCGCTGCACCGCGCCGTCCTTGGCGCGGGTCTTGGCCTGCGCGGCCGCTTCGGCCTGCTCGCGGCTCATGGCGTGGTTGCCGATCATGTATTGCAGGTACGACTCCAGCGTCTTGAACTGGCCCTGGCCGGGCGAGTGGTCCATCACCGACAGCAGGTCCACCGCGCCCTCGTCCATCAACTGCTGCAGCACCGGCACCGAGGTCGCGTCGGTGACTTCGTAGCGGCAGTGCACGCGGTTGTCGACCAGGCTGTGCTGGCGGAAGGCGCGCACGCCGCGCACCACCTGGGCGGCGGTCTCGTTGTTGCGCACGCCCAGGTCGCTGTTGGCGAACGACAGCGCGTGGTAGGGCGTGGTGATGCCGGCCGCGGCGTTGCGGCGGTCCACCTGCGCTACCGCGAAGTCCAGCGGGAACAGCACCTTCGAGCGCGGCTCGGCTTCCTTTTCGATGGCGTCGCAGTGCAGGTCGATCAGGCCCGGCACCAGCGTCAGGCCGCGCAGGTCGATCTCGTGGGCGGCGCGGGCGCCGTCGGGCGCGATGGCGGCGATGACGCCGTCCTCGATCAGGACGGCGCTGTCTTCCAGCACGCGGTCCGGCAACACGACGCGGGCGTGGGTCAGGTAGGTGCTGGTCATGCTCACTCCAGTTCGACGGCGGTCTGCGCGGGGCGCAAGGCCAGAATTCGGGACGCCACGGCGTCGCGCACTTCGGCGTCGTGGAAAATGCCCAGGAGGCAACGGCCGGCGGCGCGCGCCTCATGGATCAGCGCCATCACCACCGCGCGGTTGTCCGGGTCCAGCGACGCGGTCGGCTCGTCCAGCAGCAGGATGGGATGCTGGGCGATGAAGCCGCGGGCGATGTTGACGCGCTGCTGTTCGCCGCCCGAGAAGGTGGCGGGCGCCAGTCCCCACAGGCGCTGCGGCACGTTCAGGCGCCGCAGCATGGCGCCGGCGCGCTCGCGCGCCTCGTCCGGCTCGACGCCGGCCATGCGCAGCGGCTCGGCCACCACGTCCAGCGCCGACACGCGCGGGATCACCCGCAGGAACTGGCTGACGTAGCCAATGACGTCGCGCCGCAGCGCCAGGATGCGCTGCTCGGGCGCGCCGACCAGTTCGACCCAGTCATCGCCGGCGCGCACGCGAATGCTGCCTTCGGTGGCCAGGTAATTGCCGTACAGGCAGCGCAGCAAGGTGCTCTTGCCGGTGCCCGACGGGCCGGCCAGCACCAGGCAGTCGCCGGCGGCGGCGTCGAAATCGACCGCTTCCAGCACCGGCAGGCGGATGCCGCCCTGGTTATGCAAGGTGAACATCTTTCCGAGGCCCCGCACCTCGATCATGGGTTTCGCGACAGTCATGGTCAGCTCTGCAAAATGGAAGACACCAGCAACTGGGTGTAGGGATGCTGCGGATCGTCGAGGATCTGGTCGGTCAGGCCGCTTTCGACCACCTCGCCGCCGCGCATCACCAGGGTGCGGTGCGCCAGCAGGCGCGCCACCGCCAGATCGTGGGTGACGACGATGGCGGCCAGGCCCAGGTCGGTTACCAGCTGACGCAGCAGGTCCAGCAGGCGCGCCTGCACCGAGACGTCGAGCGACGCGGTCGGCTCGTCCATGAACACCAGGCGCGGATGGGTCACCAGGTTGCGGGCAATCTGCAGGCGCTGCTGCATGCCGCCGGAGAAAGAAGCCGGCGCGTCATCCAGGCGGCCGACGTCGATCTCCATCTTCCGCAGCCAGCTGCCCGCGGCCTGGCGCAACTCGCCGTAGTGGCGGTCGCCCACCGCCATCAGGCGCTCGGCGATGTTGGCGCCGGCGCTGACCTGCATGCGCAGGCCGTCGCGGGCGTTCTGGCGCACGAATCCCCAGTCGGTGCGGGCCAGCAGCCGCAGGCGCGCTCCGGACAGCGCGGCCAGGTCGGTGAAACCCTGGTCGCGGGTGTCGTACCAGACGCTGCCGGCGTCGGGCGCGGTCTGGTACGACACCGCCGACAGCAACGTGCTCTTGCCGGAACCGGATTCGCCCACCACGCACAGCACTTCGCCGGGGAACAGATCAAAACTGACGTTGCGGCAACCGTGCACGCCGTCCCAGGTGCGCGTCATGCCGCGCACGGAAAGCAAGGGTTGGGCGTTCATGCGGTGGCTTCCTTTTCGGCTTGCGCGGCCTGGCGGTCGTTGCAGTATTCGGTATCGGAGCAGACGAAGCGGCGGGTGCCGGCATCGTCCAGGATGATCTCGTCGAGAAAGCTGTCGCGCGAGCCGCACACGTCGCAGCATTCCGACCACTTCTCCACGGTGAAGGGATGGTCCTCGAAGTCCAGGCTCTTGACCCGGGTGTAAGGCGGCACCGCATAGACCCGCTTCTCGCGGCCGGCGCCGAACAGCATCAGCGCCGGGCTGTTGTCCAGCTTGGGGTTGTCGAACTTCGGGATCGGCGACGGCCGCATCATGTAGCGGTCGTTGACGATCACCGGGTAGTCGTAGGTGGTGGCGATGTGGCCATGCTGGGCGATGTCCTCGTACAGCTTGACGTGCATGCCGCCATATTCGGCCAGCGCGTGCATGGTGCGGGTCTCGGTCTCGCTCGGCTCGAGCCAGCGCAGCGGCTCGGGGATCGGCACCTGGAACACCATGATCTGGTCGGCCCGCAGCGGCGTTTCCGGAATGCGGTGGCGCGTCTGCACGATGCTGGCGTCGCGGGTCGATTCGGTCGTGGCCACGCCGGTCACCCGGCCGAAGAAACGGCGGATGTTGATGGCGTTGGTGGTGTCGTCCGAGCCCTGGTCGATCACCTTGAGCACGTCGCCCGGGCCGATGATCGACGCGGTCACCTGGATGCCGCCCGTGCCCCAGCCATAGGGCAGCGGCATCTCGCGGCTGCCGAACGGCACCTGGTAGCCGGGAATCGCCACCGCCTTGAGCAGCGCGCGGCGCAGCATGCGCTTGGTGGACTCGTCCAGGTAGGCGAAGTTGTAGTGTTCGTCGCGTTCGACCGCGGCGCCGGGAGTGGGGGAAGTCGTCATGAGGAAATGGCCTCGTCCAGCTGGCGGGTGTTCTCGGGGGCCGGCGCGGCGCGCTCGGCGCGCAGGCGGCGCAGCAGCTCCAGGTTGGCCTGGAAGTCCACGTAGTGCGGCAGCTTCAAGTGCTGCACGAAGCCGGAAGCCTCGACGTTGTCGCTGTGGTACAGCACGAACTCATGGTCATTGGCAGGCGAGTCGGCGCGTTCGCCGAGTTCCTGCGCCTTCATGGCGCGGTCCACCAGCGCCATCGACATGGCCTTGCGCTCGCCATAGCCGAACGTCAGGCCATAGCCGCGGGTGAACTTGGGGCCTTCCTCGGCGTTGCCGGCGAACTGGCTCACCATCTGGCATTCGGTGATCTCGATCTCGCCCACCGTGACGGCGAAACCCAGTTCCTCGATGTGCATCTCGACTTCCACGAAGCCGTAGCGGATCTCGGCGGCGAACGGGTGCGTGTTGCCGTAGCCGCGCTGCGTGGAATAGCCCATCGACAAGAGGAAGCCCTCGTCGGCGCGCGCCAGATTCTGCAGGCGAGCGGCGCGCGAGGCAGGAAAGTCCAGCGGCTGGCGCGTCAGGTCGAACGGTTCGGGATCGCCCTCGGGCACCGCCTCGGCGTCGATCAGGTCGTCGTGCGCCAGCAGGTCGGTGACGCGTGGCATGGCGCTGTCCAGCGGCTCGCCGCCCGCCGGCAGGGCGTCGGCCTCGCGCTCGGCCTCCAGCGAGAAGTCCAGCAGGCGCTGGGTGTAGTCGTAGGTCGGCCCGAGGATCTGGCCGCCGGGCACGTCCTTGAAAGTCGACGAGATGCGGCGCTGCAGGCGCATGGCGCCGGTGTCGATCGGCTGGGTGTAGCCGTAGCGCGACAGCGTGGTGCGGTAGGCGCGCAGCAGGAACACCGCTTCGATCACGTCGCCGGCGGCCTGTTTCAGCGCCAGCGCCGCCAGTTGCGGATCGTAGAGCGAGCCTTCGGCCATCACGCGCGACACCGCCAGCGGCATCTGTTCGCGGATCTGGTCCAGGCTCAGTTCGGGCAGGGCCCGGTCGCCGCGCCGATAGTCGTCCAGCATGCGGTAGGAATTGAGGATGGCGCGTTCGCCCCCTTTGACGGCTACATACATGTCAGCTCTCCACGCGCGTGCCGCGAGGCAGCGCGCACAGTTGCCGCCCGTGCGTCAGGAACACGTCGACGCCCAGCGGGAAACGTTGATGGTTGATGCGCCAGTCGCGCCAGAAGCCGTCCGGCAGGCCGGCGGCGCGCAGCGCCTGGCGGCTCTGGATGCCGGGGCCGGTTAGCGTGACCTCGGCGCCGGCGTCCAGCGACGCGACTTCGATGAGCAGCGTCGTGGACAGATCCGGATAGGCCGGGTCGCCGGGATGGCACGACGCCAGCGCGGGCGCGCTGCCGCCCGCCGGCACCGCCGCGAAGCGCGCCAGGGAGGCCGACGGCACCATTGGGCAGGCGCAATGGAAACGCAGGAAGTCGAGCACGCCGGCGTCCAGGCCCTGCGGCAGCCACAGCGGCGTGTCCACGTCCACCAGCGTCAGCAGCAGCGCGGTCAGCGCCGGCGACAGGCCGGCCGGCACGCCGCTGGCGGCGGCCACTTCGTACACGCGGCCCGGATGCGCCATGGCGTTGAGCGCGGTGCGGAAGGTGGCCTGCGCGTCGTTCACCGGGTCCGCGAAGCCCGGCAGCAGCTTGCGGCTCGCGGCGGCCGCGCCAAGAAGTTCTTGATGCATGTCAGTCCTCGCCTCGCACCATCGTGAAGAATTCAACCCTGGTCTGCGCGGCGACGCGCGCCTGGCGCTCGACGCGCTCGGCGCGTTCGCGCGCCAGCGGCTGAATCAGCTGCGCCTGCACCGTGTCGTGCCAGTCGGGCAATTGCAGCAGCGCGTCGGCCACCGCGGCCTGCTCGGCATGGCGCAGCGAACGGCCCTGCACGTAGGCGATGCCGACCACGCCGTTGTCCAGGCTGACGGCGCAACGTGTCACCGTCATTTCGCCCAGGTTGAAACGCGCGCCAGTGCCGCCGCCCCGGGCCCGCACCATGGCCATGCCGGTCTGCGCCGGGCGCAGCATCTGATGCGAGGGCACCCCGCCGAGCGAGCCGAAGGCCCCTTCCAGCATGGCGGGGTCGGCCAGTGCCAACACCCGCATCCAGGCGGCCCGTTGCGCCTGGATTTCCCCCGGCGCGGTTTGTGGATGGTCCATTGTTTCCTCTAAACGTCTAGACGACTGGATGGAGTATGATCGCGTTCGGAAGCAAGTTCAACAGCCTGGCGTGAATTTTTGATGACAGTTGCGGCGGGGACGCATTGCCTATCCCGCGTCCGCCGCTTGGTGCACAATCACAGCCATTCTTGATGAAGCTGATATGACAGCACGAGCACATCCCATGGTCGAAAGAGGTTCCGGTATCGCCGTGTGGCGACAGATTGGCGAATCGCTGGCGGACGACATCCGCAACAAGCTGTACATGGCGGGCGAACAGTTGCCCTCCGAACCGGAGCTGGCCGCCAAGTTCTCCGTCAATCGCCACACCATCCGGCGCGCCATGGGCGAGTTGGAACAGAGCGGACTGGTGCGCATCGAGCAGGGGCGCGGCACCTTCGTGCAGGAACACGCCATCGACTACGCCATCGGCAAGCGCACGCGCTTTTCCGAGAACCTGCGCAGCCAGGGCATGCTGGGGCACCTCGAAGCCCTGGGCAGCCAGACACTGCGCGCCGCCGACATCGCCAAACACCTGGGCCTGGCGCGCAATGCCCCGCTGCTGCGGGTGCAGATGGTGGGCAAGGCCGAGAACCGCCCCATCAGCACCTCCGAGCACTACTTCGATGAAAAGCGCTTCCCCGACTTCATCGAGCGCCTGAACGCGCTGCGCTCGGTCTCGAAGGTCTACGCCCACTATGACATCGGCGACTACACCCGAAAATGGTCGCGCATCACCGCCACCCTGCCGTCGCCGGAAGTGGCACGCATCCTGGGTCAGCCCAAGACGCGCCCGATCCTGCAGGTGGAAGCCCTGAATGTGGACCAGGCCGGCGCGCCGTTGCAATACAGCATCACCCGTTTCGTCGGCGACCTGGTCCAGCTCATGGTGGCCGACGACAGTTGAGGACGATGCGCGGCGGCCGCGCGCGGCCGCTTGCGCCGCCCTGCGATTCCACTCATCTAGACATCTGGTTGTAATGCTACGCCGCTAACTTTCCATTCATGAACCCAGCACACGCCCCCTCGCCCCTGGCCGGTGTCACAGGCCAACGTATCCTGACCCCGCGCGGCATCGAACACGCCAGCCTGCGATTCCATGGAGGACTGATCGACGACGCCAGCAACGCGGCCGCGCGCGGCGCGGCCTGGTTCGACGCCGGCAATCTGCTGGTGCTGCCCGGCATCGTCGACCTGCATGGCGACGCCTTCGAACGCGCCATCATGCCGCGCCCCAGCGTCACGTTCCCCTACGACGGCGCCTTGTTCGACGTCGACCGCCAATTGCTGGCCAACGGCATCACCACCGAATTCCACGGCGTCACCCTGTCCTGGGAAGGCGGCCTGCGCGGCGAGGCCTACGCCGAACGCATGTTCGCGGCGCTCGAGCGCATGGGACCCATCATGGGCGCGCGCCACTATGTACACCTGCGGTTCGAGACCCACCACGTGGGCGGGGTCGAGACCGCGCAGCAATGGATCCGCGACGGCCGCGTACGCTTCCTGGCGCTCAACGACCACCTGCCCAGCATGGCGCGCCGCCTGGGCGACGACCGCAAGCTGCTGCAGTACGCCGACCGCGCCGAATGCGACCTGGACACCTTCCAGGAACGCATCCGCCGCGCCATGGGCGCGGCCGACTCCGTGGCCGACGCCATGCGCGAGCTGACCGCCAGCGCGCAGGCCGCCGGACTGCGGGTCGCCTCGCACGACGACCCCGACGCCGCCACCCGCCGCTATTACCACCAGCTCGGTTGCGGCGTGGCGGAGTTCCCGCTGACGCGCGATGCCGCCAGCGTGGCCCGCGACCTGGGCAACTCGGTCGTCTTCGGCGCGCCCAACGTGGTGCGCGGCGGCAGCCACACCAACGCCCCCAGCGCCACTGAAATGATCCGCGCCGGCCTGTGCGACATCCTGACCTCCGACTACTACTATCCCGCGCCGCTGGCCGCCGTGCTGCGTCTGGCCAACGACGGCGTGCTGCCGCTGGAACAAGCCTGGAACCTGGTGTCGCTGAACCCGGCCCGCGCCGCCGGCCTGCGGGATCGCGGCGCGCTGGCGCCCGGACTGATCGCCGACGCCATCGTGGTCGACGATCACGTGCCCGGCCTTCCGCGCGTCTGCGCCGCCATCGTCGGCGGCGAGCTGCGCTACGCCACCCGTGCCTTCGGCGACGACCACAATCAGCGCATGGCGGCCTGATCATGCCGTCGGCCCACCGCTATGCGTTGTATCTCGCCCCCACCGGCCCCTGGCGTGAACTCGGCAGCCGCTGGCTGGGCCGCTGCGCCGACACCGGCGCGGCCCTGCCGCCGCTGCCCGGCCAGCCCGAGGCCGCGCGCGACTGGACCGAGGCGCCGCGCCATTACGGCCTGCACGCCACGCTGAAGCCGCCGTTCCGTCTGCGCCCCGGCGCCACGCCGCGGGACGTCGACGCCGCCGCGCGCCAACTCGCCGCCGGCGACAGCGCCTTCGCCATCCAGCTCGAATGCGAGCCGCTGCGCGGCTTCCTGGCCTGGCGCATCGCAGCCACCGACGCGGAGGGCCGCGCCCGCATCAACGCCCTGGCCGCCGCCGCCGTGCGCGGCCTGGACGACCTGCGCGCGCCCGCCACCGCCGACGAACTGGCCCGGCGCCAGGCGCACGCGCTGTCGTCCGAACAGCAGGCCATGCTGGCGCGCTGGGGCTACCCCTATGTGTTCGACACCTTCACCTTCCACATCACGCTGACCGGCAAGCTCGACGGCGCCGCGCTGGAGCAGGCGCGGGCCGGCATCGCGGCGTTCGCCGATCCGCTGCGCGGCCAGCCCATGGCGGTGCCCGGCGTCAGCGTCTATGTCCAGCCGCAAGCGGGCGCCGACTTCATCGTCGCGCGCCACTATCCCTTCGATGGCGGCCACGTCGACGCGGCGGGCGCGGCCTACCTGCAAGGACCGGCGACGGCATGAACCCGCCCGTTCCCGCCAGCGGCGAACGCCTGGTCTACCTGATGGGCGCCTCCGGCAGCGGCAAGGACACCCTGCTGCGGCGGCTGCGCGCCGGGCTGCGCGACAACGAACCGGTGCTGGTGGCGCACCGCTACATCACGCGCGACAGCGGCGCCACCGAAGACGCACTGTGCCTGAGCGCCGAGGAATTCGCGCGCCGCGCGGCACTGGGCTGTTTCGCCCTGCACTGGGCCAGCCATGGCCTGCGCTACGGCATCGGCATCGAGGTCGACACCTGGCTGGAGGGCGGCGCGGCCGTCATCATCAATGGTTCGCGCGCGCACCTGGCCGAGGCGCACCGGCGCTATCCGGCGCTGACCGCGGTCGAGATCACGGTCGACCCCGCGCAACTGGCGCGGCGGCTGGCGGCGCGCGGCCGCGAAACGCCCGAACAGATCGCCCTGCGCCTGCAACGCGCCGCGCAGGACTTCCCCGTCCCCGACGGCTGCCGCCTGCTGCGTGTCGGCAACAACGGCGCGCCGGAAGCCGCCACCGCCGAACTGCTGGATATCGCCCGCGGCCGCCTGATTGCGTAGCCCGCGACGGCATCGCCGCGAAACGCCCGCCACGACGCCACGGCCGCTCCAGCCGGGCGCCTTACGCCCGCGGTCGAGCGTCCGGCCCCAGGTCGGCGCACAGCTCCAGGAGGATGTCGGAAAAGCATTCCTCCGCCGCCAGCGCCTGCTCGCGCCGGCGGCGGATCAGGTTGATCGGCGGCAACTCCCAGCCGAAGTCCCACGGCACCATGCCCAGCTTGCCGCGCTGGCACAGTTCGCGCGCGATGTCCTCCGGCACCACCGACATCAGCGCGGGATTGGCGCTCAGCATGCCCTCGATCACATCGGTGGAATAGGCTTCCAGCACCGGCGCCGGCGAACGCAGGCCGGCGCGGATAAAGTGCTCGACAATCAGTTGGCGCGTCGGCGTGTTGACCGCCGGCAGCACCCAATCCATCCGCGCCACCGCCGGCCAGTCCGCCTCGCGCCGCGCCAGGCGCTGCGCCAATCGGCTGTGCGCGATCAGGCGCGGCCGCTGGCGGTACAGCACGCGATGGGTCAGGTCATCCTGCGCCAGGGTCGAAGTCGCCCGGCTGATGATGCAATCGAGCTCGTGCCGCCGCAGCATCGGCACCAGGTGGTCGGTGGTGGCGCGGTGCAGCGTCAGGGTCACGCCGTGGCGCTGGTGCAGCCGGCCGATGGCGGCGGTCAGCAGCGCGCTGGACACGTACGGCACCACACCGACATGCAGATGCGCCGCGCGGCCGTCGTGCAGCGCCTCGACCTCGCGCGCCCACAGGTCCAGGTCGCCCTGCATGCGGCGGGCCCGCACCAGCGCCAGTTCGCCCAGCGGCGTGGGCTGCATGCCGCGCCCGGTGCGCAGGAATAGCGGCGCGCCGAAGATGTCCTCGAGCTCGGCCAGCGCCTTGGTGGCGGCGGGCTGGCTGATGCCGGTGGCGGCCGCCACGCGGGTCAGCGTGCCGTGCTTGGCGATATTCGCCAGCAACACCAGATGGCGGTGGCGCAGGCGGTTGGCGAGTCGGGCGGCGTCCCAGGTCAAGGCGGTCTACTCATAACTGATTGGTTATTCAATTATGCCAACAATGGGTACATCAGTTATTTCACAATCCTATACTGCGCCGTATCCCCATCCCGCCCGACCGCCCATGTCCGACTTCACTACCCGCCCCGAAATCCGCGGCACTTTCGGCGTCGCCTCATCCACCCACTGGCTGGCGTCGCAGGTCGCCATGGGCGTGCTGGAGCGCGGCGGCAACGCCTTCGACGCCGCCGTGGCCGGCGGCTTCACGCTGCAGATCGTCGAGCCGCACCTGAACGGCCCCGGCGGCGAAGTGCCGATCCTGCTGTGGAGCGAACGCGAAGGCCGCATGCGCGCGCTGTGCGGCCAGGGGCCCGCGCCGGCGCTGGCAACGCCGGCCTACTTCCGCGGACTCGGCGTGGACCTGGTGCCCGGCATCGGCCTGCTGCCCGCCACCGTGCCCGGCGCTTTCGGTGCCTGGTTGACGATGCTGCGCGACTACGGCACCTGGGAACTGGCCGACGTGCTGCGCCCGGCCATCGACTACGCCCGCAACGGCTTCCCGCTGGTGCCGCGCATCTCGCAGGCCATCCTGGCGGTGCAGGCCCTGTTCCGCGACGAATGGACCAGCTCGGCCGCCGTCTGGCTGCCCGACGGCAAGGTGCCCGCGCCCGGCGCGCTGCTGCGCACGCCGGCCATCGCCGCCACCTACACCCGCATCCTCGACGAAGCCCACGCGGCGGCGACCGACCGCGCCGGCCGCATCGACGCCGCGCTGGCCATCTGGTATCGCGGCTTCGTCGCCGACGAGATTGACGCCTACTACACCCATGAAGCGGTGCGCGACACCACCGGCCAGCGCAATCGCGGCCTGCTGCGCAAGGCCGACCTGGCCGACTGGCGCGCCTGCTACGACGATCCGGTCACGCTGCAATACGGCCGCTACACGGTGGCCAAGTGCGGCGTCTGGTCCCAAGGCCCGGTGCACCTGCAGCAGCTGGCGCTGCTGCGCCACCTGCAAATGGACGGACTGGACCCGGCCTCGCCGCAATTCGTGCACCGCATCGCCGAGGCCGCCAAGCTGGCCTTCGCCGACCGCGCCGCCTGGTACGGCGATCCCGATTTCGTCGACGTGCCGTTGGCCGCGCTGTTGAGCGACGACTACGCCCGCGCGCGCGCCGCCGCCATCGGCCCGCGCGCCGCCACCACGCTGCAGCCCGGCTCCCCCGGGGGCCGCGCGCCGCGCCTGCCCGACCTGGAAGCCGCCGCCCGCACCCTGGCCGCGTCCGACACCCGCTTCGGCGTGGGCGAGCCGACCTTCGCGGCGCTGCCGCCGGTGGCGGAATGGGCCGCTCGCGAGATCTTCGTCGGCGACACCTGCCAGATCGACGTCATCGATCGCGACGGCAACATGGTCGCGGCCACGCCGTCCGGCGGCTGGCTGTCGTCCAGTCCGGTGGTGCCGGCGCTGGGTTTCCCGCTCACCACGCGATTGCAGATGACCTGGCTGGACGAGGGCGTGCCCGGCCAGCTGCAACCCGGCAAACGGCCCTGCACCACGCTGTCGCCCGGCCTGGCGCTGCGCGACGGCTTGCCCTACATGGCCTTCGGCACGCCCGGCGGCGACCAGCAGGACCAGTGGACCGTGTCCTTCTTCCTGCGCCACGCCATGGGCCTGAACCTGCAGGCGGCGATCGACGCGCCGTCCTGGCACATCGACCATTTCCCGGGCTCGTTCTGGCCGCGTTCGCTGACGCTGAACCGCCTGACCGTCGAAGGCCGCCTGCCCGAGGCCACGCGGCAGGCGCTGCGCGAGGCCGGCCATGACCTGCGCGTCGGCCCCGACTGGTCCGAAGGCCGCATCAGCGCCTGCACCCGCGAACCGGCGGCCGGCGGCGGCCTGCTGCTGCGCGCCGCCGCCAACCCGCGCGGCATGCAGGGCTACGCGGTCGGCCGATGAACCATTTTTCCATCCAGCCGGCGCACAGACCGGCCACATCACAAGGGGTAAACACCATGAAGACCATCCGACGACTGTTGCGCGCCTGCGCCCTCACCCTGGCCTGCGCCGCGCCCGCGCTGGCGCACGCGGCCTGGCCCGAAAAGCCGATCACGCTGATCGTGCCGTGGGCCGCCGGCGGCTCCACCGACATCCTGGCGCGCGTGCTGTCCGAAGGCCTGACGCAGTCGCTGGGCCAGCCCGTCATCGTCGAGAACCGCTCGGGCGCCTCGGGCAACATCGGCAGCACCTTCGTGGCGCGCGCCAAGCCCGACGGTTATACGCTGCTGGTCGGCTCGATGAGCACCCACACCATGAACCAGGCGCTGTACGGCAACATGCCGTTCGACGGCGTCAAGGACTTCACGCCCATCGCCGAACTGGCGCTGGTCACCAATACGATGGTGGTGCATCCCTCGGTGCCGGCCAGCAACGTCAAGGAGTTCATCGACTACGTCAAGGCCAATCCTGACAAGGTGGCCTACGCCTCGGCCGGCCAGGGCTCGACCAATCACCTGAGCGCCGCGCTGTTCGAGAAGGCCGCCGGCGTGAAGATGATGCACATCCCCTACCGCGGCGGCGCGCCGGCTGTGCTGGATACGGTGGCCGGCCGCACCCAGGTGCTGTTCAGCGCCGGCACCCAGACCCTGCCGCACGTGCAGACCGGCAAGCTCAAGCTGCTGGCCGTCACCGAGGAACAGCGTTCGCCGCTGCTGCCCGAGGTGCCGACCGTGGCCGAGACCCTGCCCGGCTATGAACTGTCGGTCTGGTACGGCGCCTTCGGCCCGGCCGGCATGCCGCCCGAACTGACCACGCGCCTGAACCAGGAGATCAACAAGATCCTCAAGCGGCCCGACGTGGTCAAGAAGATGGGCGACATGGGCGTGCTGCTGCTGGAAACCACCCCGGAGCAGTTCGGCCAGGTGCTGGCGCGCGACGCCGACAAGTACGGCAAGCTGATCAAGGAACTGGGAATCACCGCCGAATGAGCCTCACGTCCGACCCCCTCGAACGCCTGGCGCTGGCCTATGACGGGGCCTCGGCCCCGGCCGCTTTCGCCGCGCTCGACGCGCATGCCCACGCCACGCTGGGGCACACGCTGTGCACCATCAACCGCCATGACGCCGAACGCATGCGGGTGGTGCGGCTGTACAGTTCGAACGCCGCCGCCTATCCGCCCGGCGGCAGCAAGGACAAGCGCGGCACGGCCTGGGGCCGCCACGTGCTGCTCGAACGCCAGGTCTTCATCGGCGAGGGCGTCGACGCGATCCGCGAATTCTTCGACGACCATGACGCGATCCAGGCGCTCGGCCTGCAATCGGTGATCAACGTGCCGGTGGTGTTCGACGGCGCCTGCCTGGGCACCGTCAACTTCCTAATGCCGCGCGCGGCGCTGACGCCGGCCGACATCGCCGCCGCCCGGCTGGCGGGCCTGCTGGCCCTGCCGGCCTTCCTGGCGCTGACGCCGGCCGGTTGAAATGCGGGGCGCGCCTCGGCGCGCCCCGGGCTCAGATCAGCGCGCGGCGGATGCGGGCCGAGGCCATGTCGATCACCACCACGAAGCCGACGATGATGATCATCACCGCGCAGGTCTCGGCGTAGCGGAAGCTGCGGATGATTTCCCACAGCACGGTGCCGATGCCGCCGGCGCCGACAATGCCCACCACCGAGGCCGAGCGCACGTTCGACTCGAAGCGGTACAGCGAGTACGAGATCCACAGCGGCAGCACCTGCGGGATCACGCCGTAGACGATCTCCTCGAGCGCATTGGCGCCGGTGGCGCGCACGCCTTCCACCGGACGCGGGTCGATGGCCTCGACCGCCTCGGAGAACAACTTGGCCAGCACGCCGGTGGTGTGCACCCACAGCGCCAGCACGCCGGCGAAGGGCCCCAGGCCCACCGCCACGATGAACAACATCGCGAACACCATTTCATTGATGGCGCGGCAGGCGTCCATCAGGCGCCGCATCGGCTGGTAGACCCAGGCCGGCACCATGTTCGACGAGCACAGCAACCCCAGCGACACCGCCACCACGATCGCCAGGAACGTGCCCCACACGGCGATCTGCACCGTCACGATCATCTCGTCCAGGTACATGCGCCAGTCGCGGAAATTGGGCGGAAAGAAGTCGGCGGCGAACTGGGCCATATTGCCCGAGTCCCGCAGCAGGTCCAGCGGCCGCATGTCGGCGCCACGCCACGACATGACCAGCAGCGCCAGCACAAAGGCCCATACGAGCAGGACCGGCAGCGACGAGCGCGGGGCGGCGGGGGAACGGGAAGAAGGCACGGCCAGGGTCATGGGGATTCCGGAATAGAAAAATCGGATGGACGCGGCGCCGGCGCTTGAGGGGCAAGCGCCAGCGCCGCGTGGCATCGTTACTGCTTGGCGGTCGGTTGGCCCAGGCTGGCCAGCTTGGCGTCCAGGTCGGCCAACTGCTTCTGCTTCTCGGCCTGGCCGATGGTGGCATCGGCCTCGATCTTGGCCTTTTCACGCGCCAGTTCGATCTGGCGGATCGGCACCAGTTGCTGGTTGTCCGAGGCGCGGAAGCCCTGATAGGTCAGCGCCTTCAGGTTGGCCATTTCGCGCGCGGCGTCCTTGCCCTTGCCGTAGTTGACGAAGAAGTCGCGGATCTTGGCCTTCATGTCGGCCGGCAGGTCGGTGCGCATGACCAGCGGATCGGCCGGGATCAGCGGCGACTTCCACAGGATGCGCACGCTGTCGTTGGCGTCCTTGCCGGTGCTCAGGCGATAGCGCTCCAGCGCCTCGGTGTTGTTGACGGCCACGTCGACCTGCTTGTTGATGACCGACAGCAGATTGGTTTCGTGGTTGCTGACGCGCACGGCCTTGAAGAAGGTCTTGGGTTCGATCTTGTTGGCGGCCCACAGGTAATAGCCCGGCACGGCGGTGCCCGAGGTCGAGTTGGGGTCGCCGGCGCCGTAGGTCAGCTGGCCGCGGCGCTTGAGCAGGTCGTCCAGGGACTTGATGTCGCTGTCCTTGTTGACGATCAGCAGCGACCAGTAGCCCGGGTTGCCATCCTTGTCGATGACGGACGCGAACACTTCGCCGCTGGCGCGGTCCACCGCCTCGATGGCCGACTTGTTGCCGTACCAGGCCAGCTGCACCTTGTTGAAGCGCATGCCTTCGATGATGCCGGCGTAGTCCGAAGCGAAGAACGGTTTGACCGGCACGCCGATGGCGCGGCTCAGGTCGTCGATGACCGGCTGCCAGACCGACTTCAGGTTGGTCGACGATTCCGTCGAGATGATGCCGAAGTTCAACGGCTTGGCCTCTTGCGCATGGACTTGCGTGGACAAGGCGGCAGCGGCGATCAGGGCAACAAAGGTTCTGCGTAGCATGGAAAGCTCCGGGTAGGGAACGGGCGGGGTCAGGCCGCGTAGGCCTGTTGGGAAAGCGGCGCCAGGCCCGGCAGGGGCTGGGCTTGCGGCGCGTATTCGGGAAGCAGTTCGCTCAGTTCCGAGCCGTACAGGTCGCGCAGCATGGCCGGCGTCAGCTCGGCCGAGGGGCCGTCGTAGACCACCTTGCCGTGGCGCAGCGCCACCACCCGCGGGCAGTAGCGCAGGGCCACGTCGACCTGGTGCAGCGAGACCACCACGGCCACCTTGCGGCTGCGGTTGATGTGCGCCAGCGTGTCCATCACGCGGCGCGAGGATTCCGGATCGAGCGAGGCGATCGGTTCATCGGCCAGGATCACGCGGGCGTTCTGCACCAGCGTGCGGGCGATCGCGGCGCGCTGCTGCTGGCCGCCGGACAGCGTCGAGGCGCGCTGAAATGCGTAGTCGTCTATACCAACCTGGGCAAGCGCGTCGAGCCCCTGGCGCACTTCGGCCCGCAGGAACACGCGCGTCAGGCTGCGCCACATCGGCACCCGCGGCAGCAGGCCGGTCAGCACGTTGGTGATGACCGGCAGGCGGCCCACCAGGTTGAATTGCTGGAACACGAAGCCGATGCCGGCGCGGGCCGCGCGCACATTCCGCGACAGGCGGCCATGGCGCTGGATCAACTGGCCGTTGACCGTGACGCTGCCCTGGCCGGCATCGCCGACCACGAAGCCGGCCAGGTGGCGCAGCAGGGTGGACTTGCCGGAGCCCGAGGCGCCCAGCAGCGCCACCATCTCGCCGTCGGCCACGCGCAGGTCGACGTTATCCAGCGCCCGGGCGCCGGGATGGAAGGACTTGCTCAGCCCCTGTACTTCGATGGCGTAGGTCATCGTTGAATCCCCTTGGAATGGTTCATTCGCGCATTCTGTTTTCGCGGCATGACAGCGCGATGACCCGGGAATCGAATCATTTGGCGGAAAATAGGGGCCATGGCAACCGACTGAAAGACATCCGTCACATAAGGCCGCGCCACCGTCGCGGGTGGCGGGTATATTCAAACAATCCCCCCTTTCGACAGGCGGTCATCATGCTCAACGGTTCCTGCCTTTGCGGCCGTGTTGCCTACCAGATCACCGGCCCGCTCACCGACGCGCTCAATTGCCATTGCGCCATGTGCCGCACGTCGCATGGCGCCGCGTTCCGCAGCCGCGCCACCGTGCAGGCCAGCGACTTCGCCTGGACCAAGGGGGAAAGCCACGTCACCTGGTATTGCTCGTCGCCGGGCAACTACCGTGGCTTCTGCGAGGCCTGCGGCACGCCGCTGCTCAGCCGCTTCGACCAGACGCCCGACATCTACGGCCTGCCCCTGGGCGCCCTGGACGATGACCCCGGCATCAAGCCAGGCGCGCACTGTCATGTGGCGAACAAGGCGCCCTGGTTCGACATCACCGACACCCTGCCGCAATACCCGGACGCGTTCGAAGGCGCCGAAACGTCCCTGCCGCACGCGGTCACCTGAACGGTTACACAGAAATTCAACCAGACAGTTGAATTGAAACGGCAAGGCGGGATATATTCAACCTCATGGTTGAATCACTGCCTCCCCCGTCCCTGGATGCCGTCTTTCGCGCGCTGGCCGATCCCACGCGCCGCGACATGCTGCAGCGCCTGGCCGGCGGAGACCGGACCATCGGTGAACTGGCCGCGCCCCTGCGCATGAGTTTCGCCGGCGCCTCCAAGCACGTGCAGGCGCTGGAACGGGCCGGCCTGCTGCGGCGGACCGTCAACGGCCGCAGCCACGTGTGCAGCCTGAATCCGGCCCCGATGGCCGAAGCCATGCAATGGCTGCGCTTCTATGAACATTTCTGGTCGGGCCGGCTGGATGCGCTTGAAGCCGCGCTGGCCGCCCATGCGCCCCCGACCGCCTCCCCGGAGAGCCAACATGAGTGATTACGGTGTCGTCACCAGCCCCGCGTCCCTTTGCTTTACCCGCATCCTGCCCGCCAGCGTGGAACGGGTCTGGGCCTTCCTGACCGAACCCGACAAGCGCGGGCAATGGCTGGCAAGCGGCGACATGGAACTGCGCGAAGGCGGCGGCGTCACGCTGCGCTTCGTGCACGCCGACCTGTCGTCCGTGGCCGAGCCCACGCCCGAGCCCTACAAGCCCTATGAAAACGGTGTCACCACGCATGGCCTCATCACCCGTTGCGAGCCGCCACGGCTGCTGGCGTTCACCTGGGGGGGCTCGCAGGGCCAGCCTTCGGAGGTGACGTTCGAGCTGTCGCCGGAAGGCGACGGCACCCGCCTGGTGCTGACCCATCGCAAGCTGGCCTCGCGCGCCGACATGATCGATGTCGCGGGCGGCTGGCATGCGCACCTGGGCGTGCTGTCCGCGCGCCTGGCGGGCCGCGAGCCGGGCCCGTTCTGGTCGGCGCTGCTGCGTTGGGAGAAGGACTACCAGGCGCGCATCCCCGCGCAATAAGGGACGCCATGCCCTCCGCCCCGCGCCCGCCGGCGCGGGGAAAGCGCCAGCCGCTACTGCCACGGCCGGATCCGCCGCCGCGCAGTCGTTCAATAGCAACTATCACGCCATCCCGGCAGATAAAAACTGGCTAATCATTGCGCTTTGCAGTAACATAAGTCCGTGATTTTTCCGCAAAAACCGGGCTTCGTTCACAACATTGAGTGCCAACCTTCGGTGGCAGTCTGAGTACCTGCCCGCAGTCGCGGGCCATGCCGGACTTTCGCCCGGCATTCCTGCAACGCTGCAACCGGTTTTCTTGGGTGAAACCTGCCCTTGCCCCGTGGCGCAACCGCGTCGCCCGGTATCGCAGCAGACACTCCAACCCGCTTCTTCCGGCGACGCGCCACAAGCGCCGATCCGCGACCAAGCTGCGCATCACGCGCACACAGCCCTCGCGGCGCGAGTATCCGTCATTTCAGACATCCACTTGGGATGCCGTGGCCCATACCCGCGCTTGCCCGGACGTTTTACGTTCAACCGCTGGACCTGGCCAACAGAGTCCAACGCGCTCGCCATCCCCGGGTGGCGCGCCATGCCGACGGCATGGCGGCGCGTATTGATCAAGGAGTAGAGAATGGCTAAAGAAGAACTCATCGAACTGGACGGCATCGTCGACGAAGTGCTGCCCGATAGCCGCTACCGCGTCACCCTGGACAACGGCATCGAAGTGGGCGCCTACGCCTCCGGCCGCATCCGCAAGCACCGCATCCGCATCCTGGCCGGTGACCGCGTCACCCTGGAAATGTCGCCGTACGACCTGACCAAGGGCCGCATCAACTTCCGCCACAAGGACGAACGCGGTCCCGCCCCGAGCCGTCCCCCGCAGCACCGCCGCTGATCGGCGACGGCCGGCGCCCGCCGGCCTGTCGCCCCCCACGGCGGGCGCCTCGCGGGCTTAAACTCGCGCGCGCCATGCCGTAGTAATGCGCAAGACCCCGGTTCGTGAAAGAATGGCGCTCCGCCGGCGCCAGGCCCGGCGGAACACGCATGACGCAGCAAGATGGATCTGACACAGGAACTGAAAGACGCGGCCGACCAGCTTTCCCTGACGCGAAGACGCTTCGCCAAGGGGGAGGAAGGCCTGCGCCTGCTGCATCAATCGCGTGAAGCGTTCATCAACAGCCTGCGCAACACCGGCCTGACCTACGCGGAAGCCAAGATCAAGTACGACAACTGCCTGGACGAACAGGAAGTGCAGTTGCACGACATGCTGGAAAAGATGCGCTACGCCGAGCGCATGCACCAGTACATCCTGCACCGCATCGCGCTGCAGCAGCCGGCCCAGGCCGCCACGCCCGCCTGAGGGCCGTGCCCGCTCAGGGCTTGAACGCGCCGATGAAGATGGCGGGATCGACCCGCGCATCGTTCAGGCTGACATTCCAGTGCAGGTGCGGACCGGTGGCCCGGCCCGTGGCGCCAACCTTGCCCACCACCCCGCCCCGGGCGACCGTGTCGCCCACCTTCACGTCGATCGCCGACATGTGGCAGAACATGCTGACGAAGCCCTGTCCATGGTCCAGGAACACGGTCTTGCCGTTGAAGAAATAATCCCCCACCAGCGACACCACGCCCGCGGCCGGCGCCTTGATCGGCGTGCCGGCCGGCACCGCGAAATCCAGGCCGGAGTGCGGATTGCGCTCTTCGCCGTTGAAGAAGCGGCGCAGCCCGAACGGACTGGACAGCCGGCCGCCGCTGACGGGCCGGTCCAGCAACAGATTGCTGGGCGTGACGCCGGCGCGATAGGCGCGGTTGGCGGCGCTCTGTTCGGCCATTTCGCGCTCGATGCGCTTCATGTCGTCGGGATCGGGGTTGACCTGGCGCGGGTTTTTCAGCGTGATGTGTTGCGCCACGTACTCCTTGGCGCGCACGGTGAACGGCAACTGGCGCGTGCCCGCGCCATCGCGCACGGCTATTTCCTGCTGGCCGGGCTTGACCGCCAGCGGAATGCCGACCACGGCGATCCATTGCCTGCCATCCTCGCGCACCACCAGCACGCGGCGGTCGCGGTAGGTGACCTCGGGCGCCGTCGCGGCGTCGCCCAGCGCCAGCACGGCAACGCCGCCCGGCACCGGCGCATTGAGCTTGCGGCTGATGAAGCCGCCCGGCTGCGCGGCCGGCGCCTGCTTGGCGCGCGCCGGCAGGGCCAGGCACACAGCCGCCGCGGCCAGGCCCAGCCGCAGCATGTCTCGGCGTTGCGGCATCACTGTTGCAGACACAGGTTGGCGGGTTCGATCAGGCTCTGGTCGCGCCGCGCAATACGGGTCGACAGGCGGGCCTCGGTCTTGCCCTTCCAGGTGGTGGTGGTCAGCACCGCCTCGACGCCCAGGCTGTCCGACTGGATCAGCTCGAAGCCATTGCGCACCGGCTTGCGCTCGAAATTCACGTTCAGGCTTTTCCAGGCGTCGGCCACGCAGTTGGTGTAGTCCTCGGCCGTGCGCTGGGTCGACCCGTAGAACACCGGATCACGATCGCGGACGTCTTTGACGTTGGCGCAAGCCGACACGGCGAGCACGACGGTGGCAAGGGACAAGGCGGTGCGGACCTTCATATCTGGACTCTCTGGCAATCAATGGAAAGAGGCGGCCAACTATACCGCAGCGTCCGGCGACGGTTGCGGCCGGCGCGCCGACTTGGGGCGGAAAGCGGCGATGACCTCGGGACGGGTCTCGGCATACGGACCGCCGATCAGGTCGATGCAATAGGGAATGGCGGCGAAGATGCCCGGCACCAGCACCGAGCCGTCGTCGGCGCGCAGGCCTTCGAGAGTCTCGCGGATCGCCTTGGGCTGGCCCGGCAGGTTGACGATCAGCGCGGCATGCGATGGCCGTTCGCGGATGACGGCGACCTGCCGCGACAGGATCGCCGTGGGCACGAAGCGCAGGCTGATCTGGCGCATCTGCTCGCCGAAGCCCGGCATTTCCTTGGTGCCCACCGCCAGCGTGGCCTCGGGCGTCACGTCGCGCCGCGACGGGCCGGTGCCGCCGGTGGTCAGGACCAGGTCGCAGGCGCAGGTGTCGACCAGCTCGATGAGCGTCTCGGAAATGCGCGCGGCCTCGTCCGGGATCAGCCGGTCCACCGCCTGCCAGGGCGAGGCCAGCGCCCCGCCCAGCCATTCACGCAGGGCGGGCAGCCCCTGATCCTGGTAGGCGCCGGCCGAGGCGCGGTCGGAGATCGACACCAGGCCGATGATCAGTTCGTCGGGATGGCGGCGGGCGATGCGGGCGGGAGCGGTCATGGGATACGGGAGCAAAGGAAGTCGGACAAGGGATGCTATCGCATTCTCCGCCGGCCGGCCTGGCGGCGACCGGCCCCGCGCCTGTGGCAAAAAGGGGAATCCCCGGGTTTGCGCGCTTGTCGCGCTCATGGCGGCTGGCTAACATCCGCTCACATTCTCTTCTTCCACCCCGACCCGCGCGCCGCGCCTTCCTGGTTTCTCATGTTCACACGCACCCTCGGGCAGCATGCGCTGGCGGCGGCGCTGGCCCTGGCGGTCGCGCTGGCCGCGGGCTGGGGCGCCTGGCATACGCTGGCGCTGCGCACCGGCCCGGCGCCGGCCGCGGCCACCGGCGTCTATATCCACAACCTCGGCAACACCCTGCAGGACCAGACCCGCAACCTGTCGCGGCTGAGCCAGGCGCTGCGCACCGGCGACCGCCTGGTGGTGCTGGGCTCGTCCGAGCTGACCAGCACCGATCTGCGCTTCGTGCCCTACCGCTTCCTGGCCGACGAACTGCGCATGCCGGTCATGGCCTACGGCCATTCGGGCTTCCAGTCGCTCGGCATGCAACTGGTGCTGGCGGCGCTGGCGGATGACCTGTCACCGGCCTCGCGCGTCGTGGTCATGGTGTCGCCCGGCTGGTTCGATGGCGACGGCGGCCTGGGGCCGGATGAATTCCGCGAACACGCCAACCCGCTGCTGCCGCGCCTGGTGCGCCAGCCCGAAGGCCGCGAACAACTGGCGCGCTGGCTGCGCGACAAGGGCGACGCCCGGGTAGCGTGGTCGATGGCGGCCGAACAGGCCTATGTGTTCCGCCAGCGGCTGGTCGACCTGTGGACGCCGGCCCATGCGGCGCCCGCGCCCGAGGCGGAAGCCGAGGGCCCGACGGCCGCGGCCCGGGTGGTCGACTGGGACGCCCTGGCGCGCGAGGCGCAGGAGGCCGAGCAGACGCAAATGACGCGCAACCGCTACGCCGTGCGCGACGAATTCTTCGATAAGTACCTGCAGGCGGTGCCGGCCGGCGGCAAGACCGCCTTCCTGCCGCGGCCGCTGACCGGCAAGGACGAATTGCGCGAGCTGGAGGCGCTGATGCGGCTGCTGCGCAACCATGGTGTCAACGCGCTGTTCGTGATGCAGCCGCTGCACCCGCTGGTGTTCAAGGACCTGGACCGCTTCGGCCCCATCCAGCGCCAGGTCGACGCGCTGTGCGCGCGCTACGCCATGGCCTGCATGAACATGTACGACGCGCCCTACGAAATCGGCACCCTGCGCGACGTGCAGCACCTGGGCGAACTGGGCTGGCTGCGGGTCAACCAGCGCATCGCCGAGGTCTTTCGCCCGTGAGCCCGGCTCCCCTATCCCCGAACAAGGACACTGCGCGATGAGAAAAACCCTGTGGCTGTGCCTGCTCTACCTGGGCCTGCTGGCGGTCATGATGATCCAGGCCGACACCTCGGCCAACCTGGGCAAACCGCTGGAAATCGAGTTCCAGTACCAGAAGTTCTAGCTTGCCGCGCCGGCGGCGCTGGCCGCCGGGGGCGGGCGGTCGGTTTGCCGGACACGGGGAACGGCGAAAGTTGCCTGAAGCAACCGGGGACATGTCACAAATCTGTAATAATCTGGGCCTCCGCCGGAACCTCCCCCGCCTCCATGTCCACCCTCTTTCATGGCCTCGACCTCTGGGTTGGCCTCAGCCTTGCACTGGCCCTGACGTTCGTCCTGGCTTTCGAATTCATCAATGGCTTTCACGACACGGCGAACGCCGTTGCGACGGTCATCTACACCAAGGCCATGCCCCCGCACCTGGCGGTGGTGCTCTCCGGCATTTTCAACTTCCTCGGCGTGCTGCTGGGCGGCGTGGGCGTGGCCTACGCCATCGTCCACCTGCTGCCGGTGGAACTGCTGATCAACGTCGATACCGGACGCGGGCTGGCCATGGTGTTCGCCATGCTGGCCGCGGCCATCGCCTGGAACCTGGGCACCTGGTATTTCGGCATCCCCGCCTCCAGCTCGCACACGCTGATCGGCTCGATCCTGGGCGTGGGCCTGGCCAATGCGCTGATCACCGACCTGCCGCTGGCCGACGGCGTGAACTGGGGCAAGGCGATCGACATCGGCGCCTCCCTGGTGGTGTCGCCGGTGGCCGGCTTCCTGGTGGCCGGCGGCCTGCTGCTGGCGCTCAAGCGCTGGCTGCCGCTGTCGAAGATGCACAAGACGCCCGAGCAGCGCCGCGCCATCGACAACAAGAAGCACCCGCCGTTCTGGAACCGCCTGGTGCTGGTGCTGTCGGCCATGGGCGTGAGCTTCGTGCACGGGTCGAACGACGGCCAGAAAGGCATCGGCCTGATCATGCTGGTGCTGATCGGCATCGTGCCCGCCAACTTCGTGCTCGACACCAATAGCACCACCTACCAGATCGAGCGCACGCGCGACGCCGCCACCCACCTGAGCGCGTTCTACCAGCGCAACGAAGCCATGCTGGGCGACTTCCTGGCGCTCAAGCGCGCCGGCTCCGCCTCGGACCTGCCGCGTAATTTCCGTTGCGATCCGGAATTGACCCTGCCCACCATCGACGCGCTGCAGGCCGACCTGCACGGCGTCAGCAACTACGCCGACCTGCCCGCCGCCAAGCGCATCGATGTGCGCCGCTACCTGCTGTGCCTGGACGACACCGCCAAGAAGGTGGCGCGCATCGAGGGCCTGCCGGCACGCGAGCGCACCGACCTGCAACGCCTGCGCGCCGACCTGACCGCCACCACCGAGTACGCGCCCTTCTGGGTGATCGTGGCGGTGGCCCTGGCGCTGGGCGCCGGCACCATGGTCGGCTGGCGCCGCGTGGTGCTGACGGTGGGCGAAAAAATCGGCAAGCAGGGCATGACCTACGCCCAGGGCATGTCGGCGCAGCTGACCGCGGTCGGCGCCATCGGCCTGGCCAACGTCTTCAGCCTGCCGGTGTCCACCACCCACGTGCTGTCGTCCGGCGTGGCCGGCACCATGATCGCCAACAAGAGCGGCCTGCAGGGCGGCACGGTGCGCAACATCCTGCTGGCCTGGATCCTGACCCTGCCCGCCTCGATGCTGCTGGCGGCCGGCCTGTTCTGGGTCGGGGTGCAGATCGCCGGCTGACCTTGGTCCGGCCGGGCGGACCATCTGCCCGGCCGGCGCAACACTGTGGCTACCGCGCAGGGCTATGCCCGGCGCGCAGGCGCCTCTACGATGGCGCCATGGCTACCCCTTCCCCCATCCTGCATTACATCTACGACCCGCTCTGCGGCTGGTGCTATGGCGCCGCGCCGCTGGTGCAGGCCGCCCGCGGCATCAGCGGCCTGACGATCGAGGCCCATGGCGGCGGCATGATGACCGGCGGCAACCGCCAGCCCGTCACCGAGGCGTTGCGCCGTTACGTCATGCCGCACGACGAACGCATCGCCAGCCTCACTGGCCAGGTGTTCGGCCCGGACTATTTCGACGGCCTGCTGCGCGACAGCGGCGCGGTGTTCGACTCGGCGCCGCCGACCACCGCCATCCTGGCCGCGCAGGCGCTGGCGGGCCGCGGCCTGGACCTGCTGCACCGGCTGCAGCAGGCCCATTACATCGAAGGCCGGCGCATCGCCGATCCCGCCGAGCTGCGCCGCCTGGCGGTGGAGATCGGGCTGGACGAGGCGGCCTTCCAGGCCGCCTATGCCGCCACCGAGGGCGCGGCCACCGAGCGCCACATCGCGCAGAGCCGCGAATGGCTCGCGCGGGTTCGGGGCTCGGGCTTCCCGACGTTGGCGCTGGAACGGGACGGCGTCTTTGCGCTGCTGGAACCCGCCCGCTTCCTGGGCCGCCCGTTGCAATGGCAGGCGGACCTGCGCCAGCGCCTGACGTGATCAGGCCTCGCCGATGTCGCCGTCGCGCTGCAGCGCGCGGTGCATCGCCGGACGCGCCGCCAGCCGTTCGGCATAGGCCGAGAACACCGGATTCTCGGCGATCAGCTTCACCTGCATCATGAACTGCAGGGCGCCGCCCAGCACGATGTCGACGGCGCTGAACTGCTCGCCCAGGAAATACGCGCGCGACTGCAGCACGCGGGTCACGACCTGCTCGACCTCGTCGGCCGAGCCCCATCCCATCGAGCCCTGCTGGTGCGCCGTCTTGAAGGCGCGTTCCGTCATGGCCGGCTCGAACACGCCGGTGGAATAGGCCAGCCAGGTCAGGTAGGGGCCGCGCTGCGGATCGCCCACCACGGGGCCCAGGCCCGCCTGCGGATACAGGTCGGTCAGGTAGAGCGCGATGGCGGGGGTCTCGAACACAGGCACCCCATCGTGCACCAGCGCCGGCACCTTGCCATGCGGGTGGATGTCGATGTAATCGGGCGGGATGTGGCCGGAACCGTCGCGGCGGCGGATCGACACCATCTCGGTGTCGTAGGGCACGCCCAGCTCTTCCAGCAGCCAGAGGATGCGGAACGAGCGCGAGCGCGGCGCGTGATAGAGGGTCAGCATGGGCGGTCTCCTGGGGCCGGGGCGCGGCCCTGGCGGTCATTGTGCCGCAGGCCGCCCCACCGGGGCCAGCACTGTCCCCGACCGCCGCGCGTTTCCTATTCGTCGGCGCCCAGCGCGCGCAGTTGCGCTTTCAGGCGGCGCACTTCCTGGCTCAGGTCCAGGATCAGGGCAACCGCGTCCAGGCCGGCGCCGAAGTCTCGCTCCAGGCGGCGCGCGTGCAGCGCGCGCTGCAGGTCGACACTGTAGAAGCGCCACTCGGCCGGGCGCTGACCGCTGGCGTCGACAATGCCGACCTCGACCAATTGCGCGACCCATTCGACCTCGGCGCCGCAGGCGCGGGCCAGTTCGTCGGCGCTGAGCGGTTGCGACTTGCCCACCACGGTGGCGCTGCTGATGACGACTTTCTTCATGATCAGACCCCCAGGTGGCGCCGCGGGTTGAACGGCAGATCTTGCTGCATCTTGCGGTAGGCCTCCTTGGCCGCTTCGGTGTCGGCCGGCGGCAACGCCAGTTCAAGCACCAGGTACAGGTCGCCGGGCGGATCGCCCGGGATGCCGCGGCCGCGCAGCCGCAGCTTGCGGCCGTTGCCGGACCCGGCGGGCACCGACACCTCGACCGTGCCGCCCGGCGTCGGCGCATTGACCTTGGCGCCCAGCGCCGCTTCCCAGGGCGCTACCGGCAGCGTCATGTACAGGTCGCGGCCTTCGGCGCGGTAGCGGGGATGCGGCTTGAAGCGCACCTCCAGGTAGAGGTCGCCGTTCTCGCCGCCGCCGTAGCCCGGCATGCCCTGCCCGGCCAGGCGGATGAACTGGCCTTCGCGCACGCCCGGCGGAATCCGCACGCTGAGCGTGCGGGTCTGCATCTGCGGGCGACCGTGGTCGTCGACCTGCATGGAGCGCAGGCTGATGTCGCGGGTGGCGCCTTTCAGCGCGTCTTCCAGGTCGACCTCGATCGCGGCGTGATGGTCGTCGCCGCGCGCGCGGAATTCCTGCTCGTGGCCCGAGGCCGGCCCGCGGCGGCCGCGGCCGCCAAACAGCGACGAGAAGAACTCGCTGAACTGGGCCTCTTCGCCCGACGCCGGGCCGCGGTGGAACTCGAAGCCCTCATCCCAGCCCGGCGGCGGCTGGAACCCTCCGCCCGGCGACACGCCGGCCGCGAGATTGTCATAGGCCTCGCGCTTTTCCTTGTCGCGCAGCACGTCGTAGGCTTCGTTGACGTCGCGCATGCGCGCCTCGGCGTCGCTTTCCTTGCTGACGTCGGGGTGGTATTTGCGGGCGAGCTTGCGGTAGGAGCGCCGGATTTCGTCTTCGGAGGCGCCGCGCTCCACACCAAGAATGCTGTAGTAGTCCTTGAACTCCATTTCCCAGCCCATGGTAAGGGTTGCAGCCAAAGGCGGCTCGCGCCGGATTCGGCCCTGAATGGAAAGAAGATAGGGGTTGCGGTGCGATTTTTCAATGCGTTTCGTCAGTCGCGCGGCTTCGCGCATAATGGACGGTTGCCGCGTCCGCCGCCAGGCGGGGCAGGCATCGCCAACGAACAGGAACCGATCGTGCTGGAAATCATCGACGTCGACTTCAACAACCCGGAACACGGCCAGCAGGTGCTGGCCATGCTCAACGAATACGCCAACGGCCCCATGGGCGGCAACACGCCGCTGCCCGAGCACGCCCAGCGCAACCTGATCGCGGAACTGGCCAAGCGGCCGACGGCGCGCGCCCTGCTGGCGCGGATCGACGGCGCGGTGGCGGGCGTGGCCGTCTATATGGAAGGCTTCTCGACCTTCGCCTGCCGCCCGCTGGTGAACCTGCATGACCTGGCCGTGTCGCCGCGGTTCCAGGGCCAGGGCGTGGGCAAGCAGCTGCTGGCCGCGCTGGAAGACCGCGCCCGCCAGCTGGACTGCTGCAAGATCACGCTGGAAGTGCTGGAGGGCAACGCCGTGGCCCAGGGCCTGTATCGCAAGCTGGGCTACGAAGGGTATTCGCTGGACGAGGAGACCGGCCGCGCCATGTTCTGGCAGAAGAAGCTGGCCGCCTGAGCCGCGCCGGCGAGCGTTTCGCGGCGCGCTGGGGCGCGCCGCCCCCAAGGGAACAAGACACCATGAAGATGAGCAACATCCCCTTCGGCACCACCGACTGGTCCGAGGTCGAAACCACCGAACATCCCGGCGACACCGGCATGGCCTACTGGCGCACCCGCCAGTTCGGCGACCTGCGCGTGCGCATGGTCGAGTACACGCCCGGCTACCTGGCGGACCACTGGTGCAGCAAGGGTCACATCCTGCTCTGCCTGGAAGGCGAGCTGCACACAGAGCTGGAAGACGGCCGCACCTTCGTGCTAACGCCGGGCATGAGCTACCAGGTGGCCGACCAGGCCGAACCGCACCGCTCGTCCACCGCCCCCGGCGCCAGGCTGTTCATCGTCGACTGACGCGCCGGCGCGACACGCGAAATTTCAATTGCGTTACGCTTTGCGCTACGCACCCCATTTTCATCGCCAGCCGCCCCAGGATGACGGCGCCCGATGACACGCTCCCCGCGAGGAGTGGCCCGCCGAAGACGCGGCGTGGGGGCATTGTCCAACCGCCTGACCGGAGATGCACTTGGGCGCCCCGTTTACGCTGTACGTAGATTCCCAGTTCCTCAGCCCCTACGCCATGTCGGCCTATGTGGCGCTGGCCGAGAAACAACTGCCCTTCGAGGTGCGCCTGATCGACCTGGACGCGGGCGAACAGCGCATGCAACCGTACCAATGCCGCGCCTTGACCGCGCGCGTGCCGGCCCTGACCCACGGTGACTTCAACCTGACCGAATCCACCGCCATCGCCGAGTACCTGGAAGACCTGCATCCGGCGCCGGGCTGTACCGCGCTGTACCCGGGCGAGCCGCGCGAGCGTGCCCGCGCCCGCCAACTGCAGGCCTGGCTGCGCAGCGACCTGGGCGCCCTGCGCCAGGAGCGGCCGACCGAATCGGTGTTCTACGGCGATGCCGGCCAACCGCTGTCCGACGCCGGCCATGCGGCCGCGGCCAAGCTGATCCACGTGGCCGGCGCCCTGATCGGCGCGGGCCAGGCCACCCTGTTCGACGACTGGTGCATCACCGACCTGGATCTGGCGGTGGCGCTGCGGCGCCTGTGGCAGGACGGCCTGCCCGATCCGCTGCGCGACTACGTCCAGACCCAGTGGCAGCGGCCCTCGGTCCGCAAATGGCTGGAACACAACGCGGACGCCCGCGCCTGACAGCTCGCCTTGGAGCGGCCATGCAATTGCTGGATCACGTCTCCATCAGCGTCGCCGGGCTCGACAGCGCCCGGCCGTTCTACGACGCCGTCATGGCCGCCCTGGGCGCGGTCAAGGTCTATGACCACGCCGACGCGCTGGGCTACGGCGAACGCTGCCGCGCCGGCGATGCCGGCCATACCTACCTGAGCGTGCAGGCCGATGCGGCGGCCTCGCCGACGGCGCCGGCGCGCCGCCACTGGTGCTTCAAGGCCGCCAGCCGCGCCGCCGTCGACGCGTTCCATGCCGCCGGCCTGGCCCACGGCGGGCGCGACGAGGGCGCGCCGGGATTGCGCCCGCACTACCATCCCCACTACTACGCCGCCTTCCTGTCGGACCCCTCCGGCAATCGCATCGAAGCCGTCTGCCACGACGCGCCGTGAGACGCGGCGCGGATCCCGCAAACAACAAGGGACAGTGAGTCCCGGGCATTTGACCTGCATCAACCGTCCCCATGTTGCGATGCAACATCCATTCAGGTGTAATGGGGGGGTCAAGTCAGCTGGTTCCACTTGAGGAACCGGTCCGGTAGCACCCGCTGCCGGGTGCTACCCCTATAGGAGATCGCCATGGCCGGATCCGGCAACGATCGCGTCCCCGCCCCGTCCTTCAACCCCTGGACGGCCGCCTATGAATATGCCGTGGACGCCTGGCAGCGCGGCGTGCTGTACGCCGACGTCATGCGCCAGCGCGGCAACCAGTACCACGACCACATGGCCAAGCGGGCCCCCAACGTGCTCAGCATGGAGTACGAACTGGTGCTGGACGGCCGCGAACTGCCGCGCCCGGTCAACTACGGCCTGCTGCGCATCAAGCCGCCGGAAGGCGTGGCGGTCGACCCGATCAAGCGCCCTTTCCTGGTGGTGGATCCGCGCGCCGGGCATGGACCGGGCATCGGCGGCTTCAAGCCCGAAAGCGAGATCGGCGTGGCGGTGCGCGCCGGCCATCCCTGCTACTTCGCCACCTTCCTGCCGCAGCCCGTGCCCACCCAGACCGTCGAAGACGTGATGAAGGCCGAGGCCCACTTCCTGGAAGAAATCATCGCGCGCCACCCCGACGCCGAGGGCAAGCCGGTGGTGGTGGCCAACTGCCAGGCCGGCTGGCAGATCATGATGACCGCCGCCGTGCGCCCCGAGCTGTTCGGCCCCATCATCATCGCCGGCGCGCCGCTGTCCTACTGGGCCGGCTGGCGCGGCATGAACCCGATGCGCTACGCCGGCGGGCTGCTCGGCGGCAGCTGGCTCACCGCCCTGACCAGCGACCTGGGCGACGGCAAGTTCGACGGCGCCTGGCTGGTGCAGAACTTCGAGAACCTCAACCCCGCCAACACGCTCTGGTCCAAGCAGTACAACCTGTACTCCAAGGTCGACACCGAGGCCGGCCGTTACCTCAGCTTCGAGAAATGGTGGGGCGGCCACGTGTTCCTGAACGGGCCGGAAATCCAGTACATCGTCGACAACCTGTTCGTCGGCAACCGCCTGTCGACCGCCGGGCTGGTCACGTCCGACGGCATCCGCATCGACCTGCGCAACATCCGCTCGCCGATCGTGGTGTTCTGCTCCAAGGGCGACAACATCACCCCGCCGCCGCAGGCGCTGGGCTGGATCCCGGACCTGTACCAGGACGACGCCGAGGTGCTGGCGCACGACCAGACCATCGTCTATGCCGTGCATGAGAGCATCGGCCACCTTGGCATCTTCGTGTCCGGCAGCGTGGCGCGCAAGGAACACCAGGAATTCACCTCCAACATCGACATGATCGATGTGCTGCCGCCCGGCATCTACCAGGCCGAGATCACCGACAAGACGCCGGACACGCCCAATGCCGACCTGGCCTACGGCAACTACGTGCTGTCGTTCGAGCAGCGCCGCATGGACGACGTGCGCGCCATCGTCGAGCGCAAGGAAGACGACGACCTGCGCTTTGCCGCCGTGGCCCGCATCTCCGACATCAACCTGGGCATGTACCGCAGCTTCGTGCAGCCGTGGGTGCGCGCCCTGGTGACGCCGCAATCGGCCGAATGGAGCCAGCGCCTGCATCCGCTGCGCCTGCCTTATGAACTGGTGTCCGACCGCAATCCGCTGATCGCGCCGATCGCGCAGGTGGCCGAGCAGGTGCGGGAGCATCGGCAGCCCGTATCGCCCGACAACCCGTTCCTGCTGGCCCAGGAGATGTTTTCGAAGCTGGTCGAGACCAGCCTGAACATCTTCCAGGAACTGCGCGATTCGGCCGACGAGCGCACCTTCATGAGCGTCTATGGCTCGCCGCTGGTGCAGGACCTGGCCGGCCTGGGCGGCAAGGACGGCCAGCCGCGCCGCCACCCCGGCGTGTCGCCGGAACACCGCCGCTTCATGGAAGAGCGCGCCGCCGAACTGCGCTCGCTGCTGCAGGAAGGCGGCCTGCGCGTGGCCGCCATCCGCATGCTGCTGTACGTGGCCGGCGCCGAGGGCGGCCTGGACGAGCGCAGCTTCGCGCTGATCCGCAAGATGCGCGCCGAGGCCGGCAACGCCATGACGCTGCAGGAATTCAAGGACATCACCCGCGACCAGGCCATGATGATGCGGCTGGACTCGGCCGCCGTGCTGCAGACGATGCCGAAGCTGCTGGAAGGCTCGTCGCCGGCCGCCATCCGCGAGGCGCTGGCAGCGATGAAGCACGTGCTGGAAGCGGCCGAGCCGCTGAGCCCCGCCGCGCGCGCCAGCCTGGCCGAGATGGAGCAGATCTTCGAGGCCGCCGCGCGCCGCGCGCAGAAACACGAGCCGGCGCCGGCCGCGCGCAAGGCCGTGCGCGCCGCGACCGCCAGCCTGGAGCCTTCCAGCGCGGGCAAGCCTGCCGCCAGGAAGCCGGCCGCGGCCAGACGCATTGCCGCGACCTCGGCCGGGGACGCGGCGCCCGCGACTTCCCCCCGCCGCGCCCCCGCTAACCTGGCCGCCGCCAAGTCCACGCCGCAGACCGCCGTCAAGGCTGCCGCGGCTGGAAAAACGGCCGCCAGAAAGCCCGCGCCCGCGCGCGTCCGCAAACCCGTCACCGCCAAGGCCAAACCGGAATGAGCCTGCCCACCTCCACGCACTACGACAAACTGATCGCGCGCGCCCAGACCCTGGCGCCCGCGGCCTGCGCCATCGCCCATCCCTGCGACGAGCCGTCGCTGTCGGCCGCGCTGGAAGCGCGTGACCTGGGCCTGCTGCGTCCTATCCTGGTGGGCCCGGAACACAAGATCCGCGACACGGCCGCGCAGTACAGGCTGAACCTGGGCGATGCCCGCATCGTCGATGCGCCGCACAGCCACGCCGCGGCCGAGACCGCCGTGGCGCTGGTGCGCGGCGGCGAGGCCTCGCTGCTGATGAAGGGCAGCCTGCACACCGACGAGCTGATGCACGAAGTGGTGGCGCGCGCCACCGGGCTGCGCAGCGGCCGCCGCATCAGCCATGTGTTCATCATGGAAGTGCCGACCTACGCCGAGCCGCTGTTCATCACCGACGCGGCCATCAACATCTTCCCGGACCTGGAAACCAAGGCCGACATCATCCGCAACGTGATCGACCTGCACCACGGCCTGGGCCTGGGCGAGCCGCGCGTGGCGATCCTGTCGGCGGTCGAGCAGGTCACGCCCAGCATCCCCAGCACCATCGAGGCGGCCGCGCTGTGCAAGATGGCCGACCGCGGCCAGATCGCCGGCGGCGTGCTGGACGGCCCGTTGGCGCTGGACAACGCCATCAGCCCCGATGCCGCCCGCATCAAGGGCATCCGCTCGCTGGTGGCGGGCGTGGCCCAGGTGCTGGTGGTGCCCGATCTGGAAGCCGGCAACATGCTGGCCAAGAACCTGACCTTCCTGGCCAACGCCGAGGCCGCCGGCATCGTGCTGGGCGCGCGCGTGCCCATCATCCTGACCAGCCGCGCCGACAGCCCGCGCTCGCGCCTGGCGTCGTGCGCGGTGGCGGCGATCTACGCGCACCACCTGGCCACGCAGCAGGCGCGTCCGCTGGCCTAGGGCCGGCCGACAGGCCGTGAATGAGCGGCGGGGCCCCGGCCCTGCCTTGTCCCTTGCATCAAGAGGCGATCGACTCCATGTCCGACACCATTCTCGTCATCAACGCCGGCAGTTCCAGCATCAAGTTCTACCTGTACGACATCGACGACAAACAGGCACTGGCGCCGCGCCTGGGCGGCCAGCTCGAAGGCATCGGCACCCGCCATCCGCGCCTGCGGGTGCGCGACGCCGCCGGCCAGACGCTGGTGGAACGCGACATCGCGCCCAGCCACGCGCCCGATGTGCCCAACGGCCAGGAGGTGGTCGGCACCTGGCTCAGCGGCCACCTGGGCGGCGCGCCGCTGGCGGTGGGCCATCGCGTGGTGCACGGCGGCCCCGACCTGGCCGAGCCGGTGCTGATCGACGACGCCATCCTCGCCAAACTGGACACCTTCACGCCGCTGGCGCCGCTGCACCAGCCCAACAACCTGGCGCCGATCCGCGTGATCCGCGAGCGGCGCCCGTGGATTCCGCAGGTGGCCTGCTTCGACACCGCCTTCCACCGCAGCCATTCGGACGTGGCCGACCGCTACGCCCTGCCCGAGCATCTGTACCAGCAGGGCGTGCGGCGCTACGGCTTTCACGGCCTGTCGTACGAATACATCGCGCAGCGGCTGCGCCAGGCGCTGCCCGAGATCGCCATGGGCAGGATCATCGGGGCGCACCTGGGTTCGGGCGTGTCGGCCTGCGCCATGCACCAGGGCAAGAGCGTCGACAGCACCATGGGCTTCACCGCGCTCGAAGGCCTGCCGATGGGCACGCGGCCGGGCCGGCTGGATGCCGGCGTGGTGCTGTGGATGATGGAACAGGGCATGTCGCACGACGACATTGAACATGTGCTGTACCACGACTGCGGCATGAAGGGCCTGTCGGGCATCAGCAACGACATGCGCGAGCTGCTGGCCAGCGACGCGCCGTCGGCCAGGCTGGCGCTGAAGTACTTCGCCTGGCGCGTGGCCGAAGGCATGATCGGCCTGGGTTGCGCCATGAACGGCATCGACGCCATCGTCTTCACCGCTGGCGTCGGCGAAAACTCGGCCGAGATCCGCCAGGCCATCAGCGAGCATTGGGGCTGGCTCGGCATCAAGCTGGATCCCGAGCGCAATGCGCATCACGGGCCGCGCATTTCCAGCGACGACAGCCGCATCGGCGTGTACGTGGTGCGCACCAATGAAGAACTGATCATCGCGCAGCACACGCTGGCCCTGGTGAAACAACGATGAGCGCCGCCCTCCCTCTTGCCGGCAAGCGCGGCCTGGTCACGGGCATCGCCAACGCCGACTCCATCGCCTGGGGCTGCGCCAAGGCGTTCCGCGCCATGGGCGCGGAACTGGCCGTGACCTACCTGAACGACAAGGCCCGCCCGCACGTCGAGCCGCTGGCGCGCCAGGTGGACGCGTCCCTGCTGATGCCGCTGGACCTGCTGCGCGAGGGCGAGCTGGAGGCGGTGTTCGAGCGCATCGCCGCCGAATGGGGCGGCCTGGATTTCGTGCTGCATTCCATCGCCTACGCGCCGCGCGACGACCTGCACGGCCGCGTCACGGACTGCTCGCGCGCCGGCTTCCTGACGGCCATGGATGTGTCGTGCTGGTCGTTCATCCGCATGGCCAAGCTGGCAGAGCCGCTGATGCCCGGCGGGGGCGCGCTGTTCTGCATGAGCTACTACGGCTCGCAGATGGTGGTCGAACACTACAACATGATGGGTCCGGTGAAGGCCGCGCTGGAATCGGCCACCCGCTACCTGGCGGCCGAACTCGGCCCGCAGGGCATCCGCGTGCATGCGATTTCACCCGGGCCGCTCAAGACCCGCGCGGCCTCGGGCATCGCCGAATTCGACGCGCTGCTCGACCGCGCCCAGGCCAAGGCGCCGGCGCGCAGCCTGGTCTCCATCGACGACGTCGGCGAGGCCACCGCCTGGCTCGCCACCGACGCCGCCCGCCGCATGACCGGGCAGACGCTGTACATCGACGGCGGCTATCACATCATCGATTGAGGCCGCGCCACGGCGCACGCGGTGGCGCGACGAGGCCGGGTGGCGCCCCCGGATCGGCGCGGGCGGCGGCCCAACGCGGCGGCGACCTCGCCCGCGGGGACGGTCAGGACAGCGTGGCCGGCGCCGGCCCCTGGCGCCAGCGCTCGATCGCCTCGACCGCCTGTTCCGGCGAAGGGAAGATCTTGTCGCGGCCGATGCGCTCGGCCAGGCCCGAGCGCTCAAGCGCCATGCGGAACTGCCCGTGACCGCCGGCCACCAACAGCACCATGCCGCGGTCGCGCAGCTCGCGCCGCAGTTCGTACAACGCTTCGATGGCGTCGGCGTCGGCCTGCGTCATGGCCTCGGCGTCAAGCACGAACCAGGTGATGTCGCCAGCCTGCTCGATGATCTCGCGCGCGCGGCGCCGGAACGCATCCGCATTGAAGAACCACACCGATGACTCGAACAGCCAGATCACCGCGCCGGGCACCGGCTGCGCCTGCGGGTTCAGGTGCATCTTGCCCAGCACCGATTCGCCCGGCAGGCGGCCCAGCAGGGCATCGCGCGGGTTGCCGGAAACATACATGGCGTACAGCAGCGTGGCGCCGACCGACACCGCCACGCCCTGCAGCACGCCGAAACCCACCACGCCGACGGCCGCCAGGATGCCGAAGGCCAGCTCGATGCGTGAAATGCGCGCCAGCCGCATGAAGGCCTGGCCGTCGAACAGGCTGGCGGCCGCCAGCAGCAGGATCGCCGATAGCACCGCCTGCGGCAGCCAATAGAGCGGCGCGCTCAGCAGGCCCACCACGACGGCCAGCGCCACCGCCGCGCTCACGCCCACCAATGGCGACGAGCCGCCCGCGGCCAGGCCCACCGCCGTGCGCGAATCGGCCCCCGTCACCACGAAGCCCTGGAACAGTCCGGCCGCCACGTTGGCCGCGCCGAAGCCGACCAGTTCCCGGTTCGGATCGACGTGTTCGCCGGTGCGCGCGGCGAAGCTGCGCGCGGTCACGATGCCGCTGGAAAAACTCACCACCAGCACGCCCGCCGCGCCCAGCAGGATGTTGTCCACGCCGTCGAGCCGCACCGGCAGCCGCAGCGCCGGCAGGCCCGCCGGCACCTCGCCCACCACCGCGATGCCAAGGCTGGGAAAATCGAACAGCCACGACAGCAGACAGGCGCCCACCACCAGCATGATCGGCCCGGGCCAGGTCGGCCGCCAGCGCTTGATCGCCACCAGCAGCAGGCACGACGCCAGCCCCAGGCACAACGTCGGAATGCGGATTTCCGACACGCGCCGCGACAGCTCCAGGAACGGATGCACCAACCCGCTGTTGCGCAGGCCCACGCCGGTCAGGCCGCTCAGTTGCGACAGCGCCAGCGTCACCGCCACGCCCGCCATGTAGCCGATCAGCACCGGCCGCGACAGCAGGTTGGCCAGCACGCCCAGGCGCAGCACCCGCGCAATCAGGCAGCCCGCCCCGACCGTCAGCGCGATGCTGGTCGCCGCCGCCAGGCGGTCTTCGGGCGTGGTCAGCGCCATGCCCGTCAGGGTGGCCGCGATCAGGGTGCAGGTGGCCGTGTCCGGCCCCACGATCAGCGTGCGCGACGACCCGAACAGCGCGTACCCCAGCATGCCCGCGATGGCCGCCCACAGCCCCGCCACGGGCGGCACGCCCATCATCGCGGCGTAGGCCAGTCCCACCGGCAGCGCCACCGCGGCCACGCTCAGGCCCGCGGCGATGTCGCGGCCGGCGGACTCCCGGGTGATGCCCCGGAAATTGTTCAGGCCAGGGAGAAATCGTAGATTCATGGGACTGCGGGGCAGAGGAACAAAGGGGGAAGGAAACCGCGGCGCGGACGAGCGCCAAGCCTACACCAGTCTACGTTCCTGAAACCGCGGGTAAATCAAACGGTGCCGCTGTGCCGCCGTGCCTGGACTCGGACCATCATTCCAAAAAGGAATGAAATTCCTTAAATATTTATCCCTTTTTATCAAGGAAGGGATTGCGTAGAGTGCTGGACACAACAAACGCGGCCCCCAGCCGCCCCGAAGCCGCCCGCGCGGCCCTCGGACAACAGCGCGGCCGCTCGCCGGACCGCGCATCAGGAGACTCCATGCCCCACGCCTTCCTGCGCCGCGCCGCGAGCGCGCTCGCCCTGGCCGCGTTCGCCGCCGTTCCCGCCCTGTCGCACGCCCAGGCCTACCCTGAACGCCCCATCAAGCTGGTGGTGCCGTGGCCTCCCGGGGGCGCCACCGACGCCTTGGGCCGGATGCTGGCCCAGCGCCTGACCGAACGCCTGGGCCAGACCGTCATCGTCGACAACAAGGCCGGCGCCGGCGGCAACATCGGCACCGCCGCGTTCGTGCGCGAGAAACCCGATGGCTACACCCTGCTGGTCGCCACCAGTTCGACCAACGCCGCCAACCCGCACCTGTACGCGCGCCTGGGCTTCGATCCGGTCAAGGATTTCACGCCGGTGGCCTTCGTCGCCGAGATCCCCAACATCCTCGAAGTGCCCAAGCAGTCGCCCTACCAGTCCGTGCGGCAGCTGGTGGACGCCGCCAAGGCCGCGCCCGGCAAGCTCAACTACGGTTCGGGTGGCGTGGGATCGTCGCAGCACCTGGCCGGCGCCATGTTCAAGGCCCGCACCGGCGTCGACATCCTGCACATTCCGTACAAGGGCAGCGGTCCCGCGGTCTCCGACCTGCTCGCGGGCCAGGTCGACATGATGATCGACACCGGCTCGCTGGCCCAGGTCCAGGCCGGCGCCCTGCGCGCCCTCGCGGTCGCCTCGCGCCAGCGCCTGCCCGCCCTGCCGAACGTGCCCACCTTCGCCGAAGCTGGTGTCAGCGACATGTATGCCTCGGCCTGGTACGGCATCGTCGCCCCCGCCGGCACGCCCGATGACGTCGTCGCGCGCCTGAACCGCGACATCAACGCCATCACCGCCGACCCCGCCATGCGCCAGCGCATGGAATCCATGGGCGCCATCGTCCCCGCCGGCCAGACGCCCGCCGAGTTCGGCGCGTTCATGCGCGCCGAGATCGATCGCTACGCCGGCATCGTGAAACTGTCGGGCGCGAAGATGGAATAAGCGCCACCCGACCGCGCCGCTGCGCAACACGGCGGCCGCATTTCATGGCCGTGGCGATCCGTACGCCCCATCGACCCATGTCCCTCCGGGCGACGGCAGCCAGTATGAGCCCGGGTCCACGAAAAAAGCCGCTCCAAAAGGAGCGGCTTTTCCTCGTGCGGGCGGAAAGACTACTTGGCCCGCTCTTGCAGCACGGCCACCGCCGGCAGGGTCTTTCCTTCCAGGAACTCCAGGAACGCGCCGCCGCCAGTCGAGATGTAGCCGACCTGCTCGCCGATGCCGTACTTGGCGATCGCGGCCAGCGTGTCGCCGCCGCCCGCGATCGAGAAGCCCTCGGAATCCGCGATCGCCTGCGCCACCACCTTGGTGCCGTTGGCGAACTGGTCGAACTCGAACACGCCGACCGGACCGTTCCAGACGATGGTGCCGGCCTGCTTGAGGATCTCGGCCAATTGCTGCGCGGTCTGCGGACCGATGTCCAGGATCATGTCGTCGGCGGCGACTTCATCGGCCGCCTTCACGGTGGCCTCGGCGTCCGCGCCGAACGCCTTGGCGCACACCACGTCCACCGGGATCGGCACATCCGCGCCGCGCTGCTTCATCAGCTCGATCACGGCGCGCGCCTGCTCCACCTGGTCCGGCTCGGCCAGCGACTTGCCGATCGGCAGCCCGGCGGCCAGCATGAAGGTGTTGGCGATGCCGCCGCCCACCACCAGCTGGTCGACCTTGTCGGCCAGCGATTGCAGGATCGACAGCTTGGTCGACACCTTGGAGCCGCCGACGATCGCCACCAGCGGACGCTTCGGCTCGTGCAGCGCGCGGCCCAGCGCGTCCAGCTCGGCCTCCAGCAGCGGACCGGCGCAGGCCACCGGCGCGAAGCGCGCGATGCCGTGCGTGGTGGCCTCGGCGCGATGCGCCGTGCCGAAGGCGTCATTGACGTAGACGTCGCACAGCGCCGCCATCTTGCGCGACAGCGCCTCGTCGTCTTTTTTCTCGCCGACGTTGACGCGGCAGTTTTCCAGCAGCACCACCAGGCCCGGCTCGACCTTGACGCCGTCGACCCAGTCGCGCATCAGCGGCACGGGCATGCCCAACAGCTCGGACAGGCGCTGGCCGACCTTGGCCAGCGAATCGGCCTCGGTCAGCACGCCCTCTTTCGGGCGGCCCAGGTGCGAGGTGACCATCACCGCGGCGCCAGCGTCCAGCGCCAGGCGGATGCCGGGCACCGAGGCGCGGATGCGGGTGTCTTCGGAAATGCGGCCGGCGTCATCGAACGGCACGTTCAGATCGGCGCGGATGAACACGCGCTTGCCGGACAGGGCGCCGGCCTTGGCCAGCGCGGACAGGGTATTGACCTTGGACATAATGCTTTGCGTCTCCTAGAGTTGGCGAACGAAGGGGACGAACCCGCTTTCCGCCGTGGCGGAAAACCTGTTCGTCCCCTTCGGTTCGACAGCGATGCTTACTTGGCCGACATCAGCGCGACGGTGGTGTCGAGCATGCGGTTCGAGAAGCCCCACTCGTTGTCGTACCAGGACGAAACCTTGACCAGGCGGCCCGAGACCTTGGTCAGCGACGCGTCAACGGTGCTGGAGGCCGGGTTGTGGTTGTAGTCCACCGAGACCAGGGGTTCGGTGTTGTAGTCCAGGATGCCCTTGAGCTCGCCTTCCGAGGCGGCCTTCAGGATGCTGTTCACTTCCTCGACGGTGGTGTCGCGCTTGGCCACGAAGGACAGGTCGACGATCGACACGTTGATGGTCGGGACGCGGATGGCGTAGCCGTCCAGCTTGCCGTTCAGCTCCGGCAGCACCAGGCCGACCGCGGCGGCGGCGCCGGTCTTGGTCGGGATCATGCTCATGGTGGCCGAACGGGCGCGGCGCAGGTCTTCGTGGTAGACGTCGGTCAGGACCTGGTCGTTGGTGTAGGCGTGGACGGTGGTCATCAGGCCGTTTTCCAGGCCCAGCTTGTCGTTCAGCGGCTTGACCAGCGGGGCCAGGCAGTTGGTGGTGCACGACGCGTTCGAGATGACGGTGTCGGTCGACTTCAGCACGCCGTGGTTGACGCCGTAGACGACGGTGGCGTCAACGTCCTTGCCGCCCGGGGCCGAGATGATGACCTTCTTGGCGCCGCCCTTGATGTGCGCGCCGGCCTTTTCCTTGGTGGTGAAAAAGCCCGTGCATTCCAGCACCACGTCGACCTTCAGCTCGCCCCACGGCAGTTCGGCCGGGTTGCGGTTGGCCAGCACGCGGATCTTGTCGCCGTTGACGACCATGTACTCGCCGTCGACTTCGACGGTGCCCGGGAACTTGCCGTGGGCGGTGTCGTAGCGGGTCAGGTGGGCGTTGGTCTTGGGATCGCCCAGGTCGTTGATGGCGACGATTTCGATATCGTGCTTCTTGCCACCTTCATAGTGGGCACGCAGGATGTTGCGGCCGATGCGACCGTAACCGTTGATGGCGACGCGAATGGTCATGACTAGGCTCCTTTTTTACAGAACTTGCTTGACGGTCTCGGCCACCTTGTCGGCGGTCAGCCCGAAGAACTTGAACAGCGCACCCGCCGGGGCCGATTCGCCGTAGCGGTCGATGCCGACCACGGCGCCTTCCAGGCCCACGTACTTGTGCCAGAAGGCGGTCACGCCGGCCTCGACGGCCACGCGCGGCAGCCCCTTGGGCAGCACCGATTGCTTCCAGGCGGCGTCCTGCTTGTCGAACACGTCGGTGCTCGGCATGGACACCACGCGCACCGCGATGCCTTCCTTGGCCAGCTGGGCTTGCGCGTCCAGGGCGATGGCGACTTCGGAACCGGTGGCGATGATCACGGCGCGGGCGCCGTCGGCGTCGCGCAGCACGTAGCCGCCGCGGGCGATGGCGTCCACGGTGGCGGCGTCGCGTTGCACGAACGGCAGGTTCTGGCGCGACAGCAACAGCGCCGTCGGGCCGCCGTCATGCACGTCCATGCCGATGCTGGCCGGGCGCGTCACGGCGGCGTTCCAGGCCACGGCGGTTTCGGCCGTGTCGCAGGGACGCCAGAGCGACAGGTTGGGGATCAGGCGCAGGCTGGCGGCGTGTTCGATCGACTGGTGGGTCGGGCCGTCTTCGCCCAGGCCGATGGAGTCGTGCGTGAACACGTGCACCACGCGCTGCTTCATCAGCGCGGCCATGCGGATGGCGTTGCGCGAGTAGTCGGAGAACGTCAGGAAGGTGCCGCCGAACGGCAGGTAGCCGCCATGCAGGGCCACGCCGTTCATGATGGCGGCCATGCCGAATTCGCGCACGCCATAGTTGATGTGCCGGCCGAACTGGATGCCCTTGTCGCCGGCGCGCACCGCGCCCACGCCCTTCCAGTCGGTGAAATTGGAGCCGGTCAGGTCGGCCGAGCCGCCCAGCATTTCCGGCAGCGCGGCGGCCAGCGCCGTGATCGCGAACTGCGAGGCCTTGCGGGTGGCGACGGTTTCGGCCTTTTCCAGCGTGGCGTTCAGGAACGCCTTGAATTGGTCGGCGTAGCCGGCGGGCAGCTCGCCCTTCATGCGGCGCGTGAACTCGGCGGCCTCGGCCGGGAATTCGGCGGCGTAGGCGTCGAACGCCGACTGCCATTCGGCCTGCGCGGCGGCGCCGGTCTTGCGGCCGTCCCAGCCGTCGTAGACGTCCTGCGGGATCTGGAACGGCTCGGCCGACCAGCCCAGCGCGGCGCGGGTGGCGGCGATCTCGTCCTTGCCCAGCGGGGCGCCGTGCACGTTGTGGGTGCCGGCCATGTTGGGCGAACCCTTGCCGATGACGGTGCGGCAGACGATCAGCGTGGGCTTTTCCGATTGCGCGCGGGCGGCCTTGATGGCAGCGTCCACGGCGGCGGCGTCGTGGCCGTCGATGCCGCGGATGACGTTCCAGCCGTAGCCCTCGAAGCGCTTGGCGGTGTCGTCGGCGAACCAGTGCTCGACGTGGCCGTCGATCGAGATGCCGTTGTCGTCATACAGCACCACCAGCTTGGACAGCTTGAGCGTGCCGGCCAGCGAGCACACTTCGTGCGAGATGCCTTCCATCAGGCAGCCGTCGCCGGTGAAGGCGTAGGTGTGGTGGTCGACGATGGTGTGGCCGGGCTTGTTGAACTCGGCGGCCAGCAGCGCTTCGGCCAGCGCCATGCCGACGGCATTGCCCAGACCCTGGCCCAGCGGGCCGGTGGTGGTTTCCACGCCCGGGGTGATGCCCACTTCGGGGTGGCCCGGCGTCTTGGAATGCAGTTGGCGGAAGTTCTTCAGTTCTTCGATCGGCAGGTCGTAGCCGGTCAGGTGCAGCAGCGCGTAGATCAGCATCGAGCCGTGGCCGTTGGACAGCACGAAGCGGTCGCGGTTGGCCCAGGCGGGATCCTTGGGGTTGTGGCGCAGGTTGCCGATCCAGAGGGCCTGGGCGATTTCCGCCATGCCCATGGGAGCGCCCGGGTGCCCGGAGTTCGCTTGTTGCACGGCATCCATCGCGAGGGCGCGGATGGCATCCGCCAAGGCAAGTTTAGGGGCGGTCGGATTGCTCATTCGGAAGGCTCTTTGAGGCTGGCGCGCCCACGCAGGAAATGGGGGCCAGTTGAGTAGGTTGCGAAGCAGACGATTTTAACACCTGGGGATGGCCGGGCCGATGGCGGGTGGCGGGGTCCGCCAGATGGACGATGGCCTGCGGCGGAATCGCGGTAGCCCCAGGGGGGAGACAGCCATGTCATGGCGTAGTTGCCACAATTGCGGCGGGGCGGTCCGAGATTCATGATGGCCTGGCACAGCCCTATATCGGAATCCGTATCATGATTGCCATGTTGAGCTTCACCATTCCCGCCGCCGGCATCCTGGCCCTGCGCAACGCGCTCGGCGAGGAACGCGCCATCGCGGTGGCGCAGGCGCTGGAACAAGCCCGCCTGCAGGGCGAGGCCGATCTGCTCAAGCGCTCGCAGGACGAGGCCCGCGCCGAACTCCACGCCTATGCCCTGTCACGCGTCGACTACGCCCGCGAAAGGGCTGAACTCGAACGCGACATCGCCAGGCGCGCCGCCCAGGACCAATTCGACAGACTCGTCGAAGTCGTCGCGCAACTGCCCACCCGCGAGGAACTCAAGCGCTTCGCCACCCACGAAGACCTGGCCGAGGTGCGCCACGACCTCCTGCGCCTGGACAAGAAAATGACGGTCGGCTTCCTGACCCTGCTGACGCTGCAACTGGCGTCCAGCGCCCCCACCCTGATCGACTGGGGCATCAAGGTGGTAGGCTACGCGCTCAGGTGACCCGGCGACGAACCAGGCCCTGAACCGCCGGGGCGCCGCCCGGGCCGCGCCCCGGGTCTCCGCCCGGCCCCAATGTCCGCTTTCCGTCCGCCACCGCAACATCCATGTCCGCACCTCGCTTCTTCTGCGACGCTCCCCTGTCCCCCGGCGCCCGCATCGCCCTGCCGGAGGCCCTGGCGCACCACGCCATCCGGGTGCTGCGGCTGCGCGCGGGGGAAACCCTGGCACTGTTCAACGGCCAGGGCGGCGAATACCCGGCGGTGCTGGAAATCGAGGGCAAGGCCGGCTTCGCCCAGCTGGGCGCGTTCGATCCGCGCGAAGCCGAGCTGGCCGGCCGCATCACCCTGGTACAGGGCCTGCCCGCCGGCGACAAGATGGACTGGGTGGTGGAAAAAGCCGTGGAGCTGGGCGCCGCCCGGGTCTGTCCCATCGCCGCGCAGCGCAGCGTGCTGCAACTGGCCGGCCCGCGGCTGGAAAAGCGGGTGGCCCACTGGCAGCGTATCGCGCAGTCGGCCGCCGAACAGTGCGGCCGCAACCGGCTGATGGCGGTCGACGCCCCCGTGACGCTGGCCGACTGGCTGGCCCTCCCGGCCGACGGCCTGCGCCTGCTGTGTCATCCGGACGCCGATGCCGACCTGGCCGGCCGGCTCGGCGCCACGCCGAACCTGCAATCGTTGACGCTGCTGGTCGGCCCCGAAGGGGGCTGGTCGGAAAAGGAACTGGCGCAGGCGCGCGAGGCGGGCGTCCAGGCCGTCAGGTTCGGCCCGCGCGTGCTGCGCACGGAAACGGCGGGATTGGCGTTGATTTCAGCGGCCGGCGCCTTGCTCGGCTGGTGATCGGCGTCCCGCCCCGGGACATGACAGGCAGATGACCCACGGGCCGGCGGCGCAAGCGCCCCTGCCAGGACCTTCAGTCGTTCTCGCCGTAGGGCGCGGCGGCCACGCCAGGTTCCGGGTCCGGGTGCTTGCCCGCGTGCTCCACCACATACGCAAACGTGCGGCCATTCTCATGGGCGAATTCGGCGGCGTCGGCGCACACCGACTCGATACGGGCGGCGTCTTCCTCCAGCGCCGGGTCGCCGGAATGCAACTTGTACAGCCACAGCACCACGCCGGTCTTGTGATCCAGCACGGTATCGCACAGGCAGTCGTAGAGCGCGTCGAGGTTGCCGCCGAAATACTCGGGGAAGTCCACCGCCTTGACGATGGCGCGCAGCACCGCGGAGCGGCTGCGGGCCGGGTCGCAATTGGCCACAAACAGTGCCAGGCCGAGCTCATGCGCGGCGTCGACCACGGCCTTTTTGTCCAGCCCGTCATGGGCCAGCGCTCCACCTCGCTTCAATTGCTTGTGCAGGGTAGATTGGGCATTGCGCGTCATGCCTGTGCCTCCTTGAAAAAGGCGATCACTTCATCGTTACGCTGCATCGTATCGGCATAACCCAGTTCGATCAATCGCTTGGTGTAGCTGGACTCGAACAACAGGTAGGACATCAGTGCCCCGCCCCCCGGACGGCTTGGGTCGGACGATACACCGAGTACGCGGAAAAGCGCACGGGCCTGGGGCGGCATATCGTCCAGGTGCTCCAGCGCCAGGGAATCCAGGGAGCGGCTCGGGGTAATCGTCAGCACCTGGATGCGGCGCACGGCGACCGGCTCGCCGTCCTCCCGGGGAACGACCTGGTCGACCAGGTAGTTCATCCGTTCCAGGCGTTCGACGTCCATCGACAGTCCGTCCAGGAAAATGCTGGACAGGGCGTGGCCGCCGACCTGGGCCAGGGAGGGGTATGGCGGCGACTCCTCGCGATGCTCCGGATGGGTATCGTCGCGAAAACCGGTGCCGATCACCAGCACCCGGTGCGCGCCCAGGTGGATGGCGGGGCTGATCGGCGCCAGCTGCCGCATGGAGCCATCGCCGCACCACTCACCCTTGCCATGCACCGTGATCTGCCTGGCTGGAAAGACGAAGGGAATGGCGGACGACGCCATCAGGTGGTCGACCGTGATCGGCGTGGGAATGGCCAGCCGCAGGTAGCGGTGCCAGGGCTCGATCGGCGTATGTGCCTGGTAGAAGGTCAGGTGCTCGCCGCTGGTGTAGCCCGAGGCCGTGATCGCCAGCGCCGACAGGGCGCCGCTTTCCAGGCTGGACTGCAGGTGGTCGAAATCCAGTACCCGCGCCAGCAGCGCCTGCATCGGGCTGTTGTCCAGCAGCGACTGCGGCCGCTTGCGCGTCAGGCCGGAGTACATCCACCCCAGCGACAGCAGCCCCAGCCAGCGCACGCCCGTGCGGATCAGGCCGGGCGCGTCGGCCCGGTAGATCATGTCGGTATTGAGCGACGACCACAGGCGGCGGATGCGGCGCACCCCCAGGTGCGGCCGCTCGGCCCGGCAGGCCAGCGCGGCGGCGTTGATGGCGCCGGCGGACGTGCCGCAGATGATGTCGAAGGGATTCTTGAAACGCGAATGCCAGTCGGGGTCCAGCAGCTCCATGATGGCGCTGAGCACGCCGACCTGGTAGGCGGCGCGGGCGCCGCCCCCGGTCAGGACCAGGCCGGTCGGCGTGCGCGGACACGCCGGACCGCCATTGGTGACTTCAACGTGGCGTATTGGCATCGACCACCGTCATCGCGGTCATGTTGACGATGCGGCGCACGGTCGAGCTGGAGGTCAGGATGTGCACCGGCGCGTTGGCGCCCAGCAGGAACGGGCCCACCGCGACGTTGCCGCCGGCCGCCGTCTTGAGCAGGTTGTAGGCGATGTTGCCGGCATCCACGTTCGGGCACACCAGCAGATTGGCCTCGCCCTTGAGCGTCGAGGACGGCAGGATGCGCAGGCGCAGGGCCTCGTCCAGCGCGCAGTCGCCATGCATCTCGCCGTCGATCTCCAGTTCCGGCGCGGCTTCACGCACCAGTTCCAGCGCGCGGCGCATCTTGGCGCCCGAGGCCGAGCTGCCCGAGCCGAAGTTCGAGCGCGACAGCAGCGCCACCTTGGGCGCCAGGAACATGCGCTGCATTTCCTTGGCGGCGGCGATGGTGAACTCGGCGATCTGCTCGGCAGTGGGTTCGTCGTTGACGTGCGTGTCCACCAGCACCACCGTGCGCTCGTTGAGCAGCAGGATGTTCATGGCGGCGTAGACGTTACGGCCCGGCCGGCGGCCGATCACTTCGTCGATGAAGCGCAGGTGGTCGTGATAGGCGCCGACCGAGCCGCAGACCATGCCGTCGGCATCGCCCAGGTGCACCATCATCGCGCCGATCAAGGTCATGCGGCGGCGCATTTCCACGCGCGCCATTTCCTTGGTGATGCCACGGCGGCACATGCGTTCCCAGTACGTGGTCCAGTACTGGTGGAAGCGCTCGTCGTATTCCGGGTTGGTGACCTCGACGTCTTCACCCAGACGCAGGCGCAGGCCCAGCTTCTCGATGCGGGTCAGCAGCACCGACGGGCGGCCCACCAGGATGGGACGTGCCAGGCCTTCGTCCACCACCACCTGCACCGCGCGCAGCACGCGCTCGTCCTCGCCTTCGGCGAACACGATGCGGGCCGGACCGCCCTCGCGCACGATACGCTTGGCCGCCGAGAACAGCGGCTTCATGAACGCGCCGGAGTGGTAGACGAACTGCTGCAGCTGCTCTTCGTAGGCTTCCAGGTCGGCCAGCGGGCGCGTGGCCACGCCGCCTTCCATGGCGGCCTTGGCCACCGCCGGCGCGATGCGCACGATCAGGCGCGGATCGAACGGCTTGGGAATCAGGTACTCGGGACCGAACGAGATATCGAAGGTGCCGTAGGCGGCGGCCACCACTTCGTTCTGCTCTTCCTCGGCCAGTTCGGCGATGGCGTAGACCGCCGCCTTTTCCATCTCGCGCGTGATGGTGGTGGCACCCACGTCCAGCGCGCCGCGGAAGATGTACGGGAAGCACAGCACGTTGTTGACCTGGTTCGGGTAGTCCGAACGGCCCGTTGCCATCACCACGTCGTCGCGCACGGAATGGGCGAGTTCGGGCAGGATTTCCGGCGTGGGATTGGCCAGCGCCAGGATCAGCGGACGCGGCCCCATCTGGGCCACCATCTCGGGCTTGAGCACGCCGCCGGCCGACAGGCCCAGGAACACGTCCGCGCCCTCGATCACTTCGGCCAGCTTGCGGGCGTCGGTCTTCTGCGCGAAACGCGCCTTGTCAGGGTCCATCAAAGTGGTGCGGCCTTCGTACACCACGCCCTCGATGTCGGTGACCCAGATGTTTTCCAGCGGCAGGCCCAGGTCCACCATCAGGTCCAGACAGGCCAGCGCGGCCGCGCCGGCGCCGGAGGTCACCACCTTGACCTTGTCGATGTCCTTGCCCACCACCTTCAGGCCGTTAATGAAGGCCGCCGACACACAGATGGCGGTGCCGTGCTGGTCATCGTGAAAGACGGGGATCTTCATGCGCTCGCGCAGCTTGCGCTCGACCGTGAAGCACTCGGGCGCCTTGATGTCTTCGAGGTTGATGCCGCCGAAGGTGGCTTCCAGGCCGGCGATGATCTCGACCAGCTTGTCCGGGTCGGTTTCGTTGATCTCGATGTCGAACACGTCCAGGCCGGCGAACTTCTTGAACAACACCGCCTTGCCTTCCATCACCGGCTTGGAGGCCAGCGCGCCGATGTTGCCCAGGCCCAGCACCGCGGTGCCGTTGGTGATCACGCCCACCAGATTGCCGCGCGCGGTGTAGCGGAACACGTTGGCCGGGTCCGCCACGATTTCCTCACAGGCCGCCGCCACGCCGGGCGAGTACGCCAGGGCCAGATCGCGTTGGTTGGTGAGCTGCTTGGTCGGGGTGACCGAGATTTTGCCGGGACGGCCGTGCTCGTGGTATTCAAGGGCGGCTTTGCGGAGGTTGGCATCCATAGGGGCGGCTACTGGCTAGAGTGAGGAACACGAAAGGGGGCAATTCTATTCCGATGGCGGACGGGGCGAAACGTTCCCTGCGGGGCGCCGCCGGGGCGCACGGCCCGCAAGCCCCGGGCGCGCCGCCCATCTTACCCCCGGCTTACAAATTGTCGCCATCCGGGCGCGCCGCCAATTCGGGAAAACGCCCATGGGGGTCGAACAGGGCCTTGATCCGCGCCTGCAAGGCGGCGGTCGACCGCCCGGCTGCGACCGGCGCGGCGTCGGCCTGAGCCGCCGTCGGCGCCGCGCCCACGCCCAGCGTCACCCCCTGGACCCAGGCCAGCGTGCCGCCATGTCCCAACAACAGGTGCGCCAGGTTGACGCTGGCCGGCGCCTGCGGGGCCAGGGCGTCGAGCCGATAGCGCGCGGCCCAGCGATCCGCGACGCGGCAGGCGGCGGCCAGTTCGCCCCCCGCCAACTGGAACAGCGCCGGCACCAGCCGCTGCACCGTGGCTGACCGCAGCGGCTGCACATCGTCGGCGCCAAAGGGCCCCAGGGTTTCCTCCACGCCGTCGGCCAGCAACAGATCGACGGCCAGCACACCCGAGTCGGCGCCGCGCCCCGCCGGCCAGATCGCGGGGGCCGCCAGCCATTGCGCCAGCGTCATGGCGCCGGGCAGCCCGTCGAACTGCCGCAGGCCAGCCTGGGCCAAGGCCGCCACCGGCACGCCCGGCTGGGCGCGCCAGCGCGGAACCGGGCCGGACAGGCGCGCCAGCGTCGCCAGTCGGCCGGGGTCGATCCACAGCAGCGGCCCGTTCACCGGCTCGAACGGGCCCGGCGCCTCGTCCAGCGCCATCACCACGCCGTACTCGGCGCACAGCGCGCGGGCGTGGACGACGTCGGCCTCGCGCTGCGGCGCCAGCACGGCACGCGGGCCCTCGCCCGGCGCCTCGACCTGGTCCCGCACCGCCCCGTGGCACAGCAGCGCCAGTCGTTGCAGGAAAGTGGCCCAGGGGGTCTGGACCGGCCGTCGGCCCAGGAGGAAAGCGCGCCGCGATGGCTGCATGACTACAATTCCTTTTTCCGCTTCAAGTAGCCTTCGAGATTCCGATGCCCCGCCTTGCCGCCCGTACCGACGATTTCCTGACCTTCCAGGTGGTTGAACTGTTCAAGCAGGCGCAAGCGCTGCAGGCGGCGGGCAAGGACATCATCAGCCTGGGCATCGGCGAACCGGACTTTACCGCGCCGCCCCAGGTCGTGGAAGCGCTGCAGCGCGCGGCCCAGGCTGGCCAGAGCGGCTACAGCGCGCCCGCCGGCCTGATGCCGCTGCGCGAGGCCATCGCCCGGTTCTACCACGAACAGTTCGGCGCCGCGATCGATCCGCGCCGCGTCATCGTCACGGCCGGGGCCTCGGGCGCCCTGACCCTGGCCTGCGCCGCCCTGGTCAACCCGGGCGCGGAAGTGCTGATGCCGGACCCCTCGTATCCCGCCAACAGCAACTTCGTGCTCGCCGCCGGCGGCCGGCCGCGCCTGATCCCCAGTTCCGCGGACAAGCGCTTCCAGCTGTCCGCGCAGGACGTGGCCCGGCACTGGACCGAGGCCACCCAGGGCGTGCTGGTGGCCTCGCCCAGCAATCCCACCGGCACCTCCATCGACCACGGTGAACTGTCCAGGCTGCTGGCCGAGGTACGTGCCCGCCAGGGCTTCGCCATCGTCGACGAGATCTACCTGGGCCTGTCCTACGAAGGCCAGCCGCGCTCCGCGCTGACGCTGGACGACGACATCATCGTCATCAACAGCTTCTCGAAGTACTTCCACATGACCGGCTGGCGCCTGGGCTGGATGATCGTGCCCGAGGCCATGGTGGCGCCGGTCGAGAAGATCGCCGGCAGCCTGGCCATCTGCGCCCCCACGCTGGCGCAGCACGCCGCCCTGGCCTGCTTCACGCCGGACGCCCTGCGCACCTTCGAACACCGCCGCGAAGCCTTCAGGCAGCGCCGCGACTACCTGCTGCCCGAGTTCGAACGCCTGGGCCTGAAGGTGCCGGTCAAGCCGGACGGCGCCTTCTACATCTACGCCGACATCAGCGACTTCGACACCGACAGCGCCAGCTTCTCGCAGCGCCTGCTGCTGGAGGCCGGCATCGCCGCCGTGCCCGGCCTGGATTTCGGCCCCGCCCATGGCCATCACACCATGCGCTTCTCCTACGCCACCGGGCTGGACCGTCTGGAAGAAGCCGTGGCCCGCCTGGGCAAGCTGCTGGGCCGCTGACGCGCGGCCACGCCGCCCTGGCGGGGCCAGGCGCCGGGCCCGGCCAGGGACTGCCGGGCTTGCGCCCGGCCGCCTGAGGTTATGCCCGCCCGACGGGCTTGCGTCGCCCTACCCCGCCTGGCGAAGAATTAACGTCCAGACCATCATCGCCGGGCACACTCGCCGGCGCCACGCATTCCCGCGTTGAGCGCCGCTGGAAGCCACAGGGCCTACAGCGTGGGCAATCTGCCGCTGCCGCCACCGACGCCATTCACCATCGTCGCGGATTTCGACGAAGCCTGCGATGGCGGCTTCCACATCGCCGACCTGGGCAATATGGTGGTTCCGCTGCAGATCAAGTTCCAGCCCGAAGGCAGCCCGGTGCTGACGTCCAACGGCCAGAACATCGAGTTGAAAAACACCGATGGCACGCCGAACGGGCTTGCACTGCAAGTCAAGGAAAACGGCGCCATTCCGATCGCCTTCAATGAATGGCGCCCGACCGAGTCACTGACCACCACGCTGCGTCCCAGGAGCCTGTACTACTCGGCGGAACTGATGAAGACCGGCGCGGCAGTGGTGCCGGGGACGTTCAGCCAGCAAATCACGATACTCGTGACCTTCCGCTGATCCCCGGTTCCGCCTATGGGTATGCAGGATCAATCGCGCGCCAGCGCGATCCCCGACGCCAGCGCCAGGCGCCGGCGCTCGGCCTGCACCTTGGCGCCGTAGCCGTTGTCGTCCGGCCCGGTCGAGCCGACATAGCAGGCCAGGCCGCCATCGACCGAACCGCGCCGGTTGATGCAGTCCTTCAGGATGGTGGCGCCCACGGCGATATTGGCGCCGGGGTCCAGGGGGTTCTTGCCCACCGCGTCGAACTTATCCTGGTGCACGCTGGTCATCACCTGCATCAGCCCCTGCGCGCCGACATGGCTCTCGGCCAGCGGGTTGTAGCGCGACTCGATGGCGATGACGGCCAGCAGCAGCAGCGGATCCAGCTGCTTCTCGCGGCCCACCTTGTACACAGTGTTCAAGAGCGGGCCGGTCGCGTCATAGGCGACCTTGTACTTGCGCGAGATATAGTTACGCAACGCCTCGGCCTGCGGGCCGGTGGCGACCATGGCGGGCTTCTTGGGCGACGCCGGCGCGGCGCGGGCAGGCCCCAGCATGCCGGTCGCATTGCTGGAAGGCGCGGTGGGCACGGCCATGGCAATCGCCGACGAGGAGTCGGCGCCGAACTCGGACCCGGCTTCGGTTTCGATGCCAGGCTGCATGGATGAAGGCGCGAGGGCGGTCAACAAGGCTTTGTGCACTTGCAATGCCTGGTCGCGCAAACCAGGCAGGGCGAATCCCATGCTTACCGTCACGATCACCGCGATGCCCAGGTAGACGGAGCAGATGCGCAGCGATTCGGCAAGATATTGGTGCACTCCTTGGGCCATGTTCCTGAACAGGCTGGCCACTGACGCATCGGGCATGAAAACCTCCTGCGTTAAAAAAGAGGGAGTCAATGTTAACCTCTCTTTCTCCCCAAGATGTAACCAAATAGCCGGGATCTGTAGTGAAATACCGCGACCTTAGAGACTTCCTCGCTCAACTCGAACGCATGGGCGAGCTCAAACGCATCGCCGCGCCGGTCTCGACGCGCCTGGAAATGACCGAGATTTCCGACCGCGTGCTGCGCGCCGAGGGCCCCGCCCTGCTGTTCGAAAAAGCGCGGCACGACGGCAAGCCGGCCGAGATGCCGGTGCTGGCCAACCTGTTCGGCACGCCCTCGCGGGTGGCGCGCGGCATGGGCGCCGACGACGTCAGCGCGCTGCGCGACATCGGCGAACTGCTGGCCTCGCTGCGCGAGCCCGAGGCGCCCAAGGGCCTGCGCGACGCGCTGGCGAAGGTGTCGATGCTGAAGTCGGCGCTTTGGGACATGAGCCCCAAGAACGTCAAGAGCCCGGCCTGCCAGGAGATCGTCTGGGAAGGCAAGGACGTGGACCTGACGCGCCTGCCGATCCAGACCTGCTGGCCCGGCGACGTGGCGCCGCTGTTGACCTGGGGCCTGGTGATCACGCGCGGCCCAAACGCCCGCCGCCAGAACCTGGGCATCTACCGCCAGCAGTTGCTGGGCCCGAACAAGCTCATCATGCGCTGGCTGTCGCACCGCGGCGGCGCGCTCGATTTCCGCGACCACGCGCTGGCGCATCCCGGCACGCCCTTCCCCATCGCCGTGGCGCTGGGCGCCGACCCGGCCACCACGCTGGGCGCGGTCACCCCGGTGCCGGACAGCCTGTCGGAATACCAGTTCGCCGGCCTGCTGCGCGGCTCGCGCACCGAGGTGGCACAGGCGCTGGGCAGCAACCTGTCGGTGCCGGCCTGGGCCGAGATCGTGCTGGAAGGCCACCTGCTGCCGTCGTCGGATCCGCGCGCCATCGCCCCGGTGGTGCCGGACGGCGTCAACCCGCCGCCCAACAGCGACTACGAGATGGCGCTGGAAGGCCCCTACGGCGACCACACCGGTTACTACAACGAGCAGGACTGGTTCCCGGTGTTCACGGTCGAGCGCATCACCATGCGCCGCAACCCCATCTACCACTCGACCTACACCGGCAAGCCGCCCGACGAGCCCGCCGTGCTGGGCGTGGCGCTCAACGAGGTGTTCGTGCCGCTGCTGCGGCGCCAGTTGCCCGAGATCGTCGACTTCTACCTGCCGCCCGAGGGCTGCAGCTACCGCCTGGCGGTGGTGTCGATCCGCAAGCAGTACGCCGGCCACGCCAAGCGCGTCATGTTCGGGCTGTGGAGCATCCTGCGCCAGTTCATGTACACCAAGTTCATCGTGGTCGTGGACGAGGACATCAATCCGCGCGACTGGAAGGAAGTGGTGTGGGCCATGACCACGCGCATGGACCCGGTGCGCGACACGCTGCTGGTCGAAAACACGCCCATCGACTACCTGGACTTCGCCTCGCCGGTGTCGGGCCTCGGCGGCAAGATGGGCCTGGACGCCACCAACAAATGGCCGGGCGAGACCCAGCGTGAATGGGGCACGCCCATCACCATGGACGCCGACGTCAAGAAGCGGGTGGACGACATCTGGGGGCAATTGGGGCTGTAGGCCGGCGGCGCGGACAGTCGCGCTGGCCGCGTTGCCCGCCCCCCAAAAAAAGTCCCGCCGGAGACGGCGGGATTTTTTCTTGGGCGGGCGCGAAGACCGGAATCAGACGTCGTCGCGCGAATCGCGCCAGAGCTTGAACAGCTGCCAGCCCACCAGCGCGCCGCCGGCCAGCTTGAGCAGCTTGGACTTGCCGCCGCCCCGCATGAACATCGCCGACAACGACGAGCTGATGATGGGATAGCGCCGCGCCAGGCCGATAGCCTGCATGGCCCAGCGCGAGGCGCCGCCGGACGCGAGCCCTGGCAGGAAACTCTTGAGCAGCGCGGCCGGCTCGAGCCTGCGCCCGGTGGACACGATGCCCTGGGCCAGCGACTCGCGCTCGATCGCGGCGCGGGCGCGCAGCAGTTCGATGCGCACCGCGCGGTCGACGGTGGGAGACCTTTTCGTCATGACAAGTCCTCCTGGCGCCGCTGCGCGCGGTCATCGTCCTGCGCGTCGCGCACCCGTTCGAGCAGCTCGGCGTCGCGGCCCAGTTCTTCCAGCGTGGCCGCGAACGGCGGCGGTCCGTAGACCAGGCCGTGGCGCACCACCAGCAGCAACACCACGCCGACCACCAGGTAGAAGGCCGCCAGCAGGCCCAGGGCCAGGTAGCGGTCTTCGGTGGGCCAGAACGCCACCGCGATCGTGATGGTGAACACCAGCACCGCCAGCGTCAGGAACAGCAAGGCGGCGAACGCCATGCCCAGCAGCTTGAGCAGGCGCGCTTTTTCGCCCGCCGCTTCCAGTGCCAGCAGTTCCAGGCGCGTGCGCATCAGCCCGACCAGGCTGGACGCCACGCCAAACACAGATTTGCGTAGACCCATGGCAAGAAGGACACCGGGCGGGCGAGCCGGCATGACGCCGGCGCCGCCCGCCCGGAGGTCCCGCCTTGTCAGCGGCGGCTGATCAGCAAGCCGAGCAGCAGGCCGGTCACGCCTGCGATGCCAATGGCTTGCCAGGGATTGTCGTGCACGTAGTCATCGGTGGCGCGGGCAGCCTTGCGACCGCGTTCGAGCACCGCGTCCTGGGCTTCATACAGGGCTTCGCGGGTGCGCTTGAGCGAGGTCATGGCGCGTTCGCGCAATTCGGCGGCCTTGTCGCCGGTGCTGCCGGCGGCTTCGCGCAGCAGGCTCTCGGCGTCGTTCAGGCTGGTCTTGACACTGTCGATCAGTTTTTCTTTTGCGACGTCTTCGGATTTTCTCGTGGCCATTTTTTGAGCTCCTGTAGTGTGTCTATGACGAAACCATCATACCAGCCGTCCCGCGCGGGTCCAGGCCGGCTTGCTACCGTGTGCTACTTGATTTGCGTAATCTCAACGGCGGACTTGACGCCGCCCTGGTCGATATCCTGCTTCATGACCAGGTTGACCGCCGGGCAATACCAATCGGTGACCGTGGTGTTCATGCCGGGAATGGGAATGGTCAAGCCCTGGAACGTGGCCATGGTGGGATCGGAATTGCGGGTGTAGGAAATGGGATGGCAGGACTGCTGGCCCAGCGCGGTGCTGATGCTGGCCGCGCGTCCCACGCTTTTCTCGCCGATGCGCACCGTGGTGCTGGGCTGGCCGCCGACCGGCGCTTCCTTGCCGATTTTCAGACGGAACGACGAGCCGGGCAGCTTCTGGCCCGGATTGAGCTTGCCGTCGTAAGCGAACAGCCCCAGCATGCGCAGGTCGAACTGGCCTTCGGAGGGGCGCGGCGCTTCGCCGGCGGTGGCGTACTTGAGGAAGGTGGCCTGGCCGCTCTTGACGGTCATCAGGTAATCGAGGCTGGACTTGCCCGGCGGCAGGCCGGCGTAGCTGAAGCGGGCCACGCCCTGCACCCGCGCGCGGCAGTTGTCGCCATTGCTTTTTGTAACCTCGGAAAAGTTCAGGTCGGCGCCCAGCGCGATGTTGCCGGACCCGGTGAGCTGGACCGCGCCGCCATCATGCATGAACTGCGCGTCGCAGACGCCGGCCTGCGCCACGCCGGCCGCGCCCAGCGCGCCGGCCACAAATACCAGGGATGCCCAATTTCGCAACGCCACAAGCCACTCCAGAAATCCAGAAAGCGCCGAGCGCTGTCCGCGCACGGCTGGCTTGATACTACACCGGTTGGCCGGCGCGGCGCATGACCGAACGTGTCAAGCCGATGACGGGCGCCGGCGCGCCGGCGAGGGCGCGCCGTGGCCCGGCGCCAGCCCCCCACGCGCTAGGCCACCGCGCGCGACCCGGCCGCCTGCGACGAGGCGTCCTCCACGTCGGGCACCGCCGCCAGGACCACGGGCGCCTGGGCCCGCTCGGGATTGCCGTGGCGCCGGTGCAGGAAATCCACCACCGCCGCGCGGCACGCCAGATAGACCGGGTCGTTGGCCAATCGCACCCGGTCGCGCGGGCGCGGCAAAGGCACGGGCAGGATCTCGCCGATGGTCGCGGCCGGCCCATTGGTCAGCATGACGATGCGGTCGGACAACAGCACGGCTTCGTCCACGTCGTGCGTGACCATGATGGTGGTGGTGCGGGTCTTGGCGACGATCTTGAGCAGCTCGTCCTGCAGATGCGCGCGGGTCAGCGCGTCGAGCGCGCCGAACGGCTCGTCCATCAGCAGCAGGCCCGGCTCGATCGCCAGCGCGCGAGCGATGCCGACGCGCTGCTTCATGCCGCCGGAGATCTCGCGCGGCAGTTTGTTCTGCGCCGGCAGCAGGCCCACCAGGTCGAGCGCGGCGCGGGTGCGCTCGGCCAGCTGGGCGCGCTTTTCCGACGCGCCGAAAACCCGCTCCACCGCCAGGTGCACGTTCTGGAAGCAGGTCAGCCAGGGCAGCAGCGAGTGGTTCTGGAACACCACGGCGCGGTCCGGGCCGGGCCCGGTGATTTCGCGCTCGGCGCACAGCAGCACGCCGCTGGTCGGGCGGGTCAGGCCGGCGATCAGGTTCAGCAGGGTGGACTTGCCGCAGCCGGAATGGCCGATCAGGGTGATGAACTCGCCCTGCTCCACCGTCAGGTCGATGTCGCGCAGCGCGACGAAGGCGCCCTTGCGGGTGGCGAAGGTCTGGCCCACGCGTTCGATGCGTACGAATTTCTTCATGGCGCTACTCCTCGGTGTAGGTGAAGCGGCGGGCCAGCGCGACCAGCAGCGTTTCCAGGATCAGCCCGACGATGCCGATCACGAAAATGGCGATGACGATGTGCTCGACCTTCAGGTTGTTCCACTCGTCCCACAGCCAGAAGCCGATGCCGGTGCCGCCGGTCAGCATCTCGGCCGCGACGATCACCAGCCAGGCGGTGCCGATGGACAGCCGCACGCCGGTCAGCATGTAGGGCAGCACGGCGGGCAGCAGCACTTTGGTGGTGACCTTCCATTCCGACAGGTTCAGCACCCGCGCCACGTTCAGGTAGTCCTGCGGCACGCGCGACACGCCGACCGCCGTGTTGATGATCATGGGCCAGATCGAACAGATGAAAATGGCCCAGATCGCGGCCGGGTTGGCGGCCTTGAACAACAGCAGCCCCAGCGGCAGCCACGCCAGTGGCGACACCGGCCGCAGCAGGCTGACGATGGGCGAGAACATCGCCCGCACCGGCGCGTAGCGGCCGATGGCGAAACCGATCGGAATCCCCACCAGCGCGGCCAGGCCGAAACCGATGCCGACCCGCTGCAGCGAGGCCAGCAGGTTCCAGCCGATGCCCTTGTCGTTGGGACCGTTGTCGTAGAACGGGTCCGAGAACAACGCCACCGCCGCCTGCCAGGTCACGCCCGGCGTGGGGATCTCGGGGATGCGCATGGCCACCACCTGCCACACCAGCACGAACAGCGCGAAACCGGCCACCGGGCCGACCACGGCGCGCAGCGCCGCTTCCAGCCGTTCGCGCCAGGCATCGGTCCAGGGGGCGGCCCGCGGCGCCGGGGCGGGGGTGGCGGACACGGGCGCGGCCCGCTCCATACTCGTTACGGTAGACATCGCGAGCTTCTCCTATGCGTGGGGGCGCTCAGGCCTTGACCTTGAAACCGTCGGCGTAGGCCGCCGGGTTGCTGCCGTCCCAGACCACGCCGTCGACCAGTTTGGAACTGCGCATCTCGCCGCCTGGCACGGCGAGGCCGGCGGCCTGCGCGGCCTGCTTGTAGATGTCGATGCGGTTGACCTGGCGCGCGACGGCCAGGTAGTCGGGATGCTCCTTGAGCAGGCCCCAGCGCTTGTGCTGGGTCAGGAACCACATGCCGTCGCTCAGGTAGGGGAAGTTGGCCGCGCCGTCGCCCGAGAAGCGCATCGCATGCGCGTCGCTCCAGCGCTTGCCCAGGCCGTCGTCGTACTGGCCCTGCATGCGGTCGATGATGCCGCTGGCGTCGGTGTTGACGTACGACTTGGCGGCGATGGTCTCGGCGGTCTTGCGGCGGTTTTCGGGCGAGGCGTCGATCCATTTGCCCGCCTCCAGAATGGCGGCGGTGACGGCGCGCGCGGTGTTCGGATGGCGCGCCACGAAGTCGGCGCTGGTGCCCAGCACCTTTTCGGGATGGTCGGTCCAGATGGCCTGGGTGGTCACGGCGGTGAAGCCGATCTTGTCGAGGATGGCGCGCGCGCCCCACGGCTCGCCCACGCAGAAGCCGTCCATGTTGCCCACCCGCATGTTGGCCACCATCTGCGGCGGCGGCACGGTGATGACCTTGGCGTCCTTCATCGGGTCGATGCCGTAGGCGGCCAGCCAGTAGTACAGCCACATGGCGTGGGTGCCGGTCGGGAAGGTCTGGGCGAAGGTGTATTCGCGCTTCTCGGAGGCCATCACCCTGGCGAGCGATTCGCCGTCACGCGCACCGGCCTGCAGCAGCTTGTTCGACAGGGTGATGGCCTGGCCGTTCTGGTTCAGGCTCATCAGCACGGCCATGTCCTTCTTCGGCCCGCCCACGCCCAGTTGCACGCCATAGATCAGGCCGTAGAGCACGTGGGCCATGTCCAGTTCGCCGTTGAGCAGCTTGTCGCGCACGGCGGCCCAGGACGCTTCCTTGGACGGCGTGATGGTGACGCCGTACTTCTTGTCGATGCCCAGCACCGAGGCCATCACCACCGAGGCGCAGTCGGTCAGCGGAATGAAGCCGATCTTGACCTCGGCCTTCTCGGGCGCGTCGCTACCCGCGGCCCAGGCGCCGGCGCGCACCAGCGGGTCGACCAGCGACAGCAGGCCGGCGCCGGCCACGGCGCGCGCGGTGCCGGCCAGCCACTTGCGGCGGCTGGCGTCGGTGGTCGAATCCGGCCCCGTGGCGGCGGGAAGGCGGGGTTTCACTGGCGTCATACGAGGCTCCTGGCAAAAAAAAACGTCCCGCGCGCCGATCGGGGACAACCCGTTGGCGCTGCGGAACGTCGTTGTTCCCTGCCGCGGATCGCGGCACTTGGCGTGGCCGGACCGCGCGCGGACCGTCCATCAACGGTTAAGCAATCGGCGTGCCAAGCGGCCGGGCGCGCTCGTCGCGGCCGGCGCGCACCCGCGCGCCCATTGGCTTTGCGGCGATCCGCAAGGCCGGGCCAGGCCGGCCGGGGCGCCCCGCCCCGATGATGGCCGGCGCGCCTGGCGATCCAACTTGGTGCGTAAACGAATGCGGCAACGCACCATCGATGTGCGGGCGGCGCCGGCGGCCTCGAATCCGGCGGCTTGCCCGCGCCCCGTCTCCCCTGCGGCCCGGCATCCTCGCCCACGCGGCCGCTGCCCGATGCGCGGCGTTTCTGGCTTGGCCGAGGCCTCTGCGCGGGCATGGAACTTGCATGGGTTGAGCCGGCGCGCCCCGCACGCGGCCCGCGCCAAATAAGTTGTGGCTATATGAATTCAAGAAATCAGAAGTTGTGGGGATGAGACCCGGTCCCTATGATCGTTTGACCTACTGCCGGGTGCGCCCGAGGCCGCGTAATGAAGCTTTTCCCGATTTTTGCCGATCTGAAGGACCGGCCCGTGCTGGTCGTGGGCGGCGGCGCGGTGGCCGAGCGCAAGACGCTCGCCCTGCTCGAAGCCCATGCCGATGTCGCCGTGGGCGCGCCCGAGCTGACGCCAGCGCTGGCGGACCTGCTGGCGGCGGGCCGCATCCGCCACCTGGCGGGCCGCTTCGACCCCGCCTGGCTCGACGGCGCCTGGCTGGCCGTGGCCGCCACCGATGACCGCGGCGTGAACGCGGCGGTCTCCGACGCCGCGCGGGCCCGCCGCATCTTCAGCAACGTAGTGGACGATCCCGAACTGTCGTCGTTCCAGGTACCGTCGATCGTCGACCGCTCGCCGGTCATCGTGGCCATTTCCTCGTCCGGCGTGGCGCCAGTGCTGGCGCGGCGTCTGCGCGAACGCATCGAATCCCTGTTCGACCACAGCCTGGGCCGCCTGGCGGGCCTGGCGGAACGCTACCGCGCGCGCATCCGCGCAGGCCACCCCGACCTGGGCGCGCGCCGCCGTTTCTATGACTGGCTGCTGGACGGGCCCGTGGCCGGCCTGCTCCGCCAACAACGTCCCGAGGCCGCGCAAGCCGCGCTGGAAGCCGCCCTGGCCCAGCCGCTGGCGCCGGCCGAAGGCAGCGTGGTGCTGGTCGGCGCCGGCCCCGGCGATCCGGGCCTGCTGACGCTGAAGGCGCTGCGCGCGCTGAACGAGGCCGACGTGATCCTGTACGACCGGCTGGTCAGCGACGACATCATGTCGCTGGCGCGCCGCGACGCCGAACGCATCTCGGTGGGCAAGCTGCCGGGCGAGGACCATCACGCCACCCAGGCGCGCATCCACGCCCTGCTGGTCGAGCACGCCCGCCTGGGCCGCCGCGTGGTGCGGCTCAAGGGCGGCGACGCTTTCATCTTCGGCCGCGGCGGCGAGGAACTGGAACACCTGCGCGCGCATGGCGTGCGTTATGAGGTGGTGCCCGGCATCACCGCCGCGCTGGCCTGTGCCGCCTACGCCGGCATCCCGCTGACGCATCGCGAGCACGCGCAATCGGTGCGCCTGGTGACCGCGCACTGCCGCGAAGACGAGGACAACCTGGACTGGCCGGCGCTGGCGCGCGAACGCCAGACGCTGGCGTTCTACATGGGCGTGGGCCAATTGGAACTGCTGGCGCAGCGCCTGATCCGCCATGGCCGCGCCGCGACCACGCCGTTCGCGCTGATCGAGAACGGCAGCCGGCCCGAGCAGCGGGTGCTGTCGGGCACGCTGGAAGACCTGCCGCGTCTGGCGCGGGCGCACGCCATCCGCTCCCCCGCCCTGCTGATCGTGGGCGAGGTGGCGGGACTGGCGCAATCATTGCATTGGTTCGGCGAGCACCTGGAAGGCGCGCCGCAAAGACTGGCGGCGTAGCGGCCGGCGACGGCTGCCGCGGGCGCCCGGCCACGCCGCCGGGGGACGACTCAATCGGTCTTCTGGGTGGTGCCGAAGATGCGGTCGCCGGCGTCGCCCAGGCCCGGCATGATGTAGCCATGCTCGTTCAGGCCGTCGTCGATGGACGCGGTGTAGATATGCACATCCGGGTGCTTGGACAGCACCGCGTCGATGCCGACCGGCGCGGCCACCAGCACCAGCGCGCGGATTTCCTTGCAGCCGGCGCGCTTGAGCAGATCGATCGCGGCGACCATGGAGCCGCCAGTGGCCAGCATCGGGTCGACGATCAGCGCCAGGCGCTGGTCCAGTTCGCCCACCAGGCGTTCCAGGTAGGTGTGGGCTTCGAGGGTCTCTTCGTTGCGGGCCACGCCCACCACGCTGACCTTGGCGCCCGGGATCAGGCTGAGCACGCCGTCCAGCATGCCGATGCCGGCGCGCAGGATGGGCACCACGGTGACCTTCTTGCCGGCGATCTTCTCGACCTGCACGGGGCCGCACCAGCCTTCGACGGTGGCGGGCGCGAGCGGCAGGTCCTTGGACGCTTCGTAGGTGAGCAGCGCGCCCACTTCCTGCGACAGTTCACGGAAGCTCTTGGTACTGAGGTCGGCGCGGCGCATGATCCCGAGCTTGTGGCGGATCAGCGGGTGGCGGATTTCGTGCACGGGCATGTGCGTAAATCTCCAGGATTATTGATAGGCAGGGTTGGTTCGCCTCAGGCGCCGCCGCAAACATGGCGCGCGCCCGAGAATCGTAATCGGTTTACCGGGTGGATGCAGGGGGCCGCGTCAACCTTATTGTTCGGCCAGCCAGGCGATCAGGGCGTCGTCGAAGGCCCGCACGGCGCCGGCCTGCTCGTGGTTGACGATGCTGACCACCACGTAGCGCTTGCCGCTGGCGCCCAGCACGTAGCCGGCGATCGCGCGCACGTCGCGCAGCGACCCGGTCTTCAGGTGGGCCATGCCGAGGGTGCCGTCGCCCTTCATGCGGCGGCGCACCGTGCCGTCGACGCCGGCGATCGCGAGGGATGAAATGTACTCCGGCATGACGGGGGAATTCCAGGCCAGGGTCAGCATCGAGGCCAGGCTGTCCGCCGAAACCCGCGCGTCGCGCGACAGGCCGGCGCCGTTGTCGATCACCAGTTCGGGCATGTCCAGGCCCTGGCGGGCCAGCAGGTCCTTGGCCACGCTGCCACTGCTGGCCACGGTGGCCGGCCGGCGGCCCTTTTCCGCGCCCAGGGTCAGCAGCAGCGTGCGCGCCATGACGTTGTTGCTGCGCTTGTTGATCTGGCGGATAACCTCGGCCAGCGTCGGCGAATCGTGCGAGGCCAGCACCACGGCGTCGCCCGGCACCATGCCGGCGCGCACCTGGCCCTTGAAGGTGCCGCCCAGCTCCTTCCACAACAGGCGGAACAGCTCGGTGGCGTAGTCTGTCTGCGACAGCGCCAGCCGGTACAGGTCGAATTCGCCGCAGGAACCGGCCACCTTGCCGCTGACGCGCAGGGTCACGCCCTGCTGGGTGATGACCGGGTCGGTGTTGACGACGGGCGCGCCCGGGCAGCGGGCGTCGCTCCATTCGACCCGGCCCTCGATCTTCAGGCCGGGCAGCGGCGGGTCGATCAGCGGCACCCACTTGTTGGCGGCCGGATCGGGGGTGAACAGGATGCGCACGGCGCCAAAGCCCACCATCAGGGCATCGGGGCTGGCGTTGTAGGCGCGGTCCGGCGCGCCGTCGAAGGCGCCGGGGTCGGTGGCGACCTGACCGAAGATGCTGCGGTCGATCACCAGGTCGTTGATCTGCTTGACGCCGCGCAGGCGCAGTTCGCGCAGCAGCACCCACAGGTCCTGCATCAAGAATTGCGGATCGCCGCCGGCGCGCAGGTAGAGCGGCCCGGGCAGCGCGCCCTTGGCGTCGGGCCGGGCGCCCGGCTCGGTCATGAAGGCGGTGCGCCAGACGTAGTTGGGGCCCAGCTCGGACAGCGCCGCCCAGGTGGTGACCAGCTTCATCACCGACGCCGGGTTGCGCGCTTCCTTGGCATTCAGCGCCGCCAGCCGCGGGCCGCCGACCTCCTGCACCACCAGCGATAGCGAACTGTCGGGCAGCTTGCTGGCCTTCCAGGCGTTGACCACGCTGGGCGGCAGCCCCGGCACCTGGGCGCAGGCGGCACTGGCGGCCAGGGCCAGCAGTCCGCCGGCCAGCCATTGCCACGGCCCGCCCACCCGCTTTTTCCCTAGTCCCGTCATGCCCTGTCCACCCGGTTGCTCGTGCTGCAAAACCGTGAGCATACAAAACCTGGGACGGTTGCGGGCGGCGGCGCGCGCCGAAAGCGCGCCGGCCACCCCCGCGAGGGGTCTACTGTTGCAGTTTCCACTTGCCGCCGGCCACGGTGGCCATGACCAGCGCGCGCTCGTCCAGGCCGTTGTGGTCGGTCGGGCTCATGTTGACCACGCCGGTGGCGGTCGGCAGGTTCTTGACGTTCTCCAGCGCGTCCCGCAGCGCCGCGCGGAATTCCGCGGTGCCGGGCTTGGCTTTCTTGAGCGCCACCGGCACGGCCTGCTGCAGCAGCAGGCCGATGTCCCACGTGTAGGCGGCGAACAGCGACACGCTGCCCGGACCGTTGGCGGCCTCGTACTTTTTGGCGAAGGCCTGGGCCGTGGCCTTGACCGGATGGGTGTCCGGCAGCAGATCGGCCACCATCACCGGCCCCACCGGCACCCAGGCGCCGTCGCAGGCCGGGCCGCAGACGCGCAGGAAGTCGTTGTTGGCCACGCCGTGGTTGAAGTAGATCTTGCCCTTGAAGCCGCGTTCGCGCAGCGCCCGCGCCGGCATCGCCGCCGGCGTGCCGGAGGCGCCCACCACCACGGCGTCGGGGGCGGCGCCGACCAGCTTCAGCGTCTGCGCCACCGCCGAGGTGTCGGTGGGCGCGAAGCTTTCCTTGCCGACGATCTCGATGCCGTGCTGCCTGGCGGCCTTTTCCACTTCCACCCAGAAGGTTTCGCCCAGGGCGTTGTTGAAACCGATGAAGGCCAGCTTCTTGACGCCGTTGGCGGCAGCGTGGCGGGCGATGCCCTCGGCCATCAGGGAATCGGAGTGCGGCGTCTTGAAGACCCAGCGGCGCTTGTCATCCACCGGGTCGATCAGGCGCGCCGACGAGGCCAGCGTGATGACCGGCGTGGCGCCGCTGGCCACGGTGTCCAGCATGGCCATGGTATTGGGGGTGGTGGAGGAGCCGATGATGAGGTCGGCCTGGTTTTCCGAGATCAGCTTGTGCGAATTGCTGACCGCGCGGGTGGTGTCGGAGGCGTCGTCCAGCACCACGTATTCGACCTTGGCGCCGCCGATCTCGGTGGGCAACAGGCTGATGGTGTTGCGTTCGGGAATGCCCAGCGAGGCCTGGGGACCGGTGGTGGACAGGGTGGCGCCGATCTTCACCTGCGCCGGCGCGGGCGCGGCGGCCGCGACCAGCAGGGCCGCCAGCGCGGCCGTCAGAGTGCTACGAGGGGTCATGCGGTGTCTCCTTTGGGGCGCGGATATCGTTATGCGTCTTGCCGATCCGCTACGGCGTAAAAACGTTATACGACGGGATCCCCCAGGTGCGACAGGAAGGCTCCATTATGGAAAACCAGGGCGCCGCCGTGGTCGTCCGGGGCGTGCAGGCGGCGCACCTCGCCGATCAGCACGGCGTGGTCGCCCACCTCCAGCACCTGGCGGGTGGCGCACTCGAAGCGGGCGGCGCACGCGTCGAACACGGGAATGCCGTCCTCGGTGGCGTACCAGTCGAGCCCGGCGTAGCGGTCGGCCACCGGCTGCGAGAACACCCGCGCCAGGTCGCGCTGCGGCGCCCCCAGCACATGGATGGCGAAGCCGCCGCGCACGGTGAAGTCGGCGTAGTGGATGCTGGCGCGGCGCAGGCTCCACAGCACCAGCGGCGGCTCCAGGGAGACCGGGGCGAAGGAATTGACGGTCAGGCCGATCGGCCCGTCGGCGCCGGCGGCGGTCACCACCGTGACGCCGGTGGCGTAGCGCCCCAGCGCCCGGCGCAAGCGGGCCGGGCTGAGATCGTGGCTGGCGCGCATGGCGGCTCCCGCGTGCCCCGCGATCAGGCCGGCACCGCGCGGACCGGGCGCACGCCCGACAGCGGCAGAGCCTCGGCCATCAGCCGCTGCATCGAGTCCAGCACCCGGTCCTGCGGCATCAGGCCGAAATTGTGCAGGCTCATGACGTGGTCCAGGCCCATGTCGGCCAGCCGCGCCAGCTTGTCGGCCACGGTGCGGGCCGAGCCGAACAGCGACAGGCCGCTGGCGATGATGTCGTCGTAGACCTGCTTGCGCGCATACAGGCGGGTCTCCACGTACAGGTCGAAGGCGCGGGCGGCGCGTTCACGGGCCTGCGCGTCGGTTTCCGCCACGTGGGTGTGCAGCGCCACCGCCGCCATGCCGCTGGCATCCTCGATGCCGGCCTCGGCCAGGCCGCGGCGGTAGTCCTGCATCATCAGGCCGATCTCTTCGAAGTTGTCCACCGCCGCATAGGGCACGAACAGCATGCGGCGGCCCTGGCGGCCGACGTGGTAGGCGGCCTCGCGGCGCAGGATCGCCACGTACACCGGCACCGGCTGCTGCACCGGCTGCACGTTCAGGCGCACCGCGTGGATGCGGTTGAACTTGCCCTCATGACTGACGCGCTCGCCGGCCAGCAGGCGCTCGACCAGCATCAGGTTCTCGTCGAAGCGCTCGCGCTTGGTGGCCGGATCGACGTCGTAGCCCTCGAACTCGTGCTTCAGGTAGCCCGACCCCACGCCCAGCGACAGCCTGCCTTGCGAAAGCTGGTCCACCAGGGCATAGTTTTCGGCCACCGTCAGCGGGTTGTGGAAGGTCAGGATGGAGATCGCCGTGCCCAGCCGCAGCCGCGTCGTCTGCTGCGACAGCGCCGCCAGGAACACCGCCGGATTCGGCACCGCGCCGTATTCATGGAAGTGGTGCTCGGCCACCCAGAAGGTGTCATAGCCCAGCTGTTCGGCGCGGCGCGCCTGCTCCAGCACCTGGCCGTAGAGCTGGCCCAGGCCGCGGGGCTGGTCGGGGTAATGGTCCTGCACCGAGAAGATGGACATCTTCATTGCTTGTCTCCGTCTTTGTCCGTCCGCGCCCCGGGCCGGTCATCCAGCCCGGATGTTTGTCTGCCACGGCACGCTGATGTATTTTTTAGTGATACACGTATTCTAATAAGAGACGAACTGATGTCAACAGAAAGCAGCACCGGGATCCAGTCCGCCGAAATCGCCCTGGACGTCCTGACCCGCCTGGCCGAGCTGGGCGGCGCCGTGTCGGTGTCGGAACTGGGCCGCAGCCTGGACATGCCGCGCGCCAAGGCGCACCGCTACCTGGTGTCGCTGGAGCGGCGCGGCTACGTCGAGCAGGACCCGGCCAGCGCCCGCTACCGGCTCGGACCGCAGGCCCTGCACACCGGACTGGCGGCGCTGGCGGAAGTGGATTTCGTCAAGCTGGCGGCCGGCGGCCTGGAAGACCTGAGCGCGGCCATCGGCCAGACCGTCTTCATCTCGGTCTGGGGCCAGCACGGCCCCACCATCGTGCAGTGGCGCGACGCGCGGCTGCCGGTCACGGTCAACGTGCGCGTCGGCTCGGTGCTGCCGCTGCTCAACAGCGCCACTGGACGGGTCTTCGCGGCCTGGCTGCCGGAGGCGCTGGCGCTGCCGCGCGCGCTGGCCGAATGGGACACGGCGCGGCGCCAGTGCGGCGACGCCGCGGCGTTGCTGGACGACCCCGCCGCCGCCGGCCTGCCGCTCGACCCGGCCGACCCC
>NZ_CADIJL010000011.1 GCF_902859695.1 Achromobacter ruhlandii
CAGGCGGCAACGAGGTTGAGCCCGGGGCAGTCCGGAGCGAACGCTCCGGACCGCAATCGTAGCCCCGCCATCCCCCACCGACCCCGACACGCGCGCCTTAAGAACCTACCCTCAAGCGCAAAACACCCAATTCACCCCCGGATATCGGCCAGGAACTTCCGTGCCCGCTCCGTCTCCGGCCGACCAAAAAACGCCTCCGGCCCGGCCACCTCCACAATCCGCCCAGCATCCATGAACCACACGGTATCGGCCACCTCCCGCGCGAACCCCATCTCGTGCGTCACGCACACCATGGTCATGCCGTCGCGCGCCAGGCCCTTCATCACCTGCAGCACCTCGCCCACCATCTCGGGATCCAGGGCGCTGGTCGGCTCGTCGAACAGCATCACCGGCGGATTCATCGCCAGCGCCCGCGCGATTGCCACTCGCTGCTGCTGACCGCCGGACAACTGCGCCGGATACGCCTCCGCCTTGTGCGCCAGACCGACGCGTTCCAGCAACTGCATGGCGCGTTCGCGCGCCTCGGGGCGGCGGGCGCGCTTGAGTTGCAGCGGCGCCAGCATCAGGTTCTCCAGCACCGACAGGTGCGGAAACAGGTTGAACTGCTGGAACACGAAACCGATGTGGCTGCGCAGCGTGTCCAGATGGACCTTGGCGCCATAGATGTCCTGGCCGTCGACCTCGATCACGCCCTTCTGGATCGGCTCCAGCCGGTTCACCGTGCGGATCAGGGTCGACTTGCCGGAGCCCGACGGTCCGCACACCACGACCACCTCGCCGCGCCGCACCTGCGCGGTCACGTCGGTCAGCGCCTGATAGTCGCCGTACCACTTCTGCACTTCGGAAAAACGGATCATGTCGGTATCGCCTTGGGAACGGGGGCCCGGCCGGCGCGGCGGCTGCCGATGCGTCTCTCGGTCAGGTGCACCAGGGCGCTCAGGCCGAAATTCAGGATGAAATAGGTCAGCGCCAACAGCGCGAACACCTCGAACGGCTTGGTCAGCAGCACGCTGTTGATCTGGTTGGCGGCATAGGTCAGCTCCTGCACGCTGATCACGTAGGCCAGCGACGTTTCCTTCACGGTCGAAACGAACTGGCTCAGCATGCTGGGCAGCATGTTGTAGAGCGCCTGCGGCAGGATCACCCGGCGCATGGTCTGCAGGTACGACAGTCCCAAGGCGCGCCCGGCTTCCTGCTGGCCGGGCGGCAGCGCCTGGATGCCGGCGCGGATGATCTCGGCCAGGTAGGCGCTTTCGTAGCAGACCAGCGCCACCACCATCGTCGTGGTGCCCGCCACCGGCCGGCCGATGACGAGCGGCACGAAGAAGTAGGCCCAGAAGATGAACATCAGCAGCGGCAGGCCGCGCACCAGGTACACCACGGTCGAGGCCGGCCAGCGCAGCACGCGGAACGGGCTGATACGGCCCAGCGCCAGCAGGACGCCGCAGGGCAGGGCCAGCGCCAGGCTGATCGCGGCCAAGCCCAGCGTGGCGGCCAGTCCGCCGATCGGGCCGTGCGGATACTGGCCGATGAGCAGCAGCAGCCAGTTGTCTTTGAGTATGTCCCACATGATCAATGGCCTCCCAGGGGCCGGTAGCGCCGCTGCAGCAGCGCGCCGCCGCCCATGATCAGGAACGACAGCGCCAGGTAGATCGCCGTCACCACCGCATAGGCCTCGAAGGTGCGGAACGTGTAGTTCTCGATCTCGCGGCCGGCGGCGGTCAGTTCCGCCACGCCGATGGCCATGGCCAGGCTGGTGTTCTTGACCAGCAGCAGCGTCTGGTTCAGAAGCGGCGGGATGGCGATGCGGAAGGCCTGCGGCAGCACCACGCACCGCATGGTGCGCAGAAAGCCAAGGCCCAGCGCGCGCGCCGCCTCGACCTGCCCGGCCGGGATGCCGCGCACGGCGCTGCGCAGGTCTTCGCAGACGTAGGCCGACATCACCAGGCCGATGGCGATGCACGACAGGATGAACTCGCTGCCATGATTGTTGAGCCAGTCGGTGGCCGCCTGCGGCAGCAGCGCCGGCACGCCGAAATACCAGAACAGGATGTGCACCAGCATGGGCACGTTGCGGTGGAAGGCCACGTACAGCGCGATCAGCGCATTGGCCACGGGCGAGCCGGTCAGGCGGATGACCGCCAGCAGGCTGCCCACCAGGAAGGCCAGCATCCAGGCCAGCCCGGCCAGCGCCAGGGTGGTGACGAACCCCCTGAGCAGCCAGGCCGGATACTCCCCCTGGAAGATGGCGGAGAAGTCGAAGACGTAATGCATCGCAGGCTCCGGCGCGCGTGGCGTCAACCCTTGATCGCTTCGATGCGGAAGTCGCGCTTCATGTTGAACGGGGTGCCGGCGCCGAACCACTTGTCGAAGATCTGCGCGGCCTTGCCCGACGCTTCCAGGCCGTCCAGCACCTGGTTGACCTGGTTCAGCATCGCCGTGTCCCCGCGCCGCACGCCCATGCCCCAGGGTTCCACGAACAGCGCGGGTTCGAGGATCTTGGCAGGCACCGCGCTGGTCGCGGCCTGTTGCTTGAGCTTGACCAGCATCAGCTCGGAGCCGACGAAGCCGCTGACCTTGCCTTGTTGCAACGCCAGGAAGGCGCCGCTGGGGTCCTTGAAGGTCACGGGTTCGACGTTGGGGATGAACTTGCGCGCGCCTTGCTCCGACGACGAGCCGCGCACCGCGCTGACGCGCTTGCCGGCCAGGTCGGCGGGCGCCTTCAGGTCCTTGTCCGATTCGCGCGCCAGCACTTTCTGCAGGCTTACGAAATGCTGGTGCGAATAGTCGATCTGCTGCGCCCGCTCGGGACTCCATCCCAGATTGGCCGCGACCACGTCGACGCGGCCGGCGATCAGTTCGGGGATGCGGGCCTCGACCGCGATCAGCTTGAGTTCCAGCGGCACGCCCAGGCTGTCGGCCACCGCCTGGCACATGTCGACCTCGTAGCCGACGATGGCGCGGGTCTTGGGGTCCTGGAAGCTGAACGGCTCGGCCGTGCCCATGGTGCCGCAGATGAACTTGCCGCGCGTCTTGATGTCCTGCAGCGTGTCGGCGTGGGCCGCGGGCGCCAGGGTGGCGGCCAGGCCGATGGCGGCCGCGCAGGTGATGATCCAGTGCTTCATGTCGATTCCCTTGAAATATAGGTATGGGTACTGCCAACGGCGGCGGCCCCGGCGCGGGGCCGCCAGATTCAAGCCAGCCGGCCGCAGGCTTCGGCGATGCGGCGGCAGCCTTCCTCGATGTGGTCCATCGAAGTCGCGAAACTCAAGCGCAGATAGGGCGACAGCCCGTAGGCGGCGCCGTCCAGCACCGCCACGCCGGCCTCGTCCAGCAGGTACATGACCACGTCCAGGTCGCTGCGCAAGGTCGCGCCTGCCGGCGTGCGCCGGCCCAGCAGGCCTTCCACATTGGGATAGACGTAGAACGCGCCCTGCGGCCGCGGGCAGCGGATGCCCGGCACCGCGTCCAGCAGCGCCACGATGCGGTCGCGGCGCGCGTGAAACACGGCGGCGGCCTCGCCGACGCAGGCCTGGTCGGCGCTCAGCGCCACGCGCGCCGCCGCCTGGCTGATGGCGCTGACGCAACTGGTGCTTTGCGAGATCAGCGTGGCCATGGCCTTGATCAGCGCCTTGGGGCCGCCGGCGTAACCCAGGCGCCAGCCCGTCATGGCGTAGGCCTTGGAAACGCCGTTGACCGTCAGCGTGCGGCCCGCCAGTTCCGGCGCGGCGGCGGCCGGCGAGGCATGGCGCTCGTCGCCATAGGCCAGGTGTTCATAAATCTCGTCCGTCATCAGCCAGACGTGCGGATGGCGCGCCAGCACGTCGGCCAGCGCGCGCAGTTCCGCCGCGCTGTACATCGCGCCGGTCGGATTGGAGGGCGTGTTCAGCAACAGCCATCGGGTGCGCGGCGTGATGGCGCGCGCCAGCGCCTCGGGCGTGAGCTTGAAGCCGTCGGCCTCGGGGCAGGCCACCACCACCGGCGTGCCGTCATTGACCAGCACCATGTCGGGATACGAGACCCAGTACGGCGCGGGAATGATGACTTCGTCGCCGGCCTGCACGGTGGCGGCCAGCGCGGTGTAGAGCAGCTGCTTGGCGCCCACGCCGACGATCAGCTCATCGAGCGCGTAGTCCAGCCCGTTCTCGCGCTGGAACTTGGCGCGCGCCGCTTCCAGCAATGGCCGCCAGCCGGCCGACGCGGTGTAGCGGATGTCGCCGCTGTTGAGGGCGTCGATGCCGGCCTGCACGATGTGCGCCGGCGTCGCCAGGTCGGGCTCGCCGACGGTGAAGTCGATGATGTCGCGCCCTTGCGCCCGCAACTGGTCGACGCGGGTCTTGGCCGCCATGCTGGGCGAGGGCTTGATGGCGCGGGCGCGCGCCGCCAGCCGCAAGGTGTCGGCGCCGCTCATGCCAGCCCCTTGGCGGCAAAGGCCGCCTGCATCCAGCTCTGGGTGCGGGCGCCGCCATCGATCTCGGCCATGATGCGCGCTTCCTTGTCGGCATGCGCGCGCGCCGCCGCGATCAGCGCCGGCGCTTCCTCGACCGCGAAGCTCACCAGGCCGTCCTCGTCGCCCACGACGATGTCGCCGGGCTGGATCACCTGGCCGCCGATGGACACCGGCACGTTGACCTCGCCGGGGCCGTCCTTGTACGGGCCACGGTGAATGTGGCCGCGCGCATAGCAGGGAAACGCGTCGGCCTCGAACGCGCCCACGTCGCGGATGGCGCCGTCCACCACCACGCCGGCGCAGCCGTGCGCCTGCAGGTAGCGCTTCATGATCTCGCCCAGCACGGCGTTGGACAGGTCGCCGCCGGCATCCACCACCAGCACGTGGCCAGGCTGCACCTGCATCATGGCCTTGTAGATCATCAGGTTGTCGCCGGGACGGGTCTTGACGGTGAGCGCCGTGCCGACCAGTTTGCCGGCGCGGTTGTAGCGATGCAGCCCGGCGATGCCTTCGCGGCGCGCCAGATTGTCGCTGAGATGCGGCGTGACGATGCCGGCCAGCGCCTGCAGGATGGATTCCGGGGCAACGGGGGCGGCCGGCAATATGCGCGTGCCGGTGATGAGAGTGGCCATGGCGGTCTGTGTAGTCCTGAAACGAATGAGTCAGACTGCATGGTCGGCGCTTTCGGCGATCCGAAAAAGGGATTAAATTTCCACGAACTTGATCCCTTTTGGGAATATAAGGGTTAGCCCTTAACGGAAATTTCGGAATGAATCAGACCCTCCACCGGAGCGCTGTATGCTGACCTTCAAGCAGATCGAGGCGCTCTACTGGACCGTGCGCCTGGGCACGTTCTCGGCCTCGGCGCAGAAGCTGCACACCACCCAGTCGGCCATCACCAAGCGCATCCAGGAACTGGAGGCGGATTTCGACGTGGCCCTGTTCGACCGCTCCGGCCACCGCGCCGAACTGACCGCGCGCGGACACGAGGTCTTTGCGCTGGCCGAGGAAATGCTGGGTCACCGCGACCGGCTGCTGGTGCGCCTGAAGGGCCAGCACACGCTGACCGGCACGTTCCGTTTCGGCATCACCGAGATCACCGCGATGACCTGGCTGCCGGCCCTGATCCGCCTGTTGCGCGCGCACTATCCGCGCATCACGCTGGAGCCGCACATCGATCTGGGCGCGGACCTGCAGAAGCGGTTGCAGGCCGGGCAACTGGACATGGCGTTTCTGCATGGCGAATTCGCCGAGCCGGGCCTGCAGGTGGTGGCGCTGCAGCGGCTGGAGTTCGCCTGGATGGGCAGCCCCGACATGATCGACCCGAGCCGCGTCTATACCCCCGCCGACATCGCCGCCCTGCCGCTGCTGCGCCAGAGCCGGGAGTCAGGGCTGAACATGATCTACGACGGCTGGCTCAAGCCGCACACGCCGGCCAGCAACATGTTCACCATCAACAGCCTGATCGCCATGGCGGGCCTGACCGCGGCGGGTTTCGGGGTGAGTTGCCTGCCGCGGGATTATTTCGCGGAGATGGTTAGCGCCAGACAACTGGTGATCGCGCGGACCAGCACCGCGGCGCCGCAATCGGTGTATTGCGCGATGTACCGCAAGGGGGCTGATGATGCGTTTTGTGAGAGTGTTGCCGAGTTGGCGCGGAGTTGTTGTGATTTTTCTTCTAGCGGGCGGCATTGAGGGGAGGGGGTTTGTGGCGCGGGGGTGAGTTCTTAAGGCGCGCGTGTCGGGGTCGGTGGGGGATGGCGGGGCTACGATTGCGGTCCGGAGCGTTCGCTCCGGACTTCCCCTTCGTCATCCTCGTCCGCCTTCGGCTCCCTACGGATTCCCTCGGGCGCATCTACACGCCCCGCCATCCCCCACCGACCCCGCCACGCGCTCGCGATGAGACGTAATGACGGTCGCTGGGGCGGGTGGTGTGCTTGGCGTTTTGGCGCACAACGGGGGGGGAGGGAAAGGTCTTGCGGGGCCCGCCGCAAGCCGGCCGCGCGGGCGGCCTTTTGCGGCTTACGTGGTGTCTTGCGTCGGAATGATGACGCTTCCTGCAGGGCGCCTCACTGACCCCTCTCGCTGCGATAGCATCAACAGACCTGATCTAAACGACGATCAGGCTTTTAATGCCTTAAGCACAAAAATACTGACACTCCCCTCGCGGGTGGAAAGGCCCCCATCCGACGCGATTGCACGGCTATCGGCACCAGGAAAAGGGCGCTATCCGGTGCGATTGCGCGGTTGCCGGCACCACGACTGTTGTGGGCGGCGCACGCGCTCGTCACGCGCAAGCCAGCCCCCACCGCGCCGCCATTACCCCCCTCTCCTTCGGAGCGGAACCACCAGAAAACCGCTCGCCACCCGCGCGCAGCGCACCCGCCCCACTTTCAAATGCACAGACGCCCATCGTGGCCGCCCGCGCGGCCGCGATGGGCAGCCCCGCAAATTCCCTTCCCCGCCCCCGGCTCTAGCAACGCGACAAGCCCAGACGCACGTAGCCCCTCGGGCGGGCGGACCCGATGGCGGGCAACCTCGATGCGCCCGACGGAATCCGAAGGAGTCGCCGAAGGCGAGGACGAGGATGAGGCAGGGGAAGTCCGGAGCGAACGCTCCGGACCGCAATCGCGGGCGCCCGCCATCGGGTCCGCCCGACCGAGGGGCGACCTACGAAGCCGCCCAACGAAGCCCCCCCCAAAGGCCCCAGCAACCACCGCCCCGCAAGCGCCTTCACTCAGACAACGGATCCTGAAACTGCGAACACTTAACCTGCACCAGCTTCCGATCCTGCAACCGCAACGCCGTCAACGCCCCGCCCCACACGCATCCCGTGTCCAGGCAGATCACATCGGGCCGCATCATCAGGCCCAGCGTCGACCAGTGGCCGAATACCGTCGTCACGTTGCGTGTCGCGCGGTTCGGCACGTCGAACCAGGGCACCAGGCCCGGCGGCCACGCGCCCGGCGTCACCTTGGTGGCGAACTCCATGTGGCCGTTCGGCGTGCACAGGCGGATGCGCGTCAGTGCATTGATGATCACCCGCATCCGCTTGCCGCCCTTGTGGTCTTCCTTCCAGGTGGCCGGCTCGTTGCCGTACATCTTCTGCAACGCCTTCTGCCAGTTCGGGCCGCGCAGCGCCTCCTGCACCTCGGCCGCCAGCGACAGCGTCTTGGCCACGTCCCACTTGGCCAGCGTGCCCGCGTGCACCATCAGGTGGTCCTGCTCGAAATGCGCCAGCGGGCGCGAGCGCAGCCAGTCGATCAGGTCGGCCGAATCCGGCGCCCGCAGGATCTCGTCGAGCGTGTCGGACTTGGACGGTTTGCGCACCCCGGCGGCGGCGGCCAGCAGGTGCAGATCATGGTTGCCCAGCACCACCGTGGCGCGCTCGCCCAGGTCGATGATGCGGCGCAGCGTCGCGAGCGACTGCGGGCCGCGATTGACCAGATCCCCGGCGAACCAGAAGCGCGATTGCGGGTCGCCGACCAGTTCGGGATGGGACAGCAAGCGATCCAGCGGCGAGCAGCAACCTTGCACGTCGCCGATCATCCAGATACTGCCGTTCATGCGGGACTCTTGCTCCAGGGCCAACGTTGTTGGACGATTCGGGTGATGGTGTGGCGGTACTCCATGTAGCTCATGGCGCCCAGCGCCAGGGCCATGGCGCCGATGTTCGGCCCCAGGGCGGTGAGCCAGGGCGGCCACTTACCCAGCATGCCGACGTTCAGCGCCAACTGGTTGAGCATGAAGAAGCCCACGCCCAGCAGGATGCCGATGAACACCTTGGCGCCCACGCCGCCGCGGCGCGTCTGCATCAGGCCGATGGGGGCGGCGATGGTGATCATCACCAGCAACGTGAACGGATATGCCAGTTTGCGCCACAAGGCGACAACCTGTCGACCATATTGCAGCTGGTTGTTGCGCAAATAATCCACATAGTCGAGCAGCGTCACGATCGACATGCGTTCGGGCGTCAGGACCCGGGCCAGCAGGCGTTCGGCGCTCAAGGTGGTATCGACGGTGCGCTCGGGCACCTTGACCACCACCGCGGGGGGATTCTTCGGCGGGCGGGCGTCGGCCAGCGCCTCGGCGGCGTTATCGTCCAGGCGCGTCTCGGCCACATCCTTGAGCACCAGGTCGCCATGGGCGAACAGGCCGGTCGGGGCGGTCGACAGGACGGACAGGGTCAGGTCCTTCTTGAATTCGTACAGGGTGACGTCGGTGACCTGGCCGTCGCCCTTGAGTTCGCCGATGTTGATGATGCGGGTGCCGCCGTTGGCCGTGGGTTCCTTGAACCAGTAGCCGCTGTTCAGGCGGTCGCCGCCGGCCTTGCCGCGGAACATCAGGTTGGCCTCGCCGGACTTCATCTCGGCCCAGGGGGTGACGTACTCGGACAGCAGGGCCGCGCCGATCATCAGCGGGATGGTGACGATCCAGAGCATGCGCAGCAGGCGCATGCCGCTGACGCCCGAGACCCGCAGGATCACCAGTTCGTTGCGCTGGGCCAGGCCGGCCAGCGCCAGGATGGCGCCGATCAGCAGGCCGATGGGCAGCAGGTCGTACAGACGGGTGGGGATGGCCAGCGCCTGCATGTACAGCAGGGCCATCATGGAGAACTTGTCGCCCACGTTGTCCAGGTCGTCCACCAGCGCGAAGAACGTGAAAAGGCCCAGCAGGGCCATGAGGACCACTGCACAAGAGCGATAGATCTCGCGGGCCAGGTAGCGACGTGCGGTACGCATGAAAAAGGGCGAAGTAGCGCTAAACGTGAAAGCTTAACAAATCCGGCCGTCGAGGGTGGGCCGTGACCTGTCGAAGCCGCCGGTTTCCGTGTCAGGGAATGTCAACCATCTGCATGCGCCGGGTCAGGGTGTAGACGCGGGAATTCAGGTAATTCGAGTTGCGGTGGCTGTCATAGAAGCGCGGATTGGGCAGCATGGCCGCCAGCCGGGCCGACTGGGCGGCCCCCAGGCTGGCCGCCGGCACGTTGAAATAGTGCCGGGCCGCCGCCTGGGCGCCGAACACCCCGACGCCCCATTCCGCCACATTCAGGTACAGCTCCAGGATGCGCTCCTTGCTCATGACGTGTTCGATCATGTAGGTCAGCACCAGTTCCTGGCCTTTGCGCAGGTAGCTGCGGGAACTGGACAGGAACAGGTTCTTGGCCAGCTGCTGGGTGATGGTCGAGCCGCCGCGCATCTTGCTGCGCCCGGCCGCCTCCTGTTTCTGGTTGTATTCCCAGGCCTTGCGGATGGCGTCCCATTCGACGCCATCGTGTTCGGTGAAGTTGGAATCCTCGGACGCGACCACCGCCAGCTTCAGGCTGCGGTTGATCTTGTCATAGGGCACCCACTCGTATTTCAGTTGGAAATCGGGATTGCCGTCGCGCAGACGCGATAGTTCCTCGCGCATCACCGCGCTGCTGCCCGGGTTCTGGTAGTTGTACCAGACCACCAGGCCGAACAGCCAGAACTGGTACAGCAGCACCGCGCACACCAGCGCCATCAGCGTGCCGGTGATGATCCGGAACCAGGAGCGGCGCTTGCCGCTCTTGCCGCGGGCGGCCATTGGCTCAGTTCCCGGCCATGAGCGCCTCGCGCAGCGCGGCCAGCACCGGGGCGGGGTCGGGCCGCACGCCGTGCCAGATGAAGAAGCTCTCGGCCGCCTGGCCCACCAGCATGCCCAGGCCGTCGGCGGTCAAGGCGGCGCCGTCCTGGCGGGCCTGGCGCATGAACGCCGTCGGCTGGGCGCCGTACATCATGTCGTAGGCGGCCGCGCCCTCGGCGTACAGGCCGGCGGGCAGGTCCGGGGCGGCGTCCTGCAGCCCGCTGGCGGTGGCATTGACCACCAGGTTCCAGCCGCCGGGCTGGGCGGCGTCGGCCAGCCCGCCTGCGGTGACCCGGGTCTGCGGCTCGGCGCCGGTCTCGCGCCAGCCCTCGGCCAGCTCCAGCGCGCGGGCGGCGGTGCGGTTGACGATATGGATGCGGGCGCAACCGGCCTGCGCCAAGGGCTGCAGCACGCCGCGGGCGGCGCCGCCGGCGCCCACCAGCAGCACCGAGGCGCCCGTCAGGCGCACGCCCAGGCGCAGCAGATCGGAAACCAGGCCCACGCCGTCGGTGTTGCAGCCATGCCAGGCGCCGTCGCGCCAGGACAGGGTGTTGACCGCGCCGGCCAGCCGGGCGCGGCTCGACAGGCGGCCCGCGGCCAGCGCGTAGGCGTCCTGCTTGAACGGCACCGTCACATTCAGGCCCAGGCCGCCCTCGGCGGCAAAGGCGGCCACGGCTGCCGTGAAGCCGTCCACCGGCGCCAGCAGGCGCTCGTAGCTGAGCGGCTTGCCGGTCTGGCGGGAAAACAGGGCGTGGATCTGCGGCGAGCGGCTGTGCGCGATGGGGTTGCCGATCACGGCATAGCGGGCAAGAGGGGACGCCTCGGTCATGGGGCTTCGGTTTCCAGGGTGTCGTTGACGAAATGCCAGGTGCGGGTAATGACCAGCACGTCGGTATCGCGCGCGATGTCGGGCGGGAAAGGCGGGAAGGGCGCGGCCAGTTGCACGATGCGGCGCGCGGCCTGGTTCAGCACGGCGTGCGGCGAGGGCTGGTCGATCTCGACGTTGGCGATGCTGCCGTCGGCGCGCACCGACACGGTGATGCGCAGCGAACCATAGATGCGGCCGCGCGCCTCGTCCGGGTAGTGCTGGGTGCCGACCGTCTCGATGCGGGTGCGCCAGGCGTCCAGGTAGGCGGCATAGCGCGAGGCTTCGGCCGAGGGCGCCACGAACTGCTTGCGCGGTTCCGCGCTGTATTGCTGGACCTTGGCCGCCAGGGCGGCGACCTGGGCGTTCTGGATGACGCTGGCCTGGTCCTCGGCGTCCTTGCCGCGGTCATTGCCGTCGGGCCAGGGGTTGACGGCCTGGCGCTCGGCGCCGGCCTTGTCGGCCGCCCGCAACTGGGTCATCAGGCGGGTCTGCTCGGCCTCCAGCTGGACCTGGCGCTTGCGCATGGCTTCGAGCACGATGGTCTCGGCCGAGGCGCCGGTCTGGGGCAGCGGAGTGGTGGACAGGCCGCGTTCGGCGTTGCCGCCGCCGCTCATCTGGTTCTGCGCCTGGGCCCGTGGCGCGTCGGGCGGGGTTTCGCTGCGCGCATTGAGCAGCACGATTTCCAGACTGGCCGCCGGCGGCCGCGACAGGGCGGGCGCGCCGAAGCGCCACGCCAGGGCGCCGGCGTGCACCAACAGCGAAATCGTGAGGCCGATGCGCAGGTAATGCTGGGCGGGCGCGCCCAGCCACCGCAGCGGACGGCTCAGCGGGGGAGGGGAGTCAGCGACGTGTTGCACGCACGCATTGTAGAGCCACTCCGCCCGCCGCCGTCACCTTACTTGGCCGGGCGCGGGAACACCCAGACCTTGTCCGCCGGCAGGGCCAGGCGGCAGGGGCCGGGCTCGCGGCCCTCGGGGCCGTAGGCGCGCAGCGCCAGCGTGTTGGCCGGGTCCGCATCGGGGGTGCGGAACAGGTATTCCCAGCGGTCGCCCAGGTACATGCTGGTCAGCAGCGGCATGTCGATGTGGTTGCCGTCGGGGTCGTCCGCCAGGCGGACCTGTTCGACCCGGATCACGGCGGTGGCGTCCTGGCCCGCGGCCACGCCTTCGCCGGCCTTGCCCCACAGCGCCCAGCCGCGGCCCTCGATGCGGGCGCGGCCATCGCGCACTTCGGTGACCTTGCCGTCCAGGCGGTTGTTGCTGCCCATGAATTCGGCGGTGAACAGCGTCGACGGCGCGCCGTACATCTCCTGCGGCGTGCCCTGCTGCTCGATCTTGCCGTTGTTCAGCAGCAGGATGCGGTCGGAAATGGCCATGGCTTCGCTCTGGTCATGCGTCACCATCAATGCCGAAAGGCCCAGGCGGATGATCAGCTCGCGCAGGAAGGCGCGGGCCTCCTCGCGCAGCTTGGCGTCCAGGTTGGACAGCGGCTCGTCCAGCAGGATCACGGGCGGGCTGTACACCAGCGCGCGGCCGATGGCCACGCGCTGCTGCTGGCCGCCGGACAGCGCGTGCGGATGGCGTTGGCCGAGCTTGCCCAGGCCGAGCTGGTCCAGCACCGCCTGTACGCGTTCGCGCACTTCGCCCGAAGGCACCTTGCGCAGCTTGAGCGGGTAGGCGACGTTGTCGAACACGGTCTTGTGCGGCCACAGGGCATACGACTGGAACACCAGGCCGAGGTTGCGCTCCTCGGCCGGGATCTCCTGGCGCGCGGCGCCGTCGTAGACGGTGCGATCGCCGATGGTGATGCGGCCGCGCTTGGGGCCTTCCAGGCCGGCCACGGCGCGCAGCAGGGTGGTCTTGCCGCTGCCCGAGGGGCCCAGCAGCGATACCACTTCGCCCTGGCGCAGTTGCATCGACACGCCCTTGAGCACCGGGTTGTCGCCGTAATCCAGGTGCAGGTCTTCTACAGAAAGCTCAATCATGAAGTTTGACTCCGAATCGCAGGGCGATGCCCAGGCCGATCACGACCAGAACGATATTGATGAAGGAAAGCGCGGCCACGATGTCGATGGCGCCCGAGGCCCACAGCGACACCAGCATGGAGCCGATGGTCTCGGTGCCGGGCGACAGCAGATAGACGCCGGTGGAGTATTCGCGCTCGAAAATCAGGAACATCAGCAGCCACGAACCGATCAGGCCGTACTTGGCCAGCGGCACGGTGACGTGGCGCGTGACCTGGCCGCGGCGCGCGCCGGCGCTGCGGGCGGCTTCTTCCAGTTCGGGGCCGACCTGCAACAGTGTCGACGAGATCAGTCGCAGGCCATAGGCCATCCAGACCACCGTGTAGGCCAGCCACACGCTGAAAATGGTGCTGCGCATCGAACGCAGCCATTCGACGAAGTTCTCGCGCGCCCACTCGGCGAACGGCAGGCCCGACAGCCAGCCGCCCAGGTCGGCGTCGAGCGCGTTGTCCAGCCACATCGGCACGAACAGGAACACCCACAGGAACGCCAGGCCCGCCAGCAGGCCGGGCACGGCGCGCGGCACCAGCACGCTGTAGTCCATGAAGCGGGTGACGTTGTCCGGCTTGCGGTGCATCGCCAGGCCGACGAAGGTGTAGCAGATCACCGCCAGCGCGCCGCCGAAGACGCCGATGGCCACCGAGTTGACGATCGCGCGCATCAGGTTGGGCTGCGAGAACACCGTGCGGAACGCGTCCAGCGACAGCACGTCGAACAGCGACACGCCCATGCCCCAGTTGGACACGAAGGCGCGCAGCAGCACGCCCAGCAGCGGCACCACGATGGTGACCAGCAGCCAGAACGCCACCACGCCGCCGGCCACCCAGCGCCACTTGCCCAGCGGCAGCGGACGGGCGCGCGAGGCCTTGCCCTTGACGGTGACGAAGCGGTTGGCGGTGCGCATCAGGCGGCGCTGCAGCATGACCAGCGGGATCGTCATGCAGATCAGCACCACGGCCACCGCGGCCATCAGGTGGTACGAGGGGATGCCGAGCTTGTTGGTCAGCTTGTACAGGTACGTCGCCAGCACCAGGTTGCCTTCGGGGTCACCCAGCACCAGCACCAGGCCGAACACTTCCAGGCCCAGGAAGAACAGCAGCACGGTGGCGTACAGCATGGCCGGGCGCACCATCGGCAGGCTCACCGACACCATCACGCGCAGGGGCGAAGCGCCACTGACGCGGGCCGCTTCCTCGACGTCCGAGCCCATGCTGCGCAGCGCCGACGAGATGTACAGGTAGGCGTGCGGCACGTGCGTCAGGCCGGCGATGATGACGATGCTGGTCAGCGAATACACATTCCAGGGCACAAAGCCCAGGATGTTCTGCGCCCAGGTCGAGAAGAAGCCGACCGGGCCCGCCGCCACCACGTAGCCGAAGCCCAGCACCATCGGCGACACGAAGATCGGCACCAGGATCAGCGGTTCGATCCAGCGCCGGCCCGGCAGGTCGGTGCGGATCATCAGGAACGCCAGCATGCCGCCCAGCGGGATGGCGATGATGGCCAGCCCGAACGCCAGGATGAAGCCGCTTTTCAGCGCCTTGTAGAAATCGGGGTCCGCGAAGATGAAGCGGAACGCATCCAGGCTGAAGACCTTGGACGGCGAAAAGAAGGGCGCGGATAGAAAGCTCTGGATGATGATGAACGACAGCGGCACGTAGATGGCCAAGGCTGTGATCAGCACCACCACGCCGCGTGGCAGGGACTGCCATTTTCTGCGCAATGACTGCATGGGGAAAATCCTGTTATCTCGATAGACGCGGGTCGCGCCCACTGGCCATGAACACCCGGGCCACGGGCGGCCTGGCGGGCGGCGGTGCTACGCCCTCCCGCGTGCTTGCGGCCGGGGGCGCGCGGCCCCCGGCGGTACCGGCGACAGCCTTACTTGCCGGCGGCGGCGCGCCAGTCCTTGATGAACTGCAGGCGCTTGTTCTGCTCCAGGTAGTCCAGCAGCGTCTCGTTGACCGGGATCGGCTTGAGCGAGGCGCCCAGCTTCTTGGTCATGCCGTCGACGTCGTTGTCGCCTTCGATGTCGTCGCGGACCGAGGCCAGGTCGGCCTGGTTGGCCATGATTTCCTGGCCCTTCTGCGACAGCAGGTAGTCCATCCACAGCTTGGCGGCGTTGCGGTTCTTGGCCTTCTTGCTGATGAACGCCACGCGCGACAGCACCAGCGCGTAGTCGGTCGGGTAGGCCACGCCCAGCGACGGGTCGGTCTTGGCGCGGGTCTCGGCGTACGAACCCAGGATGTTGTAGCCGATCAGGTTCTCGCCCGACGACACGCGTTCCATCATGGTGCCGGTGGACGACTGCACGATCAGGCCGCCCTTGGCGATGTCCTTGAGCGTCTCGAAGTACTTGGGATCGTTGGCCTTGTCCTGCACGGCCAGCATGAAGCCCACGGCCGACTTCTCGATGTCGTAGGTGGTGACCTTGTTCTTGAACTTGTCCGGCTGGCTGGCGATCAGCTTGGCCAGGGCGCCGTGCGTGGTCGGCACTTCGTTGGCCGGGATCAGGCGCTTGTTATAGATGAACACCGCCGGTTCGTAGGTGGTGCCATAGGCCGAATCCTTCCACACCGCCCAGGCCGGCAGCTTGGCGATTTCCGGCGACTTGTACTGCAGCGCGTAGTCGGTGGCCAGCTTGAGGGCCGAGTCCATCGACGAGCTCCAGACGATGTCGCCGCTGCTGCCGCCCGCCGCCTGCTCGCTGATGTAGCGGTTGTACAGCTCGGTGCTGTTCATGTCGTTGTATTCGACCTTGATGCCCGGGTACAGCGCTTCGAAGCCCTTGATGATGGGGCCGGCGGCCTTGGTGTCGGTAGTCGAATAGATCACGACCTTGCCTTCCTTCTTGGCGCCGTCGAGGATCTTCTGATAATCGGCCGGGTAGCCCGCGGGAACCGTTTGGGCGTAGGCGCTGCCGGCGGCGATGGCGAATGCAGCGGCGCAGGCGGCCGCCAGTCTGGACTTGGCAAGCATGTCTTGTCTCCGTTTGGATTTGGTATCGACAGGCGCAAGGGCCTGCTTGGCGCCCATCTTAGGTTTCGGCGTCTGTCGTCGTCCTGTCATGGCGCGACAGCCGGGGTAGGGGTAATCCCGGTGTCCGCGGCGGGCGGCGGGACCGATGGCCCGCTCGCGGACGCGGCGGGAGGAGCGGTCGCCGCGCCCTAGGGCCGTTCAGGCGTGTCGGTGACCAGCCGGATCCAGTTCTGCACGAAGCGCGAATGGCGCCGCTGGTCCAGCCCTACCAGCAGCGCGGGCGACAGCACCACCGGCTGCACGATGCCCTGTGAGCGCGCCAGCACCGCTTCCGAGGTCCAGCGGCCGGGGGTGTCTTCCATGATCGACCCCAGCGCCGCGTGGCTGGAGGCCACCTGCTGGCCGGCCGGCGACAACAGCCAGTCGACCAGCGCGCGGCCCAGGTCCGGGTTGGGCGCGCGCCGCGCGATCAGCACCGAGCGCGCCAGCACCAGCACGTAGTCCTGCGGGAACACCACGCCGATCTTGCTGCCCGCCGCCTGGCGCGACAGGGCGTAGGAACCGAGGATGTTGTAGCCCAGGTCCATCTCGTCGTTCTCGATGGCGTCGAGCAGTTCGGCGCTGGTGGCCGACAGCCGCACGCCGACCTGGCCGAAGGCGTTGGCCAGGCCCCAGAAGTTCGACGACACCAGCTCGTCCTGCTCGGCCATCAGGTAGCCCACGCTGCTGCGCGAGATGTCGTAGGTGCCGACGCGGCCATGCAGCCGAGCACGGTCGTGCTCCAGCGTGCGCAGCAGGTCCTGGCGCGAGCGCGGCACCGTGGCCTCGGTGTAGCGCTTGGGGTTGTAGACGATCACGGCCGGCTCGAAGGTGAAGCCGTAGACCTCGTCGCGCCACACCGCCCACGAGGGCAGCTTGGCGGCGTAGGGCGAGGCGTAGCGCTGGGCATAGCCGTCGTTGGCCAGGCGGATCTGCAGGTCCGAGGCGGAGCTCATCAGCACGTCCACGTCCTTGAGCCGGTCCTCGATGGCGGCTTCGTACAGCTCGCGGCTGCCCATCTCGCGGTAAACCACCGTGACGTCGGGCCGCTGTGCCTGGAAGCCAAGGATCAGCGGCGCCACCACCGGCGTGTCGGTGGGACCGGCGATGGTCAGCACGCGCGACGACGGCTGCGGCGCGGGATAACGGGTGACGACCTCGGGGATCCCGGCGGCGCGCACGTCCGCGGGCGCGGCGGCCAGCAGCAACAGCGTTGTGCCGATGGCCCCGAGCAATCCGGCCAGGGCGCGGCCCGCGCGCTGCCGCGCCAGCGGCAGGATGACGCGCGCCGACAGGCCGCCGCCGGGGCGGTCCTGCAGCCACAGCGAGCCGCCGTGCGCCATGGCCACCGAGCGCACGATGGCCAGGCCCAGGCCCGAGCCCGGCTGCGATCCGCCGGCGCGGCCGCGCGTGAAGCGTTGCTGCACGGCGTCCTTTTCGTCGTCGGCGATGCCCGGGCCGCGGTCGGACACGGTCAGCGCGACCCGGTAGCCCGCCACCGGCGTCGCCTGGATATCGACGGTGCCCTCGGGCGCATAACGCAGCGCGTTGTCGACCAGATTGCGCAGCATTTCCCGCAGCGCCACGCGGTCGCCGGCGATGCGGGCGCGCCGCACCTGCGGCGCGATTTCGATGCGCAGCCGCTGCGCCTCCAGCGGACCGATGCGGCGGCGCGTTTCGTTGATGGTCTCGGCCACGCCCACTGGCGCGCGCGCGCCCTTGCCCAGCCGGTGCGTGATGGTGGCGTCCATCAGCAATTGATTGATCAACTGGCTGGCGTGGGTGGCGTTCAGGTGGATGCGGCCCAGCCGTTCGCGCAGGCGCTTGGGATCGGTTTCATCCAGCGCCACCTCGGCCTGGGCGCGCAGCGAGGCCAGCGGGGTGCGCACCTGGTGCGCGGCGTCGGCGACCAGGGTATTGAGGGTGTCCATGATGCCCGACAGGCGTTGCATGAAGGCGTTCAGGGCCTCGACCAGCCGCCGCACCTCGGTCGGCACCGGCGTCACCAGCGGCGCCAGGTCGTCCGGCGCCCGCTGCCGCAGTTCGCGTTCGATCACCGCCAGCGGCGCGAAGGCGCGTTGCACGCCGAACCACAGCAGGCCCAGCGCCACCAGCGACACCACCACCAGCGGCAGCACGCTGCGGCCCAGGATCTCGTCGGCCAGCTCCTCGCGCGACCCCAGCGTCTCGGCCACCCGCACGGTGACCCAGCCGGCATGCTGGCTGGCCGACACCAGCCGTCCCACCGTGGCCACGCGCACCGGCTCGTCGTGGTAGCTGAGGTAAGTGAAGACCGGGGTGGCCGACTGCGCCAGCGGCAAGCCCGGCGCCAGGTCGGCGTAGCCGGTGATGAGGCGGCCGTTGGACGTGCGGGCTTCGTAGAACACCCGTTCGCTGCCCGACAGCATGGCCAGCGACGATACCGGCGGCTCGACGGTGACACCGTTGTCCTCGATCTGCACGGAGCCGGCAATCGTCAGCGCCGACGCCGCCAGCAACCGGTCGAAGGCCTGCTCGGCGGCGCGCTGGGCGTAGTCGCGCAGGAAGAACACCAGCCCGATCAGCGCGCAGGCCAGCAGCACCGCGCCCAGTGTGAAGACGCGGCGGCGGATGGAGGCGCTTTCAGGCAGGCTCATGGCTGCGGGCCTGGTAGCCGACGCCGCGCACGGTGACGATATCGATGGAAGCGCCGGCCAGCTTCTTGCGCAGGCGCGAGATCAGCAGTTCCAGCGCGTTCAAAGATCCATCATCCAGGTCGAACAGCTGGTTCATCAGCCGTTCCTTGGCGACGGTCTGCCCCAACTTGCCCAGCAGGATCTCCAGCAGCCGGAACTCGCGCCGGCCCAGCTCCAGCGGCGCGCCGGCCAGCGTGACGTGGCGATTGGCCAGGTCCAGGCTCAGGTTGCCGTAGGCGGTGACGCTGCTGGTCTGCCCGGCCGGGCGCCGCAGCAGGGCGCGCAGCCGGGCTTCGAGTTCGCGCAGGTCGAAGGGTTTGACAAGGTAGTCGTCGGCGCCCAGGTCGAGCATGTCGATCTTGTCTTCGATTTCGGAACGCGCGGTGACGACGAGCACAGGCGCTTCGAGCCCGGCCGCGCGCAGTTCGCGGATGACGCTGAAGCCGTCCTTGCCGGGCAGGTTGATGTCCAGCACCAGCGCGTCCCAGGTTTCGTCCAGCCCCCAGCGCAGCGCGGCGACGCCATCATGCACCCATTGCACGCTATGGCCCGCCGAGCGCAGCTTGCTCTCCACGGCATCGCCCAGGTCGAGGTTGTCCTCGACCAGCAGAATGCGCATGTCCGTCCTCCGATATCGATTGTGATTTTTTCGGGAGTTTAACGGGAGGCTTTGATGCTGTCGCTGTCGGGGGGGGTGGTGTTCTTTTGGCCGCCCGTGGCGTCGGCGGCCGGCGGGGCGCGGGGCTACGATTGCGGTCCGGAGCATTCGCTCCGGACTTCCCCGTTGTCAACCTCGTACGCCTTCGGCTCCCTACGGTTTCCCTCGGGCGCATCTACACGCCCCGCGCCCCACCGGCCGCCGACGCCACGGGCTACGGCGTGATCACTTCACCGGCGCGGGGGCGAATCGTGTGCTTGGCGTTCTGGCGGCAGACCGGGTCGGGACGGAAGATTTGGCGGGGCCGCCAAAACCGGCCGCGCGGGCGGCCTTCTTTGGCATTTGGGGAGAGGTCGGGCGAGATGCGGAGGAATCGGAGAGGCAATGCCGGCGGTACTACGTTTGGAAGAATCCGGGATGCATCGGGCGTTGTCTTCCGTGGAAAGGATCCGCGATGCATCGGGCGTTCTTCTCCCGTGGAAGGATCCGCGATGCATCGCCAGACCTCTTCCCCATCAGCCGTTCTTCCCCAGTATCAGGCGCGCGCCAAGCCCGTCACGCGCAAGCTACCCTCCATCGCGCGCCGCCACTCTCTTCCCCCCCGACTGGACGGCACCTCAAGCAAGCAACCCGCCACCCGCGCGCAGCGTCAACACGCCAAGCCAAGACACCGCGTAAGTTGCGGGCGGCCGCCCGCGCGGCCACCCGCAACGGGCATCAGCAATCTCGTGAAGCTTTCTCGCTCTTGCAGCGCCACAGGCCAAGAAAAACGTAGCTCGTCTGGCAGGCGGCCCGGGCGGCGGGCAACCTCGATGCGCCCGACGGAATCCGAAGGCAGCCGCCGGCAGGCGGCAACGAGGATGAAAAAGGGGAAGTCCGGAGCGAACGCTCCGGACCGCAATCGTGGGCGCCCGCCGCCCGGGCCGCCTGCCAGACGGGCGGCCTAAGAAAGCGCCCCTGCCGCCAGCAGAAACAACCCAGCGACAAGCCAAATGCCGCCTCAGGCAGCAGCCTCTTCAGCCGCCGGCCCCACCTGCCCCACATACCGGCAATCCAGCTCCAGCGACAACTCATCCATCCCCAGGATCTCCACCTCCACCGCCGTCCCGCGCTCCAGCTCGGGCATCCCCCCGATGCGGGTCACGAGCGGGCAGTTGGCGAAGCGCACCAGGTCTTCGCGCAGCACGTGGGCCACCGTGCGGGTGATGTTGTGCTGCTTGAGCCAGCGCAGGCACCAGTAGCGCTCCATCGCGCTCTGGAACTCGGCCCAGGCCGCGTACTGCGCGTCGAACGCGCCGATGATCGCGAACAGATCCGCGTCGCGCGGCTTGAAGGGAGCCACCAGGCGCGCCGAGACGCCGTGCTCGACCGCGGCGATCAACTGCCACTGGTTCACCAGGTCGACGTAGCGGCGCAGCGGCGACGTGCTCCAGGCGTACTGCGGCACGCCGATGGCCTCGTGCGGCAGCGCCTGCGTGCTCATGCGCACGCGGCCGGCCTGTTGCGAGCGGTAGATGCCGGGCACGCCGTGCTGGTTCAGCAGGCCGCCCCACAGGTTATTGGCCAGGATCATGTACTCGGCCACCATCCGGTCCAGCGGCGCGTTGCGCTGGCGCGGCACCAGGCGCACCGGGGTGTCGGGATCGTCGGGGTCGCCGTCCAGGTAGAAGCTGTACTCCACCCGCGAATTGTTCTCGGGCTTGCCGCGCACGTTTTCGCGCTGCGCCGACAGCGCCTGCGCCAGCTTCCACAGCGGGCGCAGCCAGTGGCCGTAGGGCAGGTCAGTGGAAGTGTCGTTCAGGCTCTCTTCGGTGACCTGGGCGTCGAGCATGTTGTGGCGCAGGTTCTCGCGCACCACCACGCGCTCCAGGCGCGTGTCGGATTCGATAACCTCGCCGGTTTCCGGATTGGCCGTCACGTACAGCGACAGCACCGGCACCTCGCGGCCGGCGTCCAGCGAGAATGCCTTGATGACGTTGTCGGGCTGCATCGGGATCTTGTCGCCCGGCATGTAGACGGTCGACAGGCGCGCGCGCGCCAGCTTGTCGAACTCGCTGTCGCGCGTCACGGTCAGGCCGGGCGCGGCCACGTGGATGCCCACGCGCAGGTTGCCGTCGGGCAGGGTGGAGACCGACAGCGCGTCGTCGATTTCGGTGGTGGTGACGTCGTCGACCGAATAGATTTCGGCGTCCGACAGCGGCAGGTCGCGGTCGATCGGCGGCAGTTCCAACTCGGGGAAGGCCAGGCCACGGGGGAAGTTCACCGCCAGGAAGCGGCGCTTGTGCAGCGCCAGCGCGTGCGGCCAGGCGCCCAATTCCAGCAGCAGGCGGTCGGGGCTCTTGCCGAGCCTGGCGCAGGCGGCGTCCAGCGCCTTCCATTGCTGCGAATTCTTGTCGGGCCGGATCAGCAGCGATTCGGCCACCTGGGCGATGGGCTCGGGCAGGCGGCCGGCGGCCATCTCGTCCACCCATTCCTGTTGCTGCTCGGCCTGGCGCTGTTTCTTTTCGAGCGCGGCCAGGGCGGCGGCCAGGATGTCGGGCGGGGCGGGGCGGTAGCTGCCCTTGCCGCGGCGGTGGAAATAGGCGGGCGCGCCGTGCAGGCGCATCAGCAGCGCAGCCTGTTCCACCGGGGTGGGGGCGTGACCGAAGTAGTCGGCCGCCAGCGCGGGCGAATCGAATTCTTCCTGGGGCGCGCATTCCCACAGGAATTGCAGATCCAGGGTTTCGGCCAGCGCCGCCGCCTGGGCCATCAGCGCGGCCGGTTCGGGCGCGGCGAAATTGAACAGCGTGTTGGCGCGCTTGATCTTGCTGCGCTTGCCCGACTCCGACTCCACCTGCAGGCTGGCGTCGGTTTCGGACAGGATATGGCCGGCCTTGAAGCTGCCGTCGTCTTCGTAAAACACATACATGGTGAGGGTCGTCCTGGGCGGCGCGCACGCGCCGCCTTGCGCAGCTATATATAAGCGTGTTGATGTCAGAGTTATCGGGGGCCGTCCGGGGCGGCGCCAAGGGCGAATTCCAGCACCTCGGGCATCCAGTCGGCGAAATCGGACAGGCCGTGGTCGCTGCCCTGCACGATACGCTGGCGGCAACCCGCGTAGCGATCGCGCATTTCGCGCCAGTCCAGCACCTCGTCGCCCGTCGCCGCCACCAGGAAATACCGTTCCGGCTGGGTGACGCGGCCGACGTGCAAAGCGGCCAGTTCCGCCACATATTCCGGCAGGAACTGGAACGGAGTGTCGGAATGATACATGCGGTGCTCGCCCACCTGGGTCGCCAGATCGCGCGCGGCCTCGACCGCGGGGTTGAGCAGCACCGCCTTGCAGCCGAGCTGTTCGGCCAGCCAGGTGGCGTAGAAACCGCCCAGCGACGAGCCGATCACGGTCAGCGCGCGCGGGTTGGCGGCGCCGGCCAGCTGCCGGCGGGCGATACCCAGCGCCAGGTCAATGGCCTCGCGCGGGCTGGCCGGCAGTTGCGGGCAGGCCCAATCGCGTTCCAGGCCGCGGGCGGCCATGGCGTCGGCCATCATGCGGGCCTTGAACGAGGTCGGCGAGGAACGAAAGCCGTGCAGGTAAAGGATCATTTCGCGCCTTTCCGGTCTGTCAGCCTGGATCGCGGGCGGCCGGCCTCAGCCGCGCGTCTCCAGGGCGGCCAGCAGCTTGCCATGGATGCCGCCGAAGCCGCCGTTGCTCATCACCAGCACCTGGTCGCCCGGTCGGGCAGCCTGGGTCACGGCGGCCACCAGGGCGTCGATATCATCGTAACTGGAAGCGCGCTCGCCCAGGGGCGCCAGCACCTCGGCCGGATTCCAGCCCAGGGCATGCTTGCCGGCGCGGGCGCCAAAGCAGAACACCAGGTCGGCGTCGCGTAGCGAATCCGGCAGGCGCGCCGCCATGGCGCCCAGCTTCATGGTGTTCGAGCGCGGCTCCAGCACCGCCAGGATGCGCGCCGCGCCAACTTGGCGCCGCAGGCCTTCCAGGGTGGTGGCGATGGCGGTGGGGTGATGGGCGAAATCGTCGTAGACCTTGACGCCATTGACCGTGCCGCGCAGTTCCATGCGGCGCTTCACGCCACCGAAACGGCTCAAGGCCTCGACGCCCTCGGCGGCCGGCACGCCGGCGTGGTCGGCGGCGGCCAGCGCCGCCAGCGCATTCATGCGGTTGTGCTCGCCGCCCAGCGACCAGCGCACCGTGCCCACGGCGATGCCTTCGCGCCACACCTCGAAGGCGCCGTCGGCGTCGGGCGCGCCAGCACGCCAGGCGCCATCGGCGCCGAACGTGACGGTTTCAGACCAGCATCCGCGCGCAATCACGCGGTCCAGCGCGTCGGAGTGCGTCGGGCGGATGATGCGGCCCGATCCCGGAATGGTGCGCACCAGGTGATGAAATTGGGTTTCGATGGCGGCCAGATCGGGGAAGATGTCGGCGTGATCGTATTCCAGGTTATTCAGGATGGCGGTGCGGGGGCGGTACTGCAGAAACTTCGAACGCTTGTCGAAGAACGCGGTGTCGTATTCGTCCGCCTCGATCACGAAGGGGCGCCGCGCCGGGTCGTAGCGCGCCGACACCTGCAGGTCCGTGGCCACGCCGCCGATCAGGAAGTTGGGCGCCAGGCCCGCGGCCTCCAGGATCCAGGCCAGCATCGAACTGGTGGTGGTCTTGCCATGGGTGCCGGCCACCGCCAGCACGTGGGCCCCGGGCAGGATGTTATCGCCCAGCCATTGCGGCCCTGACACGTAGCGGGCGCCCGACTCCAGGATGGCTTCCATCAGGGGATTGCCACGGCTGACGACGTTGCCGATCACGTACAGGTCCGGCTTGAGGGCCATCTGCTCGGGGCCGAAGCCCTCGATCAGCTCGATTCCCTGTTCGGATAGCTGGGTGCTCATGGGCGGGTAGACGCCCGCGTCGCAACCGGTGACCTTGTGGCCGGCGGCGCGCGCGATCAGCGCCAGCCCGCCCATGAACGTACCGCAGATGCCAAGAATGTGCAGGTGCATTGAAAACTCTCCTGTCCTGCATTGTATATATAGGCGGCCGTCATGCCGGCGCGCCGGTGGTTGCGGCGCAAACCGGCCGCAGCGGTTATGATCGCGCCATGAATCGACGCCTACTCCTTTCCGCCGCCGTGGCCGTTGCCGCCACGGTCGCGGGTGGCTACACCCTGCTGGGCCGCAACAAGCCCCAGCCCGCGGCGCCCGCCGCCGAGGATCCCGTCGCCGCCCTGATGCAATTGCAGCTGCCTGACCTGAACGGCGCGACCCAGTCGCTGGCCGCCTGGAAGGGCCAGCCCATCGTGGTCAATTTCTGGGCGACCTGGTGCGCGCCCTGCGTCAAGGAAATGCCCGAACTCGACGCGTTGCAGAAAAAATATCCGCAAATCAAGTTTGTCGGTATCGGCGTGGATTCCGCCGCCAACATGCAAAAATTTGTCGAGAAAGTACAGGTTTCCTATCCGCTCTGGGTCATTGGCGCCGGAGCCATCGATACGCTTCGCAAGCTCGGAAATCCCAGTGGAGGTCTGCCATTTACCATTGTTTTCAATGCAGATGGCAGCATTAACCGGAAGATACTGGGTGAAATCCAGCCTGACGACCTGAATCAAACGCTCTCCGGTTTGAAGGCGTAAGTCTGTTGGACAAATAGTAGGAATTGGCGTAAAAAGCTGGTTTATCGGCTGTTTTGCCAACAATTGGCAATCCACTCATTGGCAAGCGCATGGCGCAAAACATACTGGTATTGCATGGCCCGAATCTGAACCTGCTCGGCACCCGGGAACCTCACATCTACGGCAGCCTCACGCTGTCCCAGATCAACGAGGGCCTGGAGCGGCTGGCCGGTGAATTGGGCGCCACGCTGACCGCGTGGCAAGGCAATCATGAAGGCGCGCTGGTTGACCGCATTCAGGCGGCCCGGCAAGACGGCACCGATTTCATCATCATCAACGCGGCGGCATATACGCACACCAGCGTCGCGATTCGCGATGCGCTGGCCGGGGTCGCGATCCCATTTATTGAAGTACATTTGTCCAACCTGTATAAGCGAGAGCCCTTCAGGCATCACTCATACCTGTCCGACTTGGCGGTAGGCCTCATCAGCGGCCTGGGCGCGGATGGCTACGAAGCGGCTCTGCGTTACGCAGTGCGGCACTGATCTCGCACCAACTCTCAGCTTTTACATCTTATATGGCGCGGACCCGACGACCGGGACGTTGCCGACACTATCTCGGGAAGCAGCTTCTATGGACCTTCGAAAACTCAAAACCCTGATCGACCTGGTGGCTGAATCGGGCATCGCCGAGCTGGAAATCACCGAAGGCGAAGGCAAGGTTCGCATCGTCAAATTCTCGCAGACCCTGCAGCCGGTGGCCTATCACCAGCCGGAAGCCGGTGTCGCCGTCGCCCCGGCGGCGCCCGCGGCCCCCGCCGCGCCCGCCGCGCCCGCGGCCGAGGCCGCCCCGGTGATCCAGGGCCACGTGGTCAAGGCGCCCATGGTCGGCACCTTCTACCGTTCGCCGAACCCGGGCGCCGCGCCGTTCATCGATGTGGGCGCCACGGTCAAGGAAGGCGATCCGCTGTGCATCATTGAAGCCATGAAGCTGCTCAATGAAATCGAAGCCGACAAGTCCGGCGTCATCAAAGAAATCCTGGTCGAAAACGGCGAGCCCGTCGAGTACGGTCAACCCCTGTTCGTCATTGGCTGATAGCTGAAAATGTTCGAAAAAATCCTGATCGCCAACCGGGGCGAAATCGCCCTGCGCATTCAGCGCGCCTGCCGCGAGCTGGGCATCAAGACCGTGGTGGTGCACTCCGAGGCCGACCGCGAAGCCAAGTACGTGCGTCTGGCCGACGAATCCGTGTGCATCGGGCCTGCGCCGTCGCGTGAAAGCTACCTCAACATGCCGGCCATCATTTCGGCGGCCGAAGTCACGGATTCCGAGGCAATCCACCCGGGTTACGGGTTCTTGTCCGAAAATGCCGACTTCGCCGATCGCGTCGAAAAGAGCGGCTTCGTGTTCATCGGCCCGCGTCCCGACACCATCCGCCTGATGGGCGACAAGGTCAGTGCCAAGCGCGCCATGATCGAAGCCGGCGTGCCGGTGGTGCCCGGTTCCGAAGGCGCGTTGCCCGACGATCCGCAGGAAATCATCCGCGTTGCGCGCGAAGTCGGCTATCCGGTCATCATCAAGGCCGCTGGCGGCGGCGGTGGCCGTGGCATGCGCGTGGTGTACACCGAGGCCGCGCTGTTGAACGCCGTCACCATGACGCGTTCGGAAGCGGGCGCCGCGTTCAACAACCCGGAAGTCTATATGGAGAAGTTCCTCGAGAACCCGCGCCATGTGGAAATCCAGGTGCTGGCCGACGGCGGTCGCAACGCCGTGTGGCTGGGCGAGCGGGATTGCTCCATGCAGCGCCGCCACCAGAAGGTCATCGAGGAAGCGCCGGCCCCCGGCATCGCGCGCCGCCTGATCGAGCGCATCGGCGACCGCTGCGCCGACGCCTGCCGCAAGATGGGCTACCGTGGCGCCGGCACGTTCGAGTTCCTGTATGAAAACGGCGAGTTCTATTTCATCGAAATGAACACCCGCATCCAGGTCGAACACCCGGTCACCGAGCTGATCACCGGCGTCGACCTGGTGCAGCAGCAGATCCTGATCGCCGCCGGCGAGAAGTTCACGCTGCGCCAGCGCGACATCACCTTCAAGGGCCACGCGATCGAGTGCCGCATCAACGCCGAGGACCCGTTCCGCTTCGTGCCCAGCCCTGGCCGCATCACCAACTGGCACACGCCGGGCGGTCCGGGCGTGCGTATCGATTCGCACGCGTTCAACGGCTATTTCGTGCCGCCGAACTATGATTCGATGATCGCCAAGGTCATCACCTACGGCGACACGCGCGACCAGGCCCTGGCGCGCATGCGCACCGCGCTGTCGGAAATGGTGGTGGAAGGCATTTCCACCAACATCCCGCTGCATCGCGAACTGCTGCAGGATGCCCGCTTCGTCGAAGGCGGCACCAGCATCCACTATCTGGAAAACAAGCTGGCCCAGCGTCCCTGACCAGCGCATAGCAGGGGGCCTTGGCCCCCTTTTTACTGCCTTAACCGGCTGACCGGGCCGCGGCGCATGCCGCGGCCCGTTGGCCAGATGGAAGAATCATCATGCGTGAACTCGTGCTCCACTGCCAGGAGGCCCAGGCCGAAGCGTTGTCCGACGCGCTGCTGGAAGCGGGCGTGCTGTCGGTGTCCGTTGAGGACGCCGACCTGGGCACCGACGACGAGCGCCCGCTGTTCGGCGAGCCGGGCACCGAGCCCGACGTGCAGGCCTGGGAACGCAACCGCGTCGTGGCCCTGCTGCCGGACGGAGCCGATCCCGCGCAGATCATGGAAGAAGCCGCCGCCGCGGGCGAGCTGGACCCGGCGCTGTTTGCCGGCTGGAGTCTGCGCGACGTGCCCGACGCCGACTGGGTGCGCCTGACGCAATCGCAGTTCGGGCCCATCCACATCGCCGAACGCCTCTGGATCGTGCCCAGCTGGCACCGCGACAGCCCGGACGTGCCGGGCCTGGAAGCGGCAGCGGCCGAGGACGGCGCCATCCATATCGAACTCGATCCAGGCCTGGCCTTTGGCACCGGCAGCCATCCGACCACGCACCTGTGCCTGGCCTGGCTGGAGGCTGAATTGCCCAAGGGCGCGACCCTGCTGGACTACGGCTGCGGCTCGGGCATCCTGGCCATCGCCGCGCGCAAGCTGGGCGCCGGTCCGACCCAGGCGGTCGACATCGACGCCCAGGCGGTGCAGAGCACCGTCTTCAACGCCGAGGTCAACCACGTCGAACTGCAGGCCATGTTGCCCGACGGCCTGGCCGACGGCACCTTCGAAGTGGTGGTGGCCAACATCCTGTCCAACCCGTTGAAGGTGCTGGCCCCGATGCTGGCCGGCCGCGTGGCCGCCGGCGGCCACCTGGTGCTGTCCGGCGTGCTGGAGCGGCAGGCCGAGGAAGTCGCCGCGGCCTACGCGCCCTGGATCGCCATGTCGGTCTGGCGCGCCCGCGACGGCTGGGTCTGCCTGCACGGCCAGAAGGCCTGAGTCCGTTTTCACCGGATCGCGCCATGGCCCTGACCACCCGCTGCCCCCAATGCGGCACGTCATTCAAGGTGGTGCCCGACCAGCTTCGGGTCCGCAACGGCCTGGTGCGCTGCGGCGCCTGCGCCACCGTATTCGACGGCCGCGCCTGCCTGCTGCCCGAGCGGGATGCCGGCATGCCGGCCACGGGCGCCAACCCGACCGTTCCCGCCGCGAACACGCCGCCCGCGCCCGTCGCGCCGCATACGATCGCCGCGCCGGTCCTGGGGACGCCGCCGGCGCCGCCCGTCGACGACGAGGCGCCGCCGCCGGTGCGCCGTCCCTCCATCGAGCCGCGCTCGGTCGCGCCCTGGGACGACCTGCCCGCTGCGCCCGCCTCGCCGGGCGTTTACCCGGGAGCCATCGGCGCGTCCCCGCCCTCCGCTCCGTCTGTCGCGCCGAGCGATGAACCGTCGCCTCGGCCTCCCGCGCCCGCCGTGCCGCCTGCCGTGCTGCGCGGCCGCGACGACATCCGCCGCCGCATCGAACCCGACGCCGCGCTGGCGGAAGAGGGCGACGATGATGAAGACGAAAACGAAGACCTGGATCGCTACGACGACGAGCCGCGCCTGGGCCATGCGCCGCGCTGGCCGGAGCCGGTGGCGCCGCGCGACGGACCCATCGTGGCGGTACGCGACAGCGCGAGCCGCGAGGCGCCGCGCCCTGTCCGGCCCGCCGAACCGGTATTCGTGGTGCGCAACGACGCGCGCCCCACGCCGCCCGGCGATGAGGATGACGATGACATCGACCAGCGCCATCACGACGACGAGGACGCCGACGACCGGCGCGGCCTCGACGACGCCGCCGAACCGATCCTGGGAGACACGCGCACGCGCTATTCCAGCGCCACGGATGTCGGCCGCGCCCCGCCCGAGTTCCTCGATGAGGACCGCCAGCAACGCCGCGGCCTGCTGCGCAAGGTCTGGGGCTATGCCTGCCTGATCGGCCTGCTCGCGCTGGGCCTGCAACTGCTGTACGTGTACCGCATCGACATCGCCAATTCGGTGCCGGTGCTGCGCCCGGCACTCGAAGCCGCCTGCAAACCGCTGGGCTGCACGGTGGGCTATGCGCGCCGCCTGGAACGCATTGCCATTTCCTCATCGTCGCTGCAGCCGCCCACGGGCGCGGCCGCCATCGACGACGGCCGCACCCGGCTGGTGTTGAACCTGGTGCTGCGCAACCGCTACGACAAACCGCAGCATTGGCCGGCCTTGGTGCTGGACCTGACTGATTTGTCGGATACCGTGGTGGTGCGCCGCGTGCTGATGCCCGAGAATTACCTGACGCCCGAGCAGTTGCGCGGCCCCTTCGGGCCGGCGGGCGAACTGAAGATTTCCGTGCCGATTGAAGTGACGCGTGTTCAAGTCAACGGCTACCAACTCGACAAATTCTTTCCCTGAAGGATGACATTCATGGCGACCCCTGTCCTGGTCTGCGGTTCGATGGCGTTCGACACCATCGCGGTGTTCGAAGGCCGCTTCAAGGAGCACATCCTGGCCGACCGCATCCAATCCCTGAGCGTGTCGTTCCTGGTGCCCAGCATGCGCAAGGAATACGGCGGCTGCTCGGGCAACATCGCCTACAACATGAACCTTCTGGGCGGCAAGCCGGTGCCCGTGGCCACCGTGGGCGAGGACGCCGGCGAATACCTGGAGCGCCTGACCGGCCTGGGCATCGACGTCAGCCGCGTCAAGGTGGTGCCGGGCACGTTCACCGCGCAATGCTTCATCACCACCGACCTGGACGACAACCAGATCACCGCCTTCCACCCGGGCGCCATGTCGTTCTCGGCCAGCAACGACCTGAGCGATGCCAAGGCCAGCTGGGGCATCGTCGCTCCGGACGCCAAGGAAGGCATGTTCGCCCACGCCGAACGCCTGCACCGCAGTGGCATCCCCTTCATCTTCGACCTGGGCCAGGCCATGCCGCTGTTCGACGGCGCCGACCTTGAACGCATGCTCGGCCTGGCGCAGGCCCTGACGGTCAACGACTACGAAGCCGGGGTGGTCGAGCAGCGCACGGGCCGCAGCATGGCGGACATCGCCACCGGACTGCGGGCCGTGGTCGTCACCCGCGGCGCCGAAGGCGCCACGCTGCTGACCGAAGGCAAGAGCATCCAGATCGAACCGGTGCGCGCCACGCAGGTGGTCGATCCCACCGGTTGCGGCGATGCCCAGCGCGGCGGCCTGCTGTACGGCCTGACCAGCGGCTGGAACTGGGAAGACAGCTGCCGCCTGGGCAACGTCATGGGCGCCATCAAGATCGCCTCGCGCGGCCCGCAGAACCACGCCCCGTCGCGCGCCGAGATCGACGCCGTGCTGCACGCCACCTACGGCATCCATCTGCCGGCCTGATCCCGCTCCGGATTGGCGGGCTGGCCTCGCGGGGAACCCGGGCGCGTCGACACGGTCAAACAGCCGGAAAAAACAGGCCGCGGCGGCACACCGCCGCAGCCGTTTCGCAAACGGGTTTTCCGCCCGTGGCGGTGCGTTTCAGTGTGTTGCACGTTAGGCTACCGTCCCCGTTGGGCGGAGTATGATCAGATCGTCGGCTGTGCCCGATCGAGGAGTCCAAATGAACCAAAGCAAAACCTTTTCCTTGTTGACGCCGCGTACCGGTCGGTGGGTGGCCGTGGCTGCCATCGTGACCTCGATGGCTGTCCTGGGCGGTTGCGCCAATCGCAGCGCGTCCAGCGGTGTGTATAGCTATGATCAAGCCCAGCGCGAGCAGATCGTTCGCACGGGCACCGTGACGGGGGTGCGTCCCATCGTCATCCAGAACGACAGGTCCAGCGGCGTCGGCATGCTGGCGGGTGGCGCGCTGGGCGGCGTGGCCGGCAACGCCGTCGGCGGCGGCACGGGCCGCACCATTGCCACCGTGGGCGGCGCCATCCTGGGCGCCCTGGCGGGCAACGCCGTGGAAAACCAGGTGGGCAAGAATTCCGGCTACGAAATCACGGTGCGCCTGGACAACGGCGAAACCCGCGTCGTGGCGCAGGAAGCCGATGTGCCGATCAGCGTCGGCCAGCGCGTGCAGGTCATCAGCGGCTCCGGCCCGACCCGCGTCACGCCGATGTAATCCGCTGACTGCTCCAGCCAGCGAAAAGCCCGCGCGAGCGGGCTTTTTTTCGTCCGGCGGCGCGCCAGCGGCGGGCGAGCCGGCATCACACAGGGCGGGGGAGACGGGCCTCCGCCGCCCGGAATCTGTCGTTCCGCCGCAACGCGGCACCCGGGATTTACCCGCAGGCGTTACCTTTACCAGCTATTTATAGCGATTTGGTCTGTAAGTTTCATGGCGATTCGACGTTCGTAGTGCCATGATTGCACCCGTGAACGAAGTCGCCGCGCGAAATTGATGTAACCAACTGCATCGGCGCCTCGCTCTGGAAGACTGGAATTGTCAGTCGACTTTCAGCTGTTTTCTATATACTCGCCGTCCAGAAACTCGGGGCGGGGATGATTTTGCCGACGAGGCAATGTAACGCCGTACTAGCTATGCATACCGAGCAAGAACTCCACACCAAGATCGGCGCGATCGTCGAGTCGATCGTCATGAAGAAAGTCACTCCCGATACCCAACTGATTGCCACCGGCCTGGTCGATTCGCTCGCCGCGGTGGACATCACGCTGGCGGTCGAGGCTGAGTACGGCTGCAGCATCCCGGCTCCCGAGATCGCCGAGCATCTGCAGTCGGTACGCACGCTCGCCGGCTATGTCGCTGCCAATCTTTCGTAATTCCCGCCTGCTGTCCCACGTCGCGGCCGCCACCACGGCGGTGGCGGTGGCGTATGGGGCGTACTGTGGCGCCGATGATGTGCTGTCGCGCGTCGTCAGCCCGGTTTCGACCGTGGCGGCGTCCAGCAGCAACTATCTGCCGAACCTGGGGCCGGACTGGGGGACTCAGCACGTCAACCTGACCCGCCTGGGCAATGCGCTCAGCGACGGCACCCTGGTGGTGTTGGGCTCTTCCGAGTTGTCCAGCCACGACCTGCGCTTCGTGCCCTATCGCTTCTTCCCCGAAGAACTGAAAGTGCCGACGCTGGCCTACGGCCACGCGATGTTCCAGTCGTACGGCATCGTCAGCGTGCTGGAATCGGTCGCGGATTCCCTGACCCCCAACACACGCCTGGTGATCATGGTGTCGCCGGCCTGGTTCGCCTCGGGCGGCCAACTGCCGCGCAGTGCGTTCGCCGAACACGTCACCGGACCTGTCTGGGATCGCCTCTGGGACAAACCCAACACGCGCGAACAGATGCAGAACTGGATCAGCGACAACGCCAACTGGGGGCTGCTCTGGCTGATCGCCAATGGCCAGGTCGCCGAGCTCAAGGACAAGCTGTCGCTGTGGTGGAACGCGCGCAAGGAACCCGCGCCCGATCGTCCGCGCAGCAAGCTGTCGGTGCCCGCGCATCGTTTCGTGACGTGGCCGTCGTCGGCGAAGCTCAACGCTGGCCAGTGGTCGCGCCTGACGCACGAGGCGCGCGAAGTCGAGCACCAACTGGGGGGCAACAACCCCTATGACGTGCGCGACGACTACTACAAGCAGTACCTGGCCCCGCTGTACTCGCCGGCGCGCAACGAGTTCGCCGACGTCGACCCGCTCACCCGCACCGAGCTGGGCGACCTGTCGCGTGTCATGGCCTTGCTGCAACGGCGCAAGGTCAAGGCCTACTTCGTGATCCAGCCGTTCAATCCCAAGCTCATCCTGGATGTCGAGCGCTTCGATCCGGTGGTGGCCGCCATTACCGGTATGTGCCAGCGCTACCAGATGGGGTGCCTGGACATGTACAGCATTCCCTTCGAACCGGGCATGGTGCGTGACGACATGCATCTGGCCGAGCTCGGTTGGGCGATGGCGGACCAAGGCATTGCGGAGTATTTTTCCCGATGAAACTCTTTCAGAAAGACGATGCGGCGCAGGACGACGCCGGCCAGGCCCCGGACGCGCGCAAGTCGGCCAAGGCCTGGGGACGCCGCTTCTTCTGGCATCTTTGCCTGTATATCGGGGTGATCCTGGTGTTCGTGCTGCAGGCGCAGCCCACCACGGGTAGCGGCGGACCTATCAAGGTCGAATTCCAATATCAACAGTTCTGACCGCAGCATGGAATTGTTCGCAAGTTTGAGCTTTTTCGGCGGCGCCCTGTTCGGCGGCCTGGGGCTGTTGGCATACCGTTCTTTCGGCATGCCGCTGCGCATCGGCTATCGCCACATCATCGGCGTGATCTGCCTGGGCGTGTGGATGGCGGTGTTCTGGGCGCGTCCCTACCAGCCCATCGCGTTGCTGGCCATCTCGGGCAGCGCGCTGTGGGCCATGCGCCGCAACTACATCCCGACCTGGCTGGCCGTGGTCATCACCATGACGCCGCTGCTGCTGGTCAAGACCGGCGTCTCGCACCTGGGCGCGATGCTGGGCCTGTCGTTCGCCACCTTCCGCGCCATCGACGTGCTGCTGTTCGCGCCGCGCAACGAGCGCGTGTCGCCGCTGGACTACTTCATCTACCTGTTCTTCCCGCTGACGCTGCTGGCCGGCCCGATGTACCGCTGGCGCAGTTTCCAGGCCGACCTCAAGCGCGGCTACGAAGGCGTCAACCTGAACACCTGGCTGACCGGCCTGGAACTGATCATGCTGGGCGTGATCCAGAAGTTCGGCCTGGCCGAACTGATCTGGCGCTACGGCCTGTCGACCCTGGACGCGCACGACTACTCGTTCACCGGCGTGGCGCTGAACGCCTCGCTCTACAGCGCCTACCTGTTCTTCGATTTCGCCGGCTATTCCACCATGGCCATCGGCATCGGCATGTTGTTCGGCTTCACCTTGCCGATCAACTTCCGCAACCCGCTGGCGACGCTCAATCCGCAGGACTTCTGGCGCCGTTGGCACATCAGCCTGTCCGAATGGCTGCGCGACGTGGTGTTCATGCCGATCTACAAGGCGCTGAGCAAGACCGCGTTCTTCGCGCGTCACCGGATGGCGGCGCAGAACATCGGCATCTTCGCCACGCTGCTGGCGATGGGCGTGTGGAACGGGCTGTCGTTGCACTACATCGTCAGCGGCCTGATGTTCGGCGCGTACTCGGTGGGCCATAACCTGCTGATCAACGCGGCGCGCACCCGGCCGGCGCTGCAGGCCACGCTGGCGCGGCCCGTCATGCGTTTCCTCGGACGCGTGCTCACCCTGATCCTGGCTGCCCTGGCGCTCTACGTGTTCAGCGGTCGCAGCCCCATCTGATGCCCGGAGTTTCGGCATGCGTTTCGACCTGAAGACTTTCCAGTTCGTTGATTCCGCGCGCGCGCCCGACGCGCTCGCGGTGGTCGGCGCCGACCGCAGCCTGACCTGGGCGCAACTGCGCGACGAGGCCATGGCGTGGGCCGACGAGGCGCGTGCGCACGGCGCGGCGCCGGACGTGCCGGTGGCCATCTATGGCCATAAAGAGGCCTCGTTCTTCGTCGCCATGGTCGGCGCGCTGCTGATCGGCGCGCCGTTCGTGCCCGTCGACACCATCTACCCGCCGGAACGCCTGCGCCGCATCGTCGAGATCGTGCGCGCCGCCGCCGTCTACGACGCCGCGGCCCGGGGCTTCGAGCCGGGCGAGGGCGCCGAACTGGCCGAGCGCGGCCTGGCTTACGTCATGTTCACCTCCGGCAGCACCGGCGATCCCAAGGGCGTGCAGATTGGCCGCGAAAGCGTCGGCCTGCTGGGCGACTGGATGCTGGGCAGCTTCGGCCTGGGCGATGCGCCGGTGTTCATGAACCAGGCGCCTTTCAGCTTCGACCTGTCGATGTACGAGGTGTTCGCCACGCTGGCCGCCGGCGGCACCTGCGTGCTGAACTCGCGCGAGCAGATCGGCGCGGCCGCGACCTGGATGAGCCGGCTGGCGCGGCACGGCGTAACCGTGTGGGTGTCGACGCCGTCGTTCGCGCACCAGCAGCTGGCCAACCGCGATTTCTCGCCGGCCACGCTGCCGACGCTGCGCACCTTCCTGTTCTGCGGCGAGCCCCTGCCGGCGGCGTTGGCGAAAAAGCTGCGCCAGCGTTTCCCGGACGCGGTGATCCTGAACACCTATGGCCCGACCGAGGCCACCGTCGCCACCACCTGGATCGCCATCACCGATGCGGTGCTGGCGGCGCATGATCCGCTGCCGGTCGGCCACGCCAAGCCCGATTGCGAGCTGCGCATCCAGGAGGGCGAGATCTGCATCATCGGCGATCACGTCATGCGGGGCTACCTGAACCGCCCGGATCTGAACGAGGCCAAGCTGTTCGTGACCGAGGATGGCCGCCGCGGTTTTCGCACCGGCGACCTGGGTGAACTGGGCGCGGACGGGCTGCTGTTCTGCCGCGGTCGCATGGACGACCAGATCAAGCTGAACGGTTATCGCATCGAACTGGCCGAGATTGACGAGGCCCTGCACGGGTTGCCGGGCGTGGAGGGCGGCGCCTGCGCGGTGCTGCGCCGGCCGGATGGCACGGCGGTGCGCCTGATCGGCTTTGTCGCCGGACTGGCGCAGGCGGATGCCAGCCTGCTTGAGCTCGATGCGCTATCGGGATGGAAGGAGCGGCTGGGCCAGCGCCTGCCGCCCTACATGGTGCCGTCCGAGCTGGTTTCGTGCGCGGCGCTGCCGATGTCGAACAACCACAAGATCGATCGCAAGAAGCTGCTCGACATCTACGCCGCGATTCCGGCGTAAGGGATGGGGCAGGCGCGCGCCGCGACCGCCGCGCCATGGAAACGGCCCGGGCAAGGCTTGCCGGGCCGTCGTCGTTTTCAGACGCCCATCAGGCCGTAGCTCAGGCGGGCAAGGACCATCAACAGCACCTGGGCCACGATCAGCAGCACCAGCGGCGAGAAGTCGATCGAGGTGCGCGGCAGCAGCCGGCGGATGGGATCGAGCATGGGCGCGGTCAGCGCCTGCAGCAGCGGCATCATCGGCGCCATCGGATTGACCCACGACAGCACCGCCTGGATCAGCGTCAGCCACACCACCAGGTTCAGCGCCCACTTGAGCGCCATCAGCAGCGCCGACAGCATGGCCGAGGGCAGCAGCACGGCGGGGATCAGGGCGCCGATGGCGACCAGCCAGATCAGCACCAGGTACACCAGCGCGGCCAGCCAGGTGGCCACCAGGCTGGTCCAGTCGATCTTGTTGCCCGCCGGAATGATCTTGCGCAGCGGCAGCACCAGCCAGTTGGTGGCCTGGTAGATGACGCGCGCCAGCGGATTGAACGGATGCAACCGGATCGCGTGCATCCAGGCGCGGGCGATCAGGGCGGCGCCGAACAGCGTGAACGCGATTTCGAGCAGGAAGCGGAGGATTTCACCGAGCATGGACGCGATCTACCTAATGAAGACAACATTTATTGTCTCACGCCAAGGCGTCAACGGCGCTGTCCGGATGGCCGCGGCGAAATGAGATTGACGCGGCTGGCGCCCGAATAAAAACCGCCTGGCCAGGGCCAGGCGGTTTGAGGTACTGCTACCGTTATGACCGGTCCGATTACGGACGGCCACCCGTCGGGAACGGCCACGACGCGGCGGGGTTCAGCGCGGTCTTCGCGCCCGGGGCAGCGGCCGTGGACGGCGGCGTGGCGGGCTTCTTCGGAGCGGCTTTCTTCGCAGCGGGCTTCTTGGCAGCGGCGGGCTTGGCAGCCGGCTTGGCAGCGGGCTTCTTGGCGGCCGGGGCCTTCTTGGCTACGACCTTCTTGGCAACCGCCTTCTTGGCCGGGGCCTTCTTGGCAACCGCCTTCTTGGCGACGGCCTTCTTGGCAACCGCCTTCTTGGCGGCGACCTTCTTGGCTACCGCTTTCTTGGCGACGGCCTTCTTGGCAACCGCTTTCTTGGCGACGACCTTCTTGGCCGCTGCCTTCTTGGCTACCGGCTTCTTGGCCGCGACTTTCTTGGCGACGGCCTTCTTGGCTACCGCTTTCTTCGCGACCTTCTTGGCGGCCGGCTTCTTGGCGGCAACCTTCTTCACCGCCGGCTTCTTGGCGGCGACCTTCTTGACAGCTACCTTCTTGACGGCAGCTTTCTTGGCCGGGGCGGCCTTCTTCGCTACTGCCTTCTTGGCGGCGGGCTTCTTCACCGCTTTCTTTACGGCTTTCTTGGCTGTTGCCATGGTCATGCTCCTTAGGTTCAGGGGTCCCAGAACTTAAACCCGTGCCCCGATCCGCCAACAAGGCGAACCGTGCCCGGGCTATTCATCGGCGCATGCCGCTGTTCTGTGCGAGCAACAGCTACTACGGTTTGCGCTAATGAATTCGGCACAGCCATTTGATATGGCCCCCGCTCCTTTGGCGCGAGCCATTTCAAATGGCGCCGGTGGGCAGTCTGATCACAGACCGCCTACCGCTTGTTCTACGTGTTCGAAAACACCCTGACCTGGGAGATCACCCTCAAGGCCTGGCGCGAACGCAACGCTCTTGCAAGAGCGTGCCCGCGCCGGGCCCGAAGGCGAACTGCGTTACTCCCAGCTCAGCGTGCCACCGGTTTGGTATTCGATCACGCGAGTTTCAAAAAAGTTGCGTTCCTTCTTAAGATCGATCATTTCCGCCATCCACGGGAAGGGATTCTCTTCCTGCGGGTACAGCGGTTCGATACCGATTTGCTGGCAACGACGGTTGGCGATGAAGCGCAGGTAGGATTTGAACATGGGAGCGTTCAAGCCCAACACGCCACGCGGCATCGTGTCTTCGGCGTAAGCGTATTCGAGTTCGACCGCTTTGCGGAAGAGTTCTCGAATTTCTTCGCGGAATTCCGGCGTCCACAGATGCGGATTTTCCAGTTTGACGGTGTTGATCAGGTCGATGCCGAAATTGCAGTGCATGGATTCATCGCGCAGGATGTACATGTACTGCTCGGCGGCGCCGGTCATCTTGTTCTGGCGACCCAGCGCCAGGATCTGCGTGAAGCCAACGTAGAAGAACAGGCCTTCCATCAGGCAAGCGAAGACGATCAGCGACTTCAGCAGCGTCTGGTCGGCTTCGGGCGTGCCCGTCTTGAAGTTGGGGTCCGCGATCGCGTCGATGAACGGAATCAGGAACTCGTCCTTGGCGCGGATGGACGGCACTTCGTTGTAAGCGTTGAAGATCTCCGCTTCGTCCAGGTCCAGGCTTTCGACGATGTATTGATAGGCGTGCGTGTGGATGGCTTCCTCGAACGCCTGGCGCAGCAGGAACTGGCGGCATTCGGGCGCCGTGATGTGGCGGTAGGTGCCCAGCACGATGTTGTTCGCGGCCAGCGAGTCGGCCGTGACGAAGAAACCCAGGTTGCGCTTGACGATGCGGCGCTCGTCCTCGGTGAGCCCGTTCGGGTTCTTCCAGAGGGCGATGTCGCGCGACATGTTGATTTCTTGCGGCATCCAGTGGTTCGCGCACGTGGCCAGGTATTTCTCCCATGCCCACTTGTACTTGAACGGCACCAGCTGGTTGACGTCGGTCTGGCCGTTGATGATGCGCTTGTCGGCAACCTTCACGCGTTGCGAGGTGGCGCTGCCGCTGGCCGCCAGACCGGCCGCATGCTGCGGCGCGGCTGGGGTCGGCATGGCGGTGTCACCGAACACGCCGGTCGCCGCCCGGACTTCGGGCACAGCCTGCCCGCCCGCCGCGGGCGCGGGGGCTTGTGCAGGTTGCGTGGCGAGGGTGTCGTCTTCCCAATTAATCATGATTCATTCTCCGGAGGCGGTTATTGGCAGGCTTCGCACTCTTCGAAGCCGGGGTCGCCCGGCCGCATGGTGCAAACCGCCCCGAGAACTTCGGGTTCCGGCAAAACAGGTGCAGCGGACACGGGGGCCGCGGTGGACTGGCCACCGGCGCTGACGGCGTTCAGTTCGCCGCCGCGTCCCGTCGACTTCTCGGCGCTGGTGGCGCCAAGGGTACGCAGGTAATAGGTCGTCTTCAGGCCACGCTTCCAGGCCAGCTTGTAGGTGTCGTCCAGCTTCTTGCCGGAGGCGCCGGCCATGTAGATGTTCAGCGACTGGGCTTGGTCGATCCACTTCTGGCGACGCGAGGCGCATTCCACCAGCCAGCTCGGTTCGACTTCGAACGCGGTGGCGTAGAGTTCGCGGAGTTCGGAAGGTACGCGATCGATGCGGGACAGGCTGCCGTCGAAGTACTTGAGGTCGGCGACCATGACTTCGTCCCAGAGACCGAGTTTCTTCAGGTCACGCACGAGGTAATCGTTAACGACCGTGAACTCGCCGGAGAGATTCGATTTGACGTACAAGTTCTGGAAAGTGGGTTCGATGCACGCAGATACACCAATGATATTGGAAATAGTCGCGGTTGGGGCGATTGCGATGCAATTGGAGTTGCGCATGCCATGTTGTTTGATGCGCGCGCGCAACGCATCCCAATCGAGCGTGCTCGATTCATCGACCTCGACATGACCACCGCGTTCGTCACGCAGCATCTTCAACGTGTCTTGCGGCAGGATGCCACGCGACCACAGCGAGCCTTCGTACGATTGATAGCGGCCACGTTCTTCGGCCAGCAGGCTCGAGGCCCAGTAGGCGTGATAGCACACCGCTTCCATCGAACGATCGGCGAATTCGACGGCGGCTTGCGATGCGTACGGCACGCGCATCATCTGCAGGCAGTCCTGGAAACCCATGATGCCCATGCCCACCGGACGATGGCGCGCGTTGGAGTTGCGGGCCTTGTCGACGGCGTAATAGTTGATGTCGATGACGTTGTCGAGCATGCGCATGGCGATGCTGACGGTGCGCTTGATCTTCTCGTGGTCGAGTTCGAAACCGCCGCCGGCGGCCGGCTTCATGTGCGCGACCAGGTTCACCGAACCCAGGTTGCAAACCGCGATTTCCGATTCGTTGGTGTTCAGCGTGATCTCGGTGCACAGGTTCGAGCTGTGGACCACACCGACGTGCTGCTGCGGCGAACGGATGTTGCACGGATCCTTGAACGTGATCCACGGGTGGCCGGTTTCGAACAGCATCGACAGCATCTTGCGCCACAGGGTCAGCGCCGGCATCTTCTTGAATAGCTTCAGGTCGCCGCTGGCGACGCGCGCTTCATAGCCGACGTAGGCTTCTTCGAAGGCCTTGCCGTACTTGTCGTGCAGGTCGGGGCAGTCGGACGGCGAGAACAGGGTCCATTCGCCGCCTTCCATGACGCGCTTCATGAACAGGTCGGGAATCCAGTTCGCCGTGTTCATGTCGTGGGTGCGACGGCGCTCGTCGCCGGTGTTCTTGCGCAGTTCGAGGAATTCCTCGATGTCCAGGTGCCACGATTCCAGGTAGGTGCAGACCGCGCCCTTGCGCTTGCCGCCCTGGTTCACCGCCACGGCGGTGTCGTTGACGACCTTCAGGAACGGGACCACGCCCTGGCTTTCGCCGTTGGTGCCCTTGATGTGGCTGCGCAGCGCGCGCACCGGGGTCCAGTCGTTGCCCAGGCCGCCGGCGTACTTGGCCAGCAGCGCGTTTTCCTTGATGGCGTCGTAGATGCCTTCCAGGTCGTCGGAGACGGTGGTCAGGTAGCACGACGACAGTTGCGAGTGCAGGGTGCCCGAGTTGAACAGCGTCGGGGTCGAGCTCATGAAGTCGAACGACGACAGGATTTCGTAGAACTCGATGGCGCGGGCTTCGCGGTCGGTCTCGCGCAGCGCCAGGCCCATGGCCACGCGCATGAAGAACACCTGCGGCAGTTCGATGCGGGTGCCGCGGATGTGCAGGAAGTAGCGGTCGTACAGGGTCTGCAGGCCGAGGTAGCCGAACTGCAGGTCGCGCTTGGCGTTCAGGGCCTTGCCCAGCTTGGTCAGGTCATAGCTGGCCAGGTCGGGCGACAGCAGGCCGCCTTCGATGCCGCGGGCGATGAAGGTGGGGAAGTACTCGGCGTAGCGGGCGGCCATGCCGTCCTGCGAGACTTCCTCGCCCAGCACTTCCTTGCGGATCGTGTGCAGCAGCAGGCGGGCGGTGACCTGGCTGTAGGCCGGGTCCTTCTCGACCAGCGCGCGCGCCGACAGGATGGCGGACTTGAACACTTCATCGACGGGGATGCCGTCGTACAGGTTCTTGACCGTTTCCTTCAGGATGGCTTCGGAGTCGATGAATTCGGCCAGGCCTTCACCGGCGGCGACGATGGTGGCGCGCAGTTCGGCGATGTCCAGCGGACGGCGGACACCCGCGTCCGTGACGTGCAGCACGTTTTCCTGCGGCGTCGTGTCGGCCTTCTGCTGGCCTTCGGCGGCCGCGGCGGCGGCGCGTTCCTGCGTGCGCTTTTCGCGATAGAGCACATAGGCGCGGGCGACGTCATGCTGGCCCGAGCGCATCAGGGCCAGTTCGACCTGGTCCTGCACGTCTTCGATATGGAAGGTGCCGCCGCCCGGGCGGTTGCGCACCAGCGCGTTGACGGCCTGGGTCGTCAGCTGTTCAACCAGCTCGCGCACGCGGGCCGAGGCCGCGCCCTGGCCGCCGTTCACGGCCAGGAAGGCCTTGGTCATGGCGATGGCTATCTTGCCGGGTTCGAACCCGACCACCGAGCCATTGCGGCGGATGATGTTGTAGCTGGCCCATTGCCCGCCGTTGGCGTCGGCCGGGGAATCGGTTTGAGAGGGCGGCACGGCCGAGGGCCGGGTCACAGAGGCGATCGTAGTCTGCATGGAAGCTCCTGTGCGAAAAGCGCGTAGATAGCGACATGACGACGTCATGTCAGGTACGAAATTTGGATCTTATTGAGGGGGTCGCAACGCTTGGACGGACGAATCCGCATGGCGTGGCCGACGAGTATCAGCGGTTAGGCGACCACAACATATAGTGTAGCACCCCTCGTTGGACACTAATTCTAGTGATCGAGTACGACAGCTACAAGAAGAAGATAGGATCAGGTTCCCAAAACATTGTTACTAAATGCACTGGGCGCGCCTAGCAAGGCGCGCCCAGGAGAATGCCGCTCAGCGCGAGTGTTTATGCGGTTTTCCGCAGGGGTACATCGCGCGGGGCAGGCGCCGTATAGCTTTGCATCAAGCGGGCCAGCTCCGTCCTGTACTTCTCGACGTTCGCAGCCTTCACGTGGCCGAAGCCGCGGATGGTTTCTGCAAGGGCGGCGATTGTAGCCGCTTGCGCCAGGTTGTCGCGATTCAACCCTGCGAGCAACTGGTCTATGGTCTGGCGGTATTCGACCACCAGGGCCCGCTCCATCTTGCGCTCGGCCGTGTGGCCGAACGGATCGAACCAGGTGCCGCGCAGGCGCTTGAAACGGGTCAGCAGCTTGAGCGCGGTCATGGTGCGCGGGCCCAGCGTCATCTTGCGCGGCACGCCGGTGCGCGGGTCCTTGCGCGCGAAGATCGGCGGCGCCATGTGGAAGCGCAGGCTGTAGTCGCCCTCGAACTGGCCCTTGAGCTGGGCCTGGAAGGCTTCGCCGGTATAGAGGCGGGCGACTTCGTATTCGTCCTTGTAGGCCATCAGCTTGAACAGGCCGCGCGCCACCGCCATGGCCAGGCGCGGCGTCCTGGCGTCGGGCGCCAGCTCGCGTTCGCGCGCGGCGACGCGCTCGACCACGTCGCGATAGGCCTGCGCGTAGGCGGCGTCCTGGTAAGCGGTCAGGTCCTCGACGCGGCGCGCCACGGCGCGCTCGAACGTTTCCGGCACATGCAGTTGCACCACCTGGGCGCGCGGGCGCAGCGCGCCGTCCAGCGCGTCGGGTTGGTGCGCGGCCAGGCGGCCGCTGTCGAAGGCCGCGCGGTTGGCGGCCACGGCGACGCCATTCAGTTCGATGGCGCGGTTGATGGCGGCCTGCGACAGCGGCACGCCGCCGCGCTGCCAGGCGTAGCCCAGCATGAACATGTTCGACAGGATGCTGTCGCCGAACAGCGCCAGCGCGGCCTCGTGCGCGTCGATGGCGGCGGTGTGGTCGTCGCCGGCGGCGTGGCGGATCTTGGCCAGCAGCGCTTCCGGCCGCATGGCGGCGTCCGGGTTGCGGGTGAAATCGGACACCGGCGCGACATAGGTGTTGACGGTGACCTGGGTGTGGCCGCGGCGCAGCGCGCCGAGCGAGTCGGGCGCCACGGCGGCGACCGGATCGCACAGGATGGCGGCGTCGGCCTGCTGCCAGTCCAGGCGCACCGGGCCGGCGGCCGCGCCCGCGGGCGCCAGGCGGATGTGGCTGACGACCGTGCCGCCCTTCTGCGCCAGGCCGGTCAGGTCCAGCACCGCGGCCGACAGGCCTTCCAGGTGCGCGGCCATCGAGACGATGGCGCCGATGGTGATGACGCCGGTGCCGCCCATGCCCGCCACCAGCAGGCGGTAGGGACGCTCCAGCGCCGGCGGTTGCGGCAGCGGCAGTTGCTGGATCAGGCGTTGCAGGCGTTCCTGGTCGGCCTTGGGCGCGGCGCTCTTTCTGGGCTTGCCGCCCATGACGGAGACGAAGCTGGGGCAGAAGCCTTCGGCGCAGGAGTAGTCCTTGTTGCAGCTGGACTGGTCGATGGCGCGCTTGCGGCCGTAGGGCGTTTCCAGCGGCACCACCGACAGGCAGTTCGATTTCACGCCGCAGTCGCCGCAGCCTTCGCACACGGCGCTGTTGATCAGCATGCGGCGGGCCGGATCGGGGAACTGGTTCTTCTTCCTGCGGCGGCGCTTTTCAGCGGCGCAGGTCTGATCGTGGATCAGCACGGTGACGCCGGGGATCTCGCGCAGCTCGCGCTGCAGGGCGTCGAGCTCGCGGCGGTGATGCACCTTGATGCCGGCGCCCAGGTCCACGCCCCGGTATTTCTCGGGCTCATCGCTGGTGACGACGATGCGGGCGACGTTCTCGCCGCGCAGCTGCTGGCAGATCTGCGGCACCGAGATCGGGCCATCCACCGGCTGGCCGCCGGTCATGGCGACGGCGTCGTTGAACAGGATCTTGTAGGTGATGTTGGCCTTGGCGGCCACGGCCTGGCGGATCGCCAGGTAGCCGGAGTGGTAGTAGGTGCCTTCCCCCATGTTCTGGAAGATGTGCGGCATCCTGGTGTAGCGCGACAGGCCGATCCAGTCGACCCCTTCGCCGCCCATCTGGGTCAGGCCGCCGGTGTCGCGGTCCATCCAGGCGGCCATGTAGTGGCAGCCCACGCCCGACAGCGCCTGGCTGCCTTCCGGCACCTTGGTCGAGGTGCTGTGCGGACAGCCGGAACAGAAGTAGGGACGGCGGCGCATGCCGTCGGCGTCGTTGGACAGCATGTCCTGGCAGTCGAAGGTGGCCAGGTCGACGCCGGGCTGCAGGCCGGCGCTGCGCGACAGCCATTGGGCCAGCGGCCGCGCCAGCAGCGACGGGCGCAACTGGCCGGCGGAGGGCACCAGCGTCTCGCCGTCGAAACCCTTCTTGCCGACCACGGTGGCGCGCTCGGGCAGGTTGAACAGCAGGTCCTTGAGCTGGGTCTCGACCACGGCGCCTTTTTCCTCGATCACGAGGATGTGCGAGAGGCCGCGCGCGAACTCGAGCATGCGCTCGGCGTCCAGCGGCCAGGTCAGGCCCGGCTTGTAGATGCGCACCGGCGCGTTGGCGGTGACGGTGTCCACGCCCAGGCGCGCCAGCGCTTCCATGGCGTCCAGGTGGGCCTTGCCGACGGTGACGATGCCGACGGTGGCCTTGGGCGCCGGACAGGTGAGGCGGTCGATGCTGTGGCGGCGGGCGAAGGCGGCGACCGCCTTCATGCGCAGGTTCATGCGGGTTTCAACCGCCAGCGACAGGAAGTCGCGGGCGGAGTATTCCAGCGCTTCCGGCGGCAGGTCGGGATCGGCCGGCATGTCGTAGTGGCGCACCGGCGCGGGGGTGAACGAGTGACCGCTTTCGATGGTCTCGGACACGGCCTTGAAGGCGACCCAGGCGCCGGAATGGCGCGACAGGGCCCAGCCCCACAGCGCGAAGGTCTCGTATTCGTCGATCGAGGCCGGGTGCACGATGGGCATCTGCCAGCCGATCAGCGAGGCTTCGCTGGCGTGCGGGATCGAGGAGGAGACGGCGGTGTGGTCGTCGCCCACCACCACCAGCACGCCGCCGTGACGCGAGGCGCCGGCGGCGTTGCCGTGGTGCAGGGCGTCGCCGGCGCGATCCACGCCGGGGCCCTTGCCGTACCACATGGCGAAGACGCCATCGACATTGCGGTCGGCGCGCACGCCGGCCTGCTGGGTGCCCATGACGGCGGTGGCGGCCATGTCTTCGTTGATGCCGGGCAGGAACGAGATCTGGTTGGCGTCCAGCGCCTTCTGCGCCTTCCACATCGCCATGTCGACGCCGCCCAGGGGCGAGCCACGATAGCCGGAGACGAAGCCCGCGGTGTTCAGGCCGCGCTCGCGGTCGATGCGGCGCTGGGTCAGCATGATGCGCACCAGGGCCTGGGTGCCGGTCAGGAAGATGCGGCCGGTCTCACGGGTGAGGTTGTCGGCGAGCTGGTAGTCGAGGTCCAGCGTGGGCTCGGGGGCGGGGGTGCCGTCCATCATGAATGCTCCTGTAGTCGGCACCATGATAGGTTCGCGAGGCATCGGGTTTATTGCGTTTTCGGATCGTGCTATCCCTATAATTCGCAATGAATATTTCGTGTTCGCGGAATTTCGACCCAAACAGGAGACAAAGCAATGGACAAGACCGATATCGGCATCCTCAAGGCCCTGCAGGAGGATGGCCGGGCCTCGGCGCAGCAGCTTTCAGAAAAGGTGGGGCTATCGGCGGCGCCGGTGTGGCGGCGGGTGAAGGCGCTGGAGGCCAGCGGCGTGATCCAGGGCTACAGCGCGCAGGTCGATCGCAGCAAGGTGGGGCTGGGCTGTATGTTCGCGCAGATCAGCCTGGAGCGGCATTCGGCGAACACGGTGGAGAACTTCGAGCGGTCGGTGCGGGATGCGCCGGAGATTCTCGAGTGCTATGCGGTGACGGGGGATTCGGATTTTCTGCTCAAGATTCTTGTGGAGAGTCCGGAGGCTTATGACCGGTTCTTGCATCGGTTCTTGTTCAATATGCCTGGGATTCGGCAGACGCGGACGATTGTGGCGTTGCGGGAGATCAAGCATGAGTTGAAGTTGCCTTTGTAGGGGGGGCTTCTATGTGGGCTCTTGTGGCGGGTTGGGTTCTTTAGTCGCGGGAGCCGGGGCAGGCGGGGGATGGCGGGGCTACGATTGCGGTCCGGAGCGTTCGCTCCGGACTGCCCCGGGCTCAACCTCGTCCGCCTTCGGCTCCCTACGGTTTCCGCCGGGCGCATCTACACGCCCCGCCATCCCCCGCCTGCCCCGGCTCCCGCTTTTGATGAGACTTAACGGCCGGGCTTTGGGGCGAGTTGTGTGCTTGGCGTTTTTGCCGTCAATCTGGGGAGTAGGGAGGATCTTGCGGGGTCGCCAAAAAGCGGCCGCGCGGGCGGCCGCCTTTTGGCATTTGGGTGTCTTGCGTCGAGGCGGCGGACGCTGCGCGCTGCTGGAGAGAGGCGTTGCTCGGGGGGCAATGGCGCGGCGCGATCGTGATGGGAGGGGCTGGTGAATCCTGCGTCATCGCGCTTGATTCGATGGGCGCAATCTTTTGATGGTCTCTATATTGCGACGCCCTCTATATATAGAGGGCGTTTCTTTATTTGCTGTGGGCGGTTACTGCGGCTGGATGCCGGAGATCTTGATCCATTCCTTCCAGCGGGCGGTGTCTTCCTTGACGAAGGTGTCGAAGCGGGCGGTGTCCATGGCTTCGGGGGTCAGGCCGAGGGCGCGGAGTTTGTCGGCGGTGGCGGGATCGTTGACGGCGGCCTGGGTGGCGGCGTTCATCCTGGCGACGATGTCGGGCGGGGTGCCGGCGGGGGCGGAGATGCCGAGCCAGCCGGCGACGATGAAGTCGGGGAAGTAGGTCGACATGGTGGGGACGTCGGGCCAGGCGGGGTGGCGCTGGGCGGCGGTGACGGCGAGAGGGGCGAGGCCCTTGCCGTCGATCTGGCCCATGGCGGTCAGGTAGTCGACGAAGGCGAAGCCGATCTGCTTGCCGCGCAGGTCGGTAATGATCTGGGTGATGTTCTTGTAGCCGGCGGCGCCGATGTTGATGCCGGCGCGTTGCTTGAACAGTTCGGACGGCACTTGCGAGGACGAGCTGTAGTAGCCGAAGAAGACTTCGCCGGGATGCTTCTTGGCGTAGTCGACCAGCTCGGGCACGGTGCGATAGGGGCTGTCGGGGGCGACGATGCCCACGGTGCCGAAGGTGCCGAGCATGCCGATCTGCACGAAGTCCTTTTGCGCGTCGTAGGGCAGGCGCTTGTAGAGGAACTGGTTGGCGGCGTGGGTGGAGTTGGTGGATAAGAGGAAGGTGTAGCCGTCGCCGGCGGCGTTCTTGGCGGCATTGGTGCCGACGATGCCGCCGGCGCCGGGGCGGTCCTCGACGATGACGGTCTGGCCGGTCTGTTTGCCCAGGAACTGGGCGAAGGTGCGGGCGGTGAGGTCGGCGGCGCCGCCGGCGGCGGAGGGCACGATCAGCGTGATGGGTTTCTCGGGCCAGCCGGCGGCGTGCGTGGTGGCGGCCAGCAGCAGGCTGGCGGCGGCGAGCGCAGGGCGCAGGAAGGCGCGGGGCGCGAAGGCGGTGAGGGTCATGCTTGTCTCCTGGGGCGGCGCTGGCGCCGTCATGTTCTATGGCTTGCGGTGTGCTTCATGGCGCGCTGGACGCGGGCCGGGTGGATCTGTCTGGCGGTCGTTGGCGGATGTCGATGGTTGAGGATGTATCGGGCGTCAGGGGCGTCGCGGGTCAGCCGAACTGTTGGCGATGCCAGCCGAGGATCGTGTCCGCGCTGGCCTGCCATGCGTCGCCGTACATCATGCAATGGGGCTGTCCGGCGAGGACGGCATGGGAAAAGCCGAACAGTCGCGCGATGGCGCGGTCCTGGCCGGGCGGATGGCGGTCGTGGGTGTCCAGGCCGGCCTCCAGGCACAGGCCGGGGGCGGTGATGGCGGCGGGGTCGACGGGCACGCGCAGCAGGTAGCGGTCGTTGAGCACGCGCGGGCTTTCGGGATTCAGGCGTTGGGTGACGGCGCTGACGTCGCGCGTCGGCGAGGTGGCCAGGAAGCGGGCGCGGATCTCGCTGGCGGCGGGCGCGGCGCGCACGGCGTCAGCGGGCACCGGCGGCAGGCCCAGCGCGCCGGGCAGGTTGGCGGGCGGCGAGGGCGCCATCAGCACCACGCCGGCGACGGTGCGTTGGCTGGCGGCCAGCAGCGCGGGCAGGGCGCCCATGCTGTGGCCCACCACGACGGTGGGCGCGTCCAGCAGGTCGAGCGCGCTGACGACGTCGGCGGCCAGGTCGGCGATGCCCGTGTCGAGGAAGCCGGGCGGTTGCGGCAAGGGGCCGTGGCCGCGCAGGTCGATGGCGGCGCAGGCCAGGCCGGCTCGGGCGAAATAGTCCAGGTAGTGCGCGTAGCACCAGGCGCCGTGATAGGCGCCGGGCACGAGCAGCAGGCCGGGCCTGCCGTTGGGTGCGGCAGCGGTCAGCAGCCGGCCCTGGCCGGCAGCGCGGGCGGGCAGCCGGTCGGCGAGGCTGAAGTCGAGCGGATCGACGGCCTGGGCGCGGGCGGGGGAGAGAGTCGCGGTAGTCATTGCGGCCATGTTAAGTGCCGCCCTATGATGAGAAAACTTTATTTTTCCTATGATTTGATAAGTTCATCAAATCAGGTGTCACGATGCCCGCCTTGCCCGAACTTTCCATTGCGCACTACCGCCACTTCCTGCTGGTGGCCGAATTGCGCAGCTTCCGCGCCGCCGCCGCGCGCGCGTTCCGCTCGCAGCCGGCGCTGTCGCTGTCGATCCGCGAAATGGAGCAGCGCCTGGGCCAGCCGCTGTTCGAGCGCGGCAATGGCAACGCGCTGACGCGGTTCGGCCAGGACTGCCTGCCGCTGGCGCGCGAACTGGTCGAGCACCACGACCGCGTGGCCGGGACGCTGGCGGGGCTGGCCAGCAACGAGGCCGGCACCCTGACCATGGCATCGGTGGCGACGGTGGCGACCCATTGGCTGCCCGAACTGGTGGCAACCTATCGCGAGCGCTACCCGGCGGTGGCGCTGCGCCTGTTCGACGACAATTCCGAAGGCGTTGAGCGCATGGTGCTGGCGGGCGAGGTCGAGCTGGGGGTGTGCAGCCCGGTGCTGCGCGACCGGCGGCTGGCGTTCGAACCGCTGCTGCGCGATGCCTTCGGACTGGTCTGCCATCGCGGCCATCCCCTGGCGGGGCGCAAGTCCGTGACCTGGCGCGAGATCGCCGGGCTGCCGCTGGTGGGCACGGTGGCGCACCGGCAACTGGCGGACTATCCGCAGGCCGCCTTCATGATGGAACGCCAGGTGTTCGTGTCCAACATGATGTCGCTGCTGGCGATGCTGGAGCGCGGCGTGGGCGTGACGGTGCTGGCGCGGCTGGGCGTGCCGCCGGATTCGCCCGGTCTGGTTTTCGTGCCGTTGGCCCGGCCGCGTATCGAGCGCGAACTGGGCATCACGCGGCTGGCCGGCCGCAGCCTGTCGCCGGCCGCCGCGCGCATGGAGGAAATGCTGCGCGCCAAGGCCGCGCGCGGCGCCCGCAGTGTCGCTTGAAACCAACGCATTTTTGCGCGTTGAGCCCTTAAAACACGGGGTTTCCGGCAAGGACTGTTGCGCAATTGCACACGGCGCCGATCGTCGTTGATTCTTCACCTGGGCATCTTTAGAGTGCGTGATGTTTGCTGCGCGAGGGGCGTGCCGGTTTGAGCGGCGCGGCGCGTCGACAGACGTGTTGAGGAATTCATGAGCAGTGTGTATTTGCGTTCGGCGGGCGTGGCCTGCGCCCTTCTGATCCTGGCCGGCTGCGCCGCCAGGAAACCCGCCTCCATTACCGAGGCCCAGCCGGAAGCGGCGCCCAAGCCGGTGGCATGCGTGCCCGCCAAGAGCGGCGATCCCATGGTCGGCACCTGGTATTCGAATTCCAAGCCGAAAGGCGTCAGCGGCGATTTCCAGGCCCTCACGGTGCTGTATGCCGATGGCCGCATGGCCTATGAAACCCAGCTGAAGATCGGCCGCAAGACGCGTCCGGCGCTGCGCGAGACGGGTTGCTGGAGCGTGGTGGACGGCGTCTACACGATGCAGACCACGCAATCGAACGGCGAGATCGTCGACGCCGCCGATCCGATTTACATCAACCGCTACCGTGTCGAGAAGGTCGAGCAGGCCAAGCTGACGCTGCGCGAGCTCAAGAGCGGCGGCCAGATCGTGACCGCGCGCCGCATGCCGCAGGGCTATCGCCTGCCGTATTGATCCCTGGGGCAGCCGGCGATTCCGCGTTCCGTCGCGCGGACGGAATCCGGGCGCCGGCGTCGCCAAGCGGGCGCGGCTGCGGTAAGGTGCGGACTTCGTCCTTCATTGCGCCGCCGGCCCTCCATGCCCGCCCTGTCATCCGAAGCGCGCGCCATCGCGCTGCTTGCCCTGGCCGCCTTCGTCAGCGCCAGCGCCTTCCGTATCTGTGATCCCATGCTGCCCCAGCTGGCGGCTGAATTCGGCGCCAGCACCGGCCAGGCCGCGCGCGCCGTCACCGCTTTCGCGGTGGCCTACGGCGTGCTGCAGATGTTCTTCGGTCCGGTCGGCGACCGCTACGGCAAATACCGCGTCGTCAGCGTGGCGACGTTCGCCTGCGCACTGGGCAGCGCCGGCGCGTTCCTGGCCGAGACGCTGGACGTGCTGGTGTTCTGCCGCGCCCTGTCGGGGGCGGCGGGCGCCGGCATCGTGCCGCTGTCGATGGCCTGGATCGGCGACACCGTGCCTTACGAGCGTCGCCAGGCGACGCTGGCGCGCTTTCTGACCGGCACCATCCTGGGCATGGCGGCCGGGCAGCTGGCCGGCGGCCTGTTCGCCGATACCCTGGGCTGGCGCTGGGCCTTCGCGGCGCTGGTGGCCGGCTACCTGGTGGTGGGCACGCTGCTGCATCGGGAAGTGCGGCGCCAGCGCGCGCTGGGACTGGGCGTGGTCGATCCGAACGCGCCGCGCCAGGGCTTCGTGGCACAGGCGCGGCTGGTGCTGGGCACGCCATGGGCGCGCGTGGTGCTGGCCACGGTGTTCATCGAGGGCCTGCTGGTGTTCGGCGCCCTGGCGTTCGCGCCGTCCTACCTGCATGAGCGCTTCGACATCTCGCTGACGGCGGCCGGCGCGCTGGTGGCGGTGTACGCGGTGGGCGGGCTGCTCTATACGGTGGTGGCGGGCCGCATCCTCAAGCGCCTGGGCGAACGCGGCCTGGCGGTGGCGGGCGGGCTGGTGCTGGGCGTGGCCTTCCTGTCGTACCTGCTGGGGCCGGTGTGGTTGTGGAGCCTGCTGGCCAGCGTGCTGGCGGGCTTCGGCTACTACCTGCTGCACGCGACCTTGCAGACCAACGCCACCCAGATGGTGCCGTCGGCGCGCGGCACGGCGGTGGCCTGGTTCGCCTCCTGCCTGTTCATGGGGCAGGCGGCGGGCGTGGCGCTGGCCGGCTCGGTGGTGGACGAGGCCGGCGCGGCGGTGCTGTTCGGCGGTTCGGCCGTGTTGCTGCCGCTGCTGGGCGCGTTCTTCTCCTGGGCCTTGAAGGCGCGGCCCAAGGCCGCCTAGGGATGCCTGCCGCCGCGCGGCGCCGGGACGGTAACCGGCCCGTGAGGCGAAAAAAAGCCCCGAACGGCCAGGCCGGGCGGGGCTTTTTCGTGGACGGAAGTCCGATCAGATGGCGGCCAGGCGCTTGATCACGACGTCCTTGCCGAGCAGGGCCAGCACCGCGTCCACCGCGGGCGTCTGAGTCTGGCCGGTGACGGCCACGCGCAGCGGGATCGCCAGTTGCGGCATCTTCAGGCCGCGGTCGGCCAGCACGGCCTTGATCAGCGCCGAGATGGCCTCGCGGGTCCAGTCGGCGCCCTGGGCGCGCTGGGCGAAGTCGGCCAGCGCCTCGCGGGCGGCGGCGGTCAGGTGCTGCTCGACCAGCTCCGGCGCGGCCGGCTTGAACTCGCCGCAGAACAGCATGGCGCCGTCGGCCAGCTGTTCCAGGGTCTCGGCGCGATCCTTGAGCAGGCCCATCACGCCCGGCAGGTCGATCTTTTCCGGATAGCCGCCGCGATGGGCGACGCGCGGCGCCACGCGTTCGGCCAGTTCGGCGTTGTCCATTTGCTTGATGTAGTGGGCGTTGACCCAGTTCAGCTTCTTCGGGTCCCACTGCGAGGCCGACTTGGACAGGTGGCGGGTGTCGAACCATTCCACCAGCTGGTCGCGGCTGAAGAGTTCGTCGTCGCCGTGGCTCCAGCCCAGGCGCGCCAGGTAGTTGATCATGGCCTCGGGCAGGTAGCCCTCGTTGTCGTACTCCATGACGTTGACCGCGCCGTGGCGCTTGGACAGCTTTTCGCCGTCCGGGCCGAGGATCATGGGCACGTGGCCGTATTCGGGCAGGGTGGCGCCCAGCGCGCGCAGGATGTTGATCTGGCGCGGAGTGTTGTTGACGTGGTCATCGCCGCGCAGCACGTGGGTAATGCCCATGTCCCAGTCGTCCACCACCACGCAGAAGTTGTAGGTGGGGGTGCCGTCCGGGCGCGCGATGATCAGGTCGTCCAGCTCGGTGTTGTCGAAGCTGATGGGGCCCTTGACCATGTCGTTCCAGGCGGTGGCGCCGTCCTGGGGGTTCTTGAAGCGCACCACCGGCTTGCGGCCTGCGGGCACCGGCGGCAGGGTCTTGCCGGGCTCGGGGCGCCAGGTACCGTCGTAGCGCGGCTTGTCGCCGCGGGCGCGGGCGGCCTCGCGCATGGCCTCGACTTCCTCGGGCGAGCTGTAGCAGTGGTAGGCGGTGCCGGCGGCCAGCATCTGCGCGACCACTTCACGGTAGCGGTCCATGCGCTGCATCTGGTAGAACGGGCCTTCGTCTGGCTGCATGCCGAGCCAGTCCATGCTGTCCAGGATGGCCTGCACTGCTTCCGGCGTGGAGCGTTCGACGTCCGTGTCTTCGATGCGCAGCACGAAGGTGCCCTTGTGGTGGCGCGCGAAGGCCCAGGAGAACAGCGCGGTGCGGGCGCCGCCCAGATGCAGGAAGCCGGTGGGCGAAGGCGCGAAGCGGGTGCGGATGGGGGAGGAGGCGTTGGAGGTCATAGGTGGCAATGATAGCGGCTGCGGCGCCACGAAGCGGCGGCGGACCGGGCCTGGATCAAGCGGACGTGGGGGTTGTCTTGTTACGATGAACGCTATTTTAGATTAGTGCCTGTTCCCGCCATGCTGCGACACGCTCTTGCCCCGATGTTCGAACCCGGTTCGCTGGTGATCGTCGCCGATCGGCCGCTGCCGGCGGCGACGTCGCTGCCACCCGCGCTCAAGGCGAAAACCACGGTGGTGGCCTGCGACCCTGGCGCCGCGCCCGACCTGCCGGAGACGCTTCTGGGGCTGGCCGCTGGCGAGCGGCCCGATCTGGCCCTGGTTTGCGTTTCGCCGGCCGTGCTGCCCGAGACCCTGCGCCGGCTGTCCCCGCTGGCCCCGCGCTCGGTCATCCTGTTGCCGCACGAGCTGCCCGACCCGTACCCGCGCGGCACGCTGGCGCTGTGCCGCGCCTGGGCCGAGGAAAACCGCTGCGAATTGCTGGGGCCGCGCTCGTTCGGCGCGCAGCGCCCGCATGCGGGCCTGAACCTGAGCCAGCACCCGGTGCTGGCGCGCGCCGGCCGCGTGGCGCTGCTGGCGCAGTCGCGCTCCATCATGGCGGCCGTCATGGACTGGGCCGAGGACGTGCATATCGGTTTTTCCACCGCCGTGTCGCTGGGCGACGAGGCGGTGGTGGGCCTGTCCAAGGTGCTGGACTACCTGGCCAGCGACCCGCGCACCGACAGCATCGTGCTGTACCTGGAAGACGTCGGCCCGGCGCGCGAATTCATGAGCACGCTGCGGGCCGCGGCCAGCGTCAAGCCGGTCATCGTGCTCAAGGCCGGCCGCGCCGACACCGACAGCGCCGACGCCATCTTCGACGCCGCCCTGCGGCGCGCCGGCGCGGTGCGGGTGCGCTACTTCGTGCAGCTGTTTTCGGCGGTCAAGGTGCTGGGCTACACGCGCCGTCCCAAGGGCCGGCGCGTGGCGCTGATCTCCAACGGCAGCGGGCCTCCCCAACTGGCCATGGACCTGATCGGCCCGGACGCCGCGGTGCTGCGGGCCGACCTGGCGCCGGCCACGCAGCGCGCGCTGGCGGCGATGCTGGAGCCGGACGCGGCCAGCGCCAATCCGGTCATCACCTACGTGCCGCTGACGCCGGAACGCATCCGCGCCATTCTCGACGTGGTGCTGGACGACACTGGCGTGGACGGCGTGCTGGTGCTGCTGGCGCCCGACGCGCTGGCCGACATGCCGGCGGTGGCGCGCGAGCTGGCGCTGATCGCGCCCAAGGCCAAGAAACCGGTGGTCACCTGCTTCATGGGCGATGCCGGCATGCGGCCGCTGCGGCGCATGCTGGACGACGCCGGCACCTCGGCGTTCCGCACGCCCGAGTCCGCCGCCGACGCCTTCGGCGTGCTGGCCACGCATCATTACAACCAGCAACTGCTGCTGCAGACCCAGCCGCCCGAGCCGGCCACCCATGTGCCCGACCTGGGCGCCGCCCGCGAGATCCTGGCGCGGGTGCGGGCCGATTGCCGGCGCGAGTTGAATACGTCCGAGGTCCGCGCGCTGCTGTCCCTGTTCTACGTGCCGCTGCGCGACATGCCGCTGGACGTGGCGGCGGCCGAGCCCGAGTCGCGCCCCATGGCGATCCGGGTGCGGCGCGATCCGCAGTTCGGGCCGGTCATCCGCTTCGGTGCCGGCGGCCCGGACGCGGTGCTGTCGCAATCGGATCGCGGCATCGACCTGCCGCCGCTCAACGGCTTCCTGGCGCGCCAGATGATCGAGCGCAGCCGGCTGTGGCGCCGGGTGCTGGCGCCGCGCGTCGGCCACCTGGCCGCCGAGGCCTTGCAGCAGGCGCTGGTGCTGGTCTCGGAGATGGTGTCGGAGCTGCCGGACATCGAAACGCTCGACATCGATCCGCTGTATGCCGGCGAGACCCATCTGCGCGCGGGAGGCCTGCGCATGACCCTGGCCGAGAAGCCGGGTTGCGAGACGCCGCAGACCGCCGGCTATCCGCATATGGCGATCCACCCGTACCCGGCGCGCCTGGTGCAGGTGCGCCGTTTCGCCGACGGCATCCCGTGGGTGCTGCGGCCCATCCGCCCCGAGGACGGCCAGCCGCTGCAGGACTTCATCCGCGGCCTGTCGGAGCGTTCGCGCTACATGCGATTCGTGTCGATGATGCGCGAGCTGACCCCGCGCATGGTGTCGCGCTACACCCAGGTGGACTACCACCGCGAGCTGGCGCTGGTGGCCGCCACCCAGGTGCCCAACCCGGCCAACCGCGGCCATCCGCACGAAGTGCTGGTGGGGTTTGCGCACTACCTGCGCAACCCTGACGGGCGCGGCGCGGAATACGCGCTGGTGATCGGCGACGACTGGCAGCGGCGCGGCCTGGGCCGCCAGCTGATGACCGCGCTGATCGACGCGGCGCGCGAGCAGGGGCTGGAATACATCGACGGCCTGGTGCTGTCGACCAACCGGCCGATGCTGTCGCTGATGACCAGCCTGGGCTTCACCAACGATCCGGATCCGGAAGACCCGACCATGCGGCGGGTCTGGCTCAACCTGCGCTGAGCGCCCCGGCCGGCGCGTGCCCGCGCCCGGCCGGGGCCATGCCGGCTTCAGGCCGTCTTGCGCGCGGCCTGCGCCGGCCGCAGCCGCGTCGCCACTTCATCCACCGACAGCACGTCGCCGAAGAACAGCAGCCAGCCATGCAGGGCGTTTTCGTGTTCGGCCGGCGTCACCGCGGCCAGCGCGTCGTCCACCATGATGGTGCGGAAGTCGCGCATCATGGCGTCGCGCGCCGTCGATTCGCAACAGACGTTGGTGACCGTGCCGGCGATCAGCAGCGTGTCCACGCCGCGTCCGCGCAGCAGCGGCTCCAGTTCCGACGAGCCCGTGGCCATGGCGCTGTAGAAGCGCTTGGTGACGCGCAGGTCGCTGTCGGCCGGCCGCAGGTCCGGATGCAGGGCGAAACCCGGCGCATCGCGGCGCAGGGTTTCCAGGCGCCGCGCGCTGCGCTCGGGCGTCAGCATCACGCCATGGTGGTGCGACCAGAAGGCGTCGGCGTTGTCGGAGGCGGTCTGCACCCAGACCACCGTGCCGCCGGCCGCGCGCACCGCGTCGCACAGGCGGTTGACCGGCGCGATGATGTCGCGCGCCGCCGCGCATTCGCCCTGGTAGCCGGGCAGCGTGAAGTACTGCTGCATGTCGATCACCACCACCGCGGTGCGGGTGCCGGGCAGGCTGTCGTAGGGATGCAGGCAGCCCTGGCGGGCGATGACGCGGTCCTGCACCCATTGCGGAATCTGCATGGCGGCTCCTTATCCGTAACGCCGCGCCACGGCGGCTTCGATGCGGTACACCACCAGGTACATGACGCTGGAGATCAGCGCCAGCATGGCGATGGCGGTCATGACGATGTTCAGCTTGAAGACCTGGCTGCCGTTCATGATGAGAAAGCCCAGGCCCGAGTCGGCCGACTGGAATTCGCCGACGATGACGCCCACCAGCGCCAGGCCGATGTTCATCTTCACCGCGGCGATCAGGGTCGGCACGCTGCCGGGCAGCACCACCTTGGTCAGCACCTGCCAGCGGCTGGCGCCGAAGGTGCGGGCCAGCTTGACCTTGTTCAGGTCGATGGCGCGAAAGCCGGCGTACACCACCATGATGGTCACGAACACCGCGATCGCCACGGCCATGCCGTAGACCGCGTAGTCCGACCCCAGCCACAGGTAGAAGATCGGCACGAAGGCGATCTTGGGCATGGCGTTGGCCACCACCAGGAAGGGATCGAGCACCTTGTACAGGAAGTCCGACCACCACAGCGCGGCGGCGACGATGATGCCGATCACCATGCTGAGCGTGAAGCCGACCAGCGTGGCCGACAGCGTGGTGGCGATGTGGTGGGCCAGGTTGCCCTGGTTCCACAGCTCCAGGAAGGTCGGCCACAGCGCGCTCGGATAGCTGGTCAGCAGCGGGTTCAGGATGTGCATGCGCGGCAGGATCTCCCAGGCGCACAGGAACACCACCAGCAGCAGCGCCTGGGCGATGCGGATGTTGCGGCGGCGGGCGCGGTCGCGCCGCAGGTAGTCCAGGTACTTCTGGCTGGGCGCGGGCACGGCGCGCAGCGGCACGGTGTTGGCAATCGGTGCGTTCACGGCTCAACCCTCCACATGGACGTCCAGCTCGTCCCAGAGCTGCTTGAAGTAGGCATTGAATTCCGGCCGCGAGCGGGCCTGGAACGGCGTGGGGCGCGCGCCGTCGCCATAATGGATGCGGTACTGGCTCTTGAGCCGGCCGGGCCGGCGCGACAGCACGATGACGCGATCGGTCATGGCGATGGCCTCGCCGATATCGTGGGTCACCAGCACCACCGTCTTGCCCTCGCGCCGCAGGATGTCGACGACCTCGTCGGAGATCGCCAGCCGGGTCTGCGAATCGAGCGCCGAGAACGGTTCGTCCAGCAGGATCACGTCGGGCTCGGTCACCAGCGTGCGCGCCAGCGCCGCGCGCTGGCGCATGCCGCCCGACAACTGGCGCGGGGTGTGCGACAGGAACGCGCCCAGTCCGCACTTTTCCAGCAGGTGCACGGCCCGCGCCTCGCTGCGCGCATCGCGCCGGCCCTGGATCTCGGCGCCCAGCATGACGTTGTCGAGAATGGTGCGCCACTCGAAAAGATAGTCCTGCTGCAGCATGTAGCCGATGCGCGGGTTGGGTTCGGTGACCGCCTGGCCGTCGATCATCACCGTGCCCGAGGTTGGCGCGTGCAGGCCGGCGATCAGCGACAGCAGCGTGCTCTTGCCGCAGCCGCTCTGGCCGATCAGGCTGACGAATTCGCCCGGCGCCAGCGCGAACGACACCTGCGACAGCGCTTCGGTCTCGCCCTCCGGCGTGAAATAGCTCAGGCAGACATCGCGCAGTTCGATCTTGGCGGTGGCCGGGTCCGGCTTGAGGTTGTGGACGACGGCGCTCATCACGGCACCTTCCTGGCGAAGTCCGCCACCACCACGTCTTCGTATTTGACGCGGGCGCTATCCTTCATGACCGCGCTGGCGATCAGCATGTCCTGCAGCTGGCTCATCGCCTCGGCCGTCACCAGCGGCGTGGTCTTCCAGATCTGGTACTGCTTGTAGCGTTCGATGGCGTCGGTCACCGCGGCCGCGTCCATGCCGGGGAAATAGGTCATGATCTGCGGCGCCAGCGTGGCCGCCGGCGTGTCCTTGACGTATTTCTCGGCGCGCGCCACCACATTGGTCCAGGCCTGGATCACCTTGGGGTTGTCGCGGATGTACTTGTCGGTGGCGGTGAAGACCGTGTAGTCCACCTGGCCGACCTCATGGCCGACCGAGGCCACGATGTAGCCCTTGCCGTTGCGCACCAGTTCGCCGGCCTCGGGTTCCAGGAAGATGCCGTACTCGCCCTGGCCGGCCATCCAGGCGCCGGCGCGCGCGGGGATGCCGATGTTGTTGAGCAGCTTGACGTCCTTCTGCGGGTCCAGGCCGTGCTTGCGCAGCGCGGTCTCCAGGAACACGATGGGGTTCGACCCGGGCCGGAAGCCGATCACCTCCTTGCCCTTGAGCATGCTCCAGTCGAATTTCTCGACCGGCTTGCGCGCCAGCAGGAAGAAGCCGTCGGTGGCGGTCAGGCCGGCGAAGATCTTCGGCTTGACCGGCGATTCGCTGTTCTGCACGTAGATCGAGGCTTCGGGGCCGATCAGCACGATGTCGGCGCTGCCCGAGAGCAGGGCGGTCATGCCCTTGTCGGTGCCCTGCGAGGTCTTCATGGACACGTCCAGCCCGGCGTCCTTGAAATAGCCCTGCGACAGGGCGACGTACTTGGGCACGTAGAGGATGGAGCGAACCACCTCTTCGTAGCGTACCTTTACCGGGGGATTGAGGGCTTCGCCGTGGCTGGCGAAAGGGGCGAGGACGGCGGCAAGCAGCGCCGCCGCCGCCAGGCGAGGCAATGGCAAGGGCTTCACGGGACTTTCTCCTGCGTCTATATGCCTCGCCGAAACCCGGCGCGGCACGGCCAATGGGATGGATCGACTGCAACAACAGGGAAGCCCGAGGCGATTGCGATCGGGCCAATACGGCTTGGATTGAATACTATATTCAACAATCGCGAGCGACAAGGGTTTTGGTATTGGCGTTTTTCTCTATGGACGAGCGAAGTCGCGCCCCGGAAAATTCGGGGCTGGAATACCACTTGGTATACAAAGCAGGGAATCCCCGTGCGAACGGCCCGGCGAATCCGGGCCCCGGGGGAAGGCGGCGGCGCGGCGCGCGCCGCCCGCGTTACACCAGCACCTGGTTCAGAAAGCGCGAGATGTCCGCCACTTCCTCGGCGCAGACCGAGTGCGGCATGGGGTAGGTGTGCCAGCGCACGTCGTAGCCCAGGCGCTCCAGCTCGGCCCGCGAGGCCTCGGCGCGCGGCAGCGATACCACCGGGTCATACAGGCCGTGGGCCAGGAAGATCGGGGTGCGCTGGTTGGCCGGGGCGCGCTCGGCCTCGGCGCTGTCCAGCAGCGGCAGGTAGCCCGACAGGCCCATCATGCCGGCCAGCTTGTCCTGCAGCCGCAGGCCCGTGTGCAGCGTCATGGCGCAGCCCTGCGAGAAGCCCGCCAGCACGATGTTCGAGGTCGGGATGCCGCGCGCGTTCTCGCGCGCGATCAGCTTGTGGATCGCGGCTTCCGAGGCGCGGATGCCCTTGGCGTCTTCCACCCGCACCAGGTCCATCACCAGGATGTCGTACCAGGAGCGCATCGCCATGCCATTGTTGATGGTGACGCGCTGCACCGGCGCATTGGGGAAGACGAAGCGCACGCCCAGGCCGGCCGGCAGGTCCAGCTCCGGCACGATGGGCGCGAAGTCGTTGCCGTCGGCGCCCAGGCCGTGCAGCCAGATCACGGCGTGCGTGGGATTGGAGGCGGTTTCGATCTCGATGCAATCGAGCAGGTCGGTGGGGGCGTTCATGGACGGCGGGCGCAATCAGTGGGTGAGGGTCTTGAGGGCCTGGAATAGGGCGCGATAGTGCTTCTTCTGCGGTTCCTGGCCTTGCAGCAGCACGGCGTTGGCTGCCTTTTCCTTGCGGGCGGCGCGGATCACCGCGCGTAGCTGCTGCACATCCGCCTGCGGATTGTCGTTCAGCAGCTTGGTCAGGGCGTCGTCGTCGTCGAGCAGCCGGTCGCGCAGGGTTTCCAGGCGGTGCATGGCCGCGGTTTCCTCGCGCGAGCCGTTTTCCCACACGTCGAGCTGGGCGCGGATCTCGTCGGCGGGGGCGTCGCGCATCAGCTTGCCCACGAAGTGGGTCTGGCGGCGCCGGCCTTCGCGGCTGGTGGTGCGCTGCGCCTCGCGGATCGCTTCGTAGAGGCGTTCGGCCAGGGGCAACTGCTTGAGGCGTTCGGGGGACAGTTCGATCAGCTGCTTGCCCAGATCCAGCAGCGCGTGCATGTCGCGCTTGACCTGGGACTTGCTGGGACGATCGTAGCCGTTCTCGGCGTAGCCGTCGGTGGATTCTTCTTCGATGTGGGAATTCATGGAAAACTGCGCAATGACAGACTTGGCTATGATAACCGTCTCTGCAAATTGGACAGCAATGGTCAAATCCTCCTCCTCCTTGCCGCTGGCGGCCAATCACGCGCGTTTTTCCGAACTCGTCGAGCAAACCCTGGCCTACGCGCGCCAGATCGGCGCCTCGGACGCCGCGGCCGAAGTCTCCGAAAGCCTGGGCCTGTCGGTGTCGGTGCGCAAGAACGACATCGAGACCGTCGAACAGACCCGTGACCGCTCGCTCGACCTGACGGTCTACGCCGGCCAGAGCCGCGGCTCCGCCTCGACTTCCGACTTCTCCGAAGCCGCGCTGCGCCAGACGGTCGAAGCCGCCTGGCACATCGCCCGCCACACCGCCGCCGATCCGGCCGCCGGCCTGCCCGACGCCGACCAGTTGGCCACCGAATTCCCCGACCTCGACCTGCATCGCGCCTGGACCGTCTCCACCGAGGAGGCCGCCGAGCTGGCCCTGCGCGCCGAGCGCGCCGCGCGCGAGGTCGATGCCCGCATCACCAACACCGATGGCGCCACGGTCGGCACCTACGAAGGCCAGTTCGTCATGGGCAACACCCGTGGCTTCCTGGGCGGCTACCCGTATTCGCGCCACAGCCTGTCGGTGGCGCCCATCGCCGGGCGCGGCAACGGCATGCAGCGCGATTACTGGTACACCTCCGAGCGCGACCCCGCCAAGCTGGCCACGCCCGAGGCCGTCGGCCGCTATGCCGCCGAGCGCACGCTGTCGCGCCTGTCGGCGCGCCGCATCCGCACCGGCAAGTTCCCGGTCCTGTTCGAGGCGCCGCTGGCGCTCGGCCTGGTCGGCGCCCTGACGCAGGCGGCCAATGGCGGCGCGCTGTACCGCAAGGCCAGCTTCCTGCTCGACGCCCTGGGCAAGCCGATCTTCCCGGAACACATCAACCTGACCGAAGACCCGCACATCCGCGGCGCCATGGGCAGCTCGCCGTTCGACGACGAAGGCGTGCGCACCCGCAAGCGCAACGTGGTGTCGGCCGGCGTGCTGGAGGGTTATTTCCTGTCCTCCTACACCGCGCGCAAGCTCGGCATGCAGACCACGGGCAACGCGGGGGGCTCGCACAACCTGGTGTTCAGCTCCACCCTGACGCGCCGCGGCGACGACTTCGAAGCCATGCTCAAGAAGATGGGCACGGGCTTCCTGGTCACCGAGCTGATCGGCCAGGGCGTGAACTACGTCACCGGCGACTACTCGCGCGGCGCGTTCGGCTATTGGGTCGAGAACGGCCAGATCCAGCACGCGGTGCAGGAAGTCACCATCGCCGGCAACCTGTCGGACATGTTCCGCCAGATCGTCGCGGTGGGCGCGGACACCATCTCGCGCGGCACCAAGACCACCGGCTCGATCCTGATCGAGCAGATGGCGATCGCGGGCACCTGATCCCGGGTGCGAGCGCGACCTGCGCCCGCCTGCGCGGGGCCTGCGGGCCTCGACAGGCGGGCGTTGTCGTTTTCGCCTCGCGGCCCCGCCGCCGCCGTGGTGCGGACATGGCCGGGCCGCCCTTTGCAATCCTTGACCGCTCGGGAATTCCTCTAGCCGTCAGCGGCGATGGCAACGTGTAATATCCGGCGGGTATTGCTCAAACTGGTATCGCTGTAGAGGAGCAAAGAGATGCAACGACGTTCATTCTTGAAGCAGGCCGGCCTGGGCGCCATGGCGGCGGGGGCGGCGGTCAGCGCTCCCGCCCTGGCGCAGGATTCCCCTTCGATCAGTTGGCGCCTGGCGTCGGGCTTCCCGGCCGCGCTGGACCTGCGTGCCGGCGCCGGCGAGATTTTCCGCAAGTTCGTCTCCGAGGCCACTGGCGGCAAGTTCAGCATCAAGCAGGTGGACGGCGGCGAGGTCGCGCCCGCGCTGGAACTGATGGACGCGGTCGGCGCCGCCAAGGTCGAATGCGCCCACGTGTCATCGGCCATCTACTTCGCCAGGAATCCCGCCTTCTGCTTCGACGCGGCCGTGCCGTTCGGCCTGGACGCCGCGCTGATGGACGCCTGGATGCTCGAGGGGGACGGCCTGCGCCTGACGCGCGAACTGTTCAAGGCGCGGAAGATCGTCAATTTCCCGCTGGGCAATACCGGCCCGCAGATGGGGCTGTGGTCCAACCGCGAAATCAAGCGCGCCACCGACTTGAAAGACCTGAAGATGCGCGTCGACGGCCTCGCGGCGCAGGTGCTGGCGCGTCTTGGCGTCGTGCCGCAGGATGTCGCGGCGGCCAAGGACGCCAAGGATGCCGGGGCTGCCAAGGATGCCGGGGCCGCCAAGGATGCCGGGGCCGCCAAGGACGCCGGAACCTCCAAGGATGCCGCGGCCGCGAAGGATGCCAAACCCGGCGAGGGCGCGGCAAAGTCCGGTCCGGACGCGGTGGCCGGCGCGGGCGCCTACGACGACGGCAAGCTGGGCCTGAACAAGACCGCGAAGTTCTATTACGGTCCGAGCTGGTGGGCCGCCAGTGAGCAGTTGTCCCTCTATATCAATGAGGAAGCCTGGGCCAAGCTGCCCAAGCATTACCAGGCTGTGCTCGAGGCCGCCGCCCTGGCCGCGCATACGCGCACCACCGCGGCTTATGCGGCCCGCAATCCGGCCGCGCTGGCCCAGTTGGTCGCGGCCGGCGCCCAGGTGCGCGCCTTGCCGCGCTCGGTCATGGACGCCGCCTTTGAAGCCACCCAGCAGGTCTATAAGGAATTGGGCGAGAAGGACCCGAAATTCAAGGCGATCCACGACAACTACATGGGTTTTCGCGACAACGCGATGCCCTGGTTCCGCTTGACCGAGGGCGCCTACGACCAGTACCTGGGCGTGGCGCTGTCCGCCCGCAGTTGAGCAGGGGTCGGATGCCGAATGGCATTCGGCAGGAGGTGGGGTTTTCGCTGATAACCCCGTGTTTTTTACAAAAAAATGGGCGGTTTTGCTCCTTTTGTTGAACGGCATTCGAGTTTCGGCCTGATACAAAGGAGTAATATCCCGGGTCTTGACGCGCAAACGTGACGCCTTCAGGCGCCATTGGACGTCAATCCGGCGGGAACATCCCGGCCTGGATAACCAACATTCCGAGACAGACTTTAAGGTGGTATCAACCATGCAATCCAAGACCAAGAAGCTGCTGGCCGCGCTGATCGCCGCCGGCATCGTCCCGGCTGCCCATGCGGCCGACCTCAAGCTGGGCGTGGCTGAAGCCCTGTCCGGCGGCGCCGCCCAGTACGGCGCGTCGATCCGCAACGGCTTCCAGCTGGCGGCCGACGAGATCAACGCCGCGGGCGGGATCAATGGCAACAAGATCGTGCTGGTGGTCGAGGACGAGCAAGGCAAGAAAGAAGAAGCCATCAACGTCTTCAAGAAGCTGATCTTCAAGGACAACGTCCTGATGGTGTTCGGCCCGACGCTGTCGAACTCGGCCCAGGCCGCCGACCCGATCGCCCAGGCCGCCAAGACGGTCGCCTTCGGCACTTCCAACACCGCCGACGGCATTACCTCCATCGGCAACTACGTGTTCCGCAACTCGGTCACCGAAGCCGACGTGCTGCCCGCCACCATCTCCACCGTCAAGGCCAAGACCGGCCTGAAGAACGTGGCGGTGCTGTACGGCAACGACGACGTCTTCACCAAGAGCGGCTACGACAACTTCAAGAAGGCCCTGGAAGACCAGAAGATCCCGGTCACCACGACCGAAACGTTCGCCAAGGGCGACGTCGACTTCAAGGCCCAGCTGACCAAGATCAAGGGCACCAACCCCGACGCCATCGTGCTGTCGGCGCTGCTGGCCGAAGGCGCCCCGATCATGGTGCAGGCCCGCCAGCTGGGCATCAACGTGCCCGTCATCGGCGGCAACGGCATGAACTCGGTCAAGATCTTCGACCTGGCCCCCGGCGGCGCGTCGAACAACCTGTGGATCGGCAGCCCGTGGTCGATCGAGAACAAGGCCCCCGAGAACGTCAAGTTCATCGACGCCTACAAGGCCAAGTTCAACGGCGCGCCCGACCAGTTCGCCGCGCAGTCGTACGACGCCATGTACATCGTCGCCCAGGCCCTGAAGAACACCAAGATCACCGGCGAACTGGCCAAGGATCGCGCCGCCCTGCGTGACGCGCTGCCCTCGGTGCAATGGACCGGCGCCACCGGCGCCTTCAAGTTCCGCCAGGCCACCGACCGCGCCGGCAAGCCCGCCGGCTACGACGCCGACCAGGCGCCGATCGTCAGCGTGACCAAGGACGGCAAGTACGTCATCGAGAAGTAAGCAATCCGCATCCCCGCGCGGGGGGATGCGCCTTGCGGACCGCGGCTGGCCGCGGTCCGCAAGGCGCTTTTTATCGTAGGACTCCCCAGGAATAGAACGGCTCTCTCAGGGCGGCAGGTCCACGCAATGCGCGGCGTGGAAGGCCTTACACAGGCCTGCCCCGGGTCCCGAAGCCGAGCCTGGCGAGCGGCAAGTCCACGCAGGGGGCGCGGCGTGGGGGCTCTTTTTTGATTTGGAATATGTCCCATCATGTTGGAACAACAATTCGTTAACGCCTTGTCGCTGGGCTGTGTGTACGCACTGTTCGCGCTGGGCTTCACGCTGGTATTCGGCGTGCTCGGGGTGATCAACCTCGCGCATGGCGCCGTCTTCATGGTGGGGGCCTACGCGGCGCTCTCCGTGGTGCAGCATTTCGGGCTGCCCCTGTGGGCGGCGCTGATGGTGGCATTTTTCGTCGCCGGGTTCACCGGGGTCATCATCGACTACCTGGTGCTCAAGCCGCTGCGCAAGCGCAATGCGCCCCACCTGATCCCCATGATCGCCACGATCGGCGTGGGCATCATCCTGAACAACGGCGCGCAAGGCATCTTCGGCGCCAGCAACCTGCGCTTCCCGCACGGCACCGTGCCCGAGGAAGTCATCGAGATCGCCGGCCTGCACCTGACCGTGATCGAACTGGGCATCATCTTCCTGTCGTTCGCGCTGATGGCCCTGCTGATGTTCGTGATGCGTCGCACGCAGTTCGGCCGCGCCCTGCGCGCCATTGCCGAATCGCCCAAGGCCGCCTGGCTGCTGGGCATCAACGTCGAAAAGCTCTTCATCACCACCTCGTTCGCCGCCGCCGCTTTGGGCGGTGTCGCGGGCGTGCTGATCGGCCTGTACTCGAACGCGCTGTTCCCGCTGATGGGCCAGCCGATGCTGCACAAGGGCATCGCGGTCATCATCCTGGGCGGCATGGGCGACATTCGTGGCGCCATGCTGGGCGGGCTGTTCCTGGGCTTCGCGGAAGTGCTGTCGGTGGCCTACATCGGCTCCACCATGCGCGACGCGGTGGCATTCGGCCTGCTGTTCCTGATCCTGCTGGTGCGCCCGCAAGGTCTGTTCGGCAAAGTGGTTCAACGCAAGGCTTGAGTATGAGCGGATTCGAAAACTTCTGGGCCATCTATGGCAACCTGGTGCTGACGCTCGGCACCAACGCCCTGCTGGCCCTCTCCATTTGGCTGACGCTTGCCTGCGGCATGCTGGCCATGGCCAATGCGGCCTTCATGGGCATCGGCGCCTACGCGGCGGCGTTGCTCACCATGAACTACGACGTCTCGTTCCCGGTCGCGCTGGCCGGCGGCATGGCGGCGCCGGCCCTGGTGGCGGCGCTGATCGGCTTGCCGACCTTGCGGCTGTCAGGGGTCTACCTCGCCATGGCCACGCTGGGCTTTGGCGAAGTGGTGCGGGTGACGGTGCTGAACACCGAGTCGATCACCGGCGGCGCGCTGGGCCTTAACGGCATTCCGCAGCTGACGCAGTGGTGGCACGTCATCCTGGCGGTCGTCATCGTGCTGTTCGTGCTGTGGCGCGTGCGCGCCTCCAAGATCGGACGCGCCTTCGAGGCCATCCGCGGCGACGAGACCGCGGCCGGCCTGATGGGCATCGACGTGCGCGCCAACAAGATGCTGGCCTTCGTGGCGGGCGCCATGATCGCCGGCCTGGCCGGCGCGCTGAATGCGCACCTGACCTTCTTCATCGGCCCCAACGAATACGGCTTCGACCGTGGCGTGGAAATCCTGACGATGGCCATCCTGGGCGGTATCGGCGGCCTGGCCGGCCCCGTGCTGGGCAGCTTCATCATCACCGTGCTGCCCGAGCTGCTGCGCGGGTTCGCGGATTTCCGCCTGGTCATCAACGGAGTGATCCTGGTGGTGATTGTGCTGTTCCTGCCGCAAGGCATCTGGGATCCGGCGCGCTTCAAGCGCTGGATGCGTCAAGGAGGCAAGCGCCATGCTTGAGCTGACCTCCGTTTCCAAGAGCTTCGGCGGCCTGCACGTGCTGCATGACGTCAGCCTGTCGGTGCCCGAAGGCGCGATCTTTGGCCTGATCGGTCCCAACGGCGCCGGCAAGACCACGGTGTTCAACCTGATCACCGGGCTGCTGCCGCCCAGCGGCGGCGGCATCGCCTTCAATGGCGAGAGCCTGCTGCGTCGCAAGCCGCACGCCATCACCCGCATGGGCATCGCCCGCACCTTCCAGAACATCCGTCTCTTCAAGGAGATGACGCTGCTGGAAAACGTGGTGGTGGGCGCCTACCGCCACATGAACTACGGCTTTCCCAGCCTCTTGCTGGGCCTGCCGGGCTACCGCGAGCACGAAAAGCGCGCCCGCGAGCGCGCCCACGAGCTGCTGACGTGGATGCGCCTGGATCACAAGGCCAACGACCTGGCCGACAACCTGTCGTACGGCGAGCAGCGCCGCCTGGAGCTGGCGCGCGCGCTGGCCACCGAGCCCAAGCTGCTGCTGCTGGACGAGCCGGTCGCCGGCATGAACACCGGCGAGCGCGCCGAGCTGATGCGCGAGATCCTGGCGATCCGCGACCGCGGCTACACCATCCTCATGATCGAGCACGACATGCGCTTCGTGATGGGGCTGTGCGAACGCATCGCGGTGCTGAATTTCGGCAAGATCATCGCTTGCGGCGGGCCTGAAGAGATCCGCAACAACGAGCAGGTCATCGAGGCCTACCTGGGCCGCGAGGACGACGACGACACCGACAACGCGGAGGCCGCACAATGAGCAGCGCAATGCTGGAAGTCCGCGGACTCGAGGTCAACTACGGCCACATCGAAGCCGTCCGCGGCATCGACCTGGACCTGGAAGCCAAGGAAATCACCGCCCTGGTCGGCGCCAACGGCGCCGGCAAGTCGACCACGCTGCTGGCGCTGTCGGGCCTGTTGCCCAAGGCGCGCGGCAAGATCCTGTTCGAAGGCGAGGACGTCACCAACCTGGCGCCGCACCAGCTGGTGGCGCGCGGCATCGTCCAGGTGCCCGAAGGCCGGGCCATCCTCACCACCATGACCGTGCTGGAGAACCTCGAGCTGGGCGCCTACCGCCGCGGCCTGAAGAACATCGACTCGGACCTGGAATACGTCTTCAACCTGTTCCCGCGCCTGAAAGAGCGGATCACCGGCATCGCCGGCAACCTCTCCGGCGGCGAACAGCAGATGCTGGCGATCGGCCGCGCCCTGATGGCCAAGCCGCGCTTGCTGCTGCTGGACGAGCCGTCGATGGGCCTGGCGCCGATCGTGGTGCAGGAGATCTTCCGCTCGCTGCGCGCGATCAACGCCGACGGCCTGACCCTGTTCCTGGTCGAGCAGAACGTGCGCCAGGCGCTCAAGATCGCCCAGCACGGCTACGTGCTGGAGAACGGCGCCATGGCGCTGTCGGGCACCGGCCGCGGCCTGCTCGGCCATCCGCGGGTGCTGGAAGCCTACCTGGGCGCCTGATCCGCGCCGCGCGGCGCGGACGGGAGCAGGAGCGCGCGGGCAGGGGCACTGGCAGCGCGCAATTGCGTCCCTTTTAAAAATGCGACAGTCGTTCCCCCGGGAACGCCTGTCCATCCACCTGGATTCGACCGCGGCTGCCCATTTTTTGAGCATCCGTGGTAGAATTTCAGGCTTTCCCTCATTTTGACCATTGCACGGGCGGGTAATAACGCTTAGGCGGGACGTCGATAGGGACAACGGATGGGCTAAAACCCGATCGGCTGAAACCCGGCACTGAACCCCAGTTGCTGGAAAGATGCCGGCTCCATTGTCTAGTTGAGGGGAAAAGCCTGGCTGGATCGTCCAGTCAGAGACCATTTTTCATATCTAGGAACCATCATGAAGACCTTTGTGGCCAAGCCGCATGAAGTCCAACGTGACTGGTTTGTGATCGACGCCAAGGGCAAAGTCCTCGGTCGTGTGGCCAGCGAAGTCGCACGTCGTCTGCGTGGCAAGCACAAACCTGAATTCACGCCGCACGTTGATACCGGCGATTACATCGTCATCATCAACGCTTCCGATATCGTCGTTACCGGTACCAAGGCGAAGGACAAGAAGTACTTCCGCCACACCACGTACCCGGGCGGTATCCGCGAAACGAACTTCGAGAAGATGCAAGAGCGTTTTCCCGGTCGCGCCATCCAGAAGGCCGTCAAGGGCATGCTGCCCAAGGGTCCTCTGGGCTACGCCATGATCAAGAAGCTGAAGGTCTATGCCGGTGCCGAGCACCCGCACACCGCCCAGCAGCCCAAGACGCTGGATATCTAAGGAAACGCCATGATCGGTAACTGGAACTACGGAACCGGCCGTCGCAAAACTTCGGTGGCTCGCGTTTTCATCAAGAAGGGCACCGGCAAGATCGTCGTCAACGGCAAGCCCGTCGACGAGTTCTTCGCTCGTGAAACCGGCCGCATGGTCGTGCGCCAGCCGCTGGAACTGACCGGCCACCTGGAATCGTTCGACATCAAGGTCAACGTGCACGGCGGCGGTGAAACCGGCCAGGCCGGCGCAGTCCGTCACGGCATCACGCGTGCCCTGATCGACTACGACGCGACCCTGAAGCCCGCGCTGTCGCAAGCTGGTTTCGTGACCCGCGATGCCCGCGAAGTCGAACGCAAGAAGGTCGGCTTCCGCAAGGCGCGCCGTCGCAAGCAGTTCAGCAAGCGTTAATCGCTGCGAAAAAGCCCGCCTCGTGCGGGCTTTTTTTTACATCCCGGGGCCCAGGCCCCCATGCCGGCCCGCGGAACTCCGCGGGCTTCGTCCGGTCGGACACCGGTCGCCACGCGGATTGCGCAGGGCGGCAAGGCCGGTTGTCCGAGCGATACAATCGAGCCTCGTTCTACGAAGAGCACACATCATGGCCCAAGCATCGAACTCCCGTATCAAGGTTGGTATCGTCGGCGGCACCGGTTACACCGGCGTCGAATTGCTGCGCTTGCTGTCGCAGCATCCCCATGTGGAATTGACCGCCATCACGTCCCGCAAGGAAGACGGGCTGCCGGTGGCCGACATGTACCCGAACCTGCGCGGCCGCGTGCGGATCGCCTTTTCCTCGCCGGAAAAGGCCACGCTGACCGACTGCGACGTGGTGTTCTTCGCCACGCCCCACGGCGTGGCCATGGCCCAGGCCCAGGAACTGATCGCCGCCGGCACCAAGGTCATCGACCTGGCCGCCGACTTCCGCCTGCAGGACGTGCCCACCTTCGAACGCTGGTACAAGATTCCCCACACCTGCCCGGACATCCTGGCCGAATCGCAGTACGGCCTGGTCGAGCTGAACCGCGAAGCCATCTCCAAGGCGCGCGTCATCGGCAACCCGGGTTGCTACCCGACCACCGTGCTGCTGGGCCTGGCCCCGCTGCTCGAAGGCGGCAAGCAGCTGGTCGATGCGCAGACCCTGATCGCCGACTGCAAGTCGGGCGTGTCCGGCGCCGGCCGCAAGGCCGAGGTCGGCTCGCTGTTCTCCGAAGCCTCGGACAACTTCAAGGCCTACGGCGTGGCCGGCCACCGCCACCATCCCGAAATCGTCGCCCAGCTCGAGAAGATCGCCGGCGGCAAGGTCGGCCTGACCTTCGTGCCGCACCTGGTGCCGATGATCCGGGGCATGTACTCGACCCTCTACGCCCGCATCAAGCCCGAGGCGCGCGACACCGACTTCCAGGCCCTGTTCGAGCAGCGCTACGCCGACGAGCCGTTCGTCGACGTCATGCCGGCCGGCAGCCTGCCCGAGACGCGCTCGGTGCGCGCTTCCAACAACCTGCGCATCGCGCTGTCGCGTCCGGGCGGCGGCGACCAGCTCATCATCATGGTGGTGCAGGACAATCTGGTGAAGGGCGCGGCCGGCCAGGCCGTGCAGAACATGAACCTGATGTTCGGCTTGCCCGAGACCATCGGCCTGGATCAGGTCGCGATCCTGCCCTGACGTCGCGCCGGGCCGGTGGCAAGCCCGCCGGCCCGCTTTTCATGTCCAACGATTCCTCCGCGACCCCTCGAACCTCCCGCCCCGGCCCCGGCCTGCGGGTCGCCGCCGGCGTGCTGGTGGGGCTCCTGGCGGGCGGGGCGGCAGGGTATTACTACGCGCGCGGCGTCTACCAGCCGGTCGATGCGGTCGTGCTGAGCGCGGCGCAGGTCGAGACGCGTGACGAAGCCATGCGCCAGCAGGCGGTCCAGTTGCGCTACCTGCGCGGCCAGCTCGATACCGCCGACGGCGAACTGGTGATCGAGCGCTCGGCGCGCCAGGAACTCGAAACGCAGTTGCATGCCGCGCAGGCCGAAGTCGGCCGGGTGCGCGACCAGTTGGCGTTTTACGAGCAATTGCTGCCGCCGGGGCCGGAAGGCACCGTGGACATCCGTGGCGCCCAGATCGACCGCGAAGGCGGCGGGCTGCGCTACAAGGTGCTGCTGATGCGCAGCGGCCGCAACGGCGGCGCACAGTTCGCCGGCACCTTGCGGTTCCAGGCCACCGGCACGCTCAAGGGCGAAACCGTCACCGTCGACCTTGCGCCGATGCAGGTCAAGGCGGAAAGCGGGCCGATGCCCGCCACCGGTGAAACCACGACAGCGGCGTCGCTGGCCTTGCAGTTCGACCAGTACCAGCGCAGCCAGGGCGTCCTGGCCCTGCCCGAGGGATTTGTCCCCGAAAGCGTCACCATCAGCATCCTGGAGGGCGATGTGGTCCGTGCCTCCCGCAGTGTCAAGCTCGAACTTTGAGTCCGGGCGGCGCCTGCGCTATAGTGACTACATGCGAGTGGCGCAGCCGCTCATCGGAATACGGCCCCAGCGGCCAGGAGTGAATCATGAATGCAGTGACCGAAACCGTCGACCTGCAGGCCGCCCCGCCTGCTCCCCTGGTGTTCACCGACTCGGCGGCCGCCAAGGTCAAGGACCTGCTGGCCGAGGAAGGCAATCCCGAGCTGAAGCTGCGCGTGTTCGTGCAGGGCGGCGGCTGTTCGGGTTTCCAGTACGGTTTCACCTTCGATGAAGTCGTCAACGAAGACGACACCGTGCTCGACAAGGCCGGCGTGCAACTGCTGGTCGACCCCATGAGCTTCCAGTACCTGGTCGGCGCCGAGATCGACTACAAGGAAGACCTGGAAGGCGCCCAGTTCGTCATCCGCAATCCCAACGCCAGCACCACCTGCGGCTGCGGTTCGTCGTTCTCGGTGTAAGCCGCGCTCGGCTTGATGCCGAGATGACGGCGCGGACCAAGCGTCCGGCCGATAAAAAAGCCCTTCGGTTTTCCGAAGGGCTTTTTGCTGGGCGCGGGCCGCGTGTCAGGCGGGATATAGCGCGCCCAGGATACGCGGGCCGCGGGCGCCGGTGACGCTGGGCAGGCCGGCGGGTTGGCGCGCCAGGAAGGCCTGCGCCAGCCAGGCGAAGGCCAGCGCCTCGACCTGCTGCGCCGGGACGCCCAGGGCGTCGGTGGCATGCACCGGGCGCTGCAAGCAGTACGCCAATTCGCGCATCAGACCCGGGTTGCAGGCGCCGCCGCCGCACACGTAGAGTTCGCGCACGTCCGCGCCGGCGGCGTCGATGGCGTTGGCGACGGTGCGCGCCGTCAGGCGCTGCAATGTCGCCTGCACATCCTGCGGCGTCGGCTTGGGGCCGTCATAGGCCGCCAGCCGGTCGTCCAGCCAGCGCATGTTGAAGAGGTCGCGGCCGGTCGATTTGGGTGGCGGCAGCGCGAACCAGGGTTCGCTCGCGATCAGTTGTTCCAGCAGCGGCGCCAGCACCTGACCGCTCGCGGCCCAGCGGCCGTCGGCATCGTAGGGCAGGCCCAGGTGCCGCTGGCACCAGCCGTCCAGGAACACGTTGGCCGGACCGGTGTCGAAGCCGCGCGGCGCCTGGCCGGGCGCCAGCAGCGTGACATTGGCGATGCCGCCCAGGTTGAGCACCGCGCGGCCTTGCGGCGCGCCGAACACGGCCGCGTGAAAGGGCGGCACCAGCGGCGCGCCCTGGCCGCCAGCGGCCACATCGCGGCTGCGGAAGTCGGCCACCACATCGATGCCGGTCAGCTCGGCCAGCAGGGCGGGCGCGTTCAATTGCACGGTATAGCCGCTGTCGGGGCGGTGGCGCACCGTCTGGCCATGGGCGCCGATGGCGGCAATGTCCTGTGCCCGCAGGCCGGCGGCGGCCAGCAGGTCGGCGCTCACCTGCGCATACAGGCGGGCCAGTTCGTTGGCGGCGAGCGCGGCGCGGGCGAGCTCGTCGTCGCCGGCCTGGTTCAGCGCCAGGAATTCGGTGCGCAGCGCCGCTGGCATCGGCAGGCTGGCGCTGGCCAGCACCTGCGGCGGCTGGCCGTCGCGCAGGCGCGCCAGGACGCCGTCGACGCCGTCCACGCTGGTGCCGGACATCAGGCCGATGAAGTGCTGGGGTACGGTCATGTCGGGGCTGCCTGGAAAAAAAAGCGGCCCGGCATCGAGATGCGCGGGCCGCCTTGCGGGTGCGTCATGCAGGTCCGCCTCAGCGGCTGGCCACGTTGGTCAGCGCGTCGGGCAGGGTCTGCTGGAATTCGGTGAGCAGCTGGATCTGCTGCTTGTACGGCGCCACGGCCTGGTTGAAGGCGCGGATCTCGGCGGGCTCCAGGGCGCGGGCGACGGGCAGGTCGACCGACAGCGGGTCGATCGGCTGGTTGTCGACGCGGAACTCGTAGTGCAGGTGCGGACCGGTGGCCCAGCCGGTGGCGCCGACGTAGCCGATCAGTTGGCCCTGCGAGATCTTGCTGCCCTTGGTGATGCCTTCGGCGATGCGGCTCTGGTGAGCGTACAGCGTCGAGTACTTGCCGTGGTGCTTGATGATGACCACGTTGCCGTAGCCGTTCTGCCAGCCCGAGAACTCCACCGTGCCGTCGGCCGTGGAGTGGATCGGCGTGCCCGAGGGCGCGGCGTAGTCCACGCCCTTGTGGCCGGTCCAGGTCTTGTGGATCGGATGCATGCGCATGCCGAACGTCGAGCTGATGCGGCTGAACTTCAGGGCGGTGCGCAGGAACGCGCCGCGCAGGCTGGTGCCGTCGAAGTCGTAGTACGAGCCGGTCTTGTTGTTGTCGGCGCTGAACCAGACGGCGGAGTAGGTCTTGCCGCCGTTGATGAACTCCAGGGCCAGCACGCGGCCGGCGCCGGCGTAGCGGCCGTCGTGCGAGCGCACTTCGTAGACCACGCGGAACTGGTCGCCCTGGCGCAGGTCGCGCAGGAAGTCGATCTTGGCGCTGAGGATGTCGGCCATCTGCATGGTGACCGAATCCGGGATGCCGGCCGCATCGGTGGCGCCGAACAGCGAGGAGCGGATGGTGCCCACGGCGACGCGGGTCTGGCGATCGGTGCTCTCGGTGATTTCCTCGGCCTTGTAGCCGTTGTCGGTGCGCGCCACGTGCAGCATGCGGGTGACGACCTGGCCGTCAGCCTCGTTGCCGGGGGTGTGGATGTAGCGCAGCCAGATCAGGTTGCCTTCCGCGTCGGTCGCGGCCTGCACCGAACGACCCGGGTACAGCTTGTAGATGCTGCGCGCGCTGGCGTCGTGGGTGAGGAAGGTCTGCAGATCCGGGGAATCCAGTTCCAGGCGCTGCAGCACGGCGGCCAGCGTGTCGCCCGCGCGGATGCGGGTTTCGCTGATGTAGGGCGCGGCGCTGGGCGTGCTGACTTCGACCTGTTCGGTGGTCAGCGGCAGGATGCTCTGGATGACGCGGGTGGGGGGGATTTCGCTGCGGTCGGGTTGCTGCACCATGCCCAAGGCGGCGGCGCCGGCAAACAGACCCATGGCGGTGACGAGGAGAGTGCGACGGAGAAGTCCCGAGCGATGGGGCTTGGGTTCGACGGGCGCAAACACGGCAGCAACTTTGCGCTTGATGCTACTCGCCAGGTCGTGGAGGCCACGATTCATCGTGAAGATACCCTCTCAGGTGGCATGAGCTCGCAGGGTGCGTGACACGAACGGCCCCCGCGCGCCACGTTTTCCGGGGCAAGGGCTGGCGCGGGGCGCATCTTGTGAACAACGGGTGGTAACCGGACGCGCAACTGCGTATATATGACAGTTGCGTATGATTAGGGCGGTATCCTAGCTGATTCGGCTAGAATTTTCGATAGTTTTCGTCACTTTTTACACCTTTTTATCGGCTGAAGCCGTCGCGGCCCCCCTAAAAATGTCACCTTCAGAAGCCCCCATCACCCCCGAAGTCGAAGCCGATCTGCGTATTGCCAAGCGCGGATGCGATGAGCTGCTGGTCGAGTCCGAATTCGCCCGCAAGCTGGCCCGCAGCCGCGCCACCGGCGTGCCGCTGCGGATCAAGCTGGGGCTGGACCCGACCGCGCCGGACATCCATCTGGGGCACACCGTGGTGCTCAACAAGATGCGCCAGTTGCAGGACCTGGGCCACGAGGTCATCTTCCTGATCGGCGACTTCACCTCGACCATCGGCGATCCCAGCGGCCGCAACAGCACCCGCCCACCGCTGACGCGCGAGCAGATCGAGGCCAACGCCAAGACCTACTATGCGCAGGCCAGCCTGGTGCTGGATCCGGCCCGCACCGAGATCCGTTACAACTCCGAGTGGTGCGACCCGCTGGGCGCGCGCGGCATGATCCAGCTGGCGTCGCGCTATACCGTGGCGCGCATGATGGAGCGCGAGGATTTCACCAAGCGCTTCAAGGGCGGCATCCCGATTTCGGTGCATGAATTCCTGTACCCGCTGATGCAGGGCTACGACTCGGTGGCGCTGAAGTCCGATCTGGAGCTGGGGGGCACCGATCAGAAGTTCAACCTGCTGGTCGGCCGCGAACTGCAGAAGGAGTATGGACAGGAGCCGCAGTGCATCCTGACGATGCCGCTGCTGGTCGGCACCGACGGCGTCGAGAAGATGTCCAAGTCCAAGGGCAACTACATCGGCATTTCGGAGTCGCCCGATTCGATGTTCGGCAAGCTGATGTCGATTTCCGACACGCTGATGTGGCGCTACTTCGAGCTGCTGTCGTTCCGCTCGCTGGAAGACATCGCCGCGCTGCGCCAGGAGATCGACGGCGGCCGCAATCCGCGCGACGCCAAGGTCATGCTGGCCCAGGAAATCATCGCGCGTTTCCACTCGGCCAAGGCGGCCGACGACGCGCTGGCCGCGTTCGAGGCACGTTTCCGCGACGACGCGATTCCGGAGGACATGCCCGAGGTCAGCATCGGCGGCGCGCCGGTCGGCATCCTCAAGCTGCTGCGCGAGGCCGGGCTGGTGGCATCGGGTTCCGAGGCCCAGCGCAACGTCGAGCAGGGCGGGGTGCGCGTCAATGGCGACCGGGTCGAAGACAAATCGTTGCAACTGCCTGCCGGGACTTACGTCGTCCAGGTGGGCAAGCGCAAGTTCGCGCGTGTTAAGTTGAACCCATAATCGCGAAGATTTTGATACGCTGGAGGGACGTTCAAGGCTGGAATGCCTTCGCAGCACTTCAAGGAGCACGACATGAAACTTTCGAGTTTGTCTTTTTCCGATCACGAGTCGATTCCGGAGCGCTACGCCTTCGGCAAGATCGATGCGCAATCGCACGTCGCGCTGGCTGACAACTACAACCCGCAGTTTTCCTGGGACGACGTCCCGGCGGGCACGCAGTCGTTCGCCTTGATCTGCCACGATCCGGACGTTCCCTCCAAGCCCGACGACGTCAACCAGGAGGGACGCGAAGTCCCCGCCGACCTGCCGCGCGTGGATTTCTTCCACTGGGTGCTGGTCGACCTGGCGGCCGACATGCGCGAAATCGACGAAGGCGCCTTTTCCAGCGGCATCACGCCGCGCGGCAAGGGCGGCCCGCTGGCGCCGCTGGATGCCCGCCAGGGCATCAACTCGTACTCGTCCTGGTTCGCCAACGACCACGACATGAGCGGCGACTATTTCGGCTATGACGGCCCGTGCCCGCCCTGGAACGACGCGCTGGTGCACCGTTACGTGTTCACCTTGTACGCGCTGGACGTGCGCACGTTGAACTTGCAAGGGGCATTCACGGGCGAGGACGCGTTGCGGGCCATCCAGAAGCACGTGCTGGCGCAGGCGTCGCTGACGGGCACCTATACGCTCAACCCGAAGCTGGCGCCCAAGCAGATCGGGGCGACCTCGGCGTCCTGATTGCCGCGATCAGCAAAAAGGGCCGCATTCGATGCGGCCCTTTTTTATTTCCGACATATCCGTCGGACGCGTCGCGCCCTCAGGCGCCTGCGCGCTTCAGGCGCAACAGCGCCACGCCGAAGGCCACGAATACCGAACCCACGGCCCGGTTGATCCAGCGCACCGCGCGCGGCTGCTGGAACAGTCGGCGGGCGCGGCGCGCCAGCAGGCCGTAGGCCAGCAGTGACGGCAGCGACAGGCCCATGAAGATGCCGGTCAGGATGAAGAACTGCGGCAGCAGCGGTTCGGCCGCGTTCAGGAACTGCGGGAACAGCGCGGTGAAGAACAGGATGGGCTTGGGATTCAGGCCGGCCACGAAGGTCGCTTCGAGATACAGCGCCAGCGCGCCGCGCGGCGGGCGGCCGGCGCTGTCGGGCGGCGGCGCGGCCACGCTGCTGCGGCCCAGCAGATGGCGCAGGCCCAGGTAGATCAGGTAGGCGGCGCCGGCGATCTTGAGCGCGGCGAACAGCAGGGCGGACGATTGCAGCACCACGCCCAGGCCCAGCATGGCGGCGGCGGACAAGAGGAACAGGCCGGTGACATTGCCCAGCGACGAGGGCAGCACCGCGCGCAGGCCGCCGGCGGCGCCATTGCGCATGGCCAGGATGCTGGCGGGGCCGGGGGTGACGACGCTGACGGCGGCGACCAGGGTGTACGCGATCAAAGTCTGGGTTTGCATGAAAGTTTCTCAAGTCGGGTTGAGCGCGTTTTCCAGCCATGGACGGATGCCCGAATTTTCGCGCCCTTGGCGGGAATTTTGCCGCCATTCGGGGCATTTTGGCGACAGGGGAAGCGGCGCGACGCGGTAAACTATCCGTCATTATCCGGGTTTACCCACCCGGGCGCAGTTTCCTCCTCTCTTACCGCCTCAGGAACCCCCCGTCATGTTTGACCGCAACCTCACCCTCTCCAAGGCTGACCCGGATGTCTGGGCCGCCATCCAGAAGGAAGACGTTCGCCAGGAACAGCACATCGAGCTGATCGCTTCGGAGAACTACGCCAGCCCGGCCGTCATGGAAGCCCAGGGCACGCAGCTCACGAACAAGTACGCCGAAGGCTACCCGGGCAAGCGCTACTACGGCGGTTGCGAATACGTCGACGTGGTCGAGCAGCTGGCCATCGACCGCCTGAAGCAGATCTTCGGCGCTGAAGCCGCCAACGTGCAGCCCAACTCGGGTTCGCAGGCCAACCAGGGCGTGTACATGGCCGTCCTGAAGCCGGGCGACACGGTGCTGGGCATGAGCCTGGCCGAAGGCGGCCACCTGACGCACGGCGCCTCGGTCAACGCCTCGGGCAAGCTGTACAACTTCATCTCGTACGGCCTGGACGAAAACGAAGTCCTGAACTACGCCCAGGTCGAGCAGCTGGCCAAGGAACACAAGCCCAAGCTGATCGTCGCCGGCGCCTCGGCCTACGCCCTGCACATCGACTTCGAGCGCATGGCCCGCATCGCCCACGACAACGGCGCGCTGTTCATGGTCGACATCGCCCACTACGCCGGCCTGGTGGCCGGCGGCGCCTACCCCAACCCGGTGCCGCACGCCGACTTCGTCACCTCGACCACGCACAAGTCGCTGCGCGGCCCGCGCGGCGGCGTCATCATGATGAAGGCCGAGTTCGAAAAGGCCGTCAATTCGGCCATCTTCCCCGGCATCCAGGGCGGTCCGCTGATGCACGTCATCGCCGGCAAGGCGGTGGCTTTCAAGGAAGCGCTGGAACCCGAATTCAAGACCTACGCGCAGCAAGTGGTCAAGAACGCCAAGGTGCTGGCCGACACGCTGGTCAAGCGCGGCCTGCGCATCGTCTCGGGCCGCACCGAAAGCCACGTCATGCTGGTGGACCTGCGCTCCAAGGGCATCACGGGCAAGGAAGCCGAAGCCGTGCTGGGCCAGGCCCACATCACGGTCAACAAGAACGCCATCCCGAACGATCCGGAAAAGCCTTTCGTGACCAGCGGCATCCGCCTGGGCACCCCGGCCATGACGACCCGCGGCTTCACCGAAGCCGAGGCCGAGCTGACCGCCAACCTGATCGCCGACGTGCTGGACAACCCGCGCGACGAAGCCAACATCGCCGCCGTGCGCGCCAAGGTCAACGAACTGACCTCGCGCCTGCCGGTGTACGGCAAGAAGTAATGCGACGGCGGATTTTTTCCGCCCGTGGCTGACAAGGACGGCTCCGCAAGGGGCCGTCCTTTTGTTTTCAGGCCAATGGCGCTTGCGCGCCGGCGGTCATCGTGGCAAAAATAATAGGGACGAATTTGTCATAGTCGACGCGGACAGACTGTCGCATCGTTACAATATCGGCGAATTATTGCTTTCCGTGTTTTCAGGGATCACACATGCGGTGTCCATTTTGCGGCAACTCCGAAACGCAGGTCGTCGACAGCCGTGTCTCGGAAGAGGGCGACGCGATCCGCCGCCGGCGCCGTTGCCAGTCCTGTGACAAGCGCTTCACCACTTACGAGCGGGTGGAGCTGGCGCTGCCTTCCGTGGTCAAGCGCAACGGCAGCCGCAGCGACTACGATCCCGCCAAGCTGCGCGCCAGCCTGAGCCTGGCGCTGCGCAAGCGTCCGGTCAGCACCGAGGACGTGGACGCCGCCGTGGCCCGCATCGAGGAACAGCTGCTGGCCAGCGGCCTGCGCGAAGTGGCCTCCGGGCATATCGGCGAGTTGGTCATGAACGAGCTGCGCAAGCTCGACAAGGTGGCCTATGTGCGCTTCGCCTCGGTCTACAAGAGCTTCGAGGACATCGGCGAGTTCGTCGAGGCGATCCGCGAGATGCAGGGACCGGTGCTGCCCGGCAAGCTGCGCAAGGAGTGATGCCGTCGCGCGGGTCGGCCTATCGCAGCCTGGTTTGTCGCAGCCCGGCTTGTCGCGGCCCGGCCCGACGCGGCCCGGCCTGACGCAGCCGGCCCTGGCGCGGCCTGATCCGCAGGCGGCCGCGGTGGCGCTACCGGCGGTTTGCCGCCCGGCGCGCTACGGCGCCACCGTTCGCGCCATGCTGGGCGTCTGCGGCTGGAACCGGCGCCACACGCGGCGCAGGTGCTGGGCCGAGCCGAAGCCCGATTTCTCCGCCACCAGCTCCAGGTTCAAGCGCGTTTCGCGCAGCATGTCGCGCGCCAGCGCCACGCGTATCTGATACAGGTAGTCCATCGGCGTGCAGCCTGCGTGCTCGCGGAACAGCCGCGTCAGGTGGCGCGGGCTGGTGTGGGCCTGTTCGGCCAGCGACTGCGCCGACCACGGCGCCGCCGGGTTGCGCACCACCGCGTCCTGCACGCGGTGCACGCCCGGATGCATGTGGTTGCGGTGTTCCAGCCAGGGCGACAGCGCCGAGTCGGTGCCGGCGCGGCGCTGGTACACCACCATGTCGCGCGCCACTTCGCTGGCCACGCGCGGGCCGCAATGGCGCGACACCATGTGCAGCGCCAGGTCGATGCCGGCGGTGATGCCGGCGCTGCTGACCAGATTGCCGTCTTCCACGAAGATGCGGTTGTCGTGCAGCCGGGCGCTGGGATCCAGGTCGGCCAGTTGCGCCAGGCAGCTATGGTGGGTGGTGCATTCGCGTTGGCGCGTCAGGCCTGCCGCCGCGGCGAACAGGGCGCCGGCGCAGACCGTCATCAGCGTGAAGCCGTCGGCCGGATGGCGGGCCGCCAGCCAGTCGATGATGAGGCGGGCCTCGGGCTCATCCAGGCGGATGTGCTTGCCGACCACGCCGGACACGATCACCAGCGCCTCGGGCGGCAGTTTCTCGGGCAGCGGCTGGATCCGGGCCAGGTGCAGCCCGGGAATGCCGCTTTCGATTTCGGTGGACGGACCGCAGAAATGCTGGGCGAAGGCGTCCGGGCACAGCTTGTTGGCGACCCGGAACGCCTCGGCCGGCCCGGCCACGTCGAGCAGCACGATTCCCCGGGGCAGGACGAAGTGCACGGGAATCATGGCCATGGCGTCCTATTGCGCGTCGGCGAAGACGTCGGCGGCGCGGGCGATGCGGGCGAAGCGGCCCTGCAGCACCAGTTCGGTGGCGTCGCGGATCTCGGCCGGCGTGTAGTGCTTGCCGGACGGGCTCTGCATCGCGAAGGTCAGCGTGGCGTCGGTCGGGAACACCACCTTGAAGCCGTCGTCGCTGGCGTGGCGGGTGGTGGTCTCGCAGCACTGCTCGGTGCGGATGCCGCTGACGATGACGCCTTCGATGCCGTGCTCGCGCAGCCAGTCCCGCAGCGTGGCGCCGTCGGCGTCCTTGGCGTAGAGCGAGGAATGCACGGTCTTGTGGAACACGGCGTCGGGGGCGATGCGCAGTTCCTTGAGCGTCTTGACGTGGCCGGAGGCCAGCGAGAACGGGTTGGCCGGATCGTTGGCGGCGCTGATGTGGAACACCTGCAGCACCGGGATGTCGCGGGCGCGGGCGGCATCGATCAGGCCCTGCAGTTGCGAGACGAATGCCGGATATTCCGACTCGTCCCAAAACGGACGCTGGCGGAAGGAATCCTGGACGTCGATGACGATCAGTGCTTGTTTCATGGCGGCGGGCTCCGTGCCGTGGAATTTCAGGGGTGTGTGGCGTATTGTGGTCCCGCTCCGGCACCCGGGCGAGACCGTCCCGAGACCAGCATCGGCCCAAAACGGACATGGCTTCAGCGCCGCTGGCATGATCATAGCGCGCCGGCTTGTGAGGGCAAGCGCGGCGTGCCGGCGATCCGCCGCGGACATACAATCCCTGCATGATGAAGAACCCCAGCGAATCCGACGACCTGTCCTGGATGCGGCGCGCCCTGGCCCTGGCGCAGACCGTCATGTACTCGACCGCGCCCAACCCCCGGGTGGGCTGCGTCATCGTGCGCGACGGCCGGGTGCTGGGCGAAGGCGCGACCCAGCCGCCCGGCGGCCCGCACGCGGAAGTCTGCGCCCTGCGCGATGCCCAGGCGCGCGGCGAATCGGTGGCGGGGGCCACCGTCTATGTCACGCTGGAGCCGTGCAGCCATTTCGGCCGCACGCCGCCGTGCGTCGACGCGCTGCTGGCGGCCGCGCCGGCGCGCGTGGTGGTGGCGATCGGCGATCCCAATCCGCTGGTCAACGGCAAGGGGCTGGCGCGGCTGCGCGAGGCCGGCATCGCTGTCACCACGGGCATTTGCCGCGAAGAGGCGCTGGCCCTGAATGCCGGTTTCATCTCGCGCATGAGTCGCGGGTTGCCCTGGACCTGGCTCAAGATGGCGACGTCGCTGGACGGCCGCAGCGCGTTGCACAACGGCCTGTCGCAATGGATCACCGGGCCCGAGGCGCGCGCCGACGGCCATCACTGGCGCGCCCGTAGTTGCGTGGTGCTGACCGGCATCGGCACCGTGCTCAAGGATGATCCGCAACTGACCGTACGCAGCGTCCAGACGCCGCGCCAGCCGCGCCGGGCGGTGGTCGACGGCCGCTTCGAGATTCCCGAGGACGCGCGGCTGTTCGACGGCGGCGAGGTCATCGTGTTCACGGCCCGCGCCGACGCCGCCAAGCAGGCGCGGCTGGAGGCCCGCAATGTGCGGGTGGTGGCGCTGCCCGCCGAGACGCCCGACCGGGTCGACCTGCCGGCGATGATGCGCTGGCTGGCCGCGCAGCAGTTCAACGAAGTCCACGTCGAAGCCGGCGCCGGCCTGAGCGGCGCGCTGGTCGCGGCCGGCTGCGTCGATGAGCTGCTTATCTATATGGCGCCGATGCTGCTGGGCGACGCCGCGGGCCTGGTCAAGCTGCCTTTGCTGGAACGGCTGGACGCGGCTCCGCGCTACGAGTTCATCGAAGCCGAGCGGGTGGCGGCCGACCTGCGTGTGCGGGCGCGGGTGCCCGAGCATTGGCGCGGGCTGCTGCGCAGGGTCGAACTGCCCGCCGCCGGGTAGCCGCGGGGGCGTCGATATTCAAAGACCGTCCTGGCGCCGCTTGCCGCCGCCCGTCGGCGTGCCATTGCGCCAGGCCCACAGCCCGGCGCCGAGCGCCGCCAGCGCCAGCAGGCCGCCGGCGAGCAGGATGCCCGGATGCTGCTGGCGCGCGCGCTCCCAGGCCTTCCACGCCTGGATGTAGTGAAAGCGCGCGGCCGACTGGAAGTCCGGCTCCGGACATTCGCGGCCGAAGGTGGCGCTGAAGGGCACCTGGGCGCCCTGGTCGACATAGCGCAGGTACAGGGCGGTGGCCCTTTCCGGCGTGTCGTCGATGACGTAACGGGCGCCTCGGCACAGCACCGCCGCGAACGCCTGCGAGCGGGTCGGCAGTTCGTCGGCGGCTTTCATCGCGTAGTCGGCCGCGATCTGGCGGTAGTGGTAGCGCACGTTGGGCCGGGCCTCGCTGGCCGCATAGCGCGCGCGTTCCTCCTGGGTGACGAAGGGGCCGGGCAGGTCGGCCTCGGCCCGCTGTTGCGGCGTTTCCATCGGCATGCCGGCATCGGCACGGGGCTCGCGCCACCAGGGGTTGGCATCGCGGCCGGCGCCGGCGGAATAGTTGCCTTCATAGACGGCGTAGTCCGGTCCCTGCTCATAGCCCATGATGCGCATGCCGTCGCGGCGTGCCAGCGTGGCGGCGTTGTACCAGGCTTCGGCGCGAGCGGTGCGGCCCCAGGCGTTGCCGGCGGCCTGCAGCGCGTCGCCGTATTGCGCGGCGCGCTGGCGGACATTGGATTCCTGGATCTTCCAGTTGCCGTTGTCGTAGTCGAGCGAGGCGAAGCGCGGGTCGGAATCCGCGGGGAAGTAGGGCAGGGCCTCGGCCACCCGGTTCTCCCGCACCAGCCGCCGCGCCAGCAGCTGGCGCAGGCGGTCGTGCACGGGCGGCTGGTTCAGCCGGCTCCATTCGTAGAACTGGTCGGTCGTGTAGCGGCTGAAACCCGGCGGCCGCGATGGCGCGGGCGGGGGCGCCGGCAGCCGGTCGACATAGGCCTTGAGCTCATCGGTCGTCAGCACGCGTTCGGCCACGTAGGCCGCGTCGTTCCAATAGGGCGAGAGCGGCCAGCCTTCTTCCGGCGGCGGGGCGCCATCGCCGGCCGCCGCGGCCCGGTACAACTGGTCCAGGGCTTCGACGTATTGGCCGCGCGACAGCGACAGCACGCCCTGTTCGCCTTTGAGCAGGGCGCCCGCTTCCGCCTCGACGCTGCCGTCGCCGCGCGGGAACGCGGCCACCGCGCGGGCGTAGGCCTGGGCGGCGAGCGCGTTGTCACCGCGACGGATCGCCAGCTTGGCGCGCACCCACCAGGCCAGCGCCGTGTCGAGCCGGTCGGCCAGACCTTGCGCCAGGTCGTAGCGACCGACACGGTAGGCCAGCGCCGCGACCCGGTCGGCGTCGGCGATGCGTTGCGGATCCCGGGCCTGCAGCGCGGCCACCAGCGATTGCAGCGCGGGGTTGGGCGTGACATTGGGCGTGCCGTCGGCGGCATCGGCCAGGCTCAGGCGGCCGGTGGCCTCGAAGTTGGCGAAGGGATCGCGCGCGCTGTCGGGCTTGCCGTCGACGATGTCGCCGATGCGGGCCAGGCCGTACGCCACCAGCAGGCGCTGGCTGACCGGATCGTCGATCAGGCGGAGGGCGCGCGCCGGCGCGGCCAGCGCCCAGTCGGCCATCAGGCGCAACGATTCGCGGCCGCTGACCGACTCGCGCGCGGCCTGGGCGGCGTACAGGCGCACGGCCCGCTGCAGGTCGGCCGGCGCGATCGCATCCATGCAGGGCGAGGCGTTGAACAGGTCTTCGTAGGCGCATTGGCCCAGGCTGCCGGACAACGACAGGCGCGCTTCCTGGCCGTAGCTGGCGACGGCCAGGCCCAGGGGGTCGGGCGCGCCTTGCCGCGCCAGTTCGCGCACCCGGGCATAGGCCTGCGCCGGGTGATCCGTCGCCGGCGTGGTTCCGATGTCCCCGATTTCGGCCAGCAGATAGGCCGCCCAGACGCTGCGGGTCGCGGCCTGCTCCGCCGGCAGCGCCAGGATGGCCAGCAGGCGCTGGCGCGCGCGTTCCAGGCGCGGTTCGTCCGGCGCCTGGGCGGCGCTGCGGTAGTCCACCGCGGCGGCGGCATAGAGGCGCGCGGCTTCCGGCAGGCCGGCGCCGGCAGCATAGGCCTGGTCGCCGTCGGGACGGGCGCGCATCGCCCGCGCCTGTTCCCGTTGCGCCGGCGTCAACGCCGTGTCGAACGCTTCAGGAATGGCGTTGGAGCGGTAGCTGCCGTCGGGCAGCAAGGGTGATTCGTTGGCCCGCAGTGTGTCCGTGGCCGGCAGCAGCCGCGCCGCCTCGTACGCGAACGAGTTGGCGGGCGTGCCCTGCAGCGTGCCGGCGCGGTCGTCCAGCAACTGCGGCGGGAAGTCCGGGCCGCAGGCGATGACGATGCCGGCGCCGGCGGCGCAGGCCAGCACCAGCGCGGCGACAAGCGATTTACGGTTGTACATGGAAGCTCGGGGTTGTGGCGTCACAGCGGATCCATCCAATGGCGCGTTCGGCGCCGGCGCGCAGCAGGCCGTCCCGCGCGCGGCGAAGATACCTGCCGTCGCGGTCGTATTCAAGGGTGTAGCCGTTGATGCCGTCGGCGGCGTTGCAGGCGGCGTCCAGCCTGACGATGAAGGGCAGCGGCGTGTCGGCGTTGCCACGATTGGCCAGCATCACGTTGCGCGCGCCGTCCGCCCCGGCCGGATCGGCCGCGACCGCCAGCGCCGGCGCCAGGGGCTGGCGCGCCAGCACCGCGCGCCAGGTCGACAGGCTCCAGGCGCGGGCGTCGGTCTGGGTTGGCAGGCGGAACCAGACAATGCCCGCCAGCCCCGCGGGCGGTTCGCGGTCCAGCGCGCGGACGAAGGCCGCGAGGGTTTCGGGCGCGGCCAGCAGCTCGGCTGAACGGCCGCCGGGCAGCAAGGCGGGCCGTTCGCTTTCAACGGCGGCGATCCGGCCGTTTTCGTCCCAGGAGACGCGGCTGCCGTATGCCGGCAGCGCTACCCGCCACGGTTTGCCGGTGCGGCGGGCATAGGCATCGATCCAGGCGCGAGCGCGCGTGGCGTCGAACAACAACCCTTGCGCGGGGTTCAGCACGGCGTGGACCTGCAGCACGGTTTCGTCCGGCACCGCCAGCAGGTCGGCCAGCGCGGGGCTGTCTAGCCAGGTGGGCAGCGCGGTGATCGACAGCGGCAGGTCCGCGGGCAGCCATGTCTTCAGTTTGGCAAGCAGCGCGGCATAGGCCGGTAATCGCGCGGTGGCGCAGTCGTAGTCGATTTCCAGGCCGGCCACGCGGATGCCGGCGCCGCGCCACGCGGCAAGCGTGGCGGCGATACGCGCGGCGATGTCGGCCTCGCGCAGATCGCCGACGCGACCGTCCAGCCGCAGCACCGGCACGACCGGGCGCGCGGTCGTGGCCAGCGCGGCCAGATCGGGCGCCGCATCGACCCAGGCGCCGTCGGCGCGCAGTTCCGCCGCCAGCACCCGCCACGAGCGCAGCACGTCCGCGCTGTCGCGCAGCGCATGCGCCAAGGCCGGCGTCCAGCGCCGTTGCCAGACATAGGCATCGTTGGGCAAAGGAGGCGTGGCGCGTTCGCAGGCCGCCAGCAGCAGGGCGCAGAGCGGCAGCGCGCAAAGTGCCGCGAGGCGCCGGCCGCGCCTGGCCACGCGAGTGATGCGCGACCCCTGCATGATCAGGCGCGGGCGTGGCGACATGGGTAGGCGGGACAGCGTTTGAATAAAGGCGTGGGACGCGGGTTCGACGAATGCGTGATTCTATCCTTGACGGCGCAATGGGTATTAGCACTCGACCTGCCCGGCTGCCAATTGATCGCGCGATAGCGCATGGCGATCGCGGGGATAGCGTTTGCCGGCGCGGCTTGCGGCGGGATCGCAGCAAGTTTGGGAACGATTTTCGCGACACGGGCTAAGGGTTGTCGATGGTGTTTTTTTACCCTGTAGCCCCAAATGAATTGCCACAAAACCGTCAATTGGGCTTAAGCTAGGCCATGACTTGGCGCTACGCGCGCATGGCTTGCACCACGACCCGCCACGCGCCCTCGTCACCACGGATTCCAGTATCGCGTACCGGCGCTTTCACACACCGGATCGATACTTGCTGAACGCAGTCGCTGTCGCGCCGTTCAGACCGTTCGCTGCCATCGCATAGCGAACGCACCGGACTTGCGTCCGGATCATAAGAATCCACCGGGATATCGCTCATCCCTTCAAATCATTGCTGACCATTTCATGCATGGACGCATCCCGTGCGCGTTCTACAGCAATATGCTGAAGGCGAACGAGTGAACTTATTCACGTTGGTTGCAATCCCTGACGGAACTTGTGTCCGAAGGGCGCAGCCTAAACGGAAAGGGCCCGATCGTGCTCATGGTTGATGTGTGGCGAAAGCAACATACGACCGTGCCGAAATTGCTAATAGCGAGATTGACTAGTCACGCTGAAGCACTGAGGCACACAATGGGGACACGTAGGGACGTCATGGCTTTTTCGCGTGTTGTAGGAGGTTTCCGTGCAAAACATCGTCGAAGGCTTCAAGTCGCAGTATGCAAGAGAACAGGAGTCAGAGCTCTCTCTCGAGGAGTATCTGGATCTCGCCCGACGCGACCCGATGGCATACGCCAGCCCCGCTGAGCGCATGCTGGCGGCGATTGGCGAACCTGAAATCGTGGATACGCGCAACGACCCACGTCTTTCCCGTTTGTTTTCCAACCGGACCATCCGGCGCTATCCAGCGTTCCAGGAGTTCTACGGCATGGAGGACGTCATCGGGCAGATCGTGGCGTTCTTCAAGCACGCCGCGCAGGGACTGGAAGAGCGCAAGCAAATCCTCTATCTGCTGGGGCCCGTCGGCGGCGGCAAGTCGTCCATCGCCGAGCGCCTCAAGGTGCTGATGGAGCGCTTCCCCATCTACGCGCTCAAGGGCTCGCCGGTGAACGAATCGCCGCTGGGCCTGTTCCATCCGGAACGCTTCGGCGACACGCTCGAAAAGGAATACGGCATTCCGCGCCGCTACCTCACGGGCATCATGTCGCCGTGGGCGGTCAAGCGCCTGAAGGAGTTCGACGGCGACATCTCGCAGTTCCGCGTGGTGCGCCTGAACCCGTCGGTGCTGCGCCAGGTGGCGATCGCCAAGACCGAACCTGGCGACGAGAACAACCAGGACATCTCGTCGCTGGTCGGCAAGGTCGACATCCGCAAGCTCGATCGCCATTCGCAGGATGACCCGGACGCCTACAGCTATTCCGGCGGCCTGTGCCTGGCCAACCAGGGCCTGCTCGAGTTCGTGGAAATGTTCAAGGCGCCGATCAAGATGCTGCATCCGCTCTTGACGGCGACGCAGGAAGGCAACTTCAAGGGCACCGAGGGTTTCTCGGCGATCCCGTTCAACGGTTGCATCCTGGCGCACTCGAACGAATCGGAATGGCAGACCTTCCGCAACAACAAGCACAACGAGGCTTTCCTCGACCGTATCTATATCGTCAAGGTGCCTTACTGCCTGCAGGTGTCGGAAGAAGTCCGCATCTACGAGAAGCTGCTGCATCACAGCTCGCTGTCGACGGCGCCGTGCGCGCCGGGGACGCTGGACATGATGGCGCAGTTCTCGGTGCTGACCCGGCTGAAGGAGCCGGAGAATTCCAGCATCTACTCGAAGCTGCGCGTCTACGACGGTGAAAGCCTGAAGGACGTCGATCCGAAGGCCAAGGCGTTGCAGGAGTACAAGGACTACGCCGGCACCGACGAGGGCATGAACGGGGTCTCGACACGCTTCGCGTACAAGATCCTGTCCAGCGTCTTCAACTACGACCAGACCGAGGTGGCGGCCAATCCGGTGCACCTGATGTATGTGCTCGAGCAGCGCATCGGGCGCGAGGACTATCCGGAGGAAATCCGCCGGCGCTACCTGGAGTTCATCAAGGGCTTCCTGGCGCCGCGCTACGCCGAATTCATCGGCAAGGAGATCCAGACCGCGTATCTGGAATCGTATTCGGAGTATGGCCAGAACATTTTCGACCGCTACGTCACGTTCGCCGATTGCTGGATCCAGGACGAGGAATTCCGCGACCCGGAAACCGGCGAGAGCTTCGACCGCAGCGCCCTGAACGACGAACTGGAGAAGATCGAGAAGCCGGCCGGTATCGCCAATCCGAAGGACTTCCGCAACGAGATCGTGAACTTCGTGCTGCGGGCGCGCGCCAACAACAACGGCCGCAACCCGACCTGGACCAGCTATGAAAAGCTGCGCGAAGTGATCGAGAAGAAGATGTTCTCGAACACGGAAGACCTGCTGCCGGTGATCTCGTTCAACGCCAAGGCGTCGGCCGAGGACAAGTCCAAGCACCAGAGCTTCGTCGACCGGATGGTGGAGAAGGGCTACACGGAAAAGCAGGTCAGGCTGCTGTGCGAGTGGTATCTCCGTGTGAGGAAGTCTTCCTGAGCGAGGTGAATCATGAATTCACTGATCGATCGCCGTCTTAACGGGCGCAACAAGAGCGCCGTTAACCGGGAGCGCTTTCTGCGGCGTTACAAGGACCAGATCCGCAAGGCGGTCCACGGGATGATCCGCGACCGCTCGATCCAGGACATGGATCAGGGCGGCGAGATCAACCTGCCCGCCCGCGATATTTCCGAGCCGACCTTCCGGCACGGCGCGGGCGGCGACCGGGAAATGGTGCATCCGGGCAATCGCGAGTTCGCCAAGGGCGACACGTTCGACCGGCCTCAGGGGGGAGAGGGCCAGGGCGGCTCCGAGCCCGGCGAGGGCGAGGCGGTCGATCAGTTCACCTTCAGCCTGTCGCGGGCCGAATTCCTCAACCTGTTCTTCGAAGACCTGGAACTGCCTCACCTGGCGCGCACCCAGCTGGGCGAGGTCAGCCAGAAGAAATGGCAACGCGCCGGCTATACCACTACCGGCTCGCCCAGCATGCTCAGCATCAGCCGCACGCTGAAGTCGTCGCTGGCGCGGCGGGTGGCGCTGAGCGTGAAGGCGCGCGCCGACCTGGAAGACGCGGAAGAACGCCTGGCGAAGGCCAAGGCGGCGGGCGCGCCCGCCGACCAGATCAAGGCCCTGGAGCAGGATGTCGAGGACTGCCGCGAGCGCCTGGCGCGCGTGCCGTTCCTGGACGACCTGGACCTGCGCTACCGCAACCGCGTGTCGGTCGCGATCCCGATGGCGCGCGCGGTCATGTTCTGCCTGATGGACGTGTCCGGCTCGATGGACGAGGGCAAGAAGGACCTGGCCAAGCGCTTCTTCACGCTGCTGTACCTGTTCCTGTCGCGCAAGTACGAGCACGTCGACCTGGTCTTCATCCGCCATACCGACAATGCCGAGGAAGTGGACGAGCAGACCTTCTTCTACGATCCCAAGAGCGGCGGCACCATCGTGCTGTCGGCGCTGGAGCTGATGCGCGAGATCGTCGAGAAGCGCTATCCGCCCACGGCCTGGAACGTGTATGCCGCGCAGGCCAGCGACGGCGACTCGTTCGGCGCCGACGCGGGCAAGAGCGCGCGCTTTTTGGCCGAGCACCTGCTGCCGGCCACGCGCTACTTCGCCTATATCGAGGTGCCCGACTCGCAGGAGGCGCGCAAGAGCAGCCTGTGGGCGGAATATGAACAGAAGCTGGCGCCGCATTTCGTGATGCGGCGGATTTGCGATCGCGGGGAAATCTATCCCGTGTTCCATGACCTGTTCAAGAAGGAAACCGCATGAATGCCATCCTGGGCGCACTGGTGGAGCCGGAATCGGCCGACAGCCCCCGGCCGTTGTCGCAAGGTTCCGAATGGACGTTCGAACTGATCCAGTCCTATGACGACGCGATCTCGCAGGTCGCGCGCGAGTACGGGCTGGACACCTATCCGAACCAGATCGAGGTCATCACCTCGGAGCAGATGCTGGACGCGTACGCGTCGGCGGGCCTGCCCATCGGCTATCCGCACTGGTCGTACGGCAAGGAGTTCATCCGCAACGAGCAGTACTACCGGCGCGGCATGCAGGGCCTGGCCTACGAGATCGTGATCAACTCCAACCCCTGCATCGCGTATCTCATGGAAGAGAACTCCATGACGATGCAGGCGCTGGTGATCGCGCACGCCTGCTACGGCCATAACTCGTTCTTCAAGGGCAACTACCTGTTCCGCCAGTGGACCGACGCCGACGGCGTGCTGGACTACCTGGTGTTCGCCCGCAAGTACGTGATGGACTGCGAGGACCGCTACGGCATCGACGCGGTGGAGGCGCTGCTGGATTCCTGTCACGCGCTGTCGCACCATGGCGTGGACCGCTACAAGCGGCCGACGCCGATCTCGTACAAGGAAGAGGCCGCGCGCCAGGCCGAGCGCCAGGAGCACGCGCGGCTGCAATACAACGACCTGTGGCGCACGCTGCCGCGGCTGGAGGCTGACAAGGACGAGCGGGTGGCCGCGTCGGTGTTCCCGCCCGAGCCGGAAGAGAACCTGCTGTATTTCATCGAGAAGTATTCGCCCAAGCTGGCGCCGTGGCAGAAGGAACTGGTGCGCATTGTGCGCAAGGTGGCCCAGTACTTCTATCCGCAGACCCAGACCAAGGTGATGAACGAAGGCTGGGCCACGTTCTGGCACTACACCATCCTGAACCGGCTGCACGAGAAGGGACTGGTCAACGACGGCTTCATGATGGAGTTCCTGCAGAGCCACACCAACGTGGTCAGCCAGCGCGGCTTCGACGAACGCGGCTACGGCGGCATCAACCCGTACGCGCTGGGCTTCGCGATGATGTCGGATATCCGCCGCATCTGCGAAAAGCCCACCGACGAGGATCGCCGCTGGTTCCCGGACATCGCGGGAGGCGATTGGCTGAAGACGCTGGACTTCGCCATGCGCAACTTCAAGGACGAGTCCTTCATCTCGCAGTACCTGTCGCCGCGCCTGATCCGCGAGTTCCGCTTCTTCGCGATCTCGGACCACCAAGCCAATCCCAAGCTGGAGGTCGCCGCGATCCACGACGACGAGGGTTACCGCGACATCCGCCGCCTGCTGGCCGCGCAGCACAACCGCGACAATCTGGTGCCGGACATCCAGGTGGTCCGCTTCAACCGCGACACCGACCGTTCGCTGGTGCTGCGGCACCTGAAGAGCCGCGGCCGGCCGCTCGCGGCCGAGGACGCGGAGCAGGTGATGAAGCACCTAGCGCGGCTGTGGGGCTTCCGGGTGCGGCTGGAGGAGACCGAACCCGACGGCACCGTCAGTTCATACCGCGAGCAGGATCCGCCCAACGCTTGAGCGGCCAAGGGCTGCCCCGGGCAACTGCGTCCGGGGCGGTCGCCACCGGGTGCGCACGGGCGCCCGTGGCAAAAAGGGGACGCAATCGCGTCCCCTTTTTCTGGGGCCGCCGCGCCGCTGCAGCTTTCTTGCCGATCTGCTAGAATCGCGGATTCGCATTTTCAGCAATGCGTACCGGATCAGGACAGGTGGCCGAGTGGTTGAAGGCGCACGCCTGGAAAGCGTGTATACGTCAAAAGCGTATCGGGGGTTCGAATCCCCCTCTGTCCGCCAAGAATCTAGCAAGAGCCGTCCCGGCGCAGCCCGTTGGCGCTTTGCCCCGAAAACCCGCATGAACATTGGTTCTGCGGGTTTTTTGTTGTCCGGAGGATGGCCGACGGCGACGTTCTCCTTTGTCGGGGCCCCGGAGGGGGGCGTGGCATCGCTTGCAGATCCTAGCTTCGCGCCACGCCGCGAAAGGCTGCCGAGAGCGCGGCCAGCGCATCCCGCGCGCGGCTGTCGCGGACCCGGGTGTGCAGAAGGATGGGCAGCCGTGGCAGGTCCGGCAGCCCCAGCCTGGGGCCGACGTCGACCGCGCCGAACGGCACCATGCGCGGGGCGAGCGCGGCAACCCCCAGCCCGGCCATGACGGCGGCGGCGACCGTCATCACGCCGCCGCCGACGAAAACCTCGGTCCAGGGCATGCCGGCCTCGTCGAGCAGTTGTCCGGCCAGGGCGCGCACGCCGCAGGGTTCCGCCATCGTGGCCAGCGGCAGCGGCTCGCCCGCGCGATGCTGCCAACCCGGCATCGCGAACCAACCGAATTTTTCTTCGGCCAGGATTTCCCCATCGCCGCGCCCCGCCTGGAAGCGCACGATCACTGTATCGAGTTCGCGGCGGTCGAAACGTTGAAGCAGTTCCGCCGACGATCCGATCCGGATCTCGATCAGCAGGTGAGGATCCTGGGCATTCATGCGCGCGATCAGCGCGGGCAGTTCCGGACCCGCGACGTGGTCGCTGATGCCGATGGCAAGGCGCTGCCGCGTTCCTCCAACGACCGAGATCGCCCGGTCATGGGCTTCGATCAGCTTGCGCGCATGTTCAAGAAAGGTCGCGCCCTGGGCCGAAAGCTCCACGTAGCGCGGCGTTCGCTCGACCAGTCTGAAGCCCAGCCTTTCTTCCAGCCGTTTCAGCTTCAAGCTGACCGCGGCCTGCGTGGTCCGTGACGCTTCGGCGGCGCGGGTGAAGCTGCCCAGCTCGGCGATGCGGATGAAGGCTCTGACGGCTTCCAGGTCAAGGGCACGCTTTGTCATTTCAAAGTTTTATCGTTGAAATAAAAATGGATAAGTTATCAGAATAGATAATAGGCCACGGGACCACAAAGGAGGAATTTCCCATGCCATTCGCTCAAATCTCGTTGCGTTCCGGAAAGACGGAGGCCTACCGGCAGGCCATCTTCGACGGCGTTTACCGCGCGCTGCATGAAACGTTCGACGTGCCCGAAGATGACCAGTTCATGGTCATGACCGAGCACGAGGCGGCCAACTTCCGCTACGGCGCGACCTATTTTGATATCGCTCGCAGCGACGATCTCGTGTTCATCCAGATCACCGCGAACAATACGCGCACGCTGGAACAGAAGAAGGCGCTGTTCCGGCGGATTGCGCAGCTGCTCGGTGAAAATCCCGGCCTGCGGTCCGAGGACGTGTTCGTGAATCTCGTCGAGGTCTTGAAGGAAAACTGGTCGCTGGGAGGCGGCCTTGCGCAGTACGCCTGATCCGGCCGACGACAGGATTCTCGTGTAGGCGGCCAGGCCGGCCGCCGCGAGCAGGTTGGCCTTGGACGGGTCGCGCTTGCCGCGACCCGCGGCGCGAGCGGTATTCGAGAAAGCCGGTTGAAAGTTCTGTTGGGCCCTGGAAAGGCGCTTCAGAGGGAAGCCGCGCGAAGAATGTTTCAGCGTGACGATTTGGATTTCGACTGATTGCAATAGCATCGACGCTTATCGCGTCGATCCATAAACTCCGCCTGCGCTTCGACCCCGTGCCCGTCTCGCCCGCCCTCTGTGCGTCGCATGACGGCGGGAGGAGCGTTGTGCGAGCCTGCCGCCGCGCTGTCGCCATGACGTTGCCGGTACGCCCGCTTTACCTGATCTCGAAAAGCGTGGCGTATCATGTTCGGTTGGTTTCGACGCAAGTGGTTCGGCTGGTCCGCGGAGCAGACGCGGGTGGTTCCGAGCTTTCCGGGGCCCGACAAGGCGGCGCCGACCGGGCGGGGAGGCAGCGCGACGGGCATGGTGGTGGCATTCTTCACCCGCGACAGTATTTACGAGACGGAAAAGAACCGCCTGCTGCGCTCGGCGCAACGGCTGGGGCTTGCCGTCGATGCCGAACCGATCGAATCCACCGGGTCCTGGGTGCGCAACGCGTCCATGAAGCCGTCGGTGCTGGTCGCCATGCGCAGGAAACACACGGGCCGTTGTTGTATGTCGACGTGGACGCGGTGTCCCACCGCGATCCGTGGCCGACGCTGGCCGCGTTGGATTGCGACATCGCCGCCTACCATGAGCCCGAAGGCCATTTGCTGAGCGGCACGCTGTTCATCAACCATACGCCGGCCGCCGCCGAGCTGTTGCAGGCCTGGGCCCAGGCCTGCGCGGAGAATCCCGAGGAGTGGGATCAGCGGGTGCTGGAGCGCCTGCTTGCCAGCGATGCCGCATCGGCCGTGCCGCGCTATCGGCAGGCGCGTCTGCCCGTCGCCTACTGCTGGATCTTCGACAAGACTGACAACGCGCCGTGCGCCGAGGTGTTCATCGAGCACCTGCAGGCCAGCCGGGAAGCCACGCAGCGCAAGCGATTTTTCGGCAGGCCGGTGCGCGCGGTCAGGCGCCGCCGGGATAGGGTGCGCGCGATCGAGCGGATCCTGTTCGATCGGGACGCGGCGCGATAGCGGGCGCTGCCGCCCCGGCATGTCAGCGCCGCCAGGCGGCCGTTCGATCGACGGTCGGGCGACTTCAAAGACAGGCGGATTCGTGCGTGTCCAGCGTTGTAATGCGGTGGAGCTGAAAAGTCTGCCGCGTCCGGAAGCCCAGGCGCTGGTAGAGCGCGATGGCCGCCGCGTTGTTGTCGCGGACATGCAGGAACGGTGTGTCGCCGCGCAGACGGATATCGCGCCGTAGTCGATCCATCAGGCGGCCGGCAAGGCCCTGGCCGCGGCAACTGGCGTCCACGCACACCGCGCTGATCTCCACGTAGCCGTCCAGCCGCATGCGTTCACCGGCCATGGCGACCAGGCGGCCCCGGCGCCGCATGCCGACGTATTGGCCGGTCTCGATGGTGCGCGGACCGAACGGGCCCGGCCGCGTGGCGGCGGCCAGTGCCATCATGTCGGCGACGTCGCCCGCGCCCAGCGTCAGTAAATCCTGCTCGTCGTCGGCGGCGGGGGCGGGGCCGTGGTCGATCATCTGGAAGAAGGAGAACAGCGGCTCCGAACGCAGGCCGTCGAGCGGGGGCGGCAGATACAAGGCCTGCAGCATGGCGGGCGTGTCCGGAGCAATGAGTCGCCGCAGCGCGTCGAAGGCGTCACGCGTGGTGTTGCGCACGGCGGCGAAGGGCGCGACGTCGGGCATGTAACGCGCGGCCAGGCCATCGCCTTGGCGCAGGTGCGCCTGGGGGCCGACCAGGGCGAACCAGGCCGGATTGTCGAGCTGGGTCTGATCGGGGTGTTCCATGATGGGGGTCTCGTTTGTGGGACTCCGTGGGACCGGACGGATGCCGGGGCCGTTGAATCCGAGAGAATTCTAGACAGCGCGAGAGGCGCCGATCTATAGTCGTAAATGACAATATTCGGGTTATTTACGACATGCGCATCTGCCTGCTCGCGCTGGATGGGGTGTTCGACACCGGCCTGACGGCGCTGCTGGACACCTTCGACACCGCCAACGAACTGGCATCCATGCAGTCGGATGCGCCGGCGCCGTTCGAGGTGACCGTGGCAGGCGTGGGCCGGCGCATCCGCACCGCGCTGGGACTGTCCATGGCGGTGCGGCCGGCCGGCGAGGTGGCGCGGCCGGATTGGGTCGTGGTGCCAGCGCTGAACGCCAAGACGCCGCCCAAGCTGCTGGCCGCGCTGGCGCGGCCCGACGTGGTGCGCGCCAAGGCGCAGTTGCGCGCTTGGCGCGGGCAGGGCATCGGGGTGGCGGCGGCGTGCATTGGCACTTTCGTGGTGGCCGACAGCGGTCTTCTGGATGGACGCGAGGCCACCACCACCTGGTCGCTGGCGCCGCTTTTCCGCGAGCGCTACCCGACGGTGCGCCTGGATGACACGCGCATGATTGTTGCCGGTGACGGCTTGGTGACAGCGGGCGCGGCCATGGGGCACCTGGATCTGGCGCTGTGGTTGATGCGGCAGGCCAGCCCCGGGCTGGCGGAGGTGGTGGCGCGATTCCTGTTGATCGACAACCGTTCGTCGCAGGCGCAATACATCATCCCCGACTTCCTGGCGCATGCCGATCCGCTGGTGGCGCGCTTCGAGCGCTGGGCGCGCGAGAATCTGTCCAGGGGCTTCGCCTTGCAGGAGGCGGCCGCGGCGCTGCGCGTGCATGCCAGAACGCTGCAGCGGCGCACCGAGCTGGTCCTGGGCAAGTCGCCGCTGGCGTTTGTGCAGGACCTGCGGGTGCAGCGCGCGCGGCAGCTGGTGGCCAATGGTTGCGACCTGGACACCGTTGCGGCGCAGGTCGGCTATGCCGACACCTCGACGCTGCGCAGCCTGTTGCGCAGGAAGCTCGGGCGCGGGGTGCGGGAATTGCGGCGCGACGCCGGGGCCTGAGGCGGCCCGGCATGGGCTGCGCGCGTGACGCGCGGCGGGGCATGAGGATACGGCGCGAACATAGCGGCGCCCTGGCCCTGGCGCATCCAGGGTTTCTTGATCGACGCGCGCCGGTTTGGTCTACGCTTGAGGACTGTTCCCGGAGATTGCCATGTCCAAGATCACTATCGATTTCGTGTCCGATGTTGCCTGCCCGTGGTGCGCGGTCGGCCTGGGAGGCCTGCTGGCCGCCATTGAGCGTGTGCGGGATGAGGCCGAGGTCGAATTGCATTTCCGGCCGTTCGAACTCAACCCCGACATGCCCAAGGGCGGGCAGGACACCATCGAACGGCTCATGGCGAAGTACGGCTACAGCCGCGAACAGGTGCAGGCCAATCGCAAGGTCATCAGCGAACGCGCGGCGGCCGTCGGCATGCGCATGCGCATGGCCGATGACAACCGCTCGTTCAATACCTTCGATGCCCATCGCCTGCTGTACTGGGCGGGCCTGGAAGGGCAGGGCAGCCAGACGGCGCTGAAGAAGCGCCTGCTGGAGACCTATCACTACGACAACCAGGACACCAGCGACGTCGAGGTGCTGGTGCAGGCGGCGGCCGACGCCGGCCTGGACGCGGCCGAGGCGCGCGCGGTGCTGGCCTCGGGCCGCTACACCGAAGAGGTGCGCAAGGAAGAGGCCGAGTGGCGCGATCGCGGCATCACGTCGGTGCCGTCGGTGATCCTGAACGGCAAGTACCTGGTGTCCGGCGGACAGCCGCCGGACGTGTTCGAGCAGGCGCTGCGCCAGGTGGCGCGCGAAGGTTGAGGGGCCGGCGCCGCCGCCGGGTTCAAGTCCGCACGATCGGCGCGACGTCCAGCACGTACATCTGCCGCTCGCCTTCGTGCACCGAGTCGATGCAGACCTGGGTGCCATCACGGCTCCAGCGGGGATGCAGGTCGCAGCGGTTTTCCTTGGACAGCTTGGGGTCGGCGTAGAAGCTGCCGAGGTCATGGCGCTGCCCGGTTTCCATGTCGTACAGGAACAGGACGCGTTCGTGAGTGACGGGATCGGGGTAGGTGTCGCTCAGCAGCCAGCGAGTGTCCACGGGCGAGAAGGTCATGTGGCCGTTTTCGGTGAGGATGCCGTCGCCCACCACCTGCACCGGGCCGCCGTCGGCGTCTTCGTATAAGTGGTAGTGGATGCTGCCGGCGTGCGGGCCCCAGACGATGATCGAACGGTCGTCGCGCCACAGCGGATGCGAGATCTGGTATTCCGACTTCTCGTAGTCGAAGGTGCCGACCGCGGCCGGGTCGAAGTCGGCGGCCAGTTGCGGCAGGGGGTGGTCGGAACATTCCAGCAGGCGCATGTCGCTGCCGTCCGGGTTCATGGTGATGAGGCGGTGCAGGAAGCAGGTCTCGTCCTCGACCCGCTCGGTCCAGCGGTGCAGGAACAGGATGCGCGTGGACGAGGGGTTGACCTCGATGTGGCTGACCCAGTGGATGGCGCGTTCCATCGACGCGCGCGGATGGAAATTGCGCAGGTCGGCGTAGCTGACCAGCAGGCGGTGGTCGCCGCTGTCCAGGTCGAGCGCATGGATGCCGTCGTCGGCCGGGGCGTTGGCCACGGGGCCGGGCGCGTGCTCGCTGTAGCCGATGGTCTGGTGCGTGATGTAGAGCCTGCGGTAATCCACGCACAGCGCGTAGCGGCTGTTGGGCGCGGCGACATAGATGGGCAATGGCAGGTAGCGGGTTTCGCCGCTGGCGAGGTTGTGCACGGCCGAGCGAAAGCCGGGATAGAAGCCGCTGCCGTCATCGCGGCGGCAGTTGTAGATCAGCTGCGGTTCGGCCTTGCCGTCCAGCCATTGCAGCTGGCAGCCCATCTGCCAGTTCCATGCCGTGGTGGCGCCGACGGCGTGGTAGCGGCCGCCTTCATGCAGGTCGAAGTAGCCGACCTCGGCATGCAGGCCGGGCGTGAGCACCGCATCCTTGAAGGCGGTCCGATTGGCAAGCAGATAGCGGCCGCTCTGGTGCCAGACGGTCTTGTTGTAGTAGCCGAAGAAGTGGTGGCCCGGCGGGCCACCCAGGCGCCGGCAGGCGATGGCGGGCGTGGTCATGCGATTCATCAATGAAGGAAGGGGAAGGGCGTTCAGCCGGCGCTGATGTGTTCGGTTTCGATGACCTTGTTCCAGCGGGCGCGCTCGCGCTCGACGAAGGCGCGCGCCTCGGCCGGGCTGTTGCCCACCGGCGTCATGCCCAGGTGCTCGAGGCCGGCGCGGAATTCCGGATCGGCGTAGACGCGGCGCAGGTCGGCGCTGAGCTTGTCGATCAGCGCGTCGGGCACGTCCTTGCCGGCGGCCAGGGTGGTCCAGGAGGTCACGGTCAGGCCAGGCAGGCCGGCCTCGGCGGCGGTGGGCACGTCGGGCAGCGCGGCCGAGCGCGTGGCGCCGGTGATGGCCAGCGCCTTGAGCTTGCCGGTCTGGATGTAGCCGATGGTGGTGGGCACGTTTTCGAACAGCAGCTGGATCTGGCCGCCGATCAGGTCGTTGATGGCGGCCGAGCTGCCGCGATAGGGAATGTGCGCGATCGGGGCCTGCGCGGCCATTTTGTAGAGTTCGCCTACCATATGCACCGAGGAGCCGACGCCGGCCGAGCCGAAATGCAGGCTGTCGGGGCTGGCCTTGGCCTGGGCGGTGAGTTCGGCCAGGGTGTTGGCCTGGAGCGTCGGACTGGCCACGACCACGTGCGGCATCTCGGCGACGATGGTGATGACCTTGAGGGCGTCGGCAGGGCGGTAGTTCAGGTGCTTGTAGACGCCGTAGGTGGCATGCAGGCCGATGGAGCCGAGCAGCAGGGTGTAGCCGTCGGGGTCGGATTCGGCGACGAATTTGCCGCCGATGTGGCCGCCGGCGCCGGGCCGGTTCTCGACCACGACCGGCTGATTGTAGAGCTTGCCCAGGTACTTGGCCAGCAGCCGGCCCTGGATGTCGGAGCTGCCGCCGGCGGTGAACGGCACGATGATTCGTAACGGGCGGTCCGGATAATTGGACTGGGCCTGGGCGGCGAACGGCAGGGCCGCGCTCGCCAGGGTCAGGCAGAAGGCTTGCAGGACGCGGCGGCGCCAGGGACGGCTTGAACGCATGGTATTTCCCCTACAGCGGTTGGTTTTTCGGTGGGGTGCGGGAGCAAGAGCACCTGAGGAGCCACGAGTGTAGGAGTCGATAAGTATTTGAAAAAATTCTTTTTTCGGCATAGTCTATGCAAGTTTGCTATACCCTGTGACCCCATGAGCCGACCGCTGAATTTCCGTCAGATCGAAGCCTTCCACGCGGTAATGCTGGCCGGCACCACCACCGGCGCGGCGCAAATGCTGCGCACCACGCAACCCTCGATCAGCCGCCTGCTGGCGCAGGCGCAGCAGGCCAGCGGCCTCAAGCTGTTCGACATGGAGCGTGGCCGCCTGCGGCCGACGCGCGAGGCCAAGGACCTGTTCGATACGGTCAAACGCCACTTCGTCGGCCTGGAGCGCATCGAGGACCGCGTGGCCGCCATGCGCCGCAGCGGCAGCGGCGTGCTGCGGCTGGCCTGCACGCCGGCGCTGGGCCTGGGCATGTTGCCCGGCGCGGTCGAGGAATTCGCGCAGCGCTATCCCGATGTGCACATCAACATGCAGACGGTGGGCAGCCAGTACCTGCGCGAAGGCCTGCTGCATGGCACCTATGACGTGGTGGTGACGACGGTGCCGCTGGACGGCGCGCACCTGGCGCTGCAAACCCTGCACGAGAGCGCCGCGGTCTGCGTGATGCGGCCGGATCATCCGCTGGCCGCGCTGCCGGCCATCGGCATCGCGGACCTGAACGAGCGCCGGCTGCTGGTGCTGAACGCGGACGACGACGTGTACCTGCAGTTGCGCGGCGCGATGCTGGCGCACCAGGTGCAGCCGGTGTCCGAAATCGAGACCACTTATTCTTCGACGATCTGCGCGCTGGCCGCGGCCGGCACCGGGCTGGGCATCGTCAATCCCTACATTGCCGACGTGTTCGCGCAACAGCTGTCGATACGGCCGTTCACGCCCAAGCTGCCCGTGCGGGTCTGCATGGCGTATCCCGCGCAGACGGCGCCGTCGGTGGTGACCGAGGCCTTCGTTGGTATTCTGACGCGGCGCTTCCAGGACATGGCCGAGCCCGCCTGAGGCGATCGCGCCGGCCGCCGGGGAACGCCGGCGCCATCGGTGTTACTCAGCTTGCGGCGCGCCCCGCGCCAGAAGAACAAGGAGACAGTCTTGATGCACGCCGCCACCGCTTCCGTTCCGCCTGTGCGGACCCGTCCGCGCGCCGCCGGAGCGGCGCGATGACGGCGCGCGCGGGACGCACGCTGGGACTGGAGATGGAAATGGCGGTGGCGCGGCGCGATACCGGCGCCAGCCATCCGGTGGGCGGCTACTTTGAAGCCCTGGCCGCGATCAAGGCGGCGCGCGGCGAGGCGCCGGACCTGGCGCGCATCGACGGGCGCATTGTGGGTGTGTCGGTGGCGGCCGGCGAGAGCGGCCTGGACAATGGCTTCAATCTGCTCGAGACCGCGTTCGCCCCGGTGTCCGAAGACGAGGGCGGACTGGATGAACTGGCGCGGCGCGCCACGCGTGAATTGCACGACGCCTGCCGCGCGCTGGAAGCGGAAGGCGCGGTGCTGCTGAACGCGTCGGAACACCCGGATTGCACGCTGGACGCGTCGTGGTACGCGGCGGTGCACGTGCCGCGTCCGATCTACCGCGAGCTGGTGGGCCATCGCGAATGGCTGCATCGCGTGGGGATCGACGCCAAGGCCCAGAACAGTCCGTGCACGTCGGTGGACGTGACGCAGGCGGCGCGCGCGCTCAATGTGGTGCTGGCACTGGCGCCCGCCAGTATTGCGCTGTTTGCCAACAGTCCGCTGGAGAGCGGTCGCGTCACCGGCCTGAAGGAGAACCGGCTGACGGTGTGGGGCCGCATGTTCCGCCATTCGCGCTATGCCGGCGACCACCACCTGCAACGCCTGCCCGAGCGGCCGTTCGTGGATCTGGGCGATTACTTCCGCTGGATGTTCGCGCCCGGCACCGCCAGCCGCTGCCTGCCGCTGGCGACGGACGATGGCTATAAGTCGGCCACCGGGGTGTACCTGCGCGGATCGCCCTGCCTGTCGGCGTTCCTGGCGTCGGATGGATGGCCGGGCCGTCGTTCGGACACCGGCGAAAACCTTTGCATCGCGCCGCGGGGCGCGCACTTCGAGTACTCGCAGTTTGCGCACTTCCTCGATGCGCGCTGGCGCTACCGGCTGGCGACGCCGCCGTCGCTGGAGGCGTTGCGCGAGGCCTGGCGGCGGCCGGGCGGCATCGAGGAGCTGTATGCGCAGCTTGGCGCCGACGGCTATATCGAAGGCCGTGCGCCCGGGGCCGGTTTTGCCGACGCGCAACTGCTGCGGGAGGCGGGGCGCGAGATCGCGGCCACGCTGGTGATGGCGCCGTCGGCGCTGCAATTGGGCCTGATGCGCAATCTGTCGCAAGCCGAAGACCTGCTGCGCGCATGGGGCTGGCTGCGACTGCGGGCCATGCGCGCCGACGCCATGCGCAACGCGCTGCACGATCCCGCGATGCACGCGCTGGCCGGCGAGGTGCTGGCAGTGGCCGAAGGCGGGCTGGCGCCGGGAGAGCGCCATTGGCTCGGCTACGCGCGCTACGCGCTGGCCGCGCGCAGCAGCGGCGCGGACCGCCTGCTGCGCCTGTGGCACGAACTGGACGGCGATCCGAGGCGCCTGGCCAAGGTGTGCGAGGCCCGGGCGGTGGTGCCGCTCTGAATCGCGCGGCCGGTCCCGGGAGGGGGCCGGCCGTCGCTCAGGCCAGTTGCGGCATCAGTCCCGGTCCGGGCGCGACGTTGCCGTCCACCAGCGCCAGTAGCTGGCGTTGCGGGCCATCCAGCGCGGCATGAGCGCGCAGCGCCTGCTTTTCGCCGTCGGTCAGCAAGCCCGCCAGGTCGGCCAGGTTGTCGCATTCCATCGAATAGGCCTGATTGATGCGCACCGCGATCTGCTCCAGCGACTTCCAAGCCGACAGCATGTGCGCCTGGTGCTGGACTTCGTCGCTGATGCCCGAGGTCAGCGTGCTGATGCCGCCGTGGAACACCGGCAAGGCGTTCGGGCCGGCCGCGTGGAGCTTGACCTTGTCGGCGAAGTCGGCGCCGGCCTGATCGGGATGGCTGGTGATCAGGTTGACGAAGAACGACTTGATCTTGCCCAGCACGCCCGGCGTCGGGGCCTGAGGCGGGCCGCCATGCATGATCTGGTAAGCCTTGCCGTTTTCGTCGAAGGTCAGCAGTAGGGTGCGGGCCTGCGTCTGGCCGAGCGCGTCGCCCGTCAATGCGGTGGGCACGCCTTGCGCGTCCTTCGGGTGGGTGAAGACCTCGGACGGCATGTTGCTGCCGATGCCGCCGTCGGCGTAGACCTTCTTGCCGCCGTCGGCCGTCTCCACCGACACCGCCTTGAACGCGATCGGGAACGACATCGACATGCGCGCGGCATAGGCGATGGGCATGTCCGGCGCGCTGTCGGCGTCGAAGTATTCCTCGACCTGGTCGGTCTTGTTCCAGCCGGTGAGCGTCAGCTGCTTGAACTTGTCGGGCGCCAGCGTGTTCAGCAGCTTCAGGTCGCCGAACGTGATCATGCTGTCCTTGTGTTCCTTGTCGAAATCCGGCAACTGCTGCAATCGGCTCAGGCGTTCGAGTTGGCGGTCGCTCAGCTGGCCCTGGCCGGCGAGCGCGACCAGCTTGTCCTGGAACGCATGCGTGTTCCAGTGCGTCGTGAGGTAGTCGTGCACGCTGCGCGCGGTGGTCTGGTCGACCACCTTCAAGGAAGCGACGGCGGGCGCCAGGCCGCCTTCCATTTTCAGGTCGGGATAGATGCGCGCCAGGTCGCCGCCGCCCTTGAGCGCATCGAGCATGCCCGGGCGGAACAACGCGTCGGCCGGCCCCTGCTCGAATTGCGCGGCGCTCAGGCCCGCCGCCAGGCAGGTGGCGGTGAGGGCGCCGGCGGACGAGCCCGACAGGTGCTTGAGTCCGGCCAGCATGCCGCTCTTTTCCATCTGGTCCAGGTGGGCGCTGTAACCAATGCCCTTGGCGCCGCCGCCGCGCAGCGCCATGTTTTCGAGCTGCGGCGCAGGGCGGATGACGATGTACTTGTCGCCACGCGGAATGATCTGCGGCCGGATGTCGGCCTGTGGCTGGTTGGCCATCAGCTCGGATCGCGCCGCGTCCACTTTCAACCGGTCCAGGGCCATGGAGGCGGCCTTGCCGGCCGACTTCATGGCGCTGGCGAAGTCCTTGCCATCGACCGAGCCGTCCTGCTTGCGCGGCAGCGCGTCGAAGGCGCGCTGGACGATGGCGTCGAAACGCGCCTGCACATCGCCGGCGAAGTTCTCGATGCCCTTGGGGCCCATCATGTCAGCGAGCGCGCTGGTCTCGCGCATGAAGTACTGTTCGAACGAACGCTTGGCCGCGTCAACGTGGGCGGCGTCGCGGTCGGGCGTGACGAATAGGCCTTTGAGCTGGCCGAGCAGCGAGGTGGGCGTCTGCGCTGGCGGTTGCCAGACGGAGGCGGCGGCGCTGTTCTGGATGGCGCTGGAGATGCCGTTCATACCAGCGCTCCCGGCGCGGCGGCGCTCGTGGCGCCAGCCGACATGCCAAAGGAAATCTGCGCGCCTTCGAGCGCCAGGTCGCGCACCAGCGCGCGCGTGTCCCGCGCCTGCGCCAGCTGGTATTGCAGCCAGCGCGGCCAGGTGTCGTCGTCCAGCCTGTCGAGCGCGATGCGGCCGGTGCCAGTCACGAACTGGCGGCTGTCCAGACCCACCACATAGGCGTGGCCGCGCAGCGCGTTCTGGTTGACCAGCAGCGCGCTCTTGATGACGGCGCGGCGCAGGCTGCCATGCAGCACGGCGGCGTCGTGCAGGAAGAAATCGGTCAGCAGCCGGCGGTTGTCGGGATGCAGCGTGACGCGGCCGGGCAGGTCGTCGAACAGCAGGTCGAACTGCCGCGCGCCGGCGGGCAGCGCATCTCGTCCGCAGGCCCGCGCCAGCCGCGCCAGGTCGCGTTCGGCCTGCCGCGCATCGCCTTGCGGACCGCGCGGCAGCGGCGCGGGCGGCGCGTCGTCGGGGGCGGGGCCGGCCAGGCGGTCGAGTTCGCGCAACAGGGCCTCGGCGATGTCGTGCAGCGCCTGCGCGTCGCAGGCCGCGTACAGCGGCAGGCTGAGGCTCGGACCCAGCTCGGGCGAGATGCCGCCGATCAGGCCGGCGCCCAGGCGCGTATCGAAGCTGCGGCGCAACAACGCTTCGCCCTGCGGGTCGTCGAAGCCGGGCGCGTCGTTGAAGGCGTGGCGCCAGGCGGTCAGCACCACGCTGCCGTCGTGCGCGTTGCGCGCCATGCCCAGTTGATGATGGTCGTCCAGCGGGACGGCCCATTGCGCGGGCTGTTCGGTGTCGCTGGCCTGGAAATGCGCCTGTGCGTATTCGGCGGCGGCCCGCGCGATGTCGGTGAGGGAGTTGTGCGCCATGGATAACTCGCGGAGTGGAAATCACCCCATAAGTAACGGCAGCATGCCTTCCGGTTCCGTGGGACTTGGGATTCGCGCGGCGCGAGTGCCATAATGTCGCCTCGTCCATCTCGCGCTCCGGCGCGGCCGCGCCAGTCCGCGCCCGCCTCGCCACTCGTCACCGTGTCAGACCCTCATTTCGCCCAGGTGCTTTCCGAACTCGGCCAGGCGCTGGGCATTCCCGCGCTGGCGCCCGCCGACGGCGGCCTGTGCCAGCTGGCCTTCGATGGCCGCCACCTGGTGCAACTGATGGCGCACGGCGCGCGCGGCCAGATCCTGCTGTCGTGCGCGGTGGGCGGGGGCAAGATGGATGGCGCGCTGGCCCTGCTGGCCGCGCAGGGCAATTTCCTGCAGGCGGGCGGCGGCGTGGTGGCGTGCGCGGCCCCCGACGGCCGCATGCATCTGCAGCTGGGCGTGGCGCGCGAACAATGCGGCGCGGACGCGCTGCTGGCCGCGATCGACGCGTTGCTCAACCAGGTCGAGGCCTGGGAAAAACGCGCCGCGCGCGCGGAACCGGGCGCGGATGCGCCGTGGCGCAATCCCGCCTTCATGATGCAGTCGGTCTGAACCCGCGCGGACGAAGCCGGGCAGGGCTTAGCTGGCCTTCTGGATCACGCCCTTGAGCGAGTCCGCGATCTGCTTGGTGATAGTGCTCTGGATTTCGATCAGCATGGTCCATTGCTGCACCTGCTGCTGCATCTTCAGCATGTCGGCCTGCGATACGCTGCCGTCGGCGTTGGTGCGCATGTTCGACAGCGTTGTCTGCAGATTGCTTTCCTGCGAGCGGATGCTGTCGTAGATGGTGTTGTTCACGCTGTTGAAATTCAGGCCGGACGAGCCGGTCAATCCGTTCAGGGCCATGGTGCGTCTCCTAGCGGTTCAGGGGAGAAAAGGGCATGCGCGGCGCGGGGGCGCCGGTATCGGAATCGAGGGCGAGCCCGGCCAGCACTTCGCGCGCGGCGGCGGCGGCCTGCGCCACCGCCTGGCATTGCTGGAACGCGACGGGCACCAGGCCGGAGTCCAGGCGCTGGCGGGCCTGCTGCTCGAGCGTGGCAAGGCGTTGCGCCAGCGCGGCGCGCAGCGTGGCGCCGTCGGGGCCGGCGAGGCGTTGTTCCAGTTCAGTGAGGGCGGTCGGGTCGTTCATGTGTGCGGGCGGGCGGTTGACATGTCAGCGCGTCACGATGGCGGTGCGCGGGCCTTCGAAAATGATGCGGGTGTTTTCCACGGCGACCAGGCGGTACTTGCGATAGACCCCGCCCACCAGCAGCTTACTGCCGTCTTCGAGCACCACAAAGGGCTGCGGGCCGCCGACGACGCTGCGGATCACGAAAGGCACGCTGTCGGCGGCGGGCGCGGCACTGGCGGCCGCCAATCTGGCCACGCCCAGGTGGCGTTTGTTGAAGTCGTCCAGCACGTCCGCCAGGCGCGCCTGCTGGTCGTCGTCCAGCGCGCCGGCGGCGATTTCGAGATGGTCGGGTTTCCAGGTCAGCGTGACGCCGGAGAGGCCGGCGTCCACCAGTTGGCTCGACAGCGTGTCGCTGAGCTGCTGGGTCAGCGCGATGTCGTTGCCCAGCACCGTCATGCCCGGCAGTTGTGCCCGCAGCGCGTCCAGCGCCGAGGCCCGTTCGCGCGCGCTGCTGGCGACGCCAGCCACCGCCAGCCGGCCGTCGCCTTCGTAGCGCGGTTCGTAGCGCACGTTGAAGGCGCGCAGCGCGCCACGGGCCGTGCGCACCACCTCGTCTTCGTTGCTGATGCGCATCGCCGGCATCGGCCAGATCTGCGATAGCGCCGCCGCCACCGCGTCCTGTTCGGCGGCATTGCGCACCCAGCCCGACACTGTGACCATGCCGTCGCGCGCCATGGAGACATGCAGCCGCGAGGTCAGGCCCATGCGTTCGAACACGGCGGAGATCTGGCCCACCGACTGCTCGGCGGCGGCCAGGCGCGGGTCGATTCGCGGCGCGCGGCTGGCGGTCGAGGGCGGCATCAAGGCCAGGAAGATGGCGACGCAGATGGTCAGCACCACCGCGCCCAGGCCCAGCAGCACCGGCCAGGAGTCGCGTTTTCGGCGCCTGCCGGGCGCCGGTGGCAGGGGCAGCCGCCGTTCCAGCTGGCGTTCCTCGTCAGCGTTGTCGGCAGTGGCCGTTGGCGTGGGCGGCGCCGCGGGCTCGGGCGCGGGCGCCTCGGCATCGTTGGCGGCATCCGGCGCGTGGGTCCAGGGATCGCCGCGCCGCGCCACCGTGATCCAGACCGGGCCCAGCGGCACCGGGCGGTTGAACGGCGTGCCAGGCTGCCGGGCGGGCGTGGCATCGTCCAGCGTCAGGTCCCAGCCGGCTTCGCCGATGCGGATGCGCGCGGCGCGCGGGCCCATGCCATCGTCGGCCAGCACAATGTCGCAGGCCGGATCGGCGCCCAGCACCGAGCCGTCCGCGACCTGGCAGCGGGCGTCGCGGTGCAGCCCGGACAGCACGCGCAATTCCAGCGCTTCGCTCATGAGGGGGCTCCGGTTGCGGGGGCGTTCACAGGTCCACCCTGGCCAGCGGCTGTACGTTGATCTCCTGCGTCAGCTCCTGGTAGGACAGCACCGGCAATTCGTACAGGTCCTGCTCGATCATCTTGCGCAGGTAGCGGCGGATATCCATCGAGGTAAGCAGCACGGGCTTTTGCGCGGCGGCGGCCAGGTCGCCGGTGGCGCGCTTGATGTTGTCCACCAGCTTGCGCGAGGCATTGGGATCGAGCGCCAGGTAGCTGCCGGCCGAGGTCTGGCGAATGGCGCCGCGCACGGTCTCTTCGACGTTGGGCGCCAGCAGATAGGCGGGCAGGATGTTCTGGCCGCTCGAATATTTGTAGCTGATATGGCGCTTGAGCGAGACGCGCACGTATTCGGTCAGCAGCACCGAGTCCTTCTCTTTCTGGCCCCATTCGATCAGCGCTTCCAGCACCGCGCGCAGGTTGCGCACCGAGATATCCTCGGACACCAGCCGCTGCAGGATCTCGGCGATTTTCTGCACCGGCATCACGCGCAGCGCTTCCTTGACCAGATCGGGGAAGCGGTCTTCCATCGCCGTCAGCAGGAAGCGCGTCTCCTGGATGCCGATGAAGTCCGACGAGTATTTCTTCAGCACGAAGGCCAGATGCCAGGTCAAGACCTGGTGCGGGTCCAGGAACGGAATGCCGGCGGCCGACAGCGTCGGCGCCAGGCCGGCGTCGACCCACAGCGTGGGGATGTTGGGCAGGAAGCGCTTGTCGGTTTCGTAGGGCACCTGCAGCGCCTGCAGGTTCTGTTCCGTGTCGCGCACCAGCACCGCGCCCGGCCGCAGCTTGCCTTGCGATACCGGCACTTCGGACAGCAGGATGTTGTAGGTGTCGGCGGGCAGCGCATCGTTGAAGCGCAGCTGGATGCCGGGGAATGGCACGCCCAGGTCGAAGTAGAGCGCGCGGCGGATCTTCAGCAGTTCCTCGTTCAGTTCATCGGCGTCGAAGCTGCGCTGCAGCGCGGCGGCCACGTCGATCATCAGCGGCAGCGTGGGCGCGAATTCGGCGCTGCCGTCGGCGCGCGGCTTGGCCTGCGGCTTCTGGCCGTCGGCCGCCAGCGCCGGGATCTCGGTGATTTCGCCGGTCTTTTCGTCCACCACCTTGCGCGTGCCGCGCAGCAGCACGAAGCCGATGGTGCCGACCACCGCGGCGAGCGCCAGGAAGGTCAGGGTGGGCATGCCGGGGATCAGGCCCATGCCGACGGCGATGGCGGCGGCAATCAACAGCGCGCGCGGTTGCGCCAGCACCTGGGCGCCGATGTCCTTGCCGACGTTGGAAGGGCCGTCGCCGGTCTGCACCCGGGTCACGATGATGCCGGCGCAGATGGCAATGAAGAGCGCGGGGATCTGCGCGATCAGGCCGTCGCCGATGGTCAGGATGGAATACACCTGCACCGCTTCGCCGGCGGACAGGCCGCGCTGCATGGTGCCGATGAGAATGCCGCCGAGCAGGTTGACCGCGACGATGATGAGGCCGGCGATGGCGTCGCCCTTGACGAACTTCATGGCGCCGTCCATGGCGCCGTACAGCTGGCTTTCCTTTTCCACCACTGAGCGGCGCTTGCGCGCCTCGTCCATGTCGATGGTGCCGGCGCGCAGGTCGGCGTCGATCGACATCTGCTTGCCGGGCATGGCGTCCAGCGAGAAGCGCGCCGCCACTTCGGCCACCCGCTCGGCGCCCTTGGTGATCACGACGAACTGCACGATGGTGAGGATCAGGAACACCACCAGGCCGACGATCAGGTTGCCGCCGACCACGAAGTTGCCGAAGGTCTCGATGATGTGGCCGGCGTCGCCCTGCAGCAGGATCAGGCGGGTGGTGGCGATCGAGATGCCCAGGCGGAACAGCGTGGTGACCAGCAGCACCGACGGGAATGACGAGAACGCCAGCGGCGACGGCAGGTACATGGCCACCATCAGCAGGATGGCCGATAGCGTCATGTTGGCGCCGATCAGCACGTCGACCAGCGTCGTCGGCAGCGGCAGGATCATCATGAAGATGATCGAGACGATCAGGACCGCCAGGACGATATCGTTGCGGCTGGTGGCGGCGGCGACGACGCGGTTCAGGGCTTGCATGGGGCGGCTCACGTCGTTTCCGCTTCGGTGGGCGCGGCCGCGGGGGCGGGGCGCAGGGCAACGTAGGCGCGCATGGCCGCGGCGGCCTCGTCGCGCCGCTCCAGGGCCAGCAGGGCCTGCGAGCGGATCAGGTGGAAGGGCGCGTCGACGCCGCCCTGCATGGCCAGCTGGTCCAGGGTCGACAGGGCGGCGTCGGGCTTGCCGGCGCGCAATTGCGCCAGCGCCAGCGTGGCGAGCTGGCGGGGGTCCGCCAGCCCCAGCGTGCGCAGCGCGTTCAGCACCACGGCGGTCTTTTCGGGCCGGTTGTTTTCCAGGTAGACATAGGCCAGCAGGCTGAGCAGCTCGCGGGCGTCGGGCGTCAAGGGCATGGCGGCGGTCATCCCTGGTACAGCGCGCTGCGGTACATGGCGACCAGGTCGCGCAGGCCGGCCTCGTCCTTGAGCAGCCGCACGGCGCGGTTGAGCGCGCGGGCGTCCTCGGGGTTGCGGTCCTGGCTCTGCTCGGCCGCGGCGGACAGGCCATCCAGCGTCGCCTGCAGGGCCTGGGCGAACTTGCCGGGCAGCAGCAGGTCGCGGTTGGCCAGCGTGGGACGCAACTGGTTGTCCAGGTAGCGGTCGGTGTTGGGCGTGTCCAGCAATTGGGCCAGTTGCGCCTTGACCCCGTCGGCGGGCGGGGTCAGTTCCTGGCGCTCCGGCAAATGCTGGCCCGCCGCTTCGCGGCCGGCATAGGAAATGCCGTCCAGGCCGCGGTCGAAGGCGAAACCGCTGATGCGCATATCGGACATGGTGTGAGGGTCTCCGTCGCGGGGTCAATCGGCGCGGGTGTCGTCGAGCCAGCGCGCCAGCCGCTCCACCGCCTGGCGCAAGGCGGGGGCGTCGCTGTGGGCGGCCGGCAGCCGCGTCAGCGCCAGCAGGCGCGGGATGCCGTCCTGTTCGCGCAGGGCGGCCTGCACCGGCGAGCCGTCCAGGTGGGCATGGTGGGCCCGCCGCCAGGCCCGCAGCAGGCGCTGCGCGGCGTCGTAGGGCACCGGCTCGGACACGTAGACCAGCACCTCGTCGCCGGCCGCCTCGATGGCAACCCGGCGGCCCGAGTCCAGTTGCAGCGCCACATTGCCGCGCGGGCCTAGGGCCAGCCGCTCCAGGCCGATGGTTTCGCCGAAGGCGCCCAGGGCGCGATCCAGGCCGTTCATTCGTATTCCTCGTCGATGGCCGCGTCCAGGGCCAGTTGCGCCGCGCTCAGGGCCGACTGGCGCGCGTCCACGTCGGGAAACATTGGCAGCGGCAGGTCCTTGAGCACCGCCCGTACGCCGCCCAGGAATGTGATGCGCGCCGCCACCGAGTCCGCGCCATGCGAGGCCGCGAGCGCGGCGAAGCGCGATTCCGACAGCCATTTCTCGTTGCTGATGTTGACCAGGTCCTGCATCAGCCGGTCGGCCGCCAGCGGCTTGCCGTGGTCACGGGCCATCTTTTCGCCGAGTTCACCGCAGCCGTCGAGCACCGTGACCGCCACGCCCAGCTGATACAGATCCTGCATCAGCGCCTGCAGCCGGTCCGGGCTGGTGGACGGGCGCGCCGCCGCCAGGTCCTGGCCGAGCGCCTGGATCAGCTGCTGCAGGCCGCGGCCGACGTCCTTGCCGCCGAAGCGCTCCAGCGCCAGCGCCAGGGTCTTGGCCAGCGACGCTTCGCCCAGCACCACGTCCTGATAGGTGCGCTGGAAGTCGGCCACGCCGCGCGCGTCGCCGGCATAGCCGGCGGCCGCGCCGATGGTGTTCAGGCTGGCGCGGATCTGCGGGCCGCTCTCCAGTTCCAGGTCGGCCAGCGCCTCGCGCAGGCCGTCGAGCACGTCCTCGGGGGCGCCGTCGCGTTCGCCCTGGCGCAGCGCGTATTGCAGCCCAAGGTACTGGCGGGCGGCATCGCCGAAGGCCCGGGCGGCGGCCTGGCGCGGGTCGGCGCCGCCGGCCAGCAGGTGGCGCGCCAGTTCGATCAGTTTTTCCTGGGCGTCGGCATCGTGCGACTCGGCCAGGTAGGCCACGATGGCCTCGGCGCTGAGCAGCTGCAGCGGGGCGTCGCGGCCGATCTTGCGTTCGGCGTGGTGCTTGTCCTCGGTCTTCTCGGCCATGTGCAGGCTGAGTTCCTCGGCGGAATCGGCCAGCGAGACCTCGCCGTCGACCGCCACGGCGGCCTGGCCCAGCATCGTGCCAACCTGCTGCTGGCCGTGCTGGATGTCGGCGTGCGAGGTCGTGGACGAGAAAGCGGAAGGAGGCAGGCCGGCGTCGATACGGTTCATGAAGGCGCGAGGAACGGCGGACGAATGCCGCGCACAGTCAGGGGTAGTAACGGATGGGCGGGGAAAGTTCCATCTGCTTTGCATGGAACCCTGGCACGGCGGCGGTTACGTACACGGGCAGGCCGCGGATTCCACGGAGTTCGGACAGGCTGCAAGGCGTTTCAGGGTTAACCCGTGCCGTCCGGCTGTCGTGTGTCGACGAGGACGGTCGATCAAGGAGAAAGGAATGGCTACGGTTTCCGGAGTGGGAGTGGGGGGCGTTGCGGGCATGGACCTGTCCAGCATGGATCTGGAGACCGCATTGATGGCGGTGCAGACCCAGCGCTCGCAGATGCTGGAGGACGCCTTGCGCCAACAGCTGGATTCGGTCAATGGCCGCAATGCGCAGATGGCCGGCCTGAACGAGGCCATGAACGCCAAGAACGCCGATAGCCTGAAGCTGGAGTCGTCCAACGTGGCGCTGCAGGGGCAGATTGACCAGCTCAAGGACCTGCAGGGCCGCCTGTCGGCGAGCAAGTGTCCCAACCCCGAGGGCTGGTACGGGCTGTCCTGGGGGCAAGGCGATGATAAGGCGCTTTCGCACGCCACGCTGGACCAGATCAAGGCGGCCGGGCTGACGATTCCCAGCGGCGACGATGCGCCCCGCGACGTCGATCGCAACGGCACCATGGATGCTAAGGGGCGCGTGGTGCAGGGGTTCGTCGACCAGCTCGGCGCCAAGATCTCGGCGCTCGAGGCCCAGGTGGCCAGCAACGGCAAGGCCATCGATGCCAACAAGCAGGCGGTCAACGAGATCAAGAGCTCGCTCGATAACCTGAGCAATACCCAGCAGATGGAAATGCTGCGGCTGCAAGGGCTGACGGGCAAGCGCAATGAGGCCTTCGATGTCATGACCAACTTCATCAAGAAGATGCAGGAGAGCCGTTCTTCGATTCTCGGCAACATGCGGTGATGAAATAAAAGGGGGGCGGATTATGGTCGGAGCAGCCAATGCCAGTCAGCCGAGCCTGGGAGGCGTAGGCCTGGAGAGTTCCAGCGGCGTGCGCGGCGCTGACCTGGTGGGCGCCGACCAGGAGACCGCGATGCTCAGCGTGCAGGGCGAGCGCGCCCGTCTGCTGGACAAGCAGGTCGAGACGCAGATCCAGGAATTACGCGCGCTGAACCGGCGCCTGGAGTTGCTCAACATCGTGCAGGCCGGCCTGAAAGCGGTGCAGGCGCAGTTCAATGCGGGCGCCAAGTACGACAAGGAATGGGATGACGCCAGCGGCGGCTGGAGCTATCGCCAGGCCGACCTCATCAACCGGGCGGCGGCGGAGGCCGGCATCAACCTGGGATTCGCCTCCGACAGCAATACCTGGCGCCTGTTCGGCCACATGGGCGACATGAAAGACTTTGCCCGCGCCTATTTGCCTTCGGAGCAGGCCCACCTGCTGGAGCAATGGCGCGACAAGGCAGACCTGCGCGGCCACTTGCTGGCCGCGCAACTGGTCGACCGGATGGCGGGCCACGACGGTTTCATGACGCCCGACTACCCCGGGCAAACCCTTAATCGTTGCCCGGGCGGCATCCGCTACGACTCGGAATATGGCGAATTGCGCAAAGCGGTGACCCGGGTCCAGGGCGCCATCGACGAGGCTTCGAATCTGCAACAGGACCAGCTGCTGCGGCTGCAGGCGCTGATGAACCGCCGCAATGAGTCCGCCGACATGCTGACCAACTACATCAGGAAGATGCAGGACAGCCGGATGGCGATTTCCGAAAAGATTCGTGGAACCTGACGCCCGGTTCCGTTACTTACGCTGCATAGTCGGCCAACCGCAACATCGAAACCAGGCGATTCGCCCGGACCAGGAGCCTCTCCCATGAGCGTGAACATGAACCCCGCCGGCGTCGGCGCCATCAACATGACCGATATCTCCGGCATGGATATCGAGACCGCCCTGATGATGGTGCAGACCGAGCGTACCAAGCTGCTGGACAGTCAGCTCAAGAGCCAGATCGAGGAAGTGCAGAAGCGCAACGAGCTTACCGGCGCGCTGAACGATATGCAGGCCAAGCTGAACGGCATGAAGGGCACGCTGGACTCCAAGGACGCCAAGCCGGGCGACAAGGTCAGCGAAGGCGCGGGCACGCCCACCAACAAGACGCTGGCCACCGAATATGCCACCCAGGCGTTCAAGCTGGGCATGGACCCGGCGCCGGTGACGGCCACGCCGATCAAGGACGCCGCCGGCAATGTCGTCGGCGCGAACGTGACCGGCATGCCGACCCGCGAAGGCCTGGAGAAGGCGATCCCGGACCTCAAGAGCAAGCTCGACTCGGCCAGCAACAGCCAGCAGATGGACATGCTGCGCCTGCAGAGCCTGTCGAACAAGCGCAATGAAGCCTTCGACACCATGACCAACTTCATCAAGAAGATGCAGGACAGCCGTTCGTCGATCATCGGCAATATGCGCTGACTCTCCTTTCCACCCGCTCGCAATCCGGAGAACGGCAATGGCCGACACCCACGACCAGAACATCCAGGACCTCATCGAACGCGCAGAAGCCGCCGTGCGCGAGGCCCAGCGGTCAATCGAAGCATCGGACGACAACCTGCGCAAGCTCGGGCTGGATCCCGACAAGGTGCGCGCCACGCTGCAGGCGCAACCGATGGACGAGCGCCAGCGCCAGGAGGCCGAGGCGTTGTTCCGCCAGGACATGGAGGCTGTCGACCGCGAAGTCGAGCAGGAAGCCGCCTACGCCCGCCAGCGCAGCACGCCGCGCGCGCCAGGCGCGCCGGTCAAGCGTCCGCGCACGATGGTCTGACGCCTGACGTCTCCGGGAGCCCGTGATGAATACCGCCGCCCAGGCGCCGATGACCGGCGAGGAATATGCAGCGCTGCAAGACCAGATCGTCGAGCAGATGGCCCGCGGGGGCAGCCTGCGCCAGCTCAAGGGCATGACCGCCGATGAATGCGAGGCGCTCTATGCGCTGGGCTACGGCCTGTATGAGAAGGGGCGCTATGCCGATGCCCTCAAGGTGCTGGCCTACCTGGTGACTCTGGACCACACCGAGCATCGCTATCTCGTGGCCCTGGGGGCCGCGGCCCAGGCCATGGGCAAGCATGCCGACGCGTTGCAGCAATACATGGCCGCGACACTGCTCGATCCGCTGGAGCCGGCGCCCGTGTTCCATGCCGCGCAATGCCTGCTGGAAATGGGCCAGCCCGCGGCCGCCCTGCAATCCTGCGACCTGGCGCTGGCCATGTGCAAACCGGATCGCCATGCCGCGCTGGCCGAGCGTGCGCGAGGCTTGCGCGATCTGTTGGCGGCGCGCGGCGCCAAGGAGAATTGAGATGATCAACGTCAATAATTCGGCCGGCATCAATCCGGCGTTGCTCGACCCGCTGGCCGGCGCGGAAGCCGCCAAGGCGACGGCTCCCGGTTACACCGCGCTGGACCCCGCGCAGTTCATTGGCAAGGGGGGCGCGGCCGACAAGCTGGCCGCGCTGGGTCTGCCGCCGCCGGCGAGCGGCGCCTTTGCCGGCGCCGCCGACGCGCTGAACAAACTGATGGCCAATGCCGACACCGATATGTATGCGGTGATGGCGTTGCTGCAGAAGATATCGCAGGAACAGCGCAACGCGGCCCGGGCCGATCGCGCCGCATCGCTGGATGCGCAGACACAGTCGCTGCTGGCCGCGGCCGACAAGATCAAGGAAGCGGCGGAGGAGCGCTTCAAGGGCGCGCTGGCGCAAGGCATCAGTCAAATCGTGGGAGGCGCGTTGCAGGCGGGCGTCGGCGCCGCTGGCGTGGCGGCCATGGGCGCCTCGGCCCGCATGACCACCACCTCCAGTCCGTTGACCGCGCAGCAGACCGTCACGCAGGCCAGGCTGGATGGCTTTGCCAGCAATTCCTCCGGCATTGGCCAAGGCTTGAGCGGCATGGCCGGAGGTGTCGGCGGCATTGTCCAGGCTGCCTATGACCGCAAGGCGGGCGAGGCCGATGCCGCCAGGGCCCAGCTGGAGGCCCAGGCCAAGGTGGCCGAGTCCGGCGCGCAGCATGCCAACGACATGATGCAGCAGATGATGGACGTCATCCGCGACATCCGCGACAAGCTCGGCGCGATCGAGCAGAGCCGTGGCGAGACCAATCGCGGCATCGCCCGCAATCTCTGAGTCCGTCAGAAGAGGAACCGACACCATGGACATCCGCCCATCGACCGTCAATGCCGGATTGACACCGACGCTGGAGCCGTCCGGCGCTGGAGCCGCCGCCGGCGCGGCGGCCGAGGCCGCCCTGCGCGCCGCCAGCGGCCTTGACCTGGCCGCGTTGGCATCGCAGTGGGCCTCCAGCGTGGCGCAGGCCCGCAGCGGCGGCGGAGATGGCGTGACCAACGCCAACGGCAAGCCGGCCATCGCGCCGCCGGCCCGTGAATTCTCTGCCGCCGAAATGGTCGATCTGCTGCGCGCCCTGCAAGGCAAGACGCAGGATGCGCAGTTGCGCAGCGCCAAGGAAAACATCGAAAACAACCGCATCGAGCAGGCCAAGAACAACGAGGAGCAGGCGCGCAAGGTCGATGAATGGATCCAGAAGAGCAAGGAGGCAGAGAAGGGCGGCATCCTGGGAAAGATCTTCGGCTGGATTGGCGCCATCGTGGCCGCGATCGCGGCGGCGCTGATGGTGGTGGCGGCGGTGGCGGCCACGGCCGTCACGGGCGGCGCGGCCGGCCCGGTCATGGTGACGCTCGCGGCCATCGCGGTGGCGGGGGCGGTCAGTCTGCTGGCCAATCAGATATCGGCCGAGTGCGGCGGCCCTGAAATCAGCATCAGCAATCTGGTCACCCAGGTGGTGAGCAAGCTGTTGCAGGCGTTCGGCGTGGAGCCGGATCTGGCCGAGAAGATTGGCAACATCGTTGCCGGCGCCGCGATGCTGATGACCGGCGCCATCCTGATCGAGCCGGGTGCCTTGGGCAAGATGGCTGGCGCCATCGCGGTCGTCGCGGGAGCCGATCCGCAGACCGCGGGCTATATCGCGATGGCGGTCGGCCTGGCCGCGACGATTACGGTCGGGGTGGTGATGGCGGTGGCTTCGTTCGGCGCGGGGGCGGTGTCCGCTGGCGCCAACGCGGCCGCCAATGTCGGTTCGCAAACGGCGCGCACCGTGGCCGACAGCGTCAAGACCGCGGGCCAGGTGGCGTCGGGCGCCGCGGCGGTGGCAAAGGGGGCGGGGCAGGTCATCACGGGCGCCGAGACCATCAAGTCGGCGCAGGCGCAGGAGGCTGCCGACAAGGTGCTGGCCGACAAGAAAGCGCTCGAGGCGCTGCTGGTCAAGCTGCAGGCTTCGATGGAGGAGGACCGCGAGAAGATCAAGAGCGTGATGCAGGCCATGGACGAATCGATGCAGATGGTCAGCAAGATGATCAATGCGGCGGCCGACAGCATGAGCCAGGTCACCGCCAATATCGGCAAGCGCGCCATGGTCTGACTGGCGTCAATATCGGAGCAAACCACGTGTCCCAAACCTCATCCGCGACTTCGCGCAGCGCCTTCGGGCAGCAGCTGTATGACGGCCTGGCGGCCTTGCCGGCCAGCCAGCGGCTCACGGCCGACCAGCTCGAGGTGATCTACGCCATGGCCTATGCGCATGTGGCGCAGGCCCAATACGCCCAGGCGCTGCCGTTGTTCGCCTTTCTGTCGCAGTACGGTCCCACCCGCAAGCACTACCTGGCGGGACTGGCCCTGTGCCTGCAGATGCAGGCACGCTACGAAGAAGCGATCCGGATCCATTCATTGGTCGGCGTGCTGTTTCCGCTGGCGCCCGAAGCGACGCTGCGCGTGGCGGAATGCCAACTGGCATTGGGGCAGGCCGAGGCCGCGCGCGAATCGTTGCAATTGGTGGCGGCCGCCGCCCAGGACGACGACGCCTACGCCCAATTGGGGGCGCGCGCGGCGAGTCTGCTGGTGTTGACGGGAAAAGGAGCCTCCTCGTGACACGGGAATGCAATGATCGATAGGGCGGGCGCAGGCGCGGCAACAGCCGTCTCGGGTGAGACGGCTTTTGTGCTTGATGCGGATGACGCACGCATCCTGGCCGAAGTGGGATTCCTGGCCGCCGGTCGCGGCGACGTGCCTCATGCCGACGCCATCTTCCAGGCGTTGCGCGCCCTTCGGCCGGGGCGTGCCTATCCGTGGCTGGGGCTGGCAGTGGCGCGCCTGAACGCGGGTAGCGCGGACGAGGCGGTGCGACTGCTGGAACAGGGAGAGGCCAGCGCGGCGGGCGAGCGCGCGCTGTTGGCGGCCTGGCGCGGCCTGGCCCTGCAACTGGCTGGCCGCAAGGCCGAGAGCACGCGCGTGCTGCAGGCTTGCGCGCAGGGCGCGGCCGGTGACGAAGGCGCCGTGCTGGCGCGTTCGCTGCTGGGGTTGCGGAACGAAATGAACAACGACACGTTTTAGCTAGGAAAATCATGGAGATCACCGCGCTTTCCGCCGCAATGGCGCCCGTGCTGGACACGATAAAGACCGCGCCGTCCGAGCTGGTCACGCAACGCTTCGCGCAATTGATGGCCGCGCCCGAAGCCGGCGCGCCCGCGCTGACCGGCCTGCAGGCCGCGCTGCAGACTGCCTTCACGCCCGCGGTCGACGCCGCGCCGGCCACGCTCGGCAACCAGATCCTGGCCAGCCTGCGCAGCACCACCACCGAGTATTCGGAAAAGTGGCAGAACATCGCGGGCCGCCTGGACGCCATGTCGTCGGCGCCGGCCATCGCCGACATGCTGCGGTTGCAGGCCGACCTGGTGCAGGTGTCGGTGCAGTACGAGCTGGTCGGCAAGGCCGTCTCGCGCACCACGCAGAACATCGATTCGCTCGTCAGGATGTCCTAATGCACGCCGCTACAACCCTGCCTCTCGCGGCGCCGCGCGGCCCTGGCCCGGTCGGGGCGCTGCCGCGCCTGCGCTGGCTGCTGCTGTGCCTGGCGCTGCTGCTGGCCGCCTGCGGCTCGCGCGTGGAATTGTTCTCGGCCGCCAACGAAAGCGAGGCCAACGAGGTGCTGTCGGTGCTGCTGGACGCGGGCATCGCCGCGCAGAAGGCCACCACCAAGACCGGCGTGGCGGTGTCGGTGGATGGCCAGCAGGTGGCGCGCGCGCTCGATATCCTGCGGGCCCGCGGCCTGCCGCGCGAGCGTTTCGACGGCATGGGACAGATCTTCCGCAAGGAAGGGCTGGTGTCGTCGCCCCTGGAAGAGCGCGCCCGCTATATCTATGCCCTGTCGCAGGAGCTGACCAACACGCTGTCGCAGATGGATGGCGTGCTGGCCGCGCGGGTGCACGTGGTGCTGCCCGAGCGCGGCGGCGTAGGCGAGAACACCACGCCGTCGACCGCCGCCGTGTTCATCAAGCACCAGACGGGCTACAACCTCGACGCCTTGCAACCGCAGATCCGCAAGCTGGTGACGCACGCGATTCCGGGGCTGACGGAAGACCGGGTTTCGATCGCGCTGGTGTCGGCGCAACCGGCCGCTTCGGCGTCGGCCGCCGGCGCCGCCACGCGCCAGGTGCTGGGCCTGGAGGTCGGGGAAGGATCGTCCGCCACGCTGCTGGCGTGGCTGGCGCTGCTGGTTCTGCTGGTGCTGGCGCTGGCCGGCGCCCTGGGCTATGTGCTGTGGCGCTATGGCGTGCCCGGCCGCGGCCGGCCCGAACGCCGCGAACCCGTGGCCGAGGCGCGCTAGCGATGGCGTCCGCATCGGCGCTGCTGGAGCGGGGACTGGTGGCTTTCAACCAGCTGCCCAGCCGTACCCTGCATCCGAGCCGCCACGCGACCTATGCGCCGCCCGCGGCGCTTGCGGTGATCGCCGCGGCGCCGGCGTTGGCGCCGGCCTGGCATCGGCATTGGTCGCGCGAGATCCTCGACGCGCTCGGGCTGCGCCAGCGCCCGGTGGTCGATGCGGCGCGGCCCGAGCTGGCGCTGGCGTTGCTGGCGCCGGATGCGCTGGCGCAGTGCGCCCGACGCCTGGGCGCGGTGCTGTGCGGTCCGCGCTTGCGCCGCGCCATTGCCGGTGACGAGGTGCGGACGCTGATCGCCCATTTCGGCGCGGAGCTGCTCGACTTCACGCGCCGCGCCGCCGCCGGCCTGCACGGCGGCCTGCCCGATAGCGCCGGCTGGACCCTGGCCGAAACCACCGCCGCGGTGGACACGCTGGGCCTGGGCGCCTTGCGCGCCGCCCTGAGCGGCGCCGGCCCCGAACTGGCGTTGCGGGCCGAATTGAAACTGCCCGACCAGCCCACGCCGCCGGCGCCGCTGCCCGCGCCGCAGGCGCTGGCGCTGGGCCTGTCCCTGCTCAAGCAAACGGATTCCTCATGGCTTTCCTCATTCCCCGCGATCCGCTGACCCCGCGCCAGGCGGACGAGGGCGGCGCGGGCCGCGTCGATCCCGCCGCGCGCGTGCTGCGCGCCGCCGAACATCTGGCCTGGGCCGACGCCGGGCAGTTGCTGGCGCAGGCGCGGGCGCGCGCCGATGAGATCATCGGCGGCGCCCAGGCGGCATTCGAGGCCGAGCGCCAGCGCGGCTATGACGAGGGCCACGAAACGGCGCTGCTGGACCAGGCCGAGAAGATGATCGAAACCGTCGGCCGCACGGTCGAGTATTTCGCCGGCGTCGAGAACGAGATGGTGGAACTGGTGATGTCGGCCGTGCGCAAGGTGGTCGATGGCTTCGACGATCGTGAGAAGGTCATGGTGGTGGTGCGCAATGCCCTGGCGGTGGTGCGCAACCAGAAGCAGATGACCCTGCGCCTGAATCCGGCCGAGGTCGATACGGTGCGCGAGCAGATCAACGACCTGCTGGCCGCGTATCCGGGTGTCGGCTACCTGGACATCCTGGCCGACGGCCGGCTGGCGCGCGGCGCCTGCATCCTGGAAAGCGAGATCGGCATGGTCGAGGCCAGCCTGGAAGGGCAGATCCAGGCGCTGCGCCAGGCCTTCCAGCGCACCTTGGGAAGCCGGGTCTAGCGATGCGCCAGTTCGACTACATCTCCGAAATGATGGAGCTGGCGCTGCAGGACACGCCGACGCTGCGCATCAAGGGCCGCGTGACCCAGGTGATCGGCACCATCATCAAGGCAGTGGTGCCGTCGGTGAAGGTGGGCGAGGTCTGCATCCTGCGCAATCCGGGCGAGAACTTCGAGATGAAGGGTGAAGTGGTGGGCTTCGCGCGCGACGCCGCGCTGCTCACGCCGATCGGCGACATGTACGGCATCTCCACCGCCACCGAGGTCATCCCCACCGGCCGCGCCCACATGGTGCCCGTGGGGCCGGGCCTGCTGGGCCGCGTGCTGGATGGACTGGGCCGGCCGCTGGACGAGGCCGAGCTGGGGCCGCTGGAGGCCAGCAAGTTCTACCCCGTGTTTGCCGAAGCGCCCGATCCGCTCAAGCGCCGCATCATCTCGCAACCGCTGGAACTGGGCGTGCGTGCGCTGGACAGCGTGCTGACCTGCGGCGAAGGCCAGCGCATGGGCATTTTCGCGGCCGCCGGCGGCGGCAAATCGACGCTGATGGGCATGCTGGTCAAGGGCGCGGCGGTGGACGTGACGGTGGTGGCGCTGATCGGCGAACGTGGCCGCGAAGTGCGTGAATTCCTGGAGCACGAACTGGGCCGCGAAGGCCGGCGCAAGAGCGTGATCGTCTGCGCCACCAGCGACAAGTCGTCGATGGAGCGGGCCAAGGCCGCCTACGTGGCCACGGCCATCGCCGAATACTTCCGCGACCAGGGCAAGCGCGTGCTGTTCCTGATGGACTCGGTGACGCGTTTTGCGCGCGCCCAGCGCGAGATCGGCCTGGCCGCCGGTGAACCGCCGACCCGCCGCGGTTATCCGCCATCGGTATTCGCCACGCTGCCCAAGCTGATGGAGCGCGCCGGCATGAACGAACACGGCTCGATCACCGCGCTGTACACCGTGCTGGTGGAGGGCGACGACATGACCGAGCCCATCGCCGACGAGACACGCTCCATCCTCGACGGCCACATCGTGCTGTCGCGCAAGCTGGGCGCGGCCAACCACTATCCGGCGATCGACGTGCTGGCCTCCGCCAGTCGCGTCATGAACGCGGTCATCACGCCCGAGCACAAGCGCGCCGCCGGCCGGCTGCGCGAGTTGATGGCCAAGTACCAGGAAGTCGAGCTGCTGGTGAAGATTGGCGAATACAAGCGCGGCGGCGACGCCGTGACGGACGAGGCCATCGACAAGATCGGCGCGATCAACCAGTTCCTGCGGCAGCGCACCGATGAACGCGCCACGCTGCCCGAGGCGCTGGCGCAGATGTCCGGCATCGTGGGGACGGCATGAGCGTGTTCGACGAATTGCTCGCCATCAAGCGCTTTCGCGAAGGCCAGGCCGAGATCGCGGTGTCGCGCCAGCGCCTGCGGCACGCCGAGGCCGAGGCCGCGCGCCAGGCGTCCGAGCAAGCGCTGGCGGATTTCCGCGATGAGTCGGAGCGGCGTGAGCGCGCCATGTACCGCGACCTGTGCAGCCGGGTGGTGCGGGTGCGCGAGATCGAGAGCGTGCTGCAGGGCGTGGCTGGCCTGCGCGAAGGCGAGCGCCAGCGCGAGCAGGCGCTGGACCAGGCCGCGCAACGCCTGCGCGACGAAGCCCAGGCGCTGGCCGAGCGCCGCGACCAGCATCAGCAGGCGGTGCGCCTGACGGGCAAGTTCGTGGAACTGGCCAGCATTCACCTGGCCGAGCACCTGAAGGCACTGGAGCACAAGGAAGACATGGAGATGGAAGAGGCCGCATCGCTATCGCGCGACCGCGAGGACTGGGAGCAGCACGAGGAGTTCGAGCCGGCATGAGCATCGACCGACGCATCGGCCTGGACACCGCGATTGCCCAGGGTTCGGGGTTGACCCAGTCGGACGGGCAGGCGGCTGGCCGCCAGGCCAGCGATGCCGATCGCCGCGCATTCGAGCAGGCCCTGGCGCGGGACGGCGACGACCCGCGTCCGGCCCCGCCCGCGGCGCCCACGCCGTTTTCGCTGTTCGGCGCTGTGCGCGGCGATGCCGCCCCGCCCGCCGACGGGCCGTCCCGGGCGCTGGCCGAGGCCCTGCTGGGCAGCGCCGAGCAGCTGCTGGTGGCCGATGGCAGCCAGGGCCGGCGCCAGGTGCGGGTGGAATTGAAGGACGAGGTGTTGCCGGGGGTGAGCGTGTCGGTCTACGAGGCCGAAGGACGCGTGATCGCCGATTTCATCTGCGCCCTCGAAACCTCGCGCGAGCGCCTCACCGCCCTGGCCCGGCCGCTGGCCGAACAACTGGCCGAGAGCCTGGGCCGGCCGACGCGCGTGCGCGTCGCCACCGACGACCCGGAAGACCCCTGCCTGGCGGAGACCGACGCCGACGCGCCGCTCCGTTGATTGCTGGAACCCATGACCGAAACCACGCTTCTCTCTCCGTCCCCGCCGCCCTTGCCGCGCCTGTCCGGCAACGAGGCCCGCGCGCGTTCGCTGGTGGCCCGCCATGGCGCCGATCTGGCGGTCACCCTGGCGCCGCTGGCCGGCGGCGATGCCGAGCCCACACGCTGGCGCCTGGGCTTTACGCCCGGGGTGCCCGACGCCTTGCGGCAGTCGGCCACGCTGTCGGCGGACCTGGAATGGGCCGGCGCGCGGTTGCGCCTGGGCCTGCCAGCGGGGGCCGCCGCGGCCTGGCTGGCGGCGCGGTTGCCGGACCTGGACGCGGGCGAACTGCCGCCGGCCCTGGCATCGGCCGCCATCGAGACGCTGTTGGCCGAAGTGGTCGCGGGGCTGGGCGAGGCATCGCCCGGCGGTCCGCTGCGGGTGGTGGGCCGCGATACCCCCGCGCCGACGCTGGCGCATGACTGGACGCTGGCCGCGCGCCATCCCGCCAGCGGCGAGACGATCTACGCCACGCTGGCGGCGGATGGGCTGGGTCTGATGCTGCTGGCCGGCCTGGTCGGCCGCGCCGCGCCGACGGCCAATGAGATCGATACCGATGCCGTGCCGGTGCGCATCGCCGCCTGCCTGGGCTGGACCGACCTGGGCGCCGCCGAACTGCGCGGGCTGGCGCCGCGCGACACCCTTTTTCTCGACCACTATCTGGTGTCGCCCGACGGCGAACTGTGGCTGGGCGCCGGCGGCCAGGGGCTGCGCGTGCGCCGCCAGGATTCCTCATACCTCGTTACCCAAGGCTGGACTTCCCTCATGACCGAGACGCCGCAACCGTCGCAGGACGCCGAAGCGGGCGCCCAGACACCGCTCGATATCGACGCCATCCCCGTCCGACTGACGTTCGAGCTGGGCGAACGCCAGATTACGTTGGGCGAGCTGCGGCAACTGCAACCCGGCGAGACCTTCGACCTGGCGCGGCCGCTGGCCGATGGCCCGGTGCTGGTGCGCGCCAACGGCGCGCTGGTGGGCAGCGGCGAGCTGGTCGAGATCGACGGCCGCATCGGCGTCACGCTGCATCGGCTGGGCAAGGCGGGCGCATGAGCGGCGCGGATCCGATCAGCCTGGCGGTCGTCCTGGCGCTGCTGGCGCTGGTGCCGCTGGCCGCGGTCATGACCACCTCGTTCCTGAAGATCGCGGTGGTGCTGACGCTGGTGCGCAATGCCCTGGGCGTGCAGCAGGTGCCGCCCAACATGGCGCTGTACGGGCTGGCGCTGATCCTGTCCGCGTACGTCATGGGGCCGGTGGTGATGCAGATCGGCGACGAACTGCGCGCCCCGCCGGCGGCGGTGGCGCCGGGCACGCCGGAGCCGGACCGGCTCGAAGGCATCCTGGACGCGGTGGCGCGCGGCGCCGAGCCCATGCGCGCCTTCATGCTCAAGAACAGCCGCGCGGAGCAGCGCGATTTCTTCCTGCGCACCGCGCGCGGCCTGTGGGGCGAGCAGCAGGCCCGCAACCTCAAGGAAGACGACCTGCTGGTGCTGATCCCGTCGTTCCTGCTGTCGGAGCTGACCGCCGCGTTCCAGATTGGCTTCCTGCTGTATCTGCCGTTCGTCATCATCGACCTGATCGTCTCCAACATCCTGCTGGCGATGGGCATGATGATGGTGTCGCCGGTCACGATTTCCATGCCCCTGAAGCTGTTCCTGTTCGTCATGGTCGACGGTTGGACGCGGCTGATCCAGGGCCTGGTGCTGTCCTATACCTGAGGCCGCCATGGGCACCGTCGACCTCGTCTCTTACATGACCCAGGCGCTCTACCTGGTGCTGTGGCTGTCGCTGCCGCCGATCGCCGTGGCGGCGATCGTGGGCACGCTGTTTTCGCTGTTCCAGGCGTTGACGCAGATCCAGGAACAGACGCTGTCGTTCGCCATCAAGCTGATCGCGGTGTTCGCCACGATCCTGCTGACGGCGCGCTGGCTCAGCGCCGAGCTTTACAACTTCACGATCTCCGTATTCGACCTCTTCTACAAGATCCACTAGGAGCGGCGCGCCACCATGATCTCGGGCATCACCTACGCCGAAGCGAAAGTCTTCCTGGGTACGCTGGCGCTGACGCAGCCGCGCATCCTGGCGCTGTGCGCGATGCTGCCGCTGTTCAACCGCCAGCTGCTGCCCGGCATGCTGCGCTACGCCTTGTGCGCCGCCATCGGCCTCGTGCTGGTTCCCGCGCTGGCGCCGCGCTATGCCGTGATCGAGCTGGGCGCGGTGGAATTGGTGCTGCTGGTGGCCAAGGAAGTCTTCATCGGCCTGGTGATGGGTTTCCTGGTGGCGATTCCGTTCTGGATTTTCGAGGCGGTGGGCTTCGTGGTCGACAATCAGCGCGGCGCCAGCCTGGGCGCCACCATCAACCCGGCCACCGGCAACGACTCGTCGCCGCTCGGCATCCTGTTCAACCAGGCCTTCATGGTGTTCTTCCTGGTGGGCGGCGGCTTCATGCTGATGCTGACCATGCTGTACGACAGTTTTCGCCTGTGGGACCTGTGGGACTGGGCGCCGACCCTGCGGCGCGAGAGCGTGCCCCTGATGCTGGACCAGCTGGGTCGCTTCCTGCGGCTGACGCTGCTGTTCGCCGCGCCCGCCATCATCTCGATGTTCCTGGCCGAAGTCGGGCTCGCGTTGGTCAGCCGCTTCGCGCCGCAGTTGCAGGTGTTCTTTCTGGCGATGCCGATCAAGAGCGCGCTGGCGCTATTGGTGATGGTGCTCTACATGAGCACACTGTTCGAGTATGCCGCCGAGGCCACGGGGCAGATCGGTTCGGCGCTGCCGTTCCTGGACAACCAATGGCGGGCTCCATGAGCGGCGAAAAGACCGAACAGCCCACCCACAAGAAGCTGCGCGAAGCGCGCCAGAAGGGCGACGTCGCGCACAGCAAGGACTTCACGCAGACGTTGCTGGTGCTGGCGCTGTTCGGCTACTTGCTGGGCAATGCCCACGGCATCGTCGAGGCGCTGGGCCGGCTGATCCTGATCCCGTCCACGCTGGTGGGGCAGCCGTTCGAACAGGCGCTGCCCGTGGCGCTGGAGGCCGCCCTGCGCGAAGCCGTCTACCTGGTGCTGCCGTTCGTGCTGATCGTGCTGATCGTGGGCATGTTCGCCGAGTTCCTGCAGGTGGGCGTGGTGCTGGCGTTCGAGAAGCTCAAGCCCTCGGCCAAGAAGCTCAACGTGATGAGCAACCTGAAGAACATCTTTTCCAAGAAGAACCTGGTCGAGCTGCTCAAATCCGTCATCAAGATCGCCTTCCTGTCGGTGCTGGTGACGCTGGTGGTGCGCGACGCGCTGCCGGAACTGATGGCCGTGCCGCACAGCGGCCTGGCGGGCCTGGAGGCGGGCGTGGGCGGCATGATGCGCACGCTGATCGTGAACATCGCGGTGGCCTATGTGGTGATTTCCCTGGCCGATTTCGTCTGGCAACGCATGCAGTACCGCAAGGGGCTGATGATGAGCAAGGAAGACATCAAGCAGGAGTTCAAGGAGATGGAGGGCGACCCCCACATCAAGCACAAACGCAAGCACCTGCACCAGGAGATGGTGATGCACGGCGCGGTCGCCAGCACGCGCAAGGCGTCGGTGCTGGTGACCAACCCGACCCACCTGGCGGTGGCCATTTACTACGAGCCCGACGAGACGCCGCTGCCGGTGGTGCTGGCCAAGGGCGAAGGCGCGCTGGCCGAGCAGATGATGGCCGCGGCGCGCGAGGCCGGCGTGCCGGTGATGCAGAACATTCCCCTGGCGCGCGCGCTGATGGCGTCCGCGCAGCCCGACCAATACATCCCCAGCGAACTGATCGAGCCGGTCGCCGAAGTCCTGCGGCTCGTCAGGAAGCTGGCCGGCAATCCGGACGACCCGACATGAATGCACCCCAACATCCCCTGATATCCGCCTACGCGGCGCGGCACGGCCTGCCGCCTTCGACCCGTGCCGATGGCCGCCTCACCGTGGTGGTCGACCAGACCTACCGCGTGCATCTGCAGCCGGCGCGCGACGGTTGGCTGGCGATGAGCGCGCGCCTGTGCGCGCTGCCGGCCGGCGATCTCGACCGCGACCGGCTGGTGACCGAAATCGGCAAGCTGGCCGCGGGCATGCTGGCGCGGCACGCGGCCACCTGCGTGGTCGACCCGCAGGGCCGCGCGCTGTGGCTGCAGCAGTCGCTGCAGCCCGGCAGCGGCGAACTGGCGCTGGACGAAGCCCTGGGCGCGTTCACCAATGCGCTTTCCTTTTGGGCCGACGCCGTGCGGCGGCTGGCATGAACAAGCGTGACGGGCGTGGCGCCCGAGGAGAGAGAGTGTTGAAGCGGATGATTCTGGCGACCGCGTTGTCGCTGGGCCTGGCGGCGAGCGCGCAGGCCGCGCCGAACTGGCCGAACGTGCCCTACAGCTACTATGCCCGCGACGAGAACTTGCAGACGCTGCTGCGCGAGTTCGCCGGCGGCTTCAGCCTGTCGTTGCAGTTGGGCCCGAATGTCACCGGCACGGTCAACGGCAAGTTCAATGCCAACACGCCAACCGAGTTCATGGACCGCCTGGGCGGCGTGTATGGGTTTAACTGGTTCGTCTATGCCGGCACGTTGTTCGTCAGCCGCACCAATGACATGAAGACGCGTTCGGTCAGCGCCATGGGTAGTTCCATCAGCGCCCTGCGCCAGGCGCTGCAGCAGCTGGGCGTGCTGGACCCGCGCTTTGGCTGGGGCGAGTTGCCCGACCAGGGCATCGCGCTGGTGTCGGGCCCGCCGGGCTATGTCGATCTGGTGGAACGCACCGTGGCCGCGCTGCCGATGGGCGCCGGTGGCCAGCAGGTGGCGGTGTTCCGGCTCAAGCACGCCTCGGTCAACGACCGCACCATCAGCTACCGCGACCAGAAGGTGGTGACGCCGGGCCTGTCGACGGTGCTGCGCAACCTGATCACGGGCGGCGGCGGCGGCGCCAACAACGAGACCCTGGCCGCGATCGCGGCGCCGCTGCGCGACAATCCGCCGGCGTTCCCGCAGGTCGGCGGCGATGGCGGCGCGGCGCCCGCCGGGCAGGCGGGCGGCCAGCCAACCGCGCCCGCCAGCACCGGCAAGTCGGGCCTGCGCCTGCGCGAGCCCACCGTGCAGGCCGATGCGCGCCTGAACGCCATCATCGTGCAGGACATCCCGGACCGCATTCCCATCTACCGCAGCCTGATCGAGCAACTCGACCTGCCCAGCACGCTGGTCGAGATCGAGGCCATGATCGTGGACGTCAACTCCGACCTGGTCAGCGAGCTGGGCGTGACCTGGGGCGCGCGCGCCGGCTCCACCACCTTCGGCTATGGCAACCTGGGCCTGAGCCCCAGCGGCGGCCTGCCGTTGGAAAGCGGCGCGGCGCTGTCGCCCGGCACCATCGGCGTCAGCGTCGGCAACACGCTGGCGGCGCGCCTGCGCGCGCTGCAGACCAAGGGCCAGGCCAACATCCTGTCGCAGCCGTCGATCCTGACGGCCGACAACCTGGGCGCCATGATCGACCTGTCGGATACCTTCTATATCCAGACCCGTGGCGAGCGCGTGGCTACCGTGACGCCGGTGACCGTGGGCACGTCGTTGCGCGTGACGCCGCGCCATATCGAATCGAAGAATGGCGCGCGCGTCGAGCTGACGGTCGACATCGAGGATGGCCGCATCCAGGAAGAGCGCCAGATCGACAACCTGCCCACGGTGCGCAAGAGCAACATCAGCACCCTGGCCATCGTCGGCAATGACCAGACGCTGCTGATCGGCGGCTACAACAGCAGCCAGAATTCCGAGCAGGTCGACAAGGTGCCGATCCTGGGCGACATCCCGGGCCTGGGGCTGTTGTTCTCGAACAAGTCCAAGACCGTGCAGCGGCGCGAGCGCCTGTTCCTGATCCGCCCCAAAGTGGTCGCGATCAACGGCGAAGTGGTGGCCACGCCGGGCGGGGCCGGCACCGGTCCCATGCTTAACGCCACCTGGGGGGGCGACCGCATGACGGCGGGCCAATACCTCGATCTGGCGCAGAGCCAGCGCACGCGCATCGTGTTCGGACCGAATGTGGAACTGCGCCGCAGCAGCGGCCCGGTGCGGGCCTCCGAGTGGCTGGATGGCACGCCCACGGCCGCGCCGGTGCTGGAAGGCAAGTCCAACGCACAGCAGGGGCCGGTGATCCAGGTCGAGCCGGTGGCGGCGCCCGGGACGGGCAGGGCGCCGTAGCGCTGACGGCGGCGCGCGGGGGGGCGGCTCAGTCGTCGAGCCGCAGCCCCTTCTGGGCCAGCTTGTCGCGCAGCGCCGCGCGCGCGCGCGACAGGCGGCTGCGCACGGTGCCGACGGGCACCGTCAGCATCGCGGCGGCATCTTCGTACGAGATCTCGTCGACGCCGACCATGAGCAGGATGTCGCGCATGTTGTCGGGCAGTTCGTCCAGCGATTCCTGCAGCAGCGCCATGGTCTGGTTCTGTTCCAGCACGCGCTCGGGCGACAGGTCGCTGGCGGCATGCTCGGCCAGCACGCTGTCGCTGACGAAGTCATGGCGCCGTTCCGGCGCGCGCGACAGGTAGTTGCGCACCAGGTTCAGCGCGATGCCGTAGAGCCAGGAGGAAAGTTGCGATTCGCCGCGGAAGCTGCGGTACGAGCGGGCCGCTTCGACAAAGGCCTGCTGCGCCAGGTCTTCGGCCTCGGTGGTATTGCCGATGTGCTTGATGATGAAGCGTTGCAGCCGTGTGGCGTGTTCCCGCACCAGGTCGCGCAGCAGGTATTCCTCGCCCGAATCCCATCCCTGCCCCTCGCCGTCGGCGCGAACGGGCGGCAAATCCGCTTCCTGGGAAGCGGCTGTGCAGTCGCTGGGATGGGTCATGGATTGGGAAAAGAAACGTGTATTAAGCTACAAGTTACTACCGGCGTGCCGCGAATTATCGCAGCTTACCGGTGTCACAATATTTCGAAAATGGAAATATTGAGGCAAAAGTAGCTTTTTTTAAGTCAGATATGTAAAAACAAGTAAGCCAATCCGGGTGATATTTCGAGGGACGGAATCCGACGCCGCAAGGGCGCGCGGGCCCTCAGCCGGTCTTGAGCAGGTCGCGCAGCCAGGCGGCGGCGGTGGCCAGGGAGACCGGGCTCTGACCGGATTGGGCGGCCTGGTCGAAGCGGGCCTGCATGGCCAGGTCCAGCGCGCCGCGGCGGGCGGCGTCCAGGCTGGCGGGCGCCACGCCGGCGTCGCTACAGGCTTGCTGGAAGGCAGGCGCCCCGTTGCTGGCCGACAGGGCCAGGCGCGTCAGGAAGTCGACGCCGGAAAGGGCGTCGCGAGAGGTTTGCGCCATATCCAGCGCCAGCGTGACGGTGCGCGCGGACAGCGGCTTGCCGGGATTCGGTTCCAGGCCCAGTTCACGCGACACCGCGCTGGCGATGCCCTGGCCGTAGCTGTGCGCCAGGGCCTGCGCGAACATCGCGGTGGTGTCGACATTGGGCGCGACCCACGCCACGCTGCGGCCGCCGGGCGTGGTGCCCATGCCCAACACCCGCAGTGTTTCGCCCGCGATGTCGACGTAGATGTCCTGGCCGCTCTGCGCCGCCTGGGCGAAGGCGTCGAGAGAGACGAACGGCGAGGAAGGGGTAACCGATGAGATTGTCATGCAGCCAATAAATCCGGCGTGTCCGATATCGGGCCCATAGGAGATTCAACAGCCCCTGTGATTGAGTAACCCGAGTAGCGCTTTGGTTCCATCGCCACGACACGTAGGCGGATTTTATGCCATTGTGAGATTTCCGGCCGCCGGCGGGAAACAGGGCGCCACCACCACGGCATCGCCGTCAGGCCGTCACTGCGCTTCGTAGACCTCGTCAGCCGCCAGCAGGATGTCCACCGGCGGGTCGAAGCCGATGACCCGCGCGGTCTGCAGATTCAAGGCGATCTTGGCGGGATCGATCCAGACCTGGCTCAGTTCGCGCGCCTTGGCGCCGTTGAAGATGCGCGCCATGGTTTCCGCGTAGAACAGACCCACGTACGAGTAGTCGGCCTGGGCCAGGCTCAGCAGCAGCCCGTGCTTGACCTCCTCCGAGCCCAGCATCGAGAAGCTCGGCACGCGGGCCTGGCGCAGGATCTCGGCGACCGTGTCGATCGACGCGGGCGTCACGCCGCGATGCACGGTGACGTAGGCGGCGTCGATCTGCGGCGCCAGCCTGGCATAGCACTCGAGCGCGTTGCGGGTGGCGGCCTCCTGCGCAATGCCGTTGGACGGCGCATTGCAGGTGAGCACCTTGAAACCCTGTTCGCGCGCCACCTGTTCGACGGCGTCGACCGCGCTGTAGGTGCGGCCTTCCGGGCTGTCCTCGTACACCAGCCCGAGGCGCTTGAACGGCACGATCTCGTGGAACAGCCGCACCTGGCGCTGATAGCGCTCGGGCTGGACGCGGGCATGCAGGTTGTCCAGGCCGCTATCCTGCGCCGAACGGGTGATGCGGGCGCCGACCGCGTCGCTGGTCGAGGCGACGATGGTGGGCACCGGCGCGCCCATCGCCGCCATGTCCTGGCCGGCCCAGGTGCCCATGGCGATGATCAGGTCGATGTCTTTCTTGCCTTCCAGCCGCTGCTTGATCGCCGCGCGCACCGCCGGCCGCTGGGCGGCGTCGAAGTTGCCGGGCTGCCACCAGGCGTCGCGCACGAATTCCAGCGTGTCGCTGCGGGCGTTGTCCGCCAGGTACTCCCACATCTGCCTGCCGTTCAGGCCGTCCGGAATGGCAGGCACGGTGATCCAGCCCAGCTTCTGCAGGCCGTCGACCGTGACGCGCAGCGTGCGTGGATATTCGCTGTAGTCGCCGCTTTCGAAATAGCCGATGCGCCATTTCCCGCCATCGGGGCGCGCCACGGGCTTGGTGGGGAATACCTGCGGCGCGGCGGCCGTGGACGTGGCGGCCGTGGGGGACGGCGCCGCCCCGGCCTGGGCGCGGCTGGCGGCGGGCGCCAGCAGGGCCAGGCTCATCAAGAGGGTGGACAGCGATGTCTTCATGGGCGGCGGATCACGATCAAGGTGATGTCATCGGATTGTTCCGCGCCGTCGGCGAAGGCCTGCACGTCTTCCAGCAGACGCTTGGCCAGGCTGGCCGCCGGCACGGGAGGGTTGGACAGCACGGCCAGCAGGCGCGGGTCGCCGTACTGCGCATTCTGCGGATTCACGGCCTCGGTGATGCCGTCGGTATAGCCCACCAGCATTTCGCCGGGCGCCAGCACCGTCGACAGGCAGCGGTATTCCAGGTTTTCCTGCACGCCACAGGCCGGACCGCTGCGGCCTTCCAGCAGCCGCACCACGCCGTCGGCGCCGACCACCGCCGGCGGCAGGTGGCCGGCATTGGCCCACTTGAGTTCGCCCGTGGTCATGTCGAGCACGCCCACCAGCAGCGTGACGAACATCATGTTCGGGTTGTTCTCGGACAGGCGGTTGTTGATCTTCTGCATCATCAGCGCCGGGTCGGTCTCGTCCTCGGCGGTGGCGCGGATCAGGGTGCGCGTGACCGCCATGAACAACGCCGCCGGCACGCCCTTGTCCGACACGTCGCCGATGGCCAGGCACAGCCGGCCGTCGGGCAGCGTGAAGTAGTCGTACAGGTCGCCGCCCACTTCCTTGGCCGGCAGCATTACCGCGTTCAGGTCGATCTGTTCGCGCGTGATGGGCGACAACGGCACCGGCAGCAGGCCGAGCTGGATCGCGCGGGCAATGTTCAGTTCGCTTTCGAAGCGTTCGCGCGCGGTGGTCTCGCGCATCAGGCGGGCAATGTTCTCGCGCAGCTTGTGGTCCATGAACAGGAACGACGCCGCCAACCGGCCGACTTCGTCCTTGTGTTTGTCGGGCAAGGCGGCGATGTGGGCCGGCACGCTCGACTGCGCGGTCAGGTCCTGTTCGGGCAGCAGGCGGGCATAGTGGGTCAGGGTTTCCAGCGGCCGCACGATGCGTGCCGCCACCAGCCAGGCGCACACCAGCGCCACCAGCATCATGCCCACGAAGATCAGCGCCTGCCGGTTCAGCAGCTCTTGCGCCGGCGCGGTGAGGTCGCTTTCGGGCACCACTGCCACCACGGTCCAGCCCAGCGGCGCGAAGCGCGCGCTGTCGATCTGCCAGGGGCCGTCGCCGCCCTCGAAGCGCAGGCTTTGCAGCTTGCCGCCAGCGTCCTGCCGCGCCAGCAGCGCGCGCAGGGTTACACCGGCTTGGTCGGTGGCGTCCAGCAGGCCGGCGCGGGCCTCGGGCGGCGGCACAATCATGCGCCCGTCATCGGCCGCGATGAAGATGAAGCCCGACTGCGCCAGGGTCAGTTTCGACAGGGTGTCGCGCACCGAGTTTTCCAGCTGCGCGCGGCGCGTGTCGATCTGCTCGATCACGTCCTGGGCGCTGTCGGAAATGGCGAACACCCAGTTCCACGGCCGGAAATAGCCGAAATAGGCGTAGCGCGTTTCGCCATCGCCGCGCTGCGCGGACGGTGGCCAGCGGTAGATGGCGAAGCCGTAGCCCGAGGTGCGGCTTTCTTCCAGCAGCGCCTGCGCCAGCGGCCGGTTCTTGAAATCGGACAGCGTGGACAGGTCGCGGTCGATCATGTCGGGGTTGCCGCTGGCCAGCACCTGGAAGTCGGCGTCGTAGACGAAGGCGTAGCGGCGGTCGTCCAGCCGGAGGCGGTTGATCCAGGCGCGCGCCATGCCCTTGGCCGCGCCGGGCGTCACCAGGCCGCGCTCGGCCAGGTCGGCGTAGGCATTGAGCGCCGCCGCGACCACCGTGCCGCTTTGCATCAGCTGGCGCCGGCCGCTGCGCACGGTCGAGATCTTGTCGGCCAGCAGCGCGCCCCAGCGCGCCTCGGCGTCGCGCAACACCAGCTCCATCACGTTGCTGACGGCGTGGCGTTCGCTGTTCACCACCGTGCGCGTGACGTTGCGTTGCGACGTCAGCATCACGAATGCCGCCACCGCCAGAAGCAGCGCTACGACCAGTAGAAAAATCTTGCTACGGAGCGAGCGCAACGACATGGGGGCGATAGGGGGCGGGTGAGGTAAGGGCGTGAAATAAGATGCAATTTGCATTAATTGTAAATACCATTAGTGCCCGTGTGTAAATACTTTGCGGCGGCGTGGCCCCATGCGTAGCGAACCAATACAAATAGTGCTCGATGGGTTGCGTCGCCGCCCGGTACTGGAAGTCACTCTGGCCTGTCTGGCCGTGCTGTTGCTCGCGCAGGCGCTGATCGGCGCGCTCAGCCTGTCCGCCTTGAACCGGCTGGTGGTCGACACCACCGCCGATCGCGTCGAAGTGGTGGCGCGGCGCGTGGCCGGCAACATCGAAAACGGCCTGCGCCTGGGCAAGCCGCTGGAACAATTCTTCGGCCTGCGCGATACCTTGCGTGACGGCGTCGCGGGCTCGCGCGGCCTGCAGGGCGCGGCGGTGCTGCTGGCCGACGGCCAGGCCCTGGCGACGCAGGGTGAGCTGCCTGACGACGCGGCGCAGCTGGCGCGCACGCTGGACAGCGGCGGCGCCACGGCGGCCGGCTTGTCGCGGCGCGGCTCCGGCGCGCTGGTCGCGGTGGCCGACGATCGCGTTACCGTGGCCGTGCCGCTGACCGCCGCGGGCGGCAAGGCGCTGGGCGCCGTGGTGCTGTCGGCGGCCAAGGACGGCGAGGCCAGCCGCCAGCTGATCATCGACAACCTGCAGGTGCTGCTGGTGGTGACGGTGCTGGTGGGGCTGGGCCTGGCCGCGGTCTTCAAGTACATCGTGCCGCTGACCTCGCTGGCCGCGGGCGGCCGGGCCCGTTTCGTGGTGCCGTTGCTGGCGCTGGTGCTGGCGCAGGGCGTCTACGCCGCCTACACCATTTCCACCTTCCGCAGCGGCTGGCTCGACGTGACGCGCAACAACGTGGGGCTGCTGGCCGAAGGCCTGCAACGCGACCTGAACCGGGTGCTCGGGTATGGCCTGGAGGTGGGCCGGCTGCGCGGCGTGGACGCGCCATTCACGCGCCTGGCCGCCACCTTTCCGGCGGTGGCGCAGATCGAGCTGGCCGATCGCGATGGCCGCATCCTCTACGGGGCCGATGCGCGCGGTCCGCTTGATGTGTCGGGCCTGCCGCGGGCCCGTCCGCGGGCCGACGATCTGACGCTGGTGCTGCCGCTGGGCGCGGCGCTGGCCGACCCCCGCGCCCATGGCGACCTGGTGTTGCGCCTGTCGAGCGACGTGATTGCCGCCGGGGTGCGCAGCCGCGCGCTCGACGCGGTCACGGTGGTCGCGGTGGCCCTGGTGGCCGCGATCGAAATGCTGTTGCTGCTGGCGCTGTTGATGAACCGCGCCTTCGCCGCGCGCGCCACGCTGCCCGACGGCAGTCGTGTCGGCCCGGATGACGAGTCCGAGGTGGGACGCATCGCGCGGCCCGTGATGTTCGGCTTCCTGTTCGCCTGGGCCTTGCCGCTGGGCTTTCTGCCGCTGTATGCGCGCAGCCTGCCGACGGGCGGTCTCGAATTGCCGGCCAACCTGCTGCTGGCCTTGCCGATCTCGGTGGAAATGGGCTGCGGCCTGTTGACCTCGCTGCTGGCCGGCCGCCTGACCGACCGCAAGGGCTGGCAGGTGCCGGTGCTGGCGGGCCTGGGCGTGTCCGCCGCCGGCATGCTGGCGTGCGCGGCCGCCGCCAACCTGCTGATGTTCAGCGCCGCGCGCGGCCTGGTGGGCCTGGGTTATGGCCTGACCTGGATGGGCCTGCAGGGCTTCATCGTGACCCGCAGCCCGCCGCAATATCGCGGCCGCAACATGACTGGCGTGATCGCCGGCCTGTTCGCGGGGCACCTGTCCGGCGCGGCGGTCGGCGCAATGCTGATGGAGCAGGTCGGCTTTCGCGCGGTGTTCGCGGTGGGCGCCGTGATGCTGGCGATGCCGCTGGCCGGCGTGCTGATCCTGATGCGCCCCTACATGGATCGCGGCCGCAAGCTGGCCGCACAGGCCGCTGGGCGCGCCCGCGCCCATCTTTCGGATACCTTGAAACTGCTGTTCACGCGCGACTTCGGCCTGCTGCTGGTGGGCAGCGTGATTCCGTTCTCGATCGCGCAGGTGGGCCTGTTGTCGTTCGCGCTGCCGCTGTACCTGGAGGCCGAGGGCGTGGCCGCGTCCAGCATCGGCCGCGTGCTGATGATCTATGGCCTGTGTGTGATTTACGTCGGGCCGCTGATGGGCCGGGTGGTGGATCGCAGCCGCATCAAGAAAAGCTGGATCGTGCTGGGCGGGCTGGTGGGCAGCCTTGGCATGCTGGGGCTGTACTTCAACAGCGGCCTGCTGGCCGCCGCCGCCGCGGTGCTGCTGCTGGCGCTGGCCAGTTGCTTTGCCGGCGCTTCGCAATCGCCCTACATGCTGGCCTTGCCGCAGGTGCAGCGCTACGGCGCGGCGGGCGCCACCAGCGTCATGCGCGCCGCCGACAAGCTCGGGCAGATGGCGGGCCCGCTGGTGGTCGGCGCCATGTTCGGCGCGGCCGGCATGGGCGCGGGCCTGGCCGCGACCGGTGTGATCTATCTGGGCGCGACGCTGTTGTTCCTGCTGTTCGCGCCGGCCAGGCCGCGCCAGGACTCGGCCTGAACGGCCGCGGGCGGTGCGCGCCGCCGCGGTGCGGAGTGTGGCGCCGCGGTGCGGGGGCGCCGTCATTCAGCGCGCCGGACTCGCGCCCGCCAACGCCACCGGCACGCGTGCGCTCAGGCCCGTGAGCAATTGGGCGGCGATGGTGCCCGCGGCCATCGCCACTTCCTCGACCGGCAGGCCGTCCGCGCCCCACAGGGTCACGGGCGCGCCGATTGCGGCGTGTGGCACGGGGCCCAGGTCCACCGCCATCATGTCCATCGAGACGCGCCCCAGCAGACGCGTGCGCACGCCGGCCACCACCACCGGCGTGCCGGTGGGCGCATGGCGCGGATAGCCATCGGCGTAGCCGCAGGTGACGATGCCCACGTCCATGCCGGTGGGCGCCAGGAAGGCGCCGCTGTAGCCCACGCCCGCGCCGGCCTGCACGCGCTGGATGCCCACCACCTGCGAGTGCAGCGACATCGCCGGCAGCAGGCCGAGCTGCGCGGCGCCGCGGTCGGCGAACGGGCTGGCGCCATAGAGCGCCAGGCCGGGGCGTACCCATTGGGTGGTTGCCGCGCGCGCCGCATGGCCCAGCACGGCGGCGGAATTGCTGGTGGAAACGGGGCCCGGCAGGCCGTCGATGAGGGCGCGAAAGCGCGCGTCGGCGTGATCCACGCCATCGGCTTCGTCGGCGCGCGCATAGTGGTTCAGGTGGCCGACTTCGCCCACCACGCCACGCGCGGCCAGCGCGCGCGCCAGTTCGAACGCGGCGTGATAGTCCTCGGCGCTGAAACCGGTGTGGTGGATATCGCCGGCAAAACGCAGCCAGATCGCCGGCCGCTCGGCCGCCGGCGCTTGCGCCAGCCAGTGCAGTTGCGCGAGATGGGTGATGACCAGGTGCAGTTGCGGCGTATCCAGCAACAGCGTGTCGGCCGGCGAGTACAGGCCGCCATAGACCAGCACGGGGCCTTTCCAGCCCAGCCGGCGGCAGGTGCGCGCTTCGTCCAGGTGCAGCACCGCGAGGCCGTCGGCGCCGCGCAACGCCGGCAGCACCCTTGCCAGGCCATGGCCGTAGGCATCGGCCTTGACCGTGGCCCACAGCCGGGGCGCGCCGGTGGTGGGCAGCGCCGCGCGCAGGCGGGCGAGGTTGTGGGCCACGGCAGCCGCGTCGACGCGGGCATACAAGGGGCGGGCAAGCAATCCTTCTGGACGATAGGGAGCGTTCACGGGCGGCATCTGGGCGAGGGCTGCGCGCAACCGGCGCGCAGTCTATGCATGAGTGACAGATGACCGGGTTTTGTTCGGTACTTTCTGTCTATGCATTGCAAGTTGTCGATAGCGCGTCTTCATTGGACGCGCCGGTGAAGTCACGCGGCGCGCATCACGAGCGTCAGGCGGTTCTCGTTGCCGTCGCGCGTGTAGCGCAGGTCGTGCAGATAGTGCTGCATCAGCCGCACGCCGTGGCCGCCGATTTCGGCGTCATCGAGCGAAGTGGCCAATGGGGGAGGCGGGGTCAGGGTGGGATCGTACGGCCGGCCATTGTCGATTATCTCCAGCGAGATCCACGCGTCGTCCTGGCGGCAGGCCAGGCGGACATGGGCGGGACCGGGGGTGAGCAGGGGATCGTCGAAGGCATAGGAAACGATGTTCGTCAGCGCTTCGTCCAGGCTCAAGGACAGACCAAAACTCAGCTTCGGCGACCAGCCCTCGCGCTCGGCAATGGCCTCGAGCCATTCGATGGCGGAAGCGACGGCGCGGGCGTCGGGGACGAGATCAAGCGTATCGGACTGAGAGGGCATGGTTGCCTTGCGTTCAGGGGTACACGTGCAGGTGGAAGTATGCACGATTGCGGCCGGCAGGCGTATCGGCAGGCGTATCGGCAGACGTATTGGCAGGCTATGGCGCGCGCGTTTTGAAGTTTGCGTTTGGCCGCGCCGGCGCCTCGCGTATCATCTCGGCATCGCGCCGCCGTCCGCAAGCGCCGGGATCCGCGGCGCCGGTCAATTTCCGGGAACCACTATGAATCTCGCAATCGAGAAAGTCGGGGAAGTGCTGGTTGTCTCGCCCGAAGGCCAGATCAACAGCGGCAACGCCGCGGGTATCGAGGCGGACCTGTTGTCGCATGTGGAAAAGGGCGAGCGCCGCTTTGTGCTCGATATGTCGAACCTGAACTACATCTCCAGCGCCGGGCTGCGCGTGGTGCTGGTGCTGGCCAAGCGGCTCAAGCAGGGGGCGGGCGCGCTGGCGTTGTGCGCGATGCAGCCGCACGTGCGCGAAGTGTTCGACATCAGCGGTTTCCTGGCTATCCTGACGGTGGTCGACACGCGCCAGGAAGCGGTCGCCAAGGTCGCCTGAAGCGGCGCGCGCCCTGGGTGGGCGCGCAGGCCGTCTCACGGCTTGCGGTTGTCGTGCGAGGTATCGAGCAGATCGTCCTCGGGGGTGATGACGCCGGGATCGCCCGGCGCCTCGATGGCGCGGCCCTGCCGCGGCATACCTGCCACCGTGGGACTCTGGTCGGGCATCGGCAGGATACCGGTGCCCTTGCGGGGATCGACGGCGGGGGCCTTGTCGGCGGCCGACTCCGGCTTGCTCGAGGCGGAGGAATCGATGACGGTTTTCAGCATGATGACGTCTCCGGTTGCGGGCGTCCCAGGATGGCGACGCGCCGGGTATTCCTCCCCATCTTAGGGCCGCTGGCGGCGCGCGGCGCCGTTTGCGTTGTCACGTTTGCAAGGGGCTGTTGCAGGGCCCGGCCCTTATAATGCCGAGCGCGTCGCGGTGTCGCCAAACAGGGCGCGCCCGGTGGCTCGCGACCTTGCCTCACGGCGCCCGGTTCCCCTCATTTCCAGCCATCTACCTTGACCGAATCCGTCGAACGCTCTGTCCATGCCGAACTCGTTGCCGTCCTGGTCGCCGTCACCAACGGCGAACCGCGCGTCCTGACGACCGAAGACGCGCGGGCCTTGCCGGCGGGGCCGTTCGAACTGTCGCACCGATCGCTGCAGGCCGGCCTGCGTGCGTGGGTCGAGGCGCAGACGCACCATCCGCTCGGCTACGTCGAGCAGCTCTACACGTTCGCCGACGGCGATCGCTCCGATGAGTCGGGCGCGCGCGTCATGTCGGTCAGCTACCTGGGCTTGACGCGCGAAGCCGGCGAGACCGGCGTGGCGCAGGTCGGCTGGCAGGATTGGTATCGCTATTTCCCCTGGGAAGACCGGCGCGCGGACACGCCGGCGCTGGTGGACGAGCTGATCGTGCCGCGCCTGCGGGCCTGGTGCGACGCCGCCGCCGATGCCGCCACGCGCAGCCGCCGTGGCCAGCGCGTCGCCATCACCTTCGGGCTCGATGGCGCGGCCTGGAACGAAGACATGGTGCTGCAACGCTACGAACTGCTGTTCGAGGCCGGCCTGGTGCCCGAGGCCGCGCGGCGCCAGCCGGACGCGCGCGCCGCGCCGTTGCCGGGCGAGCCGATGCGCCACGACCATCGCCGCATCCTGGCCACCGGCATCGCGCGCCTGCGCGCCAAGATCAAGTACCGGCCGGTGGTGTTCGAATTGATGCCGGCGCAATTCACCCTGCTGCAGCTGCAGCACGCGGTCGAAGCTTTGGCGGGGCGCGGCCTGCACAAGCAGAACTTCCGCCGCCTGATCGAGCAGCAGGCGCTGGTCGAAGAGACCGGCGAAATGGCGACGGGCACGGCGGGCCGGCCCGCCAAATTGTTCCGCTTCCGCCGCGACGTTCTGCTCGAGCGGGCCATCGCGGGCAGCAAGCTGCCGCTGTCGCGCAGCCTGTGACGCTTGACAAGGCTATATACTCATCTTTAGCATAAGTGCATGCGCAATTGGTGCGCGCCTTTTTTTAATCACAAAATACTCAAAATGAGCATTAATGCTGAAGCGCCTGCCGCCCGTTTGGCCGTTCCCTCCCTGCCGGATGTCATGCTGGAGCCGCTGGTGCGCGCGGCCCTGCTCGAAGACTTGGGACGGGCCGGAGACCTGACCACCGATGCCATCGTGCCCGCCGACGCGGTGGCGCAGACCCGCCTGGTGGCGCGCCAGGAAGGCGTGCTGGCCGGCCTGGACCTGGCGCGCCTGGCGTTCCGCGCGCTCGACCCCGCCATCGAGTTCCGCGTGGCGCGGCGCGATGGCGCCGAACTCGCGCCCGGCACCGAAATCGCGACCGTGCGCGGCAATGCCCGCGCCATGCTCAGCGCCGAACGGGTGGCCCTGAACTTTCTCTGCCACCTCAGCGGCGTGGCCACGGCCACGGCCTCGATCGCCCGCGCCATCGCCGGCTACGGCGCCCGTGTCACCTGCACCCGCAAGACCCTGCCGGGCCTGCGCGCGGTGCAGAAGTACGCGGTGCGCGTGGGCGGCGGCAGCAACCACCGCTACGGTCTGGACGATGCCGTGCTGATCAAGGACAACCACATCGCCCTGGCCGGCGACGTGGAGACCGCGGTGCGGCGGGCCCGCGCCGGCGTCGGCCACATGGTCAGGATCGAACTGGAAGTGGACACCCTGGCGCAACTGGAAACCGCGTTGGCCCTGGGCGTGGACGTCGTGCTGCTGGACAACATGAGCCTGGACGAATTGCGCCAGGCGGTTGCCATGGCGCGAGGCCGCGCCGTCACCGAAGCCTCCGGCCGCATCACGCCCGAAACCGCCGCCGAAGTGGCCGCCACCGGCGTCGACCAGATCGCGGTGGGTTGGCTGACCCATAGCGCCAAGGTGCTGGATATCGGCCTGGACGCCTGAGACCGGCCGTCTGTCACGGACACGCATCATGAAACGCGCGCTTCGATTTTCCCCGCTACTGCTGGCCCTGGCGCTGGGCGCCTGCGGTAACCCGCCTTCGGGCGACACGCCGGCGGACGCGACCTATCCGACCCGCCCGGTCACCATCGTGGTGACATTTCCGCCCGGCGGCGGCACCGACCTGTTGGCGCGGCGTTTGGGCGCCAGCCTGCAGGAACAGTTCGGCCAGCCAGTGGTGGTCGAGAACCGGCCGGGCGCCAGCGGCAACATCGGCGCCCGCATCGTCGCCGAATCGCCGCCCGACGGCTATACGCTGCTGATGGTCAACAGTTCGTTCGCCATCAATCCCGGGGTCTACCGCAATCTGGGCTTTGCGCCCAGGCGCGATTTCGCGGCGGTGATCAATGTGGCCTTCGTGCCGTCCGTATTCGTGGTGCCGGCGGCGTCGCCGCTGCGCACGCTGGATGACGCGCTCAACGCCGCGCGGCCCGAACGGCCGCTGGCGTTCGCCTCGTGCGGCAATGGCACGCCGCAGCACCTGGCCGGTGAAATGCTGGCGCGAGCCAGCGGCGCATCGTTGCAGCACGTGCCCTACAAGGGTTGCGGGCCGGCCCTGACCGACGTCGCGTCCGGTCAGGTCGGCGTGGGCGTGGTCACCGCTTCCAGTGCCGCGCCCCTGATCGCCGCGGGCAGATTGCGCGCGCTGGCGGTCACCTCGCCGCAGCGCTCGCCCCTGTTGCCGGCGGTGCCGACGGTGGCCGAGCAGGGCGTGAGCGGCTACGCGCTGGACCAGTGGCACGGCCTGCTGGCGCCGGCCGCCACGCCGCCGGCGGTGGTGGCCAAGCTGAATGCCACGCTGACGCGCATCATGTCGCGGCCCGACGTGCAGGCGGCGTTGCGCGAACAGGGTTTCACGCCCGCGACCAGTTCGCCGCGCGCGTTCCAGGACATGATCAATGCCGACATCGACCGCTATACGGCGCTGACCAATGCGATCGGATTGCGCGCCGACTGACGGGCAAGAAAAAACCGCGGGGCAGGCGGCCTGGCCGCTTGCCCCGTCCCGCGTCGAGGCGAGGCGGCGCCGTCAGGCGGCCGCGCGCGCGTGTTGCTCCAACTGTTCCTTCAGGCCCGGCTGCAGCTTGAGCTGGCGCGCCAGTTCGTCCAGGTAGGCGCGTTCCATGTAGCTCTCCTCGTCCACCACCAGCAGGCTGGCCAGATACATCTCGGCCGCCATCTCCGGCGTCCTGGCCGATTGCGCGATCTGGGCGGGATCGAGCGGACGCGCCAGTTCGGCCTCGAGCCAGCGCTGGTCCTGCGCGTCGCCGGACAGCTTGGCCATCTCGGTTTCCAGCAGCGAACGTTCTTCCGGCCCGATATGGCCGTCGGCCTTGGCCGCGCCGATCATCGCGGTCAGCACCGCGCTGCTGTGCTGCTCGGCCTCGGGGGGCGGCAGGCGATCCAGCGTCTGCGGCGGCGCGGCGGGCGCGCCGGCCTGATTGCGCTGCCAGTCGCCGTAGGCGCGGTAGGCCAGGGCGCCAAGCGCGGCCATCCCGCCGTACATGGCGACCTTGCCGCCGATCTTGCGGGCCTTCTTGCTGCCCAGCAGCAGCCCCAGCGCGCCGGCGCCCAGGGCGCCGCCGCCCAGGCCGGTCAGGAACGAGCCCCCCTTGCCGCCGGTGGCGGTCTGCACTTTCGAACCGGCGTCGGCCAACAGGCCCTGGCCGGATTGCAGCAATTGGTCTAGAAGTTGTCTGGCGCTCATGCGGGTTTCCTGGTGAATGCAATCCTCTTGCGGACAGGAATATGCGACCGCCATCTCTGCAGGAAGTTCAGCTTACAGTCAGAAATGGATGTTGCGCCGGACCGGGGCGGCGGCGTCGGATGCTACAACCTGGGGTGGGGCGGCCATGCGCGCCGCCCGCAACGCGAGGAATTCCGCCCATGACTATCCACGTGCGCCAGAACGCGCCCAAGACCCTGCAATTCACCGCCACGGCCGAAGGCCACGACTTGCCGCTGGACATGCCGCAGCCGCAAGGCGCCGGCCCCGATCCGCACGATTACTTCGACACGGCGCTGGGCGGCTGCAAGGCCATGACGTTGATGGTCTACGCGCAGCGCAAGGGACTGCCGCTGGAATCGGTGGGGGTGGACGTGGTGCGCGATGCCAGTGAGGAACGCAAGGGCGTCTATCGCCTGACCGCCAAGCTGACGCTGCATGGCGAACTGTCGGACGCGCAGATCGACGAATTGCTGGCCGTGGCCGAGAAATGCCCGATCCACAAGCTGATGACGGCGGTGGACGTGCAGGTATCCACGCTGATCGTGCGGCCGGCCTGAGGGATCGGCCGCCGGGCGGATGAACCGCCTGGCGCGGGAAGGCGGCCGGGCAGGGCGCCCGGCCGGTCAGTCGAATTACTCTTCCATGCCCGGGACGATGGTCGAGAAACCGGCGTCCACGTGGGTGATTTCACCCGTGACGCCGGCGGCCAGGTCCGACAGCATGAACGCGGCGACGTTGCCGACGTCATCGATGGTGACGTTGCGGCGCAGCGGCGCCTGGGCCTCGACGAACTTCAGGATGGCCGAGAAGTCCTTGATGCCGCTGGCGGCCAGCGTCTTGATCGGGCCGGCCGAGATGCCGTTGGCGCGGATGCCGCGCGGGCCCAGCGCGGTGGCCAGGTAGCGCACGCTGGCTTCGAGCGAGGCCTTGGCCAGGCCCATGGTGTTGTAGTTGGGCACCACGCGTTCGGCGCCCAGGTAGGTCAGCGTCAGCACCGAGCCGTTGCGGCCTTCCATCAGCGGCAGCGCGGCCTTGGCCATGGCGGCGAAACTGTAGGCCGAGATGTCGTGGGCGATGCGGAAGCCTTCGCGCGACAGGCCGTCCAGGAAGTTGCCGGCGATGGCTTCGCGCGGGGCGAAACCGATCGAGTGCACCAGGCCGTCCAGGCCGTCCCAGCGCTTGGCCAGGTCGGTGAAGGTGGCTTCGATCTGGCTGTCTTCGGCGACGTCGCAGGGCAGCACGATGTCGCTGCCGAATTCGGCGGCGAATTCGGCCACGCGGTCCTTGAAGCGGTCACCGACGTAGGTGAAGGCCAGTTCGGCGCCCTGTTGGTGGCAGGCGCGCGCGATGCCGTAGGCGATGGAGCGGTTGGAAAGCACCCCGGTGACCAGGATGCGTTTGCCGGCGAGAAAGCCCATGTGTGATTCCTTTGATCTTTTACCTGCTGGAGACCGCCTATTTTAAGGAGTTTGGCGGTCTCGCGGACAAAACAGCGCGGCGCCCGGGTGGGCGCCGCTGCGAAAGACGGATCGGCGGAGAAATCAGCCGCGGGCGTTGGTGCCCGGCACGCGCAGCTGGGCGCCGATCTTGAGGGCGTTGCCCTTGAGGTTGTTCAGGGCGCGCAGCGCGTCCACCGAGGTGCCGTACTGCTTGGCCAGCGAGAACAGCGTATCGCCCTGGCGCACTTTGTGCGTGCGCACATTGGGGCGGGCGGCCGCGCCGCGCGCGGCGGGGGCCGCGGCCTTGCCGCGCGGCGCCGGCGCCTTGCCGGTATTGACGGGGGCCGAATCCAGCGCGCCCACCGGCGCGGCCAGCGAGGCCAGTTGCACGCCGCCGGCGCCGGGGTCGCCCGGCACCAGCAATGACTGGCCGGAGGCCACCTTCTGGCGCGAGCCGATGTCGTTGGTCTCGCGCAGCTTGGCTTCGGTCACGCCGAAACGCTTGGCGATCGAGGCGTACGACTCGCCGCGGCGCGAGTGGTAGACCTTCCAGGCGCTCAGGTCGCCCTTGTAGTTGGTCAGGTTGGCGTTGAAGATCTCGACGCGGTCGGCCGGCAGCAGCAGCGTGGGGGCGTGGTCGCCGCGGATCACGGGCCGGTTGAACGACGGGTTCAGGGCCTTGAATTCGTCCAGCGGCATCTCGGCCAGCTTGGCGGCGATTTCCAGGTCGATGTCGCTGTTCTTCTGCACCGTCACGAAGTACGGCGTGTTGCCGACCGGCGGCAGCGCCACCGCGTAGCGCTGCGGGTCGGCGATGATGTTCTTGATGGCCTGCAGCTTGGGCACGTAGTTGCGGGTCTCGTCCGGCATGTTCAGGGACAGGTAGTCCGTGGGCTGGCCGGCGGCCTCGTTCTTGGCCATGGCGCGCTGCACCGAGCCCTCGCCCCAGTTGTACGAGGCCAGCGCCAGGTACCAGTCGCCCTGCATCTCGAACAGCTTTTCCAGGTAGTCCAGCGCCGCGTTGGTCGAGGCGATGGGGTCGCGGCGCTCATCGCGCCACCAGTCCTGCTTCAGGTTGAAGTGCTGGCCGGTGGCCGGCACGAACTGCCACAGGCCCGAGGCCTGGGCGCGCGAGAGCGCGGTGGGGTTGTAGGCGCTTTCGACGAACGGCAGCAGCGCCAGCTCGGTCGGCAGGCCGCGGCGGTTGATCTCGTCGACGATGAAATACAGGTACTTGCCGGCACGCTCGGCCATGCGCTGCACCGCCTCGGGGTGGGACGCGTAGTAGTCGGTCCACTGCTGCGAGAGGTCGGTGTTCAGGTTGGGGATGGCGAAGCCGCGGCGGATGCGGTCCCAGGCGTCGACCGGCGGATTGGTCAGGTCGACCGTGCGGGACGTGTCGCGGGCGATGTAGCGCCCTTGGGAGTTGGTGGTGAGGTTCTTGCTGTCGTGGGATTTGGTTCCTGCGCAACCGGCGAGGACTGCCAGCAGAAGCGGCAGAAGGAGTCGGGAGAAATTCATCGGGCGGTCACTTGAAATCGTTCTTCCATTCACGAAGGGAGGCAAAAACCTCTACCGGCGTCGGGTGGTCGTGGCCGGCCCAGTTGCCTGCGGCGCGGACGACGTCAACTTGCTGCGTACGCAAAAACGGATTGGTCGCGCATTCCTGGCCGATGGTCGACGGAAGCGTGGGGAGACCTTCTGCGCGTAATTGCCGGGCCCGCTGATACCACTGTTGCAGGGTGCGGTTGGCGGGTTCGACCGCCGTGGCCCAGCGCAAGTTCGCTAGAGTGTACTCGTGTGCGCAAAAAACCTGTGTATCTGGCGGTAAAACGGAAAATTTTTCCAAGGAATCATACATTTGCGCGGGAGTGCCCTCGAAAAGCCGGCCACAGCCCCCGGCAAACAGGGTGTCGCCACAGAACAGCACAGGCTGTTTTCCCGCCGCCCGGCCGGTGTAGGCGATGTGGCCGGCGGTATGCCCCGGCACGTCCAGCACGGTCAGGTCCAGGTCCAGCTCCGGCAGCACCACGCGGTCGCCCTCGGCCAGCGGCACGTCGCAGCGCGGCAGCTTCTCGCGCGCCGGGCCATATACCGTGATGTCGCCGATGCGGGACAATTCAAGCACGCCGCCCACATGGTCGCCATGGTGGTGCGTGAGTAGAATGGCGCGCAGCTTCAGGTCTTCACGGGCCAGCCATTGCAGTACCGGCCCGGCTTCTCCCGGATCGACCACGGCGGCCTGGCCGTCGCGGACGATGGCCCAGATATAGTTGTCGGTGAAGGCGGGCAGAGGCAAGACCGCGGCGTTGCGCTCGCGGCCGCCTGCGGGGGCGGTCAAGGCTTGCATGGGATTCGAAGGGATGAAAACGTGGCAGAAGAAACTCCGCCGATTGTAGAACTGGCCGAATGGTTCCAGACTCCGCCAGGGCAATACGCCCTGGCCTGGGAGCGCGCGCAGTTCGACGCGGCCGTGGCGGACGTCTTTGGATATTACGCCTGGCAGGTCGGCCTGGCCGACCTGAATCTGCTGCGCGCCAACCGCATGCCCTTCAAGGGCTATGTCGGCACTGAAACCCCCACGCCCGAGAACATCGCCGGTTGGCAGTCGCGCGTGGTGCTGGCCCAGCCCGAAGCGCTGCCGTTCGAATCGCAGAGCGTCGACCTGCTGATCCTGCCGCACGCTTTCGAATGCACCAGCGAGCCGCACAACGTGCTGCGCGAGGTCGAGCGCGTGCTGGTGCCGGAAGGGCGGGTGGTGATCTCCGGTTTCAATCCCTGGAGCATGTGGGGCGCGCGCACCCGCATGCCCGGCATGGAGCCCTGGCTGCCGCAGCCGCCGTCGTCGCAGGTCTCGCTGCCGCGCCTGAAGGACTGGTTCAAGCTGCTGTCGCTGGAAGTGGAGCAAAGCCATTTCGGCTGCTACGCGCCGGCCTGCCGCAGCGAGAAATGGCTGCAGCGCTGGGGATTCCTGGAATCGGCCGGCGCGCGCTGGTGGAGCCTGGGGGGCGCGGTCTACCTGGTGTCGGCGGTCAAGCGCGTGGCCGGCATGCGTATCATCGGCCCTGCCTGGAAAACCAAGCCCAAACGCGCCCGCGCCGCGTCGGTGGTGGTCAACCGCCAGGCCGGCGACGGCTTCGACCGCTCCTGAGCGGCGGGCCGGATTCATATCGAAAGAACAAGGACATACAAGCAGCACCATGCAGGACAACAACGCGAACGACCAGAAAGTGGAAATGTGGACCGACGGCGCCTGCAAGGGCAATCCCGGTCCGGGTGGCTGGGGCGTGTTGATGCGCGCCGGCGCGCACGAAAAGACCATGCACGGCGGCGAGGCCCAGACCACCAACAACCGCATGGAACTGCTGGCCGTGATCGAGGGCCTGCGCGCGCTCAAGCGTCCGTGCACGGTCACCATCCACACCGACTCCCAGTACGTCATGAAAGGCATGACCGAATGGCTGGCCAACTGGAAGCGGCGCGGCTGGATGACGGCCGACAAGAAGCCGGTCAAGAATGCCGAGCTGTGGCAGTCCCTGGACGAGCAGGTGCGGCGTCACACCGTGTCGTGGCGCTGGGTCCGCGGCCACGCCGGCGACCCCGGCAACGAGCGCGCCGACCAATTGGCCAACCAGGGCGTCGAGTCGGTCCGGCGCGCTTGAACCTCCCGCCGGGCGGCGCGGCGTGCCGCCTGGTGTCCGTCAATTGCTCCGTGTTTTCACCGATGCGGACGCGCGGGCGTGGCCGCCCGCATCGGGAAATACCCTGGGTCGGCTGGTTTAGTGCTTTCAGCGCGCTTCAGGATTGTTCCAGGTTGTAAATCCGGTGCTAAAGTGCCAACCCTTGATCCTGTTCCTGCGGCGCCGTCCCAGCGGGGGATGCCTGGCACGCGCCGCGATACCGCCACATTCGCATGAAAAAAGCTGCATTGCTGGCCGCCATCGCGGCAGGAGTGGCCGCGGGGGCCGCTCTGGGCGTATTCGTGCCGCGCTGGCTCGCGCCGGCCGCCACGCCGGCGGCCAGCGCCGCCGCGCCCGCCAAACCCGTTTCCAAGGCGGCGCCGGTACGGGTCGAAATCTCCGCCGTCACGGAAATTCCGTTTGCGCGCGGCTTGTCTGCCGTGGGCAGCCTGCGCTCGGATGAGGCCGTGATGCTGCGGCCCGAAGTGGCCGGTCGCATCCAATCGATCGAATTCAAGGAAGGGCAGCCGGTCCAGCGCGGCCAGGCGCTGATCCGCCTGGACGATTCCGTGCCGCGCGCCGAACTGGCACAGGCGCGCGCCAACCTGGCGCTGGCGCAGAGCCACTATCGCCGCGCCGTGGCGCTGCAGGCCAAGGGCTTCGTCAGCCAGCAGGCGCGCGACGAATCGGCCAGCACGCTCAAGGTGCAGGAAGCCGCGGTGGCGCTGGCGCAGGCGCGCCTGGACAAGATGACCATCAGCGCGCCGTTCGCCGGTTTTGCCGGCTTGCGCAGCGTGTCGGTGGGCGACTACGTCAACCAGGGCCAGGACCTGGCGCCGCTGGAGGCGATCGACCCGCTCAAGGTGGATTTCCGCGTGCCCGAGATGTATCTGAGCAAGGTCGGCGTGGGCCAGCAGCTCACGCTGCGGCTGGACGCCTTGCCCGGCCAGGAACGTCCCGGCCTGGTGTATGCCGTCAGTCCGCTGGTCGACGCGGGCGGGCGCTCCATCCTGCTGCGCGCCACCGTGGCCAACGCCGATTCGCTGCTGCGCCCGGGCATGTTCGCGCGGGTGCAACTGCTGTTCAACCAGGACAAGGCGCTGGTCGCGCCCGAGGCGGCGTTGTCGCCGTCGGGCGAGACGCAGTACGTTTACCGGGTCAAGGACGGCGTGGCCGAGCGCCGCGAAGTCACCATCGGCGAGCGCCGCGAAGGCAAGGTCGAGATCCTGACGGGCGTGGCGGCCGGCGACCAGCTGGTGGTGTCGGGGCTGCAGCGCGTCACCGATGGCGGCGCCGTGCAGGTCGTGAACAACGGCGCCTGACGCCATCATTCCAGCGGACGGCGGCCCTTCATGCGTATCTCGGAAACCTGTATCAACCGGCCGGTGTTCGCGTCGGTGCTGTCGCTGGTCATCGTGCTGATCGGTCTGATCTCGTATTCGCGCCTGACGGTGCGCGAATATCCGAAGATCGACGAGCCCATCGTGTCGGTCGACACCACCTACAAGGGCGCCTCGCCCGAGGTGATCGAGTCGCAGGTGACCAAGCCGCTGGAGGACCAGCTGGCGGGCATCGAGGGCGTGGACGTGATGACCTCGCGCAGCCGCTCCGAGCGCAGCCTGATCAACATCAAGTTCAACCTGTCGCGCAATCCGGACGCGGCGGCGGCCGAGGTGCGCGACAAGGTCTCGCGCGCGCGCCGCTTCCTGCCCGACGAAATCGACGAGCCCATCATCGGCAAGGTCGAGGCCGATTCGCAGCCCATCATCTACATCGCGGTCGAGTCCGGCGCGTATTCGGCGATCCAGACTTCCGACTACATCAACCGCTATATCAAGACCCGCTTGTCGGTGCTGCCCGGCGCGGCCGAGGTGCGCGTGTTCGGCGAACGCCTGCCGTCCATGCGCATCTACGTGGACCGCGACAAGCTGGCCGCCTACGGCCTGACGGTGCAGGACGTGGAATCGGCGCTGCGCAGCCAGAACGTGGAGATCCCGGCCGGCCGCATCGAGTCGCGGGCGCGCGAGTTCTCGGTGGTGTCGTCCACCGACCTGCAGACGCCGGCGCAGTTCGAGAACGTCATCGTCGCCAACGTCAAGGGCTATCCGGTGCGGCTGCGCGACGTCTCCAAGGTCGAGATCGGCGCGGCCAACGACCGCATCCTGTCGCGCTTCAACGGCAAGCCGGCCATCAACATCGGCGTGACGCGCCAGTCCACCGCCAACCCGCTGGAGCTGTCCAAGGCCGCGCGCGAGGAAGTGGCGCGGCTGAACGAGAACCTGCCCGCGGGCATGAAGCTGACCATCGCCTACGACTCGTCGGTGTTCATCGAGCGCTCCATCGACTCGGTGTTCCACACCATCGGCGAAGCCATCATCCTGGTGGTGCTGGTGATCTTCTTCTTCCTGCGCAACCTGCGCGCCAGCATCATTCCCATCGTCACCATCCCGGTGTCGCTGGTGGGCGCCTGCGCGCTGATGTACCTGTTCGGCTTCTCGATCAATACGCTGACGCTGCTGGCCATGGTGCTGGCCATCGGCCTGGTGGTGGACGACGCCATCGTGGTGCTGGAGAACATCTACCGCCACATCGAGGACGGCATGCCGCGCAAGGAAGCGGCGCTGCGCGGCTCGCGCGAAATCGGCTTCGCCGTGGTGGCCATGACCATGACCCTGGTGACGGTGTACGCGCCGCTGGCGTTCGCCACCGGCCGCACCGGGCGGCTGTTCATCGAGTTCGCGCTGGCGCTGGCCGGCGCGGTGCTGGTGTCCGGCTTCGTGGCGCTGACGCTGACGCCCATGATGTGTTCGGTGCTGCTGCGCCACCAGAGCAGCCACAGCCGCTGGTACAACCTGATCGAAGGCTGGCTCAACGCCATGAGCAACGGCTACCGGCGGGCGCTGGCGCTGTCGCTGCGCCATCGCTGGGTGGTGGTGGCGATCGGCCTGGCGGTCGCGGCCGGCAGCGGCGTGTTGTTCAAGGTGGTCAAGAGCGAGCTGGCCCCGGTCGAGGACCGCGGCGTGGTGTTCGGCATCGTCAGCTCGCCGGAAGGCGCGACGCTGAACTACACCCTCGACAGCATGCTCGGCATCGAGCAGTTCTACGCCGCCATTCCCGAGGCCAGCGGCAGCCAGGTCACGGTGGGCTTTCCCACGGTGACCGACGGCACCGCCATCCTGCGCCTCAAACCCTGGGAAGAGCGCGGCCGCCGCCAGCAGGCCATCACCCAGGAGCTGCAGCCGCTGTTCTCGTCGCTGCCGGGCGTGCGGGCGTTCCCCACCAATCCGCCGTCGCTGGGCCAGTCGGCGCGTTCCAAGCCGGTCGAGTTCATCATCATGAGCCAGGCCTCGTACGCGGAGCTGTCGCGCCTGACCGAAGTGTTCCTGGCGGAGCTGCGCAAGTATCCCGGCCTGCTCAACCTGGACACCGACCTGCGCCTGAACACGCCCGAGCTGCGGGTGCGGGTGGACCGCGACAAGATGGCCGACGTCGGCGCCAACGTCGACACCGTGGGCCGCACCCTCGAATCGATGCTGGGCGGGCGCCAGGTGACCCGCTACAAGGACCAGGGCGAGCAATACGACGTGATCGTGCAGGTCACGCCGCGCGACCGCGCCACGCCCACGGATATTTCCGGCATCCACGTGCGGGCGCGCGATGGCAGCATGGTGCAGCTGGACAACCTGGTGGCCGTGCACGAAGGCGTGTCGCCGCAGTCGCTGAACCACTTCAACCGCCTGCGCGCGGTCAAGATCGACGCCGCCGTGGCCCCCGGCTACGCGCTGGGCGAGGTGCTGGCCCACATGCACCAGGTGGCGCGCGAAGTGCTGCCCAACACGGTCGTGACCGATCTGGACGGCCAGTCGCGCGAATTCCGCGATTCGTCGGGCAGCATCTACCTGGTGTTCGCCATGGCGCTGGCCTTCATCTACCTGGTGCTGGCCGCGCAGTTCGAGAGCTGGCGCAACCCGTTCATCATCATGCTGTCGGTGCCGCTGTCCATGACCGGCGCGCTGCTGGCGTTGTGGCTGACCGGCGGCACGCTGTCGATCTACAGCCAGATCGGCCTGATCACGCTGGTGGGCCTGATCACCAAGCACGGCATCCTGATCGTCGAATTCACCAACCAGCTGCGCGACGAGGGCAAGGCGCTGTTCGAGGCCGTGACCGAGGCCAGCGTGCTGCGCCTGCGGCCGATCCTGATGACCACCGGCGCCATGGTGCTGGGCACCGTGCCGCTGGCGCTGTCGTCGGGCGCGGGCGCCGAATCGCGCCAGCAGATCGGCTGGGTCCTGGTGGGCGGCCTGATGCTGGGTACACTATTGACCTTGTTCGTCGTGCCGGTGGCCTACACCCTGATCGCCACCGCACGCAGGAAACCCGGCCCGGCCGGCAGCGCAGCGCATCCCCCGGCCAGCCCGGCGGATGGCCAGGCGCCGTCGGCGCCCGCGGCCCAAGCGTCGGAATAGCTTTATGCGCCAGATCATCTTTGACACTGAAACCACCGGGCTGGATCCCGCCCAGGGACACCGCATCGTCGAAATCGGCTGCGTCGAACTGGTCAACCGGATGGCCACCGGCAACAACCTGCACATCTACCTGAACCCGGACCGCGACAGCGACCCCGAGGCGCTGGCGGTGCACGGCCTGACCACCGAATTCCTGTCCGACAAGCCGCGCTTCGGCGACGTCGCCGACGAGTTCGTCAAGTTCATCCAGGGCGCCGAGCTGATCGCGCACAACGCCGCGTTCGACGTGAAGTTCTTCAACGCCGAGCTGGCCAAGACCGGCCGCGGCCCGATCACCGAGTACTGCGAAACGGTCACCGACTCGCTGCTGCACGCGCGCTCGCTGTTCCCGGGCAAGCGCAACTCGCTGGACGCGCTGTGCGACCGCTTCGGCATCTCCAATGCGCACCGGACGCTGCACGGCGCCTTGCTCGACTCGCAGTTGCTGGCGGAAGTCTGGCTGGCCATGACCCGCGGCCAGGACGCGCTGCTGATCGACGTCGACGACAACGACACGGGCGCGGGCGGCGGCGTGGTGCTGGCCAGGTTCGATGCGTCCGGCCTGCCGGTGGTCAAGGCCAGCGAGGCCGAACTGGCCGAGCACGAAACCTACCTGGCGGCGCTGGACAAGTCGGTGGGCGGCGAATGCGTCTGGCGCAAGCTCGACGCGCCGGTGGCGGCCGCCTGAAAGTTTTTGCGCGGCGACTTGCACACTTTCAAAAAAGCGTGCTAATATTTCGCCTCTTTCGGGGTGGTTAGCTCAGTGGTAGAGCACTGCCTTCACACGGCAGGGGTCACTGGTTCGAACCCAGTACTACCCACCAAAGACCCTCGAAGCGCATCGCCAGGCTGAAAAGCCGGCAATCGTGATTCGAGATCGGTGTAAGCGTTTTGCGCCAAGCAAAAACGCCAAAAACCCGAACGACAATGAAGCCAACCTTAGCCGGTTGGCTTTTTTGTTTTGCGCGCGCCCTTGATATGCCGCAAGCGTCGCTTGCGGATTTGCGCGCCATCGTGCCCCGGGTTGTCTATGATGAAACCTGAAGTCGCAATTTCGGCAAAATTTTCGGCCAAAAAGCGCGGCCGGGTCGCTTACCGGGAGACCTTCATGCACCCCAGCACCAACACCATGTTGATCATCATCGTCACGGGCGTGGCGCTCATGCTGCTCGGGTTTGGACTGCGCGACCGCAATATCGGCATGGGGCTGATGGGCATCGGCCTTATCACGGCCATCGGCACCATCATCTACAAGGCGTACATCACGTTCTATTGACGCGGCCGGGCGCGCGGTCCCGCGCCATTCAGGCCTTGGGCGCGGCCAGTCGCGCCGCGCGCGCCAGCAGCGTGTCGAGCTGGTTGGCGAAGGCCTTGCGGTCCGCCTGGCTGAACGAAGCCGGTCCGCCCGTGTCCACGCCGCTCGCGCGCAATTCCTCCATCATGTCCCGCAGGGCCAGCCGTTCGCGGATGGTCTCCGGTGAATAGCGTTCGCCGCGCGGGTTCAGCGCCATGGCGCCTTTTTCAAGTACCTGCGCCGCCAGCGGGATGTCGCCCGTGATCACCAGGTCGCCGGCCGCCGCGCGTTCGGCGATGTGAGCGTCGGCCACGTCGAAGCCGCGCGGCACCTGCACCGCGCGGATCAGCGGGGAGGGCGGCGTATGCAGCGCCTGATTCGCCACCAGGGTCAGGGGCACCTGCCAGCGCTGCGCGGCGCGGAACAGGATGTCCTTGATGACCCCGGGGCAGGCATCTGCGTCGACCCAGATATTCATCAGCCCAGGGCCTTCTGCAAGGCTTCGGCGATGATGTCGTTGGTGCTCAGGCCGCGCTCGGCGGCCGCCGCGCGCAACTGGTCCGCCTGGGCCTGCGACAGCTTCAGCGGAAACGGCACCAGGCCGGCGGCCTGGTCGAGCTTGCGCTGTTCACGGCGGTCGGGCACCTGCGAGGCGGCGCCGAAACGGTCGGGCGTGCCGGCTTGCTTGAGTTGGCCGGCCAGTTTCAGCGCCTGGTTCTTTTGCAGATCGAATTTGTTCATGGATATTCCTGATGGGGAGCGCCATCATAAGCGCAAGCGCCGTCAGCGGGGTTTGGCATTCTCCAGCGCGGCCAAGCCTTCTTCCGCGCCGTCGTGCAGCGGCACGGTCAGGCCGCGCCGGGCGTTGGCAACGTTTACCTGGGCACCCTGGGTCGAGCCGGCGGCCAGCAGATCCAGCCCGGTCTGGTAGACCGCCCGCACCACCTGCAGGGCTTCGTCGCGGGTCAGCTCCGAGGTGGTCAGCAACAGCGCCGCGGTGCCGATGGTGGCGACCGGCTCGGGCTGGTTCGGATAGGTGCCCGCCGAGATCTCCAGCGGCATCAGCCCGTTGTCCTGCGCGGCCAGTGTCTTGACCGCGGCCGGATCGAGCGGCAGCAGCTTCAGGTGCGCCTGGGTCAACGCGTCGCGCAGGGGCGTGGCGGGAATGCCGATCACCTGCGCCGCCGCATCGATCGTGCCGGCCTTGAGCGCCGGCAGCGAGGCGGTGAAAGGCGTGGGAATCGCCTCGTAGTCGCGTCCGGCCTGCAGGCCATGCGCCGCCAGCACCGCCTCCAGGGTGGCCCGCACCGCCGAACCCTCCGCGCCGAGCGCGATCTTCTTGCCTTTCAGGTCGCGCACGCCGCGCAGTTTGGCGTCGTCGCGCACGACGATATGCACCATTTCGGGATAGAGGCTGCCCAGCGCGCGCAGGCCGGCGAACGGCCCCTGCGACGCGAACGGGCCGCGGCCCTCGTACGCCAGTTTGGCGGTGTCGGCCTGGGCCAGCCCGACCACGGCGTCGCCGCTGCGCAGCAGGGCGATGTTTTCGGCGCCGCCGCCGGTAATCAGCGGCGTGACGCGGATCTGGCGCGCCTGGCCCACCGCGCCCAGCGCCCGGGCGAAGGTGAGGTACTCACCGCGGTCTGGGCCGCCGGCCAGCGGATAGCCTTGTTGCATGCGCGCCAGCCGGCCGTTGATGCGGGCGACGGAGCGCTCCAGTTCCTGCTGCACCACGTGCTGCGCCGTGCTGGAGGCGCTGTAGGCGACCGAATGAGTGATCTGGTCCAGCGTTTCGAGCAGCCGCTGCGTCACGGGCGGCGGCGCGCCGGTATCGAGTGAGGGCGCTTCGGCGGCCTTGAAGCCGGCGGGCGTCACCAGCTCCCAGCCCTCGCCCGCTTTGCGATAGATGGCGCTGGCATGCGCAACGATTTGGTCCCCGGCCTGGTTGCCGCTGGATTTCACGCCGCTGATACTGCGCGGGCCCGCGCCCAGCAGCGTCACCAGCGCGGCGGCGCCAGGCTGGTCCCAGGCGCCCAGCGCGATGTCGCGCGTCACTTCCAGCCGCAGGTCGTAATAGACCACGCGGCGGGTCTCGCCTGCCGGCGCGTTGCTGTCGGCGGCGGACCCCATGCGCTTGATTTCATCGATGCGGAACAGGTCCGCGCCATAGGTGGCGGCCAGGCCGCGTTCAACGTCGGCGCGCAGCGTATCGGTGTCGGGGGCGCGGCCGCAGGCGGCCAGAAGCAGGCACAGGGCCAGCAGGAAGAAGCGCTTGAGCATGATCACATCCCTCCCACGAACGGCAGGGAAATCAACGAGGTCAAGACGATCACGTTGAGAATGTCCACCAGGAACGCGCCCGTCACCGGCACCACGATGAAGGCCTGCGGCGCGGGCCCGTGGCGCCGCGTCAGCGCCTGCATGTTGGCGATGGCGGTGGCGGTGGCGCCCAGCGAAAAGCCGCAGAACGCGGCCGACATGATGGCGGCCTCGTAGTCGCTCCTGAGCAGGCGGAACACCACCCAGGCCGAATACAGCGCGCAGAACAGCGTCTGCACCGCCAGGATCAGCGCGAGCGGCCCGGCCAGCCGCGCCACGCTGCCCAGGTCCAGCGTCATCATCGTCATGGCCAGGAACAGCGACAGCGTGATGGTGCCGATGATTTCGGTGGCGCGGTCATCCAGCTTCAGGCCCAGGCGCTCGCCGCCGTTGCGGATCAGCACGCCGGTCGCCAGGCACCAGAGGAAATTGGGCAGGCTGACCGGCGCGCCTTCCACCAGCGTGGCCAGGTAGCCGCCCGCCACCAGGCAGACGAAGGCGGCGGTCATCGAGGTGATGAACGAGGCCGCCGTCGATGGCGGTTGCGCCCCGGTCAGGTCGGGCGCCTCGTGGCCCGCCGTCGAGCGGCGATCCAGGCTGCCGGCCAGCTTGTGGCGGCGCATCAGCCATTCCGCCACGGGGCCGCCCAGCACGCCGCCCAGCACCAGGCCCATCGTCGCCGCGGTCATGGCCAGCGCCATCACGTCCTGGATGTTGTTGACGTCGGCAAAGCGGGTGGCGTAGGCCGCGCCCGTGCCGTGTCCGCCGACCAGCGTGATGGTGCCGCCCAGCAGGCCCATCAGCGGGTGCATGTCCAGCAGCCAGGCCATGCCCAGCCCGACCGCGTTCTGCAGTACCAGGAAGGGGATCAGCGCCAGGAGGAAGGCGATCAGCCGCGGGCCGCCCTTGGCCAGCAGCTTCAGGTTGGCAGTCAGGCCGATGCAGCCGAAGAACAGCAGCAACAGGGTCGGCTTGATGCTGGTTTCCAGCGAGATGGCATGGCCGCCCCAGGTCGACAGCGCATAGGCGCCGATCGCGAACAGCAGGCCGCCGACGATCGGGTCCGGGATGCTGTAGCGCGCCAGCACGCCGATGCGGGTGGTCAGGACGCGGCCGATGGCCAGCACCAGGCAGCAGGCCAGCAGGGATTGGACGGGCGAGAGTGAAATCATGGAAACCTTCGCGTCCCGGCGCGGGACGCAGCGAAGTCAGGCTGTCGGGATCGTTGCCGCCATGTCTTTCAGGGATTGCGTCCCCCATCTTACCGGGGCGCGGGCGGCGCGACATGCGCGGCAACGGACGGAAAAGGGCGGGGCGCTCGGCCGCCGCGGGTCAGAGCGGAAAGGCACGCGCCATGTAACTGGCCTGCGGCCCGTAGCCTTCGAGCTTGTCGGCCAGCTCGCGGCCGCCCGCGGCGACCGGCGCATAGCCGTGGCGTATCCAGTAGCCCACGGCCGAACCCAGCGAGACCAGGCTGGCGCGCCGCAGTCCCGCCCGCGCGGCGTGCCCGGCGGCGGTGCGCAGCAGGGCCTGGCCCACGCCCAGGCCCTGGGCCGTGGGCGCCACCGCGCAATCATGCAGGAACCAGTGGTCGGCCGCCTCGGGCAAGGCGGCCAGGGGCGCATCCAGTGTCGGCGGCAGGCCCGCGTCCCACGGATACGACACCAGATAGCCGAGCAAGTCGTCCGTGGCGGCCTGCGCCACCCAGCAGTGCGCGGGGGCCAGCGCCAGCCGGTTCAGGAAGAAATCGGCGCTTTCCAGCAGGAAACCCGGGTAGGCCCGGGCCTGGACGGCCAGGATGCCGTCCACGTCGCCGGCCAGCATGGGGCGGACTCGGTATTGCATAACCACCTGTGAAAACAAGAACTTCGCGCATTTTACCGAGGCGCGCGGGCGGCCGCTTTACGTCCCTTCACAAACTAGGGACAGAGCTTAACCTCGTCTTCACGGCACTTCATAAATTGGCCCGCCATGCTTCCTAGAATCGTGCTGATTGCCCTCCGTCCGATAGCCGCCGCATTTGATGAAAATTCGACGACGGCCTGCGCATACTGCCCGTCATAGTGTCCCGCATTCCAATTCCAGAGCATCATGCATATCCAATTCCGGTCCGAGCCCATGGGGCAGCAAGTCTTGACCAAAGCGTTGCCCGTGGACGCGGTCTGGCGCACGGCGACCGTCAACGTGCCTTACGACGCCTGCGTGACCTGCGTCATTCCCTGCCTGAATGAATGCGAGAACCTGCGCGTGCTGCTGCCGCTGCTGCGCAGCCGGCTGGCGGCGCTGGCCACCGGCTGGGAAATCATCGTTGCCGATGATGGCAGCACCGACGGCACCGAAGCGCTGATGGCCGAATGGTCGCAGTACGACGGCTTTCGCTACGTGCAGCTGTCGCGCAACTTCGGCAAGGAAGCGGCGCTGAGCGCGGGGCTGGAAAGCGCCACCGGCGACGTCGTCATCTGCCTGGACGCCGACATGCAGCACCCGCCGGCCCTGATCGAACAGATGCTGGCGCGCTGGGCCGCGGGCGCCGAGATGGTCTACGCCGTGCGTGAGACCCGCAACGACGAATCCTGGGTCAAGCGCACCGGCGCCCGCTGGTTCTACAAGCTGCTCAGCGGCGCCCGGGGCGTCGATGTGCCGGCCCACGCCGGCGACTTCCGCCTGATGAGCCGCAACGTGGTGGACGCGCTGAACGCGTTGCCCGAGCGCACCCGTTTCATGAAGGGCCTGTACGCCTGGGTCGGCTTCAAGGGCGAGGCCTTGCCGTACACGCCCGACGAACGCATGCATGGCGACAGCCGCTTCGGCGGCATGCGCCTGGCGCGCCTCGCGCTGGACGGCCTGACCGCATTCACCACCTGGCCGCTGCGGCTGGTGAGCCTGGTCGGCGTGCTGTTCGCCGTGCTGGCGATGGCCTACGCGATCTTCCTGGTGATCGATTACCTGGTGTCCGGCAACCCGGTTTCCGGCTGGACCACGATCGTCACCGCGGTGCTGTTCTTTGCGGGCGTCAACCTGATATCGCTGGGCGTGGTGGGCGAGTATGTCGCCCGTATCTTCGACGAGGTCAAAGGGCGCCCGCTGTTCGTGGTGCGCCGTCGCCAGGGGCAGGCCGCCCGCTCCGACAAGGTCGCACACTGATGGGCGCCGCGATGCAAGATCCGGCGCGTTCCTACAGGATCCCGCCGGCGGGATGGTTCCTGCTCGCCATCGGCTTCTGGCTGGCCTTCCTGGCCTGGGTGCGGCCGCTGACGCTGCCCGACGAGGGCCGTTATGCCGGCGTCGCCTGGGACATGCTGCGCAGCGGGTCGCACATGGTGCCGCTGCTCGATGGCATGCCGTATTTCCACAAGCCGCCGCTGTACTACTGGCTGACCGAACTGTCGTTCAGCGTGTTCGGCGTGCATCCCTGGGCGGCGCGCCTGCCGTCGTTGCTGGCGGCCTGGGCCGCGATTGCCGCGCTGTACGGCTTCGTGCGGCGCTATCGCGACGCCGCCACCGCCACGCTGACCGCGCTGGTGCTGGCCACGGTGCCGTTCTTCTATGGCGGCTCGCAGTTCGCCAACCTCGACATGCTGGTGGCCGGCATGATCACGCTGTGCGTGCTGGCCGCGGCCGATACCGTGCTGCGCCTGGAGCGCGGCCAGGCCTATCGCTGGATGTCGCTGGCCGCCGCGGCGCTGGCGGGCCTGGCGGTGCTGGCCAAGGGGCTTATCGGGCTGGTGCTGCCCGGCGCCATCCTGTTCATCTGGCTGGTGTGGGGGCGCCGCTGGCGCGCGCTGGCCGCGTTGCTGTGGCCGCCGGCGCTGCTGGTGTTCGCGGCGGTCGCCGTGCCGTGGTTCGTGCTGATGCAGATCCGCTATCCCGGCTTTTACGACTACTTCTTCGTCTACCAGCACTTCCAGCGCTTTGCCGCCTCCGGCTTCAACAACGCCCAGCCGTTCTGGTTCTACCTGCCGGTGGTGGTGGGCCTGAGCCTGCCGTGGTCCCTGTGGGGCGGCGGCGTGCTGCGCAAGGCCTTCTGGGCCGACGGCCCGCAGCGCGACCTGCGGCGCCTGGCCTTGATCTGGTTCGTCGTGATCGTGGGCTTTTTCTCGCTGCCCAATTCCAAGCTGGTCGGCTACGTGCTGCCGGCGCTTGCGCCGCTGGCCTTCCTGCTGGCCGAAGTGATCGTCGCCGCGGGGCGCCAGAAGTCGGACGAGCTGACACCGCGCCTGGTGCGGATCTGCGTTGGCGTCGGCGCGGGCATCTGCGTGGTGGCCATCGGCATCGCCGCCCACAGTGCCCGGGGCAGCGCGGGACCGCTGGCCGCCGTGGTCCGGCCGCTGGCGCAGCCTGGCGATACCTATGTGTCGCTGCACACCTATCCGTTCGACCTGGCGTTGTACGCCCAGGCGCCCAAGCCGAGCTGGGTGGTGGACGACTGGCTCAATCCGGAAGTGCCGGTGCGCGACAACTGGCGCAAGGAACTCTACGACGCGGCCAAATTCGAACCCGAGGTGGGCAAGCAGGTGCTGATCAGTCCGCAGGAATTCCAGGCCCGCCTGTGCGCGGCGCCCGATGGGGCGCGCTACTGGGTCTGGGGCACCAAATCGGATTCGGGCGCTTACCCCGTGCTGGCGGGGCTGGAGCCGGTGGCGAACAGCGTGAAATACGTGATCTGGCAGGTGGTGTCGGACGCCGCCTTCAAGCAGCGGGTTTGTGGCGGAATGCCCAAAGCCGGCTCGTGATGAAGGTGGCGATCGCCAGGCCGATCAGGATGAACGCCAGCAGGATGTCGTAGCGGACGGCGGTTACCCGCAGCAACCAGGCGTAAGCGGATTCATTGATGACGAAGCCCGCGGCTGAAATGAAGAAGAAACGACGTACTGCTATGGTCCAGGGTGTTCTCGAATGTCTGAACGTGAGCCGATAGTGTCCGCTGAAGGACACCACGAACGCCACCAGCCAGCCGAGCAGGTTGGCCAGGAGCGGCGCGGCGCCCAGGCCTTCGACGCAGGCGACGGCGACGCCCCAGTGGGTGGCGGCCGCTGCGCATCCGACAATGATGAACAGGGTGACTTGCTGGACCAGGGCGCGCATGTGGGGCGTGTCGATGAAAAAAAGCGGGGTGAGAGCTTGACCAAACGCATAGTGGTTTGCGGTGATGATTTTGGCATGAATGCCGACATTGATGAAGGCATGATCGCGCTGGCCGGCATGGGCCGGTTGAGCGCGGTCAGCTGCCTGTCGCTGGGCCCGACCTTCAACGCCAACGCCGCGCGGCTGGCCGCGCAGGATGCCGATCTCGGCCTGCATGTGAACTTCACCGAGCCCTTGGGCAATGCGTTCGATGCCGACCTGCCGTCGCTGTCGCAACTGATCCTGCGCGCCTACACCCGCCGCCTGGACACGGCCTGGATCGACCAGCATCTGGCGCGCCAGTTCGACGCTTTCGAGGCGGCCTTCGGCCGCGCGCCCGACTATGTCGACGGGCATCAGCACGTGCACCAACTGCCGATGATCCGCGAGCGCCTGCTGGCCATGCTCAAGCAGCGCTACGGCGCGCGCATGCCGTGGTTGCGCCAGACCGCGCCTGGCATGCTTTCCGGTATTCCGCTGAAGGAATCGATCAAGGCCCGCATCATCGGCGCGCTGGGCGCGGCCGAACTGGGCCGCCGCGCCAGCCGCGAAGGCCTGCGCACCAACCGGCGCCTGCTGGGCGTGTACGGTTTCGAAGGCGGCAAGCGGCGTTACGCCGACCTGCTGCAGAACTGGCTGTTCAATGCCCGGGATTGCGACCTTCTGATGTGCCACCCGGCCAAGGACTGCCAGGACGACAGCGCCATGGCGCGCCAGCGCCGCGCGGAATATGACGTGCTGGCCTGCCCCAAGCTCGGCGACTGGCTGGCCGCCAACGGCGTGCGCATTTCACGCCTGCCGCTCAACGCGCGCTAGGCGCGCCGGGGACGCCAGGGCGTCCGCGTTTTCCGCCATCAGGCCCGCGTCAGGCTCTGCAGCAGCCAGGCGCCGGCGGGCCCCAGCGGGCGGCGGGTCGACCACACCGCGTCCACCCGGATCTGGCGCGGCCAACCCGGCACCGCCAGTTCCACCAGTTGCCCGCGGCCGAAGCGCTGCAACATCCAGCGCGGCAGTTCGGTCCAGCCGAATCCCAGCGTGGCCATTTCCAGCAGCATCAGGTAGCCCGGCGCCGACCAGGTCGACTGCGACGGCGCGGAGTCCTTGTCGTCCAGCTCATAGGTGCTCAGGCGCAGCTCGCGCTCGGTCTTCAGGTGGTCCCGGGTGACCCCCGACAGCGTCGCCAGCGGATGGCCGCGGCCCACGCACAGCACGATCTCCGACGCTTCGCGCAGCGTCGCGTGGGCCATGTCGGGCGGATAGCTTTCCTGCGCCGCCATCAGCCCCAGGTGGGCGCGGCCCTGCTGCACCAGCGCCACCACGTCCTCGTATTCCGCGATCAGGCATTCGAAGCGCAGCGCCGGATAGCGCTGGTCGATCTGGCTGAGCATGTTCTCAAAGGTTTCGGACTGAAACGTATCCGACAGCACCACGGTCAGGCGCGGCTCCAGGCCGGCCGACAGCTGGCTGGCGCTGCGGTTCAGGCGGTCGTTGGCCGCCAGCACCTGCAACGCCTGGCCCAGCAGCACCTGGCCGGCCTCGGTCAGGGATGGCTGGCGCTGGCTGCGGTCGAACAGCGTCACGTTCAGGTCGACCTCGAGGTTGGCGATGGTCTCGCTGACGGTGGACTGGCTCTTGCCCAGCTTGCGGGCCGCCGCTGAAAAGGTGCCCTCGGCGGCCACCTGGGCGAAGGTGGCCAGGGATTCCAGGGAATGGCGCATGGTGGGGTGTTGTATCGGAATTTCCGATGGATTCTATCTTTATCGTACCGGAAATATCGTCGAAAATCCTCCGGTCACTGAAACAAACGACCTCAGAGGTGGGTCATGACGCAAGCCAAGAAAACCATCAAAGAGCGCTTCATCCACGCTTTCCTGTTCGAAATCCTCGCCATCGGCCTGTGCGCGCCGGTGGCCGCCTGGGCCATGGGCAAGTCGCTGTTCGAAATGGGCGTGTTGACCGCCGTGATCGCCTGGATCGCGCTGGTCTGGAACATGATCTACAACGCCGGCTTCGACCGCCTCGAAAATCGCCTGGGCATCACCCGCAACCTGCGCGTGCGCGTGATCCACGCGTTCGGCTTCGAGCTCGGGCTGATCCTGATCGTGATCCCGCTGGCCGCCTGGTGGCTGAACATCAGCCTGTGGCAGGCCTTCGTGCTGGACATCGCGCTGGTGCTGTTCTACCTGCCGTACGCCTTCTTCTACAACCTGGGCTACGACCGCGCCCGCCCGCGCGTCATGGCCTGGCTGGCGCGCGGCGCCAAGGACGCCGCCGCCCCGGCCGCGAGCGCTACGCGTCAATCACCTTGCGCGTAAACATCTCCAGGTAGTCCATCAGCGAATCCGCGCCCTGGATGGCCGCCGCTTCGTCGCCCGTGGCGATGCCGGCGGCCATGGCCATGTGGCGGCGCGCGCCCTCGGCGATGTCGCCCTCGTGCTGGTAGGCGTACCAGAAGCGCCGGCACTGGATGATCAGCGGTTCCACCGCGTTCACCGCCGACACGTTGCGGCAGGCGCTGTGGCAGACGTGGTCGAGCAACTGGTCGGCCTGCATGTAGTCGTCCAGGTTGCCGCCCTCGGCCGCGCGCACCATCTGCGTCGCGCATTCGACGATCTGGGCGCGTTGCGCCGGCGTGGCGCGGCGCGCGGCGCTGGCGGCGATCAACTGCTCCAGCGCCCGGCGGGTCTGGATCAGGTCCATGTGGTCGGCCAGCTGGATCATCGAGACCCGCAGGCCGCGCCGCGGTTCCTGGCGGATCAGGCCGGCCGCCACCATGCGCAGCAAAGCTTCGCGCAGCGGGGTGCGGCCCAGGCCGGTCTTTTCGACCAGATCGGCTTCCACCACCGCGCTGCCCGGCTGCAATTGCAGGGTGGCGATCATGCTTTCGATCTGGTCATAGGCGACGTCTGCCGCGCGCCTTTTGGGTTCTGCTCCTGCCATCAACGGTTGTTTTCCTTCGTTTTGCGCCACTGCGTGTAGGCCAGCCATTCGCCGACGAACCCGCGCCGGAAGAACGACACGCACAACACGAAAATCAACCCGATGACGATGGTGACGACATCGCCCAGGGTGGCCAGGTAGTTCTGCAGACTGACGACCAGCGTGGCGCCCACCACGGGGCCCCACACGGTGCCGATCCCGCCCAGCAGCGTCATCAGCAGGACTTCGGTGGAGGTGGCCAGCGACACGTCGTTCAGCGCCACCAGCTGCAGCACCAGCGCCTTGAGCGAACCCGCCAGGCCGGCCACCGAGGCCGACAGCACGAACGCCAGCAGCTTGCACCGATCCGTATCGTACCCCAGCGAAATCGCCCGCGGCGCGTTGTCGCGGATGGTCTTGAGCACCTGCCCGAAGGGCGAATGGATGACCCGGTAGACGAACAGGAACCCCAGCACGAACACGCCCAGCGTGAAGTAATACATGTTGGTGTCGGCGCTCAGGTCGACCAGGCCCAGGAACTTGCCGCGCGGAATGCCCTGCATGCCGTCCTCGCCGCGCGTCCAGCGCACCTGCACCGCCATGAAATAGGCCACCTGCGACAGCGCCAGCGTGATCATGGCGAAATAGATGCCGGTGCGGCGGATCGCCAGCCAGCCGATGGCATAGCCGATGGCGGCGGCCATGGCCACGCCGCACAGCATCGCCAGCTCGGGCGGCAGGCCGGCCGCGCCGTACAGGATCATCATTTCGCCGGCGGCATAGCCGGCCCAGCCGAAGAAGGCGGCATGGCCGAACGACACCAGGCCGGTGAAGCCGGTCAGCAGGTTGAAGGCCAGCGCGAACAGCGCGAAGCACAGCACCTTCATCACGAACACCGGATAGACCACTTGCGGGAACCACGGAACCAGCAGCGCGGGCACCAGCAGCAGCGCCAGGATGCGGAGGGAAAGAGGAAAGCGCGACACCTTATTTCTCCTTGCCGAACAGGCCCGCGGGGCGCGTCAGCAGCACCACCGCCATCACGATGAACACGACCACGGTGGACGCTTCGGGGTAGAACACTTTGGCCAGGCCTTCCAGCAGGCCCAGCGCCAGGCCGGTGACGATGGCGCCCATGATCGAGCCGAGGCCGCCGATCACCACCACCGCGAACACGATATTGAGCAGGTTGGAGCCCATCAGCGGGTTGATCTGCATGACGGGCGCGGCCAGCACGCCCGCCACGCCGGCCAGCGCCACGCCGAAGCCGTAGGTCAGGGTGATCATCACCGGCACGTTGACGCCGAAGGCCTGCAGCAGCCGGGCGTTCTCGGTGCCGGCGCGCAGCAGCGCGCCCAGGCGGGTGCGCTCGAACAGGTACCAGGTCAGCAGGCACAGCAGCAGCGACGCCACCACCACGAAGGCGCGGTACGCCGGCAGGAACATGAAGCCCAGGTCGAAGCCGCCCTGCAGGATCTCGGGCGGCTCGTAGCCCACGCCGGAAATGCCGTAGAAGTAGCGGAACCCGCCTTCCATCATCAGCGCGATGCCGAAGGTCAGCAGCAGGCCGTACAGGTGGTCCAGATGGTAGAGCCGCTTGAGCAGCGTCTTCTCGATGACCACCCCGACCGCGCCGACAATCAGCGGCGCCAGCACCAGCGCCGCCCAGAAATTGATCTGCGCGCCCGGGCCCAGCAGCTGCGGCAGCTGGGTGAAGCCGATCCACGCCAGGAACGCCGCCATCATGAACTGGGCGCCGTGGGTGAAATTGACGATGTTGAGCAGGCCGAAGATGATGGCCAGTCCCATGCTGAGGATGGCGTAGAAGCAGCCGTTGATCAGCCCCACCAGCAGTTGGGCGAGCAGGGCGGGAAGCGAGATGTCGAACATAGTGGGCGGCGGTCGGACACGGGACGCGTCGGGTTGCGGGAGGCGCGCGCCAGCGCGCGCCACGGGCGGATCGAACCAGCGCCGGGCGGGGGCCGCCCGGCGCCGGGCGCCGTCATGACTTGTTCAACGCGCAGGCGGCCTGCGGCTTGGGGAAGACCTCGTCGCCCTTGAGCACGGCCTTGACGTGGTAGTAGTCCCACGGCGCCTTGGACTCGGCCGGCGCCTTCACCTGCAACAGCAGCATGTCGTGCACCAGCGCGCCATCCGCGCGCAGCTTGCCGTTGCGGATCACGGCGTCGTTGATGGTCATCTCGCGCAACTTGGCCATGACCGCCGGCGCCTCGTCGGTGCCGGCCGCCTCGATCGCCTTCAGGTACGACAGCGTGGCCGAGTAGACGCCGGCCTGCGAGGCCGTCGGCATTTTCTTGGCCTTCTCGAAGAACTTCCTGGCCCAGGCGCGCGAGGCGTCGTCGTAATCCCAATAGAACGCCTCGGTCAGGTACATGCCCTGCGCCTTGGCCAGGCCCATGCTGTGCACGTCCGAGATATAGGTCAGCAGGGGCGCCACGATCTGCTTCTTGGTGATGCCGAACTCGTTGGCCTGCTTGACCGCGTTGACGGTGTCGTTGCCGGCGTTGGCCAGGGCGATCACGTCGGCCTTGGAGGCCTGCGCCTTCAGCAGGAACGACGAGAAATCGTTGCCGGGGAAGGGATGGCGCGACACGCCGACGACACTGCCGCCGTTCTCCTGGATGACTTCGGTGGCGTCCTTCTCCAGCGAATGGCCGAAGGTGTAGTCGGCGGTGATGAAGTACCAGGTCTTCTTGCCTTCCTTGACCAGCGCGCGCGCCGTGCCGGCCGCCAGCGCGTAGGTGTTGGTGGTCCACTGCGCGTTCAGCGGCGAGCATTTCTCGCCCAGGATCGCGGTCGACAGGCCCGCGGACGGCATGGTCACGCGGTTCTTCTGGCGCGCGATCTCCATCACGGCCAGCGCGGTCGAGGCGGTGGGGAAGTCGGTGATCATGTCGACCTTGCCCTGGTCGAACCATTCGCGCGCCAGGTTGGCGGCGACGTCGGGCTTGTTCTGGTGGTCGGCGGCCACCACTTCGACCGGCTTGCCCAGCACTTTGTTGCCCATCTCTTCGGCCGCCATGCGCGCCGCGATCACCGAGCCGTTGCCGGCCAGGTCGGAATAGACGCCGGACAGGTCGGTCAGCACGCCGACCTTGACGATGCCGTCGCTGATGCCGGCCTCGGCGTGGGCGACGCCCGCCAGGCCGATGGCGCACAGCGCCGCTGCGATTCGATTCAATTTCATCTGACTACGCTCCGTAGGGGAATGGGGGGACTGCGGTCGGAAGCACCACGGGAACTGCAACGACGGGGAACTGCGCGCGACGGCCTTCAGATGCCGAGCAGGGCGTTGAGCCGGTCCTGCGACCGCTCGACCTCGGCCCGCTCGATCACGGCGGCCACCTGGCCATGCTCGATGACGTAATGGCGGTCGGCCAGGTGCCGGGCGAAGCGGAAGTTCTGCTCGACCAGCACGGTGGTGTAGCCGCGCTCCTGCAATTGCCGGATCACCCGGCCCAGCGCCTGCACGATGACGGGCGCCAGCCCTTCGGTGATTTCATCGAGCAGCAGCAGGCGGGCGCCGGTGCGCAGGATGCGCGCCATCGCCAGCATCTGCTGCTCGCCGCCCGACAGCCGGGTGCCGGGGCTGTGGGCGCGTTCCTTCAGGTTGGGGAACATCGTGTAGATCTCTTCCACCGACATGCCGTCCGGCCCCACCGAGGGCAGCAGCATGAGGTTCTCCTCGGCGGTCAGCGAGGCGTAGATGCCGCGCTCTTCGGGGCAATAGCCGATGCCCCGGCGCGCGATCTTGTGCGGCGGCAGGCCGATGGTTTCCTGGCCTTGCACCTTGATGGAGCCGCTGCGCCGGCCCACCAGGCCCAGCACCGACTTCAGGGTCGAACTGCGGCCGGCGCCGTTGCGGCCCAGCAGCGTGATGCACTCGCCCGCCTTCACGTCCAGGTCGATGCCGTGCAGGATGTGCGATTCGCCATACCAGGCGTGCAGATCGCGGATCTCCAGCATGGACCGCGCCGGGGTCTTGTCATTCATCTTCCGCTCCCATGTACGCTTCGCGCACCGCGGGGTTCGCGGACACCTCGGCGTACGGACCCTCGGCCAGGATCTCGCCGCGTTGCAGGACGGTGATGGTGTCGCAGATGTCGGCCACCACCTTCATGTTGTGTTCCACCATCAGGATGCTGCGGCCGGCCGAGACCTGCTTGATCAGGTGCTTGACGCGGTCCACGTCCTCGTGGCCCATGCCCTGCGTCGGCTCATCCAGCAACAGCAGCTCGGGCTCCAGCGCCAGCGTGGTGGCAATCTCCAGCGTGCGCTTGCGGCCGTAGGGCAGGTCGCCAGCGGCCACGTCCAGCTGCGCGCGCAGGCCGACCTGGTCGAGCAATTCCTCGACCCGCGCATGCAGCCGCTCCAGCGAGCGCTCCGAACGCCAGAAGCAGTAGTCCACGCCCAGCTTGCGCTGTAAGGCCACGCGCACGTTCTCGCGCACCGACAGCTGCGCAAACACCGCCGAGATCTGGAACGAGCGCACGATGCCGCGCCGCGCCGTCTGCGCCGGCCGTTCGCCGGTGATGTCGACGCCGTCGTAGACGATCTGGCCGCGGGTCGGGATGTGGAACTTGGTGAGCAGGTTGAAGACCGTGGTCTTGCCGGCCCCGTTGGGACCGATCAGCGCATGGATCGCGCCGCGCCTGACGCTCAGGTTGACGTCGTTGACCGCCACGAAGCCGCGGAATTCCTTGGTGAGGCCCCGGGTCTGAAGGATGATGTCGCTGTGCATGGTGTCCGAGAGGCTGGCGCAAGGACGGCGCGCCACGGCCATGCGGGCGCGCCGGTCCTGCTTCGGGCTGGGTCGTTTACTTCGACTGGTATTGCCGCGGCCGCTTGGCCAGCGCCGCTTCGATGATGCCGGCGCAGCGCTCGCGCTCGGCGCCCACCAGCGGCAGGCGCGGACGACGCACGTGCTCGTTGCCGACGCCGGCCAGGGTCTCGGCCAGCTTGATGTTCTGCACCAGCTTGGTCGACACATCCAGGTGCAGCAGCGGCGTGAACCACTGGTACAGCGCCAGCGCTTCCTGCCACTTGCCGGCCTTCATCAGGTCGTATAGCGCCACGGTCTCGCGCGGGAAGGCGGTCACCAGGCCGGCCAGCAGGCCGTCGGCGCCCAGCGCCAGGGCTTCGAACGACAGGTCGTCGACGCCGATGAACAGCTGATAGCGGTCGCCCAGCTTGTTGCGCAGGTCGGTCACGCGGCGGATGTCGTCGCTGCTTTCCTTGATCGCCACCAGCCAGGGGCAGTCGGCCAGCTCGGCCATGTGCTCGGGCTTGAGGTCGACGCGGTAGGCGACCGGGTTGTTGTAGATCATGCAGGGCTTGGCGGCGGCCTCGGCCATGGTGCGGATGCTCTGCATCGCCTCGCGCGCATCGGCCACGTAGATGAGCGAGGGCATCAGCATGAAGCCGTCCACGCCCAGGTCCACCGCCGCCTTGATGAAGCGCAGCGCCTCGCGGGTGCTGGTCTCCGACACGTTGGCCAGCACCGGGATGCGGCCGCCGCTGACTTCCACGGCGCAACGCGTCACGGCCAGCTTTTCCTCCAGCGTCAGGGTGCTGGCTTCGCCCAGCGAACCGCAGGTGACGAGGCCATGCACGCCGTTGTCGATCAGGAAGCCGAAGTGCTTGCGCATCGCTTCGAAGTCGAGGGTTTCGTCGGCATGGAACTTACTGGTTACGGCAGGAAAGACGCCCTGCCAACGCACGTTACTCAACTGGATTCTCCTCGGATGGCCGGCGCCGCGAAGGAAGGGCGGCGGGTGGGAGAAAGTCTAATATCTGCTAAATATATTTAGAAGATATTTTGATATGGGAGTTTCCCGAGAGCGGGTTTCCCCGGGGAGGACGGCGCGGGCGCCTGATAAAAGGCGCAGGTAAATGGGCGGCAAGGGAGCCAGCGAATGCCGGGCGCGCACGCCCGATCTCGCCGGCGCAACGGATGGCTCGACCCGTGGTTGCGCGGCGCGAGGGTCAGCCGGCCTTGCGTTGATAGGCGCGGCTGGCGTCGCGCATGAAAGTCTTCACGGCGTCGTCGTATTGCTCGCCGCTGCGGAACGCGCCCGAATGCGTCGCGCCCTCGATCTTGACCAGCCGCTTCAGCTCGGGCGCCACGCCTCGGGCGGCGGCGTAGAGCTCATCGCTCATCGTGTGCGGCACCACCCGATCGGCGGTGCCATGCATGAACAGCATCGGGGTGTGGAGCTGCGCCAGCGTCTGCACCGAGTCGAACGGTTGCGTGACCAGCAGGCTGGCGCCGGGCACGCGGCCCCACTTCATGGTGGCCAGCATCGCGCTGATGCTGGTGAAACTGGACTCCACGATCAGCCCGGCGAAGTCCGGTTGTTCCGGGCGCGCCGCCAGGTTGATGGCGATGGCGCCGCCCAGGCTGTGGCCATAGACGAAGCGGCGCGCCGGGTCCGGTTGCAACCGGGCCAGTTCCTTCAAGCCGGCCATGGCGTCCTCCAGCGCGCTGGCCTCGGACGGCAGGCGCGGCGTCGACGCGCCGAAGCCCCGGTAGTCGATGGCCAGCACGGAATAGCCCTTGCGGGTCCAGCCGTCGATGCGGAACGCGCTGCCGTTCAGGTTCCAGCGCGCGCCGTGCAGATACAGCACGGTGGGCGCGTCGGCTTGCGGGCTTTGCCAATACCAGGCCCGCACCTTGTCGCCATTGGCCAGCGCCAGGTCGTAGACCTGCGTGCCCTTGGCCGGCTCTCGCCACCAGGTCTGCGGCTCGGACTGCGGGGAGAAGATGGTCTGGCGTTGCCAGGAGTCGAGTTGCGAGCACCCGACCACGCTGGCGGCGGCGAGCACGGCGGCGCCGATCAGGCGGCGGACGGTGAATCGGGGCAGGGCGGGCATGATGGATGAGACCCACGCCGACGAGCGTGGTTGCGCCGCCAGCATACAACGCGGATCGTTGGCGGATCGCTTCAAGCCGTGTCCGGATGCATCTCGCGCGCCAGGGCCAGCCAGGCCTGCGCCGCCGGCGACAGATACCCGCCACGCCGCCACACCAGGCCCATCTCCCAGTCGGTCCGAGCATCGCGCAGCGGCACCAGCGCCACGCCCGCGTGCCGTTCTTCCTCGGCCTTCACGCGGGGCAGGAAGGCCACGCCCAGTCCGGCGCTGACCAGCGCCACGATGAAGTCGATCTGGCCGCTGCGCGCCGCGATGGCCGGCGCGAAACCGGCCCGTTGGCAGGCTTCCTGGATGATGCGGTTTAGGGCGAACCCGGTCTCGAACAAGATGAAAGGCGAATCGCGCAACTGTTCCAGGCCGACGGTGGCGGCGCGGGCACGCGCATGATCGGCTGGCAGCAGCGCCATCAGCGGCTCGCGCGCCACCGGCTGCCAGTCGAAATCCTCGGAGACCGGTCGCAGCGACGCCGCCAGCTCGATCTCGCCGGCCATGACCATTTCCTCCAGCCGGTGGCCGCCGTGTTCCAGCAGGCTGATCTCGACCTGCGGATAGCGGCTGCGAAAGCGCGCGAACATGGGCGCGAACAGTGTGCTGCTGCCCAGCGGCGGCAGGCCCAGCCGCAGCACGCCGCGCTTGAGGCCGCGCAACTCGTCCAGCTCGGCGTACAGATCGTCGCGTTCGGCCAACATCTTCACGGCCCGCCGGTACACGATTTCGCCGGCGTCTGTCAGCCGGGGCGGCTGCGCCTGGCGGTCCAGCAGCGGCATCCCGATTTCATCCTCCAGCTGGCGCACCGCCTTGCTGACCGTGGGCTGAGTGGCGAAAACGACTTTGGCGGCCTGGGAGAAGCCACCCTGGCGGACCACCTCCACCAGCGCGCGCAGCGGGCGCAGATCCATGGTTATGCCTGATTTGAATAGGGGGAATTCAACAAATTCATTTTATCTATGGCCATGCCCGGCGTAAAACGTTCCCTGTCCGCTGGAAATTTCCATGTCTCGCCCTCGCTACCCCATCGTCCTGCGCAGCCTGCTGCGCCGCAGCCGCGTGCTGCAGATCGTTCTCCTCATCCTGTTCTCCCTGCTGGGCCAGGCGCTGGCCAATGTCGCCGGCCTGCCGATCCCCGGCGGCGTCATCGGCATGGCGCTGGTGCTGGCGTTGCTGGCTTCGGGCCTGCTGCGGGTGCGCAACGTGCACCGGGGCGCGAGCTGGCTGCTGGGCGAGATGCTGTTGTTCTTCGTGCCCGCCGTGATGTCGCTGCTGGACCACCGTGAATTCCTGGGCGTCCTGGGCGCCAAGCTGCTGGCCGTGATCCTGCTGGGCACGGCCCTGGTCATGGTCGGCACGGCGCTGACGATCGACCTCTGCTACCGCTGGATGAACCGCCATGCGCACTGAATTCAACCTGCTTTTCTGGCCGCTGGCCACGGTACTGGCCTATGCCTGCGCGCGCCTGTTCTACCGCCGCTATGCCTATTGGTGGACCTCCACGCTGGTGGTGGCTCCGGCTTTATTGCTGATGCTGGCGCTGCTGCTGCATACCGGCTACCGCGACTACATGTCGGGTTCGCACTGGCTGATGATGATGCTGGGCCCGGTGATCGTCGCGTTCGCGCTGCCGCTGTACGAGCAGCGCGCGTTGATCCGGCGCTACTGGCCGGTGCTGGTGGCGGGCGTGGCGGTCGGTAGCGCCATTGCCGGCGCCAGCGCCTGGCTGCTGGGCAGCCTGCTGGACCTGCCGCCAGACCTGCGGCTGAGCCTGCTGCCGCGTTCGGTGGCCACGCCGTTCGCGGTGGCGGTTTCCTCGCACGTCGGCGGCGCGCCGGACCTGACGGCGGTGTTCGTGATCGTCACCGGGGTGTTCGGCGCGGCCATCGGCCAGTTCATGCGGCGCTGGCTGCCGCTGCGCTCGGCCCTGGCGCGCGGCGCGCTGTTCGGCATGGGCGCGCATGGCGCTGGCACGGCCAAGGCGCGCGAACTGGCGGCCGAGGAGGGCGCGGTCGCAGGTCTGGTGATGGTGATGGCGGGCCTGTTCAACGTGCTCGTCACGCCGGCCGTGGTGGTGGCCCTGCTGGCCTGACGGCGTGGTGGACACGGCGGCCGGCCGACGCTTGCAGGCGCCGGCGGCGCGTTCAGCGCAGCGCTTCCAGCACCACCGGATACAGCGAGGCCACCAGCAACAGGGCCATGGTGATGTTGAAAGCCCGGATCGCCCACGGCTTGTGCAATACCCGGCGCAGCGCGGTGCCGAAGGTGACCCAGATGCCGATGCTGGGCAGGTTGACGAGGCCGCAGACCAGCGTGGCGATCACCAGGTTGGCGAAGAAGCCCGCTTGCGGCGTGTAGGTCGCGATAATGCCCACCGCCATCACCCAGGCCTTGGGATTGACCCACTGGAAGGCTGCCGCCTGCAGGAAAGTCATCGGCTTGCCGCGGGCATGGCCTTCTTCCACCCCGCCCGAATTGGCGATCTTCCAGGCCAGGTACAGCAGGTAGGCGGCGCCGCCGTACTTCAGCACGGTGTACAGCACCGGCAACTGCTGGAACACGGAACCCAGGCCGATGCCCACCAGGAAGATCATCAGCGTGAAGCCCAGGTTCACGCCCAGCAGGTGCGGCATACTGCGGCGGAAGCCGAAGTTCAGGCCGGATGCGGCCAGCATGACGTTGTTGGGCCCGGGCGTGATCGAGCTGACCAGCGCGAACAGGGCCAGGGGCCCCAGCAAGGACAGGGAAGTGAGCGGCACGTCGGCCAGACTGGAAGGGAACAGCGTCATTTCTTGACTCCAACGATCGCGCGGCGGCCGCCGGCGATGACCACGATGACGGCGAGGGCGAACAGGAACGTGGTCAGGTCCACGGCCTCGCCGAAAAACAGGACCGCGGCCAGGACCGTCAGGAACGGCTGCAGCAACTGGATCTGCCCGACGCGGGCAATGCCGCCCGCCGCCAGGCCGCGATACCAGGCAAAAAATCCCAGGAACATCGAGCCGAACGCCAGATAGGCGCAGGCCCAGATGACGTCGACGGCGGGCCAGCCGGCCTGCCGCGAGGCCATCCAGCCGACCGGCACCGCCAGCACCGGCGCGCTGATGGCCAGCGCCCAGCAGATGGTGCGCCAGCCCCCCAGCGTGCGCGAGGCGCGCGCACCCTCGGCATAGCCCATCCCGCCCAGCAGCACCGCCAGCAACAGCCAGAAATCGCCCATCGCCAGCGCGCCCTGGCCCTCGCGCAGCGCGAATGCGCATACCAGGGCGGCGCCCACCATGGCCCAGCCCCAGAATGCCGGCGAGGGACGTTCGCCGCTGCGCCAGGCCGCGAAGACGGCCGTGGACAGCGGCAGCAGGCCGTTGAACACCGCGCCGTGCGACGATGCGACGGTCTGCATCGCCAGCGTCGAGGCCAGCGGCCACCCCACCACGATGCCAAGCGCGGCCAGGATGACGCCGGGCCATTCGCGGCGATCGGGCCGCCGGCTGCGGGTCAGCCACAGCAGGGCCAGTGCCGGCACAGCCGCCAGCAAGGCCCGTCCCAGGCCCACCAGCAGAGGCGGCAATTCGGCCACCGCGAGCCGTGTCATCGGCAGTGTCAGCGAGAACACCAGCACGCCCAGCAGGCCGTAGCCATAGCCCTCCCAGGGCGAGGGGCGGGACGCAACGGGGGCGGCCTGGGGCGAGGGATACAACGCGGTGCGGCGCATCGGTGGGCGTCCAGAAAAAAGGGGCGGTCCACAGGGCTTGCGGGTTGACGCCATTGCTGTCACTCTACGCATAGTCATCGGTACAGTACCGGTACACCTTTGCATGTCACTTTAACCACTGGCCTGGTGAAATTCCCATGACAGTTGCTTCGCCTTCCATGCCCTGGCAGCCCGTGCGCCAGGCCGACGCCACGCTGGTGGCGCAACTGGCCGACGGCCTGGCCCGGCGCATCGACGAACAGGGCCTGCGGCCTGGCACCCGCCTGCCGTCGATCCGCAAGATGGCCGAGCAATCCGGCGTCAGCCGCTTCACGGTGGTGGAGGCCTATGACCGGCTGGTGGCGCGCGGCCTGGTGCAGTCGCGCCGTGGCGCCGGATTCTTCGTGCGCGCCCGCAGCGGTCCGCTGGCTCCCGCGGCCAGCGTGCCCGCGCCTGCCGGCCAGGCTTTTGTCCCGCCCGCGCGGGTCGACATCGCCTGGCTGTTGCGCAGCATGTTCCGCGAGGGGGGCGGTCCCGGCATGCCGGGCGGCGCCGGCCTGCTGCCGGCGGAATGGCTCGATCCGGAAATGGTGGCGGGCGCGGTGCGCGCCGTCGGCCGCTCGGTGCGCGGCCATCTGGTGTCCTATGGCCACCCGCAGGGGTTTTCGCCGCTGCGCCAGCAGATCGCGGCGTCGCTGCAGAGCGACGGCGTGCCGGCCCATCCTGAACGCAATCTGCTCACCACCAACGGCGTCACCCACGGGCTCGACCTGATCGCCCGCCTGCTGGTGCAGCCGGGCGATACCGTGCTGGTCGAGGACCCGGCCTGGTTCGTCATCTTCGGCCGCCTGGCGGCCTTCGGCGCGCGCCTGATCGGGGTGCCGCGCGGCCCCGACGGCCCCGATATCGCCCTGCTGGAGCAACTGGCGGCGCAGCACAAGCCCAAGCTGTTCATCATCAACAGCGCGGTGCACAACCCTACCGGCCATACCCTGTCGGCGGGCGCCGCCTACGACATCCTGCGCATCGCCGAGCGCCACGATTTCCTGGTGGTGGAAGACGACACCTACGGCGAGCTGCACCCCGGCGGCGCCATGAAGCTGGCGGTGCTGGACCGGCTCAACCGCGTTATCCTGGTCAGCGGTTATTCCAAGATGCTGGCGGCCAGCCTGCGGGTCGGCTACCTGGCCGCCAATCCCGATATCCTGCAGAAGCTCGCCGACCTGAAAATGCTGGCCGGGCTGACCTCGCCCGAACTGGGTGAGCGGGTGGTGCACCGGGTGCTGATGGAAGGCCAGTACCGACGCCACATCGAGCGTGTGCGCCAGCGCGTGGACGAGGCCCGCCAGCGCTGCCTGAAAGGGTTGCTCAAGCTGGGCTTGACCATCCGGCATGAGCCGCAGGCCGGCATGTTCGTCTGGGCCGATTGCGGCCGCGATAGCGAGGTGCTGGCCCGCGCCGCCGCCGACCGCGGCATGTTGCTGGCGCCCGGCACGCTGTTCTCGCCCTCGCAGGGGCCGTCGACGATGTTGCGCTTTTCCGTTTCCATGGCCGATGATCGCGGCGTCTGGAACGTGCTGGAAAAGCTTTTCGCCTGAAACGGCTCCTACAATAATACGCAGTCACCCCCATCAAGGAATCGCCATGTCCGCACCCATCAAGCCCCTCACCGAGAACTTCGCCGTCGCCCCGCAACTGGGTCCCGACGACATGGCCGACGTGGCCGCCGCCGGCTACAAGAGCGTCATCATCAACCGTCCCGACTTCGAGGGCGGCCCCGACCAGCCGACCGCCGCCGACGTGTCCAAGGCCGCCGCCGCCGCCGGCCTGAAAATCGAATACCAGCCGGTCGTCGGCAGCGCCATGACCGCGGCCGACGTGGTCCGCTTCGCCGAACTGCTGCGCACCCTGCCGGGCCCGGTGCTGGCGTACTGCCGCACGGGCACCCGCTGCACCAACCTGTTCGCCGCCGCCCAGCAACTGGGTTGATGCGTATCAATGGCGCCGGGTTCGCTTGATGTGAACCTGGCGGGTTTCCGGTAGCATGGAGCTTCCTCTCAAACAGGAGCAGGCAAGATGTTCAAGAAGATCCTGATTCCCACCGACGGCTCGCCGCTGTCGGCCCAAGCCGCCAACGCCGGCATTTCCTTCGCGCGCTCGGTGGGCGCTGACGTCGTCGCCCTCTACGTGACGCAGCCGTTCGCCGCCACCATCGGTTTCGACGGCATGGCCGCGGCCTACGCCATCACCGACGAAGACTACGAAAAGGCCTCGGCCGAGCAGGCCGACAAGTACCTCAAGCAGATCACCGACCGCGCCGACACCGCCGGCGTGAAGTCCGAGGCGCGCGCCGTGTCCAACTTCAACGTGGCCGACGGCATCGTCCAGGCCGCCGCCGACGCCGGTTGCGACCTGATCTTCATCGGCAGCCACGGCCGCAGCGGCCTGTCACGCCTGCTGCTGGGCAGCGTCACCGCCAAGGTGCTGTCGCTGGCCAGCACCGCCGTGCTGGTGTACCGCGTCAAGGAAGAAAAGAAGTAATCCCGGCCCGCCTCGCCGTCGTCAGGCCGCTGTCAGGCCCGCCGGCGGCGCCGCCCGCCCAGCCCCTCCCCGCCGAGGGGCTTTTTCTTGCCCGGGCCATCCCCTATGGCGCTTATGGCTAAAGCTTGTAAACCGGCTCGCGGCGCGTAATATTCAAGGATAGTGCGGGCGCGGTTTCGCAACACCCGAGCACACCTCTCAACGCGGCATGGCGCCCGCCGCGGCAGTATCCGGTCGGACCTGCCGCCCATTCCTGGTGATTACTGCAAGGAACGAGGCCATGACTCGCAAGACGCCTATCGAGCTATACCGGAACATCGGCATCAGCGCCCACATCGACGCGGGCAAGACGACGACCACCGAGCGCATCCTCTTCTATACCGGTATCACCCACAAGATCGGCGAAGTGCATAACGGCGCCGCCGTCATGGACTGGATGGAGCAGGAACAGGAACGCGGCATCACCATCACGTCCGCCGCCACCACCGCCTTCTGGAAGGGCATGGGCGGCAACTATCCCGAACACCGCATCAACATCATCGACACGCCGGGCCACGTCGACTTCACCATCGAGGTCGAACGCTCCATGCGCGTGCTGGACGGCGCCGTCATGGTCTATGACGCGGTCGGCGGCGTGCAGCCGCAATCCGAGACCGTCTGGCGCCAGGCCAACAAGTACCGCGTGCCGCGGCTGGCCTTCGTCAACAAGATGGACCGCGTCGGCGCCGACTTCCTGCGCGTGCAGCGCCAGATCAGCGAACGCCTGAAGGGCGATGCCGTGCCGGTGCAACTGCCGGTGGGCGCCGAGGACGGCTTCGAGGGCGTCATCGACCTGGTCAAGATGAAGGCCATCATCTGGGACGACGCCAGCCAGGGCGTGCGTTTCGAGTACCGCGATATTCCGCCGGCGCTGCAGGCGCAGGCACAGGAATGGCACGACAAGATGGTCGAGAAGGCCGCCGAGGCCAATGAAACGCTGCTGGAGAAATACCTGGGCGGCGAGGCGCTGACCGAGGCCGAGATCAAGCAGGGCCTGCGCCAGCGCACGGTCGCCAACGAGATCGTGCCGATGCTGTGCGGCAGCGCCTTCAAGAACAAGGGCGTGCAGGCCATGCTGGACGCGGTCATCGACTACCTGCCGTCGCCGGTCGACGTGCCCGCCATCAAGGGCCACGACGAGCGCGACCACGAAATCGAGCGCCATCCCACCGACAAGGAACCGTTCTCGGCGCTGGCCTTCAAGATCATGACCGACCCGTTCGTCGGCCAGCTGGTGTTCTTCCGCGTCTATTCCGGCGTGGTCAAGTCCGGCGACTCGGTCTACAACCCGGTCAAGGAAAAGAAGGAACGCCTGGGCCGCATCCTGCAGATGCACGCCAACGAGCGGCGCGAGATCACCGAGGTCTATGCCGGCGACATCGCCGCGGCGGTGGGCGTCAAGGACGTCACCACCGGCGACACGCTGACCGACCCGGCGCACGTCATCGTGCTCGAACGCATGGTGTTCCCCGAGCCGGTCATCTCGCAGGCGGTCGAGCCCAAGACCAAGGCCGACCAGGAAAAGATGGGCATCGCCCTGGGCCGGCTGGCGCAGGAAGATCCCTCGTTCCGCGTGCGCACCGACGAGGAATCCGGCCAGACCATCATCTCCGGCATGGGCGAGCTGCACCTGGAAATCCTGGTCGACCGCATGAAGCGCGAGTTCGGCGTCGAGGCCACGGTGGGCAAGCCGCAGGTGGCCTACCGCGAGACCATCCGCAAGACCTGTGACGAAGTCGAAGGCAAGTTCGTCAAGCAGTCGGGCGGCCGCGGCCAGTACGGCCACGTGGTGCTCAAGATCGAGCCGCAGGAACCGGGCAAGGGTTACGAGTTCGTCGACGCCATCAAGGGCGGCGTGGTGCCGCGCGAGTTCATCCCGGCGGTGGACAAGGGCATCCGCGAATCGCTCAACGCCGGCGTGCTGGCGGGCTATCCGGTGGTCGACGTCAAGGTGACGCTGTTCTTCGGTTCGTATCACGACGTGGACTCGAACGAAAACGCCTTCAAGATGGCCGGCTCGATGGCCTTCAAGGAAGGCATGCGGCGCGCCGATCCGGTGCTGCTGGAACCGATGATGCAGGTCGAGGTGGAAACGCCCGAGGACTTCACCGGCAACGTCATGGGCGACCTGTCGTCGCGTCGCGGCATGGTGCAGGGCATGGAAGACATCGCCGGCGGCGGCGGCAAGGTGGTGCGGGCCGAGGTGCCGCTGGCCGAGATGTTCGGCTACTCCACCTCGCTGCGCTCGCTGACGCAGGGCCGCGCCACCTACACGATGGAGTTCAAGCACTACGCCGAAGCGCCGCGCCAGGTGGCGCAGGAAGTGATCGCGGCCCAGGGTTCGGGCCGCTGAATTCCGATCGGCTCGGAACAAGGGCCACCCGTGTGAACTGCACCCCAAAAGTTGGACATCAATCCAATCTTTGGGGTGTTTTTCATGACGAAGTACGATGAGCAATTCAAACTCAAGGCAGTCAGACGATACTTGTCAGGCG